>NZ_JBAFUS010000002.1:0-1307603 GCF_043193615.1 Xanthobacter aminoxidans | reverse complement strand
AAGGTGTGTGATCGCCCGGCGTGCCCGCAGCGTGCTTTCCCGATGATCGGCAGACCTATTGCCGTGGACGAGACTCTGAGCGTGTTCACGCCCTATGCCGCTGGCTAGGATATGATCGCACGTGGTCTAGGATTTAAGCGTGACAGCAATCTAAATCGCCCAAATCTGCCGCGTTCCACGGGCATGGAGCCCCCCAAGGCTCAAATTTCTTTCGTAACAGCGAAGTTGTTGTCTCGTGCAAGCTTTTGTCGAGGTTTTACATGGGTCAGCCCGGCAGAATGACGACGGAAAATGAGGGTGCACATGTGTTGGTTCGCCTCACATGGAATGATCTCCCACCCATCGATCGAGACCGCCGCATCAGGGCATCGGAAGGCCTCGCGAGGCTTATGGCGCGAAAGCTCGACGGCGGTGATTATGCGGTTGGCGAAGGATGGATGTCGTTCAGGGTTCCCGATCCCGGAGAGCGCCGGCTTGAGGCGTTTACCAAGCGGATGGAGACTCGTATCGGCGAGATACTGTTCGCCCCGCTTACCCCGAAAGCCGTTGACAGGGCTCTTGGCATCACTCCCAGAGAGCGCATTCGTTGGTACAAGGATGGGCGCCTTCCCACCTGCGGCCGGGAAAAAACCGACCATGGCGACCGCACAATTCAGTTCCCTATGTTTCCATTTGCAAATATCGCCAGCATCCAGGCGAACCCCCAGCCGAGACCGATGTCCACACAGCATTCGATCACCATTTTCCGATATAAAGATGTCCTTATATGCCGTTGACGCACTGGCGTTTGGCGCGTACGTAGACGGCGTCGTGGTTCTCTGGGCCGTTTGTGGCACCGGAGCTAAGAGGGAAGCCGGTTTAATGCCGGCGCTGCCCCCGCAACTGTAAGCGGCGAGCTGACGTCCATTCATGTCACTGGGAGCAATCCTGGGAAGACGGACGACCGGCCGAGACCCGTGAGCCAGGAGACCTGCCCCGACAACATACGTACTCGGGCGGGGTGTCCTGGTGGTGCGCTTGGGTCTCGGTTGGCTCGCGCCCACCGCGCCCTGTCGCGGCTGCCATGGCCTTCGCCCATTCAACGGAAGGGTTGAAGAGCCGTGACGACGATCACCACACCACCCCCCGCCATTCCCGTGGCCACGCTCGGGACTCCCCGCATCGGTCCACGCCGGGAGCTGAAGGCTGCGCTTGAAAGCTATTGGGCCGGGAAGACCGGCGACGCGGAGCTGCTGGACATCTCCGCTGCCCTGCGGGCCGCGAACTGGGCCCGCCAGAAGGCGCGCGGCGTGACCGTGATCCCGTCCAACGACTTCTCCCTCTACGATCAGGTGTTGGACACCAGCGTGATGGTCGGCGCCATTCCGGAAGTCTATGGCTGGCGCGGTGGAAAAGTCCCGCTCTCGGTCCATTTCGCCATGGCCCGGGGCGCTGATGGCGCGGCGTCCGAGGCCTCCTGTGGCCATTCCCATCACGGGGACGGAAGTGCAGGGCAGGGGGCGCCGGCGCAGGAAATGACGAAGTGGTTCGACACCAATTATCATTACATGGTGCCGGAATTCGCTCCGAACCAGACCTTTCAGCTCGCCAGCCTGAAGGCGGTGGACGAGTATCGCGAGGCCAAAGCCCTCGGCTATGAAACCCGGCCGGTGCTGCTCGGGCCTGTCACCTTCCTGAAGCTCGGCAAGAGCAAGGAGGCGGGCTTCGATCCCCTGAGCCTCCTCGGCAACATCCTGCCGGTCTATGTGGATGTGCTCCGCCGCCTGTCCGCCAACGGCGCCGAGTGGGTGCAGATCGACGAGCCCTGTCTCGTGCTCGATCTCGACAATGCTGCGCGTGACGCCCTGCGGCGTGCCTATGCCTCCATCGCGCACGCTCTGCCCAAACTCAAGATCATGCTCGCCACCTATTTCGGCGCGCTCGGCGACAATCTCGATGCGACCCTGTCCCTTCCGGTCGCCGGACTCCATGTGGACCTGGTTCGTGCGCCGGAACAGCTTGAGGCGGTGGTGGAGAAAGCCCGTCCGGGCCTCGTGCTGTCGCTTGGGGCGATCGATGGTCGCAACATCTGGCGTGCCAACCTGTCCGCGCTCGCGGAGCGTCTGAAGGCAGTGGTCGCCCGGCGCGGCACCGATCATGTGCAGCTTGCTCCCTCATGCTCGCTTCTCCACGTACCGGTGGATCTCGATCAGGAGACCGATCTCGATCCGGACCTGAAGTCCTGGCTCGCCTTCTCGCTGCAGAAAATGGACGAGCTTGCCGTGCTCTCGGCCGCGCTTTCGGGCGACAGCGCGCGGGTGAAGGACGCGCTGGATGCCTCCGCTGCGGCAGCTGAAGCGCGTCGGACGTCGCCCAAGGTGCACAACGCGGCAGTCGCGGCGCGAACCGGCGCGGTCACGGCCGCCATGGCCCGCCGCACGAGCCCGTTCAGCACGCGTGCCGAACTCCAGCACAAGCGCTTCGGCCTTCCCGCCTTTCCCACCACGACCATCGGCTCATTTCCGCAGACTGCCGAAGTGCGCCAGGCCCGTTCAGCTCATGCCAAGGGTGCGCTCAGCGATGACGCTTACACCCAATTCCTGCGCGAGGAGACCGCGCGTGCGGTGCGCTGGCAGGAGGACATCGGCCTCGACGTGCTGGTCCACGGCGAGTTCGAACGTAACGACATGGTTCAGTATTTCGGCGAGCAGCTCTCCGGTTTCGCCTTCACCAAGCACGGCTGGGTCCAGAGCTACGGCTCGCGCTATGTACGGCCGCCCATCCTGTTCGGCGACGTCGCCCGCCCGGCGCCCATGACCGTGGAGTGGTGGCGCTACGCCCAGTCGCTGACGCAGAAGCCGCTCAAGGGGATGCTCACCGGGCCGGTCACCATCCTCAACTGGTCGTTTGTGCGCGATGACCTTCCGCGCAGCGCTGCATGCCGGCAGATCGCCCTCGCCATCCGCGACGAGGTGGAAGATCTGGAGCAGGCGGGCGCCGCCATGATCCAGATCGACGAGGCGGCCCTGCGCGAGGGACTGCCGCTGCGCCGGAGCCAGTGGGGTGAATATCTCCGGTGGGCGGTGGAGTGCTTCCGTCTGTGCTCGTCCGGCGTCGGCGACCAGACGCAGATCCACACCCACATGTGCTATTCCGAGTTCAACGACATTATCGATGCTATCGGTGCCATGGACGCGGACGTCATCTCCATCGAGACCTCGCGCTCGAAGATGGAGCTGCTCGATGCTTTCCGCAGCTACAAGTACCCGAACGAGATCGGGCCCGGCGTCTACGACATCCATTCCCCCCGCGTGCCCGCCGTCTCCGAAATGACGGATCTGCTGTCCCGTGCCCGCCAGCGGCTGGATGACAGCCAGATCTGGATCAATCCCGATTGCGGCCTGAAGACACGCAAGTGGGAGGAGGTGAAGCCAGCGCTCGTCAACATGGTCGCCGCCGCGCGGGCTATCAGGTCAGCCACGAACTGATCCGAAGCAGGCAGGCGCGGGCGGACAGCCTGCGCCCGCCATGAAGGCGCCGGCCTGCCCACGGGTTGGAGCGCGCGTGGCGTCACCGGCTCGCTGTCTCTCGTGGGCGCGCTCCACGGATTTTCACAGCCCGCATCGTTCAAATCCGCCAGCCGGGCGGCGGAGCATACCTAAAGGGTCCGTGCTCTGCAGCAGGTGAGCGTTCGAAAGGGTAGTCAGGATTTGCAGGGGTTTCGTCCGGGCTGCTGCTGCCTGATCTCGCGTTGCAGACACTCAGGGCAAAGGCAATCCCCTTCGGCCTGCCTGACCTCCAGTTTTGGCAGATCCTGGCACCAGCACCATGAATCGGAAACCGAGGACGCCGATCCGCACGTGAATTCAGCGCCGCATCTTTCGCAGAGCAGCCGACGGATCGGAACGACAACAGGCACGGCATCGCCTCGCGCTTGATCGCGGATCGGCGTCCCAGCGCTGACAGCCTCTTGAAACTGGGACCGGTGTAACCCGCAGACGATCATATTGCTTCCCATTCTGGAAGATGGAAGCTCTATCTCTGAACGTGGTCAGGCCGATGGGCCGGGCGCTGTGCGGCTTCTGCCTGAACGCCCCGGATGCACCGCCGCCCAGCTGCGGACGGCGGTACGAAACCGTTCAGGGTGCGGGGTTTCCGTGCAGTTGGTGCAGGGCGTCGATGCGGTCTTCGATCTCCGGCGTCAGGGTCACGTCGAGCGCGCCGAGATCTTCCTCCAGCTGCGCGAGGGTGGTGGCGCCGATGATGTTGGAGGTCACGAACGGCCGGCTGGTGACGAAGGCGAGGGCGAGCTGGGCGGGCGTCAGGCCCAGCTCGCGGGCGAGGGCCACGTAGGCGCGCACCGCCTCTTCCGTGCCGGGCTTCTCGTAACGCTGGGTGCGGTTGAACAGCGTTTTGCGGGCACCGGCGGGCAAGGCGCCGTCGAGATATTTGCCGGTCAGAAAGCCCTGCGCCAGCGGCGAATAGGCGAGCAGGCCCACGTCCTCGCGCTGGTGGAATTCGGCAAGGCCGGTCTCATAGGTGCGGTTCACGAGGTTGTAGGCGTTCTGCACCGAGGCGACGCGCGGGCCGATGCCCTTTTCCGCTGCGGCGAGGAAGGCGGATAGGCCCCAGGCGGTCTCGTTGGAGAGGCCGATATGGCGCACCTTCCCGGCCTTCACCAAGGCATCGAGGGCGGCCAGCGTCTCCTCCACCGCCACCTCCGGTCCGTCGCCGCCGCCGCGCGCGCGGGTGGTGGCGCGCTGGCCGAACAGGGGCACGGCGCGGTCGGGCCAGTGGAGCTGGTAGAGGTCGATGTAATCGGTGCCGAGGCGCTTCAGCGAGCCCTCGATGGCTTCGTTGATGTTCTTCGCATCGAGCCGCGTGGTGCTGCCATCGGCGCGGAAATAGGTGGCGTCCGAGCGGCCCACCACCTTGGTGGCGATCACCACCTTGTCGCGGCCGCCGCGCGCATTCAGCCAGGAGCCGATGATGCGCTCGGTGGCGCCCTGTGTCTCGGCCTTGGGCGGGATGGGATAAAGCTCGGCGGCGTCGATGAGATTGATGCCGCGGTCGCGGGCGATGTCGAGCTGGGCGTGGCCCTCGGCCTCGGTGTTCTGCTCGCCGAACGTCATGGTGCCGAGCGCGATGGACGACACCGTGATGCCGGTGCGCCCGAGGGGGCGATAATCAAGCATGGGGAAATGGAAATCCACAGGAGGGAACGGCGCGGAGGGTGGCTGCGCGGGCTGGCCACGTCAATGCGGGAACGGGACGCCGTGGCGCTCGGCGATCAGCTCCAGGATGCGGCGGATGTCGGTGACGAAACGGTAGGTGCCATAGGCCTGCGCATCCGCCGGGAGGGGCGCCGCGTCGCCGAGGATGAGGACGGGCAGGCCCTGATTGTCCGGCCCGAGCAGCGCCACCACCTCGGCCCGCGGCCGCAGGAAGGAGACGCGCTTCACGGTGATGCGGCTGGCGAGGCCCGGATTGCTCGCAAGCACCCCCTCGATCTGGTTGCAGTCGGGGCAAAAGTAGCGCCGGCCGGGCTTCTGCGGATCAGTGAAGCCGGGGGCGAGGAGGATGAGGAAGTCGCGGCTCATGGGGTGGGGCGTCCGGTGGCAGGGAAAACCTGGGCTGATGAAAAAGGCGGGCCCACGCGGGTGAGGCGCAGGCCCGGAAGGCGGGGAGGAAGGGAAAAAGGGCGTCAGGCGGTGCCGGCGGTGAAGGCCTCCAGCGGCTCGCCGTCTATGATGGCGGAGGGGCGCCCATCCACGCCCACCGGCACGTCGCCCTTGAGCGTGATGCGGTAGAGCTGGCGGTCGAAGTCGAGCGTATAGATGTCGCGCGGGGCGAGGTGCGCGGTGGCGCGGTTGTCCCAGAAGGCGATGGAGCCCGGCCGCCAGCGGAAGCGCACGGTGAATTCCGGTCGGGTGATGTGCTCGAACAGCAGGTCCAGCAACTGCTGGCTCTCGCGCGGGGTGAGGCCGGTGACGCTCTTGAGGAAGGAGGGGCTGACGAACAGCACCCGCTCGCCGGTCTCGGGGATGACGCGCACCAGCGGGTGCTCGCTCACCAGCGGACGGCGGCGGTTCTTCTCCTTGAAGTCGGCGGTGCCGGCCTGCCCCTCGGGCGGGGCGAAGGCGTGGATGCCGCGCAGGGTATCGACGAAGCCGCGCAAAGTGGGCGACAGCGCCTCATAGGCGACGGCGAGGTTGGTCCAGAAGGTGTCGCCGCCATAGGGCGGGATGGTGACGCCGCGCAGGATGGAGGCGGCGGGCGGGTTCACCGCGGCGGTCACGTCCGTATGCCAGCCGGTCCACGGGCGGATCAGTGGCTCGCCGGTGTGGCGCGTCGCGAAACGGTCGCGGCCGACGGAATAGACCTGCGGATAGCCTTCTACGAAGCCGAACACGGGATGGCCGATGGTGGGCGCGCCGAAGGCCGAGGCCAGCGCCACATGCTCGGCATGGCTCAGCGGCTGGTCGCGGAAGAACACCACCTTCCACTTCAGCAGCGCGGCGCGGATTTCGTCCACCACCTCCGGCGACAGCGGGCGGGACAGGTCCGGCGCCTCGATCTCCGCGCCGATGTGGCCGGTGAGCGGATGCACGGCGATGTGGCGCGGCGGCAGGTCGACGAAACCGCCTTCGCTGGAGGAGATGGGCGCGGCGCTCGGCATCGATTTTCCTTTCCTGACAGGCGTTTGACGCGGGCGGTGGCCATACGCACCGGCGCGCCGGATGGTCCCCGACGCGGGCGGCTCGACCATAATCTATCTTTTTCATCGATTTTATCAAAAAATAATTGACGCCCCGGAGCCGGGCCATATCGTTGGGTCTCGCGATGCCCCCATCGCGCTTCCCGCAGCCAAGGAGACCCGGCATGGCCCCGCCGCCCGCAGACGCATTCCCGTTCCTCGCCCCGCCTCCGCGTCGGGCGGTTCTGAAGGGGCTTCTGGCGGCGGCGTGCGTGATCGCGGCGTCGGCCGGGACGCCGTCATTCGCTGCGGAGACGGAGGCCGCGCCCCAGCCGGTGCGCGGCGGCGTGCTGCGCTTTCTGGTGGAGCACGAACCCTCGACGCTGGTGACCATCGCCCACACCGCCGGGCCCACCCAGCGCGTCTCGCCCAAGGTGACGGAGGGCCTCCTCACCTACGATCTCGACTTCAACCCCAAGCCCGCGCTGGCGACGGAGTGGAGCGTGAGCCCGGACGGGCTGACCTACATTTTCAAGCTGCGCGAGGGCGTGAAGTGGCACGACGGGCGGGACTTCACCGCCGATGACGTCGCCTATTCCATCCAGGTCCTGAAGGAAGGCCATCCGCGCGGCCGCGCCACCTTCGCCTCGGTGACGGCGGTGGAGACGCCTGATCCCCACACCGCCATCATCCGCCTGTCGAAGCCGGCGCCTTATCTCCTCACCGCGCTTGATGCCAACGAATCGCCCATCGTGGCGAAGCACATCTACGAGGGGACCGATCCGCTCACCAACAAGAACGGCGCGGCGCCCATCGGCACGGGCCCGTTCATCTTCAAGGAATGGGTGCGCGGCAGCCACATCATCCTGGAGCGCAATCCAGATTACTGGGACAAGGGCAAGCCGTATCTGGACCGCATCGTGGTGCGCTTCATCGCCGACCAGAGCGCGCGCTCGGCGGCATTCGAGGCGGGTGAGCTCGATCTCGCCGGCGGCCCGCCCGTGCCCTATGCGGACCTCGCCCGCGTCTCGGCCCTGCCGGGGCTCGGCGCCGAGACGCGCGGCTATGAATATGCCGGGCGGATGACCCAGCTCTATTTCAACTTCGAGCGGCCCATCCTTCAGGACAAGCGGGTACGCCTCGCCATAGCCCACGCCATCGATCAGCAGAAGTTGCTGGATGTGGTCTATTACGGCTATGGCGCGGTGGCGCCCTCGGTCATCAGCCCCAAGCTGAAGGCCTTCTACGACCCCGCGCTCGAACCCTACGGCTTTGATCTCAAGGCTGCGAACCGCCTGCTGGACGAGGCCGGCTATCCCCGCAAGACGGACGGCACACGCTTCGCGCTGAAGCTCTATGCCAACCCCTTCAACACTCAGGCGGCGGGCGATTTCGTGAAGCAGGCGCTGGCGAAGGTCGGCATCGCCGTAGACTTCCAGTTCTTCGATTTTTCCACCTACGTCCAGAAGGCGTATACCGGCCGAGACTTCGATCTCACGCTCGAATCCTTGCAGAACCTGTTCGACCCCACCCTCGGCGTGCAGCGCACCCTGTGGTCGAAGAATTTCCGCGTGGGCCTGCCCTTCTCCAACGCCTCCCACTACGCCAACCCGGAAGTGGACCGGCTGCTGGAGGCGGCGGCCGTCGAGCCGGACCCGGCGAAGCGCCGCCAGTTGTGGCTCGATTTCCAGAAGGTGGTTTACGCGGACGTCGCCGCCCTCGGCCTCATCGCCGTCGATGGCGTTACCATCTTCAACCGAAAGGTGAAGAACCACACCATCGGCGTCACCGGCGTCGATGCCTCCTTCGCCGACGTGTGGATCGAGAAATGACCATGCGCCGTTTGCCCCGCATCCTGAAAGCCGTGCGGCGCACCGCGCTGCAGGCGGTGCCGACCGTCATCGGCATCCTCATCCTCAACTTCTTCCTGTTGCGGCTGACGCCGGGCGATGCGGCCGACGCATTGGCCGGCGAAGCGGGCGCGGCGACGGTGGAAACACTCGCCGCGCTGAAATCCAAGTTCGGGCTGGATCTGCCGGTGGCGAAACAGCTCGGCGGGTATCTCTGGAACCTCGCCCATTTCAGCCTCGGCGTCTCGCCGCGCTACAACCAGCCGGTGGCGGAGCTGATCGGCGCGCGGCTGCCCAACACACTGAGCCTGATGGGCCTCGCCCTCGTGTTCGCGCTCCTCATCGGCATCACGCTCGGGGCGCTCATGGCGACGTTCGCCGGGCGGCCCACGGACCGGGTGCTGAGCGTCCTCGCGCTGCTGTTCTATTCCATCCCGAGCTTCTGGATCGGGCTGATGCTCATCGTCCTGTTCTCGGTGAAGCTCGGCTGGCTGCCCACCGGCGGGGCCGAGACCATCGGCGCGAACTTCACCGGCTGGGAGGCGGTGCTGGACCGGGCGCGCTACCAGATCCTGCCGGCGCTCTCCCTCGCCCTCTTCTACGTGGCCATCTACGCCCGCCTCACCCGCGACGACATGATCGAGGTGCGCACGCAGGACCATGTGCGCACCGCCCGTGCCAAGGGCCTTTCCCCCTTCGCCGTCACCCGCGACCACGTGCTGCGCAACGCGCTCATTCCTGTCACCACCATGGCCGGCATCCACCTCGCCGGGCTTATGGGCGGGGCGGTGGTGGTGGAAACGGTGTTCAGCTGGCCCGGCCTCGGCCGCCTCGCCTACGAGGCGGTGATGGGGCGGGACTTCCATGTCCTGCTCGGCATCCTGCTCCTGTCGTCGCTGCTGGTGGTGGCGGTGAACGCGGCCATCGACATCCTGCAGGCGTGGCTCGATCCGCGCATCGAGGTGCGCTGATGCACGGCACCGGCACCCTCCCCAGCGGCGGCCTCGCCGCAAACCCCCGCGCATCCGACGCCGAGGACCGTGCGGCGGCCGCGGCGCTGGGCGCCGAGCGCGCTCAAGCCGCGCAGCCTGAGCCGGATTTCTGGCCCAACGTCCATGCGCCGGATGCCGCGCGCACCGTGACGGCGGACGTGGCGCGGCTGGCGCCCGTGGGCCGGCGCCATGCGCTCCTCGTCTTCCTCTCCAATCCCACGGCGGTGGCGGGTCTCCTCATCCTCGCCGTCGTGGTGGGGGCGGCGCTGGCTGCCCCCGTGCTCTTCCCCGACGATCCGCTGGAGATGGCGGGGCGGCCCTTGCAGTGGCCGGGCCAGAACCCGCGCTTTCCGCTGGGCACCGACGCGCTGGGACGCGACGTGCTGGCCGGGCTCGTCCACGGCGCCCGCGTGAGCCTGCTGGTGGGCGCCTCGGCGACACTGGCGGGGCTCCTCGCCGGCATTCTGGTGGGCGCCACGGCGGGCTATTTCGGCGGCGTGGTGGACGATGTGCTCTCCAAGCTCATCGAGATTTTCCAGACGGTGCCGGGCTTCATCCTGCTCATCGTGCTGGTGGCCATCGCGCAACCCTCGGTGCCGGCCATCGCGCTCGCCATCGCGGCGGTGTCGTGGCCGCAGGTGGCGCGCCTCGTGCGGGCGCAGTTCCGCGCCATCAAGGAGAAGGATTTCGTCGCCGCCGCGCGGGCGCTGGGCTTCGGGCATGGGCGCATCATCTTCCGCGAGATCCTGCCCAACGCGCTGCCGCCGGTCATCGTGCTCGCCTCGGTCACCGTCGCCACCGCCATCCTCATGGAGAGCGCGCTCTCCTTCATGGGGCTGGGCGATCCCAACGTGGTGAGCTGGGGCTCCATGATCGGCACCGGCCGCGATCTCCTGCTCACCGCCTGGTTCCTCAGCGCCATCCCCGGCGTCGCCATCGTGCTCACCGTGCTGTCGCTGAACCTGATCGGCGACGGCCTCAACGAGGCGCTCAATCCGCGCCGCGGCGGGGAGGGGTGAATGGCGCCGCTCATTGACGTGCGCGACCTCTCCATCGCCTTCCCGCGCGCCACCCCGGTGCGCGGTCTCTCCCTCAAGGTCGCGGCAGGGGAGACCGTCGCGCTGGTGGGGGAGAGCGGATCGGGCAAGTCGCTCACCGCACTCGCCTTGATGCGTCTGCTGCCGGACGCGGCGCGCATCGCCTCCGGCGAAATCCTGTTCCGGGGCCGCGAGGGCGCCGTGACCGACCTCGCCCGGCTGGACGATCGCGCCCTGCGCCGGGTGCGCGGGCGGGACATCGCCATGGTGTTTCAGGAGCCCATGACCTCGCTGAACCCGGTGCTCTCTGTGGGCCAGCAGGTAGCCGAGGTGGTGCGCCTGCACGAAGGGCTCTCCCGCCGCGCCGCCTTTGCCCGCGCGGTGGAACTGCTCGACCTCGTGCGCATCCCTGAGCCCGCACGGCGCGCGGGGGACTATCCCCACGAACTCTCCGGCGGCATGCGCCAGAGGGTGATGATCGCCATCGCGGTCGCCTGCGCCCCGCGCCTGCTGATTGCCGACGAGCCCACCACGGCGCTGGACGTGACCATTCAGGCGCAGGTGCTGGACCTGCTCGACGCCCTGCGCCGCGACCTCTCCATGGGCCTCCTGCTCATCACCCACGACCTCGGCGTGGTGGCCGAATGGGCCGACCGGGTGGCGGTGATGTATGCCGGCCGCAAGGTGGAGGACGCGCCGTTCGAGACCCTGTTCGGCGCGCCGCTCCACCCCTACACGCGCGGCCTGCTCGCCGCCTCGCCCCGGCTTGATGCCGGCCAGCACTATTCGGCCGGCGCGCTCGCGGAGATCGCCGGCTCCATCGCTTCGGCGGCGGGGGAGGAGGGCTGCGCCTTCGCCCCGCGCTGCCCGAACGCGCGGGCACTGTGCCGCGCCGCCGAGCCGGCCCTCGATGCGGTCGCGCCCGGCCATCTCGTCGCCTGCCCCGTCACCACGGCGGAAGCGCAAAGGGAGGCGCGCCATGCCCTTGCTGTCGGTTGAAAACCTGCACGCCGGCTATGAGTCCGGCGGCCGCCTGCTACGCGCGGTGGATGGCGTGTCCTTCGCCGTGGCGCCGGGGGAGACGGTGGGCCTCGTGGGCGAGAGCGGCTGCGGCAAGTCCTCCCTCGCCAAGGTCATCATGCGCCTCGTGTCCCCCGCCTCGGGGCGGGTGGTGTTCGACGGGGTGGACGTGGGCGGCCTCGAAGGCGCGCCGCTGAAGGCCTATCGCCGGCAGGCGCAGATCGTGTTTCAGGACCCGTTCGCCTCACTCAATCCGCGCCAGTCCATCGCCGACATCCTCACCGCGCCGCTGGCGGTGCACGGCCTCGTGCCGCGCCGCGAGCGGCTGGCTGCGGCGGGGGATGCGCTGGAGCGGGTGGGCCTCCCGCGCGAGGCGTTGTCGCGCTATCCGCACGAATTCTCCGGCGGCCAGCGTCAGCGCCTCGGCATCGCCCGTGCGCTCATCCTTTCCCCGCGCCTCGTCATCTGCGACGAGCCGGTGTCGGCCCTCGATCTCTCCATCCAGGCGCAGATCCTGAACCTCTTGGCGCGGCTGAAGGCGGAGCTGGGGCTCTCCTATCTCTTCATCTCCCATGATCTCTCAGTGGTGCGCTATTTCGCCGACCGGGTGCTGGTGATGTATCTCGGCCGCATCGTGGAGACGGGCTCCTGGCAGTCCATCTTCGCCCGCCCGCTCCACCCCTACACCCGCGCGCTGATCGAGGCCGTGCCGACGCCCGGACGGCGGCGCCATGCCGCCCCGCTCTCCGGCGATTTGCCGAGCGCGCGCAATGTGCCCACCGGCTGCCGCTTCCATCCGCGCTGCCCGCTGGCGACGCCCCTCTGCACCCAATCCGACCCCGCGCTGCGCCCCCTCGGGGCCGGCCGCGCCGTCGCCTGCCATCACGCGCCTGAAGACGCGCTTCACTGAGGATTTCGCCCATGACCGCCCATGTGACCGCGCACGCCTTTCCGAAAGCCCCCGTGACGCCGCCGGAGTATCGCTATCTCGGCAAGAGCGGCCTGAAGGTGCCGAAGCTGGCGCTGGGCACCATGATGTTCGGCGGACCCACCGACGAAGCCACGTCCCACCGCATCATCCACAAGGCGAAGGAGCAGGGCTTCTTCTTCCTCGATACGGCGGATGCCTATCAGAACGGCCACACCGAGGAGATCGTCGGCCGCGCGGTGAAGGGCGATCGGGATGCCTATGTGCTCGCCACCAAGTTCGCCAATCCCGGCGGCACGGGGCCGAACCGGCAGGGCATCTCGCGCAAGTGGATCATCGAGGCGGCGGAGGCGAGCCTGAGACGGCTCGGCACCGACTACATCGACATCCTCTATTTCCACCGCGCCATCTTCGACGCGCCGCTCGGCGAGGCGGTGCGGGCGGTGGCTGACCTCGTGAAGGCGGGGAAGGTGCGCTATTTCGGCGTCTCCAATTTCCGCGGCTGGCGCATCGCCGAGGTGGCCCATCTCGCCGACCAGTTCGGTATCGACCGGCCCGTCGCCAGCCAGCCCCTCTACAACATCGTGGACCGAACGGCGGAGGTGGAGCAGCTTCCTGCCGCCCACCATTACGGCCTCGGCGTCGTCACCTATTCGCCGCTGGCGCGCGGCGTGCTCACCGGCAAATACGCGCCCGGCGCGGCTCCGGCGGCGGATAGTCGGGCAGGGCGGGGCGACCGGCGCATTCTGGAGACCGAGTGGCGGGCGGAATCCATCGACATCGCAGAGGCCATCGCCCGCCATGCGGCCGAGGCCGGCATTCCGGCGGCGACCTTTGCGCTGTCCTGGGTGCTGAACAACAGCCTCGTCACCTCGGCCATTGCCGGGCCGCGCACGGAAGCCCAGTGGGACGATTACGTCGCCGCCCTCGACTACGGCTTCACCGCCGCCGACGAGGCGCTGGTGGCCTCCCTCGTGCCGGACGGTCACGTCTCCACGAAATTCTACACCGACCCCAGCCACCCCGTGGAAGGCCGCGTGCCCCGCACCGGCGGCGGCGATGCGGCGGCGCGGGTGCAGGAGCGCGCGCAAGAACGCGTGGCTTCGCGCGTCGCCGCCCGCGTCGGCTGAACCAACCGAATGTTCTGCCCCTTCACGCCTTGAGCGATCAAAGGAGAGATCCCAATGGCAGTCCCATCGTCCCACGCCACGCGGCGGCAGCTCGTCCTCAACCTGTTCATCTATCCCGGCGGCCATCACGAGGCGGGCTGGCGCTATCCCGGCGCGCGGCCGGAGCGGCTGCTGGACATCACCTTCTACCAAGACCTCGCCCGCTCGGCCGAGGCGGCGAAGCTCGATGCGGTGTTCTTCGCCGACGGGCCGGCGCAGGTGGACAACATCCGCTACGCCTCGCGCTTCCGGCTGGAACCCTTGACCTGGCTCTCGGCCATCGCCGCCGCCACCACCCATATCGGCCTCATCGGCACGGCCTCCACCACCTATTACGAGCCCTACAACCTCGCCCGGCTCTATGCCTCGCTGGACCATCTCTCCGGCGGGCGCGCGGGCTGGAACATCGTCACCACCGCCGTCCCCCAGGCGTCCGCCAATTTCGGCCTCGCCGAGACCCCGAGCCATGCCGAGCGCTATGCCCGCGCGGCCGAGTTCGTGGACGTGGTGACCAAGCTCTGGGACAGCTGGGAGGACGACGCCCTCGTGGCCGATCCCGTTTCCGGCCTGTTCGCGGATGACACCAAGATCCACCCCATCGAGCATGTGGGCCGGCACTATCGGGTGAAGGGCGCGCTCAACACGCCGCGCCCGCCGCAGGGCCGTCCGGTCTATGTGCAGGCAGGCTCCTCCGACGACGGGCGCTCGTTTGCCGCGCGCTATGCGGAAGCCATCTTCACCGCGCACCAGACGGTGGAGAGCGCCAAGGCCTTCTATGCCGACATCAAGAAGCAGGCGGCGGGCCTGGGGCGCAATCCGGACCATGTGAAGATCCTGCCCGGCATCAGCCCCTATATCGGCTCCACCGAGGCGGAAGCGCGCCAGCTGCACGAGGCGTTCAGCGACCTCATCCAGCCGGAATATTCCATCTCCCAGCTGAAGCAGATCACCGGCGTGGACTTCTCCGGCCATCCCCTCGGTGCGGTGGTGGAGCTGGACGCCTTCAAGGATGCCGGCCCGGCCAAGCTCGTGGCCAGCCGCTTCCAATTGGTGGTGGACATCGTGCGGCGGGAGAAGCCGACGTTGCGCCAGCTCATCGATCGCCTCGCCGGCGCGCGCGGCCATTATGTGGTGGTGGGCACGCCGGAGAAGATCGCCGACGAGATCCAGCATTGGTTCGAGAGCGGTGCGGCGGATGGCTTCAACGTGATGCCGCCCTGGTACGCCGCCGGCTTCGATCTCTTCGCCTCGCAGGTGGTGCCCATCCTGCGCAAGCGTGGCCTGTTCCGCGCGGAATACACCGGCCGGACGCTGCGCGAGCATTACGGCCTGCCGCGGCCGCAGAGCCAGTTCGCCGAGGCGGCGCGCGCCACCGCCTGAGGCATTCCCGATCCCTTCGTGCCGGCGCTCCCCTGGCGACGACACGGATCCGGCCCCTTTCCCGGTCGCTCGGGGAAGGGGCCGGGGCTATTTCCGTTCTCCCGCGAGGTCCGTCATGTCCGCACTTCCGTCCGTTGCCGCCGCTCCCCTCCTGCGCGGCCCGCTCGACTTTCCCGACAGCCCGCTCTCCCGCTCGGCCCGCCAGCCCTTGATGCTGGGGCTGTTCCTGAACCTTCAGGACATCCACTTCTCCGACCATCCCACCAGCAACAGCTGGACCTACGACTACAATTCCGCCCTCGTGGAGAAGGCCGACGCGCTGGGCTTCGACATCGCCTTCTCCCGCACCCAGTGGCTGCCCAAGGGCGGCTATGACGGGGAAGCCTCGCTGGACAGCTTCGTGGCCCTCGGCGCCATGGCCGCGACCACGAAGAACATCCTGCTCATCTCCACGCTCCATGTGCTCTACGGCCCGTGGCACCCGCTGCACATCGCCAAGATCGGCGCCACCTTCGATCACATCTCCAAGGGGCGCTGGGGCATCAACATCGTCACCGGGCATCGCGCCATCGAGCATGAGATGTTCGGCTGGAACCGCATCGAGCATGACCGCCGCTACGACATGACGGGCGAGCTGTTCGACGTGCTCCACCGCCTGTGGAGCGACAGCGAGAACTATTCCGTCGAAGGCCGGCTGAACCCGTGGAAGATCGTCAACGGCTACATCACGCCGAAGCCGCTCTATGGCCGGCCCATCCTCGTCACGGCGACGGGCTCGGACGCCGGCATCGACTTCGCGGCTGGCCATTCGGACCTGCTGTTCATCACCTCGCCGGGCGGCGCGCACATCGACAGCGCGCTGGAGACGCTGCCGGCCCACGTCGCCGCCATCAAGGCGCGGGCGCGGGCAAAGGGGCGGGAGGTGAAGGCCATCATCAACCCCATCATCGTGAGCCGCCCCACCTCGGCGGAAGCACACGACTATGCCCGCGCCATCGCCGCCGGGGTGCCGGCGCCGACCCACACGTCCTTCGGCCATCGCGGCTATGACAGCGATGCGGTGGCCTGGCTCGGCCGGCGCGATGCGACGCACAAGCAGGGGCTCAATCTCGGTGGCAATATCGAGATCATCGGCTCGCCGGAAGAAGTCGTAGACCAGCTCGCCGCACTGAAGCGCACCGGCATCGACGGCGTGCAGCTCAACTTCTATGACTTCGCCGCCGACCTCGACCATTTCGCCACGGCCATCCTGCCGTTGCTGAAGCAGGCCGGCCTAAGGCTGTGACCCTTTCCGCACCAGAGGATTTGCCATGACCGTTGCCGTCCCGCCGCGCCAGAGCGAGCATCCCGTCGAGCCGCTGTTCCTGGAGCGCTGGTCGCCCCGCGCCTTCACCAGCGAGGAGATTCCGCAGGCCGAACTCAACTCCATCTTCGAAGCGGCGCGCTGGGCGCCTTCCAGCTTCAATTCGCAGCCCTGGCGCTTCCTCTATGCCCGCCGGGGCACGCCCGCGTTCGACACCTTCCTCAGCCTGCTCGTGCCGTTCAACCAGCAGTGGGCGCAGAATGCGGCGGTGCTCGTCTTCGTCGTTTCGGCCCGCAGCTTCGTGCGGCCCGGGACGAGCGAGCCGGTGCCGGCGCGCAGCCATTCCTTCGATACCGGCGCGGCCTGGGCGAACCTCGCCTTGCAGGCGACGAAGCTCGGCTGGCGCGCCCACGGCATGGGCGGCTTCGATGTGGAGAAGGCCCGCACGGAGCTGAAGGTGCCTGAGGACTACGAGGTGGAGATCGCCGTCGCGCTGGGCCGTCGCGGCGACAAGTCCCTGCTGCCGGAGAGCTTCCACAAGGGCGAAACGCCAAGCGGCCGCCGCCCGCTCGCCGAGACGGTGTTCGAGGGCGCCTTCCCGACGGCGTGACCCGTAAAAAACAATGGCCCCGCCGGTGCGGCGGGGCCATCGTCTGGCAGCACAAGACGCCGGATCAGAAGAAGCCTTTGGCTGGCAGCGGCGTGCCCTTCACCAGCAGTTCGCCGATGGCCTTAGCCTTGTAGCTCGCCGGATTGTGCGAGGCGATGGTGCGGGCGTTGCGCCAGTGGCGGTCGAGGTTGACGGCCCGTTCGGTGGCCGAGGCGCCGCCGGTCTCGAACAGCAGCGCGCCGGACTTCAGCGCGAGATCATCCACCACCAGCTTCGCCTGCGCCGCCGCCTTCGCGGCCTCGGCGGCGAGGACCTCGGCGCTCTCGTCCCGGTCGCGGGCATCGCTCACGCGGTCCAGCGCTTCGGCTGCCGCGAGTATCACCGCCTCGGCCGCGAACGCATGGGCCGCGAGCTGGCCCACCGCCTGTTGCAGGAAGGGGTCGTCGGCGGGGGTGGGTACCGGCGCATAATAGAAGCTGCGCTTGCGCCGCTTCACCAGCGCGATGGCATCCTCCAGCGCGCCGCGCGTAATGCCGGCCACAACGGTGGTGAGGAAGAGCTGCGCCTGCGTGTTTGAATAGGCGAGGCCGTAGCCCCGGCTGGGCGTGTCGAACACCGCCTCGTCCGCCTCCACCCGCACATTGTGGAAGCGCGTGGTGCCGGATGCGGTGAGGCGCTGGCCGGCGCCGTCCCAGTCATCGACGATCTCGATGCCCTCGCGCCGCGTGGGAATGATGACCGCCGCCAGCCGCCCGTCCGCCGTCGCCGCGCGGATGAGCATGGAATCGGCGAAGAGCGTGCCCGTGCTGTAATATTTGACGCCGTTGAGGCGGAAGCCGTCGCCATCGGGATCGAGCCGCGTGTCGGGCGCGAAGCCGCCGGCCGGGTTCGAGCCCGCTTCGGTGGAGGCGAGGCCGAAGAGGGTCCCGGCCGCCACCTCCGCCTGCCAGGCCTTGCTCTTCGCATCATAGGGCCGGCGGGCGAATTGCTCGGCCACGGTGAAGTGGTTGCGGAAGATGTGCGCCACGTTGGCGTCGGCCGCCGCGAGGTCCAGCGCCAGTTTGTAGGTCTGGCGGAAGGTCGCGCCCGCACCGCCATCCGCCTCGGCGAGCCTGAGCGCGCCGAAGCCGGCCTGCTTCAGAAGATCCACCGCCTCGAACGGCAGCACCCGGTCGCGCTCGCGCACGCTGGAGCCGGCGCCGATCTCCGCGAAAAGGTCGCGCCAGTCGGCGGGATCGGCCGAGCGGCGGCTGGAGGGCGCGACAGGGGGGAGGGGGATGACGGGTTTGTTCATGGCGGTTCCCGGCGTCGAAAGGGGCATGACGAAAAGGGATAGACACTGCGGCTCCCGTGTGCAAACTAATTCTATTAATTTTATAGAATAAAGGTCGGGCCGGCTTCCAGGCAGGTCCGATCCTCACCGGCGCGCAGACCCGACGACATCTTCACAGCGGCTCCGCCTGCGCGGGGACGCGGGGGTTCGTGCGCCCTTCCGCCAGATCCTGACCGAGGACAGATCCATGACCTCCCGCTTCCGCTCCCCCTTCGCGGCCCTCGTCGTCTCCAGCCTCGCCCTGTTCACGCTCGGAACGGGCGCGAACGCGCAGGCCCCGGCCGTCGCCTCCGACAAGCCCCTGAAGATCGGCGTTTCGGCCGGCCCCTATGGCGACATCCTGCGCGAGGCGGCGAAGCTTTCAGCCGAGCAGGGGGTGAAGGCGGAGATCATCGAGTTCACCGACTGGAACCAGCCCAATGCGGCGCTGCAGGCCGGCGACATCGACCTCAACAATTTCCAGAACCGGCCCTATCTCGCCAATCAGGTGAAGACGCGCGGCTACAATATCGTCGCGCTGGATGAATCCATCCTCGTGCCGGCAGGCCTCTATTCCAAGAAGTACACGAGCTTCGCCGACATCCCGGCCGGCTCCAAGATCGCCATTCCCAACGATCCCACCAATGGCGGGCGCGCGCTTCTGCTGTTCCAGAAGGCCGGCCTCATCAAGCTGAAGCCGGGCTCGGGTCTCTATGCCAGCGTGCTCGACGTGGCGGAGAACCCGAAGAACCTGAAGATCGTGGAGATCGACGCTGCCCAGCTGCCGCGCTCGCTGGACGACGTGGCCGCCGCGTTCGTCTCCTCCAACTACGCCTATCTCGCCGGCCTCCAGCTGAAGAGCGCGCTTCTGGCCGAGACCACACTGGAGGAGGCCAAGCCCTATTTCACCCTCGTCTTCGCCGCCCGCGAGGACCGCAAGGATGACCCGCGCATCGCCAAGTTCATCGCGGTCTACCGCTCGCAGCCGGTGAAGGACTTCACCCTCGCCAAGTTCAACGGCAGCCTCATCCCCACCTGGTGAGCGCCCCTGCCGAACCCCATCGAGGAGTGTGACCCATGAACCCGCCTGCCGCCCGTCCGTCCCATTTGTCCCTCGCCCCGGCTACGCCCGCGCGGCCCGACTGGATCGCCCGCGCCCAGAGCGTCGCCGATGCGCTCACCCCAGACGCCGCCGAGCGCGACCGCACCGGCGCCTCGCCCCGGCGCGAGCTCGCGCTGCTGCGCGAGGCGGGGCTGCTCGAACTGCTCTTTTCCGCCGAGCACGGCGGGGGTGGAGGATCATTCACCGACGCGCTCCTCGCCGTGCGGGTGATCGGCCGGGCGGATGCCTCCATCGCCCAATTGCTCGCCTATCACTATCTCCACCTCACCAACGCCTTGTGGCGGGCGCGCCCCGAGCAGGCGGCGGCGCTGGCGCGGGCTTCGGTGGCCGGGCGCTGGTTCTGGGGCGGCGCCTCCAACCCGCGCGATCCGGAATCGCGCCTCGTGCCGGTGGAGGATTTCTATCGCCTCACCGGGCGCAAGACCTTCGCCTCCAATGCCGCGCTCGCCGATCGCATCACCCTGCGCGCGCAGCTGGGCGACGGCTTCGCCGTGCTCGTCGTGCCCGGCGACCGGGAAGGCGTGACCCACGGCAACGACTGGGACGCCTTCGGCCAGCGCCTGTCGGAGAGCGGCACCATCACCTTCGCCGACGTGAAGGTGGAGGCGGACGAAATCCTCGGCGATCCCGCCGCCCCGCCGCCGCCGCGCACCAGCCTCGTGGTGCCGTTCCACCAGCTGCTCATCGTCAATTTCTACATCGGCATCGCCAAGGGCGCCCTCGCCGAGGCGAACCGCTATATCCGCGAAGTCTCCCGCCCGTGGCAGGCCTCCGGCGTGGAGAAGGCGCGGCTCGATCCCTACATTCTCGAGCATTACGGCAATCTCGACGTGGAGCTGCGCGCCTCCACCGCCCTGGCGGACGTGGCCGGCCTGCGCTTCGAGGCGGCGACCGCGCTGGGCAATGCCATCACCCCCGACGATCGCAACGTCGCCGCCGCGGCTATCTACGCGGCCAAGGTGCATTCCAGCCGCACGGCGCTGGAGATCACCTCCCGCATCTTCGAGCTGATGGGCGCCCGCGCCACCGCCGGCCACTACGGCTACGACCGCTTCTGGCGCAACATCCGTACCCACACCCTGCACGATCCGGTGGTCTACAAATCCCGCGAGGTGGGCAGTTACGCCCTCAACGGCGTCATTACGCCGACCCCGCTCTACAGCTGAGCGAGGCTGACATGACGAAACCCCTTAACCGCGACATCCGCTTCAACGCCTTCAACATGGCCTCGCCCGGCCACACCTGGGCGGGCCTGTGGTCGCATCCGCGCGACCGCGCCTTCGACTACAACAGCCTCGATTACTGGATCGACCTTGCGGTGACCGCCGAGCGCGGACTGTTCGACGGCGTGTTCATCGCCGACGTGTTCGGCGTCTATGACGTCTATGGCAACAGCCCGGATGCGGCCCTGATCTCCGCCGCGCAAACGCCGGATATCGACCCCGCCCTCGTGGTGCCGAGCATGGCGCATGCGACCAAGCACATCGGCTTCGGCGTCACCGCCAATCTCACCTACGAGCACCCCTACCAGTTCGCCCGCCGCTTCGCGACGCTGGACCATCTCACCCAGGGCCGGGTGGGCTGGAACATCGTCACCGGCTATCTCGACAGCGGCGCACGCGGCATGGGCGACAAGGCCAACCGCGACCATGATGCGCGCTACGAGGCGGCGGAGGATTTCCTCGCCGCCGTCTACAAGCTGTGGGAAGGCAGCTGGGAGGAGGGGGCCGTGCGCCGCGATCGCGCCGCCCGCGTCTTCACCGATCCCGCCAAGGTCCACCGCATCCGCCACAACGGCCCCTACTACCAGGTGGACGGCATCCAGCTCGCCGAGCCCTCGCCCCAGCGCACGCCGGTGCTCTATCAGGCCGGCACCTCGGGGCGCGGGCGGCTGTTCGCGGCGAAGCATTCGGAGGCCATCTTCCTCAATGGCCAGACCCGCCCCATCCTCGCCGAGGCGGTGCGCGCGGTGCGCACGGCGGCCGCGAGCTTCGGCCGCGACCCCTATGACATCCGCATGTTCCCCGGCGCGACGGTGATCGTCGCCCCCACCCGCGCCGAGGCCTTCGACCGGCTGGCCGAATATGCCCAGTATGTGAACACGGCCGGGCAACTGGCACTGCTTTCCGGCTGGACCGGCGTGGACCTCTCCACCCTCGATCCGGAGGAGGCCATCTCCTACGTGAAGAGCAATGCCATCCAGTCCACGCTGGAAAATCTCACCCTGCGCAGCGCCGAGCCGCTGAAGGTGAAGGACCTCGCCACCCTCTCCGCCACGGGCGCCCGCGCGCCCTTCATCGTCGGCGCACCCGGCGAGGTGGCGGACGAGATCATCTCCTGGGTACGCGACACGGACGTGGACGGCTTCAACCTCAACCGCCTCGTCTCTCATGAGACGCTGGCGTCGTTCGTGGATCTCGTGGTGCCGGAGCTTCAGGATCGCGGCGTCTACAAGACGTCCTACGATGAGGGTACCCTGCGCGAGAAGCTGTTCCGCCGCGGTCCCCTCCTGCCCGACACCCACCCCGCCGCCGGCTTCCGCCGGAATGCGGGGGCCGTCGCCGAGAAGCCGCGCGCCACGGCCTGATTGCTCGAGGGCGTTCGCGCGCCGTCCCATGGAGTTTGCCCGCCGATGACCGAGACTGCCGACACCTCCGGCGCCACCCTGGCGCCCGATGAAGCCGCCGCCGCCCGCGCTTTGCTGGAGGCCCGCTACGGCGCGGCCGAGGCGCCGGCCTCAATCCTTCTCAACGACACCATCGCCGGCCTGCTGAACTACCGCACCGTGCGCGCCTTCACCAAGGAGCCTCTACCCGAAGGGCTGATCGAGACGCTGGTGGCGGCGGCGCAATCGGCTCCGTCCTCCTCCAACCTCCAGACCTTTAGCGTGGTCGCGGTGGAGAACCCGGCAACCAAGGCGCGCCTTGCCGAGATCGCCGGCGGGCAGAAGCACGTCATCGAGGCGCCGCTGGTGCTGGTGTGGCTCGCCGACCTCGCGCGGCTGGAGGAGATCGGCCGTCGCAACAACCATCCCACCGATGCGCTGGGCTTTCTGGAAACCCTGTTCGTCGGCTTTATCGACGCCGCACTCGCGGCGCAGAACGCGCTGGTGGCGCTGGAATCCTTGGGCCTCGGCGGCGTCTATCTCGGCGCGCTGCGCAACCGGCCGGTGGAACTCGCCGAACTCCTCGGCCTGCCGCCCAACGTGGTGGGCGTGTTCGGCCTCGCCATCGGCCATCCCGACCCCGCCCGCCCGGCGGACGTGAAGCCGCGCATCTCCCAGCGCCTCGTGCTCCACCGCGAGCGCTATGACGCGAGCCTGCCGCAGGAGGCGCTGGACCATTACGAGGCGGCGCTGAAGGCGTTCCAGAAGGGCCAGAACATCCCCGAGATCGGCTGGATCGCCGCCGCCCTTCCGCGCGTACGCGGCGCCTCGTCCCTCGCCGGCCGCGACCGCATCCGCGATGCGCTGACTGCGCTCGGTTTCGGCCTGCGCTGAGGGCAAAGGCCACCTGCAGGCGTGGGCGACCGTCCAGGGCGGCGCGCCCGCGCGGCGTGGACCCTCGTCGCTTCCTCCGGCGGGGAGAGCCAGCTGCCCCTTCCCGTCACAGAACGACAAATAAAAAATGACTCCTCATTCGACTTTTTTCGTGTAGCTTGGCTTCAGACCTCGGCGAGCAGGGCATGCACCATTCTTATGGCTTAATGGGATGGGTGGAGCAAATTTGATAATCCATTCATTTATCCAGCGCGCCATTGGCTCCGGCCGTCGCGTTTCGGAAGGGCTCGGGAGCAGCGCGCGACCTCACATCACGCCTGCGAGCGCGCCCGGACGACGGGAACGCCCTGTGGTGCCCGCGGGGGCAAAATCGCGCAGGGCAGGAAACCTCCGCGCCGATCAGGACCGGAAATGCAACGGCGCTTGAGCAGCCGGCGCGCACGAAACTCCATCGACACAGATCGTTTCCAAGAGAGCAACATGGGCATGCATGTCACACGCAGAACCGTCCTTGCTACATTGACCGCGGCAATCGCCGGTGCGCCGCACCGCGTTTTTGCGCAGGCCAAGTGGCCCACTCGGGCGGTGACGTTGCAGGTTGGCTATCCATCTGGCGGAGCGACGGATTTCGGCGCGCGCATATTCTCCGACGGGGCGCGGGCCTTCACATCCGTCCCTTTCGTCGTTGAGAACCGTGCCGGGGCTGCCGGCACCTTGGCTGCGGGTGCGACGCTGCGTTCAAATCCCGACGGCTATACATTGTTCGTGGGGACCAGCAACGAGACGACGATGCTCAAGAGCATTCGCCGCGCGCCGCCATATGCACTTTCGGATTTTGCGCCACTGGCGATGATTCTCGACTACCCGATGGTGCTCATCGTCCCCGCGAGCTCGCCTGTATCTACGTGGCAGGACTTTCTGAAGGCCGGCAAGGAGAAGGGGGATCGTATGAACTACGCATCGCCCGGAGTCGGCAGCGCCGTTCAGTTCTTCACCGAACGTGTGGTCAACCTGTCTGGCCTGCAGGCTTCCCCCATATATTATCGAGGCTCCACAGCTGCTGCGCCTGACATTCTGGCCGGACGCGTCGATTTCGCCCTGGATGTGCTTCCGACTTGGACGTCTTCCATTCGCTCCGGCGCGGTGCGTGCCATCGCAGTCAGCACGCGCGAAAGGCTGCCGCAGGCGCCCGACATTCCGTCTCTCAGGGAATTGGGCCTGCCGATTGAAGAGCGCGTGGGATGGAACGGCTTGTTCGCTCCAAGCAAAACACCTGTCGATATCCAGAATGAGATCATCGAGCTCGCCCGGTCTGTGCTGCAGGGGCCTGCTCGACCCAAGATTGAAGCCGCAGGATATCGCCCTGGGACACTCTTCGGCGCAGATTTTCGCGCATTCATTCAACAAGATGAAGTTGCGTGGGAAAAGCTCGTCAAGAGTACGAATTTCCAACCCGAATGAACATCTGAAACTCCAAAAATAACGGGTGTCGCCAGGGGGAGACGGCTCCATGTCGTTGGCTTTGAGTGGGTTGAACATTGTCGATTTTTCGATGGGCGTCGCCGGGCCTTACGCGACAGCGCTCTGCGCACAGCATGGTGCGAACGTAACCAAAATCGAGCCGCGCCACGGCGACTGGGCCAGAAGCCTCGGGCGTCGACATGGCGATGCAAGCACATATTTTGCCATCTACAATCGCGGCAAGAAATCGATCGTCATTGATCTGAAAACGGAAGAAGGCCGCAAGATCGCATTGTCCGCGGCAGCCAATGCGGACGTTGTCGTGGAGTCGTTCCGGCCCGGAGTGATGGCGAAGCTCGGCTTGGACTATGCCTCCGTCCGCGCGCTCAACCCGAAAGCCATATATGTTTCGATCAGCGGGTTTGGTCAGAATGGCCGTCGAAGCAGGCTTCCGGGCGTTGATTCCGTGGCCCAGGGCTACTCCGGCTTCATAAGCCTGAGCAAAGACGCAAACGGCCGGCCTGTGAAGGTCGACATGGTCATCATGGATATCGTCACCGGTCTATACGCTTACCAATCCATCCTGACGTCGGTCATACATCGGTATTCCGGGAATACGTCCGGCCATTACATCGATTGCAGCCTGCTCCAATCGGCCCTTGCCCTCCAGGCGTGCAAGCTCGCGGAACACGAGCTGGACGGTGGCGGGCAGTCCCTTTACGCCCCTCTCGGCGTGTATGAAACCGCCGACGGCTACATGACGCTTTCGGTCAATGAAGACGATGCCTTTGAGCGGTTTTCAAAAGCCGTGAATCTTCCTGAGCTGCAAGATGAGCCGTTATACGCAACGAAAGACGGGAGACGAGAATACAAGGACGAGATCAATGCGTCCTGCGCGCGCATGTTGAAAGAAAAGACAACGCGTGAATGGATCGACATATTCGTTGCGCACGAAATATTGCATGCTCCGGTCTGGGACTACGACGACGTCCTGAAAGACGAAGACATCATGCACAGCGGATACATCGCGCGGGTTCAGCAAGGTGGCATGGATCATCCGATCCCATACTCGCTGCCACCGGGTGTTGACCCTGGGCATCTTCAGGCCATGGACGCGCCCCATCTTGGAGAACACACGAAGGAGCTGTTGCTTGGCTGGGGTTTTTCCCCTGAGCAAATCGACAAGGCACTCTCCGATGGATCGGCTGTTCAGCGACCGCGAGCTGAACCTGGGGCCGCCTCATGATACCGGAGGCCGATGCGCTCCGTGCGGAAAGCGAGTGCTTCAACAAATTGCTCGAGAAGAATGAAGAACATTTCGGCATGATCACGCAGTTCAAATCGTGGTCAATAAACGACGTTGTTCAACATATCCATTATTTCAATGCCTTGGCAGATCACGCGATTTTCGACAGGGCTGCCTTCGAGACGGAGTACGGCGCCCTAAACGCATTACGCGCTGGCGGCAGCTCGCTCGTCCGTGCGACGGACGTTCGTCTCAGCCACCTCACGGGCGATCGGTTGCGGGCCGAGTGGCTGGCGAGAGCGACCGCGATCAGCGCGCGCTGGTCGGATCTCGATCCGTCCATCAGAGCGGTCTGGGCGGGGCGGGAAATGAGCGTCCGCTCCCTGATAACGTCCCGCCTGATGGAAACCTGGGCACATGCGCAGGCCGTGTACGACATATTGGGCGTGGACAGAATAAGCCGGGACAGGATCAAGGGCATTGCGGCGCTTGGGGTCAGCACGTTCGGCTGGAGTTTCCGCGTTCGCAAGATGGAGGTTCCGGCCATCGTTCCTCATGTTGCCCTGACAAGCCCGTCCGGTGAGATCTGGCGGTGGGGACCTCAGTCTCATTCGGAAATCATATCCGGCTCCGCGGAGGCGTTCTGCCAAGTTGTCACGCAGGTGCGCAACATCAGGGATGTTCGCCTCAACGTGGTGGGGGACGTGGCGCAGACGTGGATGGAGAAAGCCCAGTGCTTCGCGGGCGCGCCGCAGGATTCTCCCCCGCCCGGAACCAGGTTTCGGATATGAGCGCACCGCACAGAGAACGGCGCCTGCGTGGTCGTAATAGTCCCTTAGCCGTCCCTTTCGGTCCTTTAGCCGCGCAACCTCTGGCGGCGGCTTTTCGGTGGGCGAGCCATCTCCAATGGTTGCGCTTTCAACCCCGGGACAACAATATCCTACCGTAGGCTTTGCTGGGGGCGGGAATGCCTGGGGATGGGATTGCGCTGAACCGTGGTCCGCGGGCGACGGCATCGAACGTGTATGGCGCCTCCACGGCGCGGATGCTTCTGTCCACCGCGCTCACGACAACCCTATGCAGCCTCGCATTGGTCGCCGCGCCCGTCGCGGTCCGGTCGGCAGCGGCGCAGACCGTGGTGACGATCCCCTTCTCCTACAATCCGCCCCAGGGGACAGAGGGAGCCCACGGGGCCAACAAGACCCATTGGTTCGAGCACGCCAACGCCGGCGACGGCCAAGAAGGTGGCTCGATCGCCGCGACCTCGATCATCATTTCGGGCGGAACAAGCAACACATTCGTCATCGACAGCACCACCGTCGGCGGAGACGGCGGCAAAGGTGGAAACGCAAAGGTCGAACACGGCACGGGTCACGGCTGGGGCGGAAATGGGGGCACTGGCGGTTCGGGAGGGGATTTCACCGCAACCATTTCCGATGTGACCGTCGCTCAGTCCGGCGACCGGCTGCTCTCCCTTCGCTCGGTTGGCGGATCAGGCGGCAAGGGCGGAGAGGGCTATAGCGACCATGGAAGCGGAGTTGGCGGCGCCGGGGGAATGGGGGGAGCGGGAGGGGTTCTCTCCCTAGTGATCTCTGGCTCCAACCTGTCATCTGCCGCCAGCGGGATCGTCATCACCTCCCGCGGCGGTGATGGCGGCCGCGGCGGCGAGGGAAGCGGTGGCTGGGAAACGTCGACGGGGGGCGCGGGCGGTACCGGAGGAGCCGGTGGGGCGGTCTCCATTTCCGCGACGTCGTCGGCTATCTCAAGCGCCTCCGGACCTGCCATCAGCCTCATCTCAACGGGCGGAACAGGTGGCAAGGGCGGCTATGGGCACGCCAACGAGCACCCCGGTGATGGCGGGATCGGCGGAACGGGGGGCGCGGGCGGCGCGGTCACGGTGATTTTGTCGGGCGTGACCGTATCCAGTGCAAACGGCGGTGCAGTCTACGCCGCATCGCGCGGAGGGAAGGGTGGCGCGGGTGCGAATGGCGACTCAGCTGTTGTCAACGCGACCGGAGCGAACGGAGGTACTGGCGGCGACGCTGGGACCGTCAATATGCAGGTCTCCGGAACCATAACCTCTTCCCAGGTGGCCATCCTGGCCAAAGCCGATGGCGGCGAAGGAGGAAAGGGCGGAGGGGCTGACGGCGGTGTCTCAGATGGATACGGCGGAAACGGCGGAAACGGCGGAAACGGCGGAAACATCTCCCTCACCGTCGGGTCAAAATCCGCGATCACCACCACAGGATCGTCCGCCCCGGCCGTTGCCGTCTATGCCAATGGCGGGGCAGGCGGTTTTGGAGGAAGCGCGTCTTCCATTACCCATGCTTACGGTGGCAATGGCGGAACGGGCGGCACCGGCGGCACGGCCTCCCTCACGGTCCAGGGTGGCGTCACCATCACCACCAGCGGCGATACGGCCCACGGCATCATCGTGGCCGCCAATGGCGGGGCGGGCGGCAATGGCGCGCCCGCGGACAAATCGCTCAAAGAGACCGGCGGCGCTGGCGGCACCGGTGGCAGCGCCGCCAGCGGCACCGCCGTCAACGTGATCGTCGCGAGCGGCGCGAAGGTTCAGACCTCGGGCTACGCCTCGAACGCCATCGTCGCGCAGAGCCTCGGCGGCACCGGCGCGAACGGCGCGTCCGTGGGCGGGTTCATCAGCAGCTCGGGCGGCGTGGCCGGCCCGGGTGGCGCCGCGGGCAACGTCTATCTGAACTCCGGCGGCGCGGTCTCAACCGGCGGCAACGGCTCGGTCGGCATCGTGGTGCAGTCCGTCGCGGGCGGTGGCGGCAACGGCGGCTCGGCGGATGCGGTGTTCGTCTCCATGGGCGGGAACGGCGCCGTCAGCGGCGCGGGCGCGAACGCCACGGGCATCAACACCGGCACGGTCACCACCACCGGGAATTACGCCCACGGCATGCTCGTGCAGTCGGTGGGCGGAGGTGGCGGCAACCTCATCGTGGGCGGATGTTCAAACAGCGCCGCGGGGTGTGTCGCCGTCGGCGGCTCCGTCGGCAATTCAGGCTCGTCCGGCACCGGCGGCGGCGCGGAAGCGACCGCCAAGAATTACGGCGTCATCACCACCAGCGGCAACTTCTCGGACGGCGTTCTGGCCCAGTCCATCGGCGGCGGCGGCGGAAACGGCGGGGGCGCGGGCGGTGTCGCATCCCTCGGCGGACAGGGCGCGTCGGGCGGAGACGGCGGGAAGACCACGCTCTACAATTCGGGAACGATCGTCACCAGCGGCGACAATTCGCTCGGTGTGGTCGCGCAGTCCGTGGGCGGCGGGGGCGGGCGCGGCGGCGGCACCATGAGCGTCGGCGTCGGATTGTCCGCAGCCATCGGCGGGGGCGGGGGCAGCGGCGGCAATGGCGGAAACGTCTATGTGACGAATTCCGGCGCGGCGCCGGGCACCGTCACCATCGTCACGTCTGGCAGATATTCCACGGCCCTGCTGGCCCAGTCCATCGGCGGCGGCGGCGGCGCGGGCGGGAAGGCGGTGGCCGACACCCTCGAAGGCGCGGCCCTGACCATCGGCGGCTCCGGCGGGTCCGGTGGCTCCGGCGGCACGGTCACCGTCACGAACTCAGCGGGCATCGTCACCACGGGCGACCGCGCGTCCGCCATTCTCGCCCAGTCGGTGGGTGGCGGTGGCGGTTCGGGTGGCAGCGGGCTGTCGCAGAGCGGCGGCCTGTATGTCGCGGTTGCGGCGGCGGTGGGCGGATCGGGCGGCAGCGGTGGCAACGGCGGCAACGTCACCGTCACCAATTCAGGGCAGATCGTCACCAGCGGCCTCGATTCCATGGGCATGGTGGTGCAGTCCATCGGCGGCGGCGGCGGCAATGGCGGTTCTTCCGCCGCCAACGCCATTTCCGCAGGCGTCGAAGGGTCGGTCACTGTAAACGCGAGCGTGGGCGGCTCGGGCGGGGACGGCGGCATCGGCATGGCCGCCAGCGCCACCAATACCGGCTCCATCAAGACCTCCGGCGCCGGCTCGACCGGCATCCTGGCGCAGTCCATCGGCGGGGGCGGCGGAACCGGCGGAGATGCGAGCGCGCTCGGCGTCAGCGTGTCCAGCGGCGTCGCCCTGACGGTGTCGGCGACGCTGGGTGGGCAGGGCGGAGCGGGCCAGAATTCCGGCACGGTGACGGTGAACAATTCCGGCTCCATCGCCACGTCCGGCGATTTCGCCGACGGCATCATCGCCCAGGCCGTCGGCGGCGGCGGTGGCAATGGCGGGGTGGGTTCCACCTCGTCCAATGCCGCATCGCTTTCCGGCAAGACCTCCGTGTCGCTCGGGCTCGGCGCCGGGGGAAGCGGCAATGTCGCGGGCAACGCCTATGCGGTGACGGTGATCCAGTCCGGCACCATCACCACGTCCGGCACCAGCGCGCGGGGCATCCTTGCGCAATCGGTGGGCGGCGGCGGCGGCACCGCGGGCGGCGGCACGGCCGATGCCGCAGGCGGCTCCGTTGACCTGAGCGTCGGGCTGGGCGGCAAGGGCGGTGGCGGCGGCAAGGGCGGCGACGTCACCGTGACCGACACCGGGCAGATCGTGACGACCGGTGCCGATGCGGATGCCATTCTCGCCCAGTCGGTGGGCGGCGGTGGCGGCACCGGCGGCTCGGCCTCGGGCAAGAGCAGCACCAAAGCCTCTGATCTTTCAGGGGGTTCCAACACGTCCTTCACCCTCTCCGCAGACCTCGGCGGCAAGGGCGGCAAGGGCGGCAACGGCGGAAACGTCACGGTCACGGCCCTCGCGCCCAGCGCAGCCCAGCCGATCCACATCCAGACCTCCGGCGATCACGCCTCGGCCATCGTGGCGCAATCCATCGGTGGCGGCGGTGGCAAGGGCGGCGCGGCGGCGGGCTCCGCGAGCGGCGGGCAGGCTGGCCTCACCCTCACCCTCGGCGCGACAGGCGGAAGTGGCGGCACGGGCGGCAACGTCACGGTGAATACCGACGCCATCATCGAGACCAAGGGCGAGGATTCCGTCGCCATCCTGGCCCAGTCGGTGGGCGGCGGCGGCGGCATCGGCGGCAACTCCAACGCGGCCGCCTCGTCGAAGATCTCGCTCGGCGCATCCCTCGCGGGAGGGGGCGGCCTGGGTTATGCCGGCGGCACCGTCACAGTGACCACCGCGGGTCAGGTCACCACATCCGGTAAGCTCTCGGATGCCATCCTGGCCCAGTCGGTGGGCGGCGGCGGCGGCGTGGGCGGATCGGTGGGGGCGGATTCCCATGCCTCCGGCAGCCAGTCCGTCTCGGCGACGCTGACCCTCGGCGGAGCGGGGGGGACCGGCTCCAACGGCGGCAATGTCTATGTGACCAATTCCGCCGCCATCAGGACGAGCGGTGACATGGCCAACGGCATCCTCGCCCAATCGGTAGGCGGCGGTGGCGGCAAGGGCGGCTCATCCACCGCCAAGGGCTCCGGCGGCAGCTATTCCATCACCGCAACTCTCGGTGGCGCGGGCGGCGCCGGCTCCGAGGGCGGCAAGGTGAGCGTGACGAATTCGGGAACCATCCTCGTCACCGGCGACCATTCCAATGCCATCCTCGCCCAGTCGGTGGGTGGCGGCGGCGGCACGGCGGGCGCGAGCGCCGCAGCCAGCGCGGCCAAGACCGCGAGCCTCTCCTTCGCCCTCGCCGGCACGGGCGGGACGGGGGCCTACGGCGGAGCGGTGACGGTCACGAGCACCGGCGATATCCGCACCGAGGGGCAGGACGGCGTCGGCATCCTGGCGCAGTCCATCGGTGGTGGCGGCGGCAATGCGGGCAGTTCCACCAATGCGGCCACCGGCAAGTTCGCCATCGGCTCGGCGATCGGCGGAACCGGCGGCGGCGGAGGCAACGGCGGAGCCGTGACCGTCAACCTCTACAATGCCAAGCTCGGCAGCCTCGTCACCACCGGCAACGGTTCGGACGGCGTGCTGGCCCAGTCCATCGGCGGCAGTGGCGGCAACGGCGGGGCCGGCTCGGGCAAGGCGGACGGGGCCGGCGGCAACAGCGCCAGCCTCGACGTCACGGTGGGTGGCGGCGGCGGCTCTGGCGGCCACGGTGAAACGGTGAACGTGAACAACGGCAGCGCGACCACCCAGGGCGTCGCCATCACCACGCTCGGCACCGGCTCCAACGGTCTCGTCGCGCAGTCCATCGGCGGCGGCGGCGGCAAGGGTGGCGCCACAACGTCGTCAAGCGCCGCGAAAGGTTCCTCGTCCACCGTCGGCCTGACGGTCGGGATTGGCGGCAACGGCGGTTCCGGGAATTCTGGCGGCGGCGCCTATGTGACCACCGTCGGCGGCACCATCGTGACCGGCGGCGACCATGCCTCCGGCATCGTGGCGCAGTCCATCGGCGGCGGCGGCGGCATCGCGCTCGCCTCCCATACTGCGGCGGACGGCACCAAGGCCGACGCGACCGTGACTGCGACGCTGGGCGGAAGTGGCGGCTCCGGCAACACGGGCGGCACCGCCACCGTCGAGAACGGCGCAACCATCCTCACCCTCGGCAATTTCAGCTACGGCATCCTGGCGCAGTCCATCGGTGGCGGCGGCGGCAAGTCGGGCACTTCGGCTGGAGCCGCCAATGGCGGCACGGCAGGTGTCAACCTGACCCTGGCGGGGTCGGGCGGCAGTGGCGGCGACGGCGAGCTGGCCTCGGTCTCCACCTCCGGCAGCGTCTACACGACCGGGCAGGGCGCCACCGGCATCCTCGTGCAATCCATCGGCGGTGGCGGCGGCGCAGCCGGCAGCGCCGACAATGCCGCTTCCGGCAAGATCAGCATCGGCGCCGTGCTCGGCGGTTCCGGCGGCGGGGGCGGCAATGGCGGGCAAGCCACTGCGACCCTGTCCGCGACCGGCGGCGGCGGCAGGATCATCACCACCGGCGACGCGGCGGATGCCGTTCTCGTGCAGTCCATCGGTGGCGGCGGCGGTTCGGCCGGCTCGGGTACGGGCAAGGCCGACGGCAAGGGCGGCAACGGTCTCGGCTTGTCGGTGGACATCGGCGGCGGGGGCGGCAGCGCCGGAAACGGCTATTCCGCCATCATCACCAACGGCACCGGGGCCGACCCAAGCGCCACCGCCTTCGCCATCGTGACCGTGGGCACCGGCTCCAACGGCCTGGTCGCGCAGTCCATCGGCGGCGGCGGCGGCAAGGGCGGCGCGGCCTCCTCCACCACCTCGGGTGCGGACGCGGCCAATGTTTCTGCCACGCTCGGCGGGAGCGGCGCGACCGGCGGTAACGGCGGCGCGGCCACCGTGGTTAACGCCGGACGGGTACAGACCTCCGGCGACCACGCCAGCGCCATCGTCGCGCAGTCCATCGGCGGCGGCGGCGGCAATGCGGTGTCAACCGTCTCGACCGCATCGGGCCAGAGCGCGCAGCTCAATCTCGGTGCCAGCCTCGGCGGTAGCGGCAAGGGCGGGGGCAACGGCGGCCTCACCACCGTGAACAATTCCGGCACGCTCGTCACAAGCGGCGATTTCGGCCACGGCATCCTGGCGCAGTCCATCGGTGGCGGCGGCGGCTCGGCCGCGGTGACGGGAAACAGCGGCACCGGCGGCACGGCGGCCGTCACCCTGTCCCTGAGTGGCAGCGGTGGCCAGGGCGGATACGGCAACACGGTGTCGGTCTCCAATACGGGCGACATCTTCACCGCCGGCACCGGGGCGAGCGCCATCCTCGCGCAGTCCATCGGCGGCGGCGGCGGCGCGGCCGGCAGCGCCCAGAATGCCACCAGCGGCAAGATCGCGGTGGGGACCATCGTCGGCGGCACGGGCGGGGCGGGCGGTCATGGCGGCCAGGTCTCCGTGACCGCAACGGGGACCGTGACCATCGTCACGACGGGCGATGCGGCCGACGCCATCGTCGCCCAGTCCATCGGCGGCTCGGGCGGCGTGGGCGGCGCCGGCAAATCCACCGCGGACGGCAAGGGCGGCAACAGCTTCGACCTGTCCACGACCGTGGGCGGCAGCGGCGGCAGCGGCGGATATGGCGGCAAAGTCGAGGTCCTGTTCGGCAGCGGTGAGACCTCCCACCTCGTTACGAAGGGGCACGATTCCGCGGGCATCCTCGCCCAGTCCATCGGCGGTGGCGGCGGCAAGGCCTCTGTCGCCTCGTCCTCCGGCGGCGACACCGGCGGCAAAGCGAGCGTGACCGCCAGCCTGGGCGGCTCGGGCGGCGGCGGTGGCAATGGCGGCAACGTCACCATCGGCATCAACGGCGTAATCCAGACGCTGGGTGACGGCTCGGACGGCGTTCTGGCGCAGTCCATCGGCGGCGGCGGCGGCAATGCCTCCGTCGCCAACAGCGTCGCCAACGGCGGGCAGAACACCATCGCCGCCACATTTTCCCTCGGTGGTGCCGGTGGCGTGGCGGGCAAGGGCGATACCGTCAACGTCACGCAGCAGGGCACCATCGTCACCAGCGGCGACCTCGCCAACGGCATGGTGCTTCAGTCCATCGGCGGCGGTGGCGGGCGGGCCTCGACCGTGGCCACCGATTCCGGCAACGGCATTTTCTCCGCGACCGTGGGCCTCGGAGCCTCGGGCGGTGCGGGCGGCGCCGGCGGCAAGGTCTATGGCAACGTGTACGGCACCATCCAGACGTCGGGCGATGCTTCCATCGGCGTTCTGGCGCAATCCATCGGCGGTGGCGGCGGCATCGCCGCCACCAGCTCCACCAAGACATCGGGCAGCCACTCGCTCGCCCTGACCCTGGGCGGCGATGGCGGCAGCAGCAGTGAGGGCGGCACCGTCACCTTGGATCTCGCCGCCGGCTCGGTGATCCGCACCTCCGGTGACAACGCGTTCGGGGTGCTCGCGCAGTCCATCGGCGGCGGCGGCGGCATCGGCGGCACGTCTTCGGCCGATGCCACCGGCGCCGTCGCGTTCGGCGGATCGGCCGGGCAGGGCGGCAACGGGGGCAACATCTACGCCCTCGCTGCGGGAACCATCGTCACCTCCGGCACCGGTGCATCGGCCATCTTCGCCCAGTCGGTGGGTGGCGGCGGCGGCATCGGCGGCTCGGCGGCCAGCGCCGTGTTCTCGAACCAGGACGGCATCCAGGGCAGCGGCGGCGGCTCGGGCAACGGCGGCGCCATCTACGTCTCCCTCACCGGCACGGCCACGACACGGGGCGACAACGCGCCGGTGATCGTGGCCCAGTCCATCGGCGGCGGTGGCGGCCTTGCGGCGACTGCCGGAGGCGTTGGCCTCGGCACGGCCGGCGGCGCGGGGACCGGTGGACCTGTCACCGTGCTGGTCTCCGGCAGTGCCATCGCCACCGGCGACAATTCGCCGGCCATCTTCGCGCAGAGCCTCGGGGCGAGCGGAAACGGCCAGATTCAGATCCTCATCGCCGATGGCGGCGTGGTGCGGGGCGGCACGGGCACCGCTGCCATCGTCCTTTCGGGCGGCACCGAGAACACCGTCACCATCGCGCAAGGCGCGACGGTCTCCGGGCTCAGCGGCATGGCCATCGCGGCCGGCGTCGGCGACGACAGCGTCATCAACAGGGGCACGCTGAACGGCAGCGTCGATCTCGGCGGGGGCACCAACGGGCTCGTCAACGAGGCGGGCGCGACGTTCAATTCCGGCACAGTCGTCAAGACCGCGGGGGACACCTCCACCTTCACCGCCACCTTCGGTGCGGGGCCGGGCGCTCCGGGCTTCATCAACCACGGTACGGTCAATCCCGGCGGGCTGGGCGTGATCGCCACCACCAGCATCGCCGGGGGTCTCGGCTCTGACGGCGTTCTGCAGGTGGATGTGGATTCGGCCTCTGCGCGCAACGACCAGATCCGCGTCGTCGGCGGGGCCACCCTCAGCGGCACCATCGACCCGCGCGCGACCAGCATCGCACCCAAGGATTCCTACACCATCTTCGTCGCGGATCAGCTGACCAGCACGGCGGTGGCGAAGGACAGCGGCCTTGCCTACAGCTGGGCGGTGCATGCCGACGATACCTCGCTGACCATCAGCCCCATCGCCCACTTCCTGCCTAAGGGCGTGTGGCTGTCGGGCAATGAGGCATCCGTCGGCGGAAGCCTGCAGCGGGTGTGGGACACTGGCGATGTCGGCGGCATGTCCAAGGTGTTCAACGGCCTCATCGATATCAATTCGGCACTGGCCTACCAGAGCGCGCTGGGCCAGCTCTCCCCGCAACTGCTCCAGGCCCCGGCGGGGCTGCGCATCGGCGAGAGTCAGGCCTTCCTCGACCGCACCTTGAGCTGCCCCGTGTTCGTGGCATCGAGCACCCAACTGCGGGAGGACAATTGCGCCTGGGCGCGGATCATCTACGACCACACCGGCCAGACGACCACCTCGCAGATGCAGGGCTATGCCTCGGACAGCCTGATCTTCCAGGCGGGAGTCCAGCACGAGCTGGCCACGGACTGGTTCCTCGCCTTGTCGGGCGCCTACCAGCAGTCGTCGGTGTCCAGCCCCAGCGGCTGGTTCTCGGCGAGCGGCAACGGCGGCGATATCGGCGTCGCCCTGAAGCGGCAGTGGGGCCCCTGGCTGTTCTCCGCGGCCGTGGATGCCGGCTGGGTCTCCTACGACAACACCCGGACCATCGGCATCGCCGGAGGCCAGGCCACCAGCAATTCCGATGTCTACAACGTCACCGGTCGGCTGCGGGCGTCCTACGAATTCTCGTTCGCCAACTACTATGTGCGGCCGAGGGTGGACCTCGACCTCATTCACGTGGAGATGCCGGGCTTCAGCGAACTCGGCCGCACGGGAGCCGAGCTGGCGTTGCAGGGATCGAGCCTCACCACCTTCGTCGCCACCCCGGCGGTGGAGTTCGGCGGCCGGATGGACCTGCCGGATGGGGTGGTGCTGCGGCCCTACATGACCCTCGGCGCGTCCTTCGCCTCCAACGATGCCTGGCAGACGACGGCGCGCTTCCTGTGGGCGCCGCTGTCTGCCGGCAACTTTGTCACCTCCACGCCGCTGCCCGACGTGCTGGGCAATCTCGACCTCGGATTGCAGGCCGTTACCCGCGACAATCTGGAGATCAAGGTGGAGTACGGCCTTAATGTCGGCCAGGATTTCCTGTCCCAGCGCGGCATGGCGCGCTTCGCCGTCCACTTCTGAGGGCGGCGGCACCGGATGACTTTCTCCGCCGGGCGGTTAACATGCCGGCCGGTGATCGAGGTCCGGGAGCAGCGGGTGGCGAGGTGGCGTGAGGCAGGGTGGGGGCGCGGCGCGTTTTGCGTCTGGCTTGCCTATGCCTTCGTGCTGCAGTTGTTCGTCGCGGGCATCGCGCTCGAGCGCTCCGCCGGCACGGCCATGGCCAGCGCGCCCGGCGGCAGTGCCCTGTGCGCCCGCAGCACCGGAGTTCCGGACAACACCCCGGAGTCGCCGCAGGCAGACCATTCCGTCTGCTGCGCCCTCTGCGCCTTCCATTCTCTGGCGCCGATCCTCCCGGTTGCCGCCGACGCCGGACGTCCTGTCGCGACCCCCGCGATTTCCGAGCGGGCAGCCGTTGCCGTCGCAGAGGGAAGTGGTCGCGACCGCCGCGAGCCGCGGTCCTCGCAGGGTCCTCCCCTCGGCGCCTGACCCCTGACGCCTTCGAAGGCCGAATCTGCCCCGCCTGCGCGGCCACGCCATTGCGTGTCCGGCTCGGGTGGCGGGCGGCTCATCAAGTCCAACCAGCAGGTTCATCCCGCCATGGGGCAGAAGCCCCATTGGCGCAACCAAGGAGCACCCATGTCCATTTTCCATCTCGCCCGCCGTGCCGTGATGGCCGCTGCCGTCGCCACCGTCGCCCTGACGGGCGCTGCCGTGGCGCACGACTACAAGGCCGGCTCGCTGCAGATCGACCATCCCTGGTCGCGTGCGACGCCGGGCGGCGCCAGCGTCGCCGCCGGCTATCTGGTGGTGAAGAACACCGGCGCTGCGCCCGACCGCCTCATCTCCGCCACCGTGCCGTTCGCCGGCCGGGTCGAGATCCACGAGATGGCCATGAAGGACGGCGTCATGGTGATGCGGCCCATCCCGGACGGTCTCACCATCCCGGCCGGCGGCAGCGTCGAGCTGAAGCCGGGCGGCTACCACATCATGTTCATGGACCTGAAGTCCCCGCTCAAGGAGGGCACCTCTGTGGACGGCACGCTGACCTTCGAGAAGGCCGGCAGCGTGCCCGTGAAGTTCACGGTGGAGGGCCTCGGCGCCTCCGGCAGCGCCCATCCCGGCCACTGAGGCGGGAAACACACGCGCACGATGCGCCGGTCCGGAAGGTACCGGCGCGTTTCGCCTCCGGGATCGCTTGACAGCGCGGAGGTGTTCGGTGCCTGCTGCACGTGCGAACGGTGCTCCGGTTGCCACGGCATCCGGAGTGAAACGGGAATGGGGTAGGGCCTGAACCTGCGCGTAAATCCGCCGGGGTGGCCCGAAGCCCCAACCGCCCCCGCGACTGTGAGCGGCGAGCGATCTTCCAGTATGCCACTGGCCACAGCCCCTAGGGCCGGCCGGGAAGGCGGGGGTGAGCGTAGACCCGCGAGTCAGGAGACCGGCCGATCGCATGATGATAACCCTCGGGCCGTCGGGTGAGACGGCAACGGAGACCAGCATGCATATCGAACCCGGACTCGTGGACGGGGCCAAGATCGGCCTCAGCTATGTCACGGCGGCCGCCGCCGGCGGCTATGCCCTGAAGCTTGCCTATGAGGCGGCGCGCGAGCGCGGCGTCCTCTCGCTGGCCGGCCGCACCCTCGCCACCACCGCGCTGGTGTTCAGCTTCTTCGAGGTGCTGCCGCACTATCCGGTGGGCGTCTCGGAAGTGCACCTCATTCTCGGCTCGACCCTGTTCCTGATGTTCGGCGCGGCTCCGGCGGCGCTTGGCCTCGCCTTCGGCCTGCTCGTCCAGGGCCTGTTCTTCGCGCCGTTCGACCTGCCCCAGTACGGGATGAACGTGACGACCCTGCTGGTGCCGCTGTTCGGCGTCGCCGCCGTCGCGCGCCGCATCGTGGCGCCGGGCACGCCCTATGTGGAACTGAAGTACGGGCAGGCGCTCGCGCTCTCCACCACCTATCAGGCCGGCATCGTCGGCTGGGTGGCGTTCTGGGCCGTCTATGGCCAGGGCTTCGCATCCGAGAACATCGCCTCGGTGGCGACCTTTGGTGGCGCCTACATGCTCGTCATCATCGTCGAGCCGCTGGTGGACCTTGCGGTGCTTGCGGCCGCGAAGGCGCTGCATGGCGCCTTCAAGGGCGGCAACCCGCTGCTGGAGCGCCGGCTCTACGACGCGGCCTGATCGCGCCCGCAACCCTCGGATAACAGAACGCCGGCGGTGCTCCCGCCGGCGTTCTGCGTTTCAGGGGGCTTCGACCTGTGGGGGCAGGGCGGCTGGGGCTTCCGGGTCCGGCACCAGATGGCGGAGCGGATCGAAGCCGCCCACATGGTTCGCCCAGGCAAGGCCAACGGCGAGGCCCTTGGCGTGGGGCAGCACATGGAAGGCGGCCGCCACCGCCACCAGTTCGCTGGCCGCAAGCTCGAGCGCCAGCGGGAGCTCGCTGATAAGCTCCAGAATGCCGCCCACCAGTGATCCGGCCAGCAGTGCCAGCGGGATTGCCAGGACCGGCACGGCATTGGTCACGCGGGCATGGCCCAGCGCCTCGCCGCAGTGCGCGCAGGAGTCCGAAACCTGCATCCAGCGCCCGAACAGGGCACCTTCGCCGCAGGCCGGGCAACGCCCGGACCAGCCACGCCGCGCCGCCGCCTCGATGGGGCGGGGTGGGTTGAAGCCGTTGGTGTGATAGAGCCGCCGCGGCGCGCCGCGCGCCGGATCGAACGCGGTGCGGGTGACGGTGCCGAATTCCGCCGACATGGCGGCGCGGGCGCGCGCGAGCGCCTCCGAAGACGCGTGAGATTGCGTGTCTGACATGAACGAAAACCCGAAGGGCCGCATGGGCGGCAGGGACCGGAGGCGTCGGGAGGCTCCCGCGCCGGTTCAGCTTTGGGTCACGTCACGGGAGGGCCACGCGCCTGGGCGCCGCGGGCTTGCTCGGCCGGCCGGCGTTCGCAGCGCGCGGGGAGGTGCGCGATGCGCCGGCCATCGGGCGCCGCGAGCGCGGGTTGCGGCTCCACGGCAAGGCCGGGCGCCGAGGTCAGAACACAGGCGTCGCAGGGATGGGCCTTGAGAACCGTTCCGGTGTCTGCGCCATTGAGGCAGAGGTCCGGCAGCGTGCCGTCCGGCAGCGCATAGGCCGCAAGATCGACCGGTGCTTCGGAGGAGGGCAGGGCGACAGGCTGATGGGCAAACCCGAGCGTCAGCTGCGCCAGCACGAAAAGTGCTGCAGCCGCCACCCGCAAGCCCTTGAATCCCAAACCGATGCCCATGCTCCGCTTGTGTGCAACGCGGCAGAAGGGGTCAAGCGCGTGAATCTACGCAGCGTCTCCCTGCCGCAGGCCGGCTCTGGACCTGCCTGAAGCAGCCGTTATGGTCGCCCGCGACCAGCCAGCGGAACGAAGCCCGAGGAACCGCCCATGACCAAGACCGTGACCCTTCCCAATGGCGAGACCGTGCCCGCCCTCGGCCAGGGCACCTGGTACATGGGCGAGCGTTCCACCGCCCGCTCCGCCGAGGCGAAGGCCTTGCAGCGCGGCATCGACCTCGGCCTCACCCTGATCGATACGGCGGAGATGTATGCCGACGGCGGTGCCGAGGAGGTGGTGGGGGAGGCCATTGCCGGGCGTCGGGACGAGGTGTTCCTCGTCAGCAAGGTCTATCCCCACAACGCCAGCCGGACCGGCGTCGCCGCCGCCTGCGAGCGCAGCCTGAAGCGGATGAAGACCGACGTGATCGACCTTTATCTCCTCCACTGGCGCGGCAACCATCCCCTGTCCGAGACCATCGCCGGCTTCGAGGCGCTCCAGAAAGCCGGCAAGATCCGCCTCTGGGGCGTGAGCAACCTCGACACGGACGACATGGAGGAACTGCTCGCGACCAAGGGTGGCACTGCCTGCGCTGCCAACCAGGTGCTCTACAACCCGGGCCGCCGCGGGCCGGAATTCGACCTGTTCCCGGAAATGCGGGCCGCGCGCATCCCGGTCATGGCCTACAGCCCCATCGAGCAGGCCCGCCTGCCGCGTGGCGGGGCGCTGGGCGCCGTGGCGAAGAAGCACGGCGTGGACCCGTTCCAGGTGGCGCTCGCCTGGGTGATGCGCAGCGGGGACGTCATCGCCATCCCCAAGGCGAGCCGCGTCGAGCATGTGGAGATGAATGCCGCCGCGCGCGATCTGGTGCTGGACGCCGAAGACCTCGCCGCCATCGACAAGGCCTTTCCCCCGCCGCGCCGCAAGGTGGGGCTGGAGATGCTCTGAAGCACTTTCAAGCGAAGTGGATGCCGGTTCGCGTGAAAATGCAGATGCTCTAGGCCGTTCGCGCGTCCGGATCGTAGGGCGCGGCGATGACCACCACGTCGGCGTCGGGTATGGCGGCGGTCAGTGTCTGGCGCAGGCCCTGCGTCACCGAGCTGACGTCGGCGATGGTGCGCCCGGGCGCAAAGCCCACCGTGATCTCCACATGGGCGACATTGCCGGACTTGCGGGTCCGAACGCCGATGAGCTGCTCGTAGCGATCGAAGTAGGCGGCGAGTGCGGCGTTGACCTTCATCTGGAGCGGCTCGGCCAGCGCCCGGTCGAGAAGGTCCGGCAGGGCTTCCGAGATCATGGCGCCGCCGATGGCCAGCATGAAGGCGGCGCCGATAAGCCCGCCGATATCGTCGGCGGCCAGCCCCACCTCGGTATGCGGCAGCAGCACGTCGAGGGCGACGCACACCACGACCGTCACCGAGGCGACTGCCTTGGCGATGCGGGCGCGGAACTGGCTGAGCACGATGATAGAGGTGCCCGCGCGCGTCGCCCGCCACAGCGGAACCAGCGGCGCCAGATTCGTGAACAGGTTGTAGACGACAAGCCCCAGGGCGGCGGCCACCCAGAATGGCGGCAGCGGCTCGGATTCGGTCGAGTCCATCACCTTGATGAGGATGAACACCGCCGCGAGCAGCAGCAGCACGCCGATGGCGGCCGCGAACATGCGCTCGAGCTTGCCGATGCCGAAATCGTAGAAATACATGCGGCCGCGATGGGCGGCGCGCAGCGTCACCAGCGCGAGGCCTTCCACCAGAAGCAGCAGGCCGCCGCGCAGGAGTTCCGCCAGCATGGCCAGCGAACCGATCCGCGACACGGTGATGAGGTAGGGCACGAAAACGCTGAAATCGAGAAGGATGGCGAACAGGATCGCCCGTTCCTTCTGGAGATCGGTCGCTGTGGGCACGCGCATCAAGCTTCGCCGTTCAGGCATGAGGAACGCGCGACCCTAACCGAGACGAGCAGGAGGCGGAAATACAATCATTTTCCGCCACGCATGACGAGCTTGTCGCCGCGGAACTCGAAGGCGTCCAGCCGCGACAGGAAGCTCATGCCGAGGAGGCTGGTGCGCAATGCGCCGGCGGGAGAGACGAGGGCGGGCACGTGCCGTTCGACGATGCTGCCGACGGTCATGGTGTCCAGCACCACGGCGGCGGCGCGCGTCCGGCCGGCGGCGGTGTCGACGGGTACGTCGTACTTCAGGAAATCCACCGGCAGGCCCACCGCCTGCGCCGCCTCGTGGGTCAGCACGACGGAGGAGGCTCCGGTGTCGACCAGCATGCTCACCCCGGAGCCGTTGATGCCGGCGCGCACCGCGAAGTCGCCACCCGCGCCGCGCGTCACCTCCACAATGCTCGTGCCGGTCTGCGCGAGATTGACCGCATAGCCCGGCGCGACCTCGGCCAGCACCTTGCGGCCGACCTGGGCGAGGGGGTCACGATAGGTGTAGCCGAGGGCCAGCAGCACCGCGAGCACCAGCCAGAAGGCGGCGGCCATGAGCGATTCGGCGATCCGGCCGCGAATGATGGACCACGCCGCCGCGCCCACGAACACGGCGATGGAAAGCTGCCCCACCAGCGCGCCAAACTTGTTGATGTCGATGCCCGCCACTTCGCCCTGCTCGTGGTTCACCGCGAGGATGACGCCGCCGGCGAACAGGCCGATCAGGAGGAGCCAGAGGAGACGGTCGCTGCGCATGGCGGCCTATTCCATGAAGGCGTCCGGCGCCGTCTGCCGGAGACGCGCCAGACGGTCGGGGAGGACGGCCATGATCCGGTCGCGCGCATCCGGGGAGAAGGAGGCCCAGCCGCCGATCTCGCGCAGCGTCCGCCCGCAGCCGATGCACAGCCCGCTCAAGGGCTCCACCGCACACACCTTGATGCAGGGCGTGACGATGGTGCCGGTGCGGGAAACGGTCCGGGTTTCTGACGGCTCGGTCATGGCTGCGCGGGCGGGCCCTCGGCTCCTTCCGGCTGAGGCGGGGCGGGAATCGCCGCTCGCCTACCGTCCGCCGAAGATAAGCACGCCGAGGAGGAACACAATCACCGCCACCTGCTGGGTGGCGCCCGCCACGTCGCCGGTCTGCCCGCCGATGAGGCGGCTCGACAGGCGCATCATCACCAGCAGCGCCAGCACCGGCCCGATCAGGCCGGCAAAGGCCGCGCCGATGCCGAACGCCGCCACCATCAGCACGCAGACGATGAGGGCGGCGACCAGGGCACAGGACAGCGCCGCCGCTTCCGAGGGCCGGCCGACGGACGCGCCCGCGCCGTCGGTGCGGGCCGGGGGCAAAGCGGCGATGAGCAGCACCCCGGCGGCGCGCGAGGCGGCTTCGCCGGCGATGAGGGCAAGGCCGGCGCGCAGCGGGCCGACCGACATGGCGAGCGCCTCCAGCGCGCCGATCCGCAGCAGCAGCCCCAGCAGGAGCGCGGTCCCGCCATAGGTGCCGATGCGGCTGTCGCGCATGATGGCGAGCTTGTGCGCACGGTCACGGCCGCCGCCCAGCCCATCCGCGGTGTCGGCCAGCCCGTCCTCGTGGAAGCATCCGGTGGCCAGCGCCAGCGCCGTCACCGCGAGCACGGCGGCAAGGAACGCCGGCAGCTTCACGGCCATGGCGAGGATCAGGATCAGCGCCCCGATCAGGCCGAGCACCGCACCGGCGATGGGGATCGCATAAGCGATGCGGTCGATGTCGGGCGGCGCGAAGGCGGTGTCATCCCGCGCCGGCAGCGGCAGGCGGGAATAGAAGCGCAGCGCGGCGGCGAGGTCCTGTCCGAGTGTTCTGGCCATCGGTTGGGGCTCGTCGCTCCGGGCGTTGCGAAGGGGCGGGGGCCCCGCCGCCTTTGGGAGCGCCAATTGCGGCGCAGGTCAAGTACCGCGCAGGTCAAGACCCGCGTAGGTCACGGCCCGGCGCACGCGATGCGCACGGCGGGCCTGCCCAAATCCCCGATCAGAAGGTGATGAGGCCGATCATCTGGCGGATGAGGCTCAGTTCCTCGCCGCTGGTGGGCGTGGTCTGCGACACGAAGTCGAACACCTTGCCGTCCTTCAGTCCGTACTGGGCGATGCGCGTCACGCGCTTGTTCTTGTCGAAATAGACCGCGAGCACCTTCTGCTCGGTGATCTCCGGCTTCAGGAAGGCGACGCGCTGCTGGGTCTGGGAGATGTAGAAGAAGGCGTCGCCGTTCAGCGTTGCGACGGTGGACGGCGTGCCGAGCACCAGCAGCACCTGTTCCTGGCTCGATCCGACCGGGATCTGATCCAGCGCGCCATCGGCCAGCACGTAGCCGCGCTGATAGGTGCGAACGACGCCGGAGAGCTGGCCGCCCGTGCCGTTCACGATCACCTGGTCGCAGCCCGCGAGCGCCATCCCGGCGAGCAAAAGGGCGGCGGTCCCCGCAAGGCCGAGCCTCCGGTTCCTGGTGGTCGGCGCGTTCCCCGTGCGTTCATGCCTCTTGTCTCGTGACGCCACACGCATCCCCATTTTTGTCCAGTGAACGGCGCCCCGGCGCGCCGCCTCGGCTACCGCCCCTTGCCATGCGGGCGAGGGCGCGTTACGCCGCTTGCCCGTTCAACTCCTCGCCGGACCTTGGCCCGGAAGCCGAAATGCTCAACCTGTTCCGCTCGTCAAAGCGTGCCAAGTCCCGCGAGACCATCGAGCGCCTGTATGGCGTGATCGTGGCACAGTCGCGGCGGGCGGAGTTCTACACCGACTTCGGCGTTCCCGATACGCTGGAGGGACGCTTCGAGATGGTGGTGCTCCACACCGTGCTCGTCTGCCACCGCCTGAAGGACGGCGACGATACCGCGCGCGCTATGTCGCAGGAGATTTTCGACGCCTTCGCCGCCGACATGGACAGCACCATGCGTGAGCTGGGCGTCGGCGACCTCACCGTGCCGAAGAAGATGAAGAAGATCGGCGAGGCCTTCTACGGCCGTGTTGCGGCATATGATACCGCACTGGCCGACCGCGGCAACGCGCTTTTGGCGCAAGCTCTCGCCCGCAATGTTCTCGGTACGGAAGAGACGGTGCCCACAGCAGCCCCCTTCGCGGCCTACGTTCGTGCCGCTGCGGACAGCCTTGCGGCAACGCCCTTTGAAACCTTCGCCCGCGGCGTGCTGGTGCTGCCGGCGCCCCAACTCAGGCCTGCTCCGGAGGCGGGACAATGAGCGATCTTCCTTATTCCCACATGATCTCCGTCGCCGACCTCCCGCCGCTCGGCCTTCACCTGAAGCTCGCGCCCGATGCCGCCGCCACGGCGGCGCTTGCGCGCTATGCGGGCGTGCTCCACGCCGAAGGGATCCTGGCGACGCTTCACCTGGTTCCGGAAGGCAGGGAGGGCGTGCGCGTCTCGGGCCGACTCACGGCGACTGTCCGCCAGACGTGCGGGGTGACGCTGGAGGCGTTCGACGCGCCGCTCGAGGAGGAAATCGACGTCCACTTCGCGCCCGCCGGCACCTACAAGCCCTCCGAAGAGGACGAGGAGAACGAGATCGACCCGCCTGACGAGATCGTGGACGGGCGGATCGATGTGGGCGCGCTGGTGTGCGAGTTCCTGGCCCTCGGCGTCGATCCCTACCCGCGCAAGCCCGGGGCGGTGTTCGAGCCGCCGGCGGAGGATCCCGCCATTTCGCCCTTCTCCGCACTCTCGCGCCTGAAGGACAAGGAGTGAGCGCACCTCGCCGCCCCGGAGCAGTTGCGATGGCGCCGCGACACGCTATTGTCCGCCCGCCGCAACGGCGACGGTAACGACGGGACATGCTTGCCGGGATTCCTGATCCCTCACCTTTTCCGCCAGGGCAGAGCCCGCCGCCATTCGATCGAAGCAGGGATTTACGCCGGAGATGACCGTACCCGTCCGCATCGCCGTCGACGCCATGGGCGGCGACCATGGACCCGAGACGGTCCTTGCCGGGGCGGAAATCTCGCTGGGGCGCCATCCCGACACAAGCTTCCTCCTCTATGGCGATGAGGCGCGGGTCCGCGAGGTTCTGAAGAGCCACCCCAAGCTCGCTGCCGCGTCCCGCATCATCCACACCGACGTTGTGGTCGGCATGGACGACAAGCCGAGCCAGGCGCTGCGCCGGGGCCGCTACAAGTCGTCCATGTGGAAGGCCATCGACGCGGTGAAGGTCCACGAGGCCGACGTTGCCGTGTCCGCCGGCAACACCGGCGCGCTGATGGCCATGGCCAATTTCAACCTGCGCACCATGCCGGGCATCAGCCGCCCCGCCATCGCCGCCATCTGGCCGACGTTGCGCGGCGAGACGGTGGTGCTCGACGTGGGCGCCTCCATCGGCGCCACCGCCAAGAGCCTCGTCGAGATGGCGATTATGGGCTCGGCCATGGCGCGGGTGCTGTTCGACATCGAGAAGCCGACCGTCGGCCTCCTCAACGTGGGCGTCGAGGAGATCAAGGGCGTCGAGGAAGTGAAGGAAGCCGCTCGCATCCTCCGGGAGGAGGGGGTGTCGGTGAACTATCACGGCTTCGTCGAGGGCAACGACATCGGCGCCGGCACGGTGGACGTGGTCGTGACCGAGGGCTTTTCCGGCAACATCGCCTTGAAGACCGCCGAGGGCACGGCCAAGCAGCTCGCCTCCTACCTGCGCTCGGCCATGAGCCGGACGCTGCGGGCGAGGATCGGCTATCTCTTCGCGCGCGACGCCTTCCGCGTGCTGAAGGAGAAGATGGACCCGCGCCGGGCCAATGGCGGCGTGTTCCTCGGCCTCAACGGCGTCGTCATCAAGAGCCACGGCGGCACCGACGCGGAGGGCTTCGCCGCCGCCGTCGACCTCGCCTATGACATGGTGCGCCACCAATTGCTGGCGCACATCGAACAGAGCCTCACCAGCCGCAGGCCTCCGGAGATTTCCGAGCGCCGGCCGGAGGCCGCAGGGGCGGAAGGACAATCGTGAGCGGTATCAGGTCCGTCGCCCGGGGCACCGGGTCCTATCTTCCCGAGCGGGTTCTCAGCAACGCCGAGCTCGCGTCGCGCATGGACACGTCCGACGAGTGGATCGTCCAGCGCACCGGCATCCGCCAGCGGCACATCGCTGCGGAAGGTGAATTCACCTCCCACCTCGCCATCAAGGCGGCCCAGCGCGCGCTGGATGCGTCCGGCCTCACCGCCGCCGACATCGACCTGATCATCCTCGGCACCGCGACGCCAGATCTGACCTTTCCGGCCACCTCGGTGACGGTACAGGCCGAGCTTGGCATCACCCGTGGCGCCGCCTTCGATGTCCAGGCGGTGTGCTCCGGCTTCGTCTTCGCCCTCGCCACAGCCGACGCCTATCTGAAGACCGGCGCCTTCAAGCGGGCGCTGGTGATCGGCGCCGAGACCTTCTCGCGCATCCTCGATTGGGAGGATCGCGGCACCTGCGTCCTGTTCGGCGACGGCGCCGGCGCGCTCGTGCTCGAAGGCGTGGACGCGGCGACAGCCGGCGATTCCGGTCTCCTGACGTCCCATCTGCGCTCGGATGGCCGCCATCGCGCCAAGCTCTATGTGGACGGCGGGCCGTCTACCACGGGCACGGCCGGCCATCTGCGCATGGAAGGCAAGGAAGTGTTCAAGCACGCGGTGGGCATGATCACCGACGTGATCGAGGACGCCTTCGCCGCCACCGGCGAGAGCGCCGCCAGCATCGACTGGTTCGTGCCCCATCAGGCGAACCGCCGCATCATCGACGCCAGCGCGCTGAAGCTGGGCATTGCACCGGAAAAGGTGGTGACGACCGTGGATCTCCACGGAAACACCTCCGCGGCCTCCATCCCCCTGGCACTTGATGTCGCAGTGCGGGATGGGCGGATTACCAAAGGTGATCTGGTGTTGCTCGAGGCAATGGGCGGCGGATTCACCTGGGGGTCGGCACTGATCCGCTGGTAGACCACATAATGCGTTGACCTTGCTCGGCTGGCGCGGCTAGTTTGCCGGACGCCGTTGCCCGCAGGCGCTGGGGTCTGTGGGAGGTGCGGCGTCGTATCCGTCACATTCGTGCAGCCTCAACTGTTAAGAATTGCTGCGTTTGCAAGGCTGGGCGGTCGCAGGGCGTTGGCGGCCGGTCCGAGCGCGCTTTCAGGGGTCGGGGAGACATATGGCTGGTCGGACCGTAACGCGGGCGGATCTGTGTGAGGCCGTCTATCAGCAGGTTGGACTTTCTCGCACCGAGTCTGCCCAGCTCGTCGAGATGGTTCTGAAGGAGATTGCGGACTGCCTCGCCCGCGGCGAGACGGTCAAGCTGTCTTCGTTCGGTTCCTTTGTCGTGCGCGACAAGGGCGAGCGCATCGGGCGCAATCCCAAGACCGGCCAGGAAGTGCCCATCGAGCCCCGCCGGGTCATGGTGTTCAAGCCCTCGAGCATTCTGAAGCACCGCATCAACGGCACCGAGCCGGACGGCGCCGACGAGGACTGATCCCCGTCGCCTGCCCGTGGACAGGATTTCGTAACCGATCGCGCGAACAACCGGGGACAAGCCCTTGCCGTGGCTTGTCCGCCTTTCCGCATGCGCCAATCGCACCTATGATTCCCGCACGGGCTCTGGGCGATTCGGTCGAACGAAGCGGGAGACAAGGTGGGCGACGCGCGCGAGACGGAGAAAGCTCCGGACGCCTTCCGGACCATCAGCGAGGTCGCGGACGAGCTTGAGCTCCCGCAGCACGTCCTGCGCTTCTGGGAAAGCCGCTTCACCCAGATCAAGCCGGTGAAGCGCGCCGGCGGCCGGCGATTCTACCGGCCGGAGGACGTGGACCTCCTGCGCGGCATCCGCCACCTGCTCTACACCGACGGTTTCACCATCAAGGGCGCCCAGCGCGTGCTGAAGGACCAGGGCGTGCGTTACGTCCAGGATCTCGGCATCGAGCGCGAGGTGGCCTCCATGCGCTCCGCGCGTCCGGCCCGCGCCGCAGGCGGGGAGGGCGTGACGTTTGGCGGCCTGCTCGGTCTGCTGCCACGCCGGCGCGGCAAGGGGCGGGGAGGGGAGGAGGATGTCCTTCCCGAGCTGCCCGAAAGCGCCGAGCTGCCGCTCCCCTTCCCCGATGCCGAGGCCGACCGGGATCTGGCCTCCGAGCCAGCCGCCCCCCCGAGGCCCCTGCGTGAAGGCAGCGCCCGTGGCGGCCGCTCGGAGCGGCTCGATCCCGCATTCGATGCCCCGCAGCGGGAAATGCCCCTGCGCAATCAGCCGCTTCGCGACAAACCCGAATTCGACGGATCGAGCCGCGCGCCTGATCGCGACAAGGCTCCCCCGGACCGCCGTCGCCCCGCAGAGGACGACCGCCGCGAGCCCTCGTTCGAGGCGGCCCGGAACGAGGCGGACGACTTTCCCGCCCGGCGCTCGGTCCCGCGGCACGATGCGGATATGGATCGCGACGCCGCTCCGATGCGTCGGAGTGATCCGGGATTGGAACCGCGGCTGGAACCGGGCGCCGAGCGTCATATGCGTCGCGATCGTTCCCACGCGGACATTGAGGCGGACCAGATGGCGAGCCGACGCGCGGAGCCGCCTCCGCCCCGCCGGGCCGCGCCGGAGGGGCATCCGGGCGAACGGCTCGAGCCTCAGCTGCGCCCCATGCAGCGGCCGAGCCGCGGGCCGGCGTCGCGTCTCGCCATGCCGGCCGACGATCAGGCGCCCCATTCGCCCGAGCTCGACGACCCGCTGCTGCCGTTCCTGGATGATTTTCCGCCTGCACCGCAGGTGTCCGAGCCCATCGAGGACCGCATCCGCCGCCTCAAAGCGCAGGATCGACGTCCGCCGCGCCCGCATGAAATCCCCGAGTACGACGCTCGCTACGACGCTCGGCCCGAAGCCCGCGACGAGGCCCCGCGCGCGCTGGAACCAAACCGCCCCGATCGCTCCGCGCCCTTGTCCCGTGAGCTGGAGGAATATCCGGGCCCGCCCGAGGATTTCATCCCCCGCCACGCCCGGCGGCCGGCGGCCGAGAATCGCGACTGGCTCGAGGCGGAGCCGCCCCCTCCGCGTGACCGCGATACGCGCGAGGGCCGGCTGCTGCGTGACGGCGATTGGCGCCAGACCGATTGGGTGGAAAGCGCGACCGTTGAACCGACAGCCTCGGACGCCGATCGGGGCATCGACTGGCAGGCCAGGGACCGTCAGGACGAGGATCGGGGGGACGAGGCGTGGCGGGACGACGGCCGCTGGGCGGCTGACGCACCTTCCGAACCGCCCCGCGCATTCCATGCCCCCTCCGCCCGTCCGGCCGATGACGAATGGCCCCAGGCCGCGCCATTGCCTGCCGAGGCGCCCGCCCCTTACCGACCGAACCCGAGAGCCGCCGAGCCGGAGTATTCCATGAACGACCAGGATCGGCCCCATGATCGGTCCGAGGATCGTTACGCCGATCGGCCGTCGGACCGGCGTGCCTTCGAGCGGCCCATGGACCGCCCACGCCGGCCGGACCCGCGCGCCAGTGAGGCGCGGCGCGAGCCGTCGCTAGGCGTCGCACCCGCCCCTGCGCCACGCGCAGGCGCGGAACACCCCATGAGGCGTGAACCCTACCCAACGGAATCGTACGGTCCGGGAGAGGTGTCGGCCCGCCTGCCCCGGTCGCCGGGCAGTTGGCAGGGCGAGGCCATGCGCCGCGCGATCGACGAGGAATGGGGCGAGGGCGCCCCGCAGGCCCTTCCCCGCGCCACGCGCGTCGGGCCGCTCATCGGCCCCATCAGCGAAGAAGGCGAGGGCGGGTTTCCCATGCCGGAGTCCGAACAACGGCTTCTGGCCGAGCGCATGGCCAGCCGGGGCTTAGCACCTCAGCCTGCCGCACCCGCGCAGGCCCAAGCGGCGTCGGTTCAACCGACGCGGCCGGCGGCCGAGGAGGTTGTCGTCAGCCCGCAGGCGGAGCCGAGCCAGAGGCTCCCCCGTGAGCCTTTGCGCCCCGGCCCGCCGGAACAGTATCTGCCGCCGCATCTTCGGTCGGAGCCGCGCGTGGTGGGCCAGCCGCCCATGGCGGCCCCGGTGCTCTCCCGCGACGACGTGCACCGGATGCAGTCGGCACTCTATGAGCTGGGGGAATGCCGTCGGCTGATGGAAGGGCTGACCGGACGGCGGGGCGAGGCCAGAGCGGCCGACTGACCAGCCATCATCGGGGTCGGGCAAGGACGGGCGCGAGGCGATCCCCAGGCACGCCCGGCCTTGCCTTCAAATCCGTCCGGTCACTCGACGACGGAGAGGGAAACGCGGGTGACGCCAGAGCCGGTAAAGCCGAGCTCCGACGCGGCCGCCTTGGACACGTCGATCACCCGGCCACGGACGAACGGCCCGCGATCGTTGATGCGGACCACGACGGCTTTTCCATTGCGAAGATTGGTGACACGCACCTTGGTGCCGAAGGGCAGGGAACGATGGGCGGCCGTGTAGGCCGTCGGGTTGAAACGTTCACCACTCGCGGTGCTGCGGCCTTGCCAATAGTAGGAGGCGATGCCGGTGGAGGTGTCCGCGTTCGCCATGTTCGGAACGGCCATGGAGGCCGGCAGGGACAGGGCGGCGCAGGACAGGACCACACGTATCTTCATCCGTTCAATCTTCCGTGTTGTTGAGGAAGATCGCCGAATGACCGCGCAATCAGGCCACATTGACACGGTTCGCCGGCGAAAGAGTGGCGATTCGTTCTCCTCTGCCACAATCTCGCCGCGATGTGACATCGAATAGCGCAGCCTACGGTGGTATCTTTATCCCGTTTGAATGATCCCTGGGGAGAGCGGCGCGCGCTTTGCACATTCGGTTCGGGAGGGGCTTGTCGGGGCCCCGGTGATGGTCTAAGCCTCCCCTCCACGTCGGAGCGTAGCGCAGCCCGGTTAGCGCACTAGTCTGGGGGACTAGGGGTCGGAGGTTCAAATCCTCTCGCTCCGACCATTCCATCCCGGCATTCGCAGTATCCCATCCCATTTGCGATCTGTGTGATGCTTGGGCTTGAGCCGCCTTCTAGCTCGGCCTTTTTTCTCCCTCCTGTCGCAATTGCTGAGCCCCCGAATGGGGGAGCTGTTGACGCGCGCGGCGGCGGCTGCCGGCTGCGCGCCTGCACCGGGCGCCGCCCATTGTTCACCTGATGCTTCAGGCGAATCGCGATTCGCATCTCTTTGCTGACGTAAGATTTTTTGCCGGAACCTCATTCAACCCTGCAGGGTCGGTGCGGCGGCAGGCCCGCGGGCCTTCGGGGCCAAGGACCGCTTCAGTCACGATGAAAACGCCGCCCTACAAGGTGGTGCGGTGTGACTCCGGGCGCGATTTGGAGCACCCTGCGGCAGATTCTGCGCCGGGCGATCCCGGCCGCCGGGAGAGACGTGATGCCCCCCTCCAGCGACGCCGCGACCCTGACCTTCACCATCCTCGGCTGCGGCTCCTCGGGCGGCGTGCCGCGGGTGGGGCAGGGGTGGGGCGCCTGCGATCCCACCAATCCGCGCAATCGCCGCCGCCGTTGCTCCATGCTGGTGGAGCGCGTCGGGCCGGGCGGCAAAACCAGCGTTCTCGTCGATGCTTCGCCGGACCTGCGGGAGCAATTGCTCGGCGTGAACGTGACCCATCTGGACGCCGTGCTGTTCACCCACGAGCACGCGGACCACACCCACGGGATCGATGATCTGCGGCCACTGGCCATTCACAACCGCAAGCGGGTCGACATCTATGCGGACGAAGATACCGCCCGCATCCTGCATCAGCGCTTCGGCTATTGCTTCGCTACGCCCCCGGGCAGCGCCTATCCGCCGATCCTGAACGACCATCGGTATCGGGAAGGCCGCGAGATCGTCATCGATGGCGCGGGCGGCCCGATCGCGGCGCTGCCGTTCCGCCAGCGGCACGGCGACATCGACGCCTTCGGCTTCCGGTTCGGCGGCGTGGCCTATTCAAGCGACGTGAACGGGTTTCCCGAAAACAGCCTGATGCATCTGCACAATCTCGACGTCTGGATCATCGACGCCCTGCGGGAGGCGCCGCACCCCTCGCATTTCACACTTCAGGAAGCGCTGGATCATGTGGCGCTGCTCAAGCCCGATCTCGCGATCCTGACCAACCTGCACACGGACCTCGATTATTCCACCCTGGCGGCGCGCCTGCCGGAGGGGGTGATTCCTGCCTATGACGGCATGCAGTTCACGTCAGGCATCCGAAGCGGCGCGGTCGTCCACGAACGGACTGGGGCGGCAGGCTAGCCGCCCGCACGACTCGGGCGTTACTTTTGAATCCTCACGTAAGTCGCTGTCATAAATGGATAAAATTGTGAATTTCGGCGACACCGAACCGTGGTGCCCGGCGCAGCGAAGGTTGCCCCTCACTCTTTAAATTCCATAATATCTCTTCTGCGATTATTGTTTTCAGGGGAGACGCGATCGCCCCGCCTCACGCGTGCTGTACCTTCAGATCGATCAGCGGCGTGCCGTCGAGGCAGTCCAGGCCGCGCACCATCACCTTGAGCCCCTCCACACCCATGAGCGTGACCACCGAGGACGCGATGGGGTTCGGCCGCACCGGCGAGCGCAGCGCGAAGGTGCCGCGGGTGCTGCCGTCTCGCGGGGTCTGGAGAACGAGGTCGCGCCGCGCCCGGTCCATCCAGTAGAGCACCTGAAGGCGCGGGCAGTCGGCGACGCCCGTCAGCGCGTCCGCCCAGCGCGGATCGATCTCCAGCGTGCAGACCGGCCCCTCCTCCGGATCGCCGCGGCGCGGACAGGTCCCGCGCACCGTCCACGGCGTGCGGATGCGGCCGATGAAATAGAGCCCCGCGTCGAAGCGCTCCGGCAGCGCGACGCTCGTCTCGCCGGGCCGGATGTCGTCGTCGATGGGGCCGGCGGGCGCGATTTCGATCATGGGCGGGAATCCGTTGGACGCCGACAGCATAGGCGTCGCAGCCCTGGGCTCAAAGGCGGCATCGGGCGCAGTCGCGCGCGGCGTGCCCGCGCATTAGGATGGTGTCCCATCCCTCCGGAGCCCCCCATGCAGCCCTCCCGCGATATTGCGCGCCTCATCGAGATCATGGCGGCCCTGCGCACGCCGGGCACCGGTTGCCCGTGGGATCTGGAGCAGACCTTCGCGACCATCGCGCCGTACACGCTGGAAGAGGCCTATGAGGTGGCGGATGCCATCGCCCGCGCCGACTTGCCGGACCTGAAGGAAGAGCTGGGCGACCTGCTGCTGCAGGTGGTGTTCCACGCCCGCCTGGCGGAGGAGGAAGGCGCCTTCGCCTTCCCTGATGTGGTGGAGGCCATCACCACCAAGCTGGTGCGGCGGCACCCCCATGTGTTCGGCGACGCGCGCGATCTGTCGCCGGAAGCGGTGAAGGGGATGTGGGCCGAGATCAAGGCACAGGAGAAGGCCGAGCGCGCCGCCGCCCGCGCCGCTGCCGGGCTGGCGCCGGAGGAGGGCGGAAAGGGCACCCTCTCGGGCGTCGCCCTGCCCCTCCCTGCCCTCACCCGCGCCCTGAAGCTTCAGGAGAAAGCCAGCCGCGTGGGCTTCGACTGGAATGATGCGCGGCAGGTGCTGGCCAAGATCCGCGAGGAGACCGAGGAAGTCTCGCAGGCCCTCGACGCCGGCGGCACGGAGGCCATCCGCGACGAGATCGGCGACCTGCTGTTTGCCGTGGTGAACCTCGCCCGCCATGCGGACGTCGATCCCGAGACGGCGCTGCGCGGCACCAACGAGAAGTTCACCCGGCGCTTCGACCACGTGGAGACGCAGCTCGCGGCGGATGGCCGCCGGCCCAACGATGCCAGCCTCGACGAGATGGAAGCCCTCTGGCAGGACGCCAAGCGGCTGGAGAAGCAGAGCGAGCGCGCGGCCGAATAGCCGCCCGCACGCCGCCTACATGGTGTGGACCCGTCGCGCCCCGAAGCGGCGGGCGACAAGGCCGGCGCGCTCCGGCGGGATGCGCAGGGCCACCTGCAGCACACCGTCCTCGCCGGTGGTGCGCTCCAGTACCTCGCCATGGCGATACAGCCAGCCGAGCCCCTCGCCGTCCTCCGCCGCAAGGATGACCGAAAGCGTCACGCGCCCGGAGGTGATGCGACGCTCGATGACGCCCAGCAGATCGTCCGTCCCCTCCCCGGTCAGGGCCGAGACGGCAACGGGCGCCTCGGCCCCCGCACGCAAGGTCTGGTTCTGCACCTGCTCGCGGGCCTCGGGAGAAAGCCGGTCGATCTTGTTCCAAACCTCGATGACGCGGCCGCCGTCCTTCACCTCCACGCCGAGGTCTTCGAGCACGTCGGCCACATCCGCCGCCTGCGCCTCGGTATCGGGGTGGGAGATGTCGCGGACATGGAGGATGAGGTCCGCCTCCAGCACCTCTTCCAGCGTGGCCCGGAAGGCGGCGACGAGCTGGGTCGGCAGTTCGGAGATGAAGCCCACCGTGTCGGAGAGGATGATGCGGGTGCCGTGCGGCAGGTCCACCGCCCGAAGGGTCGGGTCGAGGGTGGCGAACAGCAGGTCCTTGGCCATCACCTCGGCGCGGGTCAGCCGGTTGAACAGCGTGGATTTGCCGGCATTGGTGTAGCCCACCAGCGCAACGATGGGATACGGCACGCGCTTGCGGCTCGCCCGGTGCAGGCCGCGCGTGCGCTTCACCTGCTCCAGTTCCTTCTCGATGCGGATGATACGATCGCCGATGAGACGGCGGTCGGCCTCGATCTGCGTCTCGCCGGGGCCGCCGAGGAAGCCGAAGCCGCCGCGCTGGCGTTCCAGATGGGTCCAGGAACGCACCAGCCGGGAACGCTGGTAATTGAGGTGGGCCAGTTCCACCTGCAACGCGCCTTCCTTGGTCCGGGCGCGCATGCCGAAGATTTCGAGAATCAACGCGGTGCGGTCCACCACCTTGGTGGACCAGGCCTTCTCCAGATTGCGCTGCTGCACGGGAGACAGAGCGGCGTCGAAGAAGACGAGATCCACATGCTCGGCCTCCACGATCGCCGCCAGCTCTTCCACCTTGCCGGTACCGAGATAGGTTGCGGGGCGGATCTCGGACAGCGACACGAGGCCGGAGAAGACGACGTTCAGCTCGATGGCGGCTGCAAGGCCCACAGCCTCGTCGAGCCGCGCCTCGGGGCTGCGCCGTTCCGGCGCGCCTCCCCTGCCCCGCCGGCTGACGACGGGCGTGACGACAGCACAGCGCACGGCCGGCGCGCGACGGTCGATACCGCCGCGCGTGGGCTCGTGCGTCGTGTCGTGGGTGGGGCTTTCGGAATCCATCCCGGATTCGGGCAGCAGCGCCTCATGCTCGCCGGGGACCGGAATATCCTCCCCGACGTCAATTGCACCTTCAACCTTGCGGCCTGCGAGCTTGGACGTTGCCGTCTTCGAGGTATCTGCCTTGGACTTTGAACGTCCGCCCGCCTTCTTCCCGCTTTGATGCTGCACGCTTAAGCCTTTTCTCCCCCATCGTCCGTGGGATCGAACAACTGAACCGGGTGACCCGGCATGATGGTGGAAATGGCGTGCTTGTAAACCAGCTGGGAATGCCCGTCCCGGCGCAGGAGCACGCAGAAATTATCGAACCAGGTAACGACGCCCTGCAATTTCACCCCGTTCACCAGGAAAATCGTGAGGGGAGTCTTGTTCTTGCGGACGTGATTGAGAAAAGTGTCTTGGAGATTTTGTGTCCGTTCCGCCGCCATTTTCGTATCCATTGTTTCGGCGTTGAGGCCCACGGGCAAGCGCACGTCTGGAGTGTACACCCCCGTGAGAGTTGGGCTGCTAGAATGGCACAGCCCGATGGCGGCGCAATATTATTTTGCTCCGCAACATGATCCGGTCTGGGACAAACTCAGGCGACTTCCGAAAAATCGTGGAATTTCAATCGCAAAGCCTTGGCGACAGGGCCGGGGACACCTGATCCCACCGGGGTGCCATCGATCATCACGACCGGCATGATGACCGTGGTCGCGGCCGAGATGAACGCCTCGTCCGCTGCGTGGGCCTCCGCAACCGTGAATGGCCGTTCCTCAACGGTATAGCCGAGGTCCGCCGCCACCTCGAATGCCACAGTGCGGGTGATTCCTCTGAGGATACCGCTGTCTGCGGGGCGCGTGACGATGGTGCGGCCGGCGGTCACGATCCAGGCGTTGGTGGAGGCGCCTTCGGTCACATAGCCGTCGGCATCGACGAACCACGCCTCGCGCGCACCGGCCTCCTTCGCCAACTGCTTGGCCAGCACGTTGGGCAGCAGGGAGACGCTCTTGATGTCGACGCGCGGCCAGCGATTCTCCGGCACGGTGATGACGGCGACGCCCTTGCGCGCCAGCGCCTCCTGCGCCTCCCTGTCCGTGCGGCGCGCGGTCACGACAATGGAGGGGGCGGTGTCGGGTGCGGGGAAGGCGTGGTCGCGACGCGCGACGCCCCGGGACACCTGCAGGTAGACCATGCCGTTGCGCACGTGGTTGCGGCGCACCACTTCCCTGAGCACTGCGGACAGCGCCGCCCGTGACATGGGCGCTGCAATGAACAGCTCGTGCAGGGAGCGATCGAGCCGGTCGAGATGGCGGCGTTCGTCCACCAGCCGGCCGCCGAGCACCTCGCAGACTTCATAGACGCCGTCGGCGAACTGATAGCCGCGATCCTCCACATGCACGCTGGCGTCGCGATGGGGGAGATAGCGTCCGTTGACGTAGGCGATGCGCGACATGACTGCGTCGGCCCTCAGGTGCGCCAGATGGCGAGATGGATGAAGACGAAAAGCCCGATGATCTCCAGCCGCCCCGCGACCATGCCGATGCCGGCGACCAGCACCGAGCCCCACGGCAGGGAGGAGATGGCCGGCCAGCCGCCGCCCGCGGCGTCGTAGACCGGGCCGGTATTGGTGACGACCGCCGCCGCAGCCGCCAGTGCCGCATCAAGCGAGGGCAGGCCGGGGCTGAGCGCGATCACGCACAGGCCGTACAGGAAAGCGAGGCTCGCCGCCCCCGCCCAGACGCCCCGCATGGCGGAACCGACGCCGCCCTCCAGCGCCGAGGGCAGGACGATGTGGGGATAGACGAGGCGCAGAAGATCGCCCCGCGTGCGCAGCAGGATGGCGCGCAGCCGCAGCATCTTCAGCCCGCCCGCCACCGAGAGCGCGCCGCCGCCCAGCAGCACCACGAGGATGACGAGGCCGAGCGGCAGGTTGGCATAGGTGCCTTCATGCGGGCCGATGCCGCTGGTCGAGATCAACGAGGCGGCGGTGAACAGGCCGTCACGCACTGCGTCGAGCGACGACATCTCGTCGGTGCGGAACAGCAGGGCGCCGAGGATGATGCCGAGCACCGCCCACCAGCCGATGATGACGAGGCTTTCCACCTGCTCCGGTGCGGCATTGATGCGGCGGGTAATCAGCGCCCGGTGCCAGCGCACGCTGGTGGCGCTGAAGATGAGAAAGGGCAGCAGCAGCCACTTGGGTGTCTCGTCCAGCGCGAGCGCCAGTTGTGCCTCCGGCGGCAGATGGGCGCCGGCGGAGACGACGGCGGTGGCCAGCGTGAAGGCCACATAGAGGGTCTCGCCGGACGCGAGCAGCACGATCATCGCCAGCGCGGTCGCCGCCAGATAGGCGGGGCTGATCTCGCGCAGGACCTTCACCAGATCCACCACGTCGAGCGCGGTGCCACCGCGCGGCGTGCGGTCCGGCAATCCGCCGAGGCCCGCCGGCGCCAGCACGGCGACCGCCGTGACCACGGTCAAGAGTCCGCCGGCCCATTGCAGCAGGCCGAGGAAGACATAGAGGCTCGCCGGTCCCTGGTGGAGCGCGGTGAGACCGGTCGCGGTGAAGGCGGAAAGCGCCTCGAACCAGGCCTGAAGCGGCGACAGGCCGGAGACGATGGCGACCGCCGGCGTCGCCATCAGCGGCAGCACCAGCCACATGCAGGCCACCAGCGCCACGGCACCCGTCCGCGTCAGCCGGGTCTCGAGCCCATGGGTGGTGAAGCGCAGCAGGCCGGCGAGGAACAGGCAGAAGCCGGACGTGGCGAGCCAGACCGCCACTGGGCCCGTGCCGGAGCGCGCGGCGACCGCCATCGGCAGGAGCGCGAGCGCCCCGATGGCGGCGATGCCGGCGGCAAGCGGGCGGGCGGCGTTGGCCATAGGATTTCGCGTCCCGGGATCGGGTCAGAAGAATTCGAGGGCCACGCGGAACAGCTGCTCCACGCGCTTGATGCGATCGGCGAGGGCGAACAGCACCACCCGGTCGTGGGCGCGCACGACGAAATCGCCGCGCGGCAGCAGCACCTGCCCGTTGCGCACCACGGCGCCGATGCGCAGCCCGTCCAGCAGGCTGAGATCGCGCAGCGGCTTGCCCACCAGCGGCGAGGTTTCCAGCGCTTCCGCCTCGATCATCTCGCCCGAGCCGTCGAGCAGCGCATGGACGCCGCGGATGCGGCCGCGCCGCACATGCTGGAGCACCTTGGAAACCGTGATCTGGCGCGGGTTCACATGGGCGTCAATGCCGAGGCCGCGGGCGAAGGTGGCGTAGCCCTGCTCGTTCAGCAGCGCGAGAATGCGCTTCGCCCCCACCTGCTTGGAAAGAAGGCAGGAGAGGATGTTGATCCGGTCGTCGTTGGTGAGGGCGATCATGGTGTCCGCCTCCCCCACCCCCGCCTCGTCGAGAATGGCGCGTTCCAGTGCGTCGCCGTTGAGCACGACGGTGCGGCGCAGTTCCTCGGCGATGGTCTGCGAGCGCTCGCGGGAGGCCTCGATCAGCTTCACGCGGGCGGCGGCGTTGCGCTTCTCCAGCTCGGTCGCGACGTAGTAGCCGATGTTGCCACCGCCTGCGATGACGATGCGCTGGGCCGGCACCTCGTCATGCCCGAACAGGGAGAGCGTGCGCTGCACGTGGTCGGCCTGCGCGACGAAATAGACGAGATCGCCGGTGAGAATCTGGTCGTTGGAGCGGGGCACGAAAGTGCGCCCGGCCCGGCTCACCGCGACGATGGTCGCCTGGATGTCCGGGAAAAGCTCGGTCAGCTGCTTCAGCGGTGTGTCCACCACCGGGCAGTCCTCGGTGCAGGAGACGCCGACGATCACCACCGCGCCGTCCGCGAAACTCACCGTGTCGGAGGCGCCGGGCAAAGAGAGGCGGCGCAGCACCATCTCGCCCACCTCCACCTCGGGGGAGATGATGACGTCGATGGGCAGCTGGTCGCGGGAGAACAGGTCGCGCCATTCGGGGGCGAGATAGGTCTGGGCGCGGATGCGGGCAAGCTTGGTCGGCACGTTGAACAGGGCGTGGCCCACCTGGCAGGCCACCATGTTCACCTCGTCGTGGAGGGTCACGGCGATGAGCATGTCCGCCTGCTCGATGCCCGCGCGGGCGAGCACGTCCGGATGGGACCCCTGCCCCACCACGCCGCGCACGTCGAGCTGTTCCGTCACCATCTGGATGCGGCGCGGGGACGTGTCGATGATGGACACGTCGTTCTGCTCACCGGCGAGGCGCTCGGCGATGCCGAACCCCACCTGGCCCGCGCCGCAGATCACGACCTTCATGAACCCTCCCCCCGGCGTTCGGCCCCCGCAGGTCAGCGGACAGAACGCACCGATGCAGCCCCCTTTTCGGGCACCCCGTCAACCCGCCCCGGTCACGTCCGGGGACCTTCACCCTACGCCGAGAGCCTTAAGCTTTCGATGAAGGGCCGAGCGCTCCATGCCGACGAATTCGGCGGTGCGCGAGATGTTGCCGCCGAAGCGGTTGATCTGGGCAGCGAGATATTCGCGCTCGAACACCTCGCGCGCCTCACGCAGCGGCAGGCCCATCAGATGCTCGCCGCCATTGCCGTTGGGCAGGGTCGGCACCAGCGCGCCCACGTCCGGCGGCAGCATGGCGGCGGTGATGGTCGCCTCCGGGTCGCCGCCGGCGAGAATGAGCAGGCGCTCCACATTGTTGCGCAGCTGGCGCACGTTGCCCGGCCAGTCGTGGGATTGCAGCACCGCCATGGCGTCCTCGCCGATGGGCCGGCGCGGCAGGCCGGTGGTCTGGGAGATGCTGTCGAGGAAGAAGTCCACGAGATCGGGAATGTCCTCGCGCCGCTCGGCGAGCGGCGGCACGCGGATCGGCACCACCGAGAGGCGGTGGTAGAGATCCTCGCGGAAGCGGCCCTTGGCAATCTCCTCCTCCAGGTTGCGCCCGGTCGAGGAGATGATGCGCACGTCCACCGTCACCTTGTCGTTGGAGCCGACGCGGGTGAAGGTCTGCTCCACGAGCACCCGCAGCACGCGGTTCTGCGTCTCCCGCGGCATGTCGGCGATCTCGTCGAGGAAGAGCGTGCCGCCGTGCGCCTCTTCCAGCGCCCCGCGCTTCTGCTCCCTGCCCTCCCCGTCCGCGACGCCGAACAGCTCGAACTCCAGCCGCTCCGGCGTCATGGCCGCGGAATTCAGCACCACGAACGGCCCCTGCGCGCGCCCGGAGACGCTGTGCACGAGCCGCGCGGTGAGTTCCTTGCCCGAACCGGAGGGGCCGACGATGAGGATACGGCTGTTGGTGGGGCCGACCCGTTCGATGGTGCCCTTGAGCTGCTGGATCGCGCTGGAGCGGCCGACGAGGATGCGCCCGTGCGGCGTGAGCTGCTTCAGCTCCTTCAGCTCGCGCTTGAGACGCAGCGTTTCCAGCGCCCGCTCGGTGACCATCACCAGCCGGTCGGCATTGAACGGCTTCTCGATGAAGTCGTAGGCCCCGCGCTTGATGGCGGCGACCGCGGTCTCGATGTTGCCGTGACCGGAGATCATCACCACCGGCAGGTCCGGGTGCTGCGACTTGATCTCGTTGAGCAGTTCCAGGCCATCGAGGCGGCTGCCCTGCAGCCAGATGTCGAGGAACACGAGATTCGGCCGCCGCGATGCGATGGCACCGAGCGCGCCGTCCGCATCCCGGGCGGTGCGGGCGGAATAGCCCTCGTCCTCCAGAATGCCGGCAACCAGCTCGCCGATGTCGGCCTCGTCGTCGACGATGAGGATGTCCATGGCCATGGATCAGGCCCTCCCTGCTTGAGGGACCGGTTGCGCCCCGCCCGCGCCGGCCGGTGGTAGACCATCCGCCCGCATCCGGAGCCTGATCCAGGCGCCGCGACCCTCGGGCGAATCGTTGAGTTCAATGCCGCCGCCGTGCTCTTCCATGATCTTGCCGACGATGGCGAGGCCGAGCCCCGTCCCCTTCTCGCGCGTGGTCACATAAGGCTCCAGCAGGCGGCTGCGTTTTTCGCGCGGTAGGCCCGCGCCGTTGTCGATGACGTCGATCAGGAGATCCTCCCCCGCCGCGGAGACGCGGACGCGGATGCGGCCCTTGCCGCGATCGGCGTCCGGGACAGCCTCGATGGCTTCCGCGGCGTTCTTGAGAATGTTGGTGAGTGCCTGGCTGATGAGCCGGCGATCGAAACGGGCCGGCTGTGCGGCCGGCAGCTCGGCCTCGAAGGTGACGTCGGGGTGTCCGACGCGCATGAGGAACACCGCCTGCCGGACCGTCTCGGCGAGATCCTGCGCATCCACCACGGGCTTGGGCATGCGGGCGAAGGAGGAGAACTCATCCACCATGCGGCCGATGTCGCCCACCTGCCGGATGATGGTGTCGGTGCACTGGTCGAACACATCGCGATCCTGGGTGATGTGGCGGCCGTACTTGCGCTTCAGCCGCTCGGCGGACAGCTGGATGGGCGTGAGCGGGTTCTTGATCTCGTGGGCGATGCGCCGCGCCACGTCCGCCCATGCCGAGGTGCGCTGGGCGGTGATGAGGGCGGTGATGTCGTCGAGCGTCACCACCCAGCCGTGCGCCTCGGCTCCCGACTGCTCGGTGGTGACGCGCATGGCGAAGATGCGCTCGCGACCGTCGCGCTGGACCGTGATGTTGCCCTGCACCGCCCGCTGCCCGGCGCCCCGCGCCTCCTCCAGCAGTGAGGCCGTCTCCGGCACCACCTCGGCGAGCGGGCGGCCGAGGCCCTCGGCCTCGGTGACACCGAGAAGGCGTTCGGCGGAGAGGTTGAGGATGGTGACGCGCGCCTCAGCATCAAGGCCGATCACGCCCGCGCCGACGCCTGACAGCACGGCCTCGGTGAAGCGGCGGCGGCTGTCCATCTGGTCGCGGGCGCTGACCAGGGCGTTGCGCTGGGTCTTCAGCTCGCCGGTCATCTTGTTGAAGGTCTCGCCGAGGGTGGCGAGGTCGCCTTCCGCACGGTTCACCGGCACCTGGATGTCGAGATTGCCCTTGGCCACGCGATCCGCCGCCCACATCAGCCGGCGGATGGGCGCGACCAGCCATTTGGAGAAGGTCACGCCCAGCCACACCGCCGACAGGAGCACGATCAGCGTGACGATCGAATACATGGCGGCAAAGGCGAGCTGGACGCTGAACCGCCTCTGCTCCAGCGCACGGTAGTCCGCGAGCGTGTCGCTCGTCACCTTCAGGTAGCCCAGCACGCGCGGATCGATGGGGCGGGCCACGTAGAGGAAGAGATCGTCGAAGCCGGTGAGCGGCACCACGGCGCCCACATAGTCGGCATCCACATAGATGATGGGCTGCTCGGCCGTGGCCTCGTTGATGGCGATGTTGGCGGGGACGAGGTATTCCCGGCCGGTGCGCAGGTTCGCCCGCTCCACCACGGAGAGGTCGCGGTGGATGATCTGGGCGCCCGGCACATTGCGCAGGGCCGCCTGGGCGGTCAGCACCTGGCGGAATTTTTCGATGTCCGTGTCGTAGAGGGTCTTCTGCTGCGACAGGTCGTTGGCCATGGCCAGCGCGTCGCCGCGGATGGAGAGCGCGTGCTCGCGCACATAGGTCTGCGCCACCGAGGAGGCCGAGCCGACAATCTCCTGCGTGCGCTCGGAGAAATAGCGGTCGAGGGTCCGATCCAGGGTGAAGCTCGCCACCAGCGCCACCACGACCGCCGGCACCACGGCGACAATGGCGAACAGGCCGATGATGCGCACATGGAGCCGCGAGGCGGCTCGGCCGCGCGCCCGCGCCTGCCAGATGCGCCAGACTTCCCGGCCGATGATGGCGAGCAGCGCGACTGCGGCGATTGCAGATGCCGCCAAGGCCTCGAGCGTCACCGTCGGCGTCGGCACGATGGAGGTGAGGCCCATGATGATGGCGAAGGTCGCCACCGCCAGAGCCAGCGACAGCACCACCACGACGGGCGCGAACAGGCGTGCGAACAGACTGCGCCGCGGCCTCACGTCTCTTGCGGCGTACCTGACCGGCTCATCGCTCATGTGTGCCTGACCGTCCCAACGCTACCGGCCGCGCGACGACTCGCGCAGTCCAGAGTGATGCAGTGGAACGACACTGGTGCAAAAATGTGACAGACGCATCCCCCTTCCACCGTATTTGCGATGAGGGAGCAAAACGCAGGTAGCCGGGTCAACGAACGACCCGGCCTTTTCTGTCCATCCGAAAGATGAGGCCCCGCAAGAGTCCGTCCCCTGCGGGAGGGCGGCGCCCGGCCGCGATCGAATCAGCGCGCGGCGGGCAACGTGACCGGAATGAAGCCAAAATCCGACAGGGTCTTCTGGCCGGAGGGGGAGAGGATGTACATCGCGAAGTCGGCGGCCGGCAGGGATGCCGTGTTGGCGAGCGTCAGCCCATATTCCGGCCCGACCGCGAGGTCGCGCGGCAACGCCACCACCTTGTACTTGCCGGGCTCCGCCTTGCTCATCTCCTGTGTGCCCGAGCAGTAGTAGATCGCCACGTCCGCGCTCTTGTCGCCGAGGGCCACGGCCAGCCGGTGGCGGCCGTTGAGCGGTCCGGTCGTGGCCGCGCCGCCGAAGACCTGCTGCGCCTTTCCGCTCAACGTGGCGAACGCGCCCGGGTGCTGCTTGTCGATCAGCGCGAACAGCTCCCACGTATAGTCACCGCCCGGATCGGCCTTGGGCGTCGAGGTGGCGAGGCGGATGTCCGGCTTCAGCAGGGTCTCCACCAGCGTGTCGGAGGCCAGCGCCGGGCCATCGGCCAGAGCGATGGCGCACAAAGCGTTGCGGGCGAACAGGACGCTGTCGCTGGCAAGGCCCTTGTCCGTCAGCGCCTGCGCGTGGGGCAGAGCGGCGGACGCGAAGATGTCGAAGGCGCCGCCGTTTTCCAGCTCGGTCCTGAGCACGCCGGACGGGCCCCATTTGGTGGAGACGTGATCCCTCGGGTGGGTCCGCCCATAGTCCGAGATCATCGCGTTGAAGGCGCCGGTGAGGCTGCCCGCCGCGACGAGGCGGATATCCTCGGCGCGGGACGTTGCGGCGGAAAGGCAAAGAAAAACAACGGCGCAAATGCGGGCGCGCATGGCAAGGCTCCGAAATGAACACGCGAATAAGCTATATTCATTCGGATATATCGTGGCCGTCAATAAACCCCGCGGATGGGACACCCGCGGGGCATGTGCGTCGTCTCAAGACGTGGGGGTCACCGCGACGTGCGGATCACCTGGATATCGAGATCGCGAATCTTCTTGCGCAACGTGTTGCGGTTGAGCCCAAGCAGTTCCGCCGCCTTGATCTGGTTGCCGCGGGTGGCAGCGAGCGCAGCGGAGAGCAGCGGATATTCCACGTCCTTCAAGATGCGGTGATAGAGGCCAGGCGGGGGCAGGTTCTCGCCGAAGCCGGAGAAATAGGTGTTGAGGTGGCGCTCGACCGAAGCGGCGAGCGTCGCATCCACCGGGCCTTCTTCCGACAGCATGTTCGGCATGGGCTCGGAGAGCTCCGCCTCGATGATGGCGGGGGTGATGACCTCCTGCGGATAGAGCGCGGCGAGGCGGCGGACGAGGTTTTCCAGCTCGCGTACGTTGCCGGGCCAGCGATAGCGCTTCAGCCGGTCGAGGGCGGCGGTGTCGATCTGCTTGGCCGGCAGGCCTTCCCGCTCCGCCTGCAGGAAGAAGTGGCGGACAAGGTCCGGCACGTCCTCCGAGCGCTCGCGCAGCGGCGGCAGGCGCAGGGGCACCACGTTCAGGCGGAAGAACAGGTCTTCGCGGAACAGGCCCTGCTGGATCAGCGTGCGCAGATCCTTGTTGGTGGCGGCGATGATGCGCACGTCGGTCTTGATGGGCGTGCGCCCGCCGACCGTCGTGTATTCGCCCTGCTGGAGCACGCGCAGCAGGCGGGTCTGCGCCTCCATCGGCATGTCGCCGATCTCGTCGAGGAACAGCGTGCCGCCCTCCGCCTGCTCGAAGCGGCCGGGATTACGGGTGGTGGCGCCGGTGAACGAACCCTTCTCGTGGCCGAACAGCTCGGACTCGATAAGGTCACGCGGGATCGCCGCCATGTTGATGGCGACGAACGGCCCGGTGCGGCGCTTGCCGTAGTCGTGCAGCGCGCGGGCCACCAGTTCCTTGCCGGTGCCGCTCTCGCCCGCGATCATCACGGTGAGGTCGGTCTGCATCAGGCGGGCGAGGAGGCGGTAGATCTCCTGCATGGCGGGCGAGCGGCCCACCAGCGGGATGTTGTCCTGCTCCTCGGGGGCGTGGTGGTGACCGTCCCCCTTCTTGGGCTCCGACAAGGCGCGCCCGACGATGGAGATCAGCTCCTTCAGGTCGAAGGGCTTGGGCAGATATTCATAGGCCCCACGCTCGGAGGCGCGGATGGCGGTCATGAAGGTGTTCTGCGCGCTCATGACGATGACCGGCAGGTCCGGCCGCGCCTTCTTGATGCGCGGCAGGAGGTCGAAGGCGTTCTCGTCGGGCATCACCACGTCGGTGATGACGAGATCGCCATCGCCCTGGCTCACCCAGCGCCACAGCGTGGCGGCGTTGCCGCAGGAACGCACCTCATATCCCGCGCGCGAGAGCGCCTGGTTGAGCACGGTGCGGATCGCGGCATCGTCGTCGGCGACCAGGATGCTTCCGGATGGCATCGACACCTCAATTGTCCTCTCGAACAGGGCTCTTGCCGCGATACATGGGCAGGAGCACGCGGAACGTGGTGCGGCGGGGCTGGCTGTCGCATTCGACGATGCCGCCGTGGTCGCCGATGATCTTCGCCACCAAAGCAAGACCGAGGCCAGAGCCGGTGGGCTTGGTGGTCACGAACGGGTCGAACAGGTGGGGCACGAGGTCGTCCGGCACGCCCTTGCCGTTGTCCCGCACGCAGAACTCAAGCGGCAGGCTGACGCGCGTGGAGGCGCCCGGCACCATCAGCCGCACGCCGGGGCGGAAAGCGGTGGAGAGCAGAATCTCGCCATCCTGGTCGCTGTCGATGGCTTCCGCCGCATTCTTCACCAGGTTCAGGAACACCTGGATAAGCTGGTCGCGATTGGCGAGCACCGGCGGCAAGGAGGGGTCGTACTCCTCCACGAAGCGGATATGGCGGGCAAAGCCCGAGGCCGCGAGCGTGCGCACATGCTCCAGAACCGCATGGATATTCACCGGCTCGCGCTCCACCGGGCGCTCGTCGGAGAACACCTCCATCCGGTCCACCAGCTTCACGATGCGGTCGGCCTCGTCGCAAATCAGGCGGGTCAGCGCCCGGTCCTCGTCGTCGGCGGACTGTTCCAGAAGCTGTGCCGCGCCGCGGATGCCGGAGAGCGGGTTCTTGATCTCGTGGGCCAGCATGGAGGCGAGCGCGCTCACGGAGCGGGCGGCGCCGCGGTGGGTGAGCTGGCGGTCCATCTTGTCGGCGATGGTGCGCTCCTGGAGCATTACCACCACATGCTCCGGCTGCTCGTTCACCGGCGCCACGTGGATGTCCACGATGCGCTCGCCGCCGTTGCGGGGCGTGCCGAGGTCCACGCGATATTCGTTCACCGGCGCGCCGCGCTGGCGCACCTGATCGATGAGGCCGAGGAGCGGCGTGCCGAACGGCACGAACTCGGTCAGGGGACGCCGGCGCAGCAGCGGGGCGCTGACCTCGAAGAAGGCTTCAGCCGCCACATTGGCCTCCACCACATGGCCGTTGCCGGCGATGGTGAACAGCGGATGCGGCACGGCATCGAGAATGGCGCGCGTCATGCCGGGCTCGGCGTTGCCGGCCTTGGCGACAGGGTGAACGGGCGGGCTGACGGCTTCCTGCGCCGCCTCCATCTTCGCCGCCTCGTTGGCGACCTCCTTGCCCGCAGCCTTGGTCGCGGCCTTCGAACTGCCCTTGGCCTTTTTTTCCATCTTCCGTGTGTCTTGCTTTCTGGCTTCGGCCGTCATGCCGCGGCCCTCCACATGAGTTCGTCGTAGGCCGCCGTGATCCCGGCCTTCACGCGGCCGGGCTCGTCGAGCACCAGCAGCGCCTTGCGCCAGCGCTCCACGAAGGCGGCGCGTGCATTCCCCTGCCCTGTTGCCGCGGCATCGAGCGCCCAGCCGATATGCTTACGCGCCTGCCGGACGCCGAGGGTGGTGCCATAGAGCGAGAGCCAACCCTCGTAGAGTTCCAGCAGGATGTCCCGCTGCAGATCGAGCGGCGGATCCTCCTCGACCATGCGGCCGGCGAGCACCTGCGCCACCCGGCCCGGAAACCAGGGCCGGCCCTGCGCGCCCCGGCCGATCATGAGCCCATCGGCACCGGATGCCGCGAGAATGGCGGGGCCATCCGCGAGACTCACCACGTCGCCGTTGGCGATCACCGGGATCGATACGGCATCCTTCACCGCACGGATGGCGCTCCAGTCCGCCCGGCCGGTGTAGAACTGGCAGCGGGTGCGGCCGTGGATCGTCACCATGGAAAGCCCGCATGCCTCGGCCATTTCGGCGAGGGCGACGGCGGTGGGCGAGCCCTCGTCCCAGCCGAGGCGGGTCTTCACCGTGACCGGAACGCTGACCGCCCCGCGCACCTCCTCGAAGATGGCGCGCGCCAGAGGCAGATCGCGCAGCAGGGCCGCGCCGGCGGCGCCGGTGGTCACGCGCTTGGCGGGGCAGCCCATGTTGATGTCGATGAGGCCGGCACCGGCGGCCTCGGCCACGCGCGCGGCCTCGCCCATGAGTCGCGGATCGTTGCCGGCGATCTGGACGGCATGAAACGACACGCCCTCCCCTTCTGCGCGCAGCAGCATCTCGGGATGGCCCTCGAGAAGCGCCTCGCTGGCCAGCATTTCTGATATGACGAGCCCCGCGCCATGGCGGACAGCCATCCGCCGCACCGGCGCATCGGTGATTCCCGCCATGGGGGCGAGGATGACCGGATTGGGCAGGGTCACGGCGCCGAGGCGCAACGCCGGAATGGACAATGGGACAGTCTCTTGCACAGAATTTAGGCCAGCTGTGTTCTGCCTACATCTTAGACAAATGTGCGCGGCACGCAAGGGCAGTGTGCGCACCGCTGCACCGCAGCATGTCCGGTCCCTACTCGCGCTGCCAGCCTGACCTGCCGCCTTCGCCCAAAAAGGAGGGTCGGCCGTGACCGGAACGTCGGCCACGAACTGCGTGGCGATCGTGGTGGCTGCCGGGCGCGGAAGCCGCGCGGGCGGGCCTTTGCCGAAGCAGTACCAGCAAATGGGCGGCGAGCCGGTGCTGCGCCGCACGCTGCGCCTTTTTTGCGAGCATCCGGCCGTCACGGCCGTGCTTGCGGTCATCCATAGCGATGATTCAGGCCTCTTTGCGGACGCCGCGGAAGGCCTGCCCAAGATTCTGGCACCGGTTTCCGGTGGCGCGACGCGTCAGGACTCGGTGCGCGCGGGGCTCGAGGCGCTGGCCGGCGTCGAGGCGCCGGCGGTCGTGTTGGTGCATGACGCCGCCCGCCCCTATGCGACGCCCGATCTCATCAGCCGGGCCATCGCAGCGGCAGGGGACGGCGATGCCGCGATCCCGGTGCTTGCGGTGACCGATACGGTGAAGCGCGTCGATGCGACCGGCGTCGTGGCGGAGACGCTGGATCGCGCGGTGCTGCGGGCGGTGCAGACGCCCCAGGCCTTTCGCTATGCCCCGCTTGTCGCCGCCCATCGGGCGGCGGCGGACAGTGGCGTCACGACGCTGACCGACGACGCCTCGGTGATGGAATGGGCCGGGTACAGGGTCGCGACCTTTGCCGGAGAGACAGGGAACATCAAATTGACCACAGCCGAAGACATGTCCCGCGCCGCCGCGACCTTCGCCGAACTCCCGGACGTGCGCACCGGCACCGGCTTCGACGTCCATGCCTTCGGTCCCGGCGACCACGTGATGCTCGGCGGTGTCGCGGTGCCCCACGGTTTCGGGCTGGTTGGCCATTCGGATGCCGACGTGGGCCTCCACGCCCTCACCGACGCCCTGCTGGGCGCGCTCTGCGACGGCGACATCGGTGCGCATTTCCCGCCCTCGGACCCGCAGTGGAAGGGCGCGTCCTCCGACCGCTTCCTCACCCATGCGGTGGAAAAGGTGAAGGCGCGCGGCGGGCGTATCGCCCATCTCGATCTCACCCTCATCTGCGAGGCGCCGAAGGTCGGGCCCCATCGTGATGCCATCCGTGCCGAGATCGCGCGCATCACCGGCGTTCCGGTCGCCCGCATCTCGGTGAAGGCCACCACCACGGAGAAGCTCGGCTTCACCGGCCGGCGCGAGGGCATCGCCGCCATGGCCAGCGCCACCATCCGCCTGCCGGCGGGAGAGGAGATCTGACGATGGACGAGGAAACCTACGCCCGCGCCGTCGCCGTCCTGGACGCCTTCCGCGCCCGCGGCTGGACGCTGGCAACGGCAGAATCCTGCACCGGCGGGCTCGTGGCCGGGGCCCTCACCGAGGTGCCGGGATCGTCGGATGTGGTGGACCGCGGCTTCGTCACCTATTCCAACGCCGCCAAGATGGCGATGATCGGCGTGCCCGAAGCGACCCTTGCCGCCCACGGCGCCGTGAGCGAGGAGACCGCCCGCGCCATGGCCGAGGGTGCACTGAAGGCGGCCGGCGTGGATGCCGCGGTGGCCATCACCGGCGTGGCCGGGCCGGGCGGAGGCTCGGCGGCCAAGCCCGTGGGCCTCGTCCACTTCGCCTGTGCCCGTCGCGACGGCAAGGTCGTCCACCGAGAGAAGCGATTCGGCGAGATCGGCCGCGCCGAGGTCCGCCGGCTGTCGGTTCTCGAAGCCCTCGACCTGCTGCGCAGCGCAGCGTCCTGAAAACGAAAAAGCCGCCCGAAGGCGGCTTTTCTGTCCTGAAAGGCGATCGCCCGTCAGTTCTTGGTCACGACGCAATCGCCCCCCTGCGCGCGCAGGGACTGACAGAGTTCGTTGGCCTGGTCGCGGCCGGCGAAGGGACCGACCTGGGCGCGGTAATAGATGCCCTTGTCGCCGAGGTCCGCCTTCTTGACCGTCGCCTTGTAGCTGCCGAGCAGGTTTGGATACTTGGCCTGCAGCGCCTTCCACGAGCCGAGCGCATCGCTCTCGGACCGCTGGGAAGCCACCTGCACCACGTAGGTGCCGGCCGCCGTGGGCGCGGGAGACGTGCTTGCCGTCGCATCCGCAGGGGCGGAGGCAGGCACGGTGGTGACGGGATTGGGCTGCGGCAGCCCCACCGGGATCGGGTTCTGGCTCGGCGCATAGGCCGAGACGGCGCTGGAGGGCACGCCGGGTGTCACGCTGCCGTCGGCGCGCACGGTCATGGTGCGCACGCGCTTGGGCTCGGTGAGGTTCTGTGTCGCCTGCATGGGCTGCTGGGGCGCAGCCGGGGCGCTGTCCGCCGGGGCGCGGGCGGCAGACGTCACGTCCACCGGCTGCTCCTCGCGGGGCACCATCTTCTCGTTTCCGGCGGTCACGGGGCCGCCCACGCGGTCATAGATCGATTTCTGGGCGTCTGCCGTGGCCGGCGTCGTGGTCTTGGCCGGGGCGGAATCGGCCTTGATGACCGGCGGCGCGCTGGACGATGACATCAGGCCGGAGCGGCCCACCGCCATGTTGTAGGCGAACACGCCGGCAACACCCGCGACCAGGAGACCCACCAGCGAGACGCCGAGCAGAAGCGCCGTGCGACCACGGCGGCGGCGCGGCTCGGGCTCGTACATCTCATCGCCGTGGGGCGGCATGTAGCCGTCATCGGCATATTCGGGATCGTAGCGGTCGTCGTAGTCGTCGTAATCGTAGTCTTCGTCACGGCGCGCAGCGGAATAGGCGTAGCCTGCCTCGTCCGTCTCGTCGTCGTAGCGCGCCGACTGGTGGGCCGGCTGGCCGGAGGCGGGACGACGGTCGTCCGGGTACCGCGCGTCCTGATACCGGGCATCTTGAGAGCGGGCGTCCTGGCGATATCCCTGGGCATCCGCCCGGCCGTAAGCCTGCTGCTCCTGCGGGGCCTGACCCTGCCCGTAGCCAGCCGCCCGCGCGCGCGGATCGGCGTTGCTGGGATGGGGCTGGCGAGGATCGGGCTGGCGCGGATCGTCTACGCCGTCGTCATAGTCGTCGTCGTAATCGTCATAATCCTGAGGCGGCGGCTGCTGCGGCGGCACGGCGCGGGCAGCGGCGGCATCGCGGGCGAGCGAGCCGTAACCCAGGCGAACGTCAGCCGCGCGCGGGTCCGCCGGGCGGGGCGCCGGGGCGTAGGACGGCGCAGGCTGGGCATAGCCGGACTGGCCATAGCCCTGCGGGGCGCGGGACTGGGGCTCCGGCGCATAAGAGGGCGCGGCGCGTGCCGGAACGGCGGGCTGGCGGGCGGGTGCGGTGTTCCACGCCTCGGCGTCGTCGTCCTCATCATAATCGTGTTCGACAGCGGCCGGGCGAGGCGGCGGCTGAAGCGCGGCGCGCGTCGGCTGGGGCGGCACCAGACGCTGCGCCGGTGCGGGAGCTGCCGGTGGCGCATAGCGCTGCGCGGGGGCTGGGCGAGGAGCCGCCTGCTGGGGCGCGCTCTGCTGGGGCGCGCCCGAACGGGACTGCTGTTCGGGCTGGAGCCCGTCGAAATCGTCGAAGGGATCGTGATCCATGAGCCGAGCAAGCTCGGCGAGGGGATCACGTCCACCCGCGCGATCGCCACTGGCGGCCTGCGCCGGCCGGGAGCCGGGGCCGCTTCCCGTGGCAGCATCGTCACGCCGGTAGCGGTACCTGCTTTCGTCGCCCATGTCGCCTCGATGTGTTGCGCCGCCCACCCGGCCGGATCCTCGCGAAATGGATCTTCGCGAACCGGCCACAAAGCCCCGCCCGCACTCGGCCAGCATACGCCGGACCGCAACCGGACGAGCGATTATTTCATCTCGTCAACGGCCTCCACCCCGAGCACCTTGAGACCGGAAGCGAGTACCGTGGCAACGCCATGCACCAATGCGAGGCGAGCCGAGGTCAAATCTCGATCATTCTCGATAATGAAGCGTAAATGTGGCAAGTCTTTTCCCCGGTTCCACTGGGCGTGGAACTCGCTCGCCAGATCATGCAGGAAGAACGAAATGCGGTGCGGCTCGCGCGCCGTTGCCGCCTGCTCGACGAGGCGCGGCCAGGAGGCGATGCGCCGCAGCAGCGTCAGCTCGCCTTCGTCGTCGAGTCGCGACAACGCGGCCCCGGCGAAGGCGGCAGGTTCGGCGGGCAGATCGGAGAACTGCTCGCTTGCATTGCGCAGGATCGATTTGGCCCGGGCGTGGGCATACTGCACGTAGAAGACGGGATTTTCGCGTGATTGCTCGATCACCTTGCCGAGGTCGAAGTCGAGCGGCGCATCATTCTTTCGGAACAGCATCATGAAGCGCACCGCATCGCGGCCCACCTCGTCTACCACCTCGCGCAGGGTGACGAACGAGCCTGCGCGCTTCGACATGCGCACCGGCTCGCCATTGCGGAACAGGCGCACCAGCTGGATCAGCTCCACATCGAGGCTGCCCTTGCCGCCCGACACGGCCTTCACCGCCGCCTGCATGCGCTTCACGTAGCCACCATGGTCGGCGCCCCAGACGTCGATCATCTTGAGGAAGCCGCGCTCTACCTTGTCCTTGTGGTAGGCGATGTCGCCGGCGAAATAGGTGTAGCTGCCGTCCGACTTCTTCAGCGGCCGGTCCACGTCGTCGCCGAAGTCGGTGGAGCGGAACAGGGTCTGCTCGCGATCCTCCCAATCTTCGATGGGCGCGCCCTTGGGCGGCGGCAGGCGCCCCTCATAGACCTCGCCGGAGGCCCGCAGAGCCTCGATGGTGGCGCCCACCTTGTCCACCGCGCCGAAGGCCAGCGAACGCTCGGAGAAGAACACGTCGAACTCGATGCCGAGGGCCGTGAGGTCGTCGCGGATCATCTCCATCATGCAGCCGATGGCGAAGGAACGGAACACCGGCAGCCACTCGCTCTCCGGCGCGGCCATGTATTCCCCGCCGTGCATCTCGGCGAGCTGCTGGCCGACGGCGACGAGATAGTCACCGGGATAGAGTCCGTCCGGAATGTCCGCCTTCTCGCCCGTCACCGCCTCGCGATAGCGCAGGAAGACGGAGCGGCCGAGCACGTCCACCTGGGCGCCGGCGTCGTTGATGTAATATTCCTTGGTCACGGCGAAGCCGGCGAAGGCCAGCAGGCGCGCCATGGCGTCGCCGAACACCGCGCCCCGACAATGGCCCACATGCATGGGGCCGGTGGGGTTGGCGGAGACGTACTCCACATTCACCTTCTCGCCCGCGCCGAGCCTTGAGCGGCCGAAATCGAGGCCCTTTGTGAGCGCGGCGGCGAGCACCTTGGGCCAGAAGGCGGCATCGAGGGCGATGTTGATGAAGCCGGGACCGGCCACGTCCACCCGCGCCACGCCTGGCACCGCCTTGAGCTTGCCCGCGATCTTCTCGGCCAGGTCGCGCGGCTTCAGGCCGGCGTCCTTGGACAATACCATGGCCGCATTGGTGGCGAGGTCGCCATGGGTCGCATCGCGGGGCGGCTCCACCACCACGCGGGCGAGGTCGAGACCGGATTTGACGAGGCCCTCGGCGGAAAGGGCGGCGACGGCTTCGCGGACGTGATCGGCGAAGATCGCGTAGACGTTCATGGAATGGGGTCCAATCGGGTTCGGTTGCCGGCGCGCCTAACGCAAGTCCGGTGTCGAGTCAAAGAAGCGGGCGTGCTGGTCGAGGGCGTAGCGGTCGGTCATGCCCGCAATGTAGTCGCAGACGCGGCGGGCGAGGCGCTCGCCTTCCAGCGTCTCGATACCGTCCTGCCAGGAGGGCGGCAGGTCCTTCGGGCGGTTGATGAAATAGGCGAACAGATCGCGGATGACCCCCTGCGCCTCGGCCATGATGCGGTTGACCCGCTCGTGCCGGTACATGCGCGGAAAGAGAAAGCCCTTCAGCGCCTTCTCCTTCTGCCGCATGGCATCCGAGAAGGCGACGATGGGCGCGCCGAGCGCCCGGACATCCTCCGCCGAGGCCACGCCGGCGGCCAGTGCGCGGCGGGTGCTTTCCGCCACCACGTCCTCGATGAGCAGGGTGATGACCAGCCTCAGCACCTCGTTCACCGTGCGCGGCACGTCCAGGCCGGGATAGCGCCCGCGCACGCTGGCCAGCGCCTCGCCCACCAGCGGCAGGCCGGCGATGTCGTCCAGCGTGAACATGCGGGCGCGCAGACCGTCATCGAGGTCGTGCACGTCGTAGGCGATGTCGTCGGAGATGGCGGCGACCTGCGCCTCCGCAGAGGCGTGGCTCCACAATTCGAGATCCTGCTGGGCCGAATGCACGCGGATGGCGTGGGGCAGCCCGTCGCGATAGCGGCCGATGCCGTTGCCCTCGCGGTCGGTCAGCGGACCATTGTGCTTGGCGATGCCCTCCAGCGTCTCCCACGTCAGGTTGAGGCCGTCGAAGGCGGCATAGCGGCCCTCGATGCGGGTGACGACGCGCAGGGACTGAGCGTTGTGGTCGAAGCCCCCCTGCCCCGCCATGCAGGCGTCCAGCGCCCGCTCGCCGGCATGGGCGAAGGGCGGGTGGCCGAGATCGTGCGCCAGCGCCAGCGCCTCGGCGAGGTCCTCATCCAGCCCCAGCGCACGGGCGATGGAGCGGGCCACCTGTACCACCTCCAGCGTGTGGGTGAGGCGCGTGCGGTAATGGTCGCCCTCGTTGAAGACAAAGACCTGCGTCTTCTGCTTCAGGCGGCGGAAGGCCGTGGAATGGATGATGCGGTCGCAATCGCGCCGGAACGGGCTGCGCGGCGGCATCTCGGGTTCCGGGACCAACCGGCCGCGGGACCGTTCGGCTTCGCAGGCCCAGGCCACGCGGGGCGTTGCGCCGCTCACCGCCATGACCGCCCCTCCCCCGTTCCGGCCGGCGCGGCACAAGAACCTGCGGCGACGCACAAAACCCTTTTGCACCGCCCGCCCTTTAAATCGGGGGCGGATGGACTTACCTTAGAAGCCATTGCCAGCTTCAATTCGTAAAGTCGATACCATGGAAACCTCCCTCGCCCCGACGACCGCTCCCGCCGATGCTCCGGTGACGGAAGTGGATTTTACGGTGACCGACGCGGCCGCGCGCCGCATCTGCCAGATTCTTTCTCCCGAGCCTGCCGGCACGTTCCTGCGCATCAGCGTGGAAGGCGGCGGCTGTTCCGGCTTTTCCTACAAGTATGATGTGACGCAGGAACAGTCGGACGACGACCTCGTCATCGAGAAGGAAGGCGCCAAGATCGTGGTCGATCGCATGTCGCTCGACTATTTCAAGGGCTCCCAGCTCGACTACAAGGCCGACCTGATGGGCTCCGCCTTCAAGATCTCGAACCCCATGGCCACCGCCAAGTGCGGCTGCGGGTCCAGCTTCGCGGTCTGATCCGCTCGCGTTCCAGCTTCGCGGCTGGAACGCCGCACGCCCGCTAAGGCGCCACGTTGCGCGGCACGGCGCTGCGCCACAGGCGCGGCAAGCCCTTTGGCCAGTCGTCGCCATAGCAGGGGAAGAAGCGCTCCGTGCGGGCATAGATGATGAGGTCCGGCGCGTAGCGCTTCACGTCGTCGAAGCTGAAGTCGCAATTGCCCGTCACCCGGGCGGAGGCGTGCATCCAGGCCACCTCCTTCACCGGTGCATTGGCGAACAGGCGCGGCCACGCCAGGGCGGTGAAGGAATCGCCCATGATCAGGACCTTGAGCCCCTCCGGCGCGTAGTCCCGCACCACCGACTTGAAGGCGATGTGCTCGTTGAGGCTGCGCAGCACGGGGTCGAAGCGCGGCTTTGACGCCTTGGCGGGCAGGTTGAGGCGAAAATCCTCCTCCTTCACCTCCGGCGGCATGCGCATGGCGCGCAGCAGGTCGCCCCGCGCGGCCGGCTCCAGCTGGCCCACCACCTGCGCCGGGTCCACCTGCCAGTCGGGATGACCAGCGGCGACCATCACCGCATTGAAGGCGAGAATGCTCGAGCGGGCATTCCAATGGGTGTCGGTGAGGAGATAGCGCGGCGCCGGGCTCGCCTTCAGCACCGGGCGCAGGTCCACGGTGGTGACGCCCCGCGCTTTCAGCCCCGCCAGCGCGAGGTCGTATTCCGTCGTGGGGTAGGTGAGCGCATCGTTCCACAGCGGCAGCGCCTCAGTTTCCACCGACTGGGCGTTGGGCGGGAGGGCGACGACGATCTTCGTGCCGAGGGGCGCAAGGATGCGCTGCATCTCGCCGAGCATGTCGACGAAGCGCTCCACGTTGGCCGTCCGCACCAGCGCACCGGCGGATTGCGCGGGCGTCTGCTCCCTGCCCCAGAACAGCTGGCCGTCACGGCCGGCGTAGAAGGGCTTGCTGTCGGGGGAGTCCAGCTCCGCCCGAAGCTCCCGGCGCAGAACCGGCAGGGTGGCGCGGAAGCCGAAATTGTCCTGGATGAAGATGCCGATGTTGCGGAACCACAGGTCCAGCTTGCGGCTGAACTCCCATTCGGGCGCCACCTTCACGCGCCACTGCATGCTCGCCAGCGGGTCGGGAATGAGGTTCGACAGCAGCAGGAAGCCGAACAGGCCGGCGACGAGGACGCCCAGATAGCGGCGATGCCGGGAGAGCAGTGTCATCGGGCGCTCCTCAGAACCGGTAATAGAGGAAGGGCGTGCCGTTGGTGCCGCCCACCCAGGCGACGCTCGCCAGCATCAGCACCGCGATCAGCGCGAAATCCGCCACCCGCGCCATGGCGCCCTCCCCCGACAGGATTTTCCAGCGCGGCCAGCGGAAGAAGCCGATCAACCCGCCCACGACGAGGGCCATGATGGCAAGCGGCGTCAGGCCGAAGCCCAGCGCCATGGAGGCACGGCTGAAGCCGTTGAGCCCCGCGAGGCCGTGGAACATGTCGATGGCGCCGGGCAGGCTGTCGGCGCGGAACCACACCCAGCCGATCATCACCACCAGCACCGTGTAGAGGTGGCTGACGACGCCGGGCATCCGCTTCAGCCAGCGGCCGAGGAAGGCGCGCTCAATGATGAGGAAGGCGCCGTGGTGCGCACCCCAGATCACGAAGGTCCAGCTTGCCCCGTGCCACAGTCCGCACAGCAGGAAGACGACGGAGAGATTGATGTAGGTGCGCATCTCTCCGCGCCGGTTTCCGCCCAGCGGGATGTAGAGGTAATCGCGCAGGAAGGCGGACAGGCTCATGTGCCAGCGCCGCCAGAAATCGGTGATCGAATGGGCGGTGTAGGGCAGCCGGAAGTTCCGCGGCAGCACGAAGCCCACCATGATGCCGAGGCCCACCGCCATGGTGGAATAGCCGGCGAAGTCGAAATAGATCTGCACCGTATAGGCATAGAGGCCGAGCCAGGCCTCCACGAAGGTCGGGTGGGTGGTGGTGTCGAACACCCCATCCACCAGACGCGCCACCTCGTCGGCGATCAGCACCTTCCAGGCGAGACCGATCACGAACAGCCGTGCGCCCGCCGAGAACCGCCCCAGCGTCACCCGCCGCTGCGAGAGCTGCCGCGCCACGGTGGCGTAGCGCACGATGGGGCCGGCGACCAGCTGCGGGAACATGCACATGTAGAGGGCGAACTGCGCCGGATCGCGGTTGGCGTGGACCTTCTTCTTGTAGATGTCCGCGAGGTAGGAAATGGCGTGGAACGAATAGAAGGAGATGCCCAGCGGCAGCGAGATCTGCGGCACCGGCAGCAACAGCCCGGCCGGCTCGATGAGGGCGTTGAGGTTCTCCGCCAGGAAGCCGGTGTATTTGAATACCCCGAGCAGGAGGAGGTTCAGCGTCACGCCCAGCGCCAGCACGCGCTTGCGCGCCGCGCCTTCGCGCACCTCGATGGCCTTGGCGAGGAAGAAGTTGGCCGCAACCGAAGCAAGCAGGATGAGGATATGCGGCGTATAGCCCGCCGAATAGAAGACGAGCGAGAAAGCCAGAAAGATATAGTTCCGCGTGGTAATGGTCTTCGCGGAGAAATAGGCGACCAGAAAGAGCGGGAAAAAATAGAACAGGAATTCGATGGACGCGAAGGTCATGCCGCCGGGCCGCCAGAGATTGTCATCCGGCGTTCCTGCCACTCTTTGCTCGCTGCCGCAACCCTTTGGCGGGTCGTGAGAGGTGTGGCGATAGGTAAGGCGCTCCGCCCCATTGCCTCCCTGCCGGGCCGGCGTATCCTCCGCCGCGAAGGAGCCGCCATCCCATGCGCATCGCCACCTGGAACGTGAATTCCATCCGCCAGCGTCTCGACCACGCGGTCCGCTGGCTGGGCGAGACCCGGCCGGACGTGGTCTGCATCCAGGAGATCAAGTGCCAGACCGATGCCTTCCCGAAGGAGGCTTTCGAGGCGCTGGGCTATAACGTGAGCGTGCATGGGCAGAAGGGGTTCAATGGCGTCGCCCTCCTCTCCCGCCTGCCGCTGGAGGACGTGACCCACGGCCTCGCCGGCGATGACGGCGACGAGCAGGCGCGCTTCATCGAGGCGGTGGTGTCGGTGAAGGGCGGCGTGGTGCGGGTGGCCTGCATCTATCTGCCCAACGGCAACCCGCCGGAGACGGAGAAATACCCCTACAAGCTCGGTTTCATGGAGCGCCTGTCCGCCTTCGCGGCCGACCGGCTGAAACTGGAGGAGCCGCTGGTGCTCGCCGGCGACTTCAATGTGATTCCCGAGCCGCGCGACGCCGCCGACCCCGCGGCCTGGACCGGCGACGCCCTGTTCCTGCCGCGCACCCGGCAGGCGTTCCGTTCCCTGCTCAATCTCGGCTTCACGGACGCCCTGCGCGCCACCTCCGATGCCGGCCGGCTGTTCACCTTCTGGGATTACCAGGCCGGCGCCTGGCAGCGGGACAACGGCATCCGCATCGACCACCTTCTGCTGTCGCCGCAGGCGGCCGACCGGCTGATTGCCACGGGCGTCGACAAGCATGTCCGCGCCTGGGAGAAGCCGTCCGACCACGTGCCGGTGTGGGCCGACTTTTCCATCGCGGCGTGAGGACAAAATGGCGGGGGACACGACGACGCTCGAAGGCGGGTGCCTGTGTGGCCGCCTGCGCTACCGGCTGGAGCGGGTGAAAAGCGCCTATTGGTGCCACTGCACCATGTGCCGCCGCGCCTCCGGCTCCGCGGCCCTGCCGTGGGTTTCCATGGCGCGGGAGGATGTCGCCTTCATCTCGGGTGAGCCTGCCATCTTCGAATCAAGCCCCGGCGTCACCCGGCGCTTCTGCGGCCATTGCGGCAGCCCCATCGTGTTCGACATGGCGCGGGAAGCTGATGTGGACGTGACCATCGGTACGCTGGACGATCCCGACCGCGTATCGCCGACCCATCACATCTGGGTCAGCTCGGCGCTGCACATGGCGCGTGATCTCGGAGAAGGATTGCCGCGCTACGACGGCGAACGCCCCTCCGATCCGTAGACCTCAGCGCTTCGCCGTCTTCAGCCACACTTCCAGATAGCCGAGCGCCTTCTCGCGCTCGTCCGGCGTCGCCTCGGCGAAAGCCTGCTCGTGGGCGTTCACCACCCACTTGTCCTCAGGACGAACGGCGGAATCGCGGGCCAGGGTCAGCCACATCAGGCCACGGGCCCGCTGGCGGGGCACGCCCTCGTCACCGCGGAAGAGCAGCACGCCGAGGGTGGCCTGGGCCTCGTACTGGCCCTTCTGAGAAGCGAGCGTCAGCCAGCGGCCGGCGTTGCGCGCGTCGCGGGGGCCGCCGACGCCTTCGAGATAGAGCTTGCCGAGCTGGTACTGCCCGTCCGCGTCGCCGAAATAGGAGGCGGCGTACGAGAACATGTCCCGCGCCCGGGAGGGATCGCGCTTCACTCCGGCGGAGGGGATGCCCACGAGATAATAGGAGCCCAGCGCCACGAAGGCATTGGCCACGAAGCGCGACTGAGCGGTGCCGGGATAGTCCTCGGCGTGGCTGCTGGCGATCTTCTGGAAATATTCGAACGCCTTGGCGTCGTCGCGCTTGACGCCGTCGCCGTCCATATAGATGCGGCCGAGCTTCCACTGGGCCATGGCGTGGCCCTGCGCGGCAGCATAGCCGAGGGCGTCGATGCCCTTGGCGGTCTGGCCGGCGCGGAGCGCCTGCGCCCCGGTGCGGAAGGCTTCGTCCACGGGGCGAACCTGCGGCGCCAGCGGCACGTTGGCCGGCGGCGTCAGCGGCTGCATCTCGTAAGGCTGGAGGGTCTGCGCGGTGCCGTCGAAGGCATGGGCGCGTCCGGCCGCAAGACCGGCCACGGCAAGGAAGAGCACGCCGGCGATCGCGGCGGGCACGCGCACCCGGCGCGGGCGGCGCGACGCGCTCGCCGTCCCGTTCACCGCGCCCCGAAATGTCCCGTGTGTCGCAACCGAATTCATGATGGACGGAAGGTGAACTGACGCGGCGGCAATATCGGGGCCGAGGAAAGGCCGAGCAGCGGCGCCTCTGAGGCGACCTTTCGGGCGAAGCCCGGCGCCGCCCGCCGGGGCATCCTCTCGCCATGTGCAACGACCGTCCATTAGGACTCACCTCAGGCGCGGCGGCCGGAAACACATTCCGGGTTACGCTCACCGCAGCGCGTTGAGGTTCGATTTCATGTCGTTTTGTGGCGAGTTCGCGGCGTAAGGCCCCTACGGGAACCCAGCACGTTCAAAGGATCGGGAGTGTGTCTTCTCTGTCACAATAAGAGGCGCCAAGACCCTGCAAGAAGGCGGCCGAAAAGTTCAAGTCTTAACCATGATCAAGACGGTCGGCAAAAACTGAGGCGCGGCGGCAACACTTGCCCCCGCGCCTCGGCCACTCGCCATTGACGTTTCGGAAAGCCGCGCCCTCAGGCACCAGCGGAGAGCTGGCTGATGGCGGCGCGGACCTTCTCCTTGCGCAGGATGTATTCCTCGCGCTTCTCGCGCTCGGCTTCCACCACCTCTTCCGGCGCACGGGCGACGAAGCTCTCGTTGCCGAGCTTGGCGTCGATGCGGGCGACCTCCTGGTCGAGCTTGCCCTCTTCCTTGCGCAGGCGGGCCAGCTCCGCGCCGAGGTCGACCACGCCGGCGAGCGGCAGAGCCACCACTTCGCCCCGGACCACCATCTGCACCGAGCTGGCGGGCACCTGATCGGACACCGAGACGTCGGACAGGCGGGCGAGGCGGCGGATGGCGTCGTCCCAGGCGGCCACGCGCGCGGTTGTCTCCGCGCCGGGCTGCACCAGCACGAGGGGCACCTGCGCGCCGGCCGGCACGTTCATCTCCGCCCGCACGGAGCGGATCTCGGTGATGAGGTCCACCACCCAGCCGACCTCAGCCTCGGCGTCAGGCGCCTCTAGACCCGTCAGGTCCGGCCACGGCGCCAGCGCAAGCAGGCTGGTGCGCGCCGGCCCCTCCTTGCCGGTCTCCGACCACAATTCCTCGGTGAGGAAGGGCATGAACGGGTGCAGCAGGCCCATGGCCACGTCGAGCACATAGGCGGTGGCGGCGCGGGTCTCGTCCTTGGCGGCGCCGTCGGGACCGGAGAGGACCGGCTTCGCCAGTTCCAGGTGCCAGTCGCACACTACGTTCCAGATGAAGCGGTAGACCGCGCCCGCCGCCTCGTTGAAACGGTAGGCGAGGATCGCCTCGCTCACCTCTGATGATGCACGGGCGGCCTCGCCGATGATCCAGCGGTTGAGGGTACCCTCCACCTTCGCCGGATCGAAGCCGTCCGCGCGCACGCAGCCGTTCATCTGGGCGAACCGCACCGCGTTCCAGAGCTTGGTCGCGAAGTTGCGGTAGCCCTCGACGCGGGAGGTGGCGAGCTTGATGTCGCGCCCCTGCGCCGCCATGGCGGCAAGTGTGAAGCGCAGGGCGTCCGCGCCGTACTTCTCCACCAGGTCGAGCGGGTCGATGACGTTGCCCTTGGACTTCGACATCTTCGCCCCCTTCTCGTCGCGGACGAGGGCGTGGATGTAGACGTCCTTGAACGGCACTTCGCCGTCCATGAAGTGCAGGCCCATCATCATCATCCGGGCGACCCAGAAGAAGATGATGTCAAAGCCCGTCACCAGCACGCTGGTGGGATAGAACTTCTTCAGCTCGGCCGTCTCGTCGGGCCAGCCCATGGTGGAGAAGGGCCACAGGGCGGACGAGAACCACGTGTCCAGCACGTCCTCGTCGCGGGTGAGGAACCCTGCCCGCTTGTCCGCATCGTCGATCAGCGCCTGCGCCTCCTCGGGCGACAGGCTCTCATTGCCGACATTGTGGGCCAGCGCCTCCTCGAAAGCCTGATCCTCGTCCTCGGCGACGAAGACGTTGCCGAAGGGGTCGTACCAGGCCGGGATCTGGTGGCCCCACCAGAGTTGGCGCGAGATGCACCAGGGCTGGATGTTCTCCAGCCACTCGAAATAGGTCTTTTCCCAGTTCTTCGGCACAAAGGTGGTGCGCCCCTCGCGCACCGCCGCCAGCGCCGGCTGGGCGAGGGTCTTGGCGTCCACGTACCACTGGTCGGTCAGCCACGGCTCGATGACCACGTTGGAGCGGTCGCCGTGGGGCACCATGTGGGTGTGCGGCTCGATGGTCTCCAGCAGCTCCAGCGAGGTGAGCAGCTCGACGATGTGCTTGCGCGCGGCGAAACGGTCCATGCCCGCCAGATGGCTGAGCACGCCCGCTGCGTCCGGCAGGTCCACATAGGCCTCGGGCCGCTCGGCGTAATCGTCCTGGATACCCTGCGGGTCGATCCGCGCCTCGGCATCGAGCACGTTGATCATCGGCAAATCGTGCCGGCGCCCCACGTCGAAGTCGTTGAAATCGTGCGCCGGGGTGATCTTCACCGCGCCGGAGCCCTTCTCGGGATCGGAATACTCATCCGCGACGATGGGGATGCGCCTACCCATCAGCGGGAGGATGACGTGCTTGCCGATGAGGTCGCGATAGCGCTCGTCGTCCGGGTGCACCGCCACCGCCGTATCGCCGAGCATGGTCTCGGGACGCGTGGTGGCGACGACGATGAAGCGGTCCTTCTCGCCCTCGATGGGATAGCGCAGGTGCCAGAGATTGCCCTTCACCTCCACCTGCAGCACCTCAAGGTCCGAGATGGCGGTGATCAGCTTGGGGTCCCAGTTGACGAGGCGCTTGTCCTTGTAGATCAGCCCCTCGCGATAGAGCTGCACGAACACCTTGAGGACGGCGCGGGAGAGCCCCTCATCCATGGTGAAGCGCTCGCGCGACCAGTCGCAGGAGGCGCCGAGCTTCTTCAGCTGGTTGACGATGGTGCCGCCCGATTCGGCCTTCCACGCCCACACCTTCTCGATGAAGGCCTCGCGGCCGAGGTCGCGGCGGCCGGGCAGCTTCTGGGCGGCAAGCTGGCGTTCCACCACCATCTGGGTGGCGATGCCGGCGTGGTCGGTGCCCGGCTGCCAGAGCACGTCCTTGCCGCGCATGCGTTCGAACCGCGCCAGCACGTCCTGCAACGTGTTGTTGAGCGCGTGGCCCATGTGCAGGGAGCCGGTGACGTTCGGCGGCGGGATGACGATGGAGAAGCCTTCCGCGTCCTTGCGCTCGGGACGGCCGCAGCGGAACGCGCCGGCATTTTCCCAGCGATCGGCTATGCGATCTTCAACGGCGGCGGGATCGAAGACTTTTTCCAGCATGAACGGGACTCCGCGGCGCCGCTCGGCCGTCGCCGGCGCAGCGCGCCGGGCCGGCTCCGCGTCCGCTGTGGTCGGAACGGGTCAGCCGGCGTTTAAGCCGGACGCGCGGTCCGGCGTCAACACGCCGGCCGCACTGGAATGGAAAGAGAGGTGTGTGGCGAGGCCCGCGGGCCTAACGCTGGCGGCGGGCGACGCGCTCGATCTCGGCCCGCACCAGATCCTCGACGATGGTCGGCAGGTTGGCGTCCAGCCAGTCCTTGAGCATGGGGCGGAGAATCTCTTTCACGAGATCTTCCACCGTGCGCTCCTTCTGCGGCAGCAGAACGTCGCCGAGATTGCGGAAGGCGGCCATCACCGCAGCATCCGCATTGGCAGAGAGCAGGTCGCGACGCCGCACGCTCTCCGCGGGGTGGCCATCGCCGGCAGGCTGCGCCGGACGATGGTCCTCGAAAGCGGAAGACGCCGGCTGCGGGCGCAGGGGCCGCGGCTGGGGCTGGGCCGCGGCAGGCTCTTGGCGATCTTCCATTTCCTCCACCGGACGGTCGGGATAGGTCGGCTGCTGCACCGGGCGCGGTTCTGCGCGCTGTGACACGGGAGGAGGCTCGTGGCGGGCTTGACGCAGGGCAGCGGCGGCCTCGGCGAAGACCGCTTCATCCTGTTCATCCAGCCACGGACGTTGCTGCCTTGCGGGCGCATCTGCGGCAGGACGCTCGCCGGCGGGACGCACAGGCGCTGCCGGACGTGACGCGGGGCGCGGCGCCGCCGCATAGGCACCGGCAACCGGCGTTGCATCACGCGGAGCGGGACGGCGGGGAATGGGCGGCGGCTCGGGCGGCGCCTGCCGCTGCGCCACCACGCGGGGCTCCGGCGGACGACGGGGGCGCCCATCACCGGACGGCGGATTTTCGCCGCGGCGGGGAGCAGCCTCGGCGTGCGCCGCCGGCTGCTCGTCATCCGCCATGATGCGGCGAATGGAGGCCAGGATTTCTTCCATCGACGGTTCCTGCACCTTGGGGCTCGCAGCCATGTCCCGACCTCGGCCGAAGACGAACCGGCGGACTTCCGGATGCGGAAACTATCCGCACCCGGAAGCCGACGGAGAGAATCGCCAGTTGTAGAGGGAGTATGGCACCGCCTCAGTTGGCAGCAACAACTGTTGCAGGGGCGTCTTGGGGATTATTTGCCGTCAGGCGTGCGAACACCGGCCCAGCTGTCGCGCACCTGATTGTAATGCACGCGAGGGTCGTAATAATTCACCTTCAGACCCAGCGACAGGGCATCCAGCCGGCCGATGGTGGAGATCAGCGCATAAGCGGCCACCACCCGGTCGCGCTGGGCGACGACCAGGGACGACTGCGAGTTGGTGAGGTCGCGCTGGGCGTTCAACACGTCGGTGGTGGTGCGCTGGCCGACCCGCCATTCCTCACGGACGCCCTCAAGGGCGAGCGTGTTGGCGGCGACCGACGCCTGAGCCGCCTGGATCTGTGCCTTCGCGGCCTCAAGCGCACCCCAGTACTGCACGGCCTGGGCGCGGATGGTGTCGCGGTTCACGTCCACCTCGATGCGCGCCTGCGTCAGCAATTCCTTGGCCTGACGGATGTTCGCGTACTCGACGCCGCCCTGGTAGATCGGCACCGAGAGATTGAGCGTCACCGCAGCGCCGGACTGGGAGTCGACCGAGAAGTTCTGGTCGTAGGACTGGGAGAGCTGGCCCTGAAGCGAAAGGTTCGGCGCCAAGCCGCCCTCCGCGACTTTCACCTGGAACATCGCCGCGTCCACGGCGAATTCGGACGCCTTGACGGCCGGGTGGTTGCTGAGTCCGGTGGAGATCACCTTGTCCACGGATCCCGGCAGCGTGGCCTCAATCGAGCGCGGCGTGGTGAGCTTGCCCGGCTCGACGCCGATCACCTGCCGATAGTTCGCGCGGGCTGTGGAAAGGTTCGCGACCGCCTGGCTCACCTGATACTGCGCATCCGCCACCCGGGCTTCGGCCTGGGCCACGTCGGTACGGGTCACCTCGCCGACGTTGAAGCGGTCGCGCGTCGCGCGCAATTCCTGCTGGAACGCGGCCAGACTCTGCTTTTGCAGTTCCAGAAGGGCGATGGCCTGAATGACGTTCATGTAGGCCGTGACGCCATTCAGCATCACCGTCTGCTCGGTGTTGCGCAGCGTCTCGCGCGATCCGCGCACCTGCGACTCGGCGTTGCGGGTCTGGTTGGCGGTGACGAAGCCGTTGAACAGCGTGTAGGCCGCATTGAGCGCGAACGCGCGCGGCCAGAGCCACCCGCTCGTCTTGACGCCGGAAGCCTGCTGCTTGGCAAATTCCGGCCCGGCCTGCGCAGTGGCGTTCAGGGTCGGGCGATAGCCGGACAGAGCCTGCGGCACGGTTTCGTCCGTGGCGCGGGTTCCTGCGCGCTGGGCGTTCAGCGTGGGGTTGTTTGTGTAGGCCATGGCCAGCGCCTGATCCAGCGACTGGGCAGACGCGACACCCATAGCCAAAGCAAAGACACTGACGCCCGCCAAACATGCAACACCGCTTCGGCGAATGCGCTTTGCAACCGACATCCCAATCTCCCGATCCGACACGGCCATGCAGACTCGCCGCACCGACTCTGCCGCGCGGTAACTTTTCGGTAAGATATCGGTCCCGCTCCCGATCCGAAACCGATCGGTTCGATGGAAGCGGCGTTTTCGGCCTACCGCGGCAAACGCGCCACAGTGGTCAGAAAGTGAAGCGGGGCGCGGCCTTGAAGCCGGGAAGCGCGGGAACGGCGGCGTTGAAGGCGACCCGCTCGCTCACGGAACCCGCCACCTTGGTAAACACGCAGGCCTTGCCCGCCCCGCCGTGACCAACGACGGCGACAAGGCGTCCGCCTTCCTTGACCTGATCGAACAGGGCGACCGGCACCTCGTCCACCGAGCCGTTGAGGAGGATGAGGTCGTAGGGGGCTTCCGCCTTCCATCCCGCGTTCAGCGGGCCCTGCATCACCGCGACGTTGGCGACGCCGATCTCGGCGAGCGTGGCTGTGGCTGTGGCCGCGAGGCCGGCATCTTCTTCCACGGCCACCACCTGCTGGGCGAGCCGGGAGAGAACGGCGGCCGAATAGCCGGTGCCGCCGCCGATATCGAGCACATGGTCATGCTCCTGCACGTCCGCCTCCTGGATGAGGCGCGCGAGGATCATGGGCTCGACGAGGTAGCGGGTCGGGCTGCCGGAGGTCAGAGCGAGGTCGTCGTCGATATAAGCGAGCGACTTGAGCTGAGCCGGAACGAAAAGCTCGCGGGGGATTTCCAGCATCGCACCGACGATGCCCGGGTCGGTGACGTTGTTGGTGCGCACCTGGCTATCCACCATGCCGCGGCGCAGCTCGACGTAATCGATCATTTTCCCGTCTCCGGCCATCCCCTTGGCCCGGGGCGCTCAGCGGAGGCGTGTCCCGTGCCGTCGGGCTCAAGAGCCATATTGCCGCCCCTTTTGCAAGGCGCCCCTCGGGAACGGCGGCTGCGCGGACGGGCTCATGTGGCCGCAAGTCGCATGGTTCCCGGCCGGCAGCGGCGGGAGTGTCCTCAACCCTGACGAACGCGCGGATCGACCCGCGCACCGGCCGCAGCCGAGGAGGCGCGACGCATGACGGCAACCAACACCCCCTCCCCGCCTGCATCGCAGGAACCGCAGCCCGAGGGGCTCGACGAAGCAGCGGTCCGTCGTCTGGTCCATACCTTCTATGCGCGCGTGCAAAAGGACGCCCTGCTCGGCCCGATCTTCGGCGGTCGCATCGCCGACGAGGCCTGGCCGGTCCATCTCGCCAAGATGTGCGACTTCTGGTCCTCGGTGCTGCTGAAGTCCGGCCGCTACGAAGGCCGCCCCCTGCCGCCGCACCTGGCGCTCGGCAGCGATGCGGGCGAACCGCAATTCGCGCGCTGGCTCGCCCTGTTCCGCCCGACCGCCCTTGAGGTGCTGCCACCCGATGCGGCCCAGCAGGCCATCGCCCATGCCGAGCGGATGGCGCACAGCTTCCGCCTCGCCATCGCCTTCCACAAGGGCGAGGACACCACGCGCATCATCCCCTACGGCAACAGCTGAGCGGAAGGCGGAGCCTGCGGGAGAACCCGCCCCCCGCCTTCCCGGCGTGCATCAGAGTTGCTTGTCAGTGGTGCTGATGAACTTCATGCCGCTCGCGGCTTCGAGGTTGGCAAGCGCCGCGTCGATGACCGAGAAGATGGTCGCCCGGGCGGTTGCCTTGCTCAGGTCAAGCTTGGCCGAGCTTGCGACCTTGAGCTTGGTCAGTGCCGACGAGAACGCCGCGTTCGCCTGCGCTGCGGTGTAGAACTGCGCGGGGTTGGTGCCGTTGGAATAGGACAGGGTCTGGGCAACCCTCGAGAAAACGTTGGCCAGCGCGCTGATGTTGAAGACGACGCTGTTGGTGGGCGTTGTCTTCAGGGTCGGACTCGTGGTCGGGACCGGGTTGTTGTAGAGCTGGTCCAGGTAATAATGAACCTGATACGGATACTGAACGTAGGTATCCGAGCTTCCCCAGGCCGAACTATAGCTGTTCACCGATGTCACGGTCGCGGCCGTCGCCGTGGCGCCGAGATTGCTGTAGCGGGACACGAGCGGTCCGTAGAAGCCCTGATTGTAGGCGACGTTCAGGATCACATCGAGGAAGCTGTTCGGCAGCGTCGTGAAGTTCTTCAGCGCCGTATCGAAGGCCGGCTCCCACGGGGTGGTCCACCCTCCCGCGCCCTTTCCGGTGACGTTCAGGGCAACCAGGTCGTTGTAGTGGAAGTACGCCACCAGGGCCGGGCCATAGTATTTGTTGTTGAAGGAGGCCGGCGTCGCCTTGGTGTATTGTGTGGCCGCATTGGCCATGGTGAAGCCGATGTTCTTCTGGATCGCCACATAATTTATGAGCGAATGGCCCTTGGGCTGGTAGCTGCCGGAGACCATGTCGGCGGCATAGTTGTTGATCTGGTACGGGCCGCCCTGGCCGACGCCCATGACCGCCTGCTGGTTTGCATTCGGATCAATGAGGTCGCTGCTCGACTTATAGTATTGGGTCGCGATATTTTCCTGAAGCAGCTGGGCGAAGATCGATCCGTAGAGATAATCCTTGTTGTACTGGATGCCGGGAAAGCCTTCATCGATGAGGTGGCCCAGCAGCACGCCGGCGACGATATTCGACATGATCAGGTCGTCGTAATTCCCACCCGTGAGGGTGAGCGAGTCCTGGGCGGTCCCGACACCCAGCAGCAGATGGAAATTGATCGTCCCTGTGCTGGCCGTGCTGGGCGGCGGGCCGCTGAGGGTGGTGACGGTGACCGGCGCCGATTTGGCCGACGCACCGACCGAATCCACCGCTGCAATGGCAAAGCTGTAGGAGGTGAGCGGCGTCAGGCCCGACACCGTCACGCTGGCGCCGGACGAGGTCGTCGTCAGGGTGCCATTCATATAGATCTGGTAGCCCGATATGGTGCAGTTCGCGACCGTCACCGGGGTCCATGTCAGCGTCGTCGCGTTGCCGGTGGTGCCGGACGCGGCAAGGCCCTTGGGGACCGGCGGCACAGCGGTGCAACTGGAGCACGATCCGGACTGGGTCCACGGCTGCCCGGTGCCTGATCCCCCATTGTTGGTGGCGGGGTCCTGATTCTGGGTCCACCAATTGGCGCGGTAGATGATGCCGTTTTCGCTGGCCTGCGCGCCCGCCGTGTAGACCGATGACGAGTTCCAGGCTGCGGGGCAGGACTGGGCCCATGCCGATCCTGCTAGCCATGGGGTGAAGGCGGACACCAGTGCGATGGACGTGGCGTGAAGAATCCTCATGGCAGCCCCCGATTTGACAGCCCTTTGGGCGGTACCGGTATAGGGCACTCCACGCTTGTGTCGATAGCTGAAAATGTTGCGACTTAGTAACGCCCGGCGCGCTGGAGAGATTTCGCCTCAGATTTATGTGCTTTGGCCGCCATTTACCACTTTCGATACCTTCGGACGCTGCGATCTATATGCTCAATTGGAAGTTGCGTCATGTGCGGAGCCTCGCCGCAACCGCAGCGGTGGTGATTCCATTTTGTGACGGCGCGCCCCTTTTCCGGGACGTGCTGGAAAGCACTTTGAACCCGACGAAACCGGCCGATGCGGTACTCGGAACCACCTGCCCCCCTCGACGCACATTCTTCCCTTGGGTAAAAGGGGCGGTGGGCCAATGGTTCGCCGATGCGAGCGCTGACGAGGAAGCCGCCGATTGTCGATTAGGATTGCTGCGGTCATTCCACTCTATAATGGCGCGCCGTTCATTGAAGCGGCGCTCCACAGCGTACTGGGCCAGACCCGACCGGCTGATGAAGTGATCGTCGTCAACGACGGCTCCACCGACGAGGGCCCCGCCATCGTCGAGGAGATCGCGCGTCATCATCCCGTGCGCCTGCTGCACAAGCCGAATGGCGGGCAGTCGTCCGCGCGCAATCTGGCCATTCGCTCGACCACGTGTTCCCACATCGCGCTGCTGGATCAGGACGACATCTGGTACGAGGATCATCTGGCGGCGCTTCACCAGCCGTTCGCCGACGCCGAGATTCGTCGACTCGGTCTGGTTTACGGCAACCTCGACCAGATCGACCGGAACGGCCGTCTCATTACAGAGCATTGCCTGGATCAGGTCCCCACGCCGCATCCCAAGCGGTCCCTGATGCAGTGCCTGCAACACGACATGTTCATCCTGCCGGGCGCTTCGCTGGTGGACCGGCAGGCCATGCTTGACGCCGGCCTGTTCGACGAGCGCCTGTCCGGCTACGAGGACGACGACCTGTTCGTCCGCCTGTACTCCATGGGCGTGAAGAGCTGCTATCTCGACAAGTCCGTCACCATGTGGCGCATCTATCCGGAATCGACGTCCTTCAGCGCCCGCATGGGGCGCTCGCGGATGATCTATTTCCACAAGCTCATTGAGGCTCATCCGGACGAACCCCGCCTCGGGCTCTTCTGGGGCCGGGATGTGATTGCTCCCCGCTTCACCAGCATCCTGCGCAGCGAGTTTCTGCAGGCCTCGAAGGCCGCCGACTTCGCCCGCGCCCTGCGCGCCTGGGACGACCTGAAAACGGTAGCGCCCCACATGAAGAAAAGTGTGCAGATGCGGATCAGGCTTGTGGGACCGCTGATCGAGGCGACGCTCGCCGGGCCGTTGACCAGTGTCGCCCGCCGGCTCCTGCGGCACGCCCTGCGCTGACCCACCGCGTTTGCGAAGACGGGGACAATCCGAACCGGTGCTTGCGCGGTCTGGGCGAACGCCTTAAGAACACGCGCTCGTGAGGCCACGTGGCGGAGTGGTTACGCAGCGGACTGCAAATCCGTGTACGGGGGTTCGATTCCCTCCGTGGCCTCCAGTTCCCGCGAAGCTCCCGGAATGGAAGCTCCTGGAATGACCGAGCTTCTGCCCCATATGCGGCGCTGCGCTGCAGCATGCTCTCGGGCCGGAAAGTTGACTTAGCCTCTTGCTGGCAGTTCATGGGGACACCGAAGCGGTCCCGCATCCGGACGCCGCCGGAGATGTACATGAACGCGAAAGCCGCCCAGCGCCACGGGCCTCCGCCCTCTTCGGACGAGACCAATGCCGTCCTGCGGCGCCTCCTCCTGTCCGATGGCCGCAAGCACTGGAAGGGCTATGTGCTGGCCTTCGTCTTCATGGGCACCATGGCCGCCTGCACGGCCGGCCTCGCCTATCTGATGAACGATGCCGTCAACGCCATCTTCGTGCATCCCACCCCTGCGGCGGTGTGGGCAGTGTCCGGTATCGTGATGGTGCTTTCCATCATCAAGGGCGCCTCGGCCTACGGGCAGAGCATCACCATGGCCCGCATCGGCAACCGGGTGGTGGCGGACAACCAGAAGCGCGCCTTCGACCGGCTGATGCTTCAGGACGCCGCCTATTTCGGCCATCGCCACACGGCGGAAATCACCACCCGCTTCACCGCCGGCGCCGCGGGCGCGCGCGGCGCGCTGGACCTGATCGTCACCAGCATCGGCCGCGACTTCCTCTCGCTGGTGATGCTGGCCGGCGTCGCCTTCGTGCAGGATCCCTTCCTGGCCATCATCGCCCTCGTGGTGATGCCGGCGGCGGTGCTGGGCACGCGCAAGCTCATCAAGAAGGCCAAGACCATCTTCACCACCGGCTTCACCTCGGGCGTGAAGCTGTCCTCCATCGTCATGGAGGTGTTCCAGGGCATCCGGACGGTGAAGGCCTATACGCTTGAGCCGGTGATGCGGGAGCGCACCCACAAGTTCATCGACGACGTGGAGATCAACGCCAACCGCCTCGTGCGCACCCAGGCCAAGTCCAGCCCCCTGATGGAGACGCTGGGCGGCCTCGCCATCGGCGGCGTGATTCTCTACGCGGGATACAATGTGATCGAGCTCGGCCGTTCGCCGGGCCAGTTCTTCTCGGTGCTCACCGCCCTGCTGCTGGCCTATGAGCCCGCCAAGCGGCTGTCGCGCCTGCATGTGGAGCTTGTCAGCCACGTGATGGGCGCGCGCATGCTGTTCGATCTGCTCGATGCGCCCGCGCCCGACGCTGACTCCCCCGGTGTCGGTGCCCTGCCCCGCCCCCGCGGCCGGGTGGAGTTCAAGGACGTGGTGTTCGCCTATCGCCCCGGCGAGAACGTGCTGCGCAGCCTCGATCTGGTGGCGGAGCCCGGCCGGACGACGGCGCTGGTCGGCCAGTCCGGCGGCGGCAAGACCACCATCATCAATCTGATCGAGCGCTTCTACGATCCCCAGTCCGGCGCCGTGCTGATCGACGGCGTCGACACCCGCACCGTCTCCCGCACCTCCGTGCGAGCCTCGGTGGCCCTGGTGAGCCAGGACGTCTACCTGTTCTCGGGCACCGTCCGGGAGAACATCGGCTTCGGCCGACCCGGCGCATCGGAGGACGAGATCGTCGCGGCGGCCAAGGCGGCCCACGCCCATCCCTTCATCATGGGCTTCGAGCACGGCTACGACACGTTCGTGGGCGAGCACGGGGCGCAGCTCTCCGGCGGGCAGCGCCAGCGCATCGCCATCGCCCGCGCCTTCCTGAAGAACGCGCCCATCCTGCTCCTCGACGAGGCCACCGCCGCCCTCGATTCCGAATCGGAGGCCGAGGTGCAGAAGGCGCTGGCGGAACTCGCCCACGAGCGCACCACCATCGTCATCGCCCACCGCCTCCAGACCGTGGTGCGTGCCGACCGCATCTGCGTGATCGAGGGCGGCCGCGTGGTGGAGAGCGGCACCCATGACGAGCTGATCGCCCGTCGCGGTCGCTACTACGGATTCTATTTCGCCCAGTTCGCCCACGAGAGCGAAAATGCCGGCTCCAGCGTGAGCGGCACGGCAGAGTCCGGTCCGGAAGGCGATTTGCTGCGCGCTTGAAAATCCAGCACCGGCGCCACTTTGCGCGCCAGTGCGGCAACTTCCCCCGGAAAAGCGCGTGTTACGGCTTCACAAGCGGCGATGTGGTTGCTATATCGCCGGCCTCGGTCGCGAGACCCACGGTCCCTGATAGCTCAGTTGGTAGAGCGTTCGACTGTTAATCGAATGGTCGCAGGTTCGAGTCCTGCTCAGGGAGCCACTTCTACCTCCGCCCCGAAAAGCCCATCGCCCACGAAGCCTTAACAGGCATTGCACGCGGAGCGTGATCTTCGGACGCTCCGTGGCGCTGCTGGATCCGGGCCAGAATGACCTCCGGGACGTCTTCGGGACTTTGCGTCACGAACCGCCCCGTTCGTCCACCATGCGTTCTCGTAACGTGTCCCCCGCCCCTTGCGCCCCCCGTCCTGAAAATGTAGCAACGAAGCCGTTCGGCGGAATGTCGGAGCATAGCGCAGCCTGGTAGCGCATCTGCTTTGGGAGCAGAGGGTCGCAGGTTCAAATCCTGCTGCTCCGACCACCCTCCGCCGCCCTTCCCCGCCGCAGGCTCAGCGGCCGGGCGGATCGACCTTCACCCCGTTGGGGCCGATCTCGATCTGCATGGTGTTCCGGTCGCGCTCATAGGCCTGATAGGCGAACACCCCACCAACCACGACGAGAATCGCGATCACGCCGTAGAGGACATTGCGCGGCATCTGTGTGCTCCTGTTGCTGCTTCGCTGACTAGAGCTGCAACGCCCCCGCTTCCCCGATTGTTCCGCTAAAGCCGGGTGAGGGCTAATCTTCCCGGGCGGTGTGACGGCACCGGGTGGATGCGACTCACCCGGCTCCGGGATGGTCTCGCGGCACCAGGCTCAGGCGGCAGGATTGCGCCGCCGGGCGGGATTTTGGGAAAGGACGATTGCAATGGCTTCGGATACGGAGCTTGCCGAGTGGCTCGGCTCGATGCTCAAGGCGGTGGGCACCACGCAGGCCCACACCATGGTGCAGCATTACATCCTGCGCGACATCGTCACCCAGCTCGCCGGGCAGCAGGACCGCCCGGACGGCTTCATCGCCGACATGTTCGAGCGCGTGAGCGGTCTCGTCGATAAGTGCGAGCTTGCGGGCAAGCCGGACATCGAAGCCGAGATGCGCTGGTACGCGGAGACGTTCTTCACCTCCATCGGCAAGACGCTGGAGCCCAAATAGGTCGCCGGGACCAGGTGGGGCACAGGCACGACCTCGCCCCCGCGCGCGAGGGCTCGCCGACCGTTCTGCGACGAAGGGGGTCAGCGTCTCGGGTCACGGAGGCGGATCGGCCGCGCCGCCCCTGGATGGAGGCCCGGCCTCGCTCATGGCCAGACCTCCCTCGTGAGGAGGTCTGGCCGCTTCACGAGCTCTACTTGTGCAGCAGCGCGGTCTGCTGGGTCGACGCAGGCGGGTTCCAGAGCGGAACGATGATGCGGCCCCACAGGCGTGTATCGTTGCCACCGTAGTTCTGCTCATAGACGTCGGTGGTGAGATAAGCTTGCAGGATCACAGGACCAAAATCGTAGCCGACAAGGCCACCGATCGCGAACTGGCTCTGCTTCTGGTAAAATGGGATGGGATTGTTCAGGTCGGTGGAGTAATAGGCCACCGGGCCGATCTCGAACTTGCCGAACTTCTTGGTGGCGGTCAGATCGACGTTCAGGAAGTTCGGGTTGATCGTATTGCTCACACCATTTGCCTGGATGCCCCAGATGGCGTTTGCCGTCAGATTCCAGCCATCCGCCGTGTAGCTGAGGGCAAAACGCTGGTTGAACGAGGTTGAATCGAAGGCCACCCCCGTATTCACGCCGAGATAGAAGCCGGCCATGTAGCTGAAGCCGAAGCCGTTCCCCAGATCCCAGGCGACCTGAGCGGCGAAGAACGGGTTATAGAACCCGGAAGTATAGTCTCCGTTCTGCACGCCGACGCCGACAACCGGCACGGCAGTCAGAAGCTGTAGCCGCCCGCCGAACAGGAATACCGGAGTGGCCCAGGCCAGAACGGGAATATCCACGCCGACGCAGGTGCTGTCGGGGGATGTATTGCGGCAGCCATAGTCAGCCGTATTCACGGCATATACGCCTTCCGGCAGCGGCGCGCCGGCAGCCAGACCAACCGTTTCACCCGGCTGGGTCACGGAACCGGCGTGTGCGGGCAGGGATTCGGGCAGCAAGGCTGCCGCAGACAAAGCGGCTACGGCCGCCATTCTTGCGAATGTCGTCATTTTTTCCTCCGAAAGGCGGAGCCCACGACCGCCGTCCCAACGGCGGGGCTCATCGCTGGCGCTTCCTCAGGCGCTAATGCGCCGCTCTCTTTTCGGTCCAAGGCGTCGAGGCCCTGGACGAGATCACTGCACGGCCCGCGAACGGGCGCGAACATCGTGGACACTTCGGACAACGGCCCGGAGTGCAGAGGCATCAACTGGGGAATGCTAACGGCAGCGTGTCACGACCTTAGCGGTGCGGGGATCAATACCAGGCGCCGCTCGGGACCTTCGAGGATGACCGGTATCCCTTGTCCGGGTCCTTGAAGCCGAAGCGGCGTCAACGTTAGCCCAATTTAAGGGCACGCAATACTATTCGAGCGGTTCATCCGCCCAAATCGGACGCAAACGCGTGCGATGTGACGTTCGCGCAACAGTTTCGGAACGTCGCCGGTGCCCGGTTGCGGGCAGGACATGGCGAGGCAGTAGACATCCGGTCGCAGGCGACGGAAGGTGTGCGCCTTATCGGATTCTGGGGTCCCAACGAATCCGACGTTCCGCAAAGTGAGCACGACGCCATGCTCGACATCCACTATCGTGAATACAAGATTCTGCTCCGGCCGCAGCAATTCTACTCGCCCAAGCGTTTCGAGGATTACTGGAATGAAGTGAAGGCGGTCGCCAAGAAGCACGGGGTGGGCGTGGTCACCAACAAGGACGCCTTTCACCGGCAGGTCCGCGAAGTGCTGTTCTATGATACCCCGGACTTCGACCTCTACCGCAACTCCTTCATCCTGCGGAAGCGCACCTTCTACGACGACGGCTGGCCGCGCCCGGAGCATGAACTTGCCCTGAAGTACCGCAGCCCGGATCGCGAGAAGGCGACGGCGGTGGAGATGGCCCCCCGCATCACCGGCGCCGTCCAGGTGAAGTTCAAGGAAGAAATTCTTCCCCTCAAGGAAGAGTTGGGCGGCATCCGCTCGCTCTATTCGCACAATTGCATCATTACGTCGCTCGGTGCCGTGCTGAGCCCGGCATTGAAGAACATCATGTCCATATTCCCCTCCATGTCGGCGGTGGATGCGGACGGGGATTCCCAGATCGACCTCGTGAACAGCATGGCTGTGGAAGAAATCCAGGTGGACCCCGGCCACTTCGATTTCGGCCACGGCTACGAGGCGAAGGCGACCATCGCCATCTGGCGCAATCGCGCGTCCGAGCAGTCGCTGGTGGGGGAATTCGCCTTCCAGGCGAAGTTCGATCACTACAGCGAGGTCAACGACAAGGCGAAGCGCCTCTCCGAGGACTTCTTCCGCGACGTTCAGAACATGGCGCCCGAATGGGTGCAGCTCGGCACCACCAAGACCGCCATGGTCTATGGCATCGGTGCCAAGGAAGTCGCGCACTCCGAATAGGGATCATGGCGGGCCGAACCGGCCCGCTCACCTTCACCCTCCCGGCGAAAATCCATGAGCGTCAAAGAGCCGCCGATCCCAGCCCCACCTCCCGAGCCCGGCGCCCCGCAAGGCGCGGCCGCAGCGCAGGTTTCCATCCTGGAAATCTTCATCACCTTTCTCATCATCGGCGGCATCAGCTTTGGCGGCGGCGTGGTCGCCTATCTGCGCAACGCGCTGGTGGTGGAAAAGGGCTGGCTGGACGAGGAGGAGTTCCTCACGGCGCTGGAAATTTCCCAGGCCCTCCCCGGCCTCAACGCGACCAATATGAGTGTCATCGTCGGTGACCGGCTGCGTGGTCCGGTGGGCGCGATCGCCGGCTTCCTCGGCATGACGCTGCCGGGCGGCCTGCTCGTGTTCGCGCTCGGCATCTTCTACGTGTCGAACCACGGCAATCCGGCCATGCACGCCATCCTCGCCGGCATCGGTGCCGCCGCCGTGGGTCTGCTCGCGGCGGTGACGGTGCAGATCGGGCACAAGCAGCTGGAGCACCTGCGCGAGATCCTGCTCATCCTCATCACCGTGGTGCTGGTGAGCTTCCTCCACGTCTCGCTGGTGCTGGTGCTGCTCACCGTGCTGCCCCTGGCCCTCTTCATCTACCGTCCCGGCCGCGGAGAGGTCGACGAGCCATGAACAATCCGCACACCGACCTCAGCGTCCTCGGCGTCTTCTCGCTCCTGTCGCTTCTCGCCATCGGCGGCGGCACGGCGGTGCTGCCGGAGATGAAGGCGCTGACCATCGATGCCCACCACTGGCTGACCGACAGCCAGTTCCGCGACATCTACAGCCTCGGGCAGGTGGCCCCGGGGCCGAACATGCTGATGGTGATCGTCATCGGCTATCACGTCGCCGGCACGCTGGGGGCGTTCCTCGCCTTCACCGGCTTCTTCCTGCCGGCGTCCGTTCTGGCGCTCGGCTCCTCCCGCCTGTGGAATCATTTCGACGGCTCGCCCTGGCGGCTCGCTTTGCAGATGGCGCTGGCGCCCATCGTCGTCGGGCTGATGGCTGCCGGCACGGTCGCGGTGGCGCGCACCGCCATCACCGGCACCGAGACGACGCTGATCGCCGTGGCGGTGTTCGTCCTCGTCTATTTCGGGCCGAAGATGATCGGGAAAAAGGTCAATCCGGCCCTCTACATCTTCGCCGGAGGGCTGCTGGGCTACCTGACGCTGAAATAGGGGAGCTCCCCCTATTTCGCCGTGAACCTGTTTGGCCGGAAATCTATTTGGCAGGGAACATGGGGTGGGCAATCTTGTCGCCGGCCTTCAAGCCCTGCCTGCGCGCCTCGCCCCCGCCGATCTCCAGCACCGCGCGCACCGGCTCTCCGGAGGAGATTGTCTCGGTGGAGAGCGGGGGCGTCATGGCAGCGATCCGGGCGATGGAGCCGTCGGCACGGATGAACACCATGTCCAGCGGGATGAGGGTGTTCTTCATCCACATGTAGACCGGCTGGTCCACCTTGAAGTCGAACAGCATGCCGCCCCGCTCGGGCAGCGTCTTGCGGCACATGAGGCCCTGGGTGCGCTGCTCGTTGGTGCGCGCGACCTCCACCTGGAAGGCCAGCACGCCCTTGGCGGTGACGATCTCCAGCGGGTCCAGCACCGGGTTGGGATTGATCTTGATCTGGGCGCACTCGGCCTCGGCCGCGCGGGCGAGGCCCGGCAGCCCTGCAAGCGGAAACGCGAGGGTGAACGCAAGCGCGAATTTGGCCGCCAGGGCAGCCCGCGACGGAATCTGGCTCATCAATTGTTCCCGCTGGGGCCGCCGTCGGCCTTCACTTCCGCAGCCATCAGGCCCTTGGACCCGTCGCCGTAGCGCACCAGCACGCTCTGGCCGGGGCGCAGCTCGGTCAGGCCGTGACGGCGCAGGGTTTCCATATGGACGAAGATGTCGGGCGTGCCGTCGCCCTGGGTGAGGAAGCCGAAGCCGCGCAGCCGGTTGAACCACTTCACCGTGGCCCGCTCGAAGCCGCTGGTGGGCTCCACCACGGCGCGGGTCCGGGGCAAGGCCGGCGCGGTGTGGACCGCGGTCGACAGATCGAGGGAGAGCACGCGGAAGGCCTGCCGCCCCTTGGTGCGCTCGATGGCCTCGCATACCACGCGGGCGCCTTCCATGGCGGTCTGGAAGCCGTCGCGGCGCAGGCATGTCACATGAACGAGGACGTCGGGACCTCCGTCGTCCGGCACGATGAATCCGTAGCCTTTCGACGCGTCGAACCATTTGATGGAGCCGGTGACTTCGACGAGCCCGGCGGGCTCCTCGGTCCCCTCCTCCGAGCCGGCGGTCCGTGGCCCCAGCCCCAGTGCGTCAGACCCCATGACCACCCCGAAACTAACGCGCGGCGGCGCACCCGTTGCCGCGGAGAAGGTAGGATAGCAACTGAATGGCGCAACGCCCACCCTCTTCGCGCGCCATTGTCACCCGTCACCGGCAAAGGGCGCGAGCACGTCGCCGATCTCGTCGCGGACCACCAGTTCGGCCATGTCGTCGAATTCCGTGGGCTCGCGGTTGAGGATAATCAGCCGGGCCCCCTTCTGCCGCGCCTTGAGCGGCAAACCCGCCGCCGGGAACACCACCAGCGACGAGCCGATCACGATGAAAAGGTCGCTCACCTTCGCCAGCGCATCCGCCCGCGCCATCTCGCGCTCGGGCATGGCCTGGCCGAAGGAGATGGTGGCCGCCTTCACCGGCCCGCCGCATTCCGGGCAATCGGGCGCGATGCCCCCGGCGGCATCGAACCGCTCCTTCACCCAGCCGAGCTCGTAGCGCGCGCCGCAATCGAGGCAGGTGGCATAGGTGCCGTTGCCGTGCAGTTCCACCAGCGCGTCATCCGGCACCCCGGAGGCCTGGTGCAGGCCGTCGATGTTCTGGGTGATGACGCCGGCGATCCTTCCGCGCCCCAGCAGCCGGGCGAGTGCCCTGTGACCCCGGCCGGGCCGCGCCCCGGAGAACGCCTCCTCCATGGCGAACTTGCGCCGCCACGCCTCGTTGCGCGCGGCCTTGTGGGCGACGAACACGTCGAAGGGAATAGGCTTGTTCTGCGTCCACAATCCGCCGGGGGAGCGGAAATCCGGAATGCCGCATTCGGTGGAGATGCCCGCTCCGGTAAAGGCGACCGCGCGCGCCGACCCGTCCAGAAGTTCGCGGAGGCGCTGCTGCGCCCCCTTGAGATCGCCTTCATAGATCATACGTCACCTGCTACTTCACTCCGGCCGGCCCGCCGGCTTGCGCCCCTCATACGGACGAGACCCCCGATGCGCTTCCTGCACACCATGGTCCGCGTGACCGACATCGACCAGTCGCTGGACTTCTACTGCAACAAGCTGGGGCTCAAGGAGGTGCGCCGCAAGGAGGTGCCGCAGGGTCGCTACACCCTCGTCTTCCTCGCCCCTCCCGGCCAGGAGAACGTGGCCGAGATCGAGCTGACCTACAATTGGGACAAGGAGCCCTATGGCGAGGGCCGCAACTTCGGCCACCTCGCCTTCGAGGTCGAGGACATCTACGGCCTGTGCGAGCGCCTGATGGCCTCCGGCGTCACCATCAATCGCCCGCCCCGCGACGGCTACATGGCTTTCGTGCGCTCCCCGGACAACGTCTCCGTCGAGCTGCTGCAGAAGGGCGGCCCCAAGCCCCCGGCCGAGCCGTGGGCCTCCATGCCCAACACCGGCAAATGGTGAGCGCCTGACACGCCGCTTTTGAGCCGCCGCAACCTCCCGCCGGCGGCCACCTGATCCCGGGCCGCGCCCTCTGCCCACAGGGCAGCAGCGCGCGGCTTTGGATAATTTCCCCACAGGCTTGCAGCCAAGCCGCCCGCCCCCTATAAGGACGCCCTCTCCGGTGGCCAAAACCCCGGAACGGCCGCGCGCCCTTCGTCTATCGGTTAGGACGCCACCCTTTCACGGTGGAGAGAGGGGTTCGACTCCCCTAGGGCGCGCCAGCTTCGCACGGCCGGCGAACGCTATCCCTCAGTCGCGATCCCACGACCCATCTTTGATCCTAAGCATCTCCCTCCGGTCGCATCTTCGCGCCTAGCGTTTCTGACATGACGCAAGGTGTCCCCTATTTGCGGTATGCGGATGATCCCGCGCGGGGTGACAGTCAAGACAGATCAGAGCGCCATCGTTTGTTCAAAAATGTCTTTTGGGCAAAAGCGGCCTGACTCTCTGCTCTATTTTGCAAGCAACGCTCCGGATTCGCGCCCGAGACGGCAGCGAAGGATGGGATCCATGTTGTCCAAATCGATCCAGATCACGGCGACAGCGGCCTCGATACTTCTAATCCTCCTCATCGGGTGTCCCAGGGCTGATGCGCAGGGGGGCGAAAACTGCTGGAACACATCGGACGGTCGCGTCTGCGAGATCACCCAGCCCCTCGTGAACGGCGACCCGCTCGATGAGGCGACCCGCAAGGCGCGGGGGCTCGTCATCGTCAACGGCGGATGCAGCGGCATTCTACTGAACCGCTACTGGGTTCTCACCGCCCGCCACTGCATTACAAACGAGCCAGCCGGTGCGACCGCTGGCGTCGATATCGGCTCGCCGGCGTTTCCCGCCAATCAGGTCACGATCACGGCCGCCTGGGATCCGACGCTCAGTGCGCAGGCGTCCGACTATTATGAGTTCGCCGTCAACCGGAACCTGGCCGCCGGCGCCCTGCCCGCCCGCGACATCGTGATGGTCTATCTCGGCCTGGGCGATCTCGGCCCGGTGGCGGGAATACTGCCCTACATCGCGGAGCCGGAGGGCACGGCGCCGGATCGCTGGACGGGCGTGCGGCTTCAGACAACGGACCAAATCATCCAGAATGGCCAAGGCTTCGGCACATTTGCGAGCGGCGCCTTTCTCGCCAATGGGCAAGCGGACCCGCGCAATCCGCCGCAGCAGGCGACCGGCCTTGGAACATACCGCAGCGGCCAGTTCACCCCCTCCGACATCAGCACGACCGGATACACGCTGACCTTGAACTCGGCTGCTCAGGTCGGACAGGGCGGTGACAGCGGCGGCCCCACCCTGGTCGGGCGGCGCGACGGTCGCGGGCTTGCGGTGGCTGGCGTGCAGTCCACCTGCAGCGCGACGGGCCACGTGCCGCACGCACCACTCCCGGCGGGCGCGTCCAATCCGGGCTGGGAATGGGCGACGGGCATCTCCGGCTGCCAATACGTCTCGGTGGAGCCGCTGGTGCGCGAAATTGGCGAGGCCGTGGTGCGTGCACCTGTCTGCAAGACAGACGCGGAATGCGCGTCCACGACCTTGCCACTCATCCTCGACTACGTCCTCGCCGATGCCGCGCCGGCCGCCACCGCGAGCCTGACCACCATCACCCATTATCTCACCAGCGACGAGTAATCCTGAACCAGGGAGAAACCGAGATGACGACCCATGCAAACGTCTGGCGCTGCGCAATCGTGCTCGCCTGCAGCTTCGGCCTCGGCCAGCCCGCCGGCGCTCAACAACTGACCGTGACGGCAGGAACGGTTCTCAATGTCTTCGCGGACCCATCCGATTTCGTCGTGGAAATGGACAAAGCCGGCCGTTGCGGCTCGAAGTATTTCCACATCCAACGCACCAAGGCCAATTTCAAGGAAGTGACGGCGGTGATGCTGACGGCCTTCACCGCGGGCAAGACCTTCACCGGTTTCATCGAAGGCTGCGCCGGTGACCGGAACATCCTCAGCCACGGCGAGGTCTCGCGCTGACCTCGGATCGCGAGATGCTTCAGGCCGGAGTGTCCCTCCGGCCTTCCCTCACACCTTCACCCGAAACGGCGTGAAGTCTGTACCCACGTCATAGACGTCCACCCCCTCGCGCCGCTTCATGAAGCCGACGATCTTGTAGGTGACGGGGGTGAGCACCGCTTCCCAGCCCACCTTGAGCAGGTAGTTGGAGACCATCACCGTCAGCACGAGGTGGGTGTCCCACACGCCGAGGAAGGCGAGCGGGTAGAAGATGAGGCTGTCGACGGCCTGCCCGACGATGGTGGAGCCGATGGTGCGGGTCCAGAGCATCCGGCCGCCGGTGAGCACCTTCATCCAGGCCAGCACGAAGGCGTTGGCGAACTCGCCGCACCAGAAGGCAAGAATGGAGGCGAAGAAGATCCGGGGTGTCTGGCCGAACACGCTGGTGACGGCGTCCTGCCCCGTCCAGCCCGGCGCGGGCGGGATGGCGACGACGATGGCCGTCATCAGCGCCGCATAGACGGACGCGGCGAAGCCCACCCACACGATGCGGCGGGCGCGGGCATAGCCATAGACTTCGGTGAGCACGTCGCCGAGCACATAGGACAGGGGAAAGAACAGCACCGCCGAGCCGAACACGAACGGCCCGATGAGCGGCAGTTCCACCACCGACACCTTGGCGGCGCCGACGAGGTTCGAGCAGATCAGGATGACCGCGAAGGCGACCATGCAATAGTCGTAATAGCGCAGGCGCTTGCCTTCGAGGGCGCGCGCCTCCACCGGCATGATGCCGGCGCGGGTCTCGACGCCATCGACGCCGAAGGGGGTGTTGTCGGAAAGCATGTGGGGCAGCCTCGATGCTGCACCGCATTAAACCGTAAAGCGCCGCGCAAGCCCAGCTCGCGCTCGGGAAGGCCCGCCGGGACGGCTCAGCGCGAGAAGGTCGCCACCAGCTCCACATGGGCGGAATAGCGGAACTGGTCCACTGGCACCACGCCCTCCAGCCGCATCCCGCCCGCGACGAGCAGCGCCGCATCCCGGGCGAAGGTGGCAGCGTTGCAGGAGACATAGACGAGGCGAGGGAGCCGCGAGGCCGCTAGTTCGCGCGCCTGCGCCTCCGCGCCCTGCCGGGGCGGATCGATGACCACAGCATCGAACGCGGCAAGCTCGGCCGCCATCAGCGGGCGTCGGAACAGGTCGCGGGTCTCGCCGTCCACGCCCTTCAGGCCCGGCGTGTGGCCGGCCTTGAGCAGAGCGGCGAGCGCACCCGCATGGCTTTCGGCGGCGAACACGCGGGCGGTCTCGGCAAGGCGCAGGGCGAAGGTGCCCACGCCTGCGAACAGGTCCGCCACCTTGCGGGCGCCAGCCATGCCTGCCGTCACCCGTTCCGCCAGCACGCGCTCGCCCTCCGCCGTCGCCTGGAGGAAGGCCGCCGGCGGCAGGTCCACCCGCGCCCGGCCCATGGCGAGGCGCGGCGGCTCACGCTGGATGACGAGTTCGCCGTGCCGCGTCAGCCGCGCAAGGCGGAAGCGGTCGGCGATGACCGCGAGGTCGGTGAGGAGCGCGGGCGGCAGCGGGCCGGAGCCGCGCACATCCATGTCCAGCCCGGTATCGGTGGCGATGATCTGGAGATCGAGCGGCTTTTTCAGCGGCGCCAGCGCCTCGGCCACTGCGCGGGCGGCGGGCAGCGCCTGGTCGAGGCCCGGCGCCAGGACGGGGCAGGCGTCGATGGCCACCATGGCGTGGGACTTCCGCTCGGCAAAGCCGACCACGGTGCGCGCCCCATACTGGCGGGCGTGGAAGATCACCCGCCGCCGCCCTGCCCCATGGGCATCGATGGCGGGGGCCACGTCCGCCTCGATCCCCTCGCGGGCGAGGGCATCCACCACCATCTGCCGCTTCCAGGCGAGATAGGGCGCGCGCTCCCAATGCTGGAGCAGGCAGCCGCCGCAGCGGCCGAAATGCGGACACGGGGGCTCCACCCGCTCGGGGCTGGGCTCGACGATGGCATCGAGGAGGATGCGCTCGCCCTCCGCCTCCCCGCGCACCAGCTCCCCGGCGAGGGTGAGGGGCGCGAACAGGGGGCCGGAAGGGCCGCGGACGATGCCATCGCCCTGCGCGCCCATGCGCTCGATGCGGAACTCGGTCACGGTCGGATCGCCCCCACGAGATATTCCTGATTGCCGTCGCCGCCCGCGATGGGCGACGGGATGCGGCCGAGAAGGCGCCAGCCCAGCGCCGCGATCTCCTGCTCCACCCTGGCGCAGACCTCGTCCCGCACCGCCGCGTCGCGCACCACGCCCTTGCGGACGAAGGCGCGCCCCGCCTCGAACTGCGGCTTCACCAGTGCGACCAGCCGGGAGGCGGGCGCGGCGAGCGCGAGCGCGGCCGGCAATACCAGCGCGAGCGGAATGAAGCTGACGTCGATGACGATGAGGTCGAAGCCGCCCGGCACCAAGGCGGGATCGAAGGTGCGGATGTCCGTTTCCTCGAACAGGCGGACGCGCGGATCGTCCCTCAGCCGCGCATGGAACTGGTCGCGCCCCACATCCACCGCGTGCACCCGTCGCGCGCCGCGTCGCAGCAGCACCTCGGTGAAGCCGCCGGTGGAGGAGCCGACATCCAGCGCCTCGGCCCCGGCGGGATCGATGGCGAAGGCGTCGAGGCCCGCCGCGAGCTTGAGCGCGCCGCGCGACACGTAGTCGTGGACGTCTTCCGCCTCGATGCGCGCACCGACGCTGACCTCCGCCGAGGCCTTGGCCACCACGAGCCCATCCACCTTCACCAGCCCGGCGGCCAGCGCCGCCTGGGCGCGGGCGCGGCTGTCGAACAGGCCGCGCTCCACCAGCAGGCGGTCGAGCCGCATGCGGCGGCCAGCGTCCTGTTCGCCGTCACGCGCCATATGGGAATGGGGTTTCAACATTTTTTGCCGCAGGGCTCCCTGCCCGATGTCGCGGGCGGCCGGAGGCCGTGATATGCGATGGCTGCGGGGGAAGCAAACACCAGTCGACAGTTGTGATTCGGAGATCGGAGGTCCGTCCGCCGGTCACCAAGCCTGTCGATCGTGCGGCGAGGGGCGAGGACCCGGTGGTGATGGGTGGATGGTTCTACGGCCGGTGCGCGATCCTGGCGATAGCCGCAGCGTGTGTGCTCGCGCCGGTCTCGGGCGAGGCTGCCCCCAAATCCACCGGCAAGACCGGCGGAAAATCCGATTCCAAAAAGGCTGAGGCCAAGGCGGACCCCCGGATCTGGCTGGTCGTCAAGGTCGATGAGACCTATGTGCTGCGCTTCGGCCTGCCCCGCACCGCCGACCCGGTGTTCGCCGTCTCCTGCCAGCCGGGCGCGCAGCTGATCCAGTTCACCGCGGAAGTGGCGTCTGGCAAGGTGAAGGCGGGCGACGGCGTCGCCCTCTCCCTCGCCGCTGGCAAGCGACATCTGGAGCTGGCGGCCTCCGCCTTCCGGGGTTCAGCCGAAGGCAAGGTGGTGGTGGAGGCGGCGGTCGCGCTGGACGGCCGCGTTCTCGACCTCTTCTCGGACGCGGACAATCTCGTCGTGCGCCTGCCCGGTGCTACCGAGACCTATCCGCTTGCCGGGGCCAAGCCCAAGCTGCCGGACTTCCGCCGCGCCTGCCTCACCGCCATGCCCGCGCCGGCCGATCGCAGGTAACTTTACGGCAGGCTGGCATCTTTCCCTTTTGGATCGAGCCGGTATGATCCGCCGCCGCAAAAGGGACCCTGACATGCTTCGTTCCGTGCTCGCCGCCGCCGCTCTGGTTGCCATCTCGGCCCCCGCCATCGCCGCTCCCGCGCAGGAGAAGCCGGCGGAGAAGATGATCTGGCACATCCAGGACAGCGAGGACACCGCCGCTCTGGTGTACGGCGTGCCCGACAGCGACAAGGCCGCGATCTTCTTCCTCTGCCAGAAGGACGGGTCTGCGATCACCGTCCAGTCCATGATCGGCTCGAAGGATCTGACGCGCGGCGCCCAGACCGCCATCGTGCTGAGCGCCGGCAGCGTGAAGAAGAGCTTCCCCGGCAAGGCGGTGGCCATGGAGGAAGGCGACGCGGTGAACGTGGAGGCGCCGACCCAGATGACGGACGTCAAGGCGCTCACCAAGGCCTCCGGCACCCTCACCATCGAAGTGAAGGGCGCCAAGCAGGCCATCCCGCTCTCCGGCATCGGCCCGGCCGTCACCAAGTTCGAGACCGCCTGCAAGCCCAAGAGCTGAGAAGCCATCAGGAAGCTGGCGGCCTGAAGCCGCCGGCTCAGGCCGCCCCGGCGAGGCCCCCGGCCTTCTCGATGAAGGCCGCCACCACCTCCACGCCCACGCCATTGCGGATGGAGGAGAAGACGTAGGGCCGGCCCGCCCGCATCCGGATGGTGTCCGCTTCCATCACCTTGAGATCAGCGCCGACCATGGGCGCGAGGTCGGTCTTGTTTACCACTAGCAGGTCAGAACGCGTGATGCCCGGCCCGCCCTTGCGCGGGATCTTCTCTCCCCCCGCCACGTCGATGACGTAGATGGTGATGTCCGCCAGCTCGGGCGAGAAGGTCGCGGCGAGATTGTCGCCGCCCGATTCGATAAGCACCAGATCGAGGTTGGGGAAGCGGGCGTTCATGTCCGCCACCGCGCGCAGGTTGATGGAGGCGTCCTCACGGATCGCCGTGTGCGGGCAGCCGCCCGTCTCGACACCGAGGATGCGCTCGGGTGGCAGCGCTCCGGCCACGGTGAGAAGCCGCGCATCTTCCTTGGTGTAAATGTCGTTGGTGATGGCGCAGAGGTCGTAGCGCTCGCGGAAGGCCTTGCACAGCGCCTCCATCAGCGCCGTCTTGCCCGAGCCGACGGGGCCGCCGACACCGACGCGCAGGGGATTCTTGCCGGAACTCATGAGCGGAACAGCCTCGTATATTGGGTTTCGTGGCGAAAGCTGCCGAGATCGGCGCGGAAGGTGGCCGTGCCGAGATCGTCCAGCGTCAGAGCGGGAATGTCCGCCGCAAGCGCCCGCACGGCCGGTGCAAGGCCGGCGACGACACGGGTGCCCGCCGTCTGCCCCACCGGGGCGAGGCGGATGCCCGACGACACCAGCGCCTGCACCAGTGCCAGAAGAAAGCCTTCGAGCGTCGGCCCGAGCGGAATGCGGTGCGCCGCCGCGGCCAGCCCCACCGCGACGGGATAGGCGACCTCGCCGGAGAGAGCGCCCGCCGCGGTCTCGAGCGCAGGGGACGGCCACGCCGCGCGAACGGCATCGAGGAAGGACCGGCCCTGCTGGCAGGTTTCCAGCCTGAGTTCGGCGGATGGTGCGAGGCAGACGGCGAGCGCGTTCACCTCGCCGAGCGCTGCCCCGTCTCCCGCCGTCGCCGCCCGCCAGGCGTGGGCCAGGAGGATGCCGTCTGAACGGCCGAATCCGAGGCGCATCAGGTCCGACACCTGCGCCGCAAGACTTGCCTCGTCCTTCACCTCGCCGGCCTCCACCGCCCATTCCAGGGCGTGAGAGTAGGCATAGGCCCCCACCGGAAACGACGGCGAGAGCCACGCGAAGAGGGGCAGCAGGTCGGGCTGGTCAGCCATGCTTGTGGTCGTGTCCGCAGCCCGGGCCGTGGACATGACCTTCGGCGGCATGGTCATGGCCGCGCTCGTGGCCGTGCTCGTGCTTATGGTCGTGATGGGCATGGTCATGATGGGAATGATCGTGGTGCGCATGATCGTGGCCGCACCCGCACGCGTCGCCGTGAGCGTGGTCATGGTCATGATGCTCGTGACCATGATGCTCGTGACCATGGTGTTCATGTCCATGGTGCTCGTGCCCGCCATGGGCTTCCGCCGCCTCGTAGGCGCCCTTCTCCGGGCGGAACGGGCGCGTCACCTTGGCGACGCCGGCGCCCAGGCCACGCACCATCTCGGTCAGCACATGGTCGTCCACGAAATAGACGGCGGTTTCGGTGATCTCCGCCGGCACATGCCGGTTCCCGAGGTGCCAAGCCACCTTCATCAGCCGCAGCGGATTGGCGGTGGTGACCTCCACCAGGTCCTCGGCGGCCGCCTTGATACGGACGAGGCGCCCGTCCTCCAGCTTCACCGCGTCGCCGTCATCCAGAACCGTCGCCTTGTCGAGGTCGAGCAGAAAGGAGAGGCCGCCGTCCGCCGTGAAGGCGAAGCGGCGGCGGTGGCGCGCGTGGTGATCGAGGGTGATCTCGTCCACCACCTTTTCCGGGCGGACGGCGGGACGGCGGACGACGGTGGTGGCGCGGATCATCGGGTTACTCCGGTACAGCCACCCGAGCGCCCTGCCCCACCGCCTTCGCGGGTTCCGGCTGCGCTCAGGTGGCGCTGTCCTGCCGATTCTGGTTGGTCTCGAACAGGAACCACAGGCGCTTCTCGGCCTCGTCCACATATTCTTCCAGCAGGCTGGCGGTGGCAATGTCCTCCGCCTCGTCGCAGATCTCGTGGGCCTCGCGCATGGTCTTGATGGCCGCCTTGTTGTCGGCGATCAGCTCCGCGAACATGGCCTCGGGCGAGGCGTAGGGCTCGTTGTTCTCCTTGAGGCCGGTGAGCTTCAGGATTTCGCCGTAGGAATGCACCGTCCGGCAGCCGATCTTGCGCACGCGCTCGGCCAGCGGGTCGATGGTGGCCTCGATGGTCGCGGCCTGCTCGTCCAGCAGCAGGTGGTAGTCGCGGAAATGCTTGCCGCTGACGTGCCAGTGGAAGTTCTTGGTCTTGAGGTACAGCACGAAGCTGTCGGCCAGAACGCGATTGATGGCATCCGCCACCTTCTGTGCCTTGGCGCTGTCGAGATCGGTGGGGGTAGCGAGGGCGGCGGTCTTCGCCGGCTTCTTAGTCAATGAACGAACGACGGCCATGGGTGTGGCTCCTCAAACGAAGCGGGTTGCAACACCCGCTGCAACGAGGAGCCACGGCGAAGGTTCCGCCGCGCCGTGGCGATATTCGCTCAGAACAGGAAGTAACGCTGCGCCATGGGCAGGACTTCGGCCGGCTCGCACACCAGCAGTTCGCCGTCCGCGCGCACGTCGTAGGTCTCGGGATCGACCTCGATGTGGGGCGTGGCGTCGTTGTTGATCATGCTCTTCTTGGAGATGCCGGAGCGGGTATTCTCCACCGCCACCAGCTCCTTGGCGATGCCCAGGCGCCCGGCAAGGCCATCCTCGATGGCCACCTTCGAGACGAAGGTGAGCGAGGTGTGGGTCCGCGCCCGCCCAAAGGCGCCGAACATGGGGCGGTAGTGCACCGGCTGGGGCGTGGGGATGGAGGCGTTGGGATCGCCCATCTGCGCCATGGCAATGGCGCCGCCCTTGATGACGAGATCGGGCTTCACGCCGAAGAAGGCCGGCGTCCACAGCACGAGGTCGGCCAGCTTGCCCGCTTCAACCGACCCGATGTGCCGCGACATGCCGTGGGCGATGGCCGGGTTGATGGTGTATTTCGCGATGTAGCGGCGGGCGCGGATATTGTCGCTGTCGGTCTCGCCGGGCAGCGAACCGCGCTGGCGCTTCATCTTGTCCGCGGTCTGCCACGTGCGGATGATGACCTCGCCCACCCGGCCCATGGCCTGGCTATCCGAGCTCATCATGGAGAGCGCGCCGATGTCGTGGAGGATGTCCTCGGCGGCGATGGTCTCCTTGCGGATGCGGCTTTCCGCGAAGGCGAGATCCTCCGCGATATCGGGGTCGAGGTGGTGGCACACCATGAGCATGTCGAGATGCTCGTCGATGGTGTTGCGCGTGTAGGGCCGCGTCGGGTTGGTGGAGGAGGGCAGCACGTTCGGCAGGCCCGCCACCTTGATGATGTCAGGCGCGTGGCCCCCGCCCGCCCCTTCCGTGTGGAAAGCATGGATGGTGCGGCCCTTGAAGGCGGCGATGGTGTCCTCGACAAAGCCCGACTCGTTCAGCGTGTCGGAGTGGATCATCACCTGAACGTCCAGCGCGTCCGCCACGGTGAGGCAGCAGTCGATGGCGGCCGGCGTGGTGCCCCAGTCCTCGTGCAGCTTGAGCGCTGCAGCGCCGGCCAGCACCATCTCCTCCAGCGCGCCGGGAAGGGAGGCGTTGCCCTTGCCGGCGAAGGCGAGGTTCATGGGGAAGGCATCCGCCGCCTCGATCATGCGGGCGATGTGCCACGGCCCCGGCGTGCAGGTGGTGGCGAAGGTGCCGGTGGCCGGCCCAGTACCGCCGCCGAGCATGGTGGTGACGCCGGAGGCCAGCGCCTCCTCGATCTGCTGCGGGCAGATGAAATGGATGTGGCTGTCGAACCCGCCGGCGGTGAGGATCTTCCCCTCCCCCGCGATGATCTCGGTGCCGGGGCCGATGATGATGTCCACGCCGGCCTGCACGTCCGGGTTGCCGGCCTTGCCGATGCGGGCGATGCGCCCGTTCTTCAGGCCCACGTCCGCCTTCACCACACCCCAGTGGTCGAGGATCACGGCGTTGGTGATGACCGTATCCATCGCCCCGTCGGCATTCGTGACCTGCGACTGGCCCATGCCGTCGCGGATCACCTTGCCGCCGCCGAACTTCACCTCCTCGCCGTAGACGGTGAAATCCTTCTCGATCTCGATCACCAGCGAAGTGTCGGCGAGCCGCACCCGGTCGCCCGTGGTGGGGCCGAACATGTGGGCGTAGGCGGCACGGGGCATGCGGCCGGTGGTCATGGTCTCGCTCCTGAAATCTCGCGCATGCGGGCCGGGGATTACTTGCTGGCGCCGTCGTATTCGATGGGGTGAAGGCTCTTCACATCCACGCCGTCGAGGCAACGCGCGTTCACCGCCACCGTCTCGGTGCCGTCCGGCGCCGTGCCGCGGGCGAAGGATTCGATGCCGCAGGTGGTGCAGAACAGGTGATGGATCTTGCCGGTGTTGAAGAGGTATTCGGTGGTCTTGCCCTCCCCCGACGTGAGGGTGAAGGCGCTCGCCGGAGCGAAAGCGAGGATGCCGCCGACGCGCCGGCAGCGGGAGCAGTTGCAGGTCACCGTGCGATCGAGATCGACATCCACTTCATAGTGGACAGCGCCGCACTGGCAGCCGCCGGAATAGTGCTGAACCGCCATGTCAGAGTCCTCCCTGAACCGCCGCGCGGAAGCCGTAGACCTCGCGCTTGCCGCCGAACGGCACCAGCGTCACGTCCCGCGTCGCGCCGGGCTCGAAGCGCACGGCGGTGCCGGGGGCGATGTCGAGGCGCATGCCGCGCGCCTTGTCCCGGTCGAAGTCGAGCGCCGGGTTGGTCTCGAAGAAATGGTAGTGGCTGCCCACCTGGATCGGCCGGTCGCCGGTGTTGGCGACGGTGAGGTGGACCCGCTCGGCGCCCTCGTTGAAGTGGATGTCGCCTTCCTGCGGCAGCAATTCGCCGGGGACCGTCTCGGAGGGGGTGCCGCGGATGGGGTGGTGGACCGTGACGAGCTTGGTGCCGTCCGGAAAGGTCGCCTCCACCTGGATGTCGTGGATCATCTCCGCGATGCCTTCCATCACCTGATCCGAGGTGAGCACCTTGGCGCCGGCCTCCATCAGCTCGGCGACGGTGCGCCCGTCGCGCGCGCCCTCCACCACGAAGTCGGTGATGAGCGCGACCGCCTCCGGGTGATTCAGCTTCACGCCGCGGGCGAGGCGCTTGCGCGCCACCTCGGCGGCCATGGCGACCAGGAGCTTGTCCTTCTCGCGCGGCGTCAGCAGCACGGCATCTCTCCTCGAACGAGCATCAGGTGGCCCACACGCGGGGGAGCGGGGCCTTTCGGAAAGCCATCAGAAACGAGGTTGCGGCGCGGCGCAACGTCCCGATGTCGGGGGCGAGCCAGCGCACGGCGAGAATGCCGTTCCAGGCGCTGGCCCCGGCCTCGCAGGGCACGTTCTCCATGAGGGCGCGCGCCTCCTCCAGCCGCGCCTCGGCGTCGGGCGCGATGAAGAGGAGCGTCGCCAGTGCACGGGCGCCGCCCGCGACGGCCGGCCGCTCCAGCAGCGCGCCGATGGGGCCGGACAGGCGGAAGGCATCGGCGAACACCAGGGCGCCGCCGCGTCGGATGCGCCAGTGGTCCTCAAGATGCCCCTCCCCCATCACGTCGCCATGGGCGAGGCGGCCCAGCATGAGCGCCTCGAAGGAGAGGAAGGTGGCGTCCGGCGCGAGGTCCACCGCGTAGCGGCGCTTGAGGCGGGCGCGGTCGAACAGGATGGTTTCCTGAGGCAACCATTCCAGCCGCGCGCCCTGCTGCGCTGCCAGCGACACGGAAATCTCCGCCAAAGGCCCATCGGAACGATAGACCTTCTCGGCGGCCGGGGTCGCAACGGTGAGGTGCGCGCCCGGCCCGGCCGAGGCTTCGATCGTGAAACGGTCGCCGCAGCAGACCCCGCCGGCGGTGTTGACGAGGACGGCTTCCAGCCCCGGCCCGCCGCGCGGGACCCGCACGCGCATGGCCCCGCCCTCCGCAAGGTCGGCGACGCGCGTCACCGCGCCGAACCGCGCACCGGCGATGCGGACACGGCCTTCGCTGCGCTGGCGCTGGGGCGGGAGGGGAGCCGACGTGGCGTCAGATCGCCATGAGGCGGCGAACATCGTCGCCATCCAGCCCACTCCTGTCACCGCTTGCCACCACCTCGCCCCGGTCCATCAGGATGAAGCTGTCGGCGAGGTCGCGGGCGAACTCGAAATACTGCTCCACCAGCACGATGGCCATGTCGCCCTTGTCCCTGAGGTAGGAGATCGCGCGGCCGATGTCCTTGATGATGGAGGGCTGGATGCCCTCCGTCGGCTCGTCCAGCACCAGCAGGCGCGGGCGGGTGACGAGGGCGCGGCCAATGGCGAGCTGCTGCTGCTGCCCGCCGGAGAGGTCGCCGCCGCGGCGGCGCAGCATGGATTTCAGCACCGGGAAGAGGTCGAACACCTCCTGCGGCACATACTTCTCCTTGCTGGACAGGCGGGCGTATCCCGTCTCCAGATTTTCCTTCACCGAGAGCAGCGGGAACACCTCCCGTCCCTGCGGAACGAAGCCGATGCCCATCGCCGCGCGGTCGGGCGTCGAGAGCTTCGAAATCTCTTTGCCGTCCAGCGTGATGGAGCCGCCGGCAATGGGCCGCTGGCCGACGATGGCACGCAGGAGCGAGGTCTTGCCCACGCCGTTGCGGCCGAGCACGCATGTCACCTTGCCCGCTTCGGCGGAGACCGACACCTTCTTCAGGGTGTGGGCGGCGCCGTAATAGAGGTCGAGGTTTTCCACCTTCAGCATGGCCTCACCTCCCCAGATACACTTCGATGACGCGCTCGTCGGCGCTAACCTGGTCGAGCGGTCCCTCGGCCAGCACCGAGCCCTCGTGCAGCACCGTGACCTTCACGTCGAGGTCGCGCACGAACTGCATGTCGTGCTCCACCACCACCACCGAGCGGGTCTTGGCGATTTCCTTCAGCAGCACGGCGGTGTCCGCCGTCTCTTGGTCGGTCATGCCGGCTGCGGGCTCATCCACCAGCAGCAGGCGCGGCTCCTGCGCCAGCAGCATGCCGATTTCCAGCCACTGCTTCTGCCCGTGGGAGAGGTCACCGGCCCGGCGATAGCGGCTGTCTTTCAGGCGCACGCGCTCCAGCAGTTCCTCCACCCGCTCGCGCTCGTGGCGGCTCGGGTTCCACTCCATATTGGAGAAGGGGCGACGGTCGGCCTTCACCGCGAGGAGGATGTTGTCCTCCACTGAATGCATGTCGAACACAGTCGGCGTCTGGAACTTGCGGCCGATGCCGAGCTGGGCGATGGCGGCCTCGTCCAGGCTGGTGAGGTCGTTGGTGCCGGCGAACAGGGCGACGCCCTGATTGGGGCGGGTCTTGCCGGTAATCACATCCATCATCGTCGTCTTGCCGGCGCCGTTGGGGCCGATGATGGCCCGCATCTCCGCCTCGCCGATGACGAGGGAGAGCGCGTTCAGCGCCCGAAAGCCGTCGAAGGAGACGGTGATGTTGTCGAGATAGAGCAGCGCCGAGGTCAGGGCCATTCGGTCCGGGGCGGGCTGCTCCTCCTTCAGGAAGCCGAGTTCGGCCTCCAGCGAGAGCGCGCCCTGCGACTTGACGGCATAGGGGTCGGCAGAGGGAGTCAGCATGCTCATGGGGCTCACTCCGCCGGGGTCGCGCTGGGGGTGGGGGCCGAGGACGGCCGGCGGGCCTTCCACTTCTCGGAGAGGCTGGCCGCGAGGCCAAGCACGCCCTTGGGCAGGAAAAGCGTCACCAGCACGAACAGCGCGCCGAGCGCGAACAGCCAGGCTTCGGGCAGCACGCCGGTGAACCAGGTCTTGCCCGCATTGACGATGAGTGCGCCGAGCGCGGCACCGACCAGCGTGCCGCGCCCGCCCACCGCCACCCAGATCACCATCTCGATGGACTGGGCGGGGGCGAATTCGGACGGATTGATGATGCCCACCTGCGGCACGTAGAGCGCCCCGGCGACACCGGCCAGCATGGCCGAGAGCACCCAGGCGACGAGCTTGTAGTTCTCCACCCGGTAGCCGAGGAACCTTGTGCGGCTCTCCGCGTCGCGCACCGCCACCAGCACCTTGCCGTACTTGGAGGTGACGAGCGCCCGGCAGAGCAGATAGCCCGCCGCCAGCGCCACGGCGGAGAGGAAGAACAGCGTCAGGCGCGTCGAGGGCGCGGAGATGGGGAAGCCCAGGATGTCCTTGAAATCGGTGAGGCCGTTGTTGCCGCCGAAGCCCATGTCGTTGCGGAAGAAGGCGAGCATCAGCGCGAAGGTCATCGCCTGCGTGATGATGGAGAGATAGACGCCGGTGACGCGCGAGCGGAAGGCGAACCAGCCGAACACGAAGGCCAGCGCCCCCGGCACCACAAGCACCATCAGCATGGCGAACGGAAAGATGTTGAAGCCTTCCCAGAACCAGGGCAGCTCCTTGTAGTTCAGGAACACCATGAAATCGGGCAGCACCGGATTGCCGTAGACGCCGCGCGATCCGATCTGGCGCATCAGATACATGCCCATGGCATAGCCGCCGAGGGCGAAGAAGGCGCCGTGGCCGAGCGAGAGCACGCCGCAATAGCCCCACACCAGATCCACCGCCACGGCGAGCAGCGCGTAGCACAGATACTTGCCGAGCAGCGGGATCATGTAGTCCGGCACGTGCAGGGGATTGCCGGCGGGGAGCAGCAGGTTGGAGGCGGGGATGAGCACGCCCGCCGCCAGCACCACGATGAGGAAGATGCCGCCGGTGCGGTCGATGATGCGGGTGCGGTTCATGATTCCACCGCCCGGCCCTTGAGCGCGAAGAGGCCGCGCGGGCGCTTCTGGATGAACAGGATGATGAAGACGAGCAGCAGGATCTTGCCCAGCACCGCGCCGGCGAACGGCTCCAGCAGCTTGTTGGCGACGCCCAGCGTGAAGGCACCCACCAGAGTGCCCCAGAGGTTCCCGACCCCGCCGAACACCACCACCATGAAGCTGTCGATGATGTAGCCCTGGCCGAGGTTGGGGCTCACATTGTCGATCTGCGAGAGCGCCACACCCGCGATGCCGGCGATGCCCGAGCCGAGGCCGAAGGTCAGCGCATCGATGCGGCCGGTGCGGATGCCCATGGCGGCGGCCATGCGCCGGTTCTGCGTCACTGCCCGAACGTAAAGGCCGAGCGGCGTTCGCCGCAGCACCAGCAGCAGGGTGAAGAACACGATCAGCGCGAAGCAGATGATCCAGAGCCGGTTGTAGGTGATGGACAATTGCCCGATCTGGAACGCGCCGGACATCCACGAAGGCGCGCCCACCTCCTGGTTGGTCGGGCCGAACACGGACCGCACCGCCTGCTGCAGGATGAGCGAGACACCCCAGGTGGCGAGCAGGGTTTCAAGCGGCCGGCCATAGAGGAAGCGGATCACCGTGCGCTCGATCAGGATGCCCACCAGAGCGGTGAACAGGAAGGCCAGCGGCAGGGCGATGGTGAGCGACCAGTCGAACAGATAGGGCGCCTTCTGGCGGATCAGCTCCTGCACCACGAAGGTGGTGTAAGCGCCGAGCATTACCATCTCGCCATGGGCCATGTTGATGACACCCATGACGCCGAAGGTGATGGCGAGGCCGATGGCCGCCAGCAGCAGCACCGAGCCGAGCGAGAGGCCGTACCAGACATTCTGCACCACGGCCCAGAACTTGAGGCTTTCCTCGGCCTTGGTGATGCCGGCCTCGGCGGCTGCCTTGAGGGCCGGAGACGAATTCGCCGGCAGGCTGCGCAGCAGGCTGATGGAGTCCTGATCGCCACGCGCCGCGATAAGCTGGATGGCGGCGCGGCGATCCGGCTCCGGCGCGTCGGCCTTGCCGATGAGGATGGCGGCGCGGGCCTGCGCCAGCGCGGCCTTCACCGCCGGCACGGTTTCCTTGGCGATGGCCGCCTCGACCGTGGGCAGCGCCGCAGCATCGCGGGACTTGAACACGGCGGCGGCGGCATCGAGCCGTTTCGCCGGATCAGCATTGAGCAGCGTGAGCGCCCCGGCCGCGGCATCGAGCGCGCGGCGGACGCGGTTGTTGGCCCGCACCGGCGAGAGAGTGGCCGGCGCGCTGCCGACGATGGCGCCCGAGGCCGGATCGACCATGCCGCTGGGGGTGCGGATGAAGACGGCCTTGCTCGCCGGATCATAAAGCAGGTTGCCGGCGGCCAGCGCCTCGACCACGGCGGCCGCCTGCGGGCTGCCCGAGGTGGCGAGCGCGGCGATCGCATCAGAGGTGTCGGAATAGCTGTCGTTGCCGAACTTGGCGATGATGCCGGAAATGTCCGGCTGGCTCTGCGCGCGGGCGGGGATCGAAGCCACAAGCCCGGCCAGCAGCACGGCAAGAAGGGAAAGAAGCAGGGTCCGCAGCGTGCTGGGCGAGGTTTTCGCCTGCGGTACGGAAGGGGGCAGCCGCATCATTCAGGTCATCCGCTCCGGCACGGCCGGACAAGCCGGCGGCCCTTATCGGGAGTGCAGCAGGGCTCCCCCTCCCCTTGCGGGGAGAGGGAGAGGCGCCCCGAGGGACGGTACGAGAGGTCGAGATGAAAACCGTGAAGAGCCTTGGGAAGGCCGCGGGGATCGATGATCCCCGCGCAATGGCAGCCGCTTACTTCGCTGCGGCGCCCAGGCACTTGTTCGTGGTGGTGTCGTAGTTGCCGCAATTGTACTTGACCCAGTCGGCGACGAGGTTCTTCGAGCCGTCCAGATACTTGGACCAGGCTTCGCCGGGGATCAGGTCCTTGGTCTTCCACACCACGTCGAACTGGCCGTTGTCCTTGATCTCGCCGATGAAGACCGGCTTGGTGATGTGGTGGTTCGGCAGCATCTCGGAGGTACCGCCCGTGAGGTTGGCCTGCTTGATGCCGGGCAGCGCCGCGATCACCTTGTCCGGATCGGTCGTGCCGGCCTTCTCCACCGCCTTCACCCACATGTTGAAGCCGATGTAGTGGGCTTCCATCGGGTCGTTGGTGACGCGCTTCGGGTTCTTGGTGAAGGCGTGCCACTTCTCGATGAACGCCTTGTTCTCGGGCGTGTCGATGGACATGAAGTAGTTCCAGGCCGCGAGGTGGCCGAGGAGCGGCTTGGTGTCGATGCCGGCGAGCTCTTCCTCGCCCACCGAGAAGGCCACGACCGGGATGTCGGTCGCCTTGATGCCCTGGTTGGCCAGTTCCTTGTAGAAGGGCACGTTGGCGTCACCATTGATGGTGGACACCACGGCGGTCTTCTTGCCCGCAGAGCCGAACTTCTTGATGTCGGAGACGATGGTCTGCCAGTCGGAATGTCCGAACGGCGTGTAGTTGATCATGATGTCCTCGGCCTTCACGCCGCGGGACTTCAGATAGGCTTCGAGGATCTTGTTGGTGGTGCGGGGATAGACATAGTCGGTGCCCGCGAGCACCCAGCGCTCCACCTTCTCCTCGTTGGCGAGGTAGTCCACCGCCGGGATGGCCTGCTGGTTCGGCGCGGCGCCGGTGTAGAACACGTTGCGCTCGCTCTCCTCACCCTCGTACTGGACGGGGTAGAAGAGGATGTTGTTCAGCTCCTTGAACACCGGGAGCACGGACTTGCGGGACACCGAGGTCCAGCAGCCAAACACGGCCGCGACCTTGTCCTTGGTGATCAGCTCGCGGGCCTTCTCGGCGAACAGCGGCCAGTTGGAGGCCGGGTCCACCACCACCGCCTCGAGCTTCTTGCCGAGGAGGCCGCCCTTCTTGTTCTGCTCTTCGATGAGCATGAGCATCACGTCCTTCAGCGTGGTCTCGCTGATGGCCATGGTGCCCGACAGTGAATGCAGGATGCCGACCTTGATGGTGTCCTCGGCCCGTGCCGCGCCCACACCCATCGTGCCCGCGACGACGGCGGCTGCGGCAAGCGCTCCGAATCCCCTCCTGGTCGTCCGTCCCAGCAAACCGAGCATGCGCTCTCTCCCCTATTCCGACGGCCCGAGCGGGCCGACCAGTGGAGAGTGAGCAAGGCGCGTGCCAAGGCAGGCGGCGCCAGACAGGCAGGCGCCACGCAATACCTCGCTCCAGTCCGGCCTCTGCCCACGAGAGCGCGGCTGGAGTGAATGCCCATCGATTGGGCAGGAGAGCGAATTGCAAATGGCTAAATTTGCATCAGCAACGGCACGCGATGCATGCAAGGGCTCGAAAGGGTAATTTGGTACTTCAGTACGCGCCCCCGCGCCCGGCCGCAACGAGACTCCCTTCGGAAGCCATCTGCGCAGCGATTAATCAGCGGGCTGGGCGCAACAATCGCCACGCCCAGCTCCAGCCTCAGAGGAAGTTGAAGAGGTACAGGAGGACGATAACCGAGATCGGAACACCCATGATCCAAAGTAGAATTCCGCGCATGTCCTTGGCTCCACACGTTTTCAAGGCGTCGCGATGAGAACGTGGCAAGGCGAACTCCGGTTCCGCGCGGCATGCTCTTGACTTGTCAGGCGCGCTCAGACTTCCGTGGCCGCGTAACTGAAGGGAGCGATCGCGTGGACGAACTGATCTCCGGCTACCAACGGTTTCGCGAAACGGCATGGCCCGAGCGCAAGCAGCTGTTCGAGCGGCTGGCGGCGCGCGGCCAGAAGCCGGAAACGCTTGTCATCGCCTGCTCGGACAGCCGCGTCGATCCGCAGATGATATTCGACGCCGGCCCGGGCGAGATGTTCGTCGTGCGCAACGTCGCCAACCTCGTCCCGCCGTTCATGCCCGACGCCAATTATCATGGTACTTCGGCGGCCATCGAGTTCGCGGTGCGGGTGCTGAAGGTGAAGCAGGTGGTGGTGCTCGGCCACGCCCAGTGCGGCGGCATCCACGCCCTGCTCGACGGCGCCCCTCCCGGCGCAGAGGATTTCGTCGCCGACTGGATGAAGATCGCCGAGCCGGCACGGCTCATGGCCGAAGACGCCAGGCTTCCGCCGGACGAGCGCCAGCGCTTCTGCGAGCAATGCTGCGTCAAGCTCTCCCTCGCCAACCTCGCCGGCTTCCCCTGGGTCGCCGAGCGGGTTGCGGAAGGCGACCTCAAGCTGCATGGCGCCTATTTCGGCGTGGCGACGGGGCGCCTCGAGCTTCTCGGCGACGACGGCACCTTCGCCCCCACTTGAGGCGGCCTTCGCGCCGGCGAGGCAAGTGTCTTAGCAGGTGACGTAAAGGCGTGCCGAAAGGGCAACGTGGCCGGTTGTCCCGGCCGCGTTTCATCCCCTTGTATCAAATGGCGATTATCCGATATGGGTCGGCTCGACCGGCACCTTGCTTCTGACAGTGCCGATCCAGCTTGCACATCCCCTCGAACCGGGACACACCCATATGACCGACGCGGCTATCGCATCGCGGCTCGGGCACGAGCACGTCGCTGACATCGTCGAATTCCTGAATGGCAAGACCGCCGAGGAAGCGACCGGCGTGGTTTCGCATATGCCGCTAAAATGGGCGGTGGAGGTGCTGGACCAGCCGCAGTTTCACGATGCCTGCGAGGTCATCGAGGCGCTGCCGCAGGAGAAGGCAGTCGGCATTCTCGAAGGGATGTCCGCTGACCGCGCCGCCGATGTGCTGCGCTGGATCGAGGAGCCGGCCAAGGGGCGCCTTCGGGACGCACTCAGCCCCGAGGCGCAGGTGGCCATCGACCACCTGCTCACCTATCCCGAGGGCACGGCCGGCGCGCTGATGACCACAGAGTTCGTCTCGGTGCCGTCCAACTGGACCGTGCAGCAGACCCTCGACCATATCCGCGAGGTGGAGCGCAGCCGCGAGACCGTCTACGCCATCTACGTGCTCTCCCCCGGCACCCGGCGGCTGGTGAACACGGTGTCGCTGCGTCGGCTGATCTCGGGCAATCCCGGCGATTCGATCCTGTCGGTCGCAAACCCCTACACCCCGATCACCGTGCCGCCGAACCTGCCGCAGGAGGAGGTGGCGCGCACCATCTCCAAGTACGACTTCCTCGCCGTGCCCGTGGTGGACACGACCGGCCATGTCCTCGGCATCGTGACCGTCGACGACGTGATCGACGCCATGATCGAGGAGCAGACCGAGGACGTCCAGCGCATGGGCGGCATGGAGGCCATCGACGAGCCCTATCTCGAAATCTCCTTCAAGGAGATGATCAAGAAGCGCGCGGGCTGGCTGTGCATCCTGTTCATCTCCGAGATGTTCACGGCGAGCGCGATGCAGTTCTTCTCCGATGAACTGGAGAAGGCCATCGTGCTGGCCCTGTTCATCCCGCTGGTGATGAGCTCGGGCGGCAATTCGGGCTCGCAGGCCACCTCCCTCATCATCCGTGCCCTTGCCCTGCATCAGGTGCGGCTGCGCGACTGGTGGCGCGTCGCCCTGCGCGAACTGCCGACGGGCATCACGCTCGGCACCATCCTCGGTGTGATCGGCATCATCCGCATCGTCGTTTGGCAGCAGACCGGGCTGTTCGACTACGGCGAGTACTGGAAGCTCCTGGCCGTCACCATCGGCGCCGCGCTGATCGGCATCGTCACCTTCGGCTCGCTGGCGGGATCGCTGATGCCGTTCCTGCTGAAGCGCCTCGGCTTCGACCCCGCCTCCGCTTCCGCGCCCTTCATCGCGACGCTGGTCGATGTGACCGGCATCGTGATCTATTTCTCCGTGGCTTGGCTGTTCCTCCACGGCACCATCCTGTGATGCCTCAGGACTGCCGGACGAAACGCATCAGCGCGACGTAGCCGTCCTCTTCCGCTTCTTCCGATTCCTCCGCTTCCGCCGGCGTCTCAGCGTCGCTGGCGGCGGCGGCGAGGTCCGATGCCGTCACCTCGAACCCGCGAGAGGCGAGGAAGCGCACCGCATCGTCGGTGGAGGAGAAGCCCTCCACCGCCTCGGCGAGGACGGCGCTGAGGCCCGTGTTGCCCGACGCATCGGACTTCAGTCGATCCATGTCGGCGTTCGTCATTGAAATACCTCTCGATGGTTTTGCGTCCTTAAGCGGAACACGAGACCCACCGCGAAGTTCCGAAAGCCTTCCCGCGACCGGCGCGGACGACTTGCGTTCTTGATCCCTTTACCGTCATCCTGCGGCGGTTTCCGCTGAGTGATCCCCGCCTCGCCATGGTTAAGCTTGCCTTCCTGCTTGTGGGAGCCCGTGCATTGCGCGACCGCTGGTGGGTGCTCACCTTGGTCGCGGCCGCGCTGTTCCTTATCGCCTCCCTGATCCTGATCGACGCCATGGACGGCACCATGTCGGTCGCGACTCAGGTGTTCGGGGGCGTCTTCGTGTTCGAGGGCCTGCTGGGACTCCTGACGGCCTTCGCCTTCTCGGGCACGCGCAGCCGGCTGCTGGCGCTCGGCCGCGCGGCCGCGCTTGTGTTCCTGGGGACCTTCATCCTCGATTACCCCTCCCATAACGGAATGGCGTTGTCCCTTCTGTTCGGCACCGCCTTTCTCGTGGACGGAGCGGCCCGCATCGCCACTGCGGCGGTTGTGCGCTTCCGCCTCTGGCGTGCGACCGTAGCGGTGGGGGTGGTCGAACTGCTCCTGGCGCTGTTCATCGGCAGCCACTGGCCCCTGGCGCACGAACTCAAGGTGCCGCTCGCGGTGGCCGTGCTCCTGCTGATGTCCGGCTGGATCATGCTCAGGGCGAGCCTGATGCTGCGTGCGCTCCTCGCCGAAGTGGCCATACTGAGCCTGCCCATCTATGGCGGCCGGGACTGGTACGACAACGCGCCGGTGATCGCGGACGACACCGCACCGCTACCCCCTTGGGAGGGGCCGATGATCGTTCACGTCTGGACGCCCACAGGCTCGGCGGACGTGAGGAACCATCATCCAGTGATCGATCGCTACATCGCGGCTGTCGATCGCAGCGGTGCCATATCAACCGGCCACGCCTCCCTTGAGCTCAAGCCCGATCTCTACATCAGCCACTATCCAGCGGAAGAGATTGAGCACCCGCCGGCGGAGTTTGCCCGCCTTCTGCGCGCAACGTCGGAGAATGACGTGAAGGGCCGCTTCCAGCCCTCCTACGCCTACGAATGCGCCAACTGGTGCGAGGCCGACCAGAAGGTGGAATTCACCCGCTTCGATGCGCGGCGCCTCATGGCCTTCTGGGCCGGCTACCGACAGGTGGACACCTACAATCTCACCGATCGCAATTGCTCGGTCGTGGTGGCCGCAGCACTCGATTCGGCGCTGGAGGGAAGCCTTGCCACACGGATGCCCTGGCTGCGGGTGGCGACCCTCATGTTCAATCCGGACGTCTGGGCCGCCGCCTACATCCGCTCGCGGGCAGAGGCCATGAGTTGGACGCCTGGCCTGGTGCTCGACTATGCCCTCACCATGAAGCGCATCGTCGAGCCGGCGCCGCCGCCCTTCGCCGACCGGCTTAAGGACTTCCTACGCCGCGTTACTGGGGCGCGCACCGGCTCCACCCGTCCCGTTCGCCAAAGCACCAAGGACGCCTCTGAGCCGGCGGAGCCTGTGCATCCGTGAGCCACGACAGCATCGAGCCGGCGATCGCCGCCCTCCCCGAGGCCTCGACCCTCGTGGCCCGTGGCGCGGTGATCGCGACGGCCATGGTCTTCGGCCTCACCTATTCCCTGACCGCCCCGCTCATCGCGTTCGATCTGGCCGCCCGCGGCCTCAGTGAAACCGTGATCGGTGCCAATGCCGCCATGCACGCCGTCGGGGTGCTGGCGACGGCGGTCATCCTGCCGCGGATGGTGGCCCTGCTCGGCCCCCGCCGGCTGATTCTCCTCGCCATCGCTGTCTCGGCGCTGGCGCTCGCCGCCTTCCCGATCATGCCCGCCATCTGGCTCTGGTTCGTGCTCCGCCTGTTCCTCGGCATGGCGGCGGAGGCGCTGTTCGTCACCTCCGAGACCTGGATCAACGCGCTCTCGACCGAGAACACCCGCGCCCGCTCCATGGCGGCCTACACCGCCGCCATGTCGGTCGGCCTCGCCCTCGGACCGATGATTCTCTCCCTGGTCGGCACCGAGGGGGCCTTGCCCTATCTGCTGGGTGCCGGCGTGGCCTTGGTCGCGGCGCTGTTCGTGGCGTCGCCCAGGGTGATCGCGCCGCATTTCGACGAGCCGACCATCAGCAATCCGCTGCGCTTCGTGCGACTCGCGCCGCTGGCCCTGTCGGCGACCATGCTGAATGCCACCATCGAGACTGCCGGCCTCTCCTTCCTTGCGCTTTATGCGGTGGGGCTCGGCTGGGCGGAGGAGCATGCGACACGGCTGATGTCGGTGATGATGATCGGCGCCATCCTGCTGCAACTGCCTATCGGCTGGCTCGGCGACATCATGGACCGCCGCAGGCTGGTGATCCTGCTCGCGGTCATCTCGGCGGTCGGAGCGGCGATCTGGCCGCTGGCGCTCGGCAACGTGGTGGCGACCTGTGCCCTGCTGTTCGTCTGGGGCGGCGCCTTCGTCGGCATCTACACCATCATGATCACGCTGGTGGGCAGCCGGTTCAAGGGCGGCGATCTCGTGGGCATCTACGCGGTCTCCGGCCTGTTCTGGGGCCTCGGCGCGCTCGTCGGCCCTCTGGGAGCGGGATTCGCCATGCAGATCCACCCGCATGGCCTGGCCCTGTTCGCCGCCCTCTCCTGCACCCTCTTTGCCCTCGCCGCCTGGCGACTGCGCGGGAGCGCGTGACGGGCAAGCGAATCAGGGAGCGGGCTCTCCAGGCGGCACCAGCGTCTCCTTCAGATCGTCGAATCGGAACGCATCGCCTCCCCGACAGGAAATGCGCATGGACCGAAATGTGCGATCCCACCCGCGGGGAGAGCCGACATCGGTGCAGTCCTTCAGGCGAGGAACGGTTGCGGTCAGCAGCCACGGGCGGGGGCGCACCGGCGCATAGTCGAGCAGCAGCAGCCGGGGATCGGCGGCCATGGTGCACAGCTTCGCGTGGAGGCTATCGATCGCCACCTCCAGCGCCTCTTCCCTGGGATCGTGCTCCGGGAGGCACTGCCGGACGAACAGAGTGATTCCCTGCGCGCAATCCCCCAGGAACCGCGCCTGAAGGGCCTGGTATTTCGGGATCAGGCGCCGCGCCATCTCCGCCTCTTCGAGGGCGAGAAAATCCTCTCCCGCGGGGAATTCGTGGAGGTGGATGGTGCCCGAGAGGTGGGAATACAGCGCGGGGTGGCCACCGTAATCCGGCACCTTCATGAGCTGCGCTGCCTCGAACACAGCCGGCGCTCCGGCGTCGAGCACCTTCATCACGCTGCCGAGCGGCGTCACCCACCAATCGAACGGATAGGCCCGCTCGGACCGCGAGAGGCGGCGCACCTGATAGGCCACTTCGCAAAGCGCGCCGAGACTCACGATTCGGTCCGGAGCGAGCGCGGGAGTGCGGCGGAGAAGGCGGGACAACATGGCACCCGTCTACCATGAGACGGTAAAAGATGCCCTACGCAACCTCACGCAGCAGAAAGAATCCACGAGACGTGACGCGTGCTTCGGCGCGCCCGGGGGCGGCGAACAATCATCGAGATGATGGGGGGACAGGGTCTCCGGCCTGGCCGGATTTTCATCTGGTCGGAGTGGCAGGATTTGAACCTGCGACCCCCACGTCCCGAACGTGGTGCGCTACCAGACTGCGCTACACTCCGATCCAGAGGCGCCGCATCTAGCATCCGCTCTCGGGCGATGCAAGGGGGGCGACGCGCCAGCTTCGCTTGAACGGTGGATGGCCCCATGCCATAGGAAGCGCGCCCATGGTGCGTCCACTGGCCGGCATCATGGGTTTCAATAGCTTGAGCATGTGGAGTGGGGTCTATGGCGACGGACGGTTTCGCGAGCGGTCTTCTGAAGGGCAAGCGCGGGCTGATTCTCGGTGTCGCCAACAACCGATCCATCGCCTATGGAATCGCCAAGTCCGCGCGGGCCCATGGCGCCGAGCTCGCCCTCACCTATCAGGGCGAGGCGCTGAGGAAGCGGGTGGAGCCGCTGGCGGCGGAACTGGGCGGTCATCTGGTCGGCCACTGCGACGTCACCGAGCCCGAGACGCTGGATGCCGTCTTCGCCGAGACCGAGCGCCTGTTCGGCACCCTCGATTTCGTCATCCATTGCATCGCCTTCTCCAACAAGGACGAGCTGGACGGCCGCTATGTGGAAACCACGGCGGACAATTTCACCAAGACCATGCTCATCTCCTGCTACTCCTTCACCGCCGTCGCGCAGCGGGCGGAGAAGCTGATGACCAATGGCGGCTCCCTCATCACGCTGACCTATTACGGTGCGGAAAAGTGGATGCCCCACTACAACGTCATGGGCGTGGCCAAGGCGGCGCTGGAGGCCAGCGTGCGGTATCTGGCCGCTGACCTCGGCCCCAAGGCGATCCGCGTGAACGCCATCTCCGCCGGCCCCATCAAGACGCTGGCCGCCTCGGGCATCGGGGACTTCCGCTACATCCTGAAGTGGAACGAGCTGAACTCGCCGCTGCGCCGCACCGTCACCACCGACGAGGTTGGCGATGCGGGCGTCTATCTCCTCTCCGATTTGTCGCGGGGTGTGACCGGCGAGGTGCATCATGTGGATGCTGGGTACCATATTGTGGGCATGAAGCATCCTGACGCGCCGGACCTCGCCCTCGTCCGCGATTGAACACGGCGCGCGCCCACAAAGGAGACCAACCATGACGGCGCTTGATTCCCGGGCCTCCCGTTTCGCCCTCGCCGTTGCCGTCTCCGCGGGACTGCTCGTGTCTGCCGGTGCGGCTCTGGCGCAGAGCCCGCCGACCTTCGAGCAGTATCCGTTCCGCGACCGCGTGTTCGGCCCGGGCGGCGCGATCTTCCCGGACTATGTGACGCCCTACGAGAGCGGCGTCAGCTTCATGATCGGGGGCGGCGGCAGCCGCAGCGCGCTCTTCGCCGCCGGCACCTCCGACTACAATTGCCAGCAGACGCAGATTCCGACCATCCAGGTCCTCTCCGCCCCGCCCGGCGGCAAGGTCGGCATCCAGTATGGCCGTTTCGTCGCCACGGGAATCGATGGCGGGCGCACCACCAAGTGCATCGGCCAGCCGGCCAAGGGGCTCATCGTGAGCTACAAGGGCAAGGCGGCGCCGGGCTCGACCATCAAGCTGCGTGTGACCTACCCGCCGCGCGGCGAGTGGTACGACCACGTAATCACGATTCCGCCGCGGTGAGCGACGCCGCGCCCGACGGGGCGGGCCGGAGAGAGATGACGACGCGACGCTTTTTCCTCGTCCGCCATGGCGAGACCGACTGGAATGTGGTGGGCCGGCTCCAGGGGCGCCGCGACGTGCCGCTGAACACGCTCGGCCGCATCCAGGCGGGCCAGGTCGGACGCGTGCTCGCTCAGCTGGCGGGAGATACGCGTGCCTTGGCCTATGTCTCCAGCCCCCTGTCGCGGGCCGTAGAGACCATGCGCATCCTGCGCACCGGCCTCGATCTGCCTGTCAGCGATTTCAAGACCGACATCCGCTTCGCTGAAATCTCCTTCGGCATATGGGAGGGCCAGACCTGGCCCGAGCTGCGCCGCCGCGACCATGACGCCGTGCGCCGGCGCGATCTCGATCCCTGGAACTTCGCGCCCCCCGGCGGCGAAAGCTATCGCACCCTGTGCGAGCGCGTCGGCGCGGCCTGCGCCGAGATCGAGGATGACGCCGTCATCGTTACCCACGGCGGCGTCATCCGCGCACTGCTGCACGTGAAGGCCGGGATGCCGGAAGCCGAGGCCTCCAATCTGCCCGTGCGGCAGGGGGCGGTCTACGTGGTCGCCCGCGGCGGCTTCGAGGTCGCGGACTGAGCTTCCGCGCTGTCCGTCCACACATTTCCCCTTGGCATTTTTCTTGCTGCGTCAAACCGGTAGGCCCGGCACCCGTGTCGCGAACGCGACGGGCAGGGTCGTTTGTTGACGCCTTTTCACCCGAGCCCCGGGGGGACTTTTCATGACCGACATGGCCGAACTGCAGAAGCGGAAGATGCCGCTCAACCTCGCCATCGTCCATGTGGATCCGGACGCCTTCATCGCCCACTACATGGGCTGGCTGGAAATCACCAAATTCATCACCGCCCTGCGCGCCGGCGATGCGACGGTTCCGGCTGATGGCAAGACCCCCACCCTCAGCCCGGCCGACCTTGCCAACGGCGGCGTGCACAATGTCGCCAACGACGCCATGTTCGCCTTCTGCATGACGGCCGCGCTGAAAGGCGACAAGGCGGCGGTCGACAAGGTGGAGGCCGCCTTCATCGACGCCTGGGGCAAGGAATATCCGGGCAACTTCGCCCTCTGGCACTTCCGCACCAACATCGAGACGCCCATCACGCTCGAGGATTTCGTGGGGCAGGCCGGCAAGAAGATGCTGCTGGGCGACATCCCGCCCCCGCCGCTGCGTTCCAAGGAGAACTGGAGCGCGGGCCTGCGCTTCTTCGAGAAGGCCCGCAAGTCCAACTTCGTCCACGAGATCATGTACCCGCTGGCCCTGTGGCACCGCGCCAAATGGACCGAGACGCTGGAGAAAGGCATCGCCTTCCTCAAGCACATCGAGGATACGGTGCCGGTCCTGCGCGAAACGCTCGAAGAGAAGCGCAACGATCAGCCCTTCATCGCCAACATCCTGCTAAAGAACGCGTTCGGCGTGGATATGGAGCTGACCGAGGAATACGAGGGCTTCCTGCGCTCCCTCGCCCGGCGGGATTAATCGAGAGGCCGAAGGTCCGGCGCGGGCGGGGCCTCAGCCCTGCCCAGCCACTTCCTGCCGGTGCAGCACATGGGGCCGCGACACCAGCAGCTTGTCGATGCGGCGGCCGTCCATGTCGACGATCTCGAACCGCCATCCCAGCGCCGTGAAGACCTCGCCCTCCTCGGGGAGCTCCTTGAGGTGGGAGAGGGCGAAGCCGGCGACCGTGTGGAAGCCCTCGTCGATCGGGAGGGCGACGTCCAGCAGGTCGCGCAGTTCGTCCACCGGCGTGTCGCCGGCCACCAGATAGCTGCCGTCGTGGCGCTCGACCACGTTGCGCTCCACATGCGCATCGCCCGGCTCATGGCTGGCCTCAACCGATCCGGTGATGGCGAGCAGCAGATCGTAGCCTGTCACCACGCCGGCCATGTCGCCGTACTCGTCCACCACGATGGCCATGGGCACCTCGGCGCCGCGCAGCACGCGCATGGCCTCCAAGGCGCCCACGTTTTCCACGATGAACGGCACCGTCTGCACATATTGCCGCGGGTCGGGCCGCTCGCCCTTCAGATAGGCGTCGAGCACGCGCTTGGCCTGGATGACACCGATGGTCTCCTCGGGCGATCCGTCGCAGGCCGGCAGGCGCGAGTGGGGCGTGGTGAGGAGAACGTGGCGCACCTCCTCCGCATCCTTGGAGATGTCCACCCACTCCACGTCCGGCCGGGGCGTCATGATGGCCGTCACCGGGCGGTCGGCGAGGCGCATCACGCCGGAAATCATGCGCCGTTCGGCGGGGTCGATGACGCCCGCCGTCTCGGCCTCGGTGATGATGGCGCGGATTTCCTCGTCGGTGACCGAGCTGGAGCGGCTGCCGCCCCGGCCGAGCAGTGTGAGAACTGCGCGGGTCGAGGCATCGAGCAGCCACACCATGGGCGCCGACACCTTGGAGAGCCCGATCATGAGGGGCGCGAGAATGCACGCCAGAGGCTCCGCATTCTGAAGCGCGAGCCGTTTGGGGATGAGTTCGCCGATCACCAGCGACACATAGGTGATGGCCACCACCACCGCCGTATAGCCCAGCGGGTGCGCGACACCGGTGGGCAGTCCGGCCTCCCGCAGCGTCTCGCCCAGAAGATCGCCGAGGCTGGCGCCGGAGAAGGCGCCGGCCAGGATGCCGATGAGGGTGATTCCGATCTGGACGGTGGAGAGGAAGCGGCCGGGGTCTTCCGCCAGCCGCATGGCCGCCTTGGCCCCCTTGTTCCCGCGATCAGCCAGCGTCTTCAGCCGCGCGGGGCGAGACGAGACGATCGACAATTCCGCTGCTGCGAGAACGGCGTTGATGAGAACGAGGACGAGGACGATCAGGATTTCGAGTAGAGGCATGGCGGGGGTGTGGTGCTCCGTCGGCGCACGTCATAGCACAGGATGCCCTTCCTGTGTGACGCCGGAGCCACAAATGCGCGGTGGGCGGCGCCGACCCTTCCTCGTTCCCTTGCCGGCCGTCCTCGTTTATTGAGCCCGGAGCAGTACGAGGACTAAAGGCGCCATGTCGTTCAACACCTTCGGCCACATGTTCCGCGTGACCACCTTCGGCGAAAGCCACGGGGTCGCCATCGGCTGCGTGGTGGATGGCTGCCCGCCCAATTTGCGCTTCACCATCGAGGAGGTGCAGGCGGCCCTCGACCGGCGGCGGCCCGGCCAGTCCCGCTTCACCACCCAGCGCCGCGAGCCGGACGAGGTGAAGGTGCTGTCCGGCACCCTGCCCCACCCCGAGGGCGGGCTCGTCACCACCGGCACGCCCATCGCGCTGCTGATCGAGAACGTGGACCAGAGGTCCAAGGACTATGCCGATATCGCCGGCGCCTACCGCCCCGGCCATGCGGACTTCACCTACGACATCAAATACGGCATCCGCGACCATCGCGGCGGCGGACGGTCCTCTGCGCGGGAGACGGCGACGCGGGTGGCGGCCGGCGCCATCGCCGCCAAGGTGCTGCCCGGTGTCACCGTGCGCGGCGCCGTGGTGCGCATCGGCAAGATCGAGATCGACCGGTCCCGCTGGGACTGGGACGAGGTGGGCAACAATCCGTTCTTCTGCCCGGACCCCGGCACCGTGCCGCTGTTCGAGGAATACCTCGACGGCATCCGCAAAGCCGGCTCCTCGGTGGGCGCGGTGGTGGAGCTGGTGGCGGAGGGCGTTCCCCCCGGCCTCGGCGCGCCGCTCTATGCCAAGCTGGACGGAGACCTTGCCGCCGCCCTCATGGGGATCAATGCCGCCAAAGGCGTAGAAATCGGTGAGGGCTTCAACGCCGCCCGCCTCACCGGCGAGCAGAATGCGGACGAGATGCGCCTCGGCAACGAGGGGCGACCGCACTTCCTCGCCAACCATGCGGGCGGCATCCTTGGCGGCATCTCCACCGGCGCCCCCATCGTCGCGCGCTTCGCGGTGAAGCCCACCTCCTCCATCCTCACGCCGCGCCAGACCGTGGACCGCAGCGGACACGAGACCGAGATCTTCACCAAGGGCCGGCACGACCCGTGTGTCGGCATCCGCGCCGTGCCGGTGGGCGAGGCCATGGTGTGGTGCGTGCTGGCCGACCACCTCCTCCGCCATCGCGGGCAGGTGGGCCAGAGCCCGGCCTGGCCGTTCCCCCAAGGCTGACGGCCGTGGCGGGGATGAAGCGTCCAGCCCGCGCACGGCGCCTTCTTCTGGCGGCCGCTGCCCTTCTCCTCTGCGCGCCCGGCCCTGCCCTCGCCTGCGGGCCGGAGGCGCTGGGGACGGCGCGGGTGATGGAGATCGACCCCAAGGGCCTGCGCGTCGGCAAGAAGTCCTTCCCGGATACGCTGCCGCTGGCGTCGAAGGAGGTCGTGCTCACCTTCGACGACGGGCCATGGCCGACCACCACAGCCGCCGTGCTCGACGCGCTGAAGGCGGAATGCGTGCGCGCCACCTTCTTCCTCATCGGCGAGAATGCCCGCGCCCGGCCGCAGCTGGTGAAGCGGGAAATGGCGGAGGGCCACACGGTCGCCCACCACACCATGACCCATCCCGCTGCGACCCTGGCGAAGATCCCCTTCGACGCGGCGGTGAAGGAGATCGAGCGCGGCATCGCCGCCGACGACACCGCTGCCTACGGCGCCGCCGGGGCGGCGCCCCGCGTGCCCTTCTTCCGATTCCCGGGATTCGCCTCGACGCCGCAGCTCCTCGAATATCTCGAGCGAAAGGGCATCGCCGTATTCGGCGCGGACTTGTGGGCCAGCGACTGGAACGTGATGACCCCGGAGGCCGAGCTGGATCTGGTGATGAAGCGGCTCGATGCGGCCGGCGGGGGGATCGTGCTGTTCCACGACACCAAGCCCTATACCGCAGCGATGATTCCCGCCTTCCTCAAGGCCTTGAAGCAGAACGGCTACAGCATCGTGCACATGGTGCCGAAGGGCTGAGGGTAACGCGCGTTCTGCCCATCGCAGCCGCATCCAGCGTTTGAGGGAAGCGCTTGTGGCACCGGGGTGTGCATATGCCTCCGCACGAACTGCGGAGACGACGGCATGTCCGACGAAATTCCCTCTGCCCTTCTGGTCTTCGCAGGCACCTACGCGGCCATGGTTCTGGTCCCGGGTGCGAACTTCCTGGTGGTCAGCCGCGCCAGCCTCGCCGGCCGGCCCGTTGGACTGGCCGCCGCGCTCGGTGTCTCCGCTGGTGCAACGGTCAACGTCACCACCGTGGTCATCTGTCTCGGCCTGTTGAGCGGGATTGACCCTTCGGGCGATCTCGGCCGGCTGCAGCTGGTGTTCTGCCTGCTCTACGCGGTCCTTCTGCTGCGCGCCGGAATCAGCTGCCTGCTTGAGGTGTGGACGCTACGCGGCCGTTCGGGCCAAACGCCCCAGGCCACGGTCCACCGGACCGGACGCGAGGCCTTTCGCCTCGGCTTCCTCACAGCGGTCACCAACCCCGTATCGCTGTCGTTCTTCCTGGCCTCGGGCGGGCTGCTCGCCGCCGCGGCCGGCCGGGGCGCGATGTTCGCCAGTCCGGTGCTGGTGTTTTCTGTGGCCGCCGGATGGTTCGGCCTGCTCGCCTTCCTCTTTTCCGCCCCGCCCGCCCGCCGCCTCTATCTGAAGATGCGATCTGCCGCCGACACGTGCATCGGCGCGCTCCTCATCGGCGCGAGCGGCCTCGTGCTGCTGCGGGTGGTCTCCCGGCTCTGACCGGCGACAGGCCCGAAAACGAAAAAGGCCCTCGCCGAAATCCGGCAAGGGCCTTTTTCAAAAGCCAGATCAACCTGGTGCGGACGAGAGGACTCGAACCTCCACGGGTCTCCCCACTAGCACCTCAAGCTAGCGCGTCTACCAATTCCGCCACGACCGCAGTCAGGGATGGCACCGGCCTCAAGGTTCCTCGGGAGAGGACCGCTTCCGGCCGGGGGCCATCGTCTAACAGATCGAATGTGCCGCCACAAGTGCCCGGCAAAGGTAACGCGCCGCTCGTGCTGCGGCCTGTGGATGACGGTTCCGCGAACCCTGAGACGGCGGGGGCTGGACCCACCGTGCGGATGGATTAAAGCAGTTCGCATGAACGCCAGCGCCCCCACCCCCGCCGTTACCCGCGCCAGCCTGGAAACCGACTTCCGCCCGCTCGATTCTTCCGCTCCCCCGGTGGAGTGGGTGGTGAGCGACGCTCTCGTGCCCTATCCGGAGGCCCTCGCGGCGATGGAGGCACGCGCGGCTGCCATCGCCGAGGGCACGGCGGCGGAATGCGTTTGGCTGCTGGAGCATCCCCCGCTCTATACCGCCGGCACCAGCGCGCGGCCGGAAGACCTCGTGGACGCGCGATTCCCGGTCTACGAGACGGGCCGGGGCGGCCAGTTCACCTATCACGGCCCCGGCCAGCGGGTGGCCTATGTGATGCTCGACCTCAAGCGCCGCTCGGCGGACGTGCGACGTTACGTGAGCGCGCTGGAAGCCTGGATCATCGGCACCCTTTCCGCCTTCAACGTCACCGGCGAGCGGCGGGAGGACCGGGTGGGCGTCTGGGTGCGGCGGAAGGGCGGCGGAGAGGACAAGATCGCCGCCATCGGCATCCGCGTGCGTCGCTGGGTGACGTTCCACGGCATTTCGCTGAACGTGGAGCCGGACCTCAGCCACTTCGGCGGCATCGTCCCCTGCGGCGTGCGCGAGCACGGCGTGACCAGCCTCGCCGACCTCGGCCTGCCGGTGACGATGGCCGAGGTGGATGCGGTGATGCGGGTGGCGTTCGAGGAGGTATTCGGGCCGACGGTGCCGGGCAAGCCGCTCGTCTGAGGGGGAGCTGACGGCTCCCCTCTCCCCTTGCGGGAGAGGGGCTGGGGGTGAGGGGGTGAGGGGGTGCCGCCTTCCAGCTGCTGGGGGAAAGGGCGAGACACCCCTCACCCCAACCCTCTCCCGCAAGGGGAGAGGGAGTGCGAGCGGCGCGGCGGCAACTACCGCGCACCCCTCAGAGAAAGCACGCCCTCAGATCCCGAGCTTCGCCTTCAGAATATCGTTCAGCGCCTGCGGGTTGGCCTTGCCGCCGGAGGCCTTCATGGCCTGGCCGACGAACCAGCCGAGCATGGTGGGCTTGGCCTGCACCTGGGCCACCTTGTCCGGATTGGCGGCGATGATCTCGTCCACCACCTTCTCGATGGCGCCGGTGTCCGTCACCTGCTTCATGCCGCGCGCCTCGACCACCACGCGCGGGTCGCCGCCCTCGGTGAAGATGATCTCGAACAGGTCCTTGGCGATCTTGGAGGAGATGGTGCCCTCCCCGATCAGGTCGAGGATGGCGCCGATCTGCTGGGGCGTGACGGGCGAGGAGGTGATGTCCTTCCCCTCCTTGTTCAGCCGGCCGAACAGCTCGTTGATGACGAAGTTGGCCGCCGCCTTGCCGTCGCGCTTGGCGCCGCCGCCTTCCACCACCTGCTCGAAATAGTCGGCGGTCTCGCGCTCGGCCACCAGCACGCCCGCGTCGTAGGGCGAGAGGCCGTATTCGGCGATGAAGCGGGCCTTCTTCTCGTCCGGCAGCTCGGGAAGATTCTCTTTCAGCTCCTCCACCCACTCGGGCTTGATATCGAGGGGCAGGAGGTCCGGGTCGGGGAAATAGCGGTAGTCGTGCGCCTCTTCCTTGGAGCGCATGGACCGCGTTTCGCCCTTGTTCGGATCGAACAGGCGCGTTTCCTGATCGATCTTGCCGCCGTCCTCGAGGATCTCGATCTGGCGCCGCGCCTCCACCTCGATGGCCTGGCCGATGAAGCGGATGGAATTGACGTTCTTGATCTCGCAGCGCGTGCCGAGCGGCTCACCGGGCCGGCGCACGGAGACGTTCACGTCGGCGCGCAGGTTTCCCTTCTCCATGTCGCCGTCGCAGGTGCCGAGATAGCGCAGGATGGTGCGCAGCTTGGTCACATAGGCCTTCGCCTCATCCGCCGAGCGCAGGTCGGGGCGGGAGACGATCTCCATCAGCGCCACGCCGGAGCGGTTGAGGTCCACGAAGGAGAGGGTCGGCGACAGGTCATGGATGGACTTGCCGGCGTCCTGCTCCAGATGCAGGCGCTCGATGCCCACGGTGAAGCTCTCGCCGTCCAGCAGATCGACGATCACCTCGCCCTCGCCCACCACGGGCTGCTTGAACTGGCTGATCTGGTAGCCCTGCGGCAGGTCCGGGTAGAAATAGTTCTTCCGGTCGAACACCGAATGCAGGTTGATCTCCGCCTTCAGGCCGAGCCCGGTGCGCACCGCCTGCGCGACGCACTCCTTGTTGATGACGGGCAGCATGCCCGGCATGGCGGCATCCACCAGCGACACGTGGTCGTTGGGCTCGCCGCCGAAGGCGGTGGAGGCGCCGGAGAACAGCTTGGCATTGGAAGCGACCTGGGCGTGCACCTCCATGCCGATCACCACCTCCCAATCACCGGTGGCGCCGGAAATCAGCTTCTTGGCCTCCGCGGGCCGGGTGTGAAGGGTCATGGTCGTCCTATCGTCGTGCGCGGATGGTCCGCACTGTCTGGTCCTTGCGGCAGCGCCGCCATCTGGCCGTGTCGTACCCCTAGGCGACATTGCAGGCAACGGCCATGCGATGCCGCAACGTCTCGAAACACTTTGTTACACCAAGTTATCTGCGCCTCATTTCGCCCGCAAAACCGCCGCGGTCCCGCTACCGCCGTACCCAAATTCTGCTCAGCCCGCCTTTAGATTGTGCACCGGGGGCTAGTAGGAGTAGGGCTGATGAGGCTGGCGGGGGTCTCCATCGTCCGCGATGAAGCGGACATAATCGAAGCGTGGGTACGCCATAATCTATTTTTCTTAGATCATCTTTACATTGTAGATGATGGCAGTACCGACCAGACAACTCGCATCCTCGAAATTCTCGTCGAGGAAGGTCTTCCCATATCGGTGACTTCTGAGAAATCACTGGCGGCTTATCATCAGGGCGAGCGCACTACGGCCCTGATCACGCACGCCATGAACGCTTCATCGTGGGATTTCATCTTTCCTCTGGATGGCGATGAATTCATCGTCGCGGAGGATCGCGCGGCCCTGGAGACGGATCTCGCCGCCATCGGCGGATATCGCCTCGGCGGGCTGAACCCGCGTCATTATCTCATGACCGAAGAGGACGACCCGGACGAGCCCTGCCCCCTGACCCGGCTGCGCCACGTGGCGGTGCACGACCCCTACATCTTCAAGGTGGTAGTGCCCGGCCCCCTCGCCTGCGAGCGGGGCTTTGCCATCATCGACGGCAACCACCGGGCAACCAAGTGGGACGTCACGCTGCCGTCCATGATGCTGCCCAACGTCCAGCTCGCCCATTTCCCGGCCCGGTCGGAGGCGCAACTGGTGAGCAAGGGAATCGCCGGCTATCTGCGCTGGACCGCCCGGACCGACTTCTCGGAAGGCGCTCCGGACCGGATCCTGGCAGGGGTGGGCATCCTCAAGGAGGAATCGGACATCCGGGTGCGCGCGCTGGATCGGCTGGCGGAGGTTCTCGGCCCGGATCGCGGCGGACGTCATGCGCGGCTCCAGCCGTTCGTCGAGCGACGGGGCGAAGTGCGCTATCCCGAGCTGGCCCGCATCTTTCCCTATCGTCGCGTGCTGTCGGCGACAGACGATCTCGTCCACGCCTTCAAGGCGGCCCTGGACGAGAACCGCGAGCTGCGGCAGGTGGGCGCCACCTTCCGGTCACGCCTGATCGCGCTGTTTTCCCGACGCCAGAAGTCGCTGCTCAAGCGGCTCACCGCCCTGCGTCATGCCCAGGACGTGCCGAAGGCGCCGCTCGGGTACTATTGAGGGCGCGATTGACGGGGGGCTTGGCCTCAGAGCTGGATGGATGCCCCCCAATGGCGCCGGCTTGCCGGCCTGGAACCCGTTCGGACCGCGAAACCCGGGCAAGCCCGGGGTTTCGCAGCGCCGGAGGGTGTCTCTCAAGCCTTCCACCACAAATCTTCGACCGGGAAGCGGCCCGCCGCTTCCTCGATCACCTCGGCGAGAGAGAACAGCGTCTCTTCCTCGAACGGGCGGCCGATGAGCTGGAGGCCCAGCGGCAGGCCATCGGCCGAAAGGCCGGCGGGGACGGAGATGCCCGGCAGGCCGGCCATGTTCACCGTCACCGTGAAGACGTCGTTGAGATACATCTCCACCGGATCGGCCTTCAGCTTCTCGCCGATACCGAAGGCGGGCGACGGGGTCGCCGGGGTCAGCACGGCGTCAACGCCCTGCGCGAAGGCGAGGTCGAAGTCCCGCTTGATGAGGCTGCGGACCTTCTGGGCGCGCAGGTAATAGGCATCGTAATAGCCGGCGGAGAGCACATAGGTGCCGATCATGATGCGCCGGCGCACTTCCGGGCCGAAGCCGGCGGCGCGGGTGTTCTCATACATCTCCACCACGTCCTTGCCCGGCACGCGGGCGCCGTAGCGCACGCCGTCATAGCGGGCGAGGTTGGACGAGGCTTCCGCAGGCGCCACGATGTAATAGGCCGGCAAGGCGTACTGGGTATGGGGCAGGGAGATGTCGACGATCTCCGCGCCGGCCTCTTCCAGCCACTTGGCGCCCTCGCGCCAGAGGGTGTCGATCTCGTCGGCCATGCCGTCCATGCGGTATTCGCGCGGAATGCCGATCTTCTTGCCCTTGATGGAGGCGCCGACCGCCTCCTCATAGTCCGGCACCGGCCGGTTGACGCAGGTGGAATCCTTCGGGTCGTAGCCGGCCATGGAGCGCAGCAGGATGGCCGCATCGTTCACCGTGCGGGCGAAGGGGCCGGCCTGGTCGAGGGACGAGGCGAAGGCGACGATGCCCCAGCGCGAGCAGCGGCCATAGGTGGGCTTGATGCCGACCGTGCCGGTGAAGGCCGCCGGCTGGCGGATGGAGCCGCCGGTATCCGTGCCCGTCGCGCCCGCGCACAGGAAGGCCGCCACCGCCGCCGCCGAGCCACCGGACGAGCCGCCGGGCACGATGGGGGTCGTGTCGCCGTCGCGCTGCCAGGGCGACACCACGGGGCCGAAGGCCGAGGTCTCGTTGGACGAGCCCATGGCGAACTCGTCGTTGTTCAGCTTGCCGAGCATCACCGCCCCGTCCCGCCACAGGTGGGAGGTGACGGTGGATTCGTACTGCGGCACGAAATTCTCGAGGATCTTCGAGCAGGCCGTGGTGCGCACGCCCTCGGTGGCGAACATGTCCTTGATGCCGAGGGGGATGCCCTCCAGATGCCCGGTGTCGCCGGAGGCGATGCGCTTGTCGCTCTCCTTCGCCATCTCAAGGGCGATCTCCGGCGTCTCAAGCACATAGGCATTGAGCGGGCGCGCCTCTTCCATGGCCTTCAGATAGGCCTCGGTGAGCTCGACGGAGGTGAACTCGCCCTGGGCAAGCCCCTCGCGCGCCTGGGTGAGGGTGAGCTTGGTGAGCTTGGTCATTCCACCACCTTCGGCACGGTAAAGAAGCCACCCTCGGCATCGGGGGCATTGGCGAGCACCTTCTCCGGGCAGTTCCCATCGGTCACGGCGTCTTCCCGCATGGGCAGCTCCATGGGGACAACGCTGGTCAGCGGCTCGACCCCGGAGACATCGAGATCCGCCAGTTGCTCGACGAAATCGAGAATGGCGTTGAGCTCGTTCTGAAGATGGCCGAGTTCCTCCTCCCGCACGGCGATGCGTGCGAGATGGGCCACCCGGCGGACTGTCGCCTGATCGACGGACATGAGTAGGCTCCCAAAAGCTGCCTGCCGCTATAGCAAGGGGTATGCCGCGGTGGAAGGGTTTGGGCGCGGGGGCGGCCCGTCAGAGGTGGCGTGGCAGGTCCATCCGTTGGTGCAGAATTCGGACGACCTCCAGCGTTTCTTTGCCTGCGAGCCGGAAAAAGACCACGTGCGATCCAACGGCGTGGCGCAGATAGCCGGCCTTCGCCGCGCTTGCATCACGGCCGACGACGGTTCCTCGGGCGAGGCAATCCAGCGCGCCGGCGATCAGCCTCACGTAGGTTTCGGCCTGCGCCGTGCCCCAGCGGTCTTGCGAGAACGTCCAGATGGAATCGAGATCCTGCCGCGCCTTGGGAGTAAGGATCAGGAGAAGGCGCGCCATATGCGGTCAGGCCGCGCCGGACCGCTTCTCGGCGAGGAAAGATTCGACATCGAAGGGCTCACCCGGCCCGCTCGCCTCGCCCTCGGCCAGAGCCGACCGGAGCGCATCGAGTCGCGCCTCATGCTCCTCCAGCAACCGCAGGCCGGCGCGCACCACATCGCTGGCCGAACTATAGCGTCCCGCCTCCACTTGGCGATCGACGAAACTGGCGAAATGGTCGCCGAGGGAAACGGACGTGTTGCGCGACATGGGTTAGCTCCTCCCCGAAGAATACCAAGGATTGGTACAGGTTGGTAGGCTACCCCCTTGCTCCGCTCCACAAATCCTCTACCCCTCACGCATGGTAGACGCGCCCCTCCCCGCCCCCGTCGGTCCGCTCGCGGACATCGCCGCCCTTCTGCCGCCGCGCGGGGCGCTGATCGGGCTTGATCTCGGCACCAAGACCATCGGCGTCGCCGGCTCCGACCCGGACCGCCGCATCGCGACCGTGATCGAGACGGTGAAGCGCACCAAGTTCACCGCCGAGGCCCTGCGTCTGGTGGCCCTCGCCGACGAGCGGCGGGCGGTGGCCTTCGTGCTGGGACTGCCGCTCAATATGGACGGCACCGAAGGTCCCCGCGCGCAGGCGAGCCGGGCGTTTGCCCGCAATTTCGCCCGGCTGGCGGGGCGGCCGATCGCCCTGTGGGACGAACGACTGTCCACCGTCGCGGTCGAGCGAGCGCTGATCTCGGCGGACATGAGCCGGTCGCGACGGGCCGAGGTGGTGGATCAGCACGCAGCGGCCTTCATCCTCGACGGGGCACTCGGCTTCCTCGACCGCCTCGCGCAGAACGAGGCGGGAACCGACTTCGAAGACTGATTCGGTCCTCTCCCGTTCCCGGCAGGTTCTTCGCGAGCCGCCGGCCCTGCCCCATTTCGGGACAATGGCGCTTTTCTTATCCCGGCTCCGGGCCTAAAGCGGGCGCGCGGCGAATTCACACAGCCGTGTAGGAGTAATTGCCTGCCGCCGAACGGCCGGCACGGTAAGCGTCTGCCCCATGAGCCTCATCTTCACGGCCCTCGTGCCGGTCTTCCTCGTCATCGCCCTCGGCGCCGTGCTGCGACGCATCCTCCTGAAGGATGCGGCCCATTGGGCGGCGCTGGAGAAGCTGACCTATTTCGTGCTGTTCCCGGCGCTTCTGGTGGTCTCCGCGGTGAAGGCGGACCTGAGCACGGTGAACGTCGTGGCGGTTGCCGGCGCGCTTATCGGGACCGTTGTGATCCTCTCCGGCCTGATCGTTCTCCTGCACAAGCCGCTGATCGCGGCGCTGGCGGCGGACGGCCCGGGCTTCACCTCCCTGTTCCAGGGGGCGGTGCGATGGAACACCTACATCGTGCTGGCAGTAGCAGGCGGCCTCTACGGCGCGGCGGGAATCACCATCGCCGCGCTGGCGCTGGTGGCGATGATCCCGGTGGTGAACATCATCGCCGTGCTGGTGCTCGCCTCCTTCTCCGGCCGCCACCCGCCCACCTTCGCCTATGTGGCCGAGCAGTTGGCGCGCAATCCCTACATCTGGGCCTGCTCGGCGGGTGCCCTGCTCAACGTCACGCACGTCCCGGTGCCGCCCGTCCTGGTGGAGTTCGGCGACATCCTCGGCAAGGCCTCGCTGGCGCTGGGGCTTCTGGTGGTCGGCGGCGGCCTGATCCTGGACCGGCTGAAGCGGCCGCGCGCCATCGTGTTCGCCAGCCTCGCACTGAAGCTGCTGGTGAAGCCGGCCATCGCGATCGCCCTGGCGCTGGCATTCGGGTTGAGCGGCACGGAGCTTGTGGTGGTGGCGATCACCGCCGCCGTGCCGTCCGCGCCCAATGGCTATGTGCTGGCGCGGCAGATGGGCGGAGACGCGCCGCTCCTTGCGGAGATCCTGACCATCCAGATCATCGGCGCCGCCATCACGCTGCCGCTGGTGGTGACCATCGCCAAAATGCTGGCCTGACGATGCTGGCCTGACCCAAACGAAAGGGCGGCCGAGGCCGCCCTGACGAACCTCGTCTCCCCGCGACTCAGCAGGGCGAGAAATAGCCCTGCCCGCCGGGGCCGGTCGTCACCCAGCAGCTGCGCGGGCGCGGCGGGGGCACCGGCTCCAGATAGACGCGCGGCGCGGGCTGGTAATAAACAACCGGCGGCTGCTCGTAATAGACGACCGGGGGCGGCGGGGGCGCAGCCACAGCGCCGGCGATGGCGGCCGCACCCAGCACGCCGATGGCGACGCCAGCGCCGAGCGCTGCGCCATTGCCGCAGTTCCAGCAGCCGCCGCGATAATAGCGGCCGCGATACCAGTAGCCGACATCGGTGACGCTCGCGGCCTTGGCCGGCGCCATGGCCAACGCGCCGGTGCCGATGGCGGCGGCGTTGCCCGTTCCGGCACTGCCGGTGAGCACCACGGCGACGCCGAGCGCCATGAGGTTCGTCCGCATCAGAATGGACATGACGAGTAACTCCCAACCTCCGGGGCGACGGTCTGGCGGCTCGCAACAGCCCGTCCGATCCGGCAGCGAAAAGGCTCGATGAGACTTCGTTCCAAAGTGTGGCGACGCCGGGGAATCACCGGGACCGCCCTTCACGGATGGTGAACGGCCGGTAAATCACGGCGATCGATGCCTTGCCGCGCCAAGCTTCATTCACAGGCTTCCCTTGCCGGGGCCGCGCTTGGCCGCTATGCCTCCCGCCTGCCATGCAAGATCCTTCCGCCTTCACGCTCTCCGGCCGAGACCTCATCGGCATCGAAGGGCTTTCCGCCGGCGAGATCACGGGTCTGCTCGACCTCGCCGAGGAGTTCGTCGAACTCAACCGGCAGATCGAGAAGAAGCGCACGACGCTGCGCGGACGCACCCAGATCAACCTGTTCTTCGAGGCCTCCACCCGCACCCAGTCCTCGTTCGAGATCGCGGGCAAGCGGCTCGGCGCCGACGTGATGAACATGTCGGTCGCCTCCTCTTCGGTGAAGAAGGGCGAGACGCTCATAGACACCGCCATCACGCTGAATGCCATGCACCCGGACATCCTTGTCGTCCGGCATCACGCCTCGGGCGCGGTGGCGCTTCTGGCGCGCAAGGTGGATTGCTGCGTGGTGAATGCCGGCGACGGCGCCCACGAGCACCCCACCCAGGCGCTGCTCGACGCCCTCACCATCCGGCGCAACAAGGGGCGCATCCAGGGCCTCACGGTCGCCATCTGCGGGGATGTGCTGCATTCGCGCGTGGCGCGCTCCAACATCGCGCTCCTCAACACCATGGGCGCCAAGGTGCGCGTGGTCGCGCCCTCCACCCTCTTGCCCTCGGGCGTGGAGAGCCTCGGCGTCGAGGTGTTCCGCACCATGGAGGCGGGGCTGGAAGGGGCGGACATCGTGATGATGCTGCGCCTCCAGCGCGAGCGCATGGCCGGCTCCTTCATCCCCTCGGTGAAGGAGTATTTCCACTATTTCGGCCTCGACGAGGCCAAGCTGCGCTACGCCGCGCCCGACGCGCTGGTGATGCACCCCGGCCCCATGAACCGCGGTGTGGAGATCGATTCCGCCATCGCGGACGGGGCGCAGTCCCTCATTCGTGAGCAGGTGGAGATGGGCGTCGCCGTGCGCATGGCGGTGCTCGATTCCCTCGCGCGGAAGCTTCCCAATGCGTAACGGCCGCTCCCATTCCAACGATTCCCGGCCGCTGCTGCTCGCCAATGCGCGGGTCATCGACCCCTCGCGCGGCGCGGACTTCCACGGCGACGTCTTCCTCGCCGACGGCGTAGTGAAGGACGCCGGCTTCGGCATCGCCGCCGCCGGCATCCCGGATGGAGCCGAGGTGGTGGATTGCGCCGGCGCGGTGGTCGCGCCCGGCCTCGTGGACATGCGCGCCTTCGTGGGCGAGCCCGGCGCCGAGCATCGTGAGACCCTCGCCTCGGCGAGCCACGCGGCGGCGGCGGGCGGTGTCACCACCATCATCTGCCAGCCGGATACGGACCCGGCGGTGGACGATCCGGCCATCGTGGACTTCATCCTGCGCCGGGCGCGGGACACGGCGGTAGTGCGGGTGCATCCGATGGCCGCCATCACCAAGGGCCTCGAAGGCCACGAGATGACCGAGATCGGCCTGCTGCAGGCTGCCGGTGCCGTCGCCTTCACCGATGGCCACAAGTCCATCATGAACGCCCAGGTGCTGCGCCGCGCGCTCACCTATGCCCGCGATTTCGACGCCCTCCTGGTGCACCACACCGAGGATGCCTCCATGTCGCAGGGGGCGATGAACGAGGGGGCCTTCGCCTCTCGCCTCGGCCTCTCCGGCAATCCGAAGGCAGCCGAGACCATCATCCTCGAACGGGACGTGCGGCTCGTGGGCGCGGCGCGCTCGCGCTACCACGCGGCGGCGCTCACCTGCGCCGAATCGCTGGAGGTGCTGGAGCGGGCCAAGGCCGCCGGCCTGCCGGTGACGGCCTCGGTCAGCATCAACCACCTTTCGTTCAACGAGCTGGATATCGGCGCCTACCGCACCTATTTCCGCCTCGCCCCGCCCCTGCGCGGGGAGGAAGACCGGCAGGCGCTGATCCGCGCGCTGGCCTCCGGCCTGCTGGACGTGGTGGTCTCCGACCATCTGCCGCAGGACGTGGAGGGCAAGCGCCTGCCCTTCTCGGAGGCTGAGCCCGGCGCCATCGGGCTGGAGACGCTGCTCTCCGCCGCGCTGCGCCTTGTCCATTCCGATCAGGTGGACCTCGTGAACCTGCTCGCCGCCCTCTCCACCCGGCCGGCGCAGATTCTGGGTCTGGATGCCGGCACGCTTCGGCCCGGTGCAGCGGGGGACGTGATCGTGTTCGATCCCGGCATGCCCTATGTGCTCGATCCCCGCTCCCTGAAGTCGCGTTGCCGGAACACGCCGTTCGACGAGGCCCGCCTCGACGGGCGGGTGCTGCGGACCGTCGTTGCCGGGCGCACCGTCTACGAATACGTTTGACCCACCGTGACCTGTGCCGTCCCGCCGCGGCGGCGCGGCGAGATCGTTCGAGGTGCGCATGCCTGATACCCCGCCCGCGCTCGTGCTGCTGATCGCGCTCGCGTTCGGCTACCTGCTCGGCTCGGTCCCGTTCGGGCTCCTCCTCACGCGATTTGCCGGTACCAAGGACCTGCGCACCATCGGCTCCGGCAACATCGGCGCCACCAACGTGCTGCGCACCGGGCGCAAGGATCTTGCCGCCGCAACCCTTCTGCTGGACGCGCTGAAAGGCACCGCGGCCGTTCTCCTCGCCCGCCATTTCGCGGGAGAGACGGCCGCCATGGCGGCGGCTGTCGGCGCCTTTCTCGGCCACATCGCGCCGGTCTGGCTGCGCTTCAAGGGCGGCAAGGGCGTTGCGACCTTCCTGGGCGTCACCATCGGGCTGTTCTGGCCCGCTGCCATCGCCTTCGCGGTGGTGTGGCTGGGGGCGGCCTATTTCACGCGTTACTCCTCTTTGTCCGCGCTCATGGCGTCGGTTGCCACGGTCATCGCGGCCATGGGCCTCGGGCACAACAACCTCGCCGTGCTGCTCGCCGTGCTCGCCATCCTGCTGTGGCTGAAGCACCACGAGAACATCCGCCGGCTGCTGGAAGGCACCGAGGGCAAGATCGGCGCGAAGGGCTGAGGCGACATGGCGCGGGGCAGGGCACAGGGTCCCGCCAGCGGGCCGTCGAAGGGCGAATTGCTCGGGCCGGAGCAGCGCCGCGACTGGCTGCGGCTGATCCGCACCGAGAATGTCGGCCCGCGCACCTTCCGCGCCCTCATCAACCAGTTCGGCGGCGCCGGTGCGGCGCTTGAGGCCCTACCCTCCCTCGCCCGGCGCGGCGGACGGCTGATGCCGCCGCACACGCCCACCATCGCCGAGGCGGACGCCGAGATGGAGGCGCACGCCCGCATGGGTGCCCGGCTGGTCGCGCTCGGCGAGCGCGACTATCCCCCTGCCCTCGCCGCCCTCGACGATGCGCCGCCGCTGATCTCCGTGCGCGGCGAGGCCGAGGTCTTGCGCCGGCCCATGGTCGGCATCGTCGGCGCCCGCAACGCCTCTGCCGCAGGCCGCACCTTCGCGGCGCGGCTCGCGCGGGATCTCGCGGCGGGCGGATGGGTTGTGGTGTCCGGCCTTGCCCGCGGCATCGATGCGGCCGCCCACGAGGCGAGCCTCGACGGCGGAACGGTGGGCGTGTTCGCTGGCGGACTGGCCAAGCCCTACCCGCCCGAAAACCTCGGTCTGATGGAGAAGGTGGCCGCGACCGGCGCGCTTGTCTCCGAGATGCCCATCGGCTGGGAGCCCCGCGCCCGCGACTTTCCCCGCCGCAACCGTCTGGTTTCGGGCATGAGCCTCGGCGTGGTGGTGGTGGAGGCGGCGGAGCGCTCCGGCTCGCTCATCACCGCGCGCCTTGCCGCCGAGCAGGGGCGCGAGGTGTTCGCCGTGCCCGGCTCGCCGCTCGATCCCCGCGCGGGCGGCACCAATCGCCTGCTGAAGCGCGGCGCGACCCTCGTCACCGAGGCCGCAGATGTGATCGAAGTGCTCACCCCCATCGCCGGGCGGCGCGAGGATCCGGTGGTGGAGGCGGAGGCGCCGTTCGTGCCGGCGGGGCCGGTCACGCCGGGGGACGATGCGCGTGCCCGCGTGATCTCGCTGCTCGGCCCGGTGCCGACGCCGACCGACGATCTGGTCCGCCTGTCCGGTTGCACGGTCGCGGAAGTCCAGATCGTGCTGCTGGAGCTTGAGCTTGCCGGACGCCTCGACCGCCCGGGCACCGGGCGGGTTGCGCTCAAATAGGGGCGGAGCGGCTCACCGCCGCTCGGCGTCGGTGCTCCCCGGTCCGCGCGACGATACGTTGTCGGCCAACGCGCGCGCCTCCTGACGCGCCATATCGAGCACATAGGCGAGGGTACTGAACCCGTGGTTGCGGGCGAGACGTGACAATTCGGCGGTAATGGCGGCGACATAGGCAGCCGTCGCGGCCGCATCGTCGGCGATGTCGACGGGAGACCGTTCGGTCATGTCGGTTCCAAGCCCCGGTTGGTATCTGAGACTGGTCTTAAAGATTGAGTTCGATATTGAAACATACTCTGGGTTGTACTTTCATCAAACCCGGCGGCTGAGCCTGAAGGGGGGCACCATTTGACAGGCGCCCCTTGGCTCCCCATGTTGCGGCGCTCTCGGCGTCGCGATCCTCTTGCTGGGGTGAGCGATCGCGATCAGACGCCGGGCATCGGAGCCGGAGCTTCACGCTTCGCTCCCGGGATACCAAACGGTATCGCGGGATGCTCCCTCCCCTTTCCAAGGCCGCGCAATGGGGCGGCGGCCCTTGATTGAGACACGGTTCGTCATGCAGGTCGTCATCGTCGAATCGCCGGCCAAGGCGAAGACGATCAACAAATATCTCGGTCCCGGCTACGAGGTCATCGCCTCCTACGGCCACGTTCGCGACCTCCCGTCGAAGGACGGGTCGGTGGATCCGGACGCCGACTTCCGCATGCTGTGGGACGTGGACCCCAAGGCGCAGAAGCGGCTCAACGAGATCGCCGCCGCCGTGAAGGGGGCCGATGGCCTGATCCTCGCCACCGACCCGGATCGCGAAGGCGAGGCCATCTCCTGGCACGTGCTGGAGGTGCTGCGGCAGAAGAAGGCGCTCAAGGGCCAGAAGGTCGAGCGCGTGGTCTTCAACGCCATCACCAAGCAGGCGGTGCTGGAGGCCATGAAGGCGCCGCGCGATATCGACGTGGCCCTGGTGGACGCTTATCTCGCCCGCCGCGCCCTCGATTATCTCGTGGGCTTCACCCTCTCCCCCGTGCTGTGGCGCAAGCTGCCCGGCGCGCGCTCCGCCGGCCGCGTGCAGTCGGTGGCGCTGCGCCTCGTCTGCGACCGCGAGCGGGAGATCGAGACCTTCGTCCGCAAGGAATACTGGTCCATCCTCGCCCGGCTCGCGACGCCGCGGAACGAGGAGTTCGAGGCCCGCCTTTCCGGCGCCGACGGCAAGAAGATCACCCGCCTCTCGGTGGGCACGGCGGAGGAGGCGAAGGCCTTCCGCGAAGCGCTGGACAGCGCGGCGTTCCGGGTGCGCTCGGTCGAAGCCAAGCCCATGAAGCGGCATCCCCAGCCGCCCTTCACCACCTCCACCCTGCAGCAGGAGGCGAGCCGCAAGCTCGGCCTCGCGCCCGCCCGCACCATGCAGATCGCCCAGCGCCTCTATGAGGGCGTGGACGTGGGCGGCGAGACGGTGGGTCTCATCACCTATATGCGAACCGACGGCGTGGACATGGCCCCCGAGGCCGTTGCCGCCACCCGCGATGCCATCGGCAAGCAGTTCGGCCAGAAGTACCTGCCCGGCGTGCCGCGCAAGTACACCACCAAGGCCAAGAACGCGCAGGAAGCCCACGAGGCCATCCGCCCCACCGACCCCTCGCGTCATCCGCGCGATGTGGCCCGCTATCTCGATGGCGAGCAGGCCAAGCTCTATGAGCTGATCTGGATCCGCACGGTCGCGAGCCAGATGGAATCGGCCGAGCTGGAGCGCACCACGGCGGACATCGAGGCGAAAGCCGGCGCCCGCACGCTGGACCTCACCGCCACCGGCACCGTGGTGAAGTTCGACGGCTTCCTCACCCTCTACCGCGAGGGCAAGGACGACGAGGACGACGACGAAGAAGGCCGCCGCCTTCCGGCCATGAGCGCCAACGAGGCCCTGGCCAAGCGCGACATCAACACCACCCAGCACTTCACCGAGCCGCCGCCGCGCTATTCGGAAGCCTCGCTGGTGAAGCGCATGGAGGAGCTGGGCATCGGCCGCCCCTCCACCTATGCCGCCGTGCTCGCCGTGCTGCGCGACCGCGAATATGTAAAGCTCGACAAGAAGAAGCTGGTGCCGGAGGACAAGGGCCGGCTCGTCACGGCCTTCCTCGAAAGCTTCTTCAAGCGTTACGTGGAATACGATTTCACCGCCGACCTGGAAGAGAAGCTCGACGAGGTTTCCGCGGCCGAACTCGACTGGAAGGAGGTGCTGCGCGCCTTCTGGCAGGATTTCCACGCCGCCATCGAGGCCACCAAGGATCTGCGCGTGTCGCAGGTGCTGGACGCCCTCGACGAGATGCTGACCGCCCACATCTTCCCGCCCACCGAGGACGGGACAGACCCGCGCCTGTGCCCCACCTGCGGCACCGGCCGGCTCTCGCTGAAGATGGGCAAGTTCGGCGCCTTCATCGGCTGCTCCAACTATCCCGAGTGCCGCCACACCCGTCCGCTCACCGGCGACAATGCGCAGGAAGGCGACGGCACCCGCGTGCTCGGCCTCGACCCGGATTCGGGCGAGGAAGTCACCATCCGCTCCGGCCGCTTCGGCACCTATCTCCAGCTCGGAGAGGGCAAGGAAGGCGAGAAGCCCAAGCGCTCGTCGCTGCCCAAGGGTCTCGCCCCGGCGGACGTTGACCTTGAAACCGCGCTGAAGCTGCTGGCCCTCCCGCGCGAAATCGGCCTCCATCCGGAGGATCGCGAGCCGATCCTCGCCGGCATCGGGCGCTATGGACCCTATGTCCAGCACGGGCGCACCTACGCCAACATCGAGGACGGCGACGACATCCTCGCCATCGGCCTCAACCGGGCGGTGGCGCTGATCGCGGAGAAGCAGTCCAAGGGTCGTGGCGGGCGCGGCGGCACGCCGGCCGGGCGGGTCGTCGGCGACCATCCGACGCTGGGCGGGCCGATCACTGTGCGTCCGGGCCGTTTCGGGCCTTACGTGAACCACGGCAAGGTCAATGCGACCCTGCCCAAGTCCACCGATCCCGAAACGCTGACGCTGGAACAGGCGGTGCAGCTCATCGACGCCAAGGCGGCGTCTTCGCCGGCCAAGCCCGCGCGTGGCGGTGCCCGCAAGGCAGCTTCGGCGGATGGCGAGAAGGCCGCGCCGAAGAAGGCCGCCGCGAAGAAGCCGGCGGCCAAAAAGCCGGCGACGAAAGCCGCGGCGACCAAGAAGCCCGCTGCCAAGAAGGCAGCCGCAAGCAAGCCCGACGCGGCCGAATAGGCGCCGCGCCGTCCCGGCCGGGGCAGCATCACACGATGCTGCCCTCGCCCTCGCTGGCGTGGACCGACGTGCGCAGCGGCCGCTCCGGCAGGAACGCCAGCGCCACGGCCGCCAGCGCCGCCACCACCGTCATGGTGAGGAACACCCGGCTGAACGCGCCTGCGAGGCGCGCCGGTTCCGCGCTGCGCGCCAGGGTCTCGATATCCGCCGCCCCGCCCGTGGCCAGCGCGGCGAGAAGCACGGCGCCAAGCACGGCCACGGCCAGCGCGCCGCCGAGCTGGCGGAAGAAGGTCATGACGCCCGTCGTCGTGCCCATCAGATGCGGCTGCACCGCATTCTGGATGGACACCGTGCAGACCGGCAGCGCCGTGCCCAGACCCAGACCGATGACGACGAACAGCGCCAGGGCCAGCGCCAGCGGCATGGCCGGAACCAGACCGATCGCGAGGAGCCCGGCGGACGCGAGCGTCAGCCCGGCGAGGGCCGGACGCTTGTAATGGGCAAGGCGCGCCATGGAGCGCCCGGAGAGCACGGCCCCCATCACCACGCCGCCCATGAAGGGAATGAGCCCTAGGCCCGACTGGGTGGCGGAGAGGCCGCGCGCCGTCTCGAAATAGAGCGGCACGAAGATGGACAGGCCGACCATTCCCCCGAATGCGAGGAATGAGGCGATCATGCCCCATCCCACCACCTTGTCGGCGAGGAGGCCGAGGGGCAGGAACGGTTCCTGCGCCCGCCGCATCCGCCAGATGAACAGGGCCACGAAAACCGCCGCGCCGGCGAACAGGCCGAGGATGGGCGGCGAGCCCCAGGGCAGGCGCACACCGCCCCAGCCGAGGGCGAGGAGCAGCATCAGGCTCGCCACCGCCATCAGCGCCGCGCCCAGATAGTCCATGGCATGGCGGCGCTCGTGGCGCGGCAGATCGCGCAGCCGCCGCTCGGTGATGAGCAGCGCCACAAGGCCAATGGGCAGGTTGACCCAGAAGATGAGGGTCCAGCTGAGATATTGCGCAAACAGGCCGCCCAGCACCGGACCGGCAATGCTGGAGGCGGCGAACACGCCGGCGATCTGCGCCTGATAGCGCCCGCGCTCCCGCGGCGAGACCAGATCGGCGATGATGGTCTGGGACAAGGAGATAAGGCCCCCGCCGCCCAGCCCCTGCACCGCCCGCGCGATGATGAGGGCGAGCAGGTTCGGTGCCAGCGCGCAGGCCACGGAGGCCGCCGAGAACACGGCGACGGCCGTCAGCAGCATCACCCGCCGCCCGTGGATGTCGCTCAGCTTGCCGTAAAGCGGGGTCGCCACCGTCGCGGTCAGGAGATAGGCCGTGACCACCCAGGAGAGGTTGGCGAAGTCGCCGAACGCATCGCCGATGGTCGGCAGGGCCGTGGCCACGATGGTCTGGTCCAGCGCGCCCAGCAGCATGGCCAGCATCAGCCCGAAGATGATGCGGCGGATCTCGGCGTGGCTGGGTGGGGTCTTCGCCCCTGACGAAGCGTGGGGCGACTGGGGATCGATCTGGTTCATCGGGGGAATCGAACGACGGCGGAGGGACGACCATGGGTCGCCCGTTGCCATCCGATTGCAAGGCCGACGGGACGGAAGGGGCACCCCCATCCGCGCCCGCCCAGCTTCACGAGTGCGTGAAGGCGCACCCCGCCGACGCCTTACGCGACTGCGGCGATCGGGCTGCCCTCCGGCGCATCGGCGGCATTCTCGCCACGGCCCGGCGGCACCTCCTCGGTGACGGTCTCCGGCACCGGATCAGCTTCCACCTGCCGGTGGACCAGGCTGTGGATGAAGCCGACCTTCTCGATCACGCCCGGCCCGAGGATGAACGGATAGGCATCGGACATGCCGAGGCAGCGGTTGAGATTGTTGAGCGCGAACGAGATGGGCAGCCAGGAATCCACCATCTGCTGGATGGCGCAGGCGCGGTAGGGGTTGAAATCCACCTCCGCCCCCAGCTCGCCCGTGCGGTCGAGCCGCGGCTGCACGCGCATGCCGAAGGCGCCCGCCATCTCCAGCGTATCCACGATGTGGATGTAGTGCTTGAACGTCTCGGCGAAGTCCTCCCACGGATGGGCCGTGGCGTAGGCCGAGACATAGTTCATCTGCCAGTCGGGCTTGGGGCCATTGGCGTAATAGGCCTGCAGGGCCTCGCCATAATCCACCGTCTCGTCGCCGAAGAGGGCGCGGAAGGCCTGGAGGCGACCCGCGTCACGGACCAGCCGGTTCCAGTAATAATGCCCCGTCTCGTGGCGGAAATGGCCGAGCAGGGTACGGTAAAGCTCGCCAAGCTCCCCCTTGCGATGCTCGCGCTCGGCGTCGTCCGCCTCCGCGAGGGCGATGGTGATGAGGCCCTCGTCATGGCCGGTCATGATCTTCGGGGCCGAGCCGTCCGGATCGTCGGCGAGGAAGTCGAAGCAGAGGCCGCCCTCGCGGTCCTCGTTGTTCTCCAGCGGCAGGTTGAGGCGCAGGAGGGAATAGATGAGCCGGTGCTTTGCCACCTCCACCTTGCGCCACTTGCGCAGGTTTTCCAGCACCGTGAGGTCGGGCACCGTGCGGTTGTGACGGCAGGCCAGGCAGAATTCGCCTTCCTCCTCCGCCGGCATCAGCCAGTTGCAGGCATCGAACGCCGCATTGGCGCAGAAGCGGTAGCGCTGCTCGCCGCCGCGACCGATGGCGCGCCACACGCTGCTCTCGGCATCCCCCTCGCGCTCCAGCGGCACGAGGGCGTTGGCTTGCGGGATGTAGCCGAGATCGTGGCCGCACTTCTCGCAGCGGCGGTTTTCGAAATACAGGAGCTGATCGCAGGCGGCACAGCGAAACAGGCGCATGATGGGTCTCCCCCCAAGCCAGCGGCCGTCCTTGTACGACGCCCGCCCGGGTGGCTCTTGAACCCGGGAAGCGCCGCGCGGTTCCCCGTTCACCGCTGGCTCAGGCAAGAAAGTGAGCCTTTCACCGGCTCAAGTCCATTTCGCGCCTGCGAAACGCGCTCCGGGCGGGGATGACGGGTCGTCCGCCGCGCGGCATGATCCGATCCATGAGCAGCCGCAAAGACCCCACCGCCCTCTTCACCATCGGCTACGAGCAATCGACTCCCTCCGCCTTCCAGTCGGCGCTGGATGAGGCGAAGGTGGGCCTGCTGGTGGACGTGCGCGCCGTCGCGGCGTCACGCCGGCCGGGTTTCTCCAAGACGGCGCTGGCGGCGGGCATTGCCGAACACGGCGTCGCCTATGTCCACCTCAGGACGCTGGGCACGCCCAAGGAGGGGCGGCTCGCGGCGCGCAGCGGCGACCATGACGCGCTGATGCGAATCTATGACGCCCACCTCGCCACCGATCCCGCCAAGGCGGCGCTGGAGGAATTGGCCGAGCTGGCGCGGGGCCGGCGCATCTGCCTCATGTGCTTCGAGCGCCATGTGGAGGGCTGCCACCGGCTGCGGCTCGCGCAATTCCTGTGCGAGCGCCTCGATATCGGCGTCACGCACCTTCAGCCGGCGCCGTTCTGAGCTGCCGCTCGCCTTTGGCGGCGGCCTCGCGCGCCTCGGCGAGGAGGCGCGGCGTGTCCACGTCGAGGAAGGCGCCCTCCTCCGCCGCGACAGGCACTTCCGCCACCAGCTCGGCATTGGCGGCGAGAATGGCGCGGGCGCCCACATCCCCCTCCAGCGCCGCCAGTTCGGCGAAGAAGCGGCGCGACCACAGCACCGGATGCCCCCGCTGCCCGCCTTCCACCGGCGCCGCGATGAGCCGGCCGGACACAGGCGCATAGGCCGCCATGAGGCGATCGAGCAGACCGGGTGCGAGCAGCGGCATGTCGCCGAGCACCACCAGCGCGCCGGCCACCGTCTCCGGGACCGCGGCGATGCCGGCGCGCAGCGAGGAGGCCATGCCTGTCGCGTGATCGGGATTGTGGACGAAGATCACGTCGAGCCCCGCCAGCGCCGCCTCCACGCGACCGCGCTCGTGTCCGGTCACGACGATCACCGGCCGCGCGCGAGACGCCAGCGCCGCTTCCGCCACGCGGCGGATCACCGGCCGGCCGCCCACCTCCGCGAGCAGCTTGTTGATCCCCTCCCCCATGCGCGAGGAGCGGCCGGCGGCGAGGATGACGGCGGCGAACCCGTCCTCCGCCTCGTCGCTCTCGGCGCGGGGATGGGGGCGGGCGGCGATGTCCTGGAGCAGCCCGCCGGCGCCGAGCCGGGCGATGTCGCGCGCGCTCACTGCCAGCCCGGCGAGGAGGCGATGGAGGATGAAGTCGAAGCCGTTCTCCTTCGGGCTGCGCGCGCAACCCGGCGCGCCCAGCACCGGCACGGCGCCGAGCCGCCCCAGCATCAGGAGGTTGCCGGGGTCCACCGGCATACCGAGCCGCTGGACCTCTCCACCCGCCGCCACGAGCCCGGTGGGGATCACGTCGTTGCGGTCGGCGATGGCGGAGGCGCCGAAGACGATGACCAGCTCCGCACCGGCCGCGACCGCGTCCGTGAGCGCGACGGCGAGCGGCGCGGCGGCGTGCGGTAGGGTGCGGTGGGCGATCACCTCGGCCCCGGCGATCGCGAGGCGGGCGCGGGTGACGGCGAGCGTCTTCGCCACCACCTTATCGGCGAGGCCCGGCAGCAGGGTGGAAAGCACCGCCACGCGCTTCAGCCGGAACGGCGCGATGGCGATCACGCCCTGCGCCGCCGCGGCGGCTGCCTCCACGAGCGCACCCGGGACGGCATAGGGGATGATCTTCACCGTCCCCACCATGTTGCCGGCCGCCACCGCGCTGAAATCGCGCAGGGTGGCGAGGGTGATGGCCTCGTCCACCGCGTTGAAGGCGTCCAGCGCGGCATCCGAAATCCGCAGGACGCCGGAGGTGGCGGCGTAGAGATTGGCGCGGCCGGTGAAGGCCGTGTCGGGCCGCACATTGGCGCCTGCCACCGCATCGGCGAGGCGACGCGCGGCGGCATCCTCGGCCACATCCCCCGGCTCCATGCGGGCCGCGACCACCTCGGCGATACCGGCCGCCGCGAGACGGGCGATGTCGGCCGCCGTCAGGCGGGTGCCCTTCTTGATGGTGCCGCCCTCCAACCGCACGGAATGGGCGGCGACGGCGCCTTCGGCCTCGGCGAGCGGCAGGGGGCCAAATCTCACGCCGCCGCTCCCGCCGTGACGCTGGCGCCGGTGCGCAGGGCGCGGATCACCTCCGCCAGCACCGCGACCGCAATCTCCGCCGGACTGGAGGCGCCGATGTCCATGCCGATGGGCGCGTGGATGCGGCTGATGGCCTGCTGGGACAGACCCGCCGCCGCGAGCCGCTCCACCCTTTTGGCATGGGTACGCCGCGAACCGAGCGCGCCCACATAGAAGCACTCGGCCCGAAGGGCTGCCGCGATGGCCGGCTCGTCGATCTTCGGATCGTGGGTGAGCGCCACCAGCGCGGTGAAGGGATCGAGCCCGTAGGCCGGCAGCGCCTCCTCCGGCCATTCGGCGATCACCGGCACGTCCGGGAAGCGCTCGGGGGTGGCGAAGGCGGTGCGCGGATCGAGGATGGTGAGGTCGAAGCCGGCGAGCCGCGCCATGGGCGCCAGCGCCTGCGAGATGTGGACGGCGCCGATCACCAGCATGCGCGGCGGCGGCACATCCACCGCGAGGAAGACGCTGCCCTCCCCGGCCTTCCCGCTGCGACGCGCGGCGAGCGCCGCCGCGATCTCCGGCGCCAGCGGATCGGAGGCGAGGGTCGCGGCGGTGGCGAGGCGCTGGGCGCCGGTGGCAAGCTCGGTCACGACAACCGCCGCGCGGCGGGCGGCGCGTTCCGCATTCAGGGCCGCGAGCAGGTCGAGACGCATGGTGGTCCTCCCTCAGGGAGCATCCGGATCATCTTCCCCACTGAATATAACGCTTGGCGGCCTGCGTCACCGCCCGGCGTACTCAGTCCACCGGCTCCACATAGACGGCGATCTTGCCGCCACAGGAGAGGCCCACCTTCCAGGCGGTCTCGTCGGCGACGCCGAATTCCAGCGTGCGGGGCCTACCTGCCGCGATCACCTCCGCCGCCTCGCTCACCACCGCGCCTTCCACGCAGCCGCCGGAGACCGAGCCGAGGAAATTGCCCTCCGCATCGATGACGAGGCGGCTGCCCACCGGGCGCGGTGCCGAGCCCCAGGTTTCCAGCACGGTGGCGATGGCCACCCCCCGGCCCTCGCGGCGCCAGCGCTCGGCGGCGGCGAGAACATCGCTGTCGGTCACGTCCATGGGCGGCTCCCGTATCGATTTGGCATCCCGGCAGGCTTCCCATATAGCTGTCCGCCGAGCCGATGCCGAACCCTCTCAACAAACTTGTGTCCTTGGCCGCCCGTGATCAAGGGACGTTGCGCACCGCCGACGACCTGATCGGCGCCGGCCTCGCCGCGCCGGAGGCGCGCGCCGGGCTGGAAGAGGTGGCCGCCCGCTATGCCGTGGCGGTGACGCCCACGCTGGCCGCCGCCATCGATACGACAAACGCCTCCGACCCGATCGCCCGCCAGTTCGTGCCCGATGCCGCCGAGCTGAAGGTGCGCCCGGAAGAGCTGGCCGACCCCATCGGCGACGACGCCCATAGCCCCGTGCCGGGCGTGGTGCATCGCTATCCCGACCGGGCGCTCCTGAAGATCGTGGGCGTCTGCGCCGTCTATTGCCGCTTCTGCTTCCGCCGCGAGATGGTGGGGCCGGGCGCGGCCTCGCTTCTGTCGGACGATGCGCTGGAACAGGCGTTCGCCTATTTCGCCGCGCATCCGGACATCTGGGAGGTCATCCTCACGGGCGGCGATCCCTTCATGCTGTCGGCCCGGCGCATGGGCGAGGTGGTGGGGCGGCTTGCCGCCATCCCCCATGTGAAGATCGTGCGCCACCATACCCGCGTGCCCATCGCGGCGCCGGAGCGGGTGACGCCGGCCTTCGTTGCCGCACTCAAGGCGCCGGGCATCACGCCCTATGTGGCGGTGCATGTGAACCACGCACGGGAACTGACGCCCGCCGCCCGCGCGGCGCTGGCGCGGCTCGCCGATGCCGGCATTCCCCTGCTCTCGCAGACGGTGCTGCTGCGGGGGGTGAACGACGAGGCCGGGACGCTGGCCGAGCTCTTCCGTGCCCTCGTGGAATGCCGGGTGAAGCCCTATTACCTGCACCATCCCGACCTCGCCCCCGGCACAGGCCATTTCCGCCTGCCCATCGCCGAGGGGCAGGCACTGGTGCGGGCGCTGCGCGGGCGCCTTTCCGGCATCGCGCAACCGACCTACGTGCTCGATATCCCCGGCGGGGCCGGGAAAGTGCCGCTCACGCCGGGCCATCTGGCCGCGATCGAGGGCGGCTATCGGGTGAGCGACAATTGCGGCGGCCTGCACGCCTATGCCGATGAGGGAACGAATGGCTGAGCTTCGCCGCATCACCCAGCCCGGGCCGGTCGCCCCCCAGCGCATCGAGAGCGCGGTGGGCGCGCTGAAGGTGCTGGACTTCACCCTCCAGCCCGGCCTCACCATCAATGCCGCCATCTGCGGCCCGCTGCTGGAAGCCGGCATGGGCGCGGCGCAGGTGGAGATTTCCGGCGGTGCCTTCGGCCCCTTCACCTATGTGATGCCCGCCGCCTCGCCAGACGACACCCACGCCGCATGGTACAGCCGCGCCTTCTCGCCCGAGGGCAAGACAAAGCTGGAGCGCGGCAACGTCACCTTCGGGCGGAAGGAGGGCGCGCCCTTCATCCATTGCCATGCCTTCTGGATCGAGCCCGACGGCACCCGCCACGGCGGCCATGTCATGCCCCACGAGGCGGTGGTGGCCGAGCCCATCCGCGCCCGCGCCTATGGTGCGGCCGAGGTGGAGACGTCAGCCGATTACGACCCCGAGACCAACTTCCCCCTCTTCACCCCCCACGCGGTGAATGCGCCGGCCGATGGCCCCCGCATCGCCTTCGCGCGGGTGCGGCCCAACACCGAGCTGTTCGGGGCGGTGGAGGACATCTGCCGCCGCCATGGCTTCAAGGGCGGGCGGCTGCGCGGCGGGGTGGGCAGCATCATCGGTGCGCGCTTCCATGATGCGCCGGAGGTTGAGGACTATGCCACCGAGGTCTTCGTGACCAACGGCGTGATCGCCCCCGATGCGACGGGCATGCTCGTCGCCGACATCTCCCTCTCCCTCGTCGGCCTCTCCGGCGTGCTCGCCGAGGGGCGGCTGGTGCGGGGGGAGAACCCTGTTCTCATCACCTTCGAGCTGGCAGTGGAAGAGACCGCCGGCTGAGCGGGCCGGACAGGGCCGTCACAAGGCTTTCCAGGCTTTTGAGATCGTGGACGGGGCGCATCTCGTCCACCTGCGGCAGCATGGCGGCGACGCCCTGCGCCTTCGGCTCGAACCCTTCGTAGCGCAAAAGCGGGTTGAGCCAGACGAGCCGGCGGCAGGAGCGCTTGAGGCGGGCCATCTCGCCCGACAACGTGTCGTCCACCTCCCGCTCCAGACCATCGGTGAACAGCAGAACGACAGGGTTCTGCGCCGTCACCCGCCGCGACCACTCCACATTGAAGGCGCGCAGCGAGGCGGCGATGCGGGTGCCCCCCGCCCAGTCCTGTGCCGAGGCGGAGACGGCGGCCAGCGCCGCATCGGGATCGCGCCGCGCAAGTTGCCGCGTGACGTTGGTGAGGCGGGTGCCGAACAGGAAGACGGACACCTTCCGCCGCGCCCCGAGCGCATGGAGAAAGGAGAGGATGGGCCGGGAATAATCCGCCATGGAACCCGAGATATCCACCAGCGCCACCACCGGCGGCGGCTTCTCCTTCGGGCCGCGATGCTTCAGCAGCACGAGGTCGCCGCCCGTCGCCACGGCGGCGCGCAGGAAGGCGCGCAGATCGAGCCGGCGGCCCTTGGGATCGGCGACGAGGCGTCGGGTGCGGGCATAGTCGTCCGGCATCCGCAATTGCGCGATGCGGCGGCGCGCCTCGGCGAGTTCGGCGGCCGACATCTGCGCGAAATCCTTGGTGCGCAGCACGTCCTCGACGGAGGCGGAGAGGCGCGCCTCCACCTCCACGCGGGGCTTTTCCACCTGCCGCTCGGTCCCGACCCCGGCGAACAGCGCCTCCTCCACCCGCCGGAGCACGCTCTCGCGCTTCTGCTCGCGCTGCGGCACGGCCACCGGCGAGAGCATGGCGATGAGCCGTTCCTGATGCGCCCGGCGGCGCCAGAACAGGCGGAAGGCCTGATCGAACACCACGCTATCCTCGTGGCGCGACACGAAGAGGGCGTGGAGGGTCCAGTAGAAATCCTCGCGGGCGCCGACGCCCGCCATCTCCACCGCCGCCACCGCGTCGAGGATGCGGCCCGGCCCCACCTTCAGGCCGGCGGCGCGCAAAGCGCGGCCGAACCAGGCGATGTTTTCAGCGAGCCGCCCGTCTTCAGCGGCGGTCGCAGCGGTCACATACGTGCCGTTCACTCCGCCGCGCGCGAGGCTTGCCGCGCCTCCTCGATGAGGCGCTCGATGCGGGGCGCGTCGGTGCGGGCGATGTCGTCCTGATATTTGAGCAGCACGCCCAGCGTGTCGCCCACGAGGCCCGGATCGAGCGAAACTGCATTCAGCTCCACCAGCGCCGAGGCCCAGTCCAGCGTCTCGGCGACGCCGGGCACCTTGAACAGGTCTTCCTTGCGCAGCGCCTGCACGAAGGCCACCACCTCGGCCGAGAGCCGCGCTGGGGCATTGGGCAGGCGGGCGCGCAAGATCTCCATCTCGCGGGCGGCGTCGGGATAATCCACCCAGTGATAGAGGCAGCGCCGCTTGAGGGCGTCGTGGATTTCCCGCGTGCGGTTGGAGGTGAGGAGCACGATGGGCGGGGCGGCGGCCTTGATGGTACCCAGCTCCGGGATCGTCACCTGATGGTCGGAGAGCACTTCCAGCAGGAAGGCCTCGAAGGCTTCATCCGTGCGGTCCAGCTCATCCACCAGCAGAACGGGCGGGCCTTCCGTGTGCGGCTCCAGCGCCTCCAGAAGGGGACGGCGCAGCAGGTAGCGGTCGGAGAAGATGTCGGCGGCGATGGCGCCCTTGTCGCTCTCCCCGGCCGCTTCCGCGAGGCGGATGGCGATCATCTGGGCGGCGTGGTTCCACTCGTAGACGGCGGCCGAAAGGTCCAGCCCTTCATAGCATTGCAGACGGATCAGCCGGCGCCCGAGGGCCGCGGCCAGCGCCTTCGCCACCTCGGTCTTGCCGACGCCGGCCTCGCCCTCCAGCAGCAGCGGGCGGCCCATGCGCAGCGCGAGGAAGACGACGGTGGAGAGCGCCCGGTCGGCCACATAGCCCTGCCCGGCCAGCAGCCGGCCGGTGTCGTCGATGGAGCCGGGCAAGGCGCCCCGTGTCGCGTCTGCGGTCATGGGGAGAGTAGAGCATGGGGCGGGAAACCGGCCAAGCGGGGGTAAGCCCCGCCGTCGGTCAGGCCGGACGGGCTGGCGCCGGCAGCGCCGGCAGCCCGTCCAGCAGCGCCTCAAGCTCGATCGGGCGGGAGAACAGGAAGCCCTGCGCGAAGCGGATGCCGCAACTGCGGATGCGTTCAAGCTGCCGCTCGGTCTCGATGCCTTCGGCGATGATGAGGACGCCGAGGTCGCGCAGCAGCGGCACCATGGCCTCCAGCATGTGCGGCTCGGTCCACGCCTCCTCGCGCAGGAAGGAGCGATCGATCTTGACGAAATCGACCTCGATCATGCCGAGCAAAGCGAGATTGGAGAAGCCGACGCCGAAATCATCGACCGCGATCTGCGCGCCGCGATGGCGCAGGCTGCGCAGCACCTCGCCGAGGGCCGGAGCATCATAATCGAGCGCCTGGCGCTCGGTCAGCTCGAACACCACCTGGCAGAGCGCCAGCGGGCGCGTGCCGAAGGCCTCGTCTGCCATCTGCACGAGGCGCGTGTCGCTGAACTGGACGGGCGGCACGTTCACGGCGAGCGAGAAATCGGGAACCTTCTGCGACATATGGGAGAGATCCCGCGCCGCCTGCAGCAACACCCACCGCGTGGTGTCATGGATGAGGGGGCTGGTCTCGATCCAGGGGATGAAAGAGTTCGGCATCAGCACGCCGTGGCGGGCATGCCGCCAGCGCAACAGCGCTTCAGCTCCCACCCAGTTGCGCGACGCCACATCCACCAAAGGCAGGTAGGCGAGGAAGAAGTCCCCGCGCCGCAGGGCATTGCGCACCTGCCCCTCCACCGAAAGACGCCGCCGCACCAGCGACATGGGTCCGAACCACAGTGCGATCCCCAACCCCGAGATCAGGCTGAGCTGTAGCGGCACGGTGGCCAGCCACTGGTGGACCAGGCTGGATTCCGGCACGTTGATGACAACCACCACCGGCCACTTGTGTGATTGAGCCTTGAGCTCCACGGGCGAGACGAACATGGACAGGACACCGGCAACGGTCGCGTCGCCCGTGTCCTGCGGCGTCGCTGGCATGGACCGGCCCAACTGGACGGAGAGCAGGCGATGGCGGACGCCCTCGTCCGCCTCCGGCGGGACCACCGCTTCAAGGAGGCAGGCCCCGTTGAGATCGAGCAGCAGCCTGCGACCGTCACCGAGATCCAGAGGTATCTGCACCGGGTCCCGATCCGACATTCCGGCGCACAACTCGTCCAGGGAAACCGCCGACCGCACCGTACAGGCGTCGCCCTGCCGCCCCTGGAACTCAACATTCAGCAGGGGCGCCGTGCCCAATTGCTGCCTTAGGCCGCGAACACCTTCCGGGCTGCACAGATCTTTGGAGTGGCCGGCGGCATCACGCACCAGACCCGCAAGGCGGTCGAGGTTGCGGTCGGTCCATTGGGCGAGGTTGAGAGCCTGCGTGTGGTAGCGCTGGACGACCCCCGATCTCATCCTCTGGAAGTCGAGCATGAGATAGACGGCCGCGACGAGGCAGACAGTCGCGACGAACACGACAGGCACCATCATCTCGAGATGTTTCGGCCAGAGGCGCCGGCGCCAAGACTGCACGTCCCCCATCCCGCATCACCACCCCTAGTGGAACTTGTTTCTCCAAACCAAGGCCACGTTGTAATTGATCCGGGATGTACCAGAACACCTGAAACTACGCTAATCCTTTCCGTGCGGAAAGATCTGCGAGCTTCTTCAACACGGTGAGGGTGCCCTTCAGCCGGTGCTCGGCGTTCGGCCAGTCGCGCAGGAACACGACCTTGAAGTCGGGGCGCACCTTGGCCTGCGAGCCCTCGTTGGCGATGAGCTTCACGAGGCCCGAGGGGTCCGAGAACTCGTTGCCACGGAAGGTGAGCACCACGCCCTTGGGGCCGGCGTCCACCTTCTCCACATTGGCCTTGCGGGCCAGCGCCTTGATCTGGGTGAGCTTCAGAAGCTGGCCCACCTCCTCCGGCGTGGGGCCGAAGCGATCCACCAGTTCGGCGCCGAAGGAGTCGATCTCGGCATCGTCCTGGATGTCGGCGAGGCGGCGGTAGAGGGCGAGGCGGACGTGGAGGTCGGCCACATAATCCTCGGGGATCAGCACCGGCATGCCGATGGTGATGTTGGGCGACCACTTGTCGTCCACATAGTCGGTGATGCCGGCCTTGATGTGGGCGATCGCCTCCTGGAGCATCTCCTGGTACAGCTCGTAGCCCACTTCCTTGATGTGGCCGGACTGCTCGTCGCCCAAGAGGTTGCCGGCGCCGCGGATGTCGAGGTCGTGGCTCGCCAGCTGGAAGCCGGCGCCCAGCGTCTCCAGGGATTGCAGCACCTTCAGCCGGCGTTCCGCCTGCACCGTCACCGGCTTGGTGGCCGGCACGGTGAAGATGGCATAGGCGCGCGCCTTGGCCCGGCCGACGCGGCCGCGCAGCTGGTAGAGCTGGGCGAGGCCGAACATGTCCGCCCGGTGGACGATGAGCGTGTTGGCGTTCGGGACGTCGAGGCCACTCTCCACGATGGTGGTGGAGAGCAGCACGTCATACTGCCCATCGTAGAAGGCGGTCATGATGTCTTCGAGCGCGCCGGCGGCGAGCTGGCCGTGGGCTACCGCCACCTTCACCTCGGGCACCGAGGCGGCCAGAAACTCCCGCACCTCGGCGAGGTCCTCGATGCGCGGCACCACATAGAAGCTCTGGCCGCCGCGATAGCGCTCGCGCAGCAGCGCCTCGCGCACCACCAGCGGATCGAACGGTGTGATGAAGGTGCGCACCGCGAGGCGGTCCACCGGCGGGGTGGCGATGATGGAGAGTTCGCGCACCCCGGTCATGGCCAGTTGCAGCGTGCGGGGAATGGGCGTGGCGGTCAGCGTCAGCACATGCACCTCGGCGCGCAGCTGCTTCAGCCGCTCCTTGTGGGCGACGCCGAAATGCTGCTCCTCGTCGACGATGACGAGGCCGAGATCCTTGAAGGCGATGCCCTTGCCCAGCAGAGCGTGGGTGCCGACCACGATGTCGAGCGTGCCGTCCGAAATGCCCTTCTTGACCGCGGTGAGGTCCTTGCCCGTCACCATGCGGGAAGCCTGCCCCACCTGCACCGGCAGGCCCTTGAAGCGGTCGGAGAAGGTCTTGAAATGCTGGCGGGCGAGGAGCGTGGTGGGCACCACCACCGCCACCTGCTTGCCGGAAAGCGCCACCGCGAAGGCGGCGCGCAGGGCCACTTCCGTCTTGCCGAAGCCCACGTCGCCGCAGATCAGCCGGTCCATGGGGTGGCCGGAGGCGAGGTCGTCCAGCACCGAGTCGATGGCGGCTTCCTGGTCGTCCGTTTCCTCATAGGGGAAGCGGGCGCGGAACTCGTCATAGAGGCCCATGGCCGGCACCAGCTTGGGCGCCTCGCCGAGCTGGCGCTGGGCGGCGATCTTGATGAGTTCGGACGCCATCTCACGGATGCGCTTCTTCATCCGCGCCTTGCGCTGCTGCCAGGCGCCGCCGCCCAGCTTGTCCAGCTGCGCTTCCGTCTCCTCCGAGCCGTAGCGGCTCAGGAGTTCGAGATTCTCCACCGGCAGGAACAGCTTGTCGCCGCCGGCATAATGCAGCTCCAGACAATCATGGGGCGCGCCCATGGCCTCGACGGTCTTCAGGCCGATGAAGCGGCCGATGCCGTGGTCCACATGCACCACGAGGTCGCCGGCGGTGAGCGCGGTCAGTTCCGTGAGCACATCCTGCGGGCGGCGCGCCTTGCGCTTGGGGCGCACGAGGCGGTCGCCGAGGATGTCCTGCTCGCCGATGACGGCGAAGTCCGGCGTCTCGAAGCCAGCTTCCACGCCGAACACGGCGAGCGCCGCCTGGTTCTTCGGCAGGGCCGCGAGGCTGTCGAAGCGCGAGATGGCCGCGCAGCCCTTCAGGCCATGGTCGGCGAGCACGGTGCCCAGCCGCTCACGCGAGCCCTCTGACCAGCCGGCGAGGATGACCTTCTTGGACTTCTGCAAATCCCTGACATGGGCAATGGCCGCGTCGAAGACGTTTGCGTCCTGGTCCGCCCGCTCGGCCGCGAAGGAGCGGCCCTGAACGCCGCCGAGGTCGATGATCTTCCCCGCCCCGCCTTCCGGCACGGCGAACGGCGAGAGCCGGGCGAGACGCATGCCGGCGAGGGCCTTCGACCATTCCGGCCCCTGAAGATAGAGCCGGTCCGGCGGCAGCGGATTGTAGATCGGTCCGCCGCTGAGGTCCTGCGCCTGCCGGCGGGCGTCGTAATAGTCGGCGATCTGGGCGATGCGCTCGCCGCCGGCTTCCTCGGCGAGCGGATCGAGGAGCAGGGTTCCGCCTTCGAGATAGTCGAACAGCGTGTCCATGCGCTCGTGGAATAGCGGCAGCCAATGCTCCATGCCGGCGTGGCGGCGGCCCTCGCTCACGGCCTCATAGAGGGTGTCGCCCTTCTGGGCGGCGCCGAACTGGGCGATGTAGGCCATGCGGAAGCGGCGCATGGTGTCGGTGGTGAGCTGGAACTCGGCCATGGGCACCAGCTCAAGCGCGCGAAGCTGGGAGGTGGTGCGCTGGGTCTCGGGATCGAAGGCGCGGATGCTCTCCAGCGTGTCGCCGAAGAAATCGAGCCGGATGGGCGCGTCGAGGCCGGGCGGGAACAGGTCGATGAGGCCGCCGCGCACCGCATATTCGCCGGTGTCGCGCACGGTGGGGGTGCGCAGGAAGCCGTTCTGCTCGGCCCACTCGGTGATGCCATCCAGCGCGATGGCATTGCCCGGCGCCGCCACCAGCGACTGCGACGCCACCAGCCCCTTGGCCGGCACGCGCTGCACCGTGGCGTTGACGGTGGTCAGCAGCACGCTCGCCGCCCCGCCCTTGATGCGGGCGAGCTTCGCCAGCGCCGCCATGCGCCGCGCCACGATGGAGGCGTTGGGCGAGGCCCGGTCATAGGGCAGGCAATCCCACGAGGGGAAGGAGATCACCTCCAGCTCGGGAGCGAAGAAAGCGAGGCCCCGCTCCAGCGCCGCCATGCGCTGGCCGTCGCGGCAGACCACCGTCAGGCTCGGCCAGGGGGCGTTCTTGCCCGCCGCGATGGAGCGCGCGAGGTCCGCGACCACCATGCCCTCCATGCCGTCGGCGACGCGCGAGAGGGTCAGCGGCCGGCCTTCGGCCAGCACGTCGGCGATGGGCAGGGGACGCTTCAAGACAGGAACTCCGGAAGGACGGCGGGGGCGGAAGATCAGCCCGGCAAGATCAGCCCAGCAAGATCAGCCCGGCAGCCCGCGGCCCGAGAAATGGAAGGCGCAGATCTTGCGGAACAGCTCGGTGTCGAATTCCGGCGGGATCGGTTCGGTGCCGCTCACCCAGGCGAAGACCTTCTGGTCCTCGGGCTCCAGCAGCTCCTCGAAATCAGCGAGTTCCGCGTCCGACAGCGCGGTGATCTCGGCATCGGCGAAGCCGCCGAGAATGAGGTCCATCTCGCGCATCCCGCGATGGCGGGCCCGGAACAGGACGCGGCGGCGCCGCTCGTCGAGGCCGTCGCTGGACCTGATGATGCCGGACATGAGGGGACCTCCAAAGCAAGGCGACGGCCGGGCCCTGCGGCCCGTCCGACACCGGCATATAGGGGCTTGTCCCCCGTCTTGGCCAGTGGGCACGGGGGATGGCGGCTGGTCGCGGCCGTTTGGCCAGCACCGGCCGAACGCGCGCTCCCGTCGCGGGAGTGGGTTGGAAGAGGGAGAAGAGCCCTCAGCCCACCGCCCGGGCGATAGCGAGGAAATCGGCCGCCTTGAGGCTGGCGCCGCCCACCAGCGCGCCGTCCACATCAGCGGTGGCGAGCAGGGCGGCCGCGTTGTCCGGCTTCACCGAGCCGCCATAGAGGATGCGGATGCCGTTCGCCTCGGCGCCGAAGCGCTCGCCGAGAATGTGGCGGATGGCGCCATGCACCTCGGCCACGTCGTCGGTGGTGGGGGTGCGGCCGGTGCCGATGGCCCAGATGGGCTCGTACGCGACAACAAGGTTCGCCGCCGTCGCGCCATCCGGTACCGACTGGCGCACCTGCCGCGTCACCACGGCAGCGGCTTCCCCGGCATCACGCTCCACCAGCGTCTCGCCCACGCAGACCACCGGGAGCAGCCCGGCCCGCCACGCCGCCTTCACCTTGGCCTTGACGATGGCGTCGCCCTCCTGGTGGTCGATGCGGCGCTCGGAATGGCCGAGAATCACCGCCACCGCGCCCGCGTCGCGCAGCATCTCGGCGGAGATGTCGCCGGTATGGGCGCCGCTCTCGGCCGGGTGGCAGTCCTGCCCGCCGATCATCAGCTGGGTGCCCGCGACGTCGGCGGCGAAGGCGCCGATGAGGGTGAAGGGCGGGCAGATCATGGTTTCCGCCGAAAGGCCGGCGAGGCCGGCCGCCACGGTCCGCAACTCGGACTTGGCCGCCCGCAGGCCGTTCATCTTCCAGTTGCCTGCGATCAGGGGGCGGCGTTCGGCCGTCATAGCGGTTCCTCCGGGTTTTGCAGCAGCAGCAAGGCTCACGTAGGGGCCTCACGTACCAGAGCGGCGCGCCCGCTGGAAAGGGGTGCGACCATGCGCCGTTGCGAGGCCCCCTCCCCCTCCCTATGATGCGCCGCTTCCGCGCCGGGGCCCCCGGCGCTCTTCGAACGAATGAACGATGGTCCTTCAGACACTCCGCAAGGGCGCCTCCGGCTGGATCGCCAAGATTTTCCTCGTCGTGCTCACCCTCAGCTTCGTGGTCTGGGGCATCGCCGACGTGTTCCGCGGCATGGGCGCGTCATCTGTCGCGAGCGTCGGCGGCACCGAGATTTCGGCGCAGGTGTTCCGCCAGCAGTATCTCGACCAGCTCCAGCGGATCAGCCGGCAGGCCGGCCGTGCCATCACGCCCGAGCAGGCGCGCGCTTTCGGGCTCGACCGGCAGGTGCTGAACCAGATGATCGCCGACGCGACGCTGGACGCCGAGGCCGCCCGCCTCTCGCTCGCCGTGTCCGACGCGCAGATCGCCCGCGAGATCGCGGAAAACCCGAACTTCCGCGCCCCCGGCGCCAAGGCGTTCGACCCCGGCTATTTCCAGCAGATTCTGCGCTCGAATGGCCTGACGGAGCAGCGCTTCGTCGCCAGCGAGAAGCAGCGCCAGGTGCGTGACCAGCTCCTGCAGGCGCTCGGCGCCGGCGTCTCGGTGCCGCAGGTGCTGCTGGAGGCGGTCAACCGCTTCGAGGGTGAGACCCGCACCGCCTCCTATATCCGCGTGACCCCGGCCGCCGCCGGCACCCTGCCCGCGCCCACCGAGGAGGCGCTGCGCGCCTATTTCGATGCGCACAAGCTGGCGTTCCGCGCCCCCGAATACCGCAAGATCAGCGTGCTCGCGCTGACGCCCGCGACCCTTTCCGCCGCCATCACCGTGACCGACGCGGACGCCAAGGCCGACTACGACCGCACCATCGCCCGCTTCGGCAAGCCGGAGACGCGCGAAGTACAGCAGATCGTCTTCACCAGCGCCGCCGATGCGGCGGCCGCGGAAGAGAAGATCAAGGCCGGCGCGACCTTCGCCGACATCGCCACGGCGCGCGGTCTGACGCCGAAGGACACCGACCTCGGCCTCGTCGCCAAGTCCGCCATCCTCGATCCGAAGATCGCCGATGCCGCCTTCTCCCTCGCGGACGGCGCGGTGAGCGGCCCGGTGGAAGGGCGCTTCGGCACGGCGCTGGTGCATGTCACCAAGATCGTGCCGGGCGCCTACCAGCCGTTCGAGCTGGTGAAGCCGCAGATCGTCTCCGAGCTGCAGCTGGACAAGGCCAAGCGCATCATCCTCGACATGCACGACAAGGTGGAGGACGAGCGCGCCTCCGGCGCCACCCTCCAGGAAGCCGCGCAGAAGCTGGGCCTCAAGGTCCAGAGCTTCGACGTGGACCGTTCCGGCCACGACACGGCGGGCGCTTCGGTGGACGTGCCCGGCGGAGCGGACGTGATCTCCGGCGCCTTCGCCGCCCAGCCGGGCGTCGAGACCGACACGGTGCAGCTGCCCCAGGGCGGCGGCTTCGTGTGGTACGAGACCGCCGCCATCACCCCCGCCCGCGACCGCACCTTCGAGGAGGCCAAGGACGCCGTGACTGCCCGCTACACCGAGGCGGAGACGGAAAAGGCGGTGGAAGCCAAGGCCAAGGAGCTGATGGACAAGGCGAAGGCCGGAACGCCCCTCGCCCAGGTCTCCGCCGAGGCGGACATTCCGCTCCAGATCGCCGAGGGCCTGCACCGCGGCCGCGCGGAAGGCCCGTTCAGCGCCGAGAGCGTCACCTCCGTGTTCGACGTGAAGGAGGGCGGCTTCGGCATCGCCCTCGGCGCGCCCGAGCCGGACCGCATCGTGTTCCAGGTGACGAAGGTGGAGGTGCCGCAGCAGATGCCCGACACCAGCCGCGTCAGCCAGGAGCTGTCGCGCCAGCTGGAGAATGACGTGCTGGTGCAATACCTCGCCGCCATCCAGAAGGAGCTGGGCGTGAAGATCAACGAGCGCCTGTTCGCCCAGGCGGTCGGCACCAACCCGGCGAACTGAAGGCCGGCGCCCGTGAACGCACCCACCGACTTCGACCTCTTCGCCTCGCGCTACCTCAGGGGCGAGGCGCAGGTGGTCTCGACCACCCTCGTCGCCGATCTGGAAACTCCGGTCTCGGCCTTCCTCAAGCTCGCCGGCGACCAGCCCAACGCCTTCCTGCTCGAATCCGTCGAGGGCGGGCAGGCGCGCGGGCGCTATTCCATGATCGGGATGAAGCCCGATCTCATCTTCCGCGCCTCCGGCGACGTCGCCGAGATCAACCGGACGCCGGATGCCGACAAGACCGCCTTCGTGCCCTGCGCCGAGCCGCCGCTGAAGGCCCTGCGCACCCTTCTGGCCGAATCCGCCATCGAGCTGCCGGAGGGCGCCCCGCCCATGGCGGCGGGCGTGTTCGGCTATCTCGGCTACGACATGGTGCGGCAGATGGAGAAGCTTGGCTCGGCCAAGCCCGATCCCATCGGCGTGCCCGAGGCGCTGCTCATCCGGCCCACCATCATGGTGGTGTTCGATGCGGTGAAGGACGAGCTGACCGCCGTCACCCCCGTGCGGGCGAAGGAGGGTGTCTCCCCCCGCGCAGCGTGGGAAGCGGCGATCGAGCGCCTCGACCAGGTGGTGGCGGACCTCGACCGCGCCATCGCCCACCCGGCGCCGGATCCGTTCCACGGCGAAGTCTCGCAGGCCTCCAACACCAGCGCTGCGGAATTCTGCGCCATGGTGGAGAAGGCGAAGGACTACATCCGCGCCGGCGACATCTTCCAGGTGGTGCTGTCCCAGCGCTTCGAGAGCGCGTTCACCCTGCCGCCCTTCGCCCTCTACCGGGCGCTCCGGCGGGTGAACCCGGCGCCGTTCCTCGTCTATCTCAACTTCGACGGCTTCTCGGTGGTGTGCTCCTCGCCGGAAATCCTCGTGCGGGTGCGCGACGGGAAAGTCACGATCCGCCCCATCGCCGGCACCCGCAAGCGCGGCGCCACCCATGCCGAGGACGAGGCGCTGGCGCAGGAGCTGCTCGCCGATCCCAAGGAGCGCGCCGAGCATCTGATGCTGCTGGACCTCGGCCGCAATGATGCCGGCCGCGTCTCGCGCGTCGGCACGGTGAAGGTGACGGACTCGTTCTTCATCGAGCGCTACAGCCAGGTCATGCACATCGTCTCCAACGTGGAAGGCGCCATCGATCGGCGCTTCGATGCGGTGGACGCTCTGGCGGCCGGCTTTCCCGCCGGCACGGTCTCCGGCGCGCCCAAGGTGCGGGCCATGGAGATCATCGACGAGCTGGAGAAGGACAAGCGCGGCATCTATGCCGGCGCCATCGGCTATTTCGGCGCCAACGGCGAGATGGACACCTGCATCGTCCTGCGCACGGCGGTGGTGAAGGACGGGCGCATGTTCGTCCAGGCCGGCGCCGGCATCGTCTACGACTCGGTGCCCGAAAGCGAGCACCAGGAGTGCGTGAACAAGGCCAAGGCCCTGTTCCGCGCCGGCGAGGAAGCCGTCCGCTTCGCCGCCCGCGCCGGCAAGGGGCAGTGAGGGGATGGAGATGGGGATGACACGTCGCGAGCGATGGTGAAGCGGGAGCAGCCCTGACTCCCTCTCCCCTTGCGGGAGAGGGCCGGGGTGAGGGGTTCGCGCCGCTTGCACGAGGGCCGGGACGGCTGAGCCGCCCCCTCACCCCCAACCCCTCTCCCGCAAGGGGAGAGGGGAGCTACGCGAGTTACCTGCCCATCACCATTGACCGCCCGTCATTCCTCGCCTTAACACCCGCCATTCCCGCACAGCGCGGCGCGGGGCCGGAGTTCCAGATGTCCGCCACACAGGTTTCGGCCAATCCCTCCCCGAAGGTCACGCTGATCGATAATTACGACAGCTTCACCTACAACCTCGTCCATTATCTCGGCGAGCTCGGCGCCACCGTCACCGTCCACCGCAACGACACCGTGAGCGTGGAGGAGGTGCTGGCCGAGAAGCCGGACGCTATCGTGCTGTCCCCCGGCCCCTGCACGCCCAACGAGGCGGGCATCTGCCTCGATCTCATCGCCAACGCGGGGGACAAGGTGCCGATGTTCGGCGTCTGCCTTGGCCATCAGGCCATCGGGCAGGTGTTCGGCGGCGACGTGGTGCGCGCGCCCTCCCCCATGCACGGCAAGATGAGCGAGATCCTGCACGAGGGCAAAAGCGTCTTCCGCGGCCTCAACCATTCCTTCCAGGCGACGCGCTATCATTCCCTGATCGTCGAGCGGGACACCCTGCCGGACGCGCTGGAGGTGACGGCCCACACCGAAGACGGCCTCATCATGGGCCTCGCCCACAAGAGCCTGCCCATCCACGGCGTGCAGTTCCATCCCGAGAGCATCGCCTCGGAGAACGGGCACGCGCTGATCCGCAATTTTCTCGAGATCGCCGCCGCCTTCAACGCTGAGAAGGCCAAGGGCTGAGACGGGGGCGAGGACACACCATGGACCAGTTCAAACCCCTGCTCGGCAAGGTGGCCACCGGCGCGAGCCTCAGCCGCGACGAAGCCGCCTTCGTGTTCGACCGCATGATGTCCGGCGAAGCGACGCCCTCCCAGATGGGCGCGCTGCTCATGGGCCTGCGCGTGCGCGGCGAGACGGTGGAGGAGATCGCCGGCGCGGTCTCCGTCATGCGCGCCAAGATGCTCACGGTGGACGCCCCCGACGAAGCGGTGGACGTGGTGGGCACCGGCGGCGATGCCTCCGGCTCCTACAACATCTCCACCTGCGCCAGCTTCATCGTCGCCGGCGCGGGCGTGCCGGTGGCGAAGCACGGCAACCGGGCGCTTTCCTCCAAGTCCGGCGCGGCGGACGTGCTCGCGGCGCTCGGCGTGCGGCTCGATCTTGATCCGGCCGGCATCTCCCGATGCATCGGCGAGGCCGGCATCGGCTTCATGTTCGCCCCCTCCCACCATCCGGCCATGAAGCATGTGGGGCCGACACGGGTGGAAATGGGCACGCGCACCATCTTCAACCTGCTCGGCCCGCTCTCCAATCCGGCCGGCGTGAAGCGGCAGATGGTGGGCGTGTTCGCGAAATCCTGGATCGTGCCGCTGGCCGAGGTGCTCAAGGCGCTCGGCTCGGAGAAGGCGTTCGTGGTCCACGGCTCGGACGGGCTGGACGAGATCACCATCTCCGGCGGCACCGACATCGCCGTGCTGGAAGACGGCCGCATCCACACCTTCACCCTCAACCCGGAGGATGTGGGCCTCGCCCGCGCCCCGGCCGAGGCGCTGAAGGGGGGCGATGCCGCCCACAATGCCGAAGCCCTGCGCGCCGTGCTGGACGGTGCCCCCGGCGCCTATCGCGACGTGGCGGTGCTGAACGCCGCGGCCGCCCTCGTGGTGGCCGGCCGCGCCAAGGACCTGACCGCCGGCGTCGGCATGGCGCAGACCAGCCTCGACACCGGCTCCGCCCGCGCGCGGCTGGAACGGCTCGTCACCCTTTCCGCCTCACTCGCCCCGGAGGCCGCGCAATGAGCGACATTCTCACCAAGATCGAGGCCTACAAGCGCGAGGAAATCGCCGCCGCCAAGAAGGCCCGGCCGCTCAACGAAATCGAGGCCGCCGCCCGCTGCGCGCCCCGCGTGCGGCCCTTCGCCGGGGCCATCGAGCAGAGCCTGTCCGAAGGCCGCACCGCGCTCATCGCCGAAATCAAGAAAGCGAGCCCCTCCAAGGGCCTGATCCGCGCGGATTTCGACCCGCCCTCCCTCGCCCGCGCCTACCAGCGCGGCGGCGCCACCTGCCTCTCGGTGCTCACGGACACCCCCTCCTTCCAGGGCGCGCCGGACTATCTGAAGGCCGCCCGCACGGCGGTGAGCCTGCCCGTGCTGCGCAAGGATTTCATGTACGACACCTATCAGGTGGCGGAAGCCCGCGCCTGGGGGGCGGACTGCATCCTCATCATCATGGCCGGTGTGGACGACGCCCTCGCCCGCGACCTCGCGGACGCGGCGGCGGCGCACGGCATGGATGCCATCGTCGAGGTGCATGACGACGCCGAGCTGGACCGCGCGCTGGCGCTGCCCTGCCGGCTCATCGGCATCAACAACCGCAACCTGCGCACCTTCGAGACCACTCTGGAGACCTGCGAGCGCCTCGCTCCGCGCGTGCCGAAGGACCGCATCGTCATCGGCGAGAGCGGCATCTTCACCCCGCAGGATGTGGCCCGGCTGGCGCAGGTGGCCATCGGCACCATCCTCGTGGGCGAGAGCCTGATGCGGCAGGAGGATGTCGCGTCCGCGACCTGCCAGCTGTTGGCCACATAGGCCTCGCCACCTCGTCTTGCCGTATACGTGAAGTTACTCTTTAATACGTGAGGCGGCCCGCAAGAGGCCGCACGCAAGGGAGGAGCTTCATGAAGACGTTTGCGATTGCCGGCCTCGCCGCCCTTCTCGCCACACCTGTTTTCGCCGCGGACCCGACCGGCCTGTGGCTGACTCCCACCCGCAGCGGGCAGGTGGAAATCTCCAAGTGCGGCGCGGGCCTGTGCGGCCGCCTCGTTTCCTCCGAGGGTCTGAAGGCCGATCCGGCGCTGAAAGACGTGAACAATTCCAACGCCTCGCTGCGCGGACGGGCGCTGAAGGGCCTCACCATCCTCACCGGCTTCTCCGGCGGCCCGCAGGAATGGAGCGGCGGCAGCATCTACAATGCCGAGGACGGCAAGACCTATTCCGGCACCATCACCATGGATGGCGACAACACCCTGAAGCTGCGCGGCTGCGTGGTCGTCCCGCTGTGCAAGACGCAGGTGTGGACCCGCCTGCGCTGACCTGAACCCAACCCGGCAACACTGCCTTTCCGCCGCATTGCTCCTGCGGCGGTGGACAGGCGCCGCCGCGGACGCCATCTTCCCCCCGACATCGAATCCGGGAAGACCGCGACGGCCATGGCCAGCCTCACCCATCTCGACGAACAGGGCGCCGCCCGCATGGTGGACGTGTCCGACAAGGACGCGACCACCCGCGAGGCGCTGGCCGAGGGGCAGGTGGTGATGGCGCGCGAGACGCTGGATCTCATCCTCTCCGGCAACGCCAAGAAGGGCGACGTGCTGGGCGTGGCGCGCATCGCCGGCATCATGGCGGCCAAGCGCACCCATGAGCTGATTCCCCTCTGCCATCCGCTGATGCTGACCAAGGTGGAGGTGGAGGTTTCCCCCGATCCCGCATTGCCCGGCCTCCACGTCACGGCCCGCGCCAAGGTGACGGGCCAGACCGGCGTGGAGATGGAGGCGCTCACCGCCGTCTCCGTGGCCTGTCTCACCATCTACGACATGGCCAAGGCCGCCGACCGTGGCATGCGCATTGAAGGCATTCGCCTGCTGGAGAAATCCGGCGGCCGCAGCGGCCACTTCCGCGCCACCGACGCGGCCTGAGCCGGTCCGCCACCATGACAAGACCTGCGTTCAGGCAGAGTGAGGGAGCCGCGCCATGGCGCTCATGACCGTCGAGGAGGCCACTGCGCTCATCACGTCCGGCGTGTCTGCGCTCGGTGTGGAGGATGTGCCGGTGCAGGCCGCGGCCGGCCGTGTGCTGGCGCGCGATCTGGCGGCCCGCCGCACCCAGCCCCCCGCCGACATGTCGGCCATGGACGGCTACGCCGTGCGCGGTGCCGATATCGCGCAGACGCCCGCCCGCCTCGCGGTCATCGGCGAATCCGCCGCCGGACGCCCCTTCGCGGGCACGGTGGGCGCCGGGCAGGCCGTGCGCATCTTCACCGGCGCGGTGGTGCCGGAAGGTGCCGACACGGTGGTGATTCAGGAGAACGTCTCCCGCGAGGGCGACACCATCACCACCACGGCCCCGACCGCCGCGCTCCGCAACGTGCGCAAGCGCGGTTGTGATTTTTCCGCCGACGCGCCCGGCCTCTTCGCGGGCCGGCGGCTGACCGGCCGCGACATCATGCTGGCCGCCGCCATGGACCATGCGACGGTGCCGGTCGCCCGCCGCCCGCGCGTCGCGCTGCTTCAGACCGGCGACGAGCTGGTGCTGCCGGGCCAGGGCACCGGCAACGACAGCGAAATCGTCGTCTCCAACGCCTTCGGCCTCGCGGAACTGGCCCGCCGCGCCGGCGCCGATGTGACCGACCTCGGCCTCATCAAGGACGACCTCGCCGCCATCCGCGCCGTGGTGGCGCGGGCGCTCTCCGGCGAGTTCGATCTCGTCGTCTCCTCCGGTGGCGCTTCGGTGGGCGATCATGACCTCATGGCCCCGGCGCTGAAGGCGGAAGGGGTCGATCTCTCGGTCCACAAGATCGCGCTCAGGCCCGGCAAGCCGCTGATGTTCGGCCATCGCGGCACCGTGCGGGTGCTGGGGCTGCCAGGCAACCCGGTGTCGTCCCACGTCTGCGGGATGGTCTACCTCGTCCCCCTCATCCGCGCCCTGCAGGGCGATTCCCGCCCCGGCCCCGAGACGGTGCCGGCGCGCCTCGCGGCGGACCTGCCGCCCAATGACGTGCGGCGCGATTTCATGCGCGCGACCCTCGAGCGCCGGGCGGATGGCTCGATCCACGCCATCCCCTGCACCTCGCAGGACAGCGCCATGCTGAGCATTCTTTCCGCCGCCGACTGCCTTCTGGTGCGCCCGCCTTTCGCCCCGGCGGGCCGCGTCGGAGACCCCTGCGAGATTATTCCCTTCGCGGATTGAGCCCTTAACGGAGCCTTCACCACTTGCGGAACACAAAAGGAACAGATAAAGACTGTTCATGATTTGTTTCGCGGCGCACCGGGCGGGATGCGCCTTGAATCGGGACCGGCCGAGAGCGCCTGTTCCGCGGCGGTGCGTGCAAGGAACGGGGCCAGGGAATGCTCACTCGGAAGCAATATGACCTTCTGCGCTTCATCCATGAGCGGCTGAAGGAGACCGGTGTTCCCCCCTCCTTCGACGAGATGAAGGAAGCGCTGGACTTGCGCTCCAAGTCCGGTATCCACCGCCTCATCACCGCTCTGGAAGAGCGCGGCTTCATCCGCCGCCTGCCCAATCGCGCCCGCGCGCTGGAGGTGGTCCGCCTGCCCGACAGCGTGGCGCCGGGCCTCGCCTCCGCCCGGTCCGCAGGGCGGGGTTTCTCGCCCTCGGTCATCGAGGGCAGCCTCGGCAAGGTCCGCCCCGTGGCGGAGGATGACGAGGCGGGACAGGTGGTCTCGGTGCCGGTCATGGGCCGCATCGCCGCCGGCTCGCCCATCTCCGCCATTCAGAGCCGCAGCCATACGCTGAACATCCCGCCCGAGATGCTCGGCTCCGGCGAGCATTTCGCCCTTGAGGTGCGCGGCGACAGCATGATCGAGGCCGGCATCCTCGATGGCGACACGGTGCTGATCCGCAAGTGCGATTCCGCCGACACCGGCGACATTATCGTCGCGCTGGTGGACGACGAGGAAGCCACCCTCAAGCGCCTGCGCAAGAAGGGCGCCTCCATCGCGCTGGAGGCCGCCAATCCGGCCTACGAGACCCGCATTTTCGGTCCCGACCGCGTGCGCATCCAGGGCCGTCTGATCGGCCTCATGCGCCGCTACTGATCCTTATTTCTCCCGCGGGAGATCCGGAACGGGGTGAGGGGCGCGGTGGTCCACGCTCAACGGGCGCCTGCGCTTTTTTGAAGGCGTTGCCCCTCACCCCGACGCCTGGCAATTGTCGTGTCAGGGAGCGGTGGCGTCGGCCTGCGGATCGCCCGCATCGACCGCCCCCCGCTCGGATGCGAGGTCCGGCGGCAGCGGTGCCATCCACGGCCGGGACACCGAGGGGCTGCGGCTTCGCTCGGCCACGAGGGCACCATCGCGCAGGGTGAAGGCGAGCGTTCCGGTCCGCGCGAGTTTTTCCGGTGTCAGCACCTCGGCCGGGCAGGCGCGAGGCGGGGCATCGCGGGTGACGACCATGCGGGCATTCAGGCAGTCCGCCTCCAGGCTCTCCGCGCGCCGGGAGACGGCGATGGTGCCGCCGCCGGGCAGCGGCGCGGTGCAGCCGAGCGGGTCGCACAGGAAGGCGGAGGCGAGGTCCTTGGTGCCGGCCGTCCGGCGGTCGCCCTCCCGCGTCAGCCATTGCTCCACCACCAGCTTCTGGCCCGAGGCGCCGAGCACGGAAAGCCGTCCATCCGGCATCCGCACCGCCACCGTCTGCGCATCGGGCGCGATGAGGAGGTCCGGCTTCAGCGGCGTTCCCGCCACCAGCGCGGCGAGGCCGAGGGGCACCAGCGCCGCGAGGGTCAGAACGCCCCGCAGCAGGCAGAGGGCCAGCAGCGCGAGGGAGAGCCAGAGCAGCGTTCCGGCACCGACGAAGGCGGCGCGGATATCGGCCCCCGGCAGGGTCCCCACCCAGTCGGACACCGCCGTCATGATCTCGATGCCCCGGCCCATCACCGGCCAGGCCAGATGGTCCCAGCCGAACGGCATCAGCAGCACGCCCGCGAGGCCCGCCGGCATGACAAGGAAGGACACGGCCGGCATCGCCGCGAGATTGGCGAGAAGCCCATAGGGCGCCACCCGCTGGAAGTGGAAGATGCCATACGGCGCCGTCGCCAACCCCGCCACCAGCGAAGTCAGCGCCGTGCCGGCCACCAGCACCGCCACCCAGGAGACTACGGCTCCGGCGATGCCGTCCGGCCGGGGTATCGCCCGCAAAGGCTGAAGCCTTTCATAGGCGGCAACGAGGGCGAGGGTGGCGGCGAAGGACATCTGCGTGCCCGGGTCCAGCGCCGCCTCCGGCGTCAGCGCCAGCACCACCACCGCCGCGACACCCACCGAGCGCAGCGACAGGGACGGTCGCCCCACCAGCACGCCGGCCAGCACCAGCCCCGTCATCACGAAGGAACGCTGTGCCGGCACGTCGTTGCCCGACAGCACGAGATAGAAGGCGCTGCCCGACAGCGCGATCAGCGCCGCGAATGACTTGATGGGCCACGACAAAGCCAGCCCCGGCACCAGCGCCAGCAGGCCCCGCGCCAGCGCGAACAGGGTGCCGGCCACCAGCGCCATGTGCAGGCCGGAGATGGAGAGGATGTGCGAGAGGCCGGACACCCGCATGCTCTCCTCCACCGCGCGCGGAATGCCGGAGCGGTCGCCGGCCACCAGCGCCACCGCGACCTCTGCCGGCACGCCGGAAAGCGAGGCGCGGATGCGGTCCGACAGGCTCTGGCGCACACCGTCCAGCGCCATGGCGAGCCGCACGGACAAAGGCGGATCGCGCGGCGCCGCCGCCTTGGGTCGGCCGAGCCCGTAGCCGATGGCGCCGATGCCCTGAAACCACGGCGTGCGGCCGAAATCATGGGCGCCCGGCATGGCCGGGCCGGAGGGCGGCAGCAATTGCGCCAGCTGGGTTACATGGCTCCCCACCGGCGGCGCCCATCCCTTGCGGAGCGAAAGGCGCACCAGCGCCGGCGCGTTTTTCAGCCCGCGCACGGCGTCGCCATTGAGCCGCAGCAGGATGCGGTCGCCGGTGGTCCGCCGCTCCACCCGCTCGATGAAGCCGGAGAGGCGCACCGGGGTCTTGGGCGGCACCACCATCTCGTGGGCGATGAACGCGGTGCGCACCCCGCCGGCCGCGAAGCCGGCCATGGTGGCGAGGAGCACCGCGGCGGCCCCGAACATCACCGGCCGCGCCCGCGCCCCCCAGGCCGCCGCCGCGAACAGGGCCACAAGGACGAGGCTCGCGGTGAGCGAAGGTTCGGTGGAGGCGCCGAAATAGAGCAGGATGCCGGCGGTGAAGGCGGCCGGCAGCCACAGGATCAGCCGGCCGGACGCCGCCTCGGCCGCCACGTCATGGGCGATGCGGGCCTTCAGCGCGTCGGCGAGGCGTGAAAGCCCACGCGTGGAAAGCACCGGGAGCGCGCCCGCAGCTCCCCGTCCCCCTGCCCGCGCGCCGCCTGAAGCCCGCTCGTCCATCCCCGCCCGCCGGGGGCCGGGCCGGGTCGCGCCCATCCCCGCCCCATGTTCCTTGTGCCCCGCCTCTATGCTACACGGGCGCCTCCCGCGCGCCATGTGGTTCGGTTTGCGTTCCGCAGGGCCGCCCGCGCGTCTCCCGTCCAAGCGGACCCAATCCCGCCGAGCCCCGCCCGATGTCGCAGATCGTCACCCGCTTCGCCCCCTCGCCCACCGGCTTCCTGCATATCGGCGGGGCGCGCACGGCGCTGTTCAACTGGCTCTATGCCCGCCACACCGGCGGCAAGATGCTGCTGCGCATCGAGGACACGGACCGCCAGCGCTCCACCAAGGAGGCCATCGACGCCATCATCGAGGGGCTCTCCTGGCTCGGCATCGATTGGGAGGGCGAGCCCATCTACCAGTTCGCCCGCGCCGAGCGGCATCAGGCCGCGGTGGCGGAGATGCTGGCGAAGGGCAACGCCTATCGCTGCTACGCCACGCCCCAGGAGCTGGACGAGATGCGCGAGCTGGCCCGCAAGGAGGGCCGCCCGCCGCGCTATGACGGCCGCTGGCGCGACCGCGACCCCTCCGAGGCGCCGGCCGATCGCGCGCCCGTCATTCGCCTGCGCGCCCCGCAGGAGGGCGAAACGGTGATCGACGACATGGTGCAGGGCACCGTGACCTTCCCCAACAAGGACCTCGACGACCTCGTGCTGCTGCGGTCCGACGGCACGCCCACCTACATGCTAGCGGTGGTGGTGGACGACCACGACATGGGCGTCACCCACATCATCCGCGGCGACGACCACCTCACCAACGCCGCCCGCCAGACGCAGATCTACCGCGCGCTCGGCTGGGACGTGCCGCGCATGGCCCACATCCCGCTCATCCACGGGCCGGATGGCGCCAAGCTCTCCAAGCGCCACGGGGCGCTGGGCGTCGATGCCTATCGCGACATGGGCTATCTGCCGGCGGCACTGCGCAACTATCTCGTGCGCCTCGGCTGGAGCCACGGCGACCAGGAGGTGTTCTCCACCGACGAGATGGTCGAATTCTTCGACCTCGACAAGGTGGGCCGCTCGGCCGCGCGCTTCGACTTTGCCAAGCTGGAAAGCCTCAACGGCCACTATATGCGCGCCTCCAGCGATGCCGAGCTTTTGGCCGCCATCGACGCGCTGGTGCCCTATCTGCCGGACGCGGAGCACCGCCTGCCGCGCATGACGGACACCCGCCGCGCCCAGCTCGCCGCCGCCATGCCGGGGCTCAAGGAGCGGGCGAAGACGCTGGTAGAGCTGCTGGACAATGCCGAGTTCATCTTCGTCGAGCGGCCCATCCCGCTGGATGAGAAGGCGACCACGCTGCTCTCGCCCGAGGCCCGCGCCCATCTCGGCCGCCTCGTGCCGCTGCTGGAAGCCGTGGACTGGAGCGCCGCCGCCACCGAGGAGGTGGTGCGCCGCTATGCCGAGGCGCAAAGCGTGAAGCTCGGTGCCGTGGCCCAGCCGCTGCGCGCCGCGCTCACCGGCAAGTCCACCTCCCCGCCGGTGTTCGACGTGCTCGCAGTGCTCGGCCGCGAGGAGAGCCTCGGCCGGCTCCGGGATCAGGCGATTTGAAGCCGGCCGCCGTCACCGTCGCACTGGACCTGAAGGGGCTGAAATGCCCCCTGCCCGCCCTGCGCACCCGCAAGGCGCTGACGCAGGCGGCGGCGGGCACCCGGCTTGTCGTCACCTGCACGGACCCCATGGCGGTGATCGACATTCCCCACCTCGCGCACGAGACGGGCGCGGTGCTGGAAAAGCAGGAGGTCGAGACCGGCCTCCTGACCTTCGTGCTGCTGAAGCCGGCGTAAGAGAGCTTTGCGCCGCGCGGAAGCGCGTCGCGGGATTTTCGTGCGTTACGCTCAAGCGCCGCGCGGGCTTTTGGTGCGTCTCGCTCAAGCGCCGCGCGGGCTTTTGGTGCGTCTCGCTCAAGCGCCGCGCGGGCTTTTAGCGCGTCACGCTCAAGCGCCGCGCGGGCTTGAACTCACGCCGTCAGCGGCAGCGCCCGCTCCACCAGCCGCACCCAATAGGACGCGCCGTAGGGAATGGCGGCATCGGCGAAGTCGTACTGCGGATGATGCAGTCCGGCGGACGGGCCGTTGCCGATGAAGATGTAGGCGCCGGGCTTCTCTTCCAGCATGTAGGCGAAATCCTCGGCCGCCATCAGCGGCGGCGCGGCGGCGTCCACCTCCGAGGCGCCGGCCACCTCGCTCGCCACCTCGGCAGCGAAGGCCACCTGATCGGCGTGGTTGCTGGTGACCGGATAGCCTTCCTTGAAGCTCACCGTGGCGGTGGCGCCGTAAGCCGCCGCGACGCCTTCCGCCACCTGCCGGATGCGCTCGCGCAATTGGACGCGCACCCCCTGGTCCAGCGTGCGGGCGGTGCCGACGAGGGTGGCCGAGGGCGGCAGCACATTGTCCGCCTCGCCCGCATGGAACATGGCGATGGAGACCACCGCCGCCTCCAGCGGATCCACGTTGCGCGAGACGATCTGCTGCAGGGCCATGACGATGGCGGCGCCGGTGAGCACCACGTCCACGCCCTGGTTGGGCCGCGCCGCATGGGCGCCGCGCCCGTCCACCACGATCTCGATATGGTCGGCCGAGGCCATGATGCCGCCCGGCCGCATGGCGAAGCGGCCCACCTCCAGCCCCGGCAGATTGTGCATGCCGTAGACCTCGCGGACGGGGAAGCGGGCGAACAGCCCGTCGTCGATCATCGCCTTGGCGCCGGCCCCGCCCTCTTCCGCCGGCTGGAAGATGAGCACGGCGGTGCCGGAGAAGGCGCGGGTCTCGGCGAGGTGGCGCGCGGCGCCCAGCAGCATGGCGGTGTGGCCGTCATGGCCGCAGGCGTGCATCTTGCCGGGCGTCTGCGAGGCATAGGCCGCGCCGGTCTTTTCCAGAATGGGCAGCGCGTCCATGTCGGCGCGCAGGCCGATGAGCGGGCCGTCGCCCTTCCCACGCACGATTCCCACCACGCCGGTGCGACCGATGCCGGTGATGACCTCGTCGCAGCCGAAGGCGCGCAGCTTCTCCGCCACCGCGGCGCTGGTGCGCTCGAGGTCGTACATGAGCTCGGGGTTACGGTGGAAATCCTGCCGCCAGGCCGCGATCTCGTCGGCGCGGGCAGCGATGTGGTTGTTGACCGGCATGGCAATTCCAGAAGCAATTGAGCGGCCATGGTGCGGAACCCATCCTGCCCGGTCAATGCCCGCGCCCGCGCTGCCCCCTGCCGAAATGCCGGGACATCCCGCCCGCCCGGCCTTGACCCCGCCGCCTTCGCACCCTAACCAACGCGTCAAGTGAGCCCGTAGCTCAGCCGGTAGAGCACGTGACTTTTAATCATGGGGTCTCGGGTTCGAATCCCGACGGGCTCACCACCTCACCTCCTCAAGCCCGACAACCGACGCTCAACGGGCGTGCGCCCGCGCCTGTGCGAGGTGGAACCTCACCCGCACGATGATGGCGGCGTGGACCGCCACGGCGATGGCGAAAGCCAGTGCGTGCTGGGCGGCGGTGGCGGGCACCAGCGCGGCGGCGATGGCGCCGAAGGGGATGAACAGCAGCGCGCCCGTGCCAAGGCCCGGATTGTAGCTGCGGAAGCGCGCGGCCATGCCGAGATGGGCGATGCCGTTGACCAGGATCAGATAGGCCGCGGCCAGCCCCCATCCCGCGCCGGCGAGCCAGGCCACATAGACGGCGACGAGATTGATCCCCCACACGCCGGGGAGATTGATCAACAGCACGTCCGAGACGGTCAGCGCCTCCACCCCGCCGAAGACCACGCGGTTGACGTAGGTGCGGAACCGGTCGCCCGTGTGCTCCTCGATCTGGTGCAGCATGTAGATCGGCGAGGCGAGGAAGATCAGGAGCACGCTCCGCCCGGCGCCGGACACCAGCGGCGCGGCCAGCAGCAGCGCGAAGGCCATGAAGCCCGCCCCGGCCACCCAATTGCGCGAGAGCCAAGCCTTCATCGATTGATTCCCGCAGTCCGCAGCCGCCGCGATCATCCTGCACCGCGTGTCTTGCGCCAAGCCTCCGGGTAGCAGGTCTGGTCAATTCAGCAGGAGCGAACACGGCCAGCGAAGACCCTTCCGCACTTTTTCATTGTCACTGAAATTCGCTTTGCTATGCTCGCCCCATGAAGCTCGCGGAATGGCTCTCGACGACCGGTACGAAGCGCAGCGCGTTCGCGCGGCAGGTGGGCATGTCCCCGGCCAGCGTGACGGCCCTGTGCAATGACGAGCGCGCCTGGATCTCCCGCGAGACGGCCGAAAAGATCGCCGAGGCGACCGGGCAGCAGGTGACGCCCAACGATTTCCTCGGCCTCGTCCCGCACATCCGAGGTTTGCCCGTGACCGATACCACCCAGGCCCGCGTCCAGTCCGCCATCGAAGCCATCGCACGGGGAGAGATCATCGTCGTCACCGACGACGACGACCGCGAGAACGAAGGCGACCTCATCCTCGCCGCCTCGCTGGCGACGCCGGAGAAGATGGCCTTCGTCATCCGCAACACCTCCGGCATCGTCTGCACGCCTTTGCCCCCGTCCGAGGCGAAGCGGCTGCGGCTCGATCCCATGGTGTCGAACAACGACGCGCCCATGGGCACGGCCTTCACCGTCTCCATCGACGTGCGCCACGGCACCACCACCGGCATCTCGGCCGAGGAGCGCACCAACACCGTGCGCGCCCTTGCCAACCCCAACATGGGCGCCGGTGATTTCGTGCGGCCGGGCCATGTCTTCCCGCTGATCGCCCGCGAGGGCGGCGTGCTCATCCGCTCCGGTCACACGGAAGCGGCGGTGGATCTCTGCCGCCTCGCCGGCCTGCCGCCCATCGGCGTCATCGCCGAGCTGGTGAACGACGACGGCACGGTGCAGCGCGGACCGCAGGTGACGGCCTTCTCCGAGAAACACAACCTCACCCGCATCTCGGTGGCGGACCTCATCGCCTATCGCCAGGCGCGCGAGAAGCTGGTGACGCGGGCGGCGGAATTCCCGGTGCCGACCATCGTCGGCGAATTGCAGGGCTATTCCTACGTGACGCCCTTCGATCCGGTGAACCACCTCGCCCTCGTGAAGGGCCGCATCGGTGACGGCGAAAAGGTGCTGGTGCGCCTGCACCGGGCGGATGCCATCGCCGACGCCTTCAGCGGCGGCAAGGTGCTGCAGAAGAGCCTGGAACGCATCGAGGCCGAGGGCCGTGGCGTGCTGGTCTATCTGCGCGACGGCACCAGCGGCGTGCCGGCGGTGGCCATGGGCCAGAATTCCGAGAAGAGCACCAGCGAGCTGGAGCGCGATCGGCACTGGCGCGAGGTGGGGCTGGGCGCGCAGATCCTGCGCGATCTCGGCATCCAGTCGATCCGCCTTCTGTCCTCCAAGACCCGAACCTATGTGGGCCTCGCGGGCTTCGGCATCGAGATCCTCGGTACCGAAACGCTCGATTGAGTTCGGCACGGCCGCGGCATTGCCGCCGCCTCTAACCCCTTGTGAGGGTTCAAAGACAATGGCGTGACGCCCGCAACGCACGCCATTGCAACGGTTCCGCCGCAAAACGTGACAGGCCCTGAGGCGGCAAATCTCTTCTCCCGGCCGGGGAACGGTGTCAGCATTTCACGGACGTGATGCCGCACCGTTCCTTCCCCGGGAGGAAGCCGTCCATGTCCTCGCGCCGCCGCCTCTGGTCTCGTGCTTCCGGCCTGCTGGCCGCGTCTCTCCTCGCCCTCGGCCTTTTCCCCCCCGCGCTTGCCGAAGCCGGCGGCTCCGGCAAGCTCGCCGTGGATGTGGAACTGGTGCTCGCGGTCGATGTCTCCTACTCCATGGATGCCGACGAGTTGGCCCTGCAACGCGAGGGCTATGCCTCCGCCATCACCTCCCCCGAATTCCTCGATGCGCTGAGACTCGGCCCCAATGGCCGGATCGCGGTGGAATATGTGGAGTGGGCCGGCGAGAACGAGCAGAAGATCGTGGTGGAGTGGCGCATCATCGACGGGCCGGACAGCGCGAAGGCGTTTTCCGATGCGGTGCGGTCCGCGCCCATCCGGCGCATCTACCGCACCTCCATCTCCGGCGCCCTGCTGTTCGCGGCCGACCAGTTTGACCTCAACGGCTTCCGGGGCCTGCGCAAGGTCATCGACGTGTCGGGCGACGGCGTGAACAATCAGGGACCGCCCGTGGCGCTGGCGCGGGATTCGGTGGTCCGCCGGGGCATCACGGTAAACGGCCTGCCGCTGCTGATGAAGCGCTCCGCTTCGTCCGCGCTCGATATCCCCGAACTCGATGTCTATTACGAGGATTGCGTCATCGGCGGCCCCGGCGCCTTCGTCATCCCGGTCGAGACGATGGCCGAGTTCGCCCGCGCCATCCGCACCAAATTGGTGCTGGAGGTGGCCGGCGTGGTGCCAAAGCCTGGACCGGGCCTGATCCAGCACGCCTCAGCCCAACAGCCCCGCATCTCCTGCACCATCGGCGAGAAGATCTGGATGGATCACTGGGCCAATTGAGGCATGGGCGCGGGATAGGCGCCCGTCTAGGCACCGCCGTCGCCCTCCGGCTCGACCGGAGGGCCCATTCCTCCGCAGGGGCAAGCCTTCGGCGGCCGGGCAAACGGCGCCATGGGTCCTCCGGTCGAGCCGGAGGACGACGCAGAACGGTCGCTTCAGCGCGCCTCGACCAGCGGCACCGCCCGCAGGTCCGCGAGGCTGCCAGCGCCAGCCGCGAAAGCGGCGATGCGCAGCTGCTCCGCGAGCAGCTCGAAATGGGCGATGACCGCCTCGGTGGACGTGACGGCCGCCTTCAGCGTCGCCGCCGCCTGTCCGACGAGATCGGCGCCGAGGCGGATGGCCTTGGCGGCGTCCACGCCGTCGCGGATGCCGCCGGACGCGATGATCGGCACATCCGGCAGCGCCGCGCGCACCTCGACCACCGCATCGGCGGTGGGAATGCCCCAGCCGGCGAAGGCGGACGCCAGAGCCTGCGTGCGGCCCGTGCCACGGGCGCCTTCCACCAGCGCCCAATTGGTGCCGCCGGCCCCCGCGACATCCAGCGCGGCCACCCCGCACTTCACCAGCCGGCGCGCGACGGCGGCGGACAGGCCGAAGCCCACCTCCTTCACCACGACCGGCACATGGAGATAGGTGCAGAGGCCGGCGATGGCATGGAGCACGCCGCGCCAGTCGCGGTCGCCACCTTCCTGAATGGCTTCCTGCAAGGGATTGAGATGGATGACGAGCGCATCCGCGCCGATCATGTCCACCGCGCGGCGGGCATGGTCGCGGCCATCGGCGGCGAGGAGTTGCGCGGCGCCGAGATTGGCGAGCAGCAGCACATCCGGCGCCCGCTTGCGCAGTTCGCCGCCGAGTCCTGCGGCCGCGCCGGTCTCCACCGCGATGCGCTGCGACCCGACGCCGAGGGCGATGCCCAGCGCCTGCGCCGCCTCGGCCAGATGCGCGTTGATGGCCTCGGAGCGCGCCGGCCCGCCGGTCATGGCGGAGATGAGGAGCGGCGCTTTCAGCCGGAGGCCGAGCAGGCTGGTGGAGAGGTCCACCGCATCGAGGCTCAGCTCCGGCAGCGCGCAGTGGACGAAGCGCCAGCGGTCGAATCCCGCATCCACGCGGGAGGCCACGCGATCGCCGGAGAGAACGATGTCGATATGGTCTTCCTTGCGGCGACCGGCTGCGTTCTCGTCCATGCCTCTCCCGGCGTTCCCTGGATCCGTGCCTTCTGGCGTCGCGCATTCCGCGCCGCGGCGCTGGCGCCACACGCCGGCAAAATGTGCGACGCGGCGGAACGCACGCACTGGCATCATTGTGTAAGCGGTGATCTAAAGTCATTCAAGGCAACGTATGTGCCTGTTGCAGGGGGATGGTCGCCCAAGGTGGCCAAGAGCGCGGCCAAGAACAGAGTGAGGGGGCGTATGGGGCAGAAGGGCGGACGAGACCGGCGGACCGATGCTTCGGCGACGGCCTCGCGGGAAGCGCTGTCGGCGGCTGCCGGCAGTGTCGTGCTCGCCGCGGCGGCGCCGGACATGGAGGCCGCGCACGCCCTCGATACCGCTCTGCCAGACTTCCCGCCCCGCTCCCGCGACCTCTCCTATCTGCGCGCCGTGGTGGACCGCCGGCTCGGGCTTCTGGTGCCGCCGGCCGCGTCCCATCCGGCCGTGCTGCACGCCGCCATGCGGCACATCCTGCTGGCGCCGGGCAAGCGGCTGCGTCCGCTGCTCACCATGGCGGCGGCCATGCAGCTCGACGCCTCCGAGCACGCGGTGCTGGATTTCGGCTGCGCGCTGGAGATGATCCACGCGTCGTCCCTCATCATCGACGACCTGCCGTGCATGGACGACGCCATGGTGCGCCGGGCCCAGCCGACCACCCATGTCCAGTATGGCGAGGACGTCGCCGTGCTGGCGGCGGTGGCGCTCCTGTCCCGCGCCCTCGGCGTGGCCGGCGCGGCGGCGGGGACGAGCGATCACGTGCGGCTCGACGCCGTGTGCATCCTCTCCAAGGCGGTGGGCTCCCTTGGCCTGTGCGGCGGCCAGTATGACGATCTGCGCCCCAGCCCCGGCCGCTCCCTCGCCGCCACCGAGGACGTGAACCGCCGCAAGACCGGCGTCCTGTTCTCCGCCGCGGTGGAAATCGCCGGCCGCGCCGCAGCGGCGGACGAGGCACAGGCCGGCCACCTCCGGGCGCTCGCCGGCCATGTGGGCAGCGCCTACCAGATCCTCGACGACATCCTCGACAACGCGGGCTCGGCCGCGACGCTGGGCAAGGATGTGGGCAAGGACGCCAACAAGGCGACGGTCATCGCCTCCCTCGGCGCGCCACGCGCGCGCAAGCTGTTGTCGGAGCACTTGGCGGGGGCGCTCGCAGCCTCTAAAGAACTGGGGCCCAACAAGGAGGGCCAGCAGCCCCTGCGAGACTTCATGACCGCTGCCTTCGGTGAACTGATGGGGCCGCTGGCGCCGTGAGCGCCGCCGCCCACCATTACGACGACCCGAAAGACGAAAGCCCGGCACCTCCCCTCGCCATTCTCGGCCTCACCGCAGGCTATGGCGCGCGCACGGTGCTGGCTGGCGTGGACCTCGTGCTGCGCGCAGGAACGGTCACGGCCCTCGTCGGCCCCAACGGCGCCGGCAAGAGTACGCTGGTGCGGGCCATTTGCGGGCGCATCCCGCCGCGCACGGGCGTGATCCGCATCTGCGGGATCCCCGCCGCCGAGGGTGAGGCCCGCGCCCGCATCGGCCTCGCCCCGCAGGACATCGCCCTCTACCGCGCGCTGACCATCGCCGAAAATCTCGCCGTCTTCGCCCGCCTCGCCGGCGTCCGCCGCACGGACGTTGCCGCCTGTGTCGCTGGTGTGATGGCGCGCACCGGCATCGAGGAGCGCGCCAACGAGCGCATCGATCGGCTCTCCGGCGGCTGGCAGCGCCGCGCCAATGTGGCGGCCGCCCTCGTCGGCAATCCGCGCCTGCTGGTGCTGGACGAGCCGACCGTGGGCGTCGACGCCCCCGCCCGCGCCGACCTTGCCGCGCTGGTGCAGCGGCTGGCGGCGGACGGGCTCGGCGTTCTCGTCATCACCCACGATTTCGCCTTCGCCGAAGAGGTGGCCGAGCGTGTCGCCATCCTCTCCGAGGGGCGGATCGCGCTGGAAGGGCGGCTCGCCGCCCTGATCGCCGCGCGATTCCCCAACCAGCGGCGCGCCGCCGTCACCTTCGCCACGCCGCCCTCGCCGAACGGGCGGCAGGTGCTCGCCCTGCGCGGGCTCATCGGCGATGAAGGCGGTACCTCCTTCAGCGGCGTCGTCTCCGATACGCCGGAAGGTGCGGGCGGGCTGATCGCCGCGCTCAAGGTGGCCGGCCTCGTGCCGCGCACCATCGCCTTCGAGGCGGCAGGGCTCGATGCCCTCTATGCCGACGTGACCGGGAGTGGCCATCCATGATCGGCGCCATCGTCCGGGCCATGGCGCTGACCCTGATGCGCGACCGCGGCGCGCTGATGATGACGTTCGTGCTGCCGCCGGTGCTGTTCATCCTGTTCGCGGCGGTGTTCGCCGGCACGGGAGGCGAAACCTCGGTCATCAAGATCGCAGCGGCGCGCGCCACCGACGCGCCATCGGCCACGGCCTTCCTGACCGCGCTCGGCCACGCCGGCGACAACGATCTCGTGCTCGTCACGCCCGAGGAGGTCCGCGCCCGGGTGGCGGACGGGCGCGCCGACGTGGGGCTGGTGGTGCGGGGCGACGTGGCCGCCGCCACCGACAAGCCGCCGCTGCTCGTCATCACCGATCCCGCCCGCAATGTGGCCGCGGCGCTGCTCTCGGCGCGCATCCAGCGGGTGTTCACGGACGCTCTCCCCGGCCTCGCCATCCGCCGCGTGGCGGCGCAGATCCAGGTGCTGGTGGGTGCCTTCTCCGAGGACCAGACATCCCGGCTGGAGCAATCCATCGCCCGCGCACCGGAGCTGGTGGCAGGCGGCGGCGCCGAGCTGATGGAGCGCCAACCGCTCACCCGCCGCCGCTCCGAGCCGGGCGTGAGCTATTACGCCGGGGCCATCGCCATGCTGTTCCTGCTGTTCTCGGCGGTGCAGGGCGCGGGCAGCCTGGTGGATGAACGCCGCTCCGGCGTGTTCGACCGCATCGTCATGAGCCGCGGCGGTGTGCTGGCGCTGGTGGGGGGCAAGCTCGCCTTCCTGATTCTCCAGGGGCTTGCGCTTTCGGCGGTGCTCTTCACGGTGGCGCAGATCGTCTATGGCGTGAACGTGTTCGTGAATTTCTGGACCTTCGCGGCCGTGGCCGTCGCCGCCTCGGCCGCGGCCGCCGGCGTCGCCTTGCCGCTCGCGGCGGTCTCCCGCACGCGCCAGCAGGCGCAGACGCTCTCCACCTTCGCGGTCCTGCTGCTCTCGGCCGTGGGCGGCAGCATGGTGCCGCGCTTCCTCATGCCCGAATGGCTCCAGCATGCGGGGATTCTCACCCCCACGGCCTGGGGCATCGAGGCGTTTCAGGGGGCGCTCTGGCGCGGCGAGGGCATGGCGACGCTGGCGCCCTCCCTCCTGATCCTGCTCGGCTGGGCCGCTGCCGGCGCCGCCGTTACCCTCTGGTTCATCCGCCGTCAGGTCCGGCTGGCCTGAAGTCTCGCCCCTGCGACACGAAATCCTGAACACCGTCTGCGCTTCCATCCGGCGCCCGCGCACACTAGAACGCCTTCATGGCGATCCTCGACCTTGCCAATCCGGTCCGCTTCCTCAGCCTGTCCGCGCGCATCCTGCCCTGGATCGCCGCCGCGGCGGTGGTGACGCTTGCAATCGGCTTCACTCTCGCCTTCCAGGCGCCGCCCGACTACCAGCAGGGCGAGACGGTGCGGATCATGTACATCCACGTGCCCTTCGCGTGGCTGGGCCTGTTCGGCTATTCCATGATGGCCGCCTCCTCCATCGGCATCCTCGTCTGGCGCCACCCTTTGGCCGATGTGGCGCACAAGGCCGCCGGGCCAGTGGGGGCCACCTTCACCGCTCTGTGCCTCATCACCGGCGCCCTGTGGGGCCGGCCCATGTGGGGCACCTATTGGGTGTGGGATGCCCGCCTCACCTCCATGCTGGTGCTGCTGCTGCTCTATCTCGGCCTGATGGCGCTGCGCGCGGCCATCGACGACCCCAACCGCGCCGGCCGTGCGGCAGCCGTGCTCACGCTGGTGGGCTTCATCAACGTGCCCATCGTGAAGTTCTCCGTGGACTGGTGGAACACGCTCCACCAGCCGGCCTCGGTGTTCCGCATGGGCGGCTCGACCATCGATTCCAGCCTGCTGTGGCCGCTGCTCATCTGCGCCATCGGCTTCACCCTGGTGTTCATCGCTTTGCACATGCTCGGCATGCGCACGGAAATCCTCCGCCGCCGCGTGCAGGCGCTGGAGGCCCGCGCGGCCGCGGAAGCCATGGCCTGAGCCCCCGCGCATGACCCATACCGTCTTCATCGCCGCATCCTACGGCGTCTCCCTCCTCGGCCTCGGGCTGCTCGCCCTCTGGCTGGTGCTGGACTATCGCAGCCAGCGGCGCACCCTGTCGGAGCTGGAAGCGCGGGGCGTCGGCCGCCGCAGGGCCAATCGATCGGGAGAGGCGGAATGAGCGATCCCGTCATCACCCCCGCCCGCCCGCGCCGCCGCCTGTGGTTGGTGGCGCTGCCGCTGGTGGTGTTCCTGGCGCTGGCCGGGCTGTTCTTTTCGCGGCTGGAGACCGGCGGCGATCCCTCGCGCATTCCCTCCGCGCTGGTGGGCAAGAAGGCGCCCGTCGTCTCCCTGCCGCCGCTGGAAGGCCTGAAAGGGCCGGACGGCGCGCCGCTGCCCGGCATCGACCTTGCCGCGCTGGGCGGCAAGCCGGCGCTGGTGAACGTGTGGGCCTCCTGGTGCGGCCCCTGCCGCGAGGAGCATCCCATCCTGATGCAGCTCGGCAAGGACCCGCGCTTCAGCCTCGTGGGCATCAACTACAAGGACGCGCCGGACAATGCCCGCCGCTTCCTCGGCCAGTTCGGCCTGCCCTACAAGGCGGTGGGGGTCGACCCCAAGGGGCGCGCGGCCATAGAATGGGGCGTCTACGGCGTGCCGGAGACCTTCGTGGTGTCGAAGGACGGCACCATCGTCCACAAGTTCGTGGGGCCGCTGACCCCCGAGGCGGTGAGCAACACGCTCCTGCCGATGATGGCGCGCCTCTCCGGCGGCTGAAGCCCAGCCCCCGAGGCGTCGCCCGAGGATTAGAGATGGCCTTCTCCCCCGAAGAGATCGAGCGCTACGCCCGCCACATCGTGCTGCACGACGTGGGCGGACCGGGCCAGCAGAAGCTGAAGGCCGCGACCGTGCTGGTGATCGGCGCCGGGGGCCTCGGCGCGCCGGTGCTGCTCTATCTGGCGGCGGCCGGGGTCGGTCGGCTGATCCTGGTGGAGGACGATGTCGTCTCCCTGTCCAATCTCCAGCGGCAGGTGATCCACCGCACGCAGGACATCGACCGGCTGAAGACCGACAGCGCCCGCGACGCGGTGGCCGCCCTGAACCCCCATGTGGAGCTGGTGACGCATCCGGTGCGGATCGACGCCGGCAACGCATTGGACCTCATCTCCCAGGCCGATCTGGTGGTGGACGGCTCGGACAATTTCTCCACCCGCTACCTCGTCTCCGATGCCTGCGTGCTGGCGAAGAAGCCGCTCGTGACGGCGGCACTGGGCGCGTTCGATGCCACCATCACCACCATCCGCGCCCATGAGAGCGGGCCGGACGGGACCCCCAACCCCACCTATCGCTGCCTCTTCCCCGAGCCGCCGCCGGCCGGCACCGTGCCCGCCTGCACCGAGGCCGGGGTGCTGGGCGCGCTGGCCGGGGTCGCCGGATCGCTCGCGGCCCTGGAGGCGCTCCGCGCCATCGTCGGTTTCGGTGAGCCGCTGGTGGGGCGCCTGCTGATGATCGACGCGCGCTCCATGCGCTTCGAGACGCTGAGCTATGGCTGGGACCCGGAAAATCCGCTGACGGGCGAAGGCGCGCGCATCACCGACCTCTCCGCGCACAAGCGCAGCGCGGCGGCCTGAGGCATGGCGGAGGGCTCCGGTCGCGCGTGCGTCTATACCTGCCTGATCGGCGGCTACGAGGCGCTGAACGAGCAGCCCATGGCGGCGGCCTCCGGCCTCGACTTCCTCTGCTTCACCGATGATCCGACCCTCACCAGCGCCTCGTGGAAGCTGGTGCGCTACGTCCCGGCCTTCCCGCTCGACCCGGTGCGCAGCCAGCGCATCGTCAAGCTCTCCCCGCACGATCTGCTGCCGGGCTACGACGTCTCGCTCTACATGGACAACAGCGTCATCCTGACGGCGCCGCCGGAAGAGGTGATCGCGCGCTACCTGAGCGACGGGGTGGCTGCGGCCATGCCGGGGCACAGCTTCCGCGCCAGCGTCCGCGACGAGTTCATGGAGGTCCTGCGCATGGGCCTCGACGACGGCGGGCGGGTGCTGGAGCAGCTCAACCATTACGTGATGACAGACCCGGCAGGGCTGGAAGCCGTGCCCTTCTGGTCCGCCATCCTCCTGCGTCGCCACCACGACCCCGAGGTCATCGCCGCCATGCGCCTATGGCTCGCGCAGGTGCTGCGCTACTCCCGCAGGGATCAGCTCTCCGGCACCTACGCGCTGGGGCGGTCAGGGCTAGAGGTGGCGCGATTCGAGGTGGACAACCTGGGGTCATGGTTCCACCGCTGGCCGGTGACAGAGGCGCGTGACCGCGGCGCCTTCCCCTTCTCGCCGACCCATAGTCAGATACCAGCAGCTCTACTGGCCGACGATTGGCGGCGCGACCGTGCGGCGCTGGAGGCGCGGATCGCCGCTCTGGAGCAGGCGCAGTCCGAGGCCTCGGCCAAGGTCGGGACTGAATGCGCCCCGAACCCGCCGATACCCGTACCGAATGGGCCCCGAACGTCACCGACATCGGGGCCTGTCAGCCGGCTCGCGCGTCTCCTGAGCCGTCTTTCCGGCCGCAGCCGGAGCTGAGGCGTTTCCGCCTCAGAGCATCGCCGGCAGCACGCGATCCGGCGGACGGTGGCCGTCCATGAAGGTCTTGATGTTGACGATGACCTTCTCGCCCATGTCCACGCGGCCCTCGAGGGTCGCCGAGCCAAGGTGCGGGAGAAGCACGACTTTTCCCTGCCGGGCGAGGCGCACCAGCTTGGGGTTCACCGCCGGCTCGTGCTCGAACACGTCGAGGCCGGCACCGGCGATCTCGCCGGCTTCCAAGAGGCGGGTCAAGGCGTTCTCGTCGATCACCTCGCCGCGCGCCGTGTTCACCACATAAGCGTCTGGCTTCAAGAGCTTAAGACGACGGGCGGAGAGCAGGTGGTAGGTCGCGGGGGTGTGCGGGCAGTTCACGGACACGATGTCCATGCGCGCCAGCATCTGGTCGAGGCTGTCCCAATAGGTGGCGTCGAGCATTTCCTCGATGCCGGAATTGAGGCGGCGGCGGTTATGGTAGTGAATCTGCAGGCCAAATGCCTTGGCGCGCCGCGCCACCGCCTGGCCGATGCGGCCCATGCCGATGATGCCGAGGCGCTTGCCCCAGATCCGCCGGCCGAGCATCCAGGTGGGCGACCAGCCGGTCCACTCTTCCTTGTCCGCAATCATCGCCTGAGCGCCTTCGGCGAGGCGCCGCGGCACGGAGAGGATCAGCGCCATGGTCATGTCCGCGGTGTCCTCGGTGAGGACGCCGGGCGTGTTGGTGACGGTGATGCCCCGGTTCAGCGCACTGGCGACGTCGATGTGGTCGACGCCGTTGGAGAAGGAGGCGATCAGCCGCAGGTTTTCCCCAGCCTGCGAGAGCACCGACGTATCGATGCGGTCGGTCAGAGTCGGCACGAGCACGTCCGCGGTCTTGACCGCCTCCACCAGCGCGGCCTGATCCATGGGCACGTCGTCGATGTTCAGTCTGGCATCGAAAAGCTCGCGCATCCGCGTCTCGACCGAGTCGGGCAGCTTGCGCGTGACAACGACGAGGGGCTTGCGACGCACCATCGTTACTCCCCATTCCCCATTTCTTAACGGTTCTGGTCCCGTCTATCAGACAGCCGGGGAAACACAAGGCGCGCCGGGACGCAGGGCCTTGACGTGCCCGCCACGTCGGCGCACCCCTCCGGTCGGTTAGGTGCGATGCGAAAGGACGATCCCATCATGCCCGCAAAGCGAACTCATCTGAAGCGAAGCCTCGACAGCCGGTCGGTGAAAGCCCTGGCCCTTGCGGCGGCGATGATGGTGGGAACGGCTGCGGGTGCAGTCGCCGCCGAGCCTGGCACCTCCGGCCTGCCGGTTCCCCGCTTCGTCTCGCTCAAGGCCGACAAGGTGAACGTCCGCAACGGACCGAACCGGGATCAGGATGTGGCCTGGGTGTTCAACCGCGCCGGCCTGCCGGTGGAGGTGACCGCCGAATATGAGACGTGGCGCCGCATCCGCGATGCCGACGGCGCGGAGGGATGGGTGTACCACTCCATGCTGTCGCTGCGGCGGACCGCCCTCGTCGCCCCCTGGCTGAAGGGCGAGACCGTGCCCCTGCGCGGCTCGGCCGATGCCGACGCCAAGGTCGTGGCCAAGCTCGAGCCGAGCGTGCTCGGCGTGGTGAAGACCTGCGACGGCAAGTTCTGCCGCATCACCGGCGACGGCTTCGACGGCTATGTGCAGCAGAACCAGCTGTTCGGCGTCTATCCCGGCGAGAAGGTGGACTAAAGGGGAGCGCCGCTCCCCTCGCCTCCCCGATTTCAGCCCTGGGTCTCGGGCGTGTGCAGCACCAGCCCGTCCAGTGCCGCCGTCAGCTTGATCTGGCAGGAGAGGCGGGAGGTGGGGCGAAGGTCGGTTGCAAAATCGAGCATCCCCTCCTCCATCTCGGAGGGCTGGCCGACCTTGTCCATCCAGGCTTCATCCACATAGACGTGGCAGGTGGCGCAGGCACAGGCGCCGCCGCATTCCGCGACGATGCCGGGAACGCCATTGCGCACCGCCGTCTCCATGGCGGTAGCACCTTCCGGTCCATCCACCTTGTGGACCGCGCCTGTGTGTTCGATAAAGGTAATGGCAACCATAGATTGTCGCTTCCCGGCTTCCGCCGCGCAGGCGGCGGTGGCTTGATCGGACGGCTCGCGCACCCCGGCCTGATGGCCGCGGCGGGGCCGCTTTCCGGCCACTGGCTATAGCGGCTTGCCTCGCGCCGCACCAGCGTGGGCGCCGATTGTCGCGGGTCCCGCCCGTGCGAACCGAATGGCCAAGCCCAAGCCAAGCCGCTCGATATTAACGATATCTTCATTAATGCGGCCGGGGCGGTTCAAACGGAGCCGCGGCCTGTCTAGGATAAGAAACGGTAAACCATCTTCGTCCGGCATGGCCGGATGACGGGGGCGTGTACGGGTATCGGAGCCTTGAGCGGCATCACGCCAGGGCACCGAAAGCGGGCAGAGGCGACAGCGAGATGAAGAACCCGAAGAAGATCCAGGACCCGACCGAGGCGGCTCTGTCGGCCATCCAGGAGGCTCTGACTCTCGAGCTCGACAATGCCGAGGCCAATGCGGCTGCGGCCAAGGGGGGCGAGGCGCCCCTGCCGCCTGATCGCGGGACCCCGCTGGATCGACCGCCCGCGCCCGAACGTGTTCTCTCCGGTCCCGGACCGCAGCGTGAAGGCCGCCCCATCAACCGCCGGCCGCGTCCCCCCGAGGGTGGCGAAGTTCGCGTCGACGGCGGCCGCCGCGAGGGCGCGCCCCGCCCCCGCAGCGAAGCCGAGCGCCGCGCCGCCAACGACGACCGCCAGCCCATCGGCCAGCTTCTCGGCCAGTTGCAGAAGAAGGCGCCGGTCGTGCCCTTCTACTGGGCGACGGGCGCCTCGCTCGTGTGGATCGTCATCGGCATCATCTTCGCCTACACCGTCCATCATAGCCTGATGGCAAGCTCGAACGGGCTCCAGTCGCTCGGCGACTCCCCGGCCCTGCTCGGCATCTTCGCCGGCATCCTCATTCCCCCGCTCGCCTTCTTCGGCATGGCCAGCATCGTGCGCCGGTCCCTGGAATTGCAGGGCATCGCCCGCTCCATGACCGAGGTCGCCCTGCGCCTCGCCCAGCCGGAATCCATTGCCACGGAGAGCGTTGTCACCGTCGGTCAGGCCGTGCGCCGCGAGGTCGCCGCCATGGGCGACGGCATGGACCGCGCCGTCGCCCGCGCCGGTGAGCTGGAATCCATGGTGCGCGCCGAGGTCGCCACCCTGGAGCGCGCCTATGAGGAGAACGAGACGCGCATCCGCACGCTGATCGACGACCTGCAGGCCGAACGCCACAACATCCAGATCGAGACCGAGCGCCTGCGCGAGGGGATCATCGCCGCCGAGACGGTGCTCTCCAGCGAGGTGAAGGACGTCGCCTCGCGCATCCACACCACCATGATGGAAGCGAGCGAGCAGGTCACCGAGATCCTCGGCCAGAAGGGCGAGCACATCACCGCCGCCCTCGCCCGCGTCGGCGACAGCATGATCGACAGCCTCACCGCCAAGGGCGGCGAGCTGATCGACCGCCTCCAGCTCACCGGCTCCGACATCCGGCAGGATCTGTCCGAATCCGGCGACCTGCTGGTGGAAACCCTGCGCTCGCGCACCGACGACCTCGCCTCCAACCTGCTCGCCACCACCACCGACGTGTCGCAGCTGGTCGAGCGCTGGGGTGACGAGGTGAACAACAACATCGACCGCCTCAAGCAGGGCATCACGGACACGCTGGCCGAAAACGTCGGCCGCTTCGCCGACGACATCGACGTGCGCGTGGCCGAGGTGAACTCCGCCTTCCGCGCCACCAGCGAGAGCGCGGTGGTCGAGTTCTCCACCCGCGGCGGCGAACTCGTCCGCAAGCTCGAGGAGACCGGCGAGCGCGTCGCCGAGACGCTGGCCGTGCGCGGCACCGATCTCGCCGACCGCATCGAAGCCACCGGCAACCGCATCTACGAGGCCGTCGCGGTGCGCGGCGAGGATCTGCAGCAGCGCCTGTCCGAGACCGGCGAGCGCATCACCTCCTCGCTCGACCGCTCCAGCAACCAGGTGGTCACGGCGCTCGTGGACAAGGGCAACGAGGTCACCGCGTCCCTCAACGGTGCCGGCGAGGACATGACCGAGCGCCTGTCGCGTGTCGCCACCGAGGTCACGCAGGCCATCGGCGCCCGCGGCTCTAAGGTGACCGAACAGTTCCGCGAGACCGCCGACATTCTGGTGGCGACCATCGGCACCAAGAGCGACGCCATCAAGGAGATGCTCACCGCCCGCCTCAAGGCGATGGAGGAGACCATCACCGTGCGCGGCGCCGAGCTCGCCGACCGCATGCAGCATGATGCCGCCCACCTTGCCCGCGCCATGCAGGACGGCGTGAAGAACTTCGACACCACGGTGAAGGTGCACGCTCCCGAGCTGGTGGACCAGATCACCCACCGGGTGGCGCTGGTGAACGAGAACCTGCGTCTCGCCACCTCGACGCTGGACGAGCGCCTGTCCGCCACCACGGACACGGTGGCGACCATCATGGACCAGCGCTTCTCGCGCATCGAGCAGACGCTGGACCAGCGCGCCCAGAGCCTGACCGAGACGCTCGCGACCCGCACGGTCAACTTCGCGCGCACCATCGCCGAGGGCACGAAGAACGCCACCGAGTCCCTCGACAAGTCGGTGGAGACGCTGGAGAACTTCTTCGCCACCCGCTCCAAGGCGCTGGGCGAGGTGCTCACCGACCGTGCCGATGCGGTGAACCGCAATATCGGCGTCCGGGCGCAGGAGATCGCCTCCGTGCTCGACGGCCGCGTCCATCGCATCGAGGAGCTGGTGCTCGGCCGCCTCGATGGCGTCGCCACGTCGCTGGAAGTGCGGGGCACCGCCATCGCCGACGCCCTTGTCGGCCGCATCGAAACCGTCTCCGGCTCGCTGCGTGCCGAGGCGAGCGAAGTGGAGCGCTCGCTCACCACGCTATCGAGCAACGTCAGCCGTACCCTCACCGAGCATTCGGAGAAGGTGGCGGATAGCCTCGGCACCCGCCTGACCGAGATCGCCCATCTCATCGACGACAAGAACGGCACCTTCCTGTCCGCGCTGGAGCGCACCAGCCAGCGCGCCGTGTCGGAGATCACCGCCACCAACAGCGCCCTGCGCACGGACGTGGGCGTCATCATCGAGCGCCTCGATGATGCCAACTCCACCTTCCAGGGCGCCCTCACCCAGGCTGTGTCCCACCTCGACGCATTCGCGGGCACCTTCGCCCGCCAGGTGGAGAGCTTCGGCGGCGCCGTCTCCGGTATCGCCCTGAGCGCCGACGCCACTGCCGAGCGCTTCCAGTCCCAGATCGGCTCGCTCAAGGAAGTCTCGACCACCGCGCTGGCCCAGATGTCCTCCCTGTCCGAGCGGCTCGAACAAAACCGCCGTCTCATGGACGAGGCGACCCAGACGCTCGCCTCCACCCACGACCAGGTGGACAGCACCCTCGCTGCGCGTCGCGAAGCGATGGAGCAGCTCGCCCGCTCCCTCGCCCAGCGGGTCGGAGACGTGGAGAGCCGCCTTGCCGCCTTCCACACCATGCTCGACGAGACCTATTCGGCCTCCCAGAAGCAGGCCAGCGAGATCGCCAGCGTCATCGCGGCGGCCACATCCGGCTCCACGGAGGCGGTCGCGCAGCAGCTCGCGCTGGTCCGCACGGCTGCCGACGCCGAGCGCGAGCGTTCCGCCGCAGCCCTGCGCGAAACCTACGAGGTGGCGCTCAACGACGTGCACACCCTCTTCGGCGAGACGGGCAACCGCTTCACCGCCGTCGCCACCGATCTCAAGCGGGTGGCCGAGGATGTGCAGCAGGCCATCACCCTCGCCCGCGAGGAGATGAAGCGCGGCATCCTCGAACTGCCCGCGGAGACCGAGGCGAGCGCCGCCACCATGCGCCGCGCGGTCGCCGAGCAGATCAAGGCCCTGGCCGAGCTCAACGAGATCGTCGCCCGGCAGGGTCAGGCCCTTGATGTGGTGGAAGCGTCCGCCCGCGCCGCGCAGCAGGAGACGGCCCGCGCCTCCCGCGAGGCATCGCGTGAGGCCCCCTCCGCCCTGCGCAGCCGCCCCGAGCGCGAGCCCCGCGCCGAGAGTCCCCGCTCGGAACTCCAGCGCTCCGAGCCGGCCCGCGCCGAGGCGAGCCGCCAGGATACCGGCCGGCAAGATATCGGCCGGCAGGAGCTGACCCGCGCCGACATCAGCCGCAGCGAGACCGGCCGTTCCGAGCCGGCCCGCAGCGAAGGCGCAAGCCTGCTCCAGTCGGAGCTGCGCCGTGCCCCCGCCAACCGCCGCGCTGAACCGGCCGAGCGTCCCGCTTCCCGGCCCGCCGCCCGCACCGAGACCAACGGCGAGGAACGCGACAGCTGGCTGACCGAGCTTCTCGCCCGCGCCTCCGGCGAGCTCAATGAAGACACGCCGCGCTCCCGCCCGGCGGCCCCCGCCCCCGTGGCGGCCCCGGAGAGCCTCGACGACCTCTCCGCCGACATCGCCCGCATGGTGGATCATCAGGCAGCCGTGGAGATGTGGGACCGCCACAATAACGGCGAGAGCCATGTCTTCTCCCGCCGGCTCTACACCCTGCAGGGCCAGCAGACCTTCGACGCCCTGAAGCGCCGCTACCGCGCCGATGCAGGCTTCCGCGAGACCGTCGATCGCTACGTCGCCGAATTCGAGCGGCTCATCGATCAGGTGTCCGGCGACGATCGCGGCAGCACGCTGGCGCGCACCTACCTCACCTCCGACACGGGCAAGGTCTACACCATGCTCGCCCACGCCTCCGGGCGCCTCGACTGAGGCAGGACGGATCGGGTCTCGTCGACGAGGCCGGACGCAACAAGGACCGCGCCGGGCCAAAGCCCCCGGCGCGGTCTTTCCATTTTCGGGGCTTGCTTGCAGGGCCGGGGAAACCGGTAGGGAAGAGCGAGATGCGCAACCTCATCACCGACGTGCCCGGCCTCCTGGTCGGGAACGCCACCGAACCGCACATCGGCACGGGCGCCACCGTCATCCTCGCGGAGGAACCGGCGGTGGCGGCGGTGGACGTGCGCGGCGGGGGGCCGGGCACGCGGGAGACCGATCTGCTCGACCCGGCGGCGACGGTGGAGCGCGTCGATGCCATCACCCTTTCCGGCGGCTCGGCCTTCGGCCTTGATGCGGCCTCCGGTGTCATGGCGGGGCTCGCCGCGCGGGGGCGGGGCTTTGCGGTGGGCACCGCGCGCGTGCCCATCGTGCCCGGCGCCATCCTGTTCGACCTGCTCAATGGCGGGGACAAGGGCTGGGAGGGCCATCCGCCCTACCTGCAGCTCGGCCGCGATGCGCTGGACGCGGCAGACGTGGATTTCCACCTCGGCTCGGTGGGGGCCGGCACGGGCTGCACGACGGCGACCGTGAAGGGCGGGCTCGGTTCGGCCTCGGCCATGACCGCGACCGGCCATGTGGTCGGCGCCATCGTCGCGGTCAACGCCGCCGGAAGCCCGCTGTTCGGCGACGGCCCGCATTTCCGGGCTGGCCACTATGAGCGGGGCGGCGAGTTCGGCGGGCTCGGCGCGCCGACGCATGTTCCGGATGAGGCGAGCGATCCCCGGCTCAAGGGCGGCGTCTCGCGTTTCGCCACCACCATCGCCGTCGTTGCGACCGATGCAATCTTGACCACGGTGCAGGCGCGCCGGCTTGCCATCATGGCGCAGAACGGCCTCGCACTCTCGCTCTTTCCCGTCCACACGCCGCTCGACGGCGACGTGGTGTTCGCCATGGCGACCGGCCGCAAGCATCTGGCGGCGCCGCTGCCGGACCTCGCCCGGCTCGGCGCCCTCGCCTCCATCGTGCTGGCGCGCGCGGTGGCACGCGCGGTCTATGAGGCGCGCCGCCTGCCCTTCCCGGACTGCCAGAAGAGCTGGCACGATCATTTCGGACGCTGACGCCGTTCGTCCGACGTCGGGCCGGCGTTAGCCGGATGCACGGCGCGCGGGATCGGCTATAAGCCCGGGGATCCGAGGATCCCCATGACCGCACCCTCCACGCCCCAAGTCCCCCTCCGCAGCCCCACCCCCGGCAAGCCCGAAGGCGCGCCGCGCCTCGGCGGGGCACTGGCCTTCCTGTTCTGGTGCGCCTGCGGCATCGCCGCATTGCCGCTGGCCGGGCTGTTCACGCTGATCTCTGCACTGGGCCTCACCGGCGCGCGCTCCGCCTTGTTCGATTCCTTCGCGGGTGCGGGCGTGGCGCAGCAGGTGCTGCGGCTGGGGCTGATGCCGCAGGTGGTCTTGTTCTGCTGGGCAGTGGCCATGGTGGTGCTCACCGTGGCCCGCGCGCGCATCGCGCTTCTCGTGCTGCCGTGGGTGCTGGTGCTCTGGCTGGCGACGACAGGCTACAGCCAGTTCGCCATTCGCGACGCCATTGCTCCGGACGGCGCCGATCTCGGCGCGTTCGCGGCGCTGATGCCAGGGCTCCTCGCGCAGGCGGCGGGCGTCGCAGCCTTCTTCGGCTATTTCAGGGAAGGCACGCGACCGCAGAGCTTCTACCGCCGCTGAGGCGGCGCCTCGTCTTCCAGCTCGCCGTGCGGCTCCACCGGCAGCCGCCTGCGCCGGCGGCCGTTTTCGGACGCAGCGCGGGTGGCAAGGCCAGATGCCCAGCCCGAGGCGGCATGGAGCGCGGCCCGCGCCGCATGGCGGGAGGCCGACGCCGCCGAAGCGACGCTCCGCCGGGCCAGCGCACCGGCCGTCGACGGTGCCGGAAGGGGGGCGGGAAGGTCCGGCTCCTGCGCCGGTGCGAGGGCTGGCGCGCCCTTCTCCATATGCAGGCGCGCGGCGAGGCGCACGTGCCAGAAGGCCGCAAAACGCGCCACCCGTCCGGTCCATCCCGAAAGGCCACCCGTGGCGAAAGGCTGGAGCAGGGCGATCCTGTCGTCCCGCTCGGCGATCGCACCCACGATCATGCGCGCAGCAAGGAAATCGAGCCCAAGCGACCCGGCACCGGGTGCAAGCGCGTACCAGACGCCGCGCTCGCCCTCATACAGCATCGGCATGCCGCCCGGATCGGGCAGGCTCCGCGCCCGCGCGCCTTCCACCAGCCCGCTGCCGACCGGATAGACCTCGGCCGCGTGGCGCCGCAACACACGCGCCGCACCGACGCGCGTCATCACCGGCAGGGCCGATTGGGCGGCAAGCGCCAGCCGGTCGCCGTCCAGATGATATGCGAGCCCGGTGAGGCCAAACTCCTCGACGACGCCGGCATAAGGCACGTTGCTGCCCGGCAGCCGGAAGCCGCCCGAAACCCACGGCGCCCGTGGCAACCGGGCGACGCCCGAGCCGAGGCGGGCAAACGCCGCCGGTCCGCACACGGCGACCTGAAAGGCGCGGACCCGCTGGTTCGCCATATCGAGATACTTGCGGACGCCCTTCAGATCGACCGAAAGCGCGCCCTCCACATTGACGAAACGCACGCCGGCCGCCCGGGCCGTGTCTTCCAGCGCCGCGACGAGGGAAGCGGTGCGCACGCGTTCGGCCGGCACGACGCCGAGGCCGGCGGCAAAGGTTTCCGTGCCAAGCAGCGCCGCCAGATCGTCCGCGCCGACGAAGACTGTGGTGTCGGGCGCCAGCTCCTGGCGCAGCTCGTGCTCGCGATAAAGGTCTTCGGCCGCGTGGGCACGCGCCACGGTGAGCCGCCCGCGCGGGCCGATCTCGACGCCGAGACGCTCGGCGAGGGCCAGCCCCGCCTCCGCCGACTGGGCGGAGAGAATGAGCAGTTCCTGCGCATCGTCGCGGCCGACCCGGCTGGAAAGCTCGAGGGTCGAGAGCGGAAAGCCGGGAGCCACGACGCTGTCGAGCGGCCAGGAGGGCACGGCCGCCGAAGGGCCGGCCATGGCCAGCAACACCACGTCGCGCCCGCGCCGGGCGAGATCCGCCGCCAGAACGAGGCCGGCGACATCTCCGCCGACCACGCAGACGTCGCAGTCGATGATCCGCTTGGGGCCCGCGGCGGAGCGCTCGGGCACCGTCGCATCGTGCGCGGGGGGCCGGGGCGCAGACGTCTGGCTCATGAATTGGTCCAATAAGAGATGGGCAATGCTGACGCCGCCAGCTTGAGAAAGCGTTTATTTGCGGCGCTCTAATGGCATTTGACCGGCTATTGCGCCGGGGGGCGTGACGCTGCGGCGCGGCAGCGGTCATTGCGCTGCACAGGCCGCGTGCGCCATAAGGAGCCGCAATTCGTTGATCGGTTAGTAACCATGCGCCGTCTCATTTTGCTGCGCCACGCGAAGTCGGACTGGCCGGACGGCATCGCCGACCCGGAACGGCCCCTTGCAGCCCGTGGCCGGAACGCGGCGCCCCGCATCGGTGCCTATATCGCGCAGGAACACCTGCTGGCTGATCGCATCCTGGTGTCGCCCGCCCGTCGGACGCGTGAGACGTGGGATCTTGTGGCCGCCCGCCTGCCGCCGCCGAAAGTGGTGGCGAGCGAGCCCCGCGTCTACGACGCTTCCGCCGCCCGCCTCATGACTGTGCTGCGCGAACAGCCCAAGGACGCCCACAGCGTGATGCTGGTGGGCCACAATCCCGGCCTCGAAGACCTGGCCGAGCTGCTTGTGGCTTCGGGTCCGGCGCCCCATCTTGCCAGCATGGCAGAGAAATTCCCGACCGGCGGCCTCGCCGTCATCGACCTTCCCGTGGACGAGTGGAGCGCGACAGCGCCCGGCATCGGCCGCCTCGACCGTTTCGTCACCCCCCGCGATCTCGGCGGAAACGACTGACGATGGCGTTCTTCACGGACGCCGTGGACGATGCGCGCATCGCGCTTCAGGCCCTGGCGGATCGGGTGGAGGGCATCGCCCATCCCACCCTGCGCCTCGGTGTGACCGGCCTGTCGCGGGCGGGAAAGACCATCTTCACCACGGCCCTCATCCACGCCCTCACCAAGGGCGCGCGGATGCCCGTCTTCGAGCCGTACCAGTCCGGCCGCATCGCCCGGGCGGAGCTTCAGCCCCAGCCGGACGACGCGGTGCCGCGCTTTGCCTATGAGGGCCATCTGGAGATGCTGGGGGCGGAGCGGCGCTGGCCGTCCTCCACCACCCGCGTCAGCGAGCTTCGCCTCGCCATCCGCTATGCCACCCGGCGCGGCAGCCTCAAGACGCTGACCCTCGACATCGTGGACTATCCCGGCGAGTGGCTGCTGGATCTGCCGCTGATGAACATGTCCTACGCCGACTTTGCCCGGCAGAGCCTCGCCCTCGCGCGGGCGCAGGCCCGGGCGGAGGTGGCCGCGCCCTTCCTCGCGGCGGTGGCCGATGCCCCCACAAGCGGGCCAGCCGACGAGGCGCGGGCGCGGGAGGTGGCGGCGCGGTTCACCACATATCTCGCCGCCTGTCGCAGCGAGCGGCTGGCTATGAGCCTGCTGCCGCCCGGCCGCTTCCTCATGCCCGGCGACCTCGAGGGATCGCCGGCCCTCACCTTCGCCCCGCTGGAGGTGGAGGACGCGCCCTCGCGCGCCGATACGCTGGGCGGGATGATGGAGCGGCGTTTCGAGGCCTACAAGCACGCCGTGGTGCGGCCGTTCTTCCGCAACCACTTCGCCCGGCTCGACCGGCAGATCGTGCTGGTGGATACGCTCTCGGCGCTGAATGCCGGGCCCGCCGCCCTCGCCGACCTGGAGCGGGCGCTGGATGGCATCCTCGCCGCCTTCCGCACCGGGCGGAACAGTCTGGTGAGCACCCTTTTCCGCCCCCGCATCGAAAAGGTGCTGTTCGCCGCCACCAAGGCGGACCACCTGCATCGGGCGAGCCATGACCGGCTGGAAGCGGTTCTGGGCCGCCTCGTGGAGCGGGCGCGCGAGCGGGCGCAGGACCGTGGCGCGACTCTTGATGTGGTGGCGCTCGCCGCCATCCGAGCCACCCGCGAGGCCCGCGTGCGGCGGGGTGGTCACGAGCTGGATGCCATCGTCGGCACGCCCGAGGCCGGTCAGGAGGCGGGCGGCCACGTGTTCGATGGCGAGGAGGAGGTGGCGGTGTTTCCGGGCGAGCTGCCGGCGGACCCGGATGCCCTTTTCGATCCGTCCGGTGCAGGTTTCCGGGGCCTCGCCTCATCCATGGCAGGCGACGGGCAGGACGACGTGGATTTCCGCTTCCTGCGCTTCCGCCCGCCTGCGGGCATCGGCGACGCCCCGATCCCGCACATCCGGCTCGATCGGGCGCTTCAGTTCCTGCTGGCCGACCGGCTCGTCTGAACCGGCGGCCGGTTCAGACGCCTTCGGTTCGGACACGCCTTCCGTTCAGAACTTGGTCGAAGCCCAGCGCACCATCTGCACCAGCACCTGCTCCTGCGCCTGATCGAGGGCGGCGGTGGCGGCGGGACCGGCCGATGAGGCGGCCGGCACGGCGGCGCGGAACACCTGCGCCGCCAGAATGCGCCCGCTCTGCGTTCCGATGAGCTTGGCGGAAATCTCCACCACGGCCACCGGCCCCTGATCGGTGATGCGCAGCGCGAAGGTGCGGATGTCCGTCACCAGCGTGTAGTCGGCATTCACGCCGTCGCCGGGACGGGCGACGCGGCGCAGCTTGCTGGCATTCTCGAATGCCTGGATGGTGCGGGCGTGCAGCAACGCCGGGAGATTGTCGCTCCACTGGGCATCGGCGAGATAGGCGACCTGCCCCGCTCCGGGCTCCACCATGATCTTGTCGGTGTTGAGCACGGCAAGCGCCGTCGGCGCCACCACCACCAGCTGCCCGTTGCCGCTGCCGCCGGCCGTGAAGCCGCCGGGAGCCGAGAGGTTGTAGGTGGGAGTCGGGGTCGAACCACAGGCGGCGAGAGAGAGCGCGGCACCGACGAACAGGGACGCGGCAAGCAGGCGGCGCGCCAGAGAAGCGGCCTGGGTCAGCACCGCGGTACGGGAGACGGGAACGTCGCTCATGATCGGCTCATCGCCCGTATTTCGGAATGGAGTTGCCGCCGCCCAGGATGAATTGCTGAGGGTTGCGCTCGATGCCCTTGAGCACGCGGTCGATCTCGCCGAGGGTGCGGCGTCCGTCGGTGGCCAGCGCCTCGAACTGCTTCAGGCCGGGCCCGGTGAAGCGGCTGATCTCGGTGGTGAGGAGCGCCGTCCGCTGATCGAGATTGTCCGCCAGCTTGCGCACGGACGTGGCAGCCTCGGTGGCCTGGTTGAGCAGGCCGTTCTTGTCCTCAGTGGCAGCCTGGAGACTGGAAACCACCTTGTCCACCCGCTCCGCCACACCGTTAAGCTGCTTCACCAGCACGTTCGACTGCTCGATCACGCTCGTCACATCGTCCGACTTGGAGGCGACCGCTTGGGCGAAGGTGTCGATGTTGTGGATGATGTTCTTGATCTCGTCAGGATTGATCGCGTCGAGAAGAACCTCGATCTTCTTCGCGGCGCCCTGTGCGGTATTGATCAGGCCCGACATGCCGGCCCCGCCATCGGACGCGATGCGGGGATAACCGTTCGGGCCCGGCGGCAGCGGGGGGGCGCCCGGTTTTCCGCCGCGGATCGACACCGCGATGATGCCGGTGAGGCCCTGGGATTCCAGGCCCGCTCGCGCATCGGAGAGAACCGGCACCTTGTTGTCGATGCCGATCTGGACCAGAACCTGCCCCGGCTGCCCCGGCACGAGGCCGAGGCTCGTCACCTGGCCGACCGGAATGCCGTTGAACAGCACCGAGTTGCCCTGGCGCAGGCCGGCGACCGAGCCGTCGAAGACGATCTCATAGACCTTGCGGGCCGTGGAATCGTGCGGTCCGGCGAACCAGTACACGAAGCCGAACGCGGCCGCGATGACGGCGAGCGTGAAGGCTCCGATGATGGTGTAGTTGGCCCGTGTTTCCATGCCTCATCCCGGTTCCGTTGCAGCCTGCCCCGCTTTACCGGCCCGCTCCTTGTCCTGGCGCACCCAAAGGCGCGCAATTGCCTCGATCGCGCCTAACGCCGCGCGCTCTGAACAGCCCGTGCCCGCGTGCCGTGGAAATAGGCCCGCAGCCAAGGGTGCTGTTCCGCCATCATGTCCTCGATCGTCCCCGCCGCGATCACCTTGCCGTCAGCGAGCGCCGCGATCCGGTCGCACACCGTGTGCAGGCTGTCGAGATCGTGCGTTACCATGAAAACCGTAAGCCCCAAAGTCTGTTGCAGCGTCCGGATCAGCTCGTCGAAGTCGCCCGCGCCGATCGGATCAAGGCCCGATGTGGGCTCGTCGAGAAAGAGGATTTCAGGGTCGAGCGCCAGCGAACGGGCAAGTGCCGCGCGTTTTATCATGCCGCCGGAAAGCTCGGAGGGTAACTTTTCGGCCACATCGCATTTCAGGCCGACCATCTCGATCTTGGTGAAGGCAATCTCGTCCAGAAGCCGCTGGGACAGCTTGAGATTTTCCCGAAGCGGGAACTGGATATTCTGCTTCACCGTGAGCGAGGAGAACAGAGCGCCCTGCTGGAACAAGACGCCCCAGCGCCGCTCCAGCGCCGAGCGCTCGCGCTCGGAGAGGTCGTCGAGATTCTGCCCGAATACCTCCACCGTGCCCGAGGTCTTCGGCACGAGGCCGAGGATGGTGCGCGTCAGCACCGACTTGCCGCCGCCCGACGTGCCGACGAAACCGAGGATCTCGCCGCGGTAGACGTCGAGATTGAGGTGGTTCAGCACCACTCGGTCGCCGAATCCCACGACGATATCGTGGACCCGGATGATGGCTTCCCGGCCGCTGGTCTGGACTGTGGAGGGGGAGGTCTGCGCGTCCATGGCCGCTCACATGTCGATCGCGGCGAAGAACATGGCGAACACACCGTCCATGACGATCACAAGGAAGATGGCCTTCACCACCGAGGCGGTGGTGTGCTCGCCGAGGGATTCGGCGCTGCCGCCCACCCTCAGGCCTTCCATGCAGGCGACAAGGCCGATGGTCGCGGCCATGAAGGGCGCCTTGTACATGCCGACCTTGAACTGATCGAGGTCGATGGCAAGCTTCAGCCGATCGAGGAACACGTCGGGCGTGATGCCGCCATAGCCCCAGGACACCAGTCCGGCGCCGAAAATGGCGGACATGGAGCCGATGAAAGTGAGCAGCGGCAAAGCGATGACGAGCGCCAGGATGCGCGGCACCACCAGCACCTCGATGGGATCGAATCCCATCACGCGCAGCGCGTCGATCTCCTCGCGCATGCGCATGGAGCCGAGTTCCGCCGTGTAGGCGCTGCCCGAGCGGCCGGCGATCATGATGGAGACGATGAGCACGCCCAGTTCGCGCAGCACCAGCACGCCGACCATGTCCACGACATAGATGTCGGCGCCGAACCGGCGGAAATTGAAGATGCCCTGCTGCGCCAGGATGCAGCCGATGAGGAAGGTGATGAGCAGGATGATGGGCACGGCGCGGAAGCCCACCCGGTCGACCTGGTTCACCATGGAGGTGAAGCGGAAGCTGCGCGGGCGCGCTACCACCCGCAGCAAGGCGGCCACGGTGGCGCCGACGAAGTTCAGAAGCGACAGCGCGTCCTTGGCGGCATTGACGACCTCGTGGCCGAAGCGCTCCAGAATGCCTTCGTGCCGGCGCTTGGGCGGCACCGGCTCGTGCCCCATGCGGGCGAGTTCGTCCAGGAGCACCCTGTAGCGCGGTGCCAGCCCGACGACCTTGGGCTCGATGCCTGCGCCCACCCACGAGCGGCGCAGCCGCTCCAGCAGCAGGGCACCGAAGGTATCCATGCGCTCGACGGAGGCGAGATCGATCTCGACATCCTTGGGCTTGGCATAGGAATGGGCGGTATCGTTGACCGCCTGTTCCAGCTCGTCAGCATATTCAGACGTCCACGCACCGCGGCCGGCCACGGTCAGGCGGTCGTCCTGGCTGTGCACGGAAATCAACGAGGCGTGCGGCAACGCGGCGTCTCCAAAGGCGACCGGCGCGACACGCCGGATGGTCTCAACCCCAGAACAGACTTCGGACCTTACCGTCCGCAGCCCTACCACGACACCTGCCGCGGTCAAACCGTCGCCCCGCTTGAATCCGGCAGCAGCCCAGGCTCCTGCCGAACACGCTCCCGCCCCGCAAGGCAAGAACGCAATCTAGCCATACAGATGAGCGGAGGCGGCGTCGAGATCAGCCAGGACACACCTCGCCACCATCGTCACCTGCCCCGCGATGGGCGGCGCGGAATCGGCTATTAAGCTTAACCCATGGCCGAACTGTCTCTCAGCGTCGAGCGCTTTCCCATCGCCGGCACCTTCACCATCGCCCGTGGCTCCAAGACGGAGGCCGTGGTGGTGGAGGCGCGCCTCACCGCAGGCGGCATCACCGGTCGCGGTGAGTGCGTGCCCTATGCCCGCTACGGCGAGACCGTGGAAGGCGTGGTCGCGGCCATCGAGCAGCTCAGGGCGGACCTTGCCACCGGCCTCAGCCGGGAAATGCTGCAGCACCACCTGCCCGCCGGCGCCGCCCGCAATGCCGTCGACTGCGCCCTGTGGGATCTGGAGGCGAAATCCTCCGGCCTGGGCTGCGCTGAACTGGCCGGTCTGCCGCCCCTGCGGCCGGTGGTCACGGCCTATACCCTGAGCCTCGATACGCCCGAGGCCATGGCCCGCGCGGCGGCAGCCGCCACGGATCGCCCGTTGCTCAAGCTGAAGCTCGGCGCCCCCGGCGACCGCGAGCGCCTTGCCGCCGTGCGCGAGGCGGCGCCGGACAAGCGGCTCATTGTCGATGCCAACGAGGGCTGGAAGGCCGCCGATTTGCCCACCTTGTTCGATGCCTGCGCGGCTGTCGGCGTCGAACTCATCGAGCAGCCGCTGCCGGCCGACGACGACCGCCGCCTCGCCCGGATCGACCGGCCGGTGCCGGTCTGCGCCGACGAGAGCGTCCACGACCGGGCCGGGCTGGCGGATCTGCGCACGCGCTACGACGCCATCAACGTGAAGCTCGACAAGGCGGGCGGCCTCACCGAGGCGCTGGCATTGGCGGAGGCGGCGCACGGGCTCGGCTTCTCAGTCATGGTGGGGTGCATGCTGGCGTCTTCGCTGGCCATGGCCCCTGCCCTTCTGGTCGCCCAGGGGGCGAAGTGGGTGGACCTCGACGGGCCGCTGCTGCTCGCCCGCGACCGCAGCCCCGGGCTTCACTACGAGGGCGCTGTCGTCTCCCCGCCCGAGCCCCTGCTCTGGGGCTGAAGCCGCGCGGCGGCGAGGGCCACGCCCGCCCCCGCCAGACCCAGCGCGCAGCCCGCCAGAAAGGCCATGGGTCCGAACACGGCCCAGAGCGGCCCGGCGGCCACGTTCGCAGCAGACGACATGAGGCTCGATGTCCAGGCGGCGGTGGTCTGCCCCGTGCCGGAGCGATGCTCGCTCACGCCCCGCGTCACAAGATCGACCATGGCGAGATAGGTCGCCGCGAAGGTCAGGGCATGCAGCAACTGCAGCGGCAGCAGCACGGCGAGGGGCGGATCGCTCGCCATCACCGCGAAGCGCACCACAGCCGCCGCGCCGCCGATGGCGATCATTCCATAGGCGCCGAAGCGGCCCAGCAGTGGCCGACCGAAGCGGAACAGCACCATTTCGGCCGCGACACCCACCGCCCAAAGCACACCGATGACCGTGAGCGAGATGCCCTCCGACCGCCAGTGGACGGTGGCGAAGAGGTAAAGCACCGCATGGCTCGCCTGCACCAGCCCGGCCGCGACGATGCCGGCGAGAAAGCCGAGCCGCGCCCGCCGGCCCGTGAGGGGCGACGGCATGGGTTCGGCCCGCAGCAGTTCCGGCAAGGCGAAGGTCGCGAGCACATAGGACGCGTGGCCGGCGACCATGAGCAGGACGACCGAATCCGCGCCTAGCGCGCCGACGATCACGCCGCCGGCGAGATTGGCCGCGAGGAAGCTCGCCGAGCCCCATTGCCGCGCGCGGCCATATTCCGCCCGTCCCGCCCGGGCGAGGCGCGAGGTGTAGGAATCCAGCAGCGAGAAGCCGGGGAACCACGCCGCCGACATGGCGCCGAGGATCAGGAGGATCGCCGGGAGGCTGGAGGTGAAGGCCAGAAGCACCATGGCCGTGACCGTGGCCATTCCCAAGAGGGTGAGCAGCGCCCTCGGCCGTCCCAGCCCGTCCGAGAGCAGGCCGAGCAGGGGTGTCGCGGCAAGCCGGCTGAGCATGGGCACGGCCAGAACGAGACCCATGGCCTCCGGCCCCAGTCCCCGCGCCTGCAACCAGAGCGGCAGATAGGGCTGGAAGATGCCGAGCGCGATGAAGAAGGTGCCGTAAGCCGCCCCGAGCCGCAGCGCGAGCGCGCGCGGCGGCAGATGCCCCTGCCCGTTCTCCCCGCCTTCGTCCACGATGCGTCAGGCGGCGGCGAGGCAGCGGGTGAAGGTTTCCGCGTCCACATTGCCGCCTGAGAGCACGATCACCGCGGTGCCGCCGGAAACGTTGAGCCGCCCCTCCAGCAGGCTCGCCAGCGCCACGGCGCCGCCCGGCTCCACCACGAGCTTGAGTTCGCGGAAGGCGTATTCAACCGCCCGTGCCACCTCGGCGTCGGTCACGGACGCCGCCTCGCCGACGATGCGGCGGGTGATTTCGAAGGTGATGGCCCCGGGAGTGGGCGCCAGCAGCGCGTCGCAGAAGGAGCCGTCGGGCTGGGCATTGCGCTCGCGCACGCCGGAGCGGAAGGAACGGGCGTGGTCGTCGAAGCCCGCCGGCTCGCACACGACCACCCGCGCCTGCGGCGCAACCCGCTTCACGGCGAGCGCGATGCCGGCCACGAGGCCACCGCCGGAGGCATTGGCCGCCACGAGGTCGGGCACGCGGCCGAGGGCGGCGAGGTCCTGCACGATCTCAAGGCCCACCGTGCCCTGCCCGGCGATGATGTGGGGATCGTCATAGGGCGGCACCATGATGGCGCCGCGCTCCGCTGCAATGGCGCGGGCGATGGCGTCGCGGTCTTCGGTGCGGCGGTCGTAGCCCACCACTTCCGCGCCCAGTGCGCGGGTGCGGTCGCGCTTCAGGGCCGGCGCGTCGTGGGGCATGACGATGACGGCCGGCATGCCGAGAATCTTCGCCGCCGCGGCAACGCCCTGGGCATGGTTGCCCGACGAGCAGGCGACGACGCCGGCAGCGCGCGCCTCCTCGGGGATCTGCACCATGCGGTTGAAGGCACCGCGAAACTTGAAGGAACCGGTGCGCTGCAGCGTCTCCGGCTTCAGGAATACGTCGGCGCCCATGCGCTCACTCAGCACCGGCGAGAACACCAGCGGCGTGCGGACCGCGAAGCCGAGCAGCCGCGCGGCGGCAGCATCGACATCTTCGGCGGTGGGAAGAGGGGCGGGCTGAATCTGGGAGGCGCTCATGCGCCGGAAGCTACCCGACGCCGCCGCCGAAGGCGATAGCGCCGCGCGATCGGTCCAATGTCATGCGCGATCAGCACGTTGTCGAGGAACTGCCGGGCACTCTCCCGCCACGTATAGCGCAGTGCGAAGCGGCGGGCGGCGGCGGGCGACAGCTCCAGCGCCTTGAGGCAGGCGGTGCGCAGATCCTCGTCCAGGATGCCCACCTGCTCCGTCGCATCCGCCAGCACGTCGGTCGGGCCGGTGACGGGATAGGCCGCGACGGGAAGGCCGCTCGCCAGCGCTTCCAGGAGCACGATGCCGAAGGTGTCAGTGCGGCTCGGGAAGCAGAAGACGTCGCAGGCAGAATAGACCTGCGCCAGGTCCTCGCCTTCCTTCGAGCCGAGGAAATGCACGGCGGGGAAGCGCTCCTTCAGGCTGGCGAGGGCCGGGCCGTTGCCCACCACCACCTTGGAGCCGGGCAGATCGAGATTGAGGAACGCCTCGATGTTCTTCTCAACAGCCACGCGGCCGACGAACAGATAGACCGGGCGCGGCAGGTTCAGCGTCGCCTCGGGGCGCGGACGGAACAGGTCTGCATCCACGCCGCGCGACCAGCGCATCAGGCGCTTGAAGCCGCGCGCCTCGAGATCCCGCTCCAGCGTGGCGGTGGAGACCATGACGCCGCCGCCGGCATTATGGAAGGAGCGCAGCCACGCATAGGTCAGCCGCTCCGGCACCGGCGCGCGGGCGGCGAGGTATTCCGGGAATTTCGTGTGGTAGGAGGTGGTGAAGGTGCGGCGCGAGGCGATGCACGCCCGGCGCACCAGGATGCCGATAGGCCCTTCGGTCGCGATATGCACGAAGTCCGGCTGCAGCGCCTCGATGCGCCGCATGATCATGCGGGGCGTGGCGAGGGCGAGCCTGATCTCGTTGTAGGTGGGCAGCGGGACGGTGCGGAAGCCCTGCGGGGTCAGGAACTGCATGTCCGCCCCGAGGTTCTCGGCCTCGCGGGCGGTATGCTCCAGGGATCGCACCACGCCATTGATCTGGGGATGCCACGCATCGGTGGCCACGAGAACCCGCATCAGGCCGCCGCGCGCGCCCCCTCGACGACCTCGCCTTCCTGGGCCGGCGCATTCTTCTCCAGCTTGCGCGTCCAGGAAATGATCTCGAGGCGGCCGTCCTCATGCTCGGCAACGGCGGTGCAGCTCTCCACCCAGTCGCCGCAATTGACGTAGCGGACGCCGAACTGGTCGTGGATGGTGGCGTGATGGATGTGGCCGCAGATCACACCATCGACCTGATGGCGCTTGGCCTCCTCGGCCACCGCCTCCTCGAACTTGCCGATATAGTTGACCGCGTTCTTCACCTTGAGCTTGGCCCACTGGCTCAGCGACCAGTAGGTGAGCCCGAGGCGACGGCGGATCTTGTTGAGGTAGGTATTGATGCCGAGGGCCGCCGTGTAGGCCCAGTCGCCCAGGAAGGCGAGCCACTTGGCGTGGCGCACGACCAGATCGAACACGTCACCGTGGATCACCAGATAGCGCTTGCCGTCGGCCGCCTCGTGGATGGCGGTCTCCACCACCTCGATCCCGCCGAAGTGGGTGCCGTAATAATCGCGCAGGAACTCATCGTGGTTGCCCGGCAGGTAGAGCATGCGCGCGCCCTTGCGGCCCTTGCGCAGCAGCTTCTGCACCACGTCGTTGTGCTTTTGTGGCCAGTACCAGTTGGCCTTCAGCCGCCAGCCGTCGACGATGTCGCCGACGAGATAGACGGTATCGGCTTCATTGTACTTGAGGAAATCGAGGAGGAGTTCCGCCTGGCAGCCCTTGGTGCCCAGATGCACATCCGAGATGAAGAGGGCGCGATAGCGGCGCGTTTCAGGACTGTCGCTCACGCCCGATACCTCCACCTTCCGCGGCCCGCCGGTGCGACCGTAACAGCCAGCCCCGGCTAAGGCGCCATCGTGGCACCGGTAAGGCGCCCCGCTCAAGTTCGCCGGCAGGCTGGCCCATTGACCTTCCCGAGGGGCCGGCGCGCTTGCTTTCGACGCTTCGGACTTAGCCGGAGTCGTGTATCCCTTTTATGACGTCCGCCCGCGAAAAGGAAGGCCACCTGCCCAATCCTGCGACTTGCACAGACTAGATGCAGATCATTGCTGCCTCGGGAAGGCGGCTAATAGTCGAGGGTCGAATCGTCCAAGTCATTCCCTCCCGTGCCCGGTCGGGCGACCTGTCAAATCGCAACATCTCATCTCTGCCGACGAGCGCGCGCGACCAGCGCTCACCGTCGAGGGGCGCATCCCGGGGCGCGGCATATTCGCCCCGCTCCTTTCGTCGCATGCGGCGTGCATCGCCTCAGGGCGCGCCGCCTCGGCGCCTGCCGGCGAAAATTATCCGTTCCACCATTGACCTTGGCCGAAGACCGCGCCAGCGTGCCCCCGCCTTGGACGGAGCTGATCCTGCACCGCCCACACCAGAACAACGCCATACAATTCCATCAGGAGTTCCCCCGATGAAGCTGGTCCGCTTCGGCGATTTTGGACGAGAGAAGCCGGGTCTAATCGATTCAGACGGCAAGGTCCGTGACCTGTCCGGCGTCATCGCGGATCTCAACGGCGAGACGCTCGCGCCCGAGAGCCTGAAGAAGATCGCCGCCCTCGACCCCGCGTCCCTGCCGCTCGCGCCGGAAGGCGCCCGCCTCGGCGCCTGCGTCGCCCGTCCGGGCAATTTCGTCGCGGTGGGCCTGAATTTCGCGGACCACGCCGCCGAGACCAACAATCCCATTCCCGAGGAGCCGGTGCTTTTCAACAAGGCGCCGAACTGCATCGTCGGCCCCAACGACGACGTGATGATCCCCAAGGGCTCGCTGAAGCTCGACTGGGAGGTGGAGTTCGCCTTCGTCATGGGCAAGCGCGCCCGCTATGTCGAGGAGAAGGACGCCCTCGACTACGTGGCCGGCTACTGCATCTGCAATGACGTCTCCGAGCGCCATTTCCAGATCGAGCGCTCCGGCCAGTGGATGAAGGGCAAGGGCTGCGAGACCTTCGGCCCGCTCGGCCCCTGGCTCGTCACCACCGACGAGATCCCCGACACCTCCACCCTCGCCATGTGGCTGGAAGTGAACGGCGAGCGCGTCCAGAACGGCTCCATGAAGACCATGATCTTCCGTATCCCGTTCCTGGTGCACTACATCAGCCAGTTCATGGTGCTGGACGCCGGCGACGTCATCACCACCGGCACCCCGCCCGGCGTCGGCCTCGGCTTCAAGCCGCCGCGCTTCCTGAAGGCCGGCGACGTGATGCGCGTCGGCATCGAGGGCCTCGGCGAGCAGTTGCAGACCGTGGTTCCGTTCAAGCTCTGAACGGAGATGGCGGCGGGGCATTGGTCCCGCCGCTTCACGCCATCGCATCGTCGGGCACAAGCCATCCCCGGTAGTGGACGACCCGGCCGAGCCCCGGAAGAGACACCTCCACATCGAACACCGCGCGGCCCTCGGCATCGACGCTCTCGGCCGTCCGGCTCATCGGCAGAAGCATGCGCGGCAGTGGAAGGCCGCAGCAGCGGCCGGCGACGACGGGATATGTGAGCCGACCAGCCTCTACCCTGAGCGCGATGTCGAAGCTGAGCGGCCCGAACCTTTCCCTTATCACTCCGCCACCGCCCGGAGAGAGCCGCGAGCGGAGCGTACGGCCGCCGAAGCGGCGCTCCCAGACCTCGCTCCCCTCGTGCCGCTCCATCCGGACCGTTACGGGGACACGCTTTCCTCCTGTTGGAAATCCCATCAGCACCCGGATCAGCCGCGCCATGTGGCCGTGGCCGGTCTCGATATCCGCCTCCCCCCGCCACCGCCGCACATCCATGACCGTGTGCAGATCGCGCAGGGCGGGTGGGAGCAGTCCGAACGCCGGCCCAAGCACTTCGGCGAATGCGAGCGGAAAGGCGCCGGCCGTGCGGTCCGTAGCGATATTGAAATCCGTCATGGCCTGCTCCGCCTCGCCCAGCTTGAACTCCGCCACGCAACGCCGCGCACCGGCGGAGACCGCGCCTGCCCGCAGTCTGCCGAGCATGACCCGGGCTGGGATGGCGGGCACGTGGGGGCCATCGCCGGCGCCGGCGACAAGAACCCAGTCACGCACCTCCATGGCCCCCTCGCTCGTGAGGCCGGCCACGCGCACGCGCATGCCGCCCGTGTCCGAGCCGAACGGCTCCAGCCGCTCCGCCACCCATTTCAGTGCAGGCGCGAGGGGCGCGAGGGTCCGCACCAATCCCCAGCGCACGGGCAGGGACAGGAGCAGCAGGCCCCCGTGCATGATTTTTAGCTCAAGGCCCGCGCGGAACAGAACCGACCGCGCCTTGAAATGGCTTGGCAGAAGCGCGGGATCGGGTGCCGCGTTGAAGCTCGCCCAGCGTCCGGCAACCGGGCTTTTGCCCGGCACACGCAACGACACGCGCGATAGGCCGCTCCATCCCGGCACCTGCTCGGGGCGGCCGCCCCGCCACATGCGCGTCGGCCGGCCGGCCTGTCCGACGATGGCGCGTACCACGGAGAGGCCGCGCGGAGCGCGGTTGCCCGGCACGATGACCGTGTCGATCAGATGGATATCGGCCATGTCCGACGCGAGCTCAGCCACGGCGGCAGAGGACAGAGCCGGGACGCTCGAAACGCCGGACAGAATGGCGAGGTCGGCCTGACGCGCGGCGGCGTCCAGCATGGCGATGCCGATCGTGAAGGCCGGGTCGTCGGACAGATCGAGATAGTGCGCCCCAACCGCGATCGCCGCCTCGGCAACCCGGTAGGGCCGCGCACCGTAGGACTGGAACGGACCTGCGGCATCGATGACGAGAAAGGGCGACAGGAGAGCAACGCGATCCGCCAGCGCCGGATCCTCCCGATCGATGACCTCGGGCCGGCCGCCATGGATGGCACAGAAGGCGGATGCGGCGTTCCGGTCCCGTCCGGCAACGACGAGGTCAACCCGCTCGTCCCGCGCAAGCGCCATGCAGATACGAGAGCCGAAGACGCCGTAGCCGCCGAGGACGAGGACAGTCTCACGCAATGAGACGCGCCTTCAGCTCCGCCGAAGGGGCCGGGCAGGCCTGCCGGCCGAAGCGATAGCGGTTGCGGGCGACGAAATCATACAAGGGGTCGGCGATCACTTTGGGAATCCACCCGAGCGGAGCCAAGACGGCCCATGGCCAGCCGAGCGCGCCCATCGCTGCCGCGAATGCTTGCAAACGCACATACGGGCGGCCGGAGACGATGACGATGTTGGTCTCCATCAGGTCCGCATCGAGGCCGTACTGAGCATAGAGTGCCCGCCCGGGTGCCGACTGGGCTGTGACGAACAGGAAGCGGCGCTTGCGATCATGGCGGGCGATAAAGCGCGCGAAACCCGAGCAGAAGACGCAGGCACCGTCGAAGACGATGAGGTTCTGGGTGGGCGGAATGGAATCCATGGACATCGCCTGTCTCCGGGTCGTCCATCCTATCCGACGCCGCCGGCCCGTCCATGGGTCGGCGCCACGCCGACCGCATAGCGCTTCACCCTCTGCGCGCAGGCGAGATAGACGAGGGTGATGCCGGCGACGGCGGCGAGGGTGGTTGCCGGAAGCGGCACGAAGCCGAACCAGCCGCCGATCCCGCTCAGAGGCACAACGAACGCGACGGTGAGCGCGCCCAGCGCGGAGATGATCAGCGTCCGGTCCGGCGGCGTTTCGCCGAGCGGCAGGCGGGTGCGGATGAGGAAGACCACCAGCACCTGAGTGGCGATGGATTCCAGGAACCACGCCGTGCGGAATGCCTCCACACCGGCGCCGAGCACCAGCAGCAGCACGGCGAAGGTGAGAAAATCGAACAGCGAGGAGAGCGGCCCCATCACCGCCGCGAACCGTACCAGCCCCTTCATGTCCCACTGCTGCGGCGTGGCGAGGTCCGCCTCATCCACGGCATCGAAGGGAATGCCGACCTCGGAGAGGTCGTAGAGCAAATTGTTGAGCAGGATCTGCGTGGCGAGCAGCGGCAGGAACGGCAGGAACAGGCTGGCCGCCGCCATGGACAGCATGTTGCCGAAGTTGGAGCTGGCGCCCATCCGCACATATTTCAGGATGTTGGCGAAGGTCCGCCGCCCCTCCTCCACCCCGTCCGCCACCACGTCAAGATCGGGCGCGAGGAGGATCATGTCGGCGGCGGCACGGGCCACGCCCGTTGCCCCATCCACCGACAGGCCGACATCTGCGAGCTTCAGGCCCGGAGCATCGTTCACCCCATCGCCGAGGAAGCCGACGGTCTCGCCATCGGCCATCAGGGCCCGCACCACCCGCACCTTCTGGTTCGGCGTCATGCGGCCAAAGACGTTCACGCTGCGCACGCGCACCCTCAGGGCGTCGTCGGACAGGTGCGCCACTTCGGCGCCGGAGAGCATGTCCGCTGCATCGATGCCGAGTTCCCCGGCGACGCGGGCGACCACCGTTGGGTCATCCCCCGACAGCACCTTCACCCTGACCCCTGCCCCCCTCAACCGGGCCAGCGCATGGGCGGCGGTGGGCTTGGGCGGGTCCTCGAACAGGCAGAAGCCTTCCAGCACGAGACCGGATTCGTCCTCCGGCTCCAGGCTACCGGTGCGGGCCATGCCGTCCGGCGTGCCGGCGCGCGTGGCGATGGCGATCGCGCGCAGACCCTGCTCCGCGTGCCGCTTGAGCTGGGTCGCGATGGCGGCACGGGCCTCAGCGTCCAGTTCGACGATTGCGTCCCCAATCCGGCGGCTGGTGCACACGTCCATCACCGCTTCCGGCGCGCCCTTGCAGACGAGGAGGCGCTCGCCGGCGCCGTCCCCTGCCCGCTCCGCCAGCACCGAACCACGTCGGCGCTCGTAGCCGAAGCCGAGGCGGGAGGGGGCCGACCAGCCGTCCGCCGCATCTGGCGCGGCGGCGGCAAGGGCCGTATCCATCCAGCTGCGATCGCCCGCCAGCTCCGCGCACAGTGCTGCGAGTTCGGCTGGCCGATGCGTCGCCTGCCCGCTTGCGTCCTCGCTGCCGGCGAGGACGATCTCGGCGGAGGTGAGCGTACCGGTCTTGTCCGTGCAGAGCACCGTCATGGCGCCGAGGTCGTGGATGGCGGTGAGGCGTTTCACGATCACCTTGCGCTGCGCCATGCGCACCGCCCCGCGCGAGAGGGTGACGGTGGTGATCATGGGCAGCAGCTCGGGCGTGAGGCCTACCGCAAGCGCCACCGCGAACATGAGCGATTCCAGCAGCGGCCGCCCCAGCACGAGGTTCACCGCCAGCACCGCTACCGACAAGACGCCAGCGGCGCGGGCGATGACGAAGCCGAGGGCCCGCAGGTCGCGCTGGAAAGGCGACAATGCGGAATCTTCCGCGAGCAGGGCAGCAGCGGCGCCGAACAGGGTCGAGCGGCCGGTGGCGACCGCGAGCGCCACCGCCTCGCCGCTCTGCGCCACTGCGCCACGGAACAGCGCGTTCGTCGCCACCGTGGACGAGACGGCGCCGGGTCGCTTCTCCACCGCATAGGGCTCGCCCGTGAGCGCCGCCTCGTTCGCGGCGAAGCCATCGGAGGAGAGGATCACCGCATCTGCCGGGATGATGTCGCCGGTGCGCACGCGGAACACGTCGCCGGGCACGATCCGGTCCGTGGGGAGCGTGCAGAAAACGCCATCGCGGCACACCTCGGCCGTCAGCGCGACCTGCTCGCGCAGGGCCGCCGCAGCCTTGGAGGCTCGCGCCTCCTGCACCGTGTCGAGACCGATGGATGCGACGATGACGAGGATGATAATGGCCGCGCTCGCCGCATCTCCCGTCGCGGCGGAGACGCCGGCGGCTACGAGCAGCATGAGGATCAGCGGTTCCAGCAGGCGGCGCAGCAGGGCGCGGATCGGTCCGCTCCGGCTCGGCGGCTTGTCGAGGTTGGGGCCGAAGCGATCAAGCCGCTCGGCCGCCTCGGCGGACGACAGTCCGGTGGTGCCGCAGGTGAGGCGCCGGCAGAGGGCGTCCGGCGCCTCTGTCCAGAAGGCCGCCGTCCCCGCATCGACAGGTGCGCTCCCGACGGGAGAAGCCTCGTCCTGCGAACCCTGTCCGGCGATCTCCACGGGCGGCCTCCGGCGCTGTTCGAGCCGCCGGGAGCCTAGAGCACATTTACCGCCCGCCAGTACTGGCTTCGATCAAGAAACGACGGGGAAAGCGACCTTCCGCAGCGACCTCATTGCATTGTGGTCGTGGCCAGCCAGCTCTTCACCGCGCCAAGGGCCTCGGTGCGGTTGCCGGTGCGGTGCTGGGCCTCCTGGAAGACGGCGAGTTGCACGTCGGCGCTGGTGCCTTCCTCGGCAATGGTGCGCACGCGCATGAGGGCGTCGAGACAGCCCAGCGCTTCCGCGTCCGAGGCCACGAGGTTGACGAGCCCATCCACCGCATCCCGCACAGCCACGGCGCGGCGCTGGGCAAGGTCCACGAACGAGCCGTGCACGCCGTAGCGCTGGGCGCGCCACTTGTTCTCGTCGGCAATGGCCCGGTCCACCGGCCCCACATCGCGGTTGTGGTGGGGATTGCGGACGAGGAAGCGCACCAGCGAGCGGTAGAGGGCGGCGATGGCCACCGTGTCGGTCGAGCGGGTGCAACTGTCCGGCGCGCGCAGTTCCAGGGTCGGCAGCTGGCGCGAGGGGCGGATGGCCCACCACACATAGCTCGAATCGGTGATGGCCCGCGCCGCCACCATGGCTTCCACATAGCGCTCATAGGCGGCGCTGTTCTCGAACATCTCCGGCAGGCCGGTGCGCGGCAGCTCGTCATAGGCGGCAAGCCGGTAGCCCATCAGGCCAGTCTGCTTGGCGCCCCAGAAGGGCGAGGAGGTGGAGAGGGCGATGAAGTGCGGGATGTAGGGGACGATGCGGCGCATCACGTCCACCCGCTCGTCCGGGTCGGGCAGTTCCACATGCACGTGCAGGCCGCACACCATGTTGCGCTCGCCCAGCATCTTGAGGTCGTTCATCACGCCGTCGTAGCGGTTCGCCCGCGTGGCGCGCACGCCGTCCCAGGTGGCGGTGGGGTGGGTGCCGGAGGCGATGACGGCGAGGCCGTGCTCGCCCGCGACCTGTGAGACGGCGTGGCGCAGTTTGCGGATTTCATCCAGCGCGCTGCCGATGCCGGTGGACGGGCGGGTCGCGATCTCCAGCTGCGACTGGAGCATCTCCACCGAGACGGCATCGCCCAGCCGCTCCTTCAGCTCATCGAAAAAGCCTGCCGGCATGCGCCTTTGCACCGCCTTCGTCTGGGCATCGACGACGAAGAACTCCTCTTCTATTCCGAAGCTGTAATCGTTCGACACGGAGCCCTCCACAGAACCTGGCGTCACGGCGAGCCAGTAACGCCCGCCCTATTGCGAAGTTCCGGGGAGACTGACGCGAAATCAGTCCAAATTTGGGCACTGATTCACGCGCCAGAATGCACGTTAAGGTTCAATGTCTTCCCGCGATGCACGCGAGATGGACAAAATCCAAAGTAGTTCGCGAACGAATCGCAAGAACTATTTTGCGCCCCACGACGGAACAAAAGATCCCAATGGGCGTTTAAACCGCCTCACCGGCGCGCCGCATTCACCAGCGCAAGGGCGGCGACGGCTGCCGTATCGGCGCGCAGGATGCGCGAACCGAGGCTGAGGGTGAGGCCTCTCGGGGCGATGCGCGTGCGCTCCTCGGGGCTGAATCCCCCTTCCGGGCCGATCAGGACGCTCACCGGTCCGGGCCGGGCCTGCTTCAGTGCGGCAATAGGGTCTTCGTCGGCCGAGGCCTCATCGCAGAACACCAGAAGGCGGTCCTCGGCGAGGGACGCGAGCCAGCTGTCGAGCGGGCGCGGCTCCTCCACATGGGGCAGACTGAGGATGCCGCACTGTTCGGCAGCCTCGACGGCATTGGCCGACATGCGCTCGACATTGACGCGGGAGACCTGGGTGTAGCGGGTTATGACCGGGCTCAGGATGCCCGCGCCCATCTCCACCGCCTTCTGAACCATATAATCGAGCCGCGCATGCTTCAGCGGTGCGAACGCATATTCCAGCGTCGGCGCGGGCGGCTGGGCGCGGGTCTCGCGCAGAACTTCGAGGCGCACCTCGCGCTTGCCGCCGGCGATCCTGGTCGCCCGCCATTCGCCGTCCCGGCCGTTGAACAGGAGAATGTCCTCGCCCACCCCGAGGCGGATGACATTGGCCACGTAATGCGCCGCCTCGCGCTCCAGCACGATCTCGGCGCCCTCCGCCAGATCGGCGGCGACGTGCAGGCGTTGGGCGTGGAAATCGTGCTCGGGCATGGCGGCTCCTCTCGCCGGAGGGACACCACGCATCGGCGCGCGTTGCAAGCTTGCGGTTTCCGACCCCCGGAAACGAAAACAGGCGGAGACCCGAAGGGCCCCGCCTGTCTCACCCCCCGAACGCCCCTCGGGAGACAACGCCCTGACCGGCGCTCAGGTATTATCCACAAGAGCAGCCTTTGGTTGCATCCCCCGAATGGAGGATGCGAGGGACGCAGATACCGTGTCAGACGCGGCAAGGCGTCGCCCGGAGCCCCTCAAGGCTCGGTATCGACGCCTCCCTGTCAGAGCTTACTTGGAGCCGTCGGGCTTGAACTGGGCGAGGAAGGCGATGAGGTCCTTGCGCTCGTCCTCGTTCTTGACGCCGGCGAAGGCCATCTTGCCCTTGGGCACGAGGTGCTTGGGATTCTCGATGTAGTCGTTGAGGGTCGCCTCGTCCCACACCTTGCCGGCGGCGGCGCCGTCTTTGATGTCCTGGGAATAGGCATAGCCCTCGAAGTGCGCCCACTTGGCGCCGACGATGCCGTTCAGCGGCGGGCCGACCTTCACCTTGGCGTCGGGGCCGATGGCATGGCAGGCCATGCACTTCTTGAATACGGTCTCGCCCTTGGCGACGTCGGGGTCGGCATAGGCCGAACCGGTGGCGGCGGCGAGGACAAGGGCAGAAGCCAGAACAAGACGCATTGAGCTATATCCTCTCTGTCGGCCGGGCCCCGGCTGTGCATGGCGGTGGTGTTCGCACCTGCAGTTTCGCGGAAGCCAGCTTGGATGCTTTACCGGGCAGACGCCTCCACCTAGGACACGACATATACCCCCGGCGGAGGGGTCGGGTTCCTTAGCATGTTTCCAACCCGGCCTTCGATGCGACCTTGAGACCACCCGGAACGACGGCTTGAGCGTGACCCTTGTTGTCAAAATTGGTGGAAGCCTGACGCGGGGTGCCCCGCCCCGGCTTCTGCTCGAACGCCTCTCGGGCCGGAAGGGACTGGTGCTCGTGCCGGGGGGCGGAGCCCTGGCCGATCAGGTTCGCGTGATTCAGCCGCAGATGGGGCTTTCCGATGGGGCAGCCCACCGCATGGCGATCCTCGCCATGGAGCAGATGGCCTTCGCCTTCCTCGACCTGGCCCCGGGCCTGCGCCGCGCGCGGACGCTGGCCGAGCTGACGTCCGCCGCCGCGACCGGCGCCGCCCTGTGGCTTCCCGCAACCATGACCCTCGACGCGCCGGACATTCCCCAGGGCTGGGACGTGACATCCGACAGCCTCGCCTTGTGGCTCGCCGCACAGCTTCCGGCCCCACGGCTGGTACTGGTGAAGGCGCCGGGCGTGACGATCCCCCAGACCGGCGACCGCGCGAGCGATATTGCGGCCTGGACTGCGGCCGGTCTGGTGGATGCGGCTTTTGCGACCATGGCACGGGGATATTCTGGCGATATTGTCCTCGTCCCCGCCGACGACGGGGCGCTGATGGAGCAGGCGCTCAAACCGCTTGCACCGCAGAGCATCGAGGAAACGAGAGAAGGCCCGCGCCGATCATGAGCGAGACCCGTTCCAGCAAGAAGCCGCCCCGCTGGGCCTGGGCCCTCACCGGCTCGGGGCACTATTTCACCGAGAGCATCGAGATCATCCGCGAGCTTCAGGACGTGGACCTGTTCATCTCCGACGCGGCGGACGAAGTGCTGCGCATGTACAAGCAGGACAAGGAACCCCTGCCGGCCCAGACCCAGGTGTTCCGCGACAATTCGGCGTCCTCCGCCTCCGTCGGGCGATTCTATCACGGCGAGTATCACACCCTTGTCGTCTCCCCCGCCTCCTCCAACACGGTGGCGAAGGCGGTGCACGGCATTTCGGACACGCTCGTCACCAATTGCTTCGCCCAGGCCGGCAAGTGCCGGGTGGCCTGCATCGTGTTCGCCTGCGACAGCCAGCCGGAGATGATCACCATGGCGCCGGAAGGCCCGGTGCCGGTCTATCCGCGCCGCATCGATCTCGAGAACACCGCGAAGCTCAAGACCTTCGAGGCGACCGTGGTGGCCGAGACGCTGGAGGAACTGCGCCTCGCCGTCGCCCGTCGCCGGGCCGAGCTTGCCACCCTCTATCCCGTCCCGGCCTGAGCCATGGCCGAGCGCGTCGCCCTCGTCACCGGCTCGCTGGCCGAGCCGCGCATCCGCCGCATCGCGGAGGAGCTCGCGGACGGCACGCTCGATCCGGTGGTGGTGAACATCGGCGTGAAGGTCGCGGCGCTGATGACGGCGGAGATCGTGGAGCGCCGCCTCAAGCTGCCCGAAGGCACGGACAAGGTGCTGATGCCCGGCCGCTTCCGGGGCGACTTGGAGCGCCTCGCCGCCCGCTTCGGCCTGCCGTTCGAGCGCGGGCCGGAGGAGGCGGCGGACCTGCCCAGCTATTTCGGCCGCGGCAAGGGCCGCAATGTGCCCCTCGACCGCCACGATGTGACGCTGTTCGCCGAGATCGTGGACGCGACCCGCCTCACCATCCCGCAATTGCTGGACCGTGCCCGCTTCCTGAGGGGCGAGGGCGCGGACGTGATCGACCTCGGCGCCTTGCCCGACAATCCGTTTCCGCATCTGGAAGAAGCCATCGCCGCCCTCAAGGGCGAGGGCTTCAAGGTGAGTGTGGACAGCTTCGATCCGGAGGAACTGCGCCGCGGCACCCGCGCCGGGGCGGACTATCTGCTCAGCCTCAACGAGACCAACCTCGCTATCGCCGATGAAGGCGCGGCCGTGCCGGTGCTGGTGCCGGCGCAGGCGGGCGACCTTGCGTCCCTTATCCGGGCCGTCGAGGCGTGCGAGGCGGCGGGGCGGCCCTTCCTTGCCGATCCCATCCTCGATCCCATCCATCTCGGCTTCACCGCCTCGCTCGTGCGCTATGCGGAGCTGCGGCGGCTGAAGCCGGACATCCCCATCCTGATGGGCATCGGCAATGTCACCGAGCTGACGGACGCCGACACCACTGGCATGAACGCGCTGCTGATGGGTATCATCTCCGAACTGCGCCTCAATGCCGTCCTGGCGGTGCAGGTGAGCCCCCATTGCCGTACGGCGGTGCGCGAGTTCGACCGGGCGCGGCGCGAATATTACGCCGCGCGGGAGGCGGGCGCCCTGCCGCAGGGCTTTGGCGGCGGGCTGATGGCTCTGCGCGACCGGCGCCCCTGGTCCACCAGCCCCGAAGAGGTGGAGCGGCTGGCATCCACGGTGGCCGACCGCAATTTCCGCATCGAGGTGACGGAGCAGGGCATTCACGTCTACAACCGCGACGGCCACCATGTTGCGGCGGACCCCTTCGCCCTCTTCCCCCACCTCAAGGTGGAGGACGACGGCGCCCACGCCTTCTATCTCGGCGTGGAGACGGCGCGGGCGGAGATCGCCCACCACCTCGGCAAGCGCTACGCGCAGGACGAGCCGCTGAAGTGGGGCGTTGCGGGCGAGACCGGCGGGAGCGCCGAGGAGGCCCATCGGTTGACATTCAAGGAAGCGGGCTCGACGCTTTCATCGAAGAAGAAAGGCGAAAGCGCGTGATCCGGGAGACCATCGTCACCACCGTCTCGGCCGCCGGGGAGGCGCATATCGCCCCCATGGGCGCGAGCGTGGTGGAGGGCGGCTATCTGCTCCAGCCCTTCCGCCCCTCGCGCACGCTGGACAATCTGGCGGCGGCAAAGAGCTGCGTGGTGAACTTCTCGGACGATGCCCGCATCTTCGCCGGCTGCATCACCGGCCGGCATCGCTCCTGGCCCACCGTCCCCGCCACCCTTCTCAAGGGCGCGGCACGCCTCGCCGACTGCCTCGCCCATGACGAGGTGGAAGTGGTGCGGATGGAGGACGACCCCACCCGCCCCCGCTTCTTCTGCCGCACCATCCACCGCGAGACACATGCGCCCTTCCTCGGCCTGAACCGCGCCGTCGCAGCTGTGCTGGAAGGCGCCATCCTCGTCTCGCGCCTGCACATGATGGACACGGACCGGGTGGACCGGGAGATGAACTATCTCTCCATCGCCATCGACAAGACCGCCGGCCCGGCCGAGCGTGAGGCGTGGGACTGGCTGTGCGAGACCATCGCCGACCACCGGGCGCGAGCGGCATCATGACGGCGCACGTTCCGGCCCGGCCGGGCCTCCTTGCATCGGTGGCGACCCTCGACGAGATGCGCACGGCGCTGGCGGCGGGCGTCGATATCCTGGATCTCAAGAACCCGTCCGAGGGCGCGCTGGGCGCCTGGGCGCCGGAAGCGCTGCTGGACGCCGTGGCCCTGTGGCGCGCCGCCGGCGCACCGGGCAGCCTCAGCGCAACGGTTGGCGACCACCCGCTGGACCCGGACGCGCTGCGCGCCGCCGCCGAGCGCACCTCCGCCACCGGCGTGCCCCTCGTGAAGATCGGATTTGCCCGCGGCGATGGCGCCGCCCTACCGCCCGTACTCGAAGCCCTTCGCCCCCTCGCCCGCGAGACCCGGCTGATCGCCGTGCTCTTCGCCGATCAGGCGCCGGACCTTGCTGCCGTGCCGCTGTTCGCCGCCGCCGGCTTCCATGGCGTGATGCTGGACACGGCGGACAAGGCGGCGGGCGGCCTGCTCGCCCATCTACCGGTGGAAACCCTCGCCCGCTTCGTCGCGGCCGCCCGAGCTGAAGGGCTGCTGACCGGCCTCGCGGGTTCACTGAAGATGGCGGATATCGCTCCGCTGGCGGCGCTGCGGCCGCATTATCTCGGCTTCCGTGGAGCCCTGTGCGCCGAGGGGCGGACCAGTGCCCTCGATCCGGCGCGTCTGTCCGCCGTGCGCAATACGCTGGCGGGGCGCATCCGCGCCTGAGGCAGGTCAGGCGGTCGAAGTTGCTGCCACCACCGCATCCAGAATATCGCCCGCCGCTGCAATCTCCGCCTCGGTCACGGTCAGCGGCGGCAGCATGGCGAGCACATTGCCGAGCGGCCGGGCGAGAAGCCCCTGGGCGGCTAACGCCTCCGCCAGAGGCACGGCCGGCCCGGCGCAGACCAGCCCCTGAACGAGGCCGGTGCCCGTGGTGTCGGTGAACAGATCCGGCCGGCGCCAGCGCAGGGTGGCGAGACGGTCCTCCAGCTTCCAGCCTATCTCCTGCACCCGCGTCTCGAAGCCGGGCGCAAAAGCGGCCGCGAGGACCGGCAGCAGACCGGAAGCTGCATCCTCGTCCAGCAGCGGCAGGCCGGAGGGCAGGCTGCGGGCCAGACGGGCGTTGAGCACCAGTGCCGAAGCCCCCTCCCCCTCCTCGGCCTTGCCCGGCAGCCCATCGATGACCATCACATCCGGCACCACGCCGCGCCATTCGTGGGCGAAGGCCATGCCCGTGCGCCCGAGGCCGGCGTCGGTCTCGTCGAACATCAGCACGACGCCATACTCATCCGCCGCCTGCCGTGCCGCCGCGAGGAGGAAGCCCGGCAGGAAGCGCAGGCCGGCATCTATGGCGGCGGGCGCGAGCAGCAGCGCCGCCACGTTCGGCCCCATGGCGGCCTCGATGGCCGCTTCGTCCTCCGGGATGCGCCGCACGCCCGCATCCTGCGCGAGCGCCGGGGGAAGCCGCGGGTCGTCGGAGACCACGACGATCTCCCGCCGCTTGGGCCGCCCCGCCGTGCGGTGGTGGAGACGGATGGTCTCGACCGCCCCACGCCACGCCGTCGCGCGATCGGCAAAGAAGCGGGCCACGTCGCCGAAGGAATGGTCCGTCAGGAGGGCAGCGCATCTGGCGGAGGCGGAAGCGCCCTCCCCTTCGCCCACCTCCCCTTCCATGATCCGCGCGGGATCGAAGCGGACGCCGCCCGAGAAATCGAGCACCGGCGCCGCAACAGCGGCTGCGTCGTCGGGCGGCGCTTCAATGCCGTCGGCGTCTGGGGCGGTTACCGACACGCTCTCCTCCATCCCCGGGATGAAGCAAGGAGCGCGCCGGGATCAGTCGTACTTGATGTAAGAAAAGCGCAGATCGTGCTGGGGCGTGCCCTCCAGCGGCGCATCCTCGCCGGCACCGGGCTGCCACTGCACCACCTCCTCGATCTTCTTGGCGAGGGCGAGATCGCGCACGGTGATGCCCTTGGCGTCGTGGGACTGGAGCCGCACTTCCACCCATGCGTAGGAGGCGGTGAGGTCGGGATGGTGCCACGCCGCCTCCGCCAGATGGCCGACGGTGTTGATGACCATCAGCGTGCCCTTCCAGCTGTTGGTCTTGTAGGTGCGTTTGATCCAGCCGTCCTCGTAGCGCCAATGGGGCAGCTCGGCGGCCAGGTGGGCCGCCACCTCTTCCGGCGTGAAGGTCTTCTTGCGATCGACGGTCATGGTCGGCTCCGCGGCAGGGCCCGGGCGCGCGCAGTTGATCTTGCCAGTTGATCTTGCACAGTGCGCCACGGACCGGGTGATGCTGTATAAGGACGAGGCCCGCGACAGCCCTGGGGGATATCCCGTTCTGCCGCAGCGGATGGAGAACCATGTCGAACGCGCTCGCCTTCCTCGTCAACACGTCGATCGTGCTCCTCACCGTCGCCGCCATGGAAGGCGTGGCGTGGGCGGCGCATAAATATGTGATGCACGGCTGGGGCTGGGGCTGGCACAAGTCGCACCACGAGCCGCGCGAAGGCGTGTTCGAGCGCAACGACCTCTACGCCGTCGTGTTCGCCGGCATCGCCATCCTGCTCATCTATTTCTATCGCAATGGCGGGCCGCTGCTGTGGGTGGGCGTGGGGATGACCGTCTACGGCTTCCTGTATTTCTTCGTCCACGACGGCATCACGCACCAGCGCTGGCCGTTCCGCTACGTGCCGCGCAACGGCTATCTCAAGCGGCTCGTTCAGGCGCACCGGCTGCATCATGCGGTGGAGGGCAAGGAGGGCTGCGTCTCCTTCGGCTTCATCTACGCGCCGCCGCCGGCCGCGCTGAAGGCCAAGCTGAAGAAGCTGCACGGCGGCAGCCTCAAGAACGGCGAGGCGGCGGAATAGCCGCGCAATTCCTGATCCTGAAACGAAAAGAGGCGGCCCGAGAGCCGCCTCTTTCTTTTTGATCGGGAAGCCGTCAGGCCTTGACCAGCGGCAGCTTGGGCACCGGGCTGCCGGAGCGGCCCGGACCACCGGCCGGCCCGCCCTTCGGGCCCTTGCCCTTGGGGGTGGGCTTGGCCTTCGACTTGGCCGCCGGCTTGCGGCGCTTGGCGGGGGCCGGGACGATCTTTTCCGGCTTGGGGGTGACGGGGCCTTCGGGGAATTCGAAGCCGAGCTTCGACTCCCTGCCTTCGCCCTCCACCACCACGCGCACGTGGCCGCCATTCTTGAGCGCGCCGAACAGCACGAGGTCCGCCAGCGGAGTCTTGATGAACTCCTGGATGACGCGGGCCATGGGCCGCGCCCCCATCTGCTCGTCGTAGCCGCGCTCCACCAGCCACGCGCCCGCCTCGTCGGAAAGCTCGATGGTGACGTTGCGGTCGGCGAGCTGGGCCTCCAGCTGGAGCACGAACTTCTCCACCACCTGGGTGATGACCTCGGGCGGCAGGTGGCCGAACGGGATCACCGCGTCGAGGCGGTTGCGGAACTCCGGCGCGAAGGTCCGGTTGATGGCCTCCGAATCGTCGCCCTCGCGCTTGCTGCGGGTGAAGCCGTAGGCGGCCTTGGCCAGATCCGCCGCACCCGCATTCGTGGTCATGATCAGGATCACGTTGCGGAAGTCGATCTGCTTGCCGTTGTGGTCGGTCAGCTTCCCGTGGTCCATCACCTGCAGGAGGATGTTGAAGAGGTCCGGATGGGCCTTCTCGATCTCGTCCAGCAGCAGCACGCAGTGCGGGTTCTGGTCCACACCATCCGTCAGCAGGCCGCCCTGGTCGAAGCCCACATAGCCGGGAGGCGCGCCGATGAGGCGGCTCACGGTGTGGCGCTCCATGTACTCCGACATGTCGAAGCGCAGGAGCTGCACGCCCAGGATGGAAGCGAGCTGCTTGGCCACTTCCGTCTTGCCGACGCCGGTGGGACCGGAGAACAGGTAGCAGCCGATGGGCTTCTCCGGCTCGCGCAGGCCGGCACGGGCCAGCTTGATGGAGGCGGAGAGCGCCTCGATGGCCTTGTTCTGCCCATAGACCACCCGCTTGAGGGTCGTCTGCAGGTTGGCCAGCACCTCCGCATCGTCCTTGGAGACGGTCTTGGGCGGAATCCGCGCCATGGTGGCGATGGTCGCCTCGATCTCCTTGAGGCCGATGGTCTTCTTGCGCTTGGCCTCGGGCAGCAGCATCTGGGCCGCACCCGACTCGTCGATCACGTCGATCGCCTTGTCCGGCAGCTTGCGGTCATGGATGTAGCGGGCCGACAGCTCCACCGCCGCCTTGATGGCGTCGTTGGTGTAGCGCAGCTTGTGATAGTCCTCGAAGTAAGGCTTCAGCCCCTTCAGGATCTCGATGGCGTCCGGCACGGTGGGCTCGGCCACATCGATCTTCTGGAAGCGGCGGACCAGGGCGCGGTCCTTCTCGAAATACTGGCGGTATTCCTTGTAGGTGGTCGAGCCCATGCAGCGGAGCGAGCCCGAGGCGAGCGCCGGCTTCAGCAGGTTGGACGCATCCATGGCGCCGCCCGAGGTCGCACCGGCACCGATGACCGTGTGGATCTCGTCGATGAACATGATCGCGTTGGGATAGGCCTCGATCTCCTTCACCACCTGCTTGAGGCGCTCCTCGAAGTCGCCGCGATAGCGGGTGCCGGCGAGCAGCGCGCCCATGTCGAGGGCGAAGACGGTGGCGGTGGCCAGCACCTCCGGCACCTCGCCGTCGTTGATGCGCTTGGCAAGACCCTCGGCGATGGCGGTCTTGCCGACGCCCGGATCGCCCACGAACAGCGGGTTGTTCTTCTGCCGGCGGCAGAGCACCTGGATGGTGCGGGTGATCTCGCTGTCGCGGCCGATGAGGGGATCGATCTTGCCCTCATGCGCCTTCTTGTTGAGGTTGATGCAGTAGGCGTCGAGCGCGTCGGCCTTCTTCTGCTTGTCGTCGCCGGACTTGGTCTCGGTCTCCTCCTCGGCGCCGCGCACGGGGCGGCTCTCGGACATGCCGGAGCGCTTGGCGATGCCGTGGGAGATGTAGTTGACCGCGTCGTACCGCGTCATGTCCTGCTCCTGCAGGAAATAGGCGGCATGGCTCTCGCGCTCGGCGAAGATGGCGACGAGCACGTTGGCGCCCGTCACCTCCTCGCGGCCCGAGGACTGGACATGGATCACTGCGCGCTGGATAACGCGCTGGAAACCGGCCGTGGGCTTTGAATCGTCGGAGCCGGACTGGACGAGATTTTCCAGCTCGGTGTCGACATATTCGATGAGGTTGCGACGAAGCTTCTCCATGTCGACGTTGCAGGCGCGCATGACGGCGGCCGCATCCTGATCATCGACGAGCGAGAGAAGCAGGTGCTCGAGAGTCGCGTATTCGTGGTGGCGTTCGTTCGCGAGGGCCAGAGCGCGATGGAGCGACTGTTCGAGGCTGCGTGAGAATGTAGGCATCGACACCTCTTTCGCGCGTCGCACCGGACTTTCGGAATCTTCCCCCAGATCCGGAGCACGTGCACCATTCACACAAACTTCGTACTGGATGCCGCAGTGCGCAAGTCCCTCGGCGAAAGGAAAGCGCGCGGGCCCGCCGCCGAATTCCGCTTGACGACGGCACAACGCCCCGCCGGCCCGAACTTCCGCCCGGGTCGGGGCACGATCACTTTTTCTGCGGGAAGTCTGAACGCCGCCTGCTGCGGCTCACTTCTTTTCCATCACGCACTGAAGCGGATGCTGATGCTTGCGGGCGAAATCCATCACCTGAGTCACCTTGGTCTCGGCGACCTCGTAGGTGAAAACGCCGCATTCGCCGACGCCGTGGTGGTGGACGTGGAGCATGATGCGGTTCGCCTCGTCCCGGTTCTTGCTGAAGAACCGCTCGAGCACGTGCACCACGAACTCCATGGGCGTGTAGTCGTCGTTGAGCAGCAGCACGCGATAAAGGCTCGGCCGCTTGGTCTGGGGCTTGGTGCGGGTGATGACGGCCGTACCCGGTCCGTCGCCCTTGCGCGGCGGCTCGCCCGCCATGGCGCGCGGCAGCACGCGCGTGGGCATCACGCGGGCAGAATGGGCGCCAGCCGGATGAGACGGATGGAAAACGTGCTTCATGATCCTCGCGCCCTGTCGCGATCTCCGGCGGCAAGCCGGAGCCTCGGCGCAGCCCCTGACGGCTGGCAATCATAGAAAAATCGATGCGTCCGCGCCAGTACCGCAGTGCGCAAGGAGGACACCAAGCGCATGCGACCGTATGGACGTTCGGTCGGCTTCTATGTCGGGAGCAATGCTGACGAGCGCAAGGTCAGGTGCGCATATCCCGCATGCGGCGCATTGATGCGCGGTCAGGGATCGGGCGCGACCGGGTCGTCACAGATGGGGGCGCCGGGGCGCGACGCGATACGAGCCCCCGGCGCGGAACCGGGAGGCCATCCCTGACGGGCCGGCCTCGCGGGATCATCCAGCCCCCGGCACGCAGTGCTGCGCGCCGGACGGGGCGAGCCTCAGGCCGCAAGCCTGAGGAATTTGCCTCAGCGGCCGAACTTGCCGAAGGAGGTCTCGAAGGGCTTGTAGCTCTCCTTCGCCAGCTCCGTGTAGAGCTCGCCGAGCTTGGTCGCCTGGGCGACGGCGCCCTCGTAGGCGGTCTTGAGGTAGGACTGCTGGATCTCGATGGCCTGCTCGAGGGTCTTGGCACCGAGCAGCTTCTCGAGGGCAGCGGTGCCCTGCTCGAAGGAAGCCTTGGTGTAATCGGCGATTTCCACCGCGATCGCCTGCGCGCTCTTGGAAAGCGTGCCGAAGCTCTTCATCGCGGCTTCGACATTGTCCTTGCTGAGCTTCTGGAGCTCTTCAGCGCCCTGAACCATTGGATGTCCCCTTTCGCGCCAGCAAACGCGCCGGCCTAGCGTCGAGTGGATTATGCCTCCGCTCAGTTGTGGATATTATGCACTGCACAACGAAAGTCAAGCGATATGGTGCACCGCACAATATGGCAGAGGCGCCCGGTTTACGCCTTGGTAACTCCGCGTTTTTAGGGTCAGGCACTGGTCGCTTCCCTGGACCTCCGGTGCGACGCACAAGCCTCTCACAAGGCTTCCCTGTCACATCGGTCTTCCGGAAAAGGGGCGGCGTCTGCGACCAGCGACACGGGACAAAAGTACATGCGTTACGCTCGCGGCGGTCTGCCACATTGCTCGAAAGCCCTTGCCCTTGCGGTGCTTGCGGCCTTCTCCCTGACGGCAACGGTGGCCGACGCGAAGCCGCGCAAGAAGACGCAGGTGGAGCGCAGCGCGAAGTCGTCCTCCAAGTCCGCGTCGAAGTCCGCATCCAAGTCGAAGCCGTCCTCCAATACCAAGACCGCTGCCGCTGCGGACCCGGACGGTGGTCGCTGGCGCTACGGCTCCGCCGCCATCATCGTGGACGGGAATACCGGCAAGGTGCTGTACGAGGAAAATTCGGACGCCCTGCGACATCCTGCCTCAGTCACCAAGATCATGACGCTTTACCTCCTGTTCGAGCAGCTGGAGGCCGGAAACCTTCGCCTTGACAGCAAGTTGGAGGTATCCGCGAAGGCAGCGTCGCAGCAGCCCTCCAAGCTCGGCATGAAGCCCGGCCAGAGCATTGAAGTGGAAGACGCCATCAAGGCGATCGTCACCCGCTCGGCCAACGACGTGGCGGTGGTGATCGCGGAAAATCTCGCCGGCTCCGAGTCCGCCTTCGCCGAGGCGATGACCGAGAAGGCCCACGCCCTCGGCATGAGCCGCACAGTCTATCGCAATGCCTCCGGCCTGCCGAACGTGAACCAGGTGACGACGGCCCGCGACCTGTCCATCCTCGGCCGCGCCATCCAGGAGCGCTTCCCCAAGCAATACAAGTACTTCGCCACCCGCACCTTCTATTATCGCGGGCAGGCCATCGGCAATCACAACCGCCTGCTGGGCCGGATCGACGGCGTGGACGGCATCAAGACCGGCTACACCAATGCCTCGGGCTACAATCTCGTCACCTCGGTGAAGCGGGATGGACGCTATCTCGTCGGCGTCGTGCTCGGCGGCTCCAGCGGCGGTTCGCGCGACGCGCGGATGACCAGCCTCATCAGCCAGAACCTGCCCACCGCCTATGCCGGCGGCCGCATCGCGCCGAAGATCACCGAAGTGGCCGACAACGCCTTCTCCATCAGCAAGCCCGGCACCTTCAACGCGCCCATGCCCATCGTCGCCGCCCGCGACGACGTCCAGCCCCATGCGGTGGCGCCGCTGCCGAAGCCGGCCGTGGTCGAGGCCAACGCCGAGCCGACCACCACCGCCTCCATCTCCGCCAAGCCCGCCGCGCGCACGGCCAATCAGACCGTCGCCGCCGCAGCGCCTTCGGCTCCCCTGCCCCAGGTGAAGCCCGGCTCGGCCGAGCCCATCAAGCCGGTGGCCGTGAAGACCGTCGCCATCCAGAAGCCCATCGCCGCTAACGTGGCTGCGGCGCCTGCCGCCGCCCCCGCCCCGGTCCAGGTGGCCTCCAACACCCAGTTCACCTCCGCTCCCTCGGGCGTCCTCGGCTATCTCGGCCCCTCCCGCCTTGCCCAGTCGCCGGCAGCCGCCGCCGCGACCGCCGCGGCCGAGGGCCGGGCCCACGCCAAGCCGCAGCAGGTCGCCGCGCGCACCGATGTGCCCTCTCCGGCCAGCCCGCCGTCGGGCAAGGACAATTCACGGCTCGGCGCGCATGACGCAGCCGCCGAGCAGGCGATGCGCGCCGCGCGCATCGCCGCCATGGAGCCGGATGATCCCTATGCCCGCGCCCTGCGCGCCGCCCGTGAAGGCGTGGTGGACAACCGCGCCAACCCGCAGGCGGTCCAGCAGGCCGCAAAGCCGGTGCGCACGGCCTCCCTCGCCCCGGTGGCTGAGCCCCAGCCCGCGCCTGCCGCTGCCCCCTCCCAGCGCAGCCACGTGCCGGCTTCCGCCAAGACCGGCTGGAGCATCCAGATCGGCGCGTTCGATGCCGAGCGTGCGGCCCGCACCAAGCTCGATGCCGCCCGCACGCGGGTGAAGTCGGCGCTGGCCGGTGCCGACCCCTACACCGAGAAGGTGACCAAGGGTTCGACCGAACTTTACCGCGCCCGCTTTGCCGGGTTCGATGAGAAGTCGGCCAAGGAAGCTTGTCGTTTACTCAAGCGTAACGATTTCGACTGCATGCCTATCAGGAATTGAAGTTCTGACAGAGAATCAGCGATGCTTGCGCAAGATCACGTCCTTCGCTCGGTTGATCCTCGCCGCGAGATAATCGGAGCCCCCATGATCGGGGTGGAGCTTCTTCATGAGGGAGCGGTGCGCCGCGCGGACAGCTTCCGCGCTCGCGCCCGGCTGAAGGCCAAGGATCTGATAGGCCTCCTCCTCGGGCATCGCAGCGTCCAGGCCACCGCCTCCGCCCATATCCCCCGCACCCGCGTTTCCCTGTGCGTTCTCACGCCAGGCGGGCGCCCGGCGGTCGAGATAAGCTTCGAGTAAGGCGAGCGACTGCGCATCGCACTGCGGGCGCAGCGCGACCAGGGAGGGGATGTCCAGCTCCTCCAGACGCCGCCCGGCATGGACCCCGGCAAGCACCGTTCCCCGCATGTCTCCGGTGGAATGGTCCAGTTCCATCTCGATCATCGCGGTGCGCACGCCCGAGGTTTTCGGTGCGCCCCGCCGTTTGAATAGCCCGCCGAGATAACCGCCGATCCCCTGCGGATCGAGCCGCCCCAGGAGGGCGATGCCCACCGCCCCGAGCGGAATCGCGATGCCGATCCGCCCTGTCACCAGAGCGCCTGCGGCGCCGAGAAGGGCGGCATAGGCCAGCGTCCGCATCATGGCGGCGATGAGGGCCTTCGGATCGGCTTTGGTCCAGACCGAAAGGCCATAGAGGCCGATCAGCAACAGCAACGCACCGGCGACAAGGCTAATCACGCGGAACTCCGGATCGGGTCGCCGCGCCCCTGCGCCGGCGGGATGGTTTCGAAAGACGGGCGAAACGCCACCGGTCAGCGGCCCATGGCGGCGATGAGGCGCCGGGCGCCGTCGTCGCGGCGGGACGTTAGCGCCATCTGGCCGCCGGCCGCATAGGCGGCGACCGCCGCGAGCAATTGGCGAAGCTCGCCGGGGGCCGAGGGGTCGAACCGGCACCACGCGCCACCTGTGACCTGCGCAAGGCCGCGGAAGACGTCTTCCACGCGCGCATCGTGGCCTTCCTGGAACATGAACAGCTTCACGCCGCGCAGGGCGAGCTGCCCCGCGGCCTCCTTCAGCACCGCCGGGTCTTCCTCCACCGCGTCGCCGACGAAGACCGCGGCGCGCAGCCCCGAACGCTCGGCTTCCTTGCCGAGATGGCCCAGGATGCGGTTGATCTGGGTGAGGCCGCCCATGCAGGAGATGCGCCGCATCAGCCCGCCCAGCGTCGCGGCATCGCGCACGAAGGGGGAGGCGCGGCACTCATCCTGTCCGCGATAATAGACGATCTGCATGTCGAGCCCGCCATGGGCGGCGGCAGAGGCGAACATGTCCGCCTGGATGTCGCACGCGAGCGTCCAAGTGGGCTGGCGCGAACCGGTGGCATCGAGCGCGAAGGACAGCCGACCGCGGCCATCCGCGGGTCGGGCCGGCGGCATGCTGCGGGCCGCGGCCAGGAACGCCTCCACCTCGGCCGAACCGGAAACCGGAACCGATCCGGCGGCTTTGGTTTCCGCCAGTTTCCCCTTGCTGTCGTCGCGCGTGGCCATGCGTTCCTCTCTGTTCCCACACATAAGCCGCATCGAACGGCGCACCAAGGCCCTCGCCCGACCGGCCGGACGGCGGCAATGGCTTGAAGCGGACCGGCCCAGGGCCTATCTGCACCCCCCAGCGGCCGGGCGCCGTATCGAGGGGATGGGACGATGGCGACTTTGCCGAGGGTTGTGGGCCGGGTGCGCGAACTGAGGTCGGCGGTGGCCGGCTTCCGGGCCGAGGGCTCCAAGGTGGCGCTGGTGCCGACCATGGGCGCGCTCCATGTGGGCCACATGGCGCTCGCCGAGAAGGCGCGGGAACGCGCCGGCCGCACCGTCGTGTCAATCTTCGTCAATCCGGCCCAGTTCGCCCCGAACGAGGATTTCGACAAATATCCCCGTGCGCTGGAGGCGGACCTCACCAAGCTCGCCGAAGTCGGCGTCGATCTCGTCTATGCGCCCACGTCGACCGAGATGTATCCGGCGGGCTTTGCCACCCGCATCAGCGTGGGCGGCCCCTCCGAAGGGCTGGAGACGGATTTCCGCCCGCACTTCTTCGGCGGCGTGGCGACCGTGGTGGGCAAGCTCTTCATCCAGTGCGCGCCCGACTACGCCATGTTCGGCGAGAAGGACTACCAGCAGCTCAAGGTGGTGACGCGGCTGTCGAAGGATCTCGATCTCGGCGTCGAGGTGGTGCCGGTGCCGACCATCCGCGAGGAGGATGGACTCGCCCTCTCCTCCCGCAACGCCTATCTCGACGAGGAGCAACGCAAGATCGCTCCCGTGATCTACGCCGCGCTCACACGCGCCGCCGAGCAGATTCGCGCGGGTACGGAGCCGCAGGCGGCGGTGGATACCGCCTCCGGCATGATCTCCGCGCTCGGCCTCAAGGTCGACTATGTGGCGGCCCGCAACGCCGAGACCCTGGCGCCGCTCAAGGATGCCAAGGAGCCCATCCGCCTGCTCGCCGCCGCATGGCTCGGCCAGACCCGGCTGATCGACAACATCCCGGTGTGACGCCCATGGGCGGCGGTCTAGACCGCGCCCATGTAGCTTGCCGCAAAGCCGATCACGACCAATGCGAGGCCGACGGACAGGACCATGAGCATGCGTCCGGATGTGACGCCCTGCCTAGCCTTGGCAGCCGTCTTCACCGGCGCCCCGTCCACCGTGCGGCCATCGGTGCGGTGGAATTCCACGTCCTCGCGGGCTTCCTTCGGATCTTGCATGGCGTTCTCCTGACGGTGTTGTGTTCCGTTGGGAGAACGCTTCCCGGCGCCATGGGTTTCCCCGTGGCGCCGGCGAAGGCTTCTAGCCTGCGGCCACCTCGCGCATACGGGCGAAGGCCTGGTCCAGGTCGGCCTTGAGGTCGGCGGTGTCCTCGAGCCCGATGTGCACGCGCACCGCCGGGCCTTCCACCTCCCACCGCGTCGCGGTGCGGTAGTCCTTGCAGTCGAAGGGGATGGCGAGGCTCTCGTAGCCGCCCCAGGAATAGCCCATCCCGAACAGCGTCAGCGCATCGAAGAAGGCCGCGACCGCCTTCTCGGGCACCGGCTTCAGGATGAGGCTGAACAGGCCACTGGCGCCGCAGAAGTCGCGCTTCCAGATGGCATGGCCGGGATCGGACGGCAGGGCGGGATGCAGCACGCGCGAGACTTCCGGCCGCGCGGCCAGCCACTCGGCCATCTCCAGCCCCGCCTTCTGGTGGTGGGCGAGCCGCACCGCCAGCGTGCGCAGGCCGCGGGCGGCGAGCGCGATGTCGTCGGGACCGACCGTCATGCCCAGCGCGCTGTAGGTGGAGCGCACCTTGCCGAGGGCGGAGCCGATGGCGGAGATGGTGCCGATGCTCACATCCGCGTGGCCGCAGATATATTTGGTGCCGGACTGGATGGAGATATCCACGCCGAAGGCATGGGGCTTGAAGAAGACCGGCGTCGCCCAGGTGTTGTCGATAAGAGTGGTGATTCCGCGCGCCTTCGCCACCGCGACGATGGCCGGCACATCCTGCATCTCGAAGCTCTGGGACCCGGGCGCCTCCAGGAAGATGGCCTTGGTGTTCGGCCGGATCAGCGCCGCGATGCCCGCACCGATCAGGGGATCGTAATAGGTGGTCTCGACGCCGAGGCGGGCGAAGAGCCCGTCGCAGAAATTGCGGGTGGGCCGGTAGACGCTGTCCACCACGAGCACGTGATCGCCGCTGCCGGCGACCGCAAGCAGTGCCGTCGTCACCGCCGACAGGCCGGACGGGGTGAGCACCACGCCGTCGCCGCCCTCCAGCGCGGTGAGCGCCACCTGAAGGCTCTCGCTGGTGGGATTGCCGTGGCGGCCGTAGGTGTAGCGCGCGCGATGGTGAATGAGGTCGTCGTAATTTGGGTAGAGCACGGTGGAGCCGCGCACCACCGGGGTGTTCACGAATCCATCGAAGCGGCGGGGATCGCGGCCGGCATGGACAATCTTGGTGGCCGTGCCCCGCCCCTCGCCTGACGCTCCGTCTGGCCCGTGGTCATCCCTGCTTGCGTCCGACATGCGCATCTCCTGTGGTCACGGCAGCTTGCGACCGGCCGGCCGCTATTGACCGCTCCGCTGTGAGGGGTTGTGATGGGCGGGATAGACGGCCTTGATCCGTCCGTCGAGCCATCTCGTGCCGGATCGCGGCGGGAGGCGGCCGCGGCAGGGCTCGTCGTCGCGAAAAAAGGAACCTTCCGTGAAACGCATCCTCCTCGCAGCAGCAGGACTTCTGTCGCTGGCCGGTGCCGTGCAGGCCGCGACCCTCGACGACGTGAAGGCGAGAGGCGCCCTCAACTGCGGCGTGACGCAGGGCCTGCCCGGCTTCTCCAGCCCCAACGACAAGAATGAATGGAGCGGGCTCGACGTGGACTTCTGCCGCGCCATCGCCGCCGGCATCTTCAACGATCCCACCAAGGTGAAGTTCACCCCCCTCTCCGCCAAGGACCGCTTCACGGCGTTGACCTCGGGCGCCATCGACGTGCTGTCGCGCAACACCACCTGGACCATGTCGCGCGACACCACCCTCGGCTTCAACTTCGCCGGCGTGATGTATTACGACGGCCAGGGCTTCCTCATCCGCAAGTCGGTGGGCCTGAAGTCCGCGAAGGAGCTGCAGGAAGCCTCCATCTGCGTGCAGACCGGCACGTCGAACGAGCTGAATGTGGGCGACTACTTCCGCGCCAACAACATGAAGTACCGCGAGGTCATCGCCTTCGCGACCCTCGACGAGACGGTGAAGGCCTATGAATCCGGCCGCTGCGACGTGTTCACCTCGGACAAGTCCCAGCTCGCCGCCGTGCGCCTTAAGCTCACCAACCCGGCCGACCACGTGCTGCTGCCCGAGACCATCTCCAAGGAGCCCCTCGGCCCGCTGGTGCGCCACGGCGACGACCAGTGGTTCGACCTCGTGAAGTGGACCTACTTCGCGCTGCTGAACTCGGAAGAGCTGGGCATCACCCAGAAGAACGTCGACGAGATGGTGAAGTCCGAGAATCCGGACATCAAGCGCCTGCTCGGCACCGACGGCAAGTATGGCGAGGGCATCGGCCTCACCCCCGACTGGGTGGTGCGCATCATCAAGGCGACCGGCAATTACGGCGAGATCTACGACCGCAATGTCGGCCCCGCCACCCCGCTCGGTATCGAGCGCGGCCTCAACAACCTCTGGACCAAGGGTGGCATCCAGTACGGCCCGCCGGTGCGCTGAGCGCACCCCGGGGCCTGATGGCCCACGCCTTGCTTGAGAACTTGGCTTGAAGACGGGGCGGAGGACGCGGGCATCGTGCCCTCCGCCACCAAGAACACAGGCCAAAGGCCTGAGCTTTCGGGGGTTTCATGTCTGAAGTCAGCCCTGCCGCGCCGCCGCGGCCACGGGGCCGTCGCTGGTCCTGGACGGATCCCAAGCTGCGGTCCCAGGTGATCCAGATCACCGTCGCGGTCATTCTCCTCTGGTTGCTGTGGTCGTTCTATTCCAACGCCCAGTCCAACCTCTCCAGGCTCGGCATCGCCTCAGGCTTCGGCTTCCTCGACAATCGCGCCGGCTTCGCCATCAGCCAGTCGCTGGTCCCCTACAACGAATCCATGTCCTACGGCCGCGCCTTCCTGGTGGGGCTGCTCAACACGTTGCTGGTGGCCTTCCTCGGCATCATCCTCGCGACCCTCATCGGCTTCCTGATGGGTGTGGCCCGGCTGTCGAAGAACGTGGTCATCAAGGCGCTGGCCTCCGCTTATGTGGAGATCACCCGCAACCTGCCGCCGCTGTTCCAGATCATGTTCTGGTACCTCGCCGTGCTGGCCACCCTGCCCGGCCCGCGCCAAAGCTGGGGCTTCGGGCTGCAACCGCTGCTCGGCGCCATCGGCTCGGGCCTGTCCTCCATCGGCCTCGGCTTCCTCGGCGGCCCGCTCTCGACCTATGCCGCCACCCTCGCCGCACCGGGCGTGTTCGTGAACAACCGCGGCCTCGTGGTGCCGCGCCCGATCTTCGAGGACGGCTCCATGGCCATCCTCTACGCCCTCATCGCCGCCTTGATCTTGAGCTTCCTGCTCGGCCGCTGGGCAAAGAAGCGGCGGGAGGCGACCGGGCATTTCTTCCCCGTCTTCTGGACCTCGCTCGGCCTCATCATCGTGCTGCCGCTCCTCGCCTCCGCCGCGATGGGCTTCCCGGTCGGCGTCGAGAAGCCGGAGCTGCGCGGCTTCAACTTCGTCGGCGGGCTGCGCGTCATCCCCGAATTCGTGTCGCTGCTGCTGGCGCTGTCCATCTACACCGGCGGCTTCATCGCCGAGATCGTGCGCTCGGGCATCCTTGCCGTGTCCAAGGGCCAGACCGAGGCGGCCCATTCGCTCGGCCTGCGCAACGGGCCGACGCTGCGCCTCGTCATCATCCCGCAGGCCATGCGGGTGATCGTGCCGCCTTTGACCAGCCAGTATCTCAACCTCACCAAGAACTCGTCGCTGGGCGTCGCGGTGGGCTATCCTGACCTGTTCGCCGTGTTCGCCGGCACCACGCTGAACCAGACCGGCCAGGCCATTGAGATCATCGCCATCATCATGGCGGTCTATCTCACCATCTCCATCGTCACCTCGACGATCATGGGCTGGTACAACAAGCGCGTCGCGCTGGTGGAGCGGTGATATGACGGACATCTCCGCCCCCCGCCCGTCCATCACCCCCGCGACGCCCTTCGTCTCGACGGCGTTCCACGAGCCGCAGCCGGCCCCGGTCGCGACCCGCGGCCCCATCCTGTGGGCCCGCCAGCATCTGTTCGGTTCGGTGCCGCAGGTGCTGCTCACCCTGTTCGGCATCTGGCTGCTCTATGTGACGGTGCCGCCGCTCATCAAATTCTTCCTCATCGATGCGGTGTGGACCGGCACGAACCGAGATGCCTGCCTCGCCGAGAAGCTCGGGCGGCCGGTGGGCGCTTGCTGGCCCTTCATCTGGGCCAAGCTCGACCAGCTCATCTACGGCTTCTACCCGGCCAGCGAGCGCTGGCGGGTGAACGTGGTCTACTGGCTCGGCGCCATCCTGCTGCTGCCGCTGCTGATCCAGAGCCTGCCCTACAAGAGGCTCAACGCGATTCTCTTCTTCGGCGTCTATCCGGTGGTGGCCTTCGTGCTGCTCACCGGCGGCAACCTCGATCTCCAGCGCTTCGTCCTCGGCTGGCTCGGCGTCGATTTCTCCACCATCGGCGGCGCGCAGGGCCTGCGGATCGGCTTCTGGATCGATTACGTCCTCTCCACCGTCCTACTGACGGCCATCGCCTACGGCATCTCCCGCTTCCTTGCGGGGCCGGAGGGCGGACGCTCGGCGGCGCAAACGACGCTCAGCGTGCTCGGCGTCCTTGCCGTGGTGCTGCTGGCGGTGGACATCGACACCGGCCTGCCGCAGGTCGAGACCCGCTTGTGGGGCGGCCTGCTGGTGACGCTGGTGATCGCCGTCACCGGCATCACCGTGTCCCTGCCCTTCGGCATCCTCCTCGCCCTCGGCCGGCGCTCGCGCCTGCCGCTGGTGAAGTGGCTGTGCATCATCTTTATCGAGTTCTGGCGCGGCGTGCCGCTCATCACCGTGCTGTTCTTCGCCACCTACATGCTGCCGTTGTTCCTGCCCGGCCGCTTCACCATCGACGGACTGCTGCGGGCGCTGGTGGGTGTCGCTTTGTTCGCCTCGGCCTACATGGCGGAGGTGGTGCGCGGCGGCCTGCAGGCCATTCCCAAGGGCCAGTATGAGGGCGCCATGGCGGTGGGCCTCAGGTCGGGGCTGATGATGCGCCTCGTCGTGCTGCCGCAGGCGCTGAAGCTGGTGATCCCCGGCATCGTCAACAACTTCATCGGCTTGTTCAAGGATACGACGCTGGTGCTGATCGTCTCGATCTTCGACCTGCTCGGCTCCATGCGGGCGGCCTTCACCGATCCCAACTGGGCCTCGCCCACCACCCTGTTCACTGGCTTCGGCTTCGCCGGAATCATCTATTTCGTCTTCTGCTTCGGCATGTCCCGGTACTCGATGGCGCTGGAAAAGCGCCTCGACCGGGCGCACCGGCACTGAGAGGGGCAACACACGTGAGCGCAGATCCCATCATCGCCGCCGACGAGGCCACCGCCCCCAAGATCGCCGTCGAGATGACCGGCGTGAACAAATGGTACGGCGACTTCCACGTCCTCAGGGACGTGAACCTGACCGTGGAGCGGGGCGAGCGCCTCGTCATCTGCGGCCCGTCCGGCTCGGGCAAGTCCACCCTCATCCGCTGCATCAACCGTCTGGAGGAGCACCAGAAGGGCCGTATCGTGGTGGACGGCATCGAGCTGACCGACGACCTCAAGCGCATCGACGAGGTGCGCCGCGAGGTGGGCATGTGCTTCCAGCACTTCAACCTGTTCCCGCACCTCACCATCCTCGAGAACTGCACGCTTGCCCCCATGTGGGTGCGCAAGATGCCGAAGAAGGAGGCCGAGGATCTGGCGATGCACTTCCTCGAGAAGGTGAAGATCCCGCACCAGGCCCACAAATATCCCGGCCAGCTCTCCGGCGGCCAGCAGCAGCGCGTGGCCATCGCCCGCGCGCTCTGCATGCGCCCCCGCATCATGCTGTTCGACGAGCCCACCTCCGCCCTCGACCCTGAAATGGTGAAGGAGGTGCTGGACACCATGGTCTCCCTCGCCCAGGACGGCATGACCATGCTGTGCGTGACCCATGAGATGGGCTTTGCCCGCCAGGTGGCGAACCGGGTGATCTTCATGGATGCCGGGCAGATCGTGGAGATGAACGAGCCCAACGCCTTCTTCTCCAACCCGCAGCACGAGCGCACCAAGCTCTTCCTCAGCCAGATCCTGCACTGAGGCGAAGGCACTTCCCGCGATATGCCGCGGCCCTCCGGCCTCACCGGAGGGCCGGAGCTTGGGTCGGTTGCGATTTCGGCCCTGCTGCGGCTTGGAAAGACGCGGCCTACGTCACCGCCCGGTTCGCCCGCCGCTCGCGCAGGGCGAACTGCAGATTGCGGATGTAGATGAAGGTGGAGAGCGCCTGCCCGGCGATGAACACCGGGTCCTTACGGTAGATGGCATAGACCAGCAGCAGCGAGCCGCCGCCAAGGGAAAAGGTCCAGAACGCAAAGGGGATAACCGAGCGCTGCGCGCGCTCGCTGGCGATCCACTGCACCACGAAGCGCATGGTGAACATGAACTGCGCCACCAGGCCCAGCGCCACCCACCAGTCGAACTGGTCGATGAACACCTCGGTCATGTAGCGACCGATCTGCGACAGGTAATAGACCATCAGCCGCGCTCCACCACTTTCGGCGGGCGGCGACGGCGGACCAGCCAGAACACGCCGAACATGTCGATGATGCCGACCCCCAGGCGGTTCCAGAACCCGTACTTCGATACGCCGTGCCAGCGCTCGCGATCCACCACCTTCACGGTGAGGATCTCATGGCCGTCGCGCCGCACCAGCGCCGCCATGAAGCGATGCTGGCCGTCGAACATGGGCAGGCGCAGCTGCACCTCCCGTCGCACCACCTTGAGGCCGCAGCCGGTATCGCGCGAGCCGTCGTTGAGCAGAGAGCGGCGGACCCGGTTGGCGAGGCGCGACTGGAAGCGCTTGAAGCCGGTGTCCTTGCGCCCCTGACGCTCGCCCTGCACCATGCCGATGCTTGGCCCGCCCGCGTCCATGACGCGGACCATCTCGGGCAGATAGGCGGGGTCGTTCTGGCCGTCGCCGTCGAGCAGCAGGAGAAGGTCGCCCCTGGCCGCCCACGCGCCGGTTTCGACGCCGGCCGACTTCCCGCAGGCCTTCGCATGCACCACGATTCGCAGATAGGGCCGCGTCTGCTGCGCCAGCCGAAGATTGGCGAGGGTTGCGTCGGTGGAGCCGTCATCCACGAAGATCAGCTCGAACGGTTCGAACGACAGCGCCGCATCGATCTCTTCGATCAGCGGCAGCACGTTGTCCGCCTCGTCCTTGACGGCGATCACCACCGACAGCCGCGGGGCCGAAGGGGTTTCGGAAGAAAGGGAAGTCAAGGTCTCGCCTCTTGGGCTGGAACGGCTGTGCTCATGTCTTGCGGCGGCGGGAGGGATGCTCCAGCCCGCGCGGGATTGACGGGAGCGAGGAGCCGCGCGAGCCGTCGCGCGGACGGCCCCGCCATGGGCACGATCGTCCCGCCCGCGTCAACCGCGAAGACGACGCGGCGGGCAGCGAACAGCTTGACCGTCCACAAGGCGGCGGCGGTCCCCAGCACCGCGCCGGCCACCACGTCGCTCGGATAATGGGAGCTGAGCACGATGCGGGTGGCGGCAATGGGAAAGGCCGCCACGAGGAGGATCGTCCGCGCCCGCGGGAACAATGCGGCGAACGCTACCGCGGCCGCGAAGGTGGTGGTGGCATGGCCCGAAGGGAATGAGGCGAAGCTCGATTTCCAGATCATGACATCGAACGTCATCTCCGGGCTCGGCCCCTTGATGTGCATGGCGGCGTGCGGGCGGGCCCGGCCGAGGCTGTGCTTGACGATGGCCACCAGCAGCCCCACCGGCGCAATGGCGAGGAACAGGAAGCCGAGGCGCGCGGCGACGCTGGCGGCGATCCGCCGGGTCATCTCGTCACCCGCGTGGGTGAGCATCAACGCATAGGCGAGGCCGATGCCGAGCGGCCACAGCACCACCCCGCTAAAGCCGAGGTCGGTGACACGATCGCTCATGACGACGAGCCAGGACGGGGCCTTGAGCCTGAGGCCGAGGGTGAGCGGGTCAACCAGCAGCATCAGTGCGGCGACCACGCCGACCGTCAGCGCCGCGAGCGCCAGCGCCTCCCAGCGCCCGAGAAAGCCGAGGTGCGGGCGCGGCACGCCGATGCGGCGCCCGCGCAGATAGGCGAGCGCGCGTCCGATGGAGATGAGGAGCAGGCGCACGGCTTCTCCCACCCACCGCAAGCCTGCGGCGAACGAACCGGACGGAGCCGCGCCGGTGCCGGCCTCCGGGCTCACGGGGCGGCCTCATCGGAGCGGAATACCGTGATGGAGGTGGGTCGCCCGCCGTTGTAGGTGAAGCCGGAGATGGTCGCGACCGCGTGATACTTCAGGGCGAGCAGGCCCGCGTGCCGCTCGAAGGCGGGGGTAAAGCGCGCATCCATGAAGGCGAGGGCGCAGCCGCCCTTCTTCAGCAGCGCCGCCGCCTCGTTGGGCAGGACGTAGTTGATCTGCGTCCCCACCAGGAAGACGAGGCTCGGCTCCTGATAGGGGAAGGACGCGACCTTGGCGGCCGGGCAGCCCTGCTGCTTCACCACGGCAGCGAGGCGCTCGGAAATCCACAGCGCCCGCATCTGCGGCAGCATGGTCTGCCAGACGGCGAGATAGAGCACCATGGCGCCGGCCAGGGCAGTGAGGAACGCCCCCTCGATGCCGACCCGCGGGAACGCCCTCGCCGCCCACCACAGAAGCATGGCGCCCAGCAGCAGCAGCGGCCACGCAGCGAGGCCGAAGCCGCTGCCGAAATAGAGGTAGGCTCCGCCCAGCCCAAGCGTGACCACGATGGCGAGCCCCGGCCAGATCCACACCAGCCCGGCCAGTCGCGAGCCCGCCTGAACCAGCCCGCCCCGCTCGACGACGAGGGCCGAGAGGATCGCCAGCGCCGGATAGACTGGCAGCACATAGTGCGGGAGCTTGGTGACGGCGATCTCGAACACCACCCAGCTTGGCACCAGCCAGCACAGGAGAAAGCGCTCCGCCCGCCCGCGCCGGTGGCGCCAGACATAGGGCGCCGCCATTGCGGCAACCACGATGGACGGCCAGAACGTGCCCCATGCAGCGAGGAAATAGGTGCCCGGCGGGCCCCAGTGGCCTTCCGCGCCCTCGGCCACCTTGCCCATCATGTCGACGCCGACGGCCAGCTGGTAGAAGGCGCCGTTGGTGAGGAGGTAGATGGCGACAAACCACGGCAGCACCAGCAACAGGCACCACAGCAGGCCCGCAAGGGGCTTCAGCGGCCGCAGGAAGGCGCCGGAGCGGTCCGCGACGGCGAGCGCGGCGATGGCGGGGCCGATGAACAGCGGAGCCACCGGCCCCTTCACGAGGATTCCCGCCGCAAGGGCGGTCCAGAAGATCAAGGCGAGGGTCCAGTCGCCCTGACGCGCCTCGGGCGGGCGGACATAGGCCCGCGCCAGCGCCCCGAAGCAGGCGAGAATGGTGAAGAGCAAAACCGCGTCGGTCTTGGCAAGCCGCGCTTCCACCCCCAGCAGCACGCATCCCGCCATCATGAGGGATGCGAACAGCGCGCCGCGTCGGGAGAGGAAGACGAGGGCCGTCCAGTAGGTGAGCAGCACGGTGCCGATGGCGGCGACCAACGACGGCAGGCGATAGAGCCAGATGGAGGTCCGGGCGGACGGCCCGATCACCGCCTCGCCGGCTTTCACCGCCGCGGCTTGCAACCAGTAGATGCCGATCGGCTTCTTGTACCGCACCTGCGTGTGGAAGCGGATATCGACGTAATTGCCGCTCTCCAGCATCTGCTTCGTCGCCTGGGCGAAGCGCGCCTCGTCGCGATCGACGGGCGGGAGGCTGAAGAAGCCCGGCAGAAACGTGATGAGGGCGACCACCACCAGCAGCAGCACGGCACGGCCATGACGCGCCGACGCCGTGTCGAGGATCCCCACGAGGCGCTGCGGCAGGTCAAGATCGAACGCCCGCCGGTCGTCGGATGCGGGCTGTGAGATGGCCATGCTTCGGTCTGGATCCGCTCGAATTGGGCGCGGACAATAGCAGAAACGCCCGTGCCGAAAAGGACCGGACGGTCGTGCGCGAAAGCCGCCTTCCGCCGGGGCGCCTCCTCATGAAGAGCAAACGCGGCGAAGGAATGGCACCGGCCAAGCTCAAGGCGGACCGCGGCGTCGGATGGGATCGAAGCGTCGGCTGCGCTATTTGGTCAGGATCAGCTTGTTCTGCGCCGTGAGCCGCAATTGATACGTGTGCTCACCATGGGCGATCGTCACCAGCCGCCCGGCCGCGAACAGGTCCCGGCTGTCGAGCTGCGCGTCCACCATGGGGATGGTCCGGCAGGTTTCATCCGCGGGACGATAGGTCCACTCGCCACCGACCTTGTCGTTATCGAGATGAGCGCTCCCGTGTTCGTACCTGTTCATTTTGAATCGCTCCAGATCCGGGCGCGGGCCACAACCAATGCTGAGGGTCGCGGCTCACTTTAGAAGCATTCAATACTTGAATACCACCGACTTATCCTTGAGTAATGCATGCGGCCTCCGCGATCAATCCCCGCGAAGCGCGTGATGTACTGGACGCGCGGCTTCGCGCCCGCAGCTTCCGCTGCGTTCGTTCCGGCCGGCCCGAATGATGGCTTGGAAACGGTGCGCGAAGGCGCGTCAGAAGGCCTTGAAGGTGATGATGGTGCGGGTGTCCTGGATACCCGGAATGGTCTGCACCTTCTGGTTCACGTAGTGGCCGATGTCGGTGCCGGGCTCCACATAGAACTTCACCAGCAGGTCGAACTCACCGGCCGTGGAATAGATCTCGGAGGCGATCTCCGCATTGGCGAGGGCATCAGCCACCTCGTAGGACTTCCCGAGCTGGCATTTGATCTGGACGAAGAAGGGAACCACGGCGTGCTCCGCTGGCGGCGGGATCGGAAGGCCCTCGCGGGCCGCGCCAAGGTGGACAAATCCGCCGGGACTGGCAAGGGTGGCGGCTCGATCATCCCTGCCCCACCGGAGCCTCACCGCGTCCATGAGCCGGCCCATTCCCATCGCCCTCACCATCGCCGGCTCGGATTCGAGCGGCGGCGCCGGCATCCAGGCGGACCTGAAGACCTTCTCCGCGCTGGGGGTCTACGGCGCCAGCGTCATCACCGCGCTCACGGCGCAGAACACGACGGGCGTCAGCGCCATCCACGATGTGCCGGACGATTTCATCGCCGCGCAGATGGATGCGGTGTTTTCCGATCTCGCGGTGAAGGCGGTGAAGATCGGCATGCTGTCGCGCCCGGGCGCCATCCGCACGGTGGCGGAGGGGCTCAAGCGCCACAAGGCGCGGCCGGTGGTGCTCGATCCGGTCATGGTCGCGGCGTCCGGGGCGCGGCTCCTGAGCGACGATTCGCTGAACGACCTGCGCACCATCCTCATTCCCGCCGCCGATCTCATCACGCCGAACCTGCCGGAGGCCGGCGCGCTGCTCGGCCTTGAGGCCGCGCACACGGAAGAGGAGATGCAGCGCCAGGGCGCGGCCCTGCTGGCGCTCGGCGCCCGTGCCGTTCTCATGAAGGGCGGACACGGCGAGGGGCCGGAGAGCGTGGACCTCCTCGTCACGTCAGCCGGTACGCAGCGCTTCACCGCCCCGCGCCATGCCACCCGGAACACCCACGGCACCGGCTGCACCCTGTCGTCCGCCATCGCCGCGGGGCTCGCCGCCGGGCTCGGCCTGCCTGATGCGGTGGAGAAGGCCAAGACCTACATCACCGGCGCCATCGCTGCCGCCGACCGCCTCGACGTGGGCGCCGGCCACGGCCCGGTGCATCACTTCTTCCAGCTCTGGCGCAACTAGAACGCGGAAAAACGCCCCTTTGCCTTATGTCCCCTTCCCTCCCGCGCGCCCGGACGGTAACGTCCGCTGAAGCGAACGCTCGTTCGGTTGAAAGGATATTGGGGCATGGCCGTCAGGGAACGCGGGGGCAGCTCTCTCGAAACCGGCGCGCAGGTGATTACCGGGCAGCTGGGCAAGACCATCCAGCGCCTGCGCAAGGCCTACAACCTCTCCTTGTCGGACCTTGCCGAGCAGTCCGGCGTGGCGAAGTCCATCATCAGCCAGATCGAGCGCAACGAGACCAATCCGACGCTGGCCACCGTGTGGCGCCTGTCGCAGGCCCTCGACATGTCGGTGGAGCGGGTGCTCGCCTCCTCCGACGATGCGCCCTTTGTGGAGAAGCTCTCCCGCGCCGACACGCCGATCCTTCTCTCCGAGGACGGGCTGGTGCGCCTGTCCATCATCGGCTGGATCAAGACGGTGGAGTGGCTCCAGTATTACGACATGGAGGCCGCGCCCGGCGGGGAGCTCGATTCGGACGGGCACCAGCGCGGGTCCGTGGAATGCCTCACGGTCATATCCGGCACGCTGGAAGTGGACGTCGCGGGCCAGGTGGAGACGGTGAAGGAAGGCGAGACGGTGCGCTACCGCTGCGACCGCCGCCACGTCATCCGCAACCGAAGCGGCGCGCCTGCCCGCGCCTTCATGGTCTGCCTGCTCAAGGCCGCGGTTCTGGAGTGAATGGGGAGGGGCGCCCCCTCCCCTTCACCCAAGCTCACTCGTCGGTCAGCGGGCCGAGGATGAGCATCTCCAGCTTCACCCAGTTGGCGAGCTGCGCGTAGGTCAGCTTCTCGGCCTTGAGGTCCCAGGTGACTTCCGAGCGGGTGGGGCCGACGCACTTGTCCCGGCCGTTGTCGCCCTTCACCCTTTTGCAGGCGTCCTCGCTGTCGTTGTAAAAGACGCGGCCGTAGAGGCCGGGCTTCGACTGGTCGGCGGACGAGAAAAAGGCGTCGGACTGCGCCTGCGCTGCGCTGGCGTCGAAGAAGGACTGGTCGGTGTTCACCGCCTGCTCGTTCCAGCGCAGATTGTACTCGTAATAACCGGTATAGGGCTTCTTCTTGCCGGCCTTGTCGGTGAAGTTGCCGTTCTCCTCCACATAGCGGATCGAGCCGGACACGCGGTCGGTGAACGACTTGTCGGCGACGGTGTAGGCGAAGGTCACGCCATTGGCGTCGGTCAGCCAGTTGCCCAGCTCGTAGTCGTAGTCGAGGTTGCCGGAGACGCGTACGTCCGGGAGGAAGGAGAAGGGGCCGGCCGCAAGCTGGGTGCGCTCGAAGCGCAGCGGATCGGGGTTCTTCACCTGGATCGACACCACCTTACCGTCGACCATGCGGGAATAGATCTTGTCCGCCTCCTTCTGCGCCCGGCGGAACTGCTCGGCCACTTCCCACCAGCGCGTCACATTGCGACCCTGGATGGAGCCACCGAAGGGCGAGGAGGTCTGGTTGCCCTTCACCACGTCGATGCGCAGCCGGCCGGCATCGGGGATGTAGCGGCCGTTGGCGTCGATCTGCAGGTCGCCGCGCAGGATCGCCACCTCCCGCGCCACCTGAGACGGGTTGGACGGATTGATGACGTCGAACTTCACGGAATAGACGAGGCTCTTGCCCGGCGTGCGCTGAACCGAGCCCTTCAGAATCATCAGGTCGGCGACCGAGAGGTCGCTGATCTCGTAGAGATCGGTGCCGCTGGTGGAGCGCATGGACCGGGAGTTGTAGTCCACCGTCATGGCGCCGGTGAGCTTCGCCTTGTCGGCGGGAATCTCCTTCAGCGCCTGGCTCTGCTGCGCCAGCGCGGCGCCCGGCGCCGTCAGGCTGGCCGCGCACAGGCCGGCGGCACAGGCGAATATGGCCGGCGCGAAGCGGATGGTCATGTGGATCTCCCTCGATGGCACCGGGCGCGGGGCACCTGGCGTTTCGGGGCGGACCATGGCGAAGGCTTCCTGAACGGCAGATGACCGAACGTCATCAACTCCGTTCAGAGAAGGCCCAGATCGCGCAGCTCGCGGCTGAGGGCTTCGGGCAGATCGGCGGCGCCGGCGCTGGTGCCGAGATCGCGGGGCGCCTCCCGGTCGGTGAGGTAGCGCCAGCCCTGGAAGGGACGCGAGGGGCGCGGCTCCACGCGGATGACGGCGGGATCGAGCACGAGGCCGCAGCGGCGTACCCCGTCCGGATCGACCACGGTCCGCAGCTCGAGCAGGCGCTGGCGTGCCGCCACCTCGCCCTTGATGACCCAATAGAGCGAGCCGCCGTCGATCAGCTCGTCCTTGCGGCTCGGCACCATGCGGGTGACGTGGATCTGCTCGAACGGGACGCCGGCCCGCCGGGCGGTATCGGCACGGTCGGCGATCCAGCCTTCGAGGTCGGCGATGGAGGTCGCGCCGACGCACAGCTTGATGAGGTGGAGCGCCATCGCGCCCGCGCTATTGGCCGTTCGGGGCGGCGGGTGCGCCCTCGGCGGCGGGTTCCGCTTCGGCCGGCGCCGCAGGCTGGGGACGCGGTCGGGGCGCGGCGGGACGCGGGGCCGGATTGGCCGGGGGCGTCGCCTGCGCGGCCGGGGTGCGCGCCGGGCGGGCGGGCGGCAGCGGCGCGCTGGGAGGCGGCGCGATCACGTCAGGATCTTCCGCCGCCGGAGCTGGCGCCGCCGCGGCCGGAGCGGGAACGCCCGGGGCACCGGGCTGGGCCGGGTGGGCCGGATCAGGCTGGGTCACCAGCATGCCGAAGGGGCCGGTGCGCGGCGGCGGCCCCCCGGTCATGCCGCGGTTGCGTGCGTTGCGCTCCCACACCGGGGTATATTTGTTGACGAGGCTGGCATAGCGCCCCTCGTTCATGTTGGCGATGATGTGCGTCGGATCGCCGAAGATCGCGGCCTGCGGACAATAGCTCACCGTGCAGCCGGAGAAATCCACCAGCGCGGAAGCGACGAGGCCGTAGGGGTCCTGCTCCAGCGGCCGACGCCAGGCGATGATCCGCTCGGTCAGGTAGTCGGCCTTGCGGCGGCGCACGAATTCGAAGGCGTCCTCGACCAGCGCCATGCGGGCGCGCACCATGGCGCGGGCGGCGGCCACCGTGTCCGGCCGCTCGAACAACACCGCCTCGCACACCCCCGTCAGGGACGGATCCGCCCCGATGCAGCCGAGGGCCGGCGCCTGCGCGGCTGCGGAATCAAGGCCGGCGGCGCGGGATTCCAGCGAGCGCGCTTCCGAGATGGCGGCAGCCTGGATGATCTGCTTGACCATGGCGCTGCCCACCGACAGGCCACCCAGCAGGATGCCGATGAGCACGAGTAGGGTCAGCGGGTTTTCATTGGGCTCCGACCGCACGAACAGCACGAAGACGAACACCGCCCCGATGACCATGGCCGCGAGCACGACCCAGCCCGGCACATCGAAATTGCTGTTCAGAATGCTGAGCGTCCGGTTCATCCATTCCAGCATGGCGCCCTCCGCGACGCAGCCCTTGGGACGCGGGCGAACGCCTGCGTCCCTGTTCCGGTTCCCGCCCCCACGATACGCCTACGGCTGCCGGTCGGGGCGCGGATCATTGTCCGGTCCGCCGCACAAAGGCAACGCGGCGCACCGGCGCGCAATTCCCATGGTAAAGGAAAACCCGTTCCCCCGGCCGCGAAGCCGCCCGGTGATCCCGGCGGCCGCGTTCAGTGGGGCCGAAGCGCGGAGGCGTCGAAGCCTCCGTAGAGATAGATCACCGCGACGGCGACCAGAAAGACAGCAAGCGCAGTGCGCGCGACGCCCCAGCAGGAGCGGCGATGGGCATAACCTTGGCTGAGATCCATGATGGATAGCGGCTCTTTCGACGAGTCCCCGCGGCACGACGAGCGTCCCGCAACGCAACATTCATTAAGAATTTATGAACGTTCCGGCAAGCCCTGCGTCATGCTTCCTGCGAACGGCTCGCATGCGAGAGCCGGGACTGCCGCAATCCACAGGCTGCCGGATCGGGCGGCGCCGGGTTTGCCCATGCGAAAATCCGCGCGGATGGGGTAGGACTTCCCCATGACCGAGAGCCGCCCCTCCGATTCGACCGCCAGCCCTTCCCCTCTGCCCGACGATGAGGCCGCCGCGGCGCTGCTCCTGCGTCTCGCGGGCGAGGCCGGGCCGGGCAAGAGCATCGGCCCCATGGATGCGGCGCTGGCTCTGATGCCGAAGGACGAATGGCAGCGGGCACTGCCCGTGGTGCGCCGCGTGGCCGTCCGCCTCGCGCTGGAGGGCCGGCTGATGATCTATCGCAAGGGCAAGGCGGTGGACCCGGCCGATTTCCGCGGCGTCTACCGCATCGGCCTGCCGCGGGACGAATAGCTTACGGCGCCGGAAACAGCGCGCTGGTCTTGCCCGAGAGATAGTAGGCGACGAGGCCCACCCACTCCTTGATCGACACATCCGCCATGTCGAGCCCGACCGCCGTGCGCGAGAAGGTCTCGTTGAGCTGGTTTGGGCCGGCGGTGCGGAAATCGACGGGATAGGGGATCACGTCGAAGCCCACCTTGCGGAAGCAGCCGACCGCACGCGGCATGTGGAACGCGCTCGTCACCAGCAGCCAGCGCTCGCCCGGCTTGGGCGTCAGCAATTCCTTGGCAAACTCCGCATTTTCCGCGGTGTTGCGGGATTTCACCTCGTATTCCACACGGTCCGGGGCGATGCCGAGGTCCGGCAGCGTCATCTGCATCATCCGCGCCTCCGAGGCGACGCCGTCGGAGAACAGCTGTCCGCTGCCGCCGATAAACGCCAGGCGCGCCTCCGGGTGCTTCCGCGCCAGGGCGCCGAAAGCAATGGCCCGCTCCCCGGCATTGGCGAAGGCGGGGACGCCGCGCGCCAGCCCCACCTCCGGCACCTCCGCCCCGCCCAAGAGGATCACGCCGGTGATCGGCTCATCGCCCCGGTAGATGGGAAAGCGCTCCTCCAGCGGGTTGAGGAGATAATTGGACACCGGCGAGAAGCCCAGCACCCCCCAGCCCACGATGGAGACGGCGAGAAGCCCCAGTCCCCACCGCCGCCCGCTGGCGAGCGCCAGAAAGAGGCCAAAGCCGCCAAGCAGCATCAGCAGGTTGGACGGCGCGACGAGGAACCAGAACATCTTGGAGGCGGCGAAAAACGAATCCATTCCACCCTCTGGGAGCGCCCCGTGGCGCCGGTCAGGCCAGCTCCACCACCTTGCCTTCGCGCAGGGTGACACGCCGGTCCATGCGGGCGGCGAGGTCGAGATTGTGGGTGGCGATCAAGGCCGCCACCCCAGTGGCCCGCACCAGCTCCGACATGGCGCCGAACACGTGGTCGGACGTCTTGGGATCGAGGTTGCCGGTGGGCTCGTCCGCCAGCAGCAGCCGTGGCGCGTTGGCGAGCGCGCGGGCGATGGCGACGCGCTGCTGCTCGCCGCCCGACAGCTCGGACGGGCGATGGGTGAGGCGGGCGCCGAGGCCGAGATAGGAGAGCAGCTCCTTGGCCCGCGTCTCCGATTCCTTCTTGGCGAGGCCGCGGATCATCTGCGGCATGGCCACGTTCTCCAGCGCCGTGAACTCGGGCAGGAGATGATGGAACTGGTAGACGAAGCCGATGGAGAGCCGGCGGATGCGCGTGCGCTCGGCATCCGGTAGGCGGGCGGTGGGCGCGCCGTCGATGAACACCTCTCCGGCGTCCGAATGCTCCAGCAGCCCGGCGATGTGCAGCAGGGTGGATTTTCCGGAGCCGGACGGCGCCACGAGGGCCACCGACTGCCCCTGGGCAATGCCGAGGTCGGCGCCGCGCAGGATTTCCAGCGCCCCCTGCCCCTGCGCATAGCGCCGCACGACGCCGGCCAAAGCCAGCGCGAACTGGGGACGGGAGCCGGTGCCGGGGCCGCGGCCGCGACCTTCGGGCGGGGTGGGCATGTCCATCACTCGTACCTCAGGGCTTCCACCGGATCGAGCCGGGCGGCCCGCCAGGACGGATAGAGCGTGGCCAGGAACGAGAGCGCCATTGCCATCAGCACCACGGAAGAGGTTTCGCCGAAATTCATCTGCGCCGGAAGGCGGGACAAATAATAGAGCTCGGGCGAGAACAGCTCCGTGGCGGTGAGCCAGGAGATGAACTGGCGGATGCTCTCGATGTTGAGGCACACGATCACGCCGAGCAGCAGGCCCGAGAGCGTCCCCACCACGCCGATGGAGGCGCCGGTGATGAAGAAGATGCGCATGATGGAGCCCTGCGTCGCGCCCATGGTGCGCAGGATGGCGATGTCGTGCCCCTTGTCCTTCACCAGCATGATGAGGCCGGAGACGATGTTGAGCGCCGCTACCAGCACGATCAGCGTAAGGATGAGGAACATCACGTTCCGCTCCACCTGCAGCGCGCCGAAGAAGGTAGCGTTCCGCACCCGCCAGTCGACGAGATAGACCGGCCGCTCCGCCGCGCTCTGGATGGCGGCGCGCAGTTCGCCCACGTCGTCGGGATTATCGAGATAGACCTCGATGGCGTTCACGTCGCCGTTGCGGTTGAAATAGGCCTGCGCCTCCGGCAGCGGCATGAACACGAACGCGCTGTCGTATTCCGACATGCCCACCTCGAACACCGCGGCGATCTTGTAGACCTTGATGCGGGGAGAGGTGCCCATGGGCGTCACCGCGCCGCGTGGGGCGACGAGGGTGATGTTGTCGCCCGCACGCAGGGACAATTGGTCGGCGAGGCGCTTGCCGATGGCGATGCCCTGCCCCTGGTCGAAATTCTCCAGCGTGCCCTGGCGGATGTTGTGGGCGACGGACGGCAGGCCGCGCAGGTCCTTCTCCGCCATGCCGCGCACCAGCACGCCCGAGGCGCCGAAGGGCGAGGAGGCGAGCGCCTGCCCCTCCACCAGAGGCACGGCGATGCGGATGCCGTTGAGTGCGGCAATGCGCTGGGCCACCGCCTTGTAGTCGGTGAGCGGTGATTCCAGCGGCTGCACCAGCACGTGGCCGTTGAGGCCGAGGATCTTGCCCAGCAGCTCCTGCCGGAAGCCGTTCATCACCGCCATGACGATGATGAGCGTCGCCACCCCCAGCATGATGCCGAGGAAGGAGAAGCCGGCGATGACGGAGATGAAGCCCTCCTTGCGGCGGGCCCTGAGATAACGCAACGACAGCATCCACTCGAACGGCGCGAAGGGGCGCGTACCGGTGGTGTCCCCGCCTGCCCTCGCCGCCGCCGCATGGGTTGCCGTCATGCCTTCAGCCTCTCCACAATGTCGCTCGGGGCGATCAGCTCGCGCGAGCCGTCCACCCGGCGCTTCAGTTCCACCTTGCCCTCGGCGAGGCTCTTGGGCCCGACCAGGATCTGCCACGGCAGGCCGATGAGATCGGCAGTGGCAAACTTGGCGCCGGCGCGCTCCTCGGTGTCGTCGTACAGCACGTCGTAGCCGGCAGCGGTCAATTCCGCGTAAAGGGCGCCGCAGGCCGCCTCGGTCGCGCTGTCCCCGACCTTGAGGTTCAGGATGCCCACCTGGAAGGGCGCGACCGCGTCCGGCCAGATGATGCCGTTCTCATCGTGAGACGCCTCGATCATGGCCGCCACGAGGCGCGAGGGGCCGATGCCGTAGGAGCCCATGTGGATGGTGTGCTCCTTGCCGTCCGGGCCGAGCACCTTGGCGCCGAAGGGCTCGGAATATTTGGTGCCGAAATAGAAGATGTGGCCCACCTCGATGCCGCGCGCGGCGAGGCGGCGGTCTTCCGGGATGGCATCGAAGGCGGCCGTGTCGTGCTTCTCGGAGGTCGCGGCATAAAGCTGCGTCCAGCGGTCGAACACGCTTTGCAGGCCGGCGGGATCGTCGAAGTTCACATCGGCGGGGGGCGGCGCCATGTCGAGATAGTCGCCATGGCAGAACACCTCGCTCTCGCCGGTGGAGGCGAGGATGATGAACTCGTGGGAGAGGTTGCCGCCGATCGGTCCCGTGTCCGCCACCATCGGAATCGCTTTCAGGCCCATGCGGGCGAAGGTGCGCAGATAAGCGACGAACATCTTGTTGTAGGAATGGCGGGCGCCGGCCGCGTCGAGATCGAAGGAATAGGCGTCCTTCATCAGGAACTCGCGCGAGCGGTAGACGCCGAAGCGCGGGCGCACCTCGTCCCGGAACTTCCACTGGATGTGGTAGAGGTTGAGGGGCAGCGCCTTGTAGGACTTCACATAGGCGCGGACGATCTCGGTGATCATCTCCTCGTTGGTGGGGCCGAACAGCATCTCGCGGTCGTGCCGGTCGCGGATGCGCAGCATCTCCTTGCCGTAGTCGTCATAGCGGCCGCTCTCGCGCCAGAGGTCCGCCGACTGGATGGTCGGCATCAGCATCTCGATGGCGCCGGCGCGATTCTGCTCCTCGCGGATGATGTTGCAGACCTTGTTCAGCACGCGCAGGCCGAACGGCAGCCAGGCGTAGATGCCGGCCGATTCCTGCCGGATCATGCCGGCGCGCAGCATCAGCCGGTGCGAGACGATCTCCGCCTCCTTGGGCACCTCGCGCAGAATGGGAAGGAAATAGCGGGACAGTCGCATCGGGTGGCTCGGACTTTTCGTGCGGAGGGAAATCAGGCTGGCGGGAGTGAAAGCGGAAGGGCGGCCAAAACACAAGGGCAGTGGCGCGAATGCGGTGCCATGCAACCATATTGCGACGCAGCGAACGACTTATTGCGGCGCAAGGATGACAAACGACAGATTCTTGTTCTATTTTCCCCCGCACAAGAAAGGGGACCGTCACCGGCCGGCCAGACGGCGGTGAATGCGGTTCAGGTCTCGGGAGGAGAGGTAAGAAAAAGCCGACCGACGGCCGCCTTTAATGGCGCATACGGAATCGGCATCACGGATTGGCCGCGCAGCCCCCAAAGCGGACTTAGATCTGCAGGCAGCGCTGGAGCCGTGGATTAAAAAAGGCGAGGCCCGCTCGGGGCCTCGCCTTTTTCTTTTGCCGCTTGGCGGTCGCACGACGAGACCCCCTCCGCATCACTGATCGTCATCCCCCGCCTTGTGCGGGGGATCCACGGTTCGGCCGGGGCGACTCTTTCCATGATGCACCGGACGAACGGCAAGGTGGATCGCCCGGACGAGCCGGGCGATGACGGCGAATCTGTGCGCTAATAATTCTCCCAGAGCCCAGGGCTGGCGATCTCCGCGAGGTTTCCGTCCGGATCGCGGAAATAGAGGCTCGTGGAGCCCTTCGGCCAATGCACCTCGCCCTCGATGGCGACGCCGTGCCCCGTGAGGTGCGCGCGCCAGCGGTCCATGTCGGCGGCTTCGGCGGAAAAGGCGAAGTGCAGGCGGCCGGCGCCATCGTGCGGGGGAATCGCGCCGCCGAAGGGCAACTCGATGGCCGTGTCGGCCGATCCGCGCAGGAACAGCAGAAGCACGGTGCCGCCGACCGGATAGGCGGCGAAACGCGCATCGGCCAACATGGGCACGAGGCCGAGCACGCCTTCGTAGAAGCCGCGCGCCCGGGTTAGGTCGTCCACGTAAAGGCCGGTTTCCAGCACCCGGCCGAGGGGCGGCGCGGTGCGCGCGGTCCCCTGCCCTTCAAGCATGACGCGGGCTCACCACAAGTTGAGCGTGGCGCGGGCTTCCTCGGACATGCGGCCCTGGTCCCAGGGCGGATCGAAGGTGATGTCCACCTTCACGTCCGAGATGCCGGGCACGGCCGCGACGGCGCTCTCCACCATGCCGGGCAGCTCGGCGGCGGCGGGGCAGTTCGGCGTGGTGAGCGTCATCTCGACAGCAACGGTGCGGGCATCCGAGATATCGACCTTGTAGATCAGGCCAAGCTCGTAGATGTCCACCGGGATTTCGGGATCGTAGACCGTCTTGAGGGCGATCACGATGTCGTCGGTGAGCCGCGCAAGCTCCGCCTCCGGGATCGGAGACTGGATCTGCGGCTGGTTCGGCGCCTCGATCGACTTGGTATCGGTCATGCGAACAAATCCTGCGCCTTGACGAGGGCGTCAAAGAGACGGTCCACGTCGGCGCGCGTGTTGTAAAGAGCAAACGATGCGCGGCATGTCGCTGTCGCACCATATCGGGCCAAAAGCGGCTGTGCGCAATGGGTGCCGGCCCGTACCGCGACACCGTAGCGGTCGATGATGGTGGCCACGTCGTGGGGATGGGCGCCCTTCATCTCGAAGGAAATGATGGCGCCCTTGTCCGCCGCTGTCCCGATGATCCGCAGGGAATTCAACGCCCTCAAGCGCTCATGGGCATAGGCCGAGAGATCGTGCTCGTGCGCGGCGATGCGCTCGCGGCCGATGGACTGGACATATTCCATTGCAGCGCCAAGGCCGATGGCCTGAACGATTGGAGGTGTTCCAGCCTCAAAACGGTGCGGAGGCACCCCGTATGTGACGGTCTCCTCCGTCACCTCGCGGATCATCTCGCCGCCGCCCTCATAAGGCGGCATGGCCTCCAGAAGTTCCTTCCTGCCGTAGAGCAGGCCGATGCCGGTGGGGGCATAGAGCTTGTGGCCGGTGACGGCGTAGAAATCGACGTCGAGGTCGCGCACGTCCACCGGCATGTGGACGATGGCCTGGCAGCCATCCACCACCACCTTGGCGCCCACCGCATGGGCCGCCGCCGCGATCTCCTTGATGGGCGTCACCGTGCCCAGCACGTTGGACATGTGGGTGATGGCGACGATCTTGGTGCGCGGACCGAGCAGCGCCTTGAAGGCGTCGAGGTCGAAGGAGCCATCCTCCCGCACCGGCGCCCACTTGATGACGGCACCCTTGCGCTCGCGCAGGAAGTGCCACGGCACGATGTTGGAATGGTGCTCCATGATGGAGAGCACGATCTCGTCGCCCGCCTCGATGGACTGGCCGAGGGAGGAGGCCACCGTGTTGATGGCACCGGTGCCGGAACGGGTGAAGATGATCTCGTCGATGCTGCCGGCGTTCAGGAAGGCGCGCGCCGTCTCGCGGGCATGCTCGAACGCTTCCGTGGCGGCATTCGCGAGATAGTGCAGGCCGCGATGGACGTTGGAATATTCCCGCTCATAGGCGGTCACCATGCGGTCGATCACCTGACGGGGCTTCTGGGCGGAGGCAGCATTGTCGAGATAGGTGAGCGGATGGCCGTTCACCTCCAGCGACAGGGCCGGAAAATCTGCGCGCACCCGCTCCACGTCGAACGAGCCATTGGCGACGGCGGGGTGGGGCTGGGTCATGGCCAAATCCTTCTGGCAACATTCTCAATGAAACGGCGTGTCGCCCTCATGGGCTAACGGGAGCCTGGGGCGCACGAACCTTTTGTCGCTGTCACCCTCCGGCTGTCCGGAGGGTCCACTCATCCGCTGGTCCCGGCGGCGGGGTGGATCCCCCGCACAAGGCGGGGGATGACGGGTCGCAGAGGCGGTTTCAGCAGCGACGGCCTACGCCGCCCGCTTTTCCAGCCACCCGCTGATCCGCTCGATCAGCAGGTCGCGCAGGTCCGCATTCTCCACATATTCCACCGCCTCGCCGAGGAAGGCCTGGATGAGGAGCATCTCGGCTTCCTTCTCCGGCAGGCCGCGCGAGCGCAGGTAGAACAGCATGGAGCGATCGAGCGCGCCGGCGGTGGCACCGTGGCCGCACTGGACATCATCCGCGAAGATTTCCAGCTCCGGCTTGTTGTCCATCTCGGCGCGATCGGAGAGGAGGAGCGACTGGCTCATCATCCGCCCGTCGGTCTTCTGGGCGGCCCGGCGCACCACGATCTTGCCCTGGAACACGCCATGGGCGTCGTCGGCGAGGACGGTCTTGAACAGCTCGCGGCTCTCGCCCCCAGCCACCGCATGATCGATGACGAGGGTCGTGTCCGAATGCTGGCGGCCACGGGCGAGGGTCGCGCCGCGGATACCGGCATGGGCGCTGGTGCCCTCGAAGCGGCCATAGACGTTGTAGCGCGCCAGCGCCGCGCCCTGGGCGAGGGCGAACAGGTTCAGCTTCGCCTCGCGCCCCAGCTCCAGCATGAGGGTGCCGAAATGGAAGGCGGCGTCGCCCTCCTCCTGGATGCGCACGAGGTTCACGACTGCACCGTCGCCCACCACCAGCTCCACCGCGTGGTTGGACTGGTAGGCGACGCCATCGCGCCCGGCGAAGGTCTCCACCAGCGTCACCTCGGCGCCTTCGCCCACCACCACGACGGTGCGGGTGAAGCCGGAGACGGCTTCGCTACCCGGAAAAGCGTGGGCGATGTGAACCGGCCGCGCGGCCTTCACCCCGGCATCGACGCGGAGCGCGACGCCCTCGCCGAGGAAGCCGGTGTTGAGGGCCAGCGGCCCGTCATAGCGGCTCGGCGACAGGGCATTGATGCGATCGGCGAGCGGATCGCCGGCAGCGATGGCGGTGTCCAGCGGCAGGGCGGTGACGCCTTCCGACAGCGCCGCGAAGTCCGACCCGGCGCGGGAGAGCACGCCGTTCACGAACAGGATGCGCCCGGCATTGGGCACCGCCGGCACGAATGGCGCAGCTTCCAGATCCTCCACCGTGCCCGGCGCGGGGGCGCGATTGGGGACGTCGCGGATGGCGGCACGCAGATCGGTGTACTTCCACTCCTCCACACGGCGGCTGGGCAGGCCGTGGGAGAGGAAGGCGTCGCGGGCGGCGCGGCGCAGCTCGGCGATACGCCCCTGCCCCGCCTCGGTGGCAATCGACGCCTCGAGCGCGGCGGCGATGGCCTCTTCCGCCGCCGTTCGGGCGGGTCGGACGTTGATGGTCATGGTGCCGTCCTTCACGCCGCGTCCTGCGCGTAGGCCGCATAGCCCGACTCTTCCAGCTCCAGCGCCAGCTCCGGCCCGCCGGAGCGGACGATGCGGCCCTTGTGCATCACGTGCACCACATCCGGCACGATATGGTCGAGCAGGCGCTGATAATGGGTGATGACCAGCATGGAGCGCTTGGGGCTGCGCAGCGCATTCACGCCCTGGGACACCACCTTGAGCGCGTCGATGTCGAGGCCGGAATCGGTCTCATCCAGAATGCAGAGCTTGGGCTCCAGCAGGGTCATCTGGAGGATTTCGTTGCGCTTCTTCTCGCCGCCCGAAAAGCCGACATTGACGCCGCGCCGGAGCATGTCCTGCGAGATGCCGAGGTCCGGCGCCTTGGCGCGCACCAGCTTCAGGAAGTCGGGGGTGGAGATTTCCTCCTCGCCGCGCGCCTTGCGCTGGGCGTTCATGGCCGCCCGCAGGAAGGTCATGTTGGCAACGCCGGGGATTTCGATGGGATACTGGAAGGCGAGGAAGACACCCGCCGCCGCCCGCGCGCTGGCGTCGAGCGCGAGCAGGTCCGCGCCGTCGAAGCTCACGCTGCCGTCCGTCACCTCATAATCGGGCTTGCCGGAGAGGACGTAGGAGAGCGTGGACTTGCCGGAGCCGTTTGGCCCCATGATGGCATGCACCTCGCCATCCGGGATGGTGAGGTCGAGGCCCTTGAGAATCTCGTTCTCGCCGATGCGGGCGTGGAGATTGCGGATTTCGAGCATGGTCGGTCCTTGAAATGTCGATCCGCGCGGCTGCGCCCCGAAGAACGCGCTGCGCGAGAAGGGATGGAGCCGGCGGCGCGCCGGCCGGTTCGTCAGCCCACCGAGCCTTCCAGGCTCACGGCGATCAGCTTCTGCGCCTCGACCGCGAACTCCATGGGCAGCTGCTGGAGCACGTCGCGCACGAAGCCGTTGACGATGAGCGCCACCGCCTCCTCCTGCGAAAGCCCGCGCTGGAGGCAGTAGAACAGCTGGTCCTCGGAGATCTTGGAGGTGGTCGCCTCGTGCTCGAACTGGGCCGAGGCGTTCTTGGCCTCCATGTAGGGCACGGTGTGCGCCCCGCAGAGATCGCCGATGAGGAGCGAGTCGCAGTTGGTGAAGTTGCGCGCGCCGGTGGCCTTGCGATGGGCGGACACCAGTCCGCGATAGGTGTTGTCCGAGTGCCCGGCGGCGATGCCCTTGGAGATGATCCGGCTCGACGTGTTCTTGCCGAGGTGGATCATCTTCGTCCCCGAATCCACCTGCTGGTGGCCGTTGGAGATGGCGATGGAATAGAACTCGCCCTGCGAGTTGTCGCCGCGCAGGATGCAGCTCGGGTACTTCCAGGTGATGGCCGAGCCGGTCTCCACCTGCGTCCAGGAGATCTTGGAATTGTCACCCCGGCAGTCGCCGCGCTTGGTGACGAAATTGTAGATGCCGCCCTTGCCGTCCTTGTCGCCGGGATACCAGTTCTGGACGGTGGAATACTTGATCTCCGCATCCTTCAGCGCCACCAGCTCGACGACCGCCGCATGCAGCTGGTTCTCGTCACGCTGGGGGGCGGTGCAGCCTTCCAGATAGCTCACATAGGCACCTTCATCGGCGATGATGAGGGTGCGCTCGAACTGTCCGGTGTTGCGCTCGTTGATGCGGAAATAGGTGGACAGCTCCATGGGGCAGCGCACGCCCTTCGGCACATAGACGAAGGAGCCGTCGGAGAAGACCGCCGAATTGAGCGTGGCGTAGAAATTGTCGGACACGGGGACCACCGAGCCGAGATACTTCTTCACCAGCTCGGGATGCTCGCGGATGGCCTCCGAGATGGGCATGAAGATCACGCCCGCCTTGGCTAGCTCCTCCTTGAAGGTGGTGGCGACCGACACACTGTCGAACACCGCGTCCACCGCCACTTTGGAGCCGCCCTCGCGCTGGATGCCGAGCAGCGCGTCGCGCTCGCGCAGGGGGATGCCGAGCTTCTCGTAGGTCTTGAGGATTTCCGGGTCGATCTCGTCGATGGACTTCGGCGCCGCCTTGGGGGCCGAGTAATAATAATAGTCCTGGAAATCGATCTTCGGGTAGCTCACCCGCGCCCAGGTGGGCTCTTCCATGGTGAGCCAGCGCCGGTAGGCGTCGAGCCGCCATTCCAGCATCCACTCGGGTTCGTTCTTCCGGGCGGAGATATAGCGAACGGTGTCTTCCGACAGGCCCTTGGGGGCCTTCTCGCTCTCGATGTCGGTGACGAAACCGTACTTGTACTGATCCACGTCGATCGCGCGGACGCGTTCGACGGTCTCCTGAACCGCAGGCATCTCTCTTCTCCTCTCCCACGCGGGGTCAAGGCCCGCGGGTCAAGTCCGTGTGCCGCGCATGATGCGCGGCGTAATTCCCCTAACCGCGCAAAGCGCGGCTTAATCCGCTATGCCGCGCGTGAAGCGCGGCTTCTCAGCTGCGGCACGGCCTTTTTCAAGGCTTCGACCGCGGCATCCACATCCTCGATGGTGCTCGACCAGCCGAGTGACAGGCGAATGGCGCCCGCCGCCTCGTCCTCGGGCAGTCCCATGGCGAGGAGCACCTGCGAGGCGCCGACCTTGCCTGACGAGCAGGCCGAGCCGGCACTGATGCTTACGTGGGCGAGGTCCAGCGCGATCACCAGTGTCTCGGCCCGAAGTCCGGCAAATGTGACCATAGTGGTGTTAGGCAAGCGATCGGCGCCCGCGCCCACAACCCTTGTACCCGGAACGCCTTCCAGCACCACCCGTTCCAGACGGTCGCGCAGCACGGCAAGCCGCTCCGCCTCGGCGGCAAGCACTGCATTCACGGCATTTGCAGCCGCACCGAAGCCGACGATGGCCGGCCCGTTCTCGGTGCCCGCGCGCCGGTTGCGCTCCTGCCCGCCGCCGGAGAGCAGCGGCGCGGTGCGATGGTCCGGCCCCGCCGCCACCAGCGCACCAACGCCGGGGGGACCGCCGATCTTGTGGGCGGAGAGGGCCAGGAAGTCGGCGCCGAGCGCCGCCATATCCAGCGGGATGCGCCCGGCGGCCTGCACCGCGTCGCAGAAGACGATGCCGTCCGCCTCGTGCACCAGCCGCGCCGCCTCGGCCACGGGCTGGATCACGCCGGTCTCGTTGTTCGCCGCCATCACCGCCAGCATCGCGCGCCGGCCGGCGGCGCGATGGCGGGCGAGCGCCTCGTCCAGCGCGGCGAGATCGAGCCGCCCCTCGCCGTCCACCGGCAGGATTTCCAGCGCGTCGGAGGGGAAACGATGGCCCTTGAGCACGGCCGGATGTTCCACCGCGCTCGCCAGCAGCACGTCGCAGCGCTTGGCCCGTCCGGCGATCTCGACAGCGGGATGCAGCGCCAGCGCCGCCGCCTCGGTGGCGCCGGAGGTGAAGACTACGCCCCGGACGGGCGCACCCGCCAGCGCAGCGACGGCCGCGCGGGCAGCCTCAATGCGGGCGCGCGCGGCGCGGCCTTCGGCGTGGACGGAAGACGCATTGCCGCCGGCATCCAGCGCGGCGACCAGCGCGGCGCGGGCCTCGGGCCGAAGGGGGCTCGTGGCGTTGTGATCGAGATAGGCGCGGCGAGGCACCGACGGGCGGGAAGCGATGGTCGCCTCAACCGTGCCCGCGATGGTACCCATCTGCCGCGACGCGTCGCCCGCGCTCATCTCCGCCTCCCGGCCGCATGTGCCAAACGCACCCGCGACCCGTGCCAGGCTTGCAATTGCCGGCGATCTCCGTCATAGGTCAAACTTCACCCGTTCTCACAACGCAGCGCCCCTCGGTTCGCGCAGCCGCCGGGAACAAATTAGAATTATTCTAAATAGATAGGTCTCGCGCGTCCGTTAGTCAAGCATTACCGTTCCGGCGTCAAGTCGACAGGGGTCATGCTGACGGGTTCCCGCGCCGGACCCGTCGTCCTATAGGACGGAACGGGCGCGCCGCGCGTCATTGCTACCCAGAGGTTGCAGACTTCCATGCCAGAAGTGATCTTCCCCGGCGAAAAGGGGCGCCTCGAAGGCCGCTACCAGCCCGCCAAGACCCGCAACGCGCCCATCGCCATCATTCTTCATCCGCACCCGCAGTTCGGCGGGACGATGAACAATCCGGTCGTGTACAATCTGTACTACCAGTTCGTGAACCGCGGCTTCTCGGTGCTGCGCTTCAACTTCCGGGGCGTCGGCCGCTCGCAGGGCTCGTTCGACCACGGCCAGGGCGAGCTTTCGGACGCCGCCGCCGCGCTCGACTGGGCGCAGTCGGTGAATCCGGACGCCCGCGCCTGCTGGATCGCCGGCTTCTCCTTCGGCGCGTGGATCGGCATGCAGCTGCTGATGCGCCGTCCGGAGGTGGAGGGCTTCATCTCCATCGCCGCGCCGGCGAACCTCTACGACTTCTCCTTCCTCGCCCCCTGCCCCTCCTCCGGCCTGTTCGTCCACGGCGACAAGGATGCGGTGGTGCCCACCTCTGCGGTGCAGACGCTGGTGGAGAAGCTGAAGACCCAGAAGGGCATCGTCATCGAGCAGCAGGTGGTGCCCGGCGCCAACCACTTCTTCGACGGCAAGACCGAGGATCTGATGGGCGTGGTCGGCACCTATCTCGACAAGCGCCTGCCCGGCACCCGCAAGGACAGCGCCGCCTGATTTCGGCTCATTCCGCTTGAACGGCGCGCTTCGGCGCGCCGTTTTCGTTTGGGGGTGGGTCTGGAGCCAACCGTGCTCCCTCTCCCCTTGCGGGAGAGGGCTGGGGTGAGGGGTATCGCGCCTTTTGCCCGGCCTGTTGGTTGGCGAACCCCGACCAGCCCCCCTCACCCCCAACCCCTCTCCCGCAAGGGGAGAGGGAGGCACAGGCCCCTCACGGCCGGAACAGCACCCCACCCGTCATCGGCGCCGCCACCCCGGTGGTGGTCGGAAACGTCAGCGGCAGGCCCCGCAGCGAGCGCGCGGCGAGATAGCCGAAGGCGTGGGCCTCCAGTGCATCGCCGGACCACCCCACCTTGTCCGCCGTGCGCACCTCCGCCCCCAAGCGCTCCGCCAACATGGCGAGCAGCGTCGGATTGCGCGCGCCGCCCCCCGCGACGATCCATACCGCCGGAGGTCGGGGCAGGAACGGCACGATGGCCGCGACCGTCGCCGCCGTGAGCGCCGTCAGCGTCGCCGCGCCATCCTCCAGAGACAGGCCCGCCAGCCCCATCCGCTCCCCGACCGCCCGCCGAAAGGCGTTGCGATCCAACGACTTGGGCGGCGACAGTTGGAAGAAGGGGTCGGCAAGAACAGCCGCGACGCGCTCCTCATCCACCCGTCCGGCGGCTGCCGCGCGGCCGTCTGCGTCGAAGGGGACGCCGGTGCGCTCCTTCAGGAAATCGTCGATCAGGGCATTGCCCGGCCCGGTGTCGCAGGCGATGGGCGGGGCATCCCCATCAATGACCGTGACATTGGCGACCCCACCCACATTCAGCACCGCCACCGGCTGCGGGAGGGTCAGCCGCCGCACCAGCGCCTGATGGAACACCGGCACCAGCGGCGCCCCCTGCCCGCCCGCCGCCACATCCGCGGCGCGGAAATCCGCCACCACCGGGATGCCCAGCGCCGAGGCGAGGCGCTGCCCCTCGCCGATCTGCACGGTGAGGCGCGCATCGGGCCGGTGGATCACCGTCTGGCCGTGGAACCCCACGAGGTCGATGTCGCCGGGGGTGAGCCGCAGCGGCTCCAGCAGCGCCCGCACCGCCTCGGCATGAAGGTCCGTGATGCGCCGCTCTGCTTCCGCCAGCGCGCCGGGCCGGTCATCGCGATGGTTGACGCCGCGCGCATCTTCCATGGCGGTGACGAGGAGCGCGCGGGTTCTGGCGTCGATGGGGCGGGTGATGGCGGGGCCGAGCCAGGCGACGCTCTCGCCATCCGTCTCGATCAAGGCGGCGTCGATGCCGTCCATGGAGGTGCCGCTCATCAGCCCGACGACACGCATATCCGCCCCCTCGCCTCACGCACATGCATTCTTGCGCCGGACCTGATACACCACCGCTCCTTTCCGGCGCGTGAGTGCCAGCCTCAAGCCTCGATCTGTGTGATGACTTCTCCCTCCTTCCGCTCCGACTTCCTGCGCACGCTTCACGAGCGCGGCTACATCCACCAGTGCTCGGACCTCGAGCGCCTCGATGCCAAGGCCGCGGAAGGGCCCATCACCGCCTATATCGGCTTCGACGCCACCGCATCGAGCCTGCATGCGGGGCACCTGCTCTCCATCATGATGCTGCGCACCCTCCAGCGCACCGGCCACCGGCCCATCGCGCTCATGGGCGGCGGCACCACCAAGATCGGCGACCCGTCCGGCAAGGACACACAGCGCCAGATGCTCACCGATGAGCAGATCAACGCCAACATCGCCTCCATCCGCAAGGTCTTCGCGCGCTTCCTCGATTTCGACGCAGATCCTCGTGAGCGGAAAAGCGGCTTCGCCCGCTTTCAGCACAAAGGCGAGCCGCAGGCGGCCATCATGGAGAACAATGCGGGCTGGCTCGACGAGCTGAAATACATCCCCCTCCTGCGCGAGGTGGGGCCGCATTTCACCATCAACCGGATGCTGACGTTCGATTCGGTGAAGCTGCGTCTGGAGCGCGAGCAGCCGCTCACCTTCCTCGAATTCAACTACATGATCCTGCAGGCCTATGACTTCGTGGAGCTGAACCGGCGCCACGACTGCATGCTGCAGATGGGCGGCTCCGACCAGTGGGGCAACATCGTCAACGGCATGGAGCTGGGCCGCCGCATGCACGGCGCGGACCTGTTCGCGCTGACGACGCCACTGCTCACCACCTCTTCCGGCGCCAAGATGGGCAAGACCGCCGGCGGCGCCGTGTGGCTCGATGCCGACCTTCTGAGCCCCTACGAGTACTGGCAGTATTGGCGCAATGCGGGCGATGCGGACGTGGAGCGCTTCCTGAAGCTCTTCACCGAGCTGCCGCTGGATGAGATCGCCCGCCTCGCCGCGCTGGAAGGCCAGGAGATCAACCTCGCCAAGGAAGTGCTCGCCACCGAGGCGACCGCGCTCCTGCACGGCCGCGAGGCCGCCGAGAAGGCGAAGGAAACCGCCCGCACCACCTTCGAGCAGGGCGCTCTGGCCGTGGACCTGCCCACCGTCGAGCTGCCGCGCGCGAAGCTGGAGGCAGGCCTTCCCGTCGCCAATGCCTTCGTGGAGGCCGGCCTTGTCGCCTCCACCAGCGAGGCCCGCCGCCAGATCAAGGGCGGGGGGCTCAGGGTGAACGATGCCGCCGTGACCGACGAGAAGGCAACGATCGACCTTGGCGCACTCACGCCGGAGGGCGTGGTGAAGCTCTCCATGGGCAAGAAGAAGCACGTGCTGCTGAAGCCGGTGTGAGGCGCGGGGTCGGCGTCCGGCCCCCTCCTCCCTCCTTCGGCCACAAAGGCCCGCCAAAGACCCGGCGTTGACGGCCCCGTCGCGCTGCCGTAAGCGCACGCCCTTCGCACAGCCACCTGTTTCAACGCATTTTCGTCACGCGAACCGGTACCCCCTTCGCTGGAAAATGCTTCAGAAAGAACCCGCCTCCCCATGGCCGAGCCCGCGCCGCGCATCTCCTTCGTCTCCCTCGGCTGCCCGAAGGCGCTGGTGGACAGTGAGCGCATCGTCACGCGCCTGCGCGCCGAGGGTTACGAGCTGACGAAGACCCATCAGGGCGCGGACCTCGTCATCGTCAACACCTGCGGCTTCCTCGACAGCGCCAAGGCGGAGAGCCTTTCCGCCATCGGCGAGGCGCTGGCGGAAAACGGCAAGGTCGTCGTCACCGGCTGCATGGGCGCCGAGCCGGAGCAGATCCGCGAGGTGCACCCCAGCGTCCTCGCCATCACCGGCCCGCAGCAGTACGAGAGCGTGCTCGCCGCCGTCCACGAGGCGGTACCGCCGCAGCACGATCCCTTCCTCGATCTCGTGCCCGAGCAGGGCGTGAAGCTGACGCCCCGCCACTACGCCTATCTCAAGATCTCCGAAGGCTGCTCCAACCGCTGCACCTTCTGCATCATCCCCAAGCTGCGCGGCGACCTCGTCTCCCGCCCGGCCGCCGACGTGCTGCGCGAGGCCGAGAAGCTGGTGAAGGCGGGGGTGAAGGAACTGCTCGTCATCTCGCAGGATACCTCCGCCTATGGCGTGGACCTGCGCTATGCGCCGAGCCAGTGGGGCGACAAGGAAGTGGCGACCCGCTTCCTCGACCTCGCCGCCGCGCTGGGTGACCTTGGCGCCTGGGTGCGCCTGCACTATGTCTATCCCTACCCGCATGTGGATGCGGTGATGGAGCTGATGGCCGCCGGCAAGGTGCTGCCCTATCTCGACATTCCCTTCCAGCACGCGAGTCCCAGCGTGCTGAAGCGCATGAAGCGCCCGGCCTCCCAGGAAAAGACCCTCGCCCGCATCCAGGCGTGGCGGGCGGCGGTGCCGGACCTGACGCTCCGCTCCACCTTCATCGTCGGCTTCCCCGGCGAAACGGAGGCGGAGTTCGAGGAGCTTCTGGCCTTCATGGAAGAGGCCGAGATCGACCGCGCCGGCGCCTTCAAGTTCGAGCCGGTGCGCGGCGCCGATGCCAATGCCCTGCCGGACCCTGTTGCTGACGAGGTGAAGCAGGACCGCTACGACCGCTTCATGCGCACCCAGCAGAAGGTCTCGGCGCGGCGCCTGAAGAAGAAGGTCGGCACCCGCCAGCAGGTCATCATCGACTCCGTGTCGCCCGAAGGCGCCATCGGCCGCACCAAGGGCGATGCGCCGGAGATCGACGGCACGGTGAAGGTCTTCTCCCGCCGCCCGCTGCGCGTGGGCGAGATCGCCACGGTGAAGATCGAAGCCGCCGGGCCTTACGACCTCACCGGCACGGCCGTGGGGTTCTGAGCGCAGCCTGCGCGCGCATAGCGACCAAGCCCCTCCCCCATCCGCACGTCATCGCCCGGCTCGTCCGGGCGATCCCCAATCCGCCTGCGCGCTGCCCGAAGATCCGACCCGGCCCAACCGAGGATCGCCCGGACGAGCCGGGCGATGACGGTATTAGGCCGCGATCCACCCTCTCCCGCGAGGGGGAGAGGGAAGAAGGGAGAGGGCCGCCCCTCACCACGTCGCCTTGAAATTCCGGTAGAGCCGCTCCGCTGCCGCCGCGAAAACCGGCATCCGCTCCTTGGTTGCGGCCTCCAGCAGCGCCTGCCCGTCCGCGCCGGTGATGGCCTCCAGCGCGCAGCGGTATTCGGGAATCACGCCCCATTCGGGCACCGTCGCGTCGGTCAGCTCCACATGATACTGGATGCCGAACGCCCTTTCCCCCACCTGCAGCGCCTGAATGGCGCAATGCTCGTTCTCGGCGAGCACCACCCCGCCCGGCGGCAGGGCCAGCACGGCGGCGCCGTGCCACTGGAGGGTCGGGAAGGTGGGGGCGAGCCCCTTGAACAGGGGGGATTCGCGCCCGGCCGCCGTCAGCGACACGTCCGTGACGCCCACCTCCGGCCGGGGCATGAGGCCGACCTTGCCGCCGAGCGCATCGGCGAGCAGCTGGTGGCCGAGGCAGACGCCGAGATAGGGCTTTCCGGTGGCCATCCAATCGCGGATCGCCGCCTTCTCGGCAACGAGCCAGGGCAGTTCCTCCTCCTGCCACACGTCCATGGGGCCGCCGAACACCATCAGGGCGGCATAGTCGTCGAAGGCCGGGATGGTCTCGCCCTCATCCAGCTCCACGGCATCCCATTGGACGCCATCGGCACGCATGAAGTCGCGGAAGCGGCCGGGGTGCTCGCAGGCGACATGCTGGAAGACCAGGACTTTCACGGACATCCTCCATGGACGACGCGGCTGTGGTGATGATCGCGCGTGCGGTGGCTGGTGCCCCGATAAGACCAGTCGCGCCACGGCCCGGCAACAGGTTTTCCTCCCAGGCAAATCGCGATTGCGAGTTAGTTGCGCTAAAGAGTTCGGCCCGCGGGTTTACCGCGCTCCTGCGAAGCCGCTATCAGAGGCGCGATCGGGGAGTAGCCACCGCCTGGGAGATGCACCGGGGCGGGGTCGTGCCAACAGGCTTGCGCGAGATCGCGCATGGCGCGACCAGCCGAAGTTTTCGGCCCGGCGAGACCGTGACGCACCGGTTCGCGCGCGGACGGGCCGGATGCGCCAGGGTTCCCAAGCCTCCCCTTCCGCTGGAAATATCCATGTCACCCGCCACGATCCTCGTGCTCGCCCTGAGCATGTCCGTCGATGCCTTCGCCGTCAGCGTCGGCCGCGGCGCCGCCATGGGCCGCCCGCGATTCGCCGAGGCCCTGCGCACCGGCATGGTGTTCGGCCTTGTCGAGGCCGCCACACCGGTGATCGGCTGGGCGGCCGGGCTTGCCGCCAGCAGCTATGTGGAAGCGGTGGACCACTGGATCGCCTTCGCTTTGCTCGGCGGCGTCGGCCTGCACATGCTGGCCTCCGCCTTCTCCACGCGGGACGAAGCGGCGCCACGCGGGCGCTCTCTGCCGGTGCTGCTGGCCACGGCCTTCGGCACCAGCATCGATGCCATGGCGGTGGGCGTCTCGCTCGCCTTCCTCGATGTGAACATCTGGATCACCGCCGCCGCCATCGGCCTCACCACCTTCATCATGTCGTCGGGCGGCATGCTGATCGGGCGCCTCGTGGGCGAGCGTCTCGGGCGGGTGGCGGAGGTGGTCGCAGGCCTCGCCCTGGTCGCCCTCGGCGCGACGATTCTCGTCGAGCACCTCTCCGCCTGAGGGCGAAAAGCGCGGCTGGCGTTGACTCGACACGCTTTCGCGACTAAGAACCCGCCACCTCGCGGGCCGGAAGTGGCCCGCTTGGCGTTTCACGCACCCGTGGCTTCGCAAGGCAGCGCGCCGGGCGAGCCTGTCGGCGAAACGGTCCGGAACCTCTTGGTTCCCAAGCCATTTCGCAGAGGAGGGGCGCGATCCAAACCCGAACGAACCAACAGGGATTCGCGTTACATGAGCAAGCGCATTGCGGCCAAGCACAAGATCGATCGCCGTATGGGCGAGAACATCTGGGGCCGCCCCAAGAGCCCGGTCAACCGTCGTGAGTACGGTCCCGGCCAGCACGGCCAGCGCCGCAAGGGCAAGCTGTCCGACTTCGGCGTGCAGCTGCGCGCCAAGCAGAAGCTGAAGGGCTATTACGGCTCCATCGGCGAGAAGCAGTTCCACAAGGTGTATGTCGAGGCCTCGCGCCTCAAGGGCGACACCGGCGCCAACCTCATCGGCCTGCTGGAGCGCCGCCTGGACGCGGTGGTCTACCGCGCCAAGTTCGTGCCCACCATCTTCGCCGCCCGCCAGTTCGTCTCCCACGGCCACGTGAAGGTGAACGGCAAGCGCGTGAACATCCCGTCCTACCTCGTCAAGGTGGATGACGTGATCGAGGTGAAGGAAGCCTCCCGCCAGCTCGCCATCGTGATCGAGGCGCAGCAGCTCGCCGAGCGTGACGTGCCCGACTACATCGAGCTCGACACCCACAAGCTCACCGCGCGCTTCGCCCGCATCCCGGAGCTGAACGAGGTGCCCTACCCGGTTCAGATGGAACCGAACCTCGTGGTCGAGTTCTACTCGCGCTGATCCGGCGCAGGACCCGAAAAAGAAAAGGCCGCCCGGTGGGCGGCCTTTTTGTTTGGGCCGCCGCGTCCCGTGACGCGGCGGGAGACCCTGTGCGGGCTCAGCTGCCGGACTTCACCTCAGCCGCGGCGGCGGCGAGGAACTCGTCCATGTTGCGGCGGATCTGGTGGTCGGAGACGTCCACCTGCTTGGCGTCGAAGTCGGCGCGCAGCTTGCGGAACACGTCCTCGTCACCGGCTTCCTGCAGGTCGGCCTCGACGACGGACTTGGCGTAGGCAACAGCCTCCTCGCCGGCGAGACCGAGCTTCTCGGCGGCCCACAGGCCGAGCTTCTTGTTCCGGCGGGCGAGCGCCCGGAACCGCGTCTCCTCGTCGAGCGCGAAAGCCTTTTCGAAACCTTCCTCGCGCTTGTCGAACGTGGTCATGGCACCCCTCTTCCTGCGAATGGGCGGCCGGCGGCCGGCCTGATCTGTTTGCGCGGACTGCGTTTGCGCGGACCCTGCTGATTTGGGTTGCCGCTGCGCTCACGCAAGGGCAGCCGCAGCTCCGCACGCGCACTCCGCACGCGCGCCTTGAATATCCCCCGCCTCATATTAGATCAACGGCAGTGAGGCGCCGTGCCCCCTCCCGGCCATGCGACCTGATGGCCGCCCGGCCTCTTCAAGGAGATGGCACGGGTGGGCGCATCGGGACGCGCGTTGTATCCAGCCGTCCAATCGGCTAGTGTCCGATCGGGCTTGGGATGTCCTTGAAACAGACATCCCCGGTCCAGCCGAGGAGCGTCACCCGAACGGAGCCTTGGCAAACCCATGGATTTCCTCAATCAGCGGTATATTCCCATGAGCCGCCGCCGCCGAATCTACGAAGGCAAGGCGAAAGTCCTCTATGAAGGACCCGAGCCCGGCACACTCATTCAGCACTTCAAGGACGATGCCACGGCCTTCAATGCGAAGAAGCACGATGTCATCGACGGCAAAGGTGTGCTGAACAACCGGATTTCGGAGTACATCTTCTCCCGGCTGAACGACATCGGGGTGCCGACCCACTTCATCCGCCGCTTGAACATGCGCGAGCAGCTCATCCGGGAAGTGGAGATCATCCCCCTCGAGATCGTGGTGCGCAACGTCGCCGCCGGCTCCATCTCGACCCGCCTCGGGATCGAGGAGGGCACGCAGCTGCCGCGCTCGATCATCGAGTTCTATTACAAGAACGACGCGCTCAACGACCCGATGGTGTCGGAAGAGCACATCACCGCGTTCGGCTGGGCCACCACCCAGGAAATCGACGACATCATCGCGCTCGCGATCCGCGTCAACGACTTCCTGTCCGGCCTCTTCCTCGGCGCCGGCATCCGTCTCATCGACTTCAAGATGGAATGCGGCCGCCTGTGGGAGAACGACATGATGCGGATCGTGGTCGCTGACGAGATCAGCCCCGATTCGTGCCGGCTCTGGGACATCAAGTCCAACGACAAGATGGACAAGGACCGCTTCCGCCGCGACATGGGCGGCCTCGTGGAGGCCTACACCGAGGTTGCGCGCCGGCTCGGAATCCTGATGGAGAACGATCCGACGCAGGGCAAGGGCCCCGTCCTCGTGAAGTGACGCGTCAATTCGGGCGGGGGCGTTGTTTCCCATACCCGAAAAGTGCTAGGCGGGGGCCGGATCGGCCCCCGTTTTGCGTTGCCGGGCCCTGTGCGGGCCAGGCGGTGCCCGGCGGCGGGCAAGCAACAGCACGGGCGCAAGCGCGTGCCATGAAGGCGAGGTTTCCATGAAGGCCCGAGTGATCGTCACCCTCAAGTCGGCGGTGCTCGACCCGCAGGGCAAGGCCATCGAAGGCGCGCTGCGGTCGCTGGGTGTGGCCGGCGTGCAGAGCGTGCGGCAGGGGAAGGTGTTCGACGTGGAGCTGGCCGGCAACGACCGCGCCGCCGCCGAGGGCGCCCTCAAGGAAGCCTGCGACAAGCTCCTCGCCAACACCGTGATCGAGACCTACAAGGTCGAATTCGCCGAGTGACGGGCGAAGAATGTTATAGTCTGGCGGCCGCTTCAGGGAGCAAGGCTGCCGAGAGGGCATGATGGCCGAGATCACCAACGAGCTTCTCATCGAGGTTCCGAAGTCGATCCCGCAGGGCGCGGCCCTCGGCGCGCGGGCCCTTGGCGCTCGCAAGGGGCCTGAGGCTCGCAAGGGGCCTGAGGCTCGCAAGGGGCTTGAGGCTCGCGAAGAGGTGATCGCCCGGCGCGATCCCCGACAGGCCTTCGGGCAGGACATGAACACCATATACGGCATGCACGCGGGCCGTGACGCGCGGCTCGCTCGCATCGAACGCAGGCTCGGCCTCGTCGGCATCCACTGAGAGATCATGAAACCAGCCGTCATCCTCTTCCCCGGCTCCAATCGTGAGCAGGACGCCGTGCGCGCGCTGCGGCTCGTCTCCGGCGCCAAGCCCCAGGTGGTCTGGCACGCCGAGCACGAGCTGCCCAAGGGCACCGACCTCGTGGTCCTGCCCGGTGGCTTCTCCTATGGCGATTACCTGCGCTGCGGCGCCATCGCCGCGCGGGCGAACATCATGGAGGCCGTGCGCGCCCATGCCGCTCGCGGCGGTCTGGTGCTCGGCATCTGCAACGGCTTCCAGATCCTGTGCGAGGCGGGGCTGCTGCCCGGCGTGCTGGTGCGCAACGCCCGCCTGCGCTTCGTCTGCCGCGAGGTGCTGCTGCGCGTGGAGCGGGCCGACACGCCCTTCACCAAGGCCTATCGCAAGGGCGAGCTGATCCGCATCCCGGTGGCCCACGGCGAAGGCAATTATACCGCCGACGAGGCCACCATCGCCCGCATCGAGGGCGAAGGCCGCGTCGCCTTCCGCTACGCCCGGCCCGACAGCCGGATCGACGAGACGGACGGCCCCAACGGCGCCATCAACGGGATCGCCGGCATCTATTCCGAGAAGTTCAACGTGCTCGGCATGATGCCCCACCCGGAAAACTACATCGAGCCGGAGATCGGCCCCACCGACGGACGCGGCCTCTTCGAGAGCCTCGCCGGCGCCCTCAAGGCGGCGTGAGCCGCGGCCTCAATTCGGATCGACGCCCGTGAACCTCATTCCCAACACCCCCCGCATCACACCGGAACTCGTCGCCGAGCACGGTCTGAAGCCGGAGGAGTACGATCACTTCGTGAAGCTGATCGGCCGTGAGCCGACCATCACGGAGCTCGGCATCGTCTCCGCCATGTGGAACGAGCACTGCTCGTACAAGTCCTCCAAGGTCTGGCTGCGCACCCTGCCCACCACCGGCAAGCGCGTCATCCAAGGGCCGGGCGAGAATGCCGGCGTGGTGGACATCGGCGATGGCCTCGCCGTCGTGTTCAAGATGGAGAGCCACAACCACCCCTCCTTCATTGAGCCCTATCAGGGCGCGGGAACGGGCGTGGGCGGCATCCTGCGCGACGTGTTCACCATGGGCGCGCGGCCCATCGCGGCGCTCAACGCCTTGCGCTTCGGCGACTGCCACAATCTGAAGACCCGCCGCCTGCTGGCCGGCGTGGTGGCCGGCATCGGTGGCTATGGCAATTCCTTCGGCGTGCCCACGGTGGGCGGCTCGGTGGGCTTCCACAAGCGCTACAACGGCAACATCCTCGTCAACGCCATGGCCGTCGGCCTCGCGAAGACGGACGAGATCTTCTACGCGGCGGCCACCGGCGTCGGCCGGGCCATCGTCTATCTCGGCTCCAAGACCGGCCGCGACGGCATCCACGGCGCCACCATGGCCTCGGCCGAGTTCGGCGCCGACGCCGAGGAGAAGCGCCCGACCGTGCAGGTCGGCGACCCCTTCGCCGAGAAGCTGCTGCTGGAAGCCTGCCTCGAGATCATGCAGGCGGGCTGCGTGGTGGCGATCCAGGACATGGGCGCCGCCGGCCTCACCTGCTCCGCCGTCGAAATGGGCGCCAAGGGCGACCTGGGCGTGGAGCTGAATCTCGACGCCGTGCCCTGCCGCGAAACCGGCATGACAGCCTACGAGATGATGCTGTCGGAGAGCCAGGAGCGCATGCTCATGGTGATCGCCGACGGCAAGGAGGCCGAGGCCGAGGCCATCTTCAAGAAGTGGGGCCTCGACTTCGCCATCGTCGGCCACACCACCGACACCCTGCGCTTCGTGGTGAAGCACAAGGGCCTCGTGGAAGCCGACCTTCCCATCAAGGAGCTGGGCGACGAGGCGCCGGAATACCGCCGCCCCTACGAGGAGCCGGCCCCGCGCCCGGAGATCCTGCCCTCGGACGTGCGCACCACCGCCTCGGTGGCGGACGCGCTGGAGCGGCTCATCGCCTCGCCGGACCTGTGCTCCAAGCGCTGGGTGTGGGAGCAGTACGACCACCTCATCCTCGGCAACACCGTGCAGCGCCCCGGCGGCGACGCAGCGGTGGTGCGCGTGAATGACGGCCCCAAGGCCCTCGCCATGACCACCGACGTGACGCCCCGCTATTGCGAGGCCGGCCCTTTCGAGGGCGGCAAGCAGGCGGTGGCCGAGGCGTGGCGCAATCTCACCGCCGTGGGCGCCACCCCCATCGCGGTGACGGACAACCTGAACTTCGGCAATCCCGAGAAGCCGGAGATCATGGGCCAGTTCGTGGCCTGCGTGAAAGGCATCGGCGCGGCCTGCGAGGCGCTGGACTTCCCGGTCGTCTCCGGCAACGTCAGCCTCTACAACGAGACCAACGGCAAGGCGATCCTGCCCACCCCGACCATCGGCGGCGTCGGCCTGATCGAGGATCTCGACCAGACCATGACCTTGAACTTCAAGGCGGCGGGCGAGCCGGTGCTGCTCATCGGCAAGACCAAGGGCTGGCTGGGCGCCTCCGCCTTCCTCGCCACCGTGTGCGAGCGCGAGGAAGGGGCCCCGCCCCCGGTCGATCTCATCGCCGAGAAGCGCAACGGCGACTTCGTGCGCAACCTCATCCGCGATGGCGTCGCCACCGCCGTGCATGACGTCTCCGACGGCGGCCTGCTGGTGGCGTTGGCCGAGATGGCCATGGCCAGCGGCATCGGCGTCTCGCTGGAAGATGCGCCGGACGGCATGGACCCCTATGCGTGGTGGTTCGGCGAGGATCAGGCGCGCTACGTGGTCACGGTCGCGTCGGGCCAGGGCGCCGAGGTGATCCACAAGGCGGAGATGGCCGGCGTGCCGATCATGAAGATCGGCAAGACCGGCGGCGACCGCTTGATCGTTCCGGACGACCGCTCGATAGTCGTGGAATCGCTGAAGGATCGGCACGAGACGTGGCTGCCCATCTATATGGGCGCCTCGTCCTGACGCTTTCGTGCACAGCAAGGACGTTTCGACCATGCCCATGAATGCCCGCGACATCGAGCAGCTCATCAAGGATGCGCTGCCCGACGCGACCGTGGTGATCGAGGATCTGGCCGGGGATGGCGACCACTACGCCGCCCGCATCGTCTCGGCCTCGTTCCGCGGCAAGAGCCGGGTGCAGCAGCACCAGATGGTCTATGCCGCCCTCAAGGGGAACATGGGCGGCGTGCTGCACGCGCTCGCCCTGCAGACCTCCGCGCCCGCCGAATAGGCGGGCCTCCTCCCCTCCCCGCGCCTCGCGTGCGCCGCACCATTGGGGCGTCCCAACACGCGCCTGTGCAAGCGTGTCGCCCCCGGTGCCCTTGCGCTTTGGGCCGCTTGGGCCGATCTTTATGGGCGGAAGGCCGCTGTTCTGGCCGCAGACATTGGATTTGAGACCATGGGCATTCGTGACGATATCGACGCCATCGTGAAGTCCGGCGATGTGGTGCTGTTCATGAAGGGCACGCCGCAGTTCCCGCAGTGCGGCTTCTCCGGCCAGGTGGTGCAGATTCTCGACCACGTGGGCGTCCCCTTCAAGGGCGTGAACGTGCTCGAGAACGACATGATCCGCCAGGGCATCAAGGACTACGCCAACTGGCCGACCATTCCCCAGCTCTACATCAAGGGCGAGTTCGTGGGCGGCTGCGACATCGTCCGCGAGATGTTCCAGTCGGGCGAGCTGATCCCCCTGCTGGAAGAGAAGGGCGTCGCCATCCGCGACCGCGCCATCGGCTGATTCTGGCCGCGTGAGCGCACCGCCATCGGCACCTGAGGCGGCCCTGCCGCCCACCCCACTCCCGCCGCCGCCAGCGGCGGGCTGGGGGCTCAAGGTCGCCATGGCCTTCGGACTGCTGGCGGATGCCGGCGTCGTCATCCTGCTCATCGCCATTTCCGGCTTCGTCTTCGGCGGGCCGGAAGGTGCGCGCGGCGAGATTCACGCCGTGATGGGATGGGCCGGTGCGGTGGCGACCTTCGTCATTCCGCCTGCGCTCGGTCTCTGGTTCTGGCGGCGCGGCCGGCCCGATGTGGGCGTTGCGCTCGCATGGCTTCCGCCGCTCGCAGCACTGGCCGCCTTGGCCTTCGGGCTGCTCTAAATCACCTTGCCCGGCCAAAAACCGGCGGCACGACGCCGCCGGTTTTTGCTTGCGAGTCTCAGGCGAGGCCCTTCTGCCGCTTGGCCGCCGTCAGCGTGTTCTGCAGCAGGCAGGCGATGGTCATGGGTCCGACACCGCCCGGAACCGGGGTGATGAGGCCGGCGATGCCCTGCGCTTCCGCATAGGCCACGTCGCCCACGAGGCGGGTCTTGCCGTCGTCCTTCGGCACCCGGTTGATACCCACGTCGATCACCGTGGCGCCGGGCTTGATCCAGTCGCCCCGCACCATTTCCGGCCGGCCCACCGCCGCCACCAGGATGTCCGCCGTGCGGCATTCGGCCGGCAGGTCGCGGGTGCGGGAATGGGCGATGGTGACGGTGCAGTCTTCCTTCAGCAGCAGCTGCGCCGCCGGCTTGCCGACGATGTTCGAGCGGCCGACCACCACCGCCTTGAGCCCGGACAGGCTGCCGAGGTGGTGCTTGAGCAGCATGATGCAGCCGAGCGGCGTGCAGGGCACCAGCGCGTCGAGGCCCACCGCGAGGCGACCGGCATTCACCACATGAAAGCCGTCCACATCCTTGGCGGGATCGATGGCGGCGATGACCTTGTTGGCGTCGATTTGCGCCGGCAGCGGCAGCTGGACGAGGATGCCATGCACGGCAGGATCGGCGTTCAGCTTCGCCACCAGGGCGAGAACGTCCGCCTCCGGGGTGTCGGCGGCGAGCTTGTATTCGAAGGAGGCCATGCCGGCCTCGGCCGTCTGGGCCGCCTTGTTGCGCACATAGACCTGGCTGGCGGGGTCCTCGCCCACCAGAACCACGGCGAGGCCGGGGGTGAGGCCGGCGCTGGCCTTGAGGCCGGCGACCTCCTCGGCGATGCGGGCGCGCAGGCCGGCCGCGAAGGCCTTGCCGTCGATGGGTTTGGTCTCGATCACGAAGCACCCCCAGAAATCATCGGGAGCCCGGCGCTGGGCGGCGCGGCTCCGCTCGCTGTTCGGCAATTCCCCGTCCTTGTCGGCAGGCGGGGCGGCTGAGGCAAGAGCAAAAGCATGCCGGAACGCCGCAGCTGTGGTGCTTACAGCGCGCATATGTTTCTTGTAAAGAAAATTGTCTTATCTCACGGAAAGACTGGACCTACCCCGCGCCGCCCGCCTTGGCCCGCAACATCCCGTCCGGCAGCGCCTCATCCTGCCGGCGCAGCATGTCGATGGCGGCGGCGATGGGCAGCGGCGGGGCGAACAGGTAGCCTTGCGCGGTCGGCATGCCGATCTCGCGCAGGAAGCGCAGCTGCTCCCGCGTCTCCACCCCTTCCGCCGTCACGTTGATGCGCAGCGACTGGGCGAGCTTGAGCTTGTGCTCGATCACCGCTGCGACGTCCGGATCGCTGCAGGCCTTCAGCATGAAGGAGCGGTCGATCTTGATGCGGGTGACGGGAAAGCGGCTGACATGGTGCAGGGAGGCATAGCCGGTGCCGTAATCGTCGAGCGCGACGCCGACCCCCTGCTCCCGCAGCGCCTCGAACGTGCGGCTCAGCTCCGCCGAGCTGTTGAGCACGATGGTTTCCGGCACCTCGATCTCCAGCCGTGCGGGATCGAAGCCCGTCTCCTTGAGGATGGCGCCGATCTGCTGGGCGAAATCCGCCGATCGCATAGTGGAGGGCGCGATGTTGACCGAGATGGACATGCCCGGCAGCGCCGCGGCCTCCATGCAGGCGCGGCGCAGGCCATACAGGTCGAGCCCGCCGATGATGTGCATCTCCTCGGCCATGGCGATGAACTGGGCCGGCAGCAGGCGGCCGAGCTTGGGGTGGTCCCACCGCAGCAGGGTCTCGAAGCCGACCACGCGCCCGCTCGCCACGTCCACCTGCGGCTGGTAGGTGATGACCAGCTCGCCCCGCTCCAGTGCCCCGCCGAGGGCGGTCTCGATCTCGCGGCGGGCGTTGCGCTCGCTCTCGAGCTGGGTCTCGAAGCGGCAGAGGGTATCGCCGCCGCTGTCCTTCGCCCGATAGAGGGCGATGTCCGCCCGGCGCATGAGATCGCTGGCCGTGGCGGCATCCTGCGGCGCCTCGGCGACGCCGATGGAGGCGGAGACGCGCAGTTCGCCGGCTCCGTCCGGCACCGGAGGCCTCAGCGCCGCCTGAAGGCGATCGAGCAGCACGTCGATCTCGCCCGCGTTCGCGGCCGGAAAGAACGCGACGAACTCATCCCCGCCGAACCGCCCCACCACGCCGCGATCGCCGATGGTCAGGGCAACGCGGGTCGCCACCGCCTTCAGCAGCAGGTCGCCCGCGCCGTGGCCGGCGGTGTCATTGATGAGCTTGAAGTCGTCGAGGTCGATGAACAGCAGCACCAGCCGCGCGTCGGGGGCGCGGCCGGCAAGGGCGGATTCCAGCGCCTCGATGAAATAGCCGCGGTTGAAGAGGCCGGTGAGGTAGTCGCGGGAGGCCATCTCGCGGGCCTGCGCCTCGCTCGCGGCCAGCGCCGCAGCGACCCGCAGCGCGCGGAACATCATGACGAGGAAGGTTACGGAGAGCAGCGTGGTGAGCACCGCGAGCGCCGGCAGGGCATTGCGCAGCAGGCTCCGGCCGGGCTGTGCGCCGCGCCAGGCCAGTTCCGCTTCGGTGCCGTCGAAGAGATTGGGGACCGCAGTGCCGACGCGGTCAGGATGGTTTGTGGCGGTACGGCCGGTGCGCAGCTGCACGTCGTGCAGGTGGGCGGGCGCGGCGAGGCTTTGCAGCAGCGAATCGTCCAGCAGGTCCACCGTCACCGCCGCCAGCGGCTGCGGGGCCTTGATGTCGTCCGCGCGCTCCGAGAAGGGGCGCACCACGAGAATGCCCGCGCCGTCCTTGCTGGCGACGAGGCCGGCACGGCCGGCGCGGCCCTCCGCCAGCGCCCGCGTGATGGCCGGGCGGATCCACGCAAAGGCCTTCTGCTCCCCCGTCTTCCCGTTCTCGGACGAATAGAGCAGGTTCCCCTTGGCATCGATGATGTAGACGAACTCCAGCCCGAACCCGTCGTTCAGCCGCCGCCCGAAGCGCTCGTGCAGGCGCGCGATGTCGCCGCTGGCGAGCTGGCCGAGCACCTGCCGCTCGTCCTCCGAGGTCGCCATGGCCTGCTGGATGAGTTCCTCGTGGGCGTGGAGCGCGGCGAGCAGCGCCAGCCGCTCGCGCATCCCCGCCTTCTCGTCCTGCTTCATGCCGGCATAGACGAAGACGCCTACGAGCCCGGCCACCAGGAGCGCGAGCGCGCCGAGCCCGGCCAGGAGCGAACGGTGGACGTGACGGCCGGACGGGCGAGAAATGGCGATGCCTCCCTGGAACGCGGTCCAGAAACGTTGCTCCACCGCAGAGCCGCAGATGGCGCCGCTCGGCAGAAAATGCGGCGGTGTCTGCCGGATTTATCTCTATGTCCGATAGATTTGCACCTTGCGCAAGGTCGTTTCGACCTTCTCCAATCTGCGCAGCCGACCGGCGAGCGAGCAACCATCAGGGCTCAACCAGGGGGACGTCATTCCGTTGCGGCGCCACGAATACTGCCGCCCCCCAGCCGGCGGGACGGCCTTGCCCCTCAGGCATTCACCTTGCAGTGCAGCACCTTGCACTGCACGCACCGGGCACGGGCGGCACAAAGCAAGGCCGCCCGGCTGATGATGTCTCAGCCGGGCGGCGAAGTATTCCCCAAGGTTAAGCCCCGGCGGCGCTCAGCCGGCCGCGGGCACCAGGAAGCGGTCGGCATCGGCGCGGGTGGCGACGATCTCGGTGAGTTCGTTGACACCGGTCGTGAGCAGCACACGCTCCACCTGCGGATCGCAGTTGAACAGCACCAGCGTGCCGCCGCGCTTGTGCAGCGACTTGGCGTTGGCGAGGATCAGCCGGATGCCGATGGAGGCGAGGAAGGTCACGCCCGCCATGTCCACCAGGGCCACATGGGCGTGGCTCACCAGGGCGCTGAAGGTGTTCTCGATTTCCGCGGCGCCGGCGATGTCCATGCGGCCGGCGAGGGAAACGAGGATCTGCCCGGAATCGAGCGGAGTGGATTCGAGTTTCATGGCGGTCCGCCGTGGTTCGCTGGGCCGTGCACCCGGAACCAATGCGGTTCCGGGTTATCCGGCTCCTCTTCCCACCCTGTCTTTACAGTTTTGTGACAGCGGCCCGGCCCAGCTTCCCGCCCCGGCGGCGTCAGCCGCGCGGTCAGCCGAGGGCGGCAAGGCGGGCGTCCAGCGCCTCCCCTTCGGGCAGGTCCGACACCGCTTCCACGGCGAGGCCACCCGCCGCGAGATGGCGCACCATGAGGAAGAAGCGGTCGGCGCGGCCTTCGCTCCTGGCGAGCGTGTCCACCCAAAGCTTGTCGAACGTATCGAGCACCGGCGCCAGCGGCTCCACGGGAAGCTGCTGGCCGGAATAGCGCGGGAACTTGTTGGTCAGCCTCTTCCAGTCGTCCTTCAATCCGTCGCGCAGCACGGGATCGGCCGTGAGGCGCGCATCGCGGCCGCCGCGCTCGTAGCTGGCGCGGGTTTCCATCAACGACAGCAGCAGCGCATTCGCCCGGCTCCGCAGCAGCGGCCGGAGCCGCTCCACGAACAGGCGGCGCAACCAGCCCACGTATTCGGCATCGGCGAGGCCGATCTCATGGATGACCACCCCCGGCCCCGGAGCGAACCGCTCCGCCGCGGCTGCTAAGGGCTCCGCCGGCCAGTCCGCGGTGGGGCGGGACGTGAGCAGAAGAACGACGCCCCCCGGCAGTGCCGCCGCGGCCGGCAGGAGAGAGAGGGTGAGGTCGTCCGCCGCCTCGATCCCGTCGATGCACACGACGAGACGCTTCGCCCCCTGCCCTGCCGCCACGACGGCGAGGGCCGCGAGCCAGCCGGCAAAGGCCTCCGGGCTTTCCGATGCGCCCGAAGCCTCGGGCGCGGGCAGGCCGTGCTCAGCCTCGAAGGCCGCCTTCAGGGCCTCCACGAGCGCGGCGGGGCTCGCCTGCGCCGTGAGGCCCGCCGCGATGGCGCGGGCACCGCTGGAGATGGCGCTGTCGATCCCCTCCAGGCTGCCTTCCTTGCCCGTCCGGCGCGCGATGATGCCGCGCACGAACTGGGTCTTCCCGGCGCCGCCCGGCATGCGGAGCCAGTAGACGCCGCGATCGCAGCTCACGAGGAAGGAACGGAACGGCGTCCGCAGATGGGCCGGCGAGACGTAATCGCCGTCGCTATCGAGGGCGAGCGCGAACGGCGCTGCGGCGAACTTCTGGGCGGAAGGCTGCTGGGTCATAGGGGGCACCCGGGGCGAGAGCATGGACCGCCTTCCGGCCGCCCTCGATCCCGGCGGGTTTCGGCCAACGATCCAGATGGAGAAGCCTGAAGCATTTACCGTGCCCCGGCCGCCTCTTCGGGATCGCCCGCCCGTCCTTCTGACCTCCGGCGTCAGCGCTTGGGGCCGCCGCTGCCGAAATTGCTGGTGTGGCCTTCCTTCGTCGCCTGGGCGCGCCACGCCTTGGCCACCGCCTTCAGCTTCTGGTCGGGCGCGATGCGCGACACCATCTGCTCGGCGCGGGTGCTGCCGCACGAGGGGCAGACGGGCGTGTCGGACGACGAGATGAGGAGTTCGAACTCCTTGTCGCAATCGGGACAATGGAAATTGTAGAGCGGCACGCCGAGCCTCCTGTCCTGTTCCGGGGGCACGTCCGCGCGTCCGGCGCAAGTCCTTGAAAGACCACGCGCAAGCCGCTGCCGACGTGCTGCGGCGCCGCGCTTCCGCCGTCGCCCGGAGCACGCGCCGGTCTCTCCCAAGCAGGAAGCGGGCCAGATGGCGGGGAGGCGTCCGTCAGCCTACCGTCTCGATGCCGAGCACTTTCTCCAGCACTCCGGCGGGGTCTTCATCCCCCATCAGGGCGGTGCCCATCATCAGCGCCTTGGCGCCGGCCGCGCCGAGCCGCGCGCGATCCTCGGCGGTGCCGAGGCCGCCTTCCGCCACCACGAACGCCTTCTCTGGCGGGATGAGCGGGATCAGCGCCTCGCAGGTGCCGGGCACAAGCTCGAAGGTGTGGATGTTGCGGTTGGTGACGCAGATGAAATCCGCCCCCGCCGCCAGCGCCGTTTCCACGTCCGCCGGGGTATGCACCTGAACCAGCACGTCGAGGGCGATGGAGGATGCGCGCTCGCGATAGGCGGCAAGGTCCGGCCCGAGCAGCGCAGCCGACAGCACCACCGCATCCGCCCCGGCGAGGCGCGCCTCCAGGATCTGGTAGACGTCGTAGATGATGTCCTGCGCGAGGATGGTGAGGTCCACCGCGCCGCGCACGGTGGCGAGGTCCGAATAGGAGCCGCGGAAGGACTGCCGCTCCACCGCCACCGAAAGGGCCGCCGCGCCCACCGCCTCGAAATCCTCGGCCAGCGCCTTGTACGGCACCATGGTCTTCAGCGCCGGCTCGAACGGTGATCCGCCCTTCAGCTCGCAGATGATGCCGGGCTTGCCGGTGGCCCGGAAGGCGGCGGCCAGCGCGCCGTGGAAGCCGCGCGTCATGGGCATCTCGCCCACCTTGCCCTGGATCTGGCCCAGCGAGCGGCGGGCCTTAGCCTTGGCGAGCTGGTCGCGGCGCTGGAGGAGGAACGGCTTCAGCCGGCTGTTTTCGGGCAGGATCATGAAAGAACGTCCAGAGGCAAAGGTGAAAGGCAAAGGGGCAGGCGAAAGGAGACAGGCACGCGAACGGAGCAAAACGCTCCCGATGAATAAGCACCTACAGCTTCACAGATTTCGCGCGCTTTGGCCATGCCGCTTTCGCACCGCGGCAGAGGCGGCGGCGCGGTTGGCTCTTTCCTCTTGCACCGCAACGCGCGATGATCCGCCCATTCTTAGCCGATCGAGTTTTTGAAGATGTTCACGCGCGTCTGCAAAGCGGAAACCGTTGCCGAAGGCGGCATGCGGCTGGTGATCGCCGACAGTCACCTCATCGTCCTCGCCTGGCCCGACAATGGGGAGATCCGTGCCTTCCAGGGCGTCTGTCCCCATTCGAACACGCCGCTCAACGAGGCCGAGTTCGACGGCACCGTCCTCACCTGCCCGCTCCATCACTGGACCTGGGACCTGAATTCCGGCGCCCCCGTCGAGCCGCAGGAAAGCGCGCTCGCGGAATATCCGGTGAAGGTGGAAGATGGCGTCGTCTATATCGACACGGAAGGCATAGAGCCCCTGTTCGCCGCGCCCTGAGAGCGCCGCAGCCCGCCCCAATAATCAGTCGAGGCGCCGCGCCGGGTGCATTGCCGGGGTGCGGCCGAAGCCGGAGTTCGACCCGTGACAGATGAGACCGCCGCCCAGACCGCCATCATCGTCGGCGCAGGCAAGGGGCTGTCCGCCTCCCTCGCCCGCCGGCTCGCCCGCGAGGGCTTCCGCATCGCCCTCGTGGCGCGCGACGTGGAGAAGCTCGCGCCCCTCATCGCCGAGACCGGCGCCCGCGCCTGGGCGGCCGATGCCCAGGATGCGGCCGCCATCGAGGGCATATTCGCCGAAGTGGAAAAGGCCTTCGGCCCGCCCGACCTCGTCGTGTTCAACGCCGCCATGCGCTATCGCGGCCCGGTGGAAGTGCTGGACCCGGCCGACGTGATGGACGCCTATTCCGTCGGCGCCTTCGCCGGCTTCCTCACCGCGCAGGCGGCGGCACGGCGGATGCTGGCGCGGGGCAAGGGCTCGCTCTTCTTCACCGGCGCCACCGCCAGCGTGAAGGCCATGCCCCACTCGGTGCCCTTCTCCATGGCCAAGTTCGCTTTGCGCGCGCTGGCCCAGGGCCTTGCCCGGGAACTCGGGCCGCGCGGCATCCATGTGGCCCACTTCATCCTCGACGGCGGCATCGCCTCGTCCTGGGCGACGGCGGGGGAGCCGGGGCCGGCGGACAAGTGGCTCGATCCCGACGCCATCGCCGAGAGCTATCTTGCCGTCCACCGCCAGCACCGCTCGGCCTGGACCTGCGAGCTGGACCTGCGGCCCTGGGTGGAAAAGTTCTGAGGCGCCCGCGTTAAGCCTGCCGCTGCCCGTGCATTGTGGCGGGCGGGACAGCGTGCCATCTTCCGGTCCCAACGACGGGAGGATTTCGTGCCGCATTCCATGGTCAACGGCCGCCAGATCAAGGCCGGCCGCGCCCTGCTCGGCTGGTCGCGCAAGGATCTGGCCGAGCGCACCGGCGTGACCGCCGACACCGTGAAAGTGGTGGAGCAGGATGCCGTCACGCTGGAAGCCCTCTCCTCCACACGCACCCGCCTCTGCGCCACGCTGGAGGCCGAAGGCATCGCCTTCCTGAACGGCGGCAGCATGGGCGTGCAGATCGTCCCCAGGGACGAAGGCATCCGCGCCCAGGACCTCAACGCCTCCAACGACGACTGACGAGCCCCATGATCCTGCACAAATTCGCCGCCCGCCACTGGATCATCGTGGCGATCATCCTCGTCATCGCAACGCTGGCGTATCTCGGCAGCTGGTCGTAAAGCGCTCGTCCGGACATCCGCTCGAAAGGGCGGGCACGGTGCTCCTTCACCCAGTCGCGCCGTCATGCCCGGGCTTGTCCCGGCCATCCACGTCGGGCCGACCGCGCATTGGTCGGATGACTATCCCCAGCCTCACCACGTGGATGCCCGGGACAAGCCCGGGCATGACGGCCGGATAGGTCAGGCGAGAGCGTAAGGGCGACGAGAAACGGCTCCCGCCCTCACTCCACCAGCAGCAGCGCAAACCCGTCATAGCCCTTGGCGCCGACGGTCTGCACCGCCGTGGCGGTGAGGCGGGGCTCTGCGCCCGCGATCTCGTAGGTGCGGCGGATGCCGATGACCGAGGCGTCCGTGCTCGCCGCATCGAGCACCCGCCCGGCGCGCACCACGTTGTCGCAGACGATGAGCGTGCCCGGCCGCGACAGGCGCAGCGCCCAGTCGAGATAGGCGGGATTGCTCGGCTTGTCGGCGTCGATGAAGATGAGGTCGAACGGCCCCGCCCCTTCCGCCTCCAGCACCGGCAGCGTCTCGATGGCCGGGCCGACCCGCAGGTCGATGTGGTCAGACAGTCCCGCGCGGGCGAAATTGGCGCGGGCGACCTCGGCATGGTGGGCGTCCGCCTCCAGCGTCACCACCGTGCCGCCCTCAGGCAGCGCGCGGGCGAGGAAGAGCGTGCTGTAGCCGCCGAGCGTGCCGATTTCGAGGATGCGCCGCGCACCCATCATGCGGGCGAAGATGTGGAGCATCTGCCCCTGCGCCGCCGAGACGCTGATGGCCGGAAGGCCGGCGGCCTCCGACGCGGCCAGCACGGCGTCGAGCACCGGGTCCGCCGGCAGCAGCTTCTCGACGATGAAGCCGTCCATCTCGTTCCAGAGCGCTTCGTCCATTCCCGCCTCCGTCACAGCATTTGCCGGCGCAAGGAATACCGTTTGCGTGAAGGAAATGCGTCAGGTCCGGACGCTCAGTCCTGGTCGCTCTCCCGCGCGGCGCGGATGGAGAGAACGGCATAGGCCACCACCAGCGCCAGCTCCACCAGCGTGAACAGCATCAGCCGCGTCATGCCGGCCGGCGCCCAGATGCCGAGCACCACCTGCGTCAGCGTCGCCAGGAGCCACAGCACGATCGCCCAGCCGGCCCGCAGCCACAGCCCGACGCCGGCGATGGGATCGATGATCGCCGCCCAGATCACCGCCGCCTGCGCGGCCATGGGCATGGCCTCGAACCGGCTCGCCGGCCCGTCGCCGATGCCGAGGATGACGGCCCAGTGGATGATGCCTTCCAGCAGCAGGAAGGCCGCGACCCCGCGCAGGAACAGGAACAGCCGCCGCCGCCAGGGCGAGAGATTTTCCCATTGGGCGCGGGCGCTGGCGTCGATGGGATCGTAATGACTCATGTGCCGGGGGCCAGAAGTTCCAGTTCGTCGGGTATGGGATCGAAATGCGCCGCGATGACGGCCGGGTCCACCTCCGCGAGGGTCGCCGGCCGCCATTGGGGCGCGTTGTCGCGATCGACGAGGACCGCGCGCACCCCTTCGTAGAAATCATGCCCCGCCGCGACGCGGTTCACCACCCGGAATTCCAGCTTCAGACAGTCCCCAAGGTCGAGGGCCGGCCCGCGCCGCATCTGCTCCATGGTGATGGAGAGGCTGGTGGGCGACTTGCCGGCGATGTCGGTGAGGAGCGTGGTGGCGAACGCCGCATGGGGTCCCTCGCCCTCCGCCGCCGCCTGCAGCGCGCCGAGGATGCCGGCGAGATGGCCCCGCCCGAAGGCGTCGGCGATGAAGTCGGCCCGGTCGGCGAAGGCGCCGGGGCCGGGCTCGATGCGGTGATCGGCGATGATGCGCTCCACGTCGCCGCCCGCGCACAGCGCCTCTTCCAGCGCCGGGAAGGCGGCGCTCGGCACCACGTCGGTCGCAAGGCCGCAGGCGAAGGCCTCGGCGGCGCGGATGCGTGTGCCGGTCAGCGCCAGGAACACGCCGAACGCGCCGGGCAGGCGCGGCAGCACATGGGTGCCGCCCACATCCGGAAACAGGCCGATATTCACCTCCGGCATGGCGAACAGATATTTGTCGCCCGCCACGCGATGCGCGCCATGGGCCGAGAGGCCGAAGCCGCCGCCCATGCAGATGCCGTCGATGAGCGCCACATAGGGCTTGGGGAAGCTGCCGATATAGTCGTTGAGGACATATTCCTCGCGCCAGAAGGCGAGCGATTCGGCGGTGTTGCCGGCGCGGCCGAGGTCATAGAGCGTGCGCACGTCGCCGCCGGCGCAGAAGGCCTTCTCGCCCGCCGCCTTGATGACCACGCGGGTGACGGCCGGGTCCTGCGCCCATTGCCGCAGGCGCGGCAGAATCTCGCGCACCATGGAGAGGTTCAGCGCATTGAGCGCCTTCGGACGGTTGAGGGTGATGACACCGGCTTCGCCCTTCACCTCCAGCAGGACTTCAGGCTCCGTGGTCATTCATCCCTCCCTTGCCGCCGCTGAGCGGCGAACGCCCGCCGGCAGGGTTAGACGCGGCCGGAGGGAGCGTCAACGCGGGCCGGCGCACCGTGGTTGTGCGCGGGCGCACCTTGGGCCGTGCGGCGGCGCACACGCTGAACTTGCCGTGACCCTCTGCCGCGCGCCACTCGCGGGCGGCAGGCCGGGGGTCTATAAGGTCCGCTCGGTGCCCGTTCGCGGGCGAACGAAGAACGAGCGCATCATGCCCCTCTCCCAGCCCCGCCTGCATGCCGTTTCCGAAGCCGAGGCCACCGCCAGCCGGCTCGGCCTCGTCCACCGCCCCCGGCGGAACCGGAAGACGGACTGGGCGCGCCGGCTGGTGCGCGAGGCGACGCTGACGGTCGACGATTTGATCTGGCCGATCTTCGTGATGAACGGCCAGGCCACCCGCACCCCCATTCCCTCCATGCCCGGCGTCGAGCGCCTGACGGTGGACGAAGCGGTGCGCGCGGCCGAGATGGCGGCCAAGCTGAAGATCCCGGCCCTCGCCATTTTCCCCTATATCGATCCCTCCCGCCGCGACCCCACCGGCAGCGAGGCGCTGAACGACAACAACCTCGTCTGCCAGACCCTGCGCGCCATCAAGGCCGAGATCCCCAACCTCGGCCTCATCACCGACGTGGCGCTCGACCCCTTCACCAGCCACGGCCATGACGGCCTGCTGGAGGATGGCCGCATCCTCAATGACGAGACGGTGGAACTCCTCGTGCGTCAGGCGCTGGTGCAGGCCGAGGCCGGGGCGGACGTCATCGCCCCCTCGGACATGATGGACGGCCGCGTCGGCGCCATCCGCGCCGGTCTCGACGCCAACGGCTTCGAGGACGTGCAGATCATGTCCTATGCGGCGAAGTACGCCTCCGCCTTCTACGGCCCGTTCCGCGACGCCATCGGCACCGCCAAGACCCTCTCGGGCGACAAGCGCACCTACCAGATGGACCCCGGCAACGGGCTGGAAGCCATCCGCGAGGCCGCCCTCGATGTGGAGGAAGGCGCAGACATGTTGATGGTGAAGCCCGGCCTGCCCTATCTCGACATCGTGTGGCGGCTGAAGGAGACCTTCGGCCTGCCGACCTTCGCCTATCAGGTGTCCGGCGAATACGCGATGATCGAGGGCGCCATCCGCAACGGCTGGGTGGACGGCGACCGCATCATTCCGGAGAGCCTGCTCGCCTTCAAGCGCGCCGGCGCCGACGGCATCCTCACCTATTTCGCGCCGCGCGTGGCGCAGGCTCTGGCCGAACGGGGCTGAGGCCCCTCGCGGGAGAAGACTTATGACCGTGCCCGCGACGGCGCTGGAAATCGACCGGGAAAAGGACCTGCCCGTCACGCTGGCGGACGTGGAGGGCGCGTGGCCGCTGGTGCGCGCCTCGGTGCTGCGCACGCCGACCTTGCGCGCCCCGCGCCTCTCCGCCTTCACCGGCGCCGAGGTCTATGTGAAGTACGAGAACCTTCAGGCCACCGCCTCCTTCAAGGAACGCGGCGCGCTGGTGAAGCTCTCGCGCCTCACGCCGGAGGAGGCGCGGCGCGGCGCCGTGGCCATGTCGGCCGGCAACCACGCGCAGGCGGTGGCCTATCACGGCACGCGGCTCGGCATCTCCACCCTCATCGTGATGCCGGAGACGACGCCGCAGGTGAAGGTGGCCGCCACCGAGGCCTTCGGCGCCGAGGTGGTGCTGTTCGGCGAGACGGTGGCCGACGCCTATGAGGAGGCTGAGCGCATCTCCAAGGCGCAGGGCCGCGTCTTCGTCCACCCCTATGACGATGTGGACGTGATCGCCGGCCAGGGCTCGGTGGCGCTGGAGATGATCGAGGACGGGCCGGCCTTCGACGCTGTGCTGGTGCCCATCGGCGGCGGCGGGCTCATCGCCGGCATGGCCGTGGCCTTCGCCGGCCGCTCGCCCGCCACGCAGGTGGTGGGCGTCGAGACCCAGCTCTATCCCGCCATGTGGACCGCCATGACCGGTGAGGCCCGCCCCTGCGGCGGCCCCACGCTGGCCGAGGGCATCGCCGTGCGCAATGTGGGGGAGATCACCGCGCAGATCGTGCGGCGCCTCGTGCCCCATGTGGTGCTGGTGGACGAAACCGCGCTGGAGCGGGCGGTGAACGCCTTCCTCATGCACCAGAAGACACTGGCCGAAGGCGCCGGCGCCGCGGGCCTCGCCGCCCTCATCGCCGAGCCGGAGCGCTTCAAGGGCAAGACGGTGGGCCTCGTGGTCTCCGGCGGCAACATCGACCCGCGCATGATCGCCGGCATCTTGCTGCGCGAGCTGGAGCGGGAAGAGCGCATCGTCTCCTTCCGCCTCACCATCCTCGACCGGCCGGGCATGCTGGGCCGCATCGCCACCCTGCTCGGCAAGCTCGGCGCCAACATCCTTGAGGTGCACCACCGCCGCACCTTCCTCGACGTCCCCGCCAAGGGCACCCGCCTCGACCTCACGGTGGAAACGCGCGACCAGGCGCACGCGGAGCTGATCCAGAAGGCGCTGGAGGGTGAGGGGCTGCCGGTGCAGCGGCTGGGGGCGGGTGGCGCGGACTGGTAGGGGGCGTGTCGGGCGCGTTCCGCCGCCCTTATGGGCAACGGCGCTTTCGCTCAGCTCTTAACGTCATGCCCGGGCTTGTCCCGGGTATCCACGTCGGGCCGATGGCGCTCCCGTCCGCAGACTTTTTCCCGGCCGCACCACGTGGATGGCCGAAACCCGCATGTTTGCGGGTTTCGTTCTTGGGGACGGAAGTCGGCAACAGCCGACTTCCGGGACAAGCCCGGCCATGACGGCGGTTCTTGTGCCGGCGCCGCGTGCTCGCGTGGGAGCCAATCTCGCATCCCGGCCGACTGGAGCGGCAGCGGAAGGAGAGCCGGGACCCAGCGCAAGCACGCCCGCGAAGCGGTCAACTCCCGAGAGCCTCAGATCACGAAGCGCCTTCGGCGGACCCTTGCGCTGGGCCCCGGATCAGCGCTCCGGCTATCGCCGTCGCTTGTCCGGGGCTCAGGGGCGTGCCCTGCACGCCCTCTTTGCGCGCTCCCTCAAGCCCGGCCGAACACCCGCTTGAAGATGTTGTCCACGTTCTTGAAGTGGTAGCCGAGGTCGAACTTCTCGTTGATGTCCTCCTCGGACAGGTACTTGCGCACATCCGCGTCTTCCAGAAGGAAGGTGCGGAAGTCGCCCTCGCCGCGCCAGACGCGCATGGCGTTGCGCTGCACGAGGCGATAGCTGTCTTCGCGGCTGGCGCCCTTCTGGGTGAGGGCCAGCAGCACGCGCTGGGAGTGGATGAGACCACCCAGCTTGTCCATGTTCTTCTGCATGTTGTCGGTATGGACGACCAGCTTGTCCATCACGCCGGTGAGGCGCGACAAAGCGAAGTCCAGCGTCACGGTGGAGTCGGGGCCGATCATGCGCTCGACGGAGGAGTGGGAGATGTCCCGCTCGTGCCACAGGGCCACATTCTCCAGCGCCGGGGTCACATAGGCGCGCACCATGCGGGCAAGGCCGGTGAGGTTCTCGGTGAGCACCGGGTTGCGCTTGTGCGGCATGGCCGAGGAGCCCTTCTGCTCGGGGGAGAAATACTCCTCCGCCTCCAGCACCTCGGTGCGCTGGAGATGCCGCACCTCGGTGGCGAGGCGCTCCGCGGAGGAGGCAACCACGCCGAGCACGGCGAAGAACATGGCGTGCCGGTCGCGCGGGATGACCTGGGTGGAGACCGTCTCCACCTTCAGCCCCATCTTTTCCGCCACATGGGCCTCAACGGCCGGATCGATATGGGCGAAGGTGCCCACCGCGCCGGAGATGGCGCAGGTGGCGATCTCCTCCCGCGCCGCCACGAGGCGGGCGCGCGAACGCTGGAACTCGGCCGCCGCGATGGCGAGCTTCACGCCGAAGGTGGTCGGCTCGGCATGGATGCCGTGAGAGCGACCCACCGTGGGCGTCAGCTTGAACTCGAACGCCCGGCGTTCGAGCACCGCCAGCAGCTTGTCCACGTCGGCGATGAGCAGGTCGGCGGCCCGGGCGAGCTGCACGGCGAGGCAGGTGTCCAGCACGTCGGACGAGGTCATGCCCTGATGGACGAAGCGCGCTTCCGGCCCCACGAACTCGGCGAGGTGAGTGAGGAAGGCGATGACATCGTGCTTCACCTCGCGCTCGATGGCGTCGATGCGCTCCACGTCGAACTCGGCCTTGCCGCCCAGCTCCCAGATCTTGGCTGCGGCCTCCTTCGGGACGATGCCAAGCTCGGCCATGGCGTCGGCAGCATGGGCCTCGATCTCGAACCAGATGCGGAAGCGGGCCTCGGGGGACCAGATGGAGGCCATTTCCGGCCGGCTGTAACGCGGGATCATGGGGCGGTGCTCGTCAAAATGTCAGGCAGGCGGCTCGTCTAGCAGATGACGGCGGCGGGGGGTAGCCGCGCGGGTCACGCCTTGCGGCGGCCGGCGGCGCTCACACGCCGCGCCAGCGGCAGCATCACCACCGGCAGGAGGTAGATGGGGAATTGCGCTGCCGCAACGTAAAGCCAAGTCTCGTGCGGCAGGACAGCGCCGGTGGCGGCGATCACCACCGCCATGTTGCGATGGCCGCCGCAGAAGCCGAGCATCATCGCATCGCCCGGATCGACGGCGCGGAAGACGAGCGCGGTCGCGCCGAAGCCCAGCAGCGAGACGCAGAAAGCCAGCGCCACCAGCCCCGCCATGAAGGCGGGCTGGTCGAGGAAGGCGTGGGTCACGCCGTCCATCAGCCCCACGGCAAGAAGGCCCAGCAGCACCACGTTGAGCCCGTCGAGATGGGCGGAAATGGCTTCCACCCATTTCAGGCCCAAGAGCCGACGAATGAGGAGGCCGGCCCCCATCGTCCCGCCCACCACCGCGGCGATCCGCAGCGCCAGCGCCAGCGGATCGAGCGCCAGCGCGCCGCCGGAGAAGTGGAACACCAGCCCCGGCGCGGTGAGCGGCGTCAGCGCCATGCCGCCGAGCATGGTCACGAGCACCAGCCGGGCATCGAGGCCGAGCAGGGCCGCGAAGGCGGGGGCGGACATGATGGGCGGGGCCGAGGCCTGCATGATGAGGGCGAGGACGATGGCGTTGGGCTCGCCCAGAAGCCGCGTCGCCAGCCCCATCGCCAGCGGCAGCACCAGCATGACCCAGGCGCAGGCCAGCACTGCGATGCCTGCACGACGTGCGGTGAAGGCCCCGGCCATGGAGGTGCGCACGAATGCCAGCACCAGCAGCGCGAGGATGGTGGGCACCACCAGCGGCTTCGCCAGCGCCGCGAACGGCGGCACGGCCAGCCCGATGAACACGCTCACCGCCACCGCCGGCGCGCTCCGCCGACCGAGCCACGCCAGAAGGCGCGCACATGCGACCGCGGGCAGGAGGCCGGGGTTCATGGGGCAGTTCTTGCGGGGGAAAACGGCATCGCGCGGGACACAAGCCGTTCTAGCCCCAGCCGGTACTCAAGGGAACCCTTCCCGGCCGCTGAGCGAAGGTGCGGTGCACCGAATGGAGTGCATGTGCCTCCCACACGAACCGGCCAAGCCCCCTCTCCCCTTGCGGGAGAGGGCTGGGGTGAGGGGTGCGTCTCCCCCCGCTCAGCCACCGGGATGGCGGCACCGGCCCCCTCACCCCCAACCCCTCTCCCGCAAGGGGAGAGGGGGGGCGAGCGGCCCGCCCCGCTCTCGCGCTCCGGACGCACGAAGCGCAGCCGAAGCGCTGATCCGAGGCCCAGCGCAAGAGTTCCCGCGTAGCCGTCATCGCCCGGCTGGTCCGGGCGATCCACGGTTCGGCCCGGAAAATCCTTCGGACATTGCTCCAGCGGCTCGGTGGATCGCCCGGACCAGCCGGGCGATGACAAGCGGATATGATTGCGCTGGACTCCGGATCGGCGCTCCCGCTGCGCCGTCGCTTGTCCGGGCAACGGAGTGCTTGAGGCCCGGGGGCCGCAGCCCCACGGAAACCCACCACTGGCGGCCGGGGCGTGTTCCGGGTAGCGTCCGCAGGAAACCGGAAAGACCCATTGCCGAAGCGCCCCACCAAGCCGCCCACCCGCCATTCCAGCAAGGACGGCCACGCCGCCAGGATAGCGCGCGCAGACAAGACATCGCGCGCGGAAAAGCCGCTGCGCGCGACGAAATCCCGTGCCGCGCGCAAGCAGGCCGCCGCGGCCCATGAGGCGGCGGCGCTTGCCGTTGCGCCGCTGGCCACCGGCGAGATGCCGACAAAGGCGCAGGTGCTGGCCTTCATCGCCTCCCAGAACGGCGAGGTGGGCAAACGCGAGATTGCCCGCGCCTTCGGCCTCTCGCCGGCGCAGAAGGTGGAACTGAAGCAGCTGCTGCGCGACCTCTCGGAAGAAGGCACGGTGAGCCGCGAGCGGCGGCGCCTGCATGTGCCCGGCGCGCTGCCGGCGGTGGTGCTGGCCGACATCGTCTCCCGCGACGGCGACGGCGAGCTGGTGGCCATTCCGGTGGAATGGGACTCCGAGGCCCAGGGCGAGGCGCCGCCCATTCTCGTCCAGGTGCCGCGCCGCGCCTCCGGCCCCGCGCCGGGACTGGCGGACCGGGTGCTGCTGCGCATCGTGGAAGGCTCCATCGAGCATGCGGTCCCCCATGTGGGCCGCGTCATCAAGGTGCTGGAGAAGGCCCGCAAGCAGACCATGGGCATCTTCCGCGCGGCCCCGCAGGGCGGCGGCGGGCGCATCATCCCCATCGACAAGAAGCAGCTCGGCCGCGAATTGCAGGTGCCCCCCGGCGCCGAGCATGAGGCGCAGGACGGCGATCTCGTCACCGTCGAATTGATGCGCCAGCGCGTGTTCGGCCTGCCCACCGCGCGGGTGAAGGAAAAGCTCGGCTCGCTGAACTCCGAGAAGGCGGTGAGCCTCATCGCCATCCACGCCCACGGCATCCCCAACGCCTTCCCGGACGTGGTGGTGAAGGAAGCCGAGGCGGCGAAGCAGATCACCGTGCGCGGCCGCGAGGACTGGCGCGACCTGCCCCTCGTCACCATCGACCCGCCCGACGCCAAGGACCATGACGACGCCGTGCATGCGGCGGCGGACGAGGATGGCGGCTATATCGTCACCGTCGCCATTGCCGACGTCTCGGCCTATGTGCGTCCCGGCACGGCGCTGGACCGCGAGGCGCTCATTCGCGGCAATTCGGTCTATTTCCCCGATCGCGTCGTGCCCATGCTGCCGGAGCGCATCTCCAACGACCTGTGCTCCCTGCGCCCCAGCGAGGACCGGCCGGCGCTGGCGGTGCGCCTCGTCATCGGCGCGGATGGGCGCAAGCGCAGCCACAGCTTCCACCGTATCCTCATGCGCTCGGCCGGCAAGCTCGCCTATGCGCAGGCGCAGAACGCCATCGAAGGCCGCACCGACGACATCACCGATCCGCTGGTGGAGGGCGTGCTCAAGCCGCTCTATGCGGCCTATGCCTGCGTGAAGAAGGCCCGCGACGCCCGCCAGCCGCTCGATCTCGATTTGCCCGAGCGCAAGATCATCCTCAAGCCCGACGGCACGGTGGACCGGGTGGTGGTGCCGGAGCGCCTCGATGCTCACCGGCTCATCGAGGAATTCATGATCCTCGCCAACGTCGCCGCCGCCGAGACGCTGGAGGAGAAGAAGACCCCCCTCATCTACCGCGTCCATGACGGCCCGACGCTGGCCAAGCTCTCGGCCCTGCGCGACTTCCTGAAGACGCTGGACATCGGCCTGCCCAAGACAGACCAGGTGCGCCCCTCCCACTTCAACCGCATCCTGGACGAGGTGAAGGACACGGACGCCGCCCCGCTGGTGAATCAGGTGATCCTGCGCAGCCAGAGCCAGGCGGAATATGCCTCCGAGAATTACGGCCATTTCGGCCTGAATCTCCGCCGCTACGCGCATTTCACCTCGCCCATCCGCCGCTATGCGGACCTCATCGTCCATCGCGGCCTCGTGCGGGCGCTGGGTGTGGGCAAGGACGGGCTGCCGGAAGACGCGACCGTCGAGAGCCTCGGCGAGGTGGCGGCTGCCATTTCCGTTACGGAACGTCGCGCCATGGCGGCGGAGCGGGAGACGGTGGACCGGCTCATCGCCCATCATCTGGCGGACCAGATCGGCGCCACCTTCAACGCCCGCATCACCGGGGCGACCAAGGCGGGACTCTTCGTCGCGCTCGACATCACCGGGGCGGACGGCTTCATTCCCGCCTCAACCCTGGGCCAGGACTATTACCGGTACGACGAAGTGCGGCAGGCGCTGGTGGGAGACCGTACCGGCGAGATGCACCGCATCGGCGACCGGGTGGAGGTCAAGCTGGTGGAGGCCGCGCCGGTGGCCGGAGCGCTGCGGTTTGAGCTTCTGAGCGAAGGCTCCTATGTAAAGGGTCCGCGCGGGGGTGGCCCCCAGCGCCGCGGCGCGCCCTCCGGGTTCGCGGGCCGGCCGGGGAGATCCGCGCCGGGCCGTGCGAAGGCGGGCAAGGCAGGTTCCGGAAAGGCCGGCCCTGGCAAGGCCAAGCCGGGACCCGGCCGGCGCTGAGGCGTCCGGCCGATAAAACGTTGGAGAAGCGCGCTCCTCAGGGGCGACCGAGAGGTTCAGGACCGTGACCACGCCGACCGGCATGACCGTGACCCAGAAGCTGGCGACGCCCGAAGAGGCGGCGGCAGGCGAGGCCGCGGGTGCGCCCGGCGGCGCGTTCGAGCTTCCCCCGCCCCGCCGCGAGGTGCCCGGCGCCCTGATGCGCGGTGCGCGCGGCCTGTGCCCCGCCTGCGGCGCCGGCCGCATGTTTTCCAGCTATCTGAAGGTCTCGCCCTTCTGCGCCACCTGCGGCGAGGAGCTGTACCACCACCGCGCCGACGACGCGCCGCCCTATGCGGTGATCTTCGTGGTGGGCCACATCGTGGTCCCGCTGATGGTGCTGGTGGAGGAATTGTACCGGCCGGAGCTGTGGGTGCACCTCTCCCTCTGGCTGCCGCTGACGCTGGTGCTCTGCCTCGCCCTGCTACCGCCGCTGAAGGGCATGCTGGTGAACCTGCAATGGGCGCTGCGCATGCACGGCTTCGATTCCGGCAGTGAGGAACGGGAGGCGCCCCCCGAGGGTGCCGTCCGCCCCGTCATCCGTGCCGTCCGTCCGATACTCTGAGCATCATGAACGATTTTGCTACCCGCCTGACCGAAGCCGAGCGCCTTCAGGCTTCTCCCAACGTGCGCCCGCGCGACGCCGCCACCCTCATCCTGCTCGACAGCAAGGGCAAGAAGCCCCGCGTGCTGATGGGCCGGCGGCATCCCAAGCTCAAGTTCCTACCGGGCGTCTACGTGTTTCCCGGCGGCAGGCTGGAGAAGTCCGACAAGGCCATGCCGGTCTATGGCTGCCTCGATCCGGACAGTGAACGCCGGCTGATGGCCCACGTGCAGCGCCCGAGCCTCGGCCGCGCGCGCGGCCTCGCCGCCGCCGCCATCCGCGAGATGTACGAGGAGACCGGCCTGCTCGTCGGCACCAAGGAGTGCGGCGCCCCAGAATCCCCCGGTGATGACTGGCGCGCGTTCGAGGAGCGCGGGGTGTTCCCCGATCTGAGCGCCCTCACCTTCGTCGCCCGCGCCATCACCCCGCCCCGCCGCCCCCGGCGCTTCGACACCCGCTTCTTCATCGCCGACGCCACGGCCGTCTGCGACGAGGTGAAGGGGCTGGTGGGCGAGGAGTCCGAACTCATCGACCTTGCATGGCTGACCTTCGCGGAGACGGAGAAGCAGGAGCTTCCCACCATCACCCGCGTGGTGCTTGAGGAACTGGCCGCCCGCATCGATGCCGGCTTCGGCCCGCGCCTGCCGGTGCCCTCCTACGCCATGGTCCGCGGACGCTTCGTCCGCACCCTCCTGGATTGAAGCCGAACGCGATGCATGCTCCCCACGGGTCCCTCGGCCACATGAGCCGGACGGCCTCCATCGCGGCCGCCATCTCCGCCATCACGGTGGTGGGCGTCGGCATCAGCCTGTCCATTCCCCTGCTGGCGCTGGAGCTGGAATCGCGCGGCGTCACCGGCAAGTGGATCGGCATCAACACGGCGGTGGCCGGCATCGCCACCATCTTCACCGCGCCCTTCGTGCCGCTCATGGTGCGCAAGATCGGGCTGCGCGCGCTGCTGGTGGGCGCCATCGTGCTCGCCGCGGCGAGCCTCGTGGGGTTCAAGGCGGCGCCGTCCTTCCTCATGTGGTTCCCGCTGCGCTTCGCCTTCGGCGCGGCCTTGTGCATCCTGTTCGCGGTCTCGGAATTCTGGATCAATGCCCTCGCCCCGCCCAACCGGCGCGGGCTCATCATGGGCATCTACGCCACCGCGCTGTCGCTGGGCGCGGCGCTGGGGCCGACCATGCTCAGCGTGCTCGGCGCCTCCGGCTGGGCGCCCTACCTCGCCGGCGCCGTCGTGCTGCTACTCGGCGCCATTCCCATCCTGCTGGCACGGGGAATCACCCCCCGCATCCATGACGACAGCCACCACGGCGTGCTCACCTTCGTGCGGCGATCGCCCTCGGCGGTGCTGGCGGCGCTGGTGTTCGGCGCCATCGAGACGGCAGTGATGACCTTCCTGCCGCTCTACGGCCTGCGCCTCGGCCTCGCCGAGACCAGCGCCGCCCTGCTGCTGACGGCGGCGGTATTGGGCAACGTCGCCTTCCAGATCCCCATCGGCCTCATCAGCGACAAGGTGGACCGGCGGGTGCTGCTGCTCTGCTGCTCACTGGCGGGCGCGGCGGGGGCTTTCACGCTGCCGTTCGTGCCGGTGTCGAGCCCGTGGTTCCTGGCCATGATCTTCCTCGCCACGGGCGTGGTGGGCTCGCTCTACACGGTCGGCCTCGCCCATCTCGGCGAGCGTTTCCATGGCGCGGACCTCGCAGCCGCCAATGCGGCGTTCGTGATGCTCTATTCCGTGGGCCTCATCGCCGGCCCGCCGCTGGCCGGCGCCGGCATGGACCTCTACAACCCGTATGGCTTCGCCTTCGTCATCTCCACCATGCTCGCCGTCTATGCGGCCATCGTCGCCGTGCGGCTGATGATGCGCGGTCGGAGGGAGGCGTGATCCAGCGGAAGGGTCGCCCACCCTTGACATTAGGGGCGCATTGAGAGAGTTTCCGCGCCCACGAGCCGCCGGAGACCGGCAGCGCGTCCGTTCTTCTTTTCGCCACCTCACGGTTTGCAAAAACCAGACGGTCGCACGCCGCACGCGGCACCCAGGGATCAAGACATGGCCAAGGCTGCAACCATCAAGATCAAGCTCCTGTCCTCGGCGGACACGGGCGTGTTCTACGTCACCAAGAAGAATTCCCGCACCAAGACCGACAAGATCGTGCTCAAGAAGTACGACCCGGTGGTGCGCAAGCACGTCGAGTTCCGCGAGACCAAGATCAAGTGATCTGGATCGGGTGATCGCAGCGGGTCTGGACAACCGGAACCGCGCCACCTACAATTTGTGGTTCATCGTGACTGGATAGGGCACCCACCGGGTGCCCTTTTCTTTTGCGCGAGAGGGGCGCCGCAAGGCGCCCATTTCTTTTGGGCAGGCGGCTCGGGGCTGATTCCCCTACCGCCCCTGCCGCAGCGCGTTGAGGACGGTGAGCGAGGCGTAGCCGTCCGCCGGCGTGATTCCCGCCTTCTGCTGGAAGGCGCGCACCGCGCGCATGGTGTCGGCGCCCACGCGGCCGTCGGAGCCGCCGGTGTTGAAGCCCGCCGCCGTGAGGCGCTGCTGGATCTCCTGGATCTCCGCCAGCGTCAGCGCCCGCTCGCCGCCGGGCCAGGAGGCGACGAACGGCCCCTCCCCCATCACCCGGTCGCCGAGGTGCACCACCGCCAGCGCGTAGTTGGACGAGGGGTTGTAGGAGCGCACCGCAAAGAAATTGTGGAGCAGCAGCAGCGCCGGCCCGCCGGGACCGCCGGGCAGCCAGAGCCGCGCCGGCTCGTCATAGGCGGACAGGGACTGCCCCTCGATGGTGGTGAGGCCAAGTTCCCCCCACTGGGAGAGCGGGCGGCGCGTCTTGTTGTCGGCGAGGTCGGAATTGAAATTGCCGGGCAGCTTCGCCTCGAAGCCCCACGGCTCGCCGCGCCGGTACTTGCCGCGCTTCACCAGATAGTTGGCGGTGCCCGCCAGCGCGTCGTCCGGCTTGCCGAAGGGCGAGATGCGCCCGTCGCCGTCGAAATCCACGCCCATGTTGAGCCACACCTCGGGCATCCACTGGGTGTGGCCCATGGCGCCGGCCCACGAGCCGGTCATCTCCTGCGGCGTGCCCCAGCCCCGCTCGACGATGACGAGGGCGTTGAGAAGCTCCGCCTCCCAGTATTTGCGCCGCCGCGCATCCCCCCACGCCAAGGCCGCCAGCGAATTGAAGATGGGCTTCATGTGCTTGGGATTGTCGAGCACCTCGCCATAGGCGCTCTCCATGCCCCAATAGCCGAGCATCACCCGGCGATCGACGCCGAACGCCTGCTCGATTCGATCAAACAGACCGGAATATTGCTTCGCCTTCTGCTTGCCGGTGGCGATGCGCCAGTCGGAGACGCGGCGGTTGAGATACTGCCAGGACTGCTCGGTGAACTCTTCCTGGTTGCGATCCTGCGCATAGACCGAGGTGTCCGGCTTCAGGCCGCCGAACACCTTGTTGTAGGTGGCATCCGACACGCCGCGGGCACGCGCCCGGGCGCGGAAGGTCTCGACCCATTTGGGAAAGGGCTGCGCCGCCTGCTGGGCGAAGACGGGCGGGGCGAAAAGCCCGGCACCTGCCAGAAATGCGCTCCCCGCGAGACCGAGGGTGAAGGCGCGGCGGCCGATGAGGAGGCGGGATCGGTCGTCGGTCATGGTTCCTCGGCGGGATCAGCTGGGGGAGGCGAACGGCCGGGCGGAGGCCAGCACCTCGGGATCGGCCACGGTGCGGCCGACGATGGCGGTGACACGCTCCGGCTCGAACGGCCGCAGCGTGGAGATGAGGCGCACCGGCGCCGTATCGGGTGGCGCCACGGCCGGGCCGATGAGCTGCGTCACCCGCCGGGCGATGGCGGGCGCGGGATCGATCCAGGTGACCGGCCACGGCGCGAGGCGCTCGAAGCGGTCCACCAGCAGCGGATAATGGGTGCAGGCCAGCACCACCGTATCGGTGCGCCGGCCGCCGGCGGAGACGAAGCAGGGCGCGATCTCGGCGGCGATGTCCTCATCGTCCACCGGATCGCCTGATATGGCTGCCTCGGCGAGGCCGGCGAGCCGGTCGCTGGGCACGAGGGCCACGTCGCAGCCCTGCGCGAACTCGCGCACGAGGCCGGCCGTATAGTCCCGCCGCACGGTGCCGGGGGTGGCGAGCACGCTCACCCGTTTCGTGCGGGAGGCGATGCAGGCCGGTTTGATGGCTGGGACCGTGCCGATGAAGGGCAGCGCATGGCGCGCGCGCAGGCTCGGCAGCGCCAGCGTGGAAATGGTGTTGCAGGCGATGACCACCAGATCGGGCGAAACGTCCGCGATCAGCCGGTCCACCACATGGCCGACACGCTCCAGCATCACGTCGTCGGTGAGCGCGCCATAGGGAAAGGCCGCATCATCCGCCGCATAGACGAGCCGCGCATCCGGCCGGGCCTTGGCCACCTCGCGGAAGACGGACAGCCCGCCCACCCCCGAATCGAACACAAGAATGGTCGGCGCGACGCCGGGATGGGACGCGGTCGCGGTCAGCGGGGCGGCGAGGGAGGTCACGGCGGAACTCTCGATGGCAGCGTGTGCCATGGCTTATCCTCAATAGCGCAGGCGAGATTGTGACCGCGCCATCGTAAAGGAAGGGTGAGCGACGAGGCGGTTGGGATGACGCCTGCTGCTCGCGCACGACCTGAAGACGGGAAGCCGCGCTCAAGCAAGCCAACCGAAAGCGCGCCGGATAAAGGCGCGGCCATCGGCATGGACGGGATCAGCATGCGCCATCACCACGCGCTCGACCGGCCATTCCAGGATGCGTTCAAGCCCCCTTCTGGCGGCGGCGCGGTCCACGAAAGCGACACGGAATTTCCTCGGAACCTGCGGCTCGGGGGCGGTCATCAGGTCCATCTTGGCGACCCAGGCGCGCCAGCCGGTGAACCAGGTCGGAGCAAAGTGCTGGATGAGGTCAGTGACGAGGAGCGTGGCGCTGGGACGATGGAAGAAGAGCACCTCGGTGGTGATCAGATTGCCATGCATCGGCGTCTGGTCGATGTCGGCAGCCCAGTCCGAGGGGGGCTCTTCGCCGAGGTCGACCGCGATATCGAGGTCAGGGCGACGTTGGCGAAGCCCTGGGGCGGCATGGATGCGGGCGGCGGGATAGGTCGCCTGCCATTCGCCGAGAAACCGGTCATGCAAGGTGTTCGGAGCGATCAGGTACCGCACGGGACCGAGGGCGTCGACCTCCCGCCGCAGCGCATCGGACAGCGCCACGGGCGACCAGATGAACAGCGACCCTTCCGTCAGCCGGACCACCGCCATGCGGGTGGGATAGTGGAAGCCGCCGCCGGCCGTGACGACCGGCCCGTCGGCGATCCAGAGGTTCGGTCCGAAAGCCTGCAAAGCCGTCATGCGGCGACCTTTCGATTGCGAGGGCGCGTACGCGCGCGCAGATTGGCATACACGCCTGTATAAAATTACACATGAGTATAATTATGCCCAGCGTCAAGCGAACCGACCGGTCGCGCGGCCTTATCCTCGATGCCGCTGACCGCGTGTTCCGCGAAAAGGGCTTCGCGGCGGCATCGGTGGAGGAGATCGCCTCCCGCGCGGGGCTGACCCGCAAGACGGTCTACAACCTGTTCGGCTCCAAGGAGGAGATCGCGCACCACCTGATCGCGCGGGCCGAAGCGCAGGATCAGGGCTATCGCGCCCGTATGGCGGCAGGCGAGGATGCGCTGGGCCTGCTGGAGACGATCCTGCTGGACAGCGCCGGCTGGTGCCTCGCCAATCCTTCACTCGCCCGACTGGCGCTGGCGCCAGCGGAGCGGCCGCGCCTGGAGCCGCCCGCGGACCGGTCGTCCTTTCAAGGCTTGGTTCGGGATGTGCTGCTGCTCGGTCAGCGCCAGGCCATGATCCGCGCGGATGAGGACGCCAACTTCATGAGCCTGGTGCTGCTGGGCGTCTACGGTCAGGCGATGCTGACGGCGTTGGCCGGCGGACCGTTCGACGCGAAAGACGTTGTGCGCCTGATCCGGATCGTGGTGGAGGGCATCGGGCGCGCCAGAACGGATCAGGATGTCCCCGCCCCGCCGAAACGTCAGCGCCGTTGACGCTTGACATGCGCTATATCTGAACGAATATAGCTCTATTGCACAAGCGGGGCTGGATCGACGCCATGAAGACCGACGCCATGACGGACGAGAGCCTCCAGCGGGACGACATCATCGGGCAGGATCTCCTGTCGTTCGACGTCGCGGTGGACGGCAGCCGGTTCCGCATGAGCTTCAGCCAGCCGGATGGCTCCAGCGCGTCGCTCAACCTGCCGTCGGACTGCCTGCGCGCGCTGGTGATGACCCTGCCCAAGATGATGGCCGAGGTGCTGCGCGCCCAATACAAGGACGACAGCCTGCGCCTCGTCTATCCCGCGCACATGGTGCGGGTGGAGCAGGCGTCCGAGCCCTCCACCCTGATCCTCACCCTCGCCACGCCCGACGGCTTCGAGGTGTCGTTTGCCCTCGGCGGTCGCCAGCTCCAGACGCTGGCCGCCGCCCACGCCAGCATCCGCCGCACGGGCGAGGCGGCCCCCGTCTTCAACTGATCCCCCCTTTCCTGCCGAGCGACCGACCCCACCTGATCCGTTTGTTTTTCGATCTCTTTTTCCCATCTCTCGTGTGGCATCTCGCAACGGAGGCACCGGGAGCCGAAAGGCCCCCGGTGCCATTTTTTTGGTGCGTCAGCGGATCGGATAGGGACGCCGCGTCACGTATCGGTGGAAGCCGGTCGCGAGCAGCACGATGGCCATGGCACCCACCGCAACCGGCATCAGGGCGAACGTCCAGGACGCCCCCATGAGCATGGCGACGATGGGATCGGCCCCGGCCGGTGGATGCAGGGTGTCGGTCAGCAGCATCACGGCGATGGCGACACCAACGCCCATGGCCACCGCCCACGGCGCCGCGCCGCAAAAGGACAGCACGACAACGCCAACGGCCGTGGACAGCACATGCCCGCCAACGACATTGCGCGGCCGCGCCAACGGGCTTTGGGGGAGCGCGAAGACGAGGACGCAGCTTGCGCCGAAGGGCGCGATCAGCAGCAGCACGCCGGACCCATCCTGAGCGAGGCCGAGAAGGAGAATCGCCAGAAAGGCCCCGAACCCGGCAAGGCCGGCGTCAAGCGCGCGCCGGGCCAGCGGCGCCCCCTGGCCGGAGGCTCCTGATCCGGAAAAAAGGAACGTCATGGGACAAGCACCCGAGAAGCGGGAGGATGACGGCGATGGCACGGCGGCGCCCCCGGAGAGCCGCCGCCGCGCCGGTGGATCAGCCCGCCTTTTTGAACTTCGCCGCCTCCTCCGAGCCGCCGGTGGCATTGCCCTTGGAATAGGAGTGCGCGCCGACGCCGGCGAGTTTGCCGCCCTCAACAATGAGATATTCGTCGCGGATGGGGCGCCCCTCGAAGAAGCATTCGAGGATTTCACGGGTGCCGGCCGCATAGCGGGCCTGGGCGGTGAGCGAGGTGCCGGACATGTGCGGGGTCATGCCGTTCCACGCCATGGTGCGCCAGGGGTGATCGGCCGGCGCCGGCTGCGGGAACCACACGTCGCCGGCATAGCCGGCGAGCCGGCCGCTCTCCAGCGCGCGGGCAATGGCGTCGCGGTCGCACAGCTTGCCGCGCGCGGTGTTGACGATGTAGGCGCCGCGCTTGAACAGCTTCAGCGTCTCCTCGTTCACCATGTGCTCGGTCTCGGGATGCAGCGGGCAGTTCAGCGTCACCACATCGCAGTGGGGGTACATCTCCTCGCGGGTGGCGTGGAAGGTGAGGTTCAGCTCCTTCTCGATGGCTTCCGGCAGGCGGTGGCGGTCGGTGTAGTGCAGCTTCACGTCGAACGGCGCGAGGCGGCGCAGCACGGCGAGGCCGATGCGGCCGGCGGCCACGGTGCCGACGCTCATGGCTTCGAGATCATAGGAGTGCTGGACGCAATCGGCGATGTTCCAGCCGCCCTTCCGAGCCCAGTCGTGCGCGGGGAGATAGTTGCGCACGAGGCCGAGGATCATCATCACCACGTGCTCGGCGACGCTGATGGAGTTGCAATAGGTAACTTCGGCGACGGTGACGCCCCGGTCGATGGCCGACTGCAAATCCACATGGTCCGAGCCGATGCCGGCGGTGAGCGCGAGCTTGAGGTTCTTCGCCTTGGCGAAGCGCTCGGGCGTCAGATAGGCCGGCCAGAACGGCTGGGAGATGACGATGTCCGCATCCACCAGCTCGCGCTCGAACACCGAATCCGGGCCGTCCTTGTCGGAGGTGACGACCAGCGTGTGGCCGTTGGCTTCCAGATATTTGCGCAGGCCCAGCTCGCCCGAGACGCTGCCGAGCATGGTGCCGGGGATGAAGTCGATGGCCTTGGGCGTCGGCAGGGTCTGGCCGCCGGGATAATGATCGATCTTCGGCAGGTCGTCGCGGGCATAGGTCTTCGGCAGGCCGCCGATGGGGTCGTCGTAGAGAACGCAGAGAACCTTGGCCATGGTTTCCTCCTTGAGGCGATGGAGGCGCGCGTCCGCGATCGCCGGGTGGGAGGCCGGCGCCGGTGGGAACGGGACGCATGTGGGACGATCCGCGGGGCGGCCTGAGGCCACCGCGCCGCGCTTCCATCTTGAGGCCGGCGCAGGTCGCGTCCGGCTTTTGCGAGTTAAGAGCGGGGGCGGCGGCCGGTCCAATCGTTTGGCGGCAACGATTGATAGCCGCCTGCGATAAGCCCCCTCAGGCGCAGGCGGTGAGGGCCGGTGGACGGGCGACGCTCTCGCCCATCCGGCGCGCCGCGTGGCGCATGAAGGCGCCGGCCAGCGGCGATTGCGGATCGCGGTCCGAGGTCACGACGCCGACGCTCTGGCTGTGCACCGGGTCCACCAGCGGCACGGCGACGAGATGGTCCGGCGCATCGAAGGTTTCGAGATAGGTGTGGGGCACGATGCCGGACCACGCGCCGGAGCGCACCAGCGACCACACGCCGAGGAAGCTGTTGGCCTCGATGCGGGGATTGGAGGCCACCCCCGCCTCAGCGAGGATGCGGTCGACGATACGCCGGTTCTGCATGTCGCTGGTGAGCAGGCACAGGGGATGCGCCGCGGCCTCCGACCAGCCGATGGCATTGCGGCCGGCGAAGGCGCCGGCGGCGGTGACGAAGACGTAGGTCTCGTCATAGAGCGGGAGGGAGCGCACGCGGGTCAGCGGCTCGTTCTCGGAATAGGTGACGCCGGCATCGATATCGAGCGTGTCGAGCCCGCGCTGGATGGCGGTGGAGGCGAGCGAGAGCAGTTGCACCCGCACATTGGGATAGCGGGCGCAGAAGCCGTTCACCAGCGCCGGCAAGGCGGGGATGGCGGCGGGAATGGCGCCGATGCGCAGGGTGCCGGACAGGCCGGTGGCGGCATCCGAGAGGTCCTGCCGCATGCCGTTATAGTCGGCCACCATGCGCTGCGCCCAGGCGAGCACCCGCTCGCCCTCCAGCGTGAGCCCGAGGAAGCGGTGGGAGCGGATGACCAGCGGCAGGCCCAGCTCCTCCTCCAGTTTGCGGATGCCGGCGGACAGGCCCGGCTGCGACACACGGCAGGCCTCCGCCGCCCGCCCGAAATGCCCTTCGCGCGCCACCGCCACCAGATATTCGAGCTGGCGCATGAACATGTGTGTGCCCTTCCTGTTCTGCGAGTCGATCTTATATATCGAAGGGAATAACGACAAGGCACCGTCCGGTTTGATAAGCTGCGCGCGGCGGATACAGCGCAGCGCCGGGCGTTCCGATGCGCGATTGCGTGTGTGAGGTTCCATGGCGTCGCTGAGCGTGAGAATCGACCTTGCTCCCGGAGGCCGGCTCGGCCCCGGCAAGATCGAGCTTCTGGAGAAAATCGAGGCGCTCGGCTCCATCTCCGCGGCGGGGCGCGAGATGGACATGTCCTATCGCCGGGCGTGGGAGCTGGTGGAGGAGCTGAACACGCTCTTCCCCGCCCCGCTCGTCTCCGCCCGCTCCGGCGGCAAGCACGGCGGCGGCACGGCGCTCACGGCGCTGGGGCAGTCGGTCGTCGCCAATTATCGCGCCATCGAGAAGGCCGCCGATGCGGCGACGCGCGCGGCCGTGGCGGAGCTGGAGGCGGAACTCGCCGCCACGCCCACCGCCGCAGAATAGTCCTTCCCCCCAAGCCCGCGCGGCGCCTGAGCGAAACCCGCGTGAACTCCGCGCGGCGCCTGAGCGGAACTCGCGCGACCTCCGCGCGGCCGGCCCTAGGCCCTAGCCGCCCGCAGCGCCGCCGCAGCCGCCACCGGCCCCAGCACCAGCGCGAACAGGGCGAGCCCCGCCAGCACGCGGAACGGCGTGCCGAAGGGTACCGGCCCCACCACCGCCGCCTGAGTCGCCGAGACGGCGAAGATCAGCACCGGGATGGTGAGGGGAATCACCAGCACCGCGATCAACAGCCCGCCCCGCCGGAACGCCCCGGCAAAGGCCGCGCCGATGAGGCCGAGGAAGGTCACGGCCGGCGTGCCCACCAGCAGCGTCAGCACCACCGCGCCGATGGCGGCCGGCTCCAGATTCAGCATCAGCGCCAGCACGGGGGCGGCGAGCACCAGCGGCAGGCCGGTGGCGAGCCAGTGGGCGAGGCCCTTGGCGGCGGCGGTCAATTCCAGCGGCAGCGCGGAAAGCGTGAGCGCATCGAGGGACCCGTCCTCCGCATCGGAGGCGAACAGGCGCTCCAGCCCGATCAGGCTCGCCAGCAGCGCGCCGATCCACAGGATGGCCGGGCCGATGCGCGCCAGGAGCACGAGGTCAGGCCCCACCGCGAACGGCACCACCGTCACCACGGACAGGAAGAACACCACGCCCAGCCCCGCGCCCCCGCCGGCGCCCAGCGACAGCGCCAGATCCCGGCGCACGATGGCAAGGAAGGCGGCGATCATGGGCGGCCTCCCAGCCGGAGTTCGTCCGTCTCGCCGAGGTCGAGCGGTGCGTGGGTGGCGGCGATGAGGAGGCCGCCGGCGGCGAGGTGGGCGCGGCCGAAGGCGGCGAAGCGGGCCTGCGCCTTCACATCCAGCGCCGTGGTCGGTTCGTCCAGCACCCAGACCGGGCGCTTCGCCACCAGAAGGCGGGCGATGGCGAGGCGGCGCTTCTGCCCGGCGGAGAGCACCTGCGCGCGCAGCCGGCCGAGGCCGCCGAGGCCGACCTCCTCCAGCGCCTCTTCCACCTCCAGCCCGCCGCCGCCCAGTACGGTGCGCCAGAAGGCGAGGTTGGCGGCCACCGTGAGCGCGCCCTTCACCGCATCCTCATGCCCGAGATAATGCAGATGCTCGCCGACACTCTCCCCGCCCCCATCCAGGCGTACCGTCCCGGCGGTGGGGGCCAGCAGACCGGCGAGGATGCGCAGCAGCGAGGACTTGCCGGCCCCGTTCGGCCCGACCACCACGAGCGCCCGCCCGGCCGCCGCCGACACGGCGAGGCCCTCGAACAGGAGCTTGAATCCTCTTCGGCAGGAAAGGTTATCCCCTACCAGCGCCTTGACAGTCATGCGTTGCCGACCCCTGCCTTTTGGTGCATTGCACATTCAACGCTGTTATCGCATGACCGCGCTTTGAAATGGCTCTATAAAGCCCGCAGCCGCGCCGTCCAAGGTGGTGGAGAAAAGACCTCCACCGTCAAAGGAGGTGCTGTTTCGGTCGATCATCGAACCGGAGTTTTCCAGCCGTGACCTCCCTCGACAGCTTCAAGTGCCGCACAACCCTGACGGTAGACGACAAAGAGTACGTCTATTACGATCTCGAGCTGGCGGAGAAGAATGGCCTTCCGGGCATTTCCGCGCTCCCCTTCTCCATGAAGGTGCTGCTCGAGAACCTGCTGCGCTTCGAGGATGGTCGCTCCGTCACGAAGGAAGACGTGATCTCCGTCGCCGACTGGGTGAACAACCGCGGCAAGGCGGAAAAGGAAATCGCCTATCGCCCCGCCCGCGTGCTGATGCAGGACTTCACCGGCGTTCCCGCGGTGGTGGACCTCGCCGCCATGCGTGACGCCATGGTGGCCCTCGGCGGCGATCCCGAGCGCATCAACCCGCTGGTTCCCGTGGATCTCGTGATCGATCACTCAGTGATCGTGAACTTCTTCGGTGACAACAAGGCGTTCGGCAAGAACGTCGAGGAAGAATACAAGCAGAACCAGGAGCGCTACCGCTTCCTGAAGTGGGGCCAGAACGCGTTCGACAACTTCCGCGTCGTCCCGCCCGGCACCGGCATCTGCCATCAGGTGAACCTCGAATACCTCGCCCAGACGGTCTGGACCCGCAAGGAAGAGATCAACGGCAAGAAGGTCGAGGTGGCCTATCCCGACACGCTGGTGGGCACCGACTCGCACACCACCATGGTCAACGGCCTGGGCGTGCTCGGCTGGGGCGTGGGCGGCATCGAGGCCGAGGCGGCCATGCTCGGCCAGCCCATCTCCATGCTCATCCCCGAGGTGATCGGCTTCAAGCTCTCCGGCAAGCTGAAGGAAGGCATCACCGCCACCGACCTCGTGCTCACCGTCACCCAGATGCTCCGCAAGAAGGGCGTGGTGGGCAAGTTCGTCGAGTTCTACGGCCCCGGCCTCGAGCACCTCTCCCTCGCCGACCGCGCCACCATCGCCAACATGGCCCCGGAATACGGCGCCACCTGCGGCTTCTTCCCGGTGGACCGCGAGACCATCGACTATCTCGACGAGACCGGCCGCAAGGACAGCCGCGTGGAGCTGGTGGAGAAGTACTCCAAGGCCCAGGGCATGTGGCGCAAGAAGGACACCCCGGACCCGGTGTTCACCGATACGCTGGAGCTGGACCTCGACACCGTCCTGCCCTCCATGGCCGGCCCCAAGCGCCCGCAGGACCGCGTGCTGCTCTCCGAATCCAAGGCCGGCTTCCAGGCCGCGCTGGAAGGCGAGTTCAAGAAGCCCGGTGAGGCCGCCAAGCGCGTTCCCGTCTCCGGCGCCGACTACACGCTCGGCCATGGCGACGTGGTGATCGCCGCCATCACCTCCTGCACCAACACCTCCAACCCCTCGGTGCTCATCGCCGCCGGCCTCCTCGCCAAGGCGGCCGTGAAGAAGGGCCTGCGCTCCAAGCCGTGGGTGAAGACCTCGCTGGCACCCGGCTCGCAGGTGGTGGAAGGCTATCTCAAGGCCGCCGACCTGCAGGACGACCTCGACAAGCTCGGCTTCAACCTGGTCGGCTTCGGCTGCACCACCTGCATCGGCAATTCCGGCCCGCTTCCGGAAGCCATCTCCGAGGCCATCAACACCAACGACCTCGTGGCCGGCGCCGTCATCTCCGGCAACCGCAACTTCGAAGGCCGCGTGAACCCGGACGTGAAGGCGAACTACCTCGCCTCCCCGCCCCTGGTCGTCGCCTATGCGATCGCCGGCTCGCTGCAGATCGACCTGACCACCGAGCCCCTCGGCACGGACAAGGACGGCAACCCGGTCTATCTCAAGGACATCTGGCCCTCCAACAAGGAAGTGGCCCAGTACATCCGCGAGAACGTCACCAAGAAGATGTTCAAGGAAAAGTATTCCGACGTCTTCAAGGGCGACGAGCACTGGCAGAAGATCGCGGTGCCCACCGGCCAGACCTACGCCTGGCAGGATGCCTCCACCTACGTGCAGAACCCGCCCTATTTCGTCGGGATGCAGAAGGAGCCGGAGCCGGTCAAGGACATCATCGATGCCCGGATCATGGGCCTGTTCCTCGACAGCATCACCACCGACCACATCTCGCCGGCCGGCTCCATCAAGCAGGCGTCCCCGGCGGGCCAGTACCTGATTGACCATCAGGTGCGCCCGGTGGACTTCAACCAGTACGGCACCCGCCGCGGCAACCATGAAGTGATGATGCGCGGCACCTTCGCCAACATCCGCATCAAGAACCAGATGGTGCCGGGCGTGGAAGGCGGCGTGACCATCCACTATCCGGACGGCGCGCAGCTTCCCATCTACGACGCGGCCATGAAGTACCGCGCCGAAGGCGTGCCGCTGGTGGTGTTCGCCGGCAAGGAATACGGCACCGGCTCCTCCCGCGACTGGGCGGCGAAGGGCACCAAGCTGCTCGGCGTGCGCGCCGTGGTGGCCCAGTCGTTCGAGCGCATCCACCGCTCGAACCTGGTCGGCATGGGCATCGTGCCGCTGGTGTTCAAGGACGGCGAGAGCTGGCAGAGCCTCGGCATCAAGGGCGACGAAGTGGTCACCCTCAAGGGCATCGAGGGCGACCTCAAGCCCCGCCAGACGCTCACCGCCGAGATCAAGTTCGCCGACGGCACCGTGAAGAACGTCGAGCTGATCTGCCGTATCGATACGCTGGACGAGCTCGATTACTTCCGCAACGGCGGCATCCTGCCCTACGTGCTGCGCTCGCTGGCGGCCTGATCTTTCAGGCCTGATCTTGCGGCGCCCCGCGGGGCGCTGACGGAACCGTGATGAACGCCGGCCCGATGCCTGTCGGGCCGGCGTTTTCGTAGGCAGAGGGGTTAAAATATACCGTCGCGACACCCCTTTGTGACTGGAGTGCGCTGCGTCCGTCCGCTATCCCGGAGACACATTCCAACAACGCATTGCGCTCCATGATGTTGAACCGCTCCGCCCTCGCGCTTGTCCTCGCCCTCGCCGCTTCGCCGGCGCTGGCGCAGAGCCAGCCGAAGGTGGTGGTGGAGCTGTTCACGAGCCAGGGCTGCGCCTCCTGCCCCCCCGCCGACGCGCTGCTGAACGATCTCGCCAAGGATCCGCAGGTGCTCGCGCTCACCCTCTCGGTGGACTACTGGGACTATGTGGGCTGGAAGGACACCCTCGCCCTCCACGGCCATTCCCTGCGCCAGAAGGCCTATGCCGAGCAGCGGCCGGACAAGAAGATCTACACCCCCCAGATGGTCATCGACGGCCAGATCGCCGCCAAGGGCAGCGACCGCGCCGCCGTGCAGCGCGCCGTCATGACCGCCCGCGCCTCCGGCGGCCTCTCCCTCCCGGTGGAGGTGAAGCGGGACGGCGACGCGCTGGAGATCACCCTGCCCCAGCCCCTCGCCATCGAGGATGGCGCCGAGCTGTGGGCCTGCCCCGTCGCCCGCACCCAGTCGGTCTCCATCGGCCGGGGCGAGAACGGTGGACGCAACGTCACCTATGCCAATGTGGTGCGCGGCTGGACCCGGGTGGCCCGCTGGCAGGGCGACGCCCGCACCTTCCGGGTGCCGCTGAAGGACATCCATCGCGATGGCATGGATGCGGTGGCGGTGATGGTGCAGACCGGCACCCCGGCCAGCCCCGGACAGATCGTCGGCGCGACCCTCTTCCCGCTCGACTGAACCGGCATTCGACCGAACTGCTGTCGAACCGGCCTGAACGGCCCCTTTTACCCCCCTGAACTGCTCCTGACTCGGGTGTCGATTCGACTCGCGAGATGCGTCGCCGCGTCGGCCAAAAAAAAGGCCATCCGCGGGGGATGGCCTACATCGGGGGTCTGAAGTCGGTGCGTAGCAGTGGCCGGTTCGGATGCACCCCGGGGGGCTGGGGGGCTGGGATAGACCGGAGCGCTTCACGAACCGGCCCTGCTACGCGAAGAAAGATCGCGCCGGGCCGCGGCACGCGATTGGCCGAATTCCGGCGACACTGTGATTCCATTGACGTTGGCGTGATAGGTATCTGGATACCGTCCGGCGATCGGGAGCAGCCGGCTACGGATTGCCCTTGAAAGGGGTCGCCGGTGGAGGGATCATGAAGGAATGCAAGCGTCCGAACCCCGGCAGCCCCGCCGGAAAGTGATGCCAGACAAGGACAAGGAGGCCCGATGGGAGACATCGAACCCATAGTCCTGCAGCGGCGCGGCGCCTCGCCGGTCCAGCCCTCCACGCCGTCCCCCGCTCCCCTCCGCGTCACCTTCGACCGCCGCGAGCTGGACCGGATTCTCGACCTCTACGGCCGCATGGTCGCCCAAGGGGAATGGCGCGACTACGCCATTGATTTTCAACGCGACAAGGCCGTGTTCAGCATCTTTCGCCGCGCCATGGACGTCCCTCTCTACCGCATCGAGAAGGACCCCCGACTCGCCCGCAAGCAGGGCATCTACAGCGTGGTCTCGCAGACTGGCCTCATCCTGAAGCGCGGCCACGAACTGCCCCGCGTGCTGGCGGTGCTGGAAAAGCCGCTGCGCACCATCTGAGCCGGCGTCCGGACGCAAAAAAGGCCGGGACATGCCCGGCCTAACCCTCAGCGATAAAGAAGCGAATCAGGCGCGATTCGTGCCCTTGCGGCGCAGGCGGACGACCACGTCCACGCGCGCCACCTCATAACCTTCCGGCGGCTCGGGCAGCAGGTTCACAGCCACGTCAGCGGCCGGGATATCCACGAGGTCGTTCTGGCCCTCGACGAAGAAATGGTGGTGGTCGGAGGCGTTGGTGTCGAAATAGGTCTTCGAGCCGTCCACCGCCACCTCGCGCAGCAGGCTCACTTCCGTGAACTGGTGCAGGGTGTTGTAGACGGTGGCGAGCGAGACCGGGAAGCGCGCCTTGATGGCTTCCTCGTGCAGGATTTCCGCCGTCACATGCCGGTCGCCCTTGGCGAACAGCAGCCAGCCGAGGGCCAAGCGCTGGCGGGTCGGCCGCAAGCCGACTTCCTTCAGCATCTCGCGGACGTCGTGGAAGGGGCAGCCGGTGCGACGCGCCGTATTCACATCCCGAAGCTGTGCAACGGGAAGGATCGGTTCAACCTGCATGTCACCGCCCTGGGAGAAGGAGGTGCTGAAGGTGGTACGGGCGCGGGGCATCTCGGTCATTTCGGCTGCAATCTTCGTAGCTAAAACCAAAATATGCGCCGCCGAGGGAAACGCAATGCGAATGCCTCCGAAGACGACTAGCAAATTTATACCCCATGCTGCACAGCAGCGCCATACGGGAGGGGGTGAGTAAGAATATTTCCAAGGTAGGGGCGCACCATCGAACCTTGCGTCAGGCCCGGTCACATGAGCGTCAATCAACGCACAGCGCATGGACAATGACGCCTCGCCCAAGCTATCGCGGGACCTTGCCGCCGACCGAGAACGGAGCCTGCCTTGTATCCGACCACGAAGGAAACCGCGTCCCTGCTGCTGGTGGCGGGCTCTGTCATGGCCCTCAGCGCTGCCTGGTATTTCCAGCTGGTCGTGGGGCTGGCGCCCTGCCCCCTCTGCCTCGACCAGCGCATCGCCTATTATGCTGCTATCCCCTTGGGACTGATTGCCTTCTTCCTCGCCCGAACCGACCGGTCCGGACCGGCTCGCGTCCTGCTCGCCCTGCTGGGTGCGGCCATGCTGGCGAACGCCGGCTTGGCCGTCTACCACGCCGGCATCGAGTGGCAGTTCTGGACCGGCCCCACGGCCTGCACCGGCGCCCCGGTGGCGACGAGCAATGTCCTCTCCGCCCTCAAGGGCGCCCGCGTGCCCCGCTGCGACGAAGCGGCGTGGCGGATGTTCGGGCTGTCCATGGCGGGTTGGAATGCTCTGATCGCGCTGGGGTTGGCGGTGGTCGGGTTTGGCGGCGCGACGACCCGTCGCAAGGCCTGACCGGGCCTCGAAAAGAGCAGTCCCCGTTTCACGAAGGCGGGGAATGCTGTCGGCATTCTGCGGCAGTAGGCCAGCTCCGGGACCTCAGGTGCGGCTGGCGATGGCGTCGAGGCACGCCGCGTTGACATCCTTTGCTGACTGACTGACCTGGAAATGCCGCAGGAATGCCTCCCGCGCGCGGGCGCCCATGAGGGCGCGGGCCTCGGGCGGCATCTCAAGAAATGCGGCAAGGCAACGGGCGGTGCCGGCCAGATCGTCGTTTTCCGCGAGGCCGCCGCCACTGGCGGTGACTTCGCGCCAGATGTTCACCTTGTTGGTGATGAGCACCGGCCTCGAGCAAGCCATCGCCTCGGCGACGACGATGCCGAAATTCTCCTGATGGGAGGGCATCACGAATGCCTCCGCCTGATGGAACGCACCCCACTTGGCATCCCCCCGCAGCAGGCCGGGCCAGTGGATCCGGTCACCAATGCCCTTCTGCGCGGCCTGGGCCTTCAACTCGGCGAGATACTCGTCCGAGGCCGGCCCCGCCATGACGAGATCCAGGTCGTCACGGTCGCGGCAGACATCCGCGAAGGCATCGATGAGCAGGTCGCAGCCCTTCTTGGGGTGAACCCGGCTGAGGAACAGGAGATAGGGCTTCTTCAGCTTCGGTGCCGCCGCGCGGAAGGCCTCCGCGTGCTCGGGCTTGAACGGGCCAGGGTCGGACGTGCCATAGGCGATCACGCGCTCGTTCACCCGATAGGGACCGAACGACTCGCGGGCGAGGATCTTCTCCTCCTCGGTGGTGAACAGCACGAAGCCCGCATTGTTCAGGAGCGGCCCCTCGTTGAACAGCCAGAACGCCTGCTTGCCCGCGGCCTTGACCGGGAAATTGTGCTTGAACCACGGGTCGAGCATGCCGTGCGTCTGGGCCAGATAGGGCACGCCCGAGCCGACGAGCGCCAACCGTGCCGCCATGGTGGAGTAGTTCCACAGCCCATGGACCGTCACCACGTCATAGTCCCGCACATGGGCCTTCAGCCACGGCAACAGTGCGGGGCGATAGCCGTACCGGCGCCAGGGCAGGCGCCGCTTCCATTCCGGCACCGAACCAAGGGGCTCGCCGAGGCCAAACACGGTGAGGGGGAAGTTCTGCACCCATGGCGCATCCGGCGGGTCGAGGGACACCACATGCTCCTCGATGCCCGCCGCCGCGTGGAACGGAGCCTGCTGCCGGATGCCCTCGATGGGGCCGCCCTCGCTCGGATTGACTCCCGCGATGATTCTCAGCCGCTTTTTCATGGAGCCCCCGACCCCTCGTGTTTGGAGCCGGCGCCGCGCACGACGCGGCTGCCGGCAATCCCGATATCCCCATCGCCGCCGCACCCGTGCAAAGGCCGCGTCATGAGGCACGCATTCATCCCCGCGGCCGCAGCAGCAACACGAGCACCGACATGGCGACATGCAGCAGCAACAAGGCTGCGGCCACCCCGGTCGCGCCCCACGACACGGCCCAGCTGTAGGCCAGCACCGCGCAAACCATCGTCAAGCCGACAAAGATGTAGGACAGCCGCACATGGCGGTTGATGGCGGCGATGGGCGTGAACAGGCAGCCCCACAGCATTTCTGCCGCCACAGCCCCGTTCATCAGCGCAAAGAAAGGATAGACCACGGCCACATGGCCGTGGGTCCACAGCGCCATGATGAAGGGGCCGAGCGCCCACAGCCCGATGCCGTAGGCGGGGATGCCCACCAAACCGATGAGCACGTGAATCTTGCGCAGGCGGGCGAAGGCGGATCGGTTGCCCTCGCCGTGCATGCGCGAATACTCCGGCGCGAAGGAAAAGTTGACGAGGTTCGCCGCAGACGTGCCCATGCGCGCCAGCGTGCGCGAGGTGGAAAAGAGCACGGTCTCCTGCGTGGTCGCCAGTGCGCCGAGGAGAACGATAGGTCCCTGGATGGCAATGGCCTGCGCGAGCCCGAGCAGCATGTAGCTGAAGGAGGGATTCGCCATGCGCCGGATCTCGTCCAGGCGTGCGTTCTTCAGGCCAAGCCGGATTTCCGGCGCGACGATCCTGAGCCATGTCCACACGCCAATGACCATTCCGATCCGCGTGATCAGCACGGCGAGTGCCGCCAGTTCCACACGCGTCGTAACCAGCGCGACCGCCACGGTCGCAACGCCCTCGAGCAGGCGCGCCGTCGCTGCCGCGATGACTTCGGCGGCCGGCCTGCCGCTGGCGCGCACGCCAGAGCCCAACAGCAGCAGGAACTGGTAGCAGACCACACTCCCGACGAGGAACAGGATGGTTTGCTTGGCCTCACTCTCGCTCAGCGGCCCGAGGGCGAAAGTCGTCGTGAGCGAGACCGATTCCACGCCCAGAATGCAGGCGCCGAGAATGACGGCCGTCGCCACCAGCAGAAGGGCGAACACGCTGTGGTACACGCGCAGCACGCCGGTTCGGTCCGCTTTCGCCGCGTGGATCACCATCTGGTTCTTGGCAACCGAGGTGAAACCGAGGTCGGTTAGTGTCAGGTAGCTTGGCACCGCGTAAAGCACGAGCCAGCCGCCGTAACGCTCGGAACCCCATGCAGCGAGCAGGAAAGGCACCTGCACCAGCTGCACGCCGAGTATCACGATCTGGTTGTAGATCTGGGCGGAGAAGGTCAACCCGACCCGCCGGAACGACAGAATGCGGCTCATGCCTGAAAGAGCCTCCCGCAGCCGCTCGGCACCGGGAAAGACGCTGGGGACCGGAAGTGCGAAGTCTGGTGCATCAGCCAATTTGCTCCGCCACCGCCGCAACCACCTGATCGACGGTGATCGCCCTCACCCCCCGCATGTCATGGATCGTGCGGTTCCGGCCCACATAGGGATGCCACTTGCGCGGCCGGTTGAAATCGCCGAACAGCCCGATACAGGGCACGCCTGCCGCCGAGGCAAGGTGCAACGGCCCTGAATCGTGCCCGATGAAAAGCTGCGCGGTCTGCATCGCCGCCGCCGATTCACGGGGAGCGAGAGCACCGCAGGCGTCGATCAGCGGCCCGCGCCAGACGTCGCGTATCGCGTCCACGCGCGCCGAGTCCTCGGCGGCCCCCACCACCAGCAAGCCATGTCCTGGATGCTTCTGGCTGATCTCGCCGAGCAGGCTGCGCCAATTGTCGACGCCCCAGTCCTTCTGCGCCGCCTTGCCGCCCATATTGATCGCGATGGATGGCACGCCTGCGATGGGCGCCACGATCCCGCGGCCCGCGGCGAGCTCGCCGGGCGTCAGTGCCAGATCCCAATTGGCGGGATCGTGCAGATCCACCGGGCCGAGCGCTGCGAGCGCGCGGCCGACGCGCTCACATTCCGGCTCCTCCTCACCGGTCTGCGGGGAGATGCGGCAGGTGTCGAGGTCGCGAGTGTAGGGAACCCCGATGATGCTGCGGAAGCCACACAGCTTGAAGAACAGCAGGTCTCGGTAGACGTTCACGACCCCGCGTGAAGGCATCATGTAGATCATTGTATCCGCGCCGAGTGCCATCAGCCGACGGCGCAAGTCCCACAAGGCGGCCGGGCTGCGCGTGCCCACCGGATAGGACAGCGCGCCATGCACGATTTCGGTCCCCAGAACCGACAGCAGCGGGGCCGCCTTGGACGAGACCGGCACATTGGTCAGCACGATGCGCTCGTGGTCGGGATAGAGTTCGGCGACACGCCGGAAGAAGGGTAAGGCGATGATGGTGTCGCCGAGACTTCCGAGCCGGTAGATGATCAGGCGCTTCATCGAAGACGTGACCCTGTCGAGAATTGAGGCGGCCACTTGAGCCGGGCGGCTAGCGAGATGCCGATGTCGCGGGCGGAAGGGGGAAGGCGCCGGCCCGCGCGGCGAACCGGCGGGCCGAGCGGGAATGAGCCGTTCAGGCGCTGACGCCCTCGGTCATGCGGCTGATAACCTTGGTGGTGCTGCGCCCGGGAACGAGCTCGAAGCGCAGCACCCGGCCGCCTCGCGCGAGCACGCTGTCGGCGCCGACAATCTCCGAGACCTGATAGTCTGCCCCCTTCACGAGAACATCCGGCTGGAGTTCCTCGATGATCTCCTTGGGCGTGTCCTCGTCGAACACCACCACCAGGTCGACGGCTCCGAGGGCCGCAATCACCTGCGCCCGATCCATTTCGCCGTTGACCGGGCGGCTCGGCCCCTTGAGCCGCTTCACCGAAGCGTCCGAATTCACCGCGACCACGAGGCGGTCGCAATGGGCCCGGGAGAATTCGATGATGCCCACATGCCCCACATGGACGATGTCGAAGCAGCCATTGGTGAAGCCAACCGCAAGCCCGTGGCGCTGCCAGGCCGCGACCTGCGCCGCCGCCTCCGCGCGCGAGACGACCTTGGCTGAGGACGGGTTCCCGTCCGTGTAGCTCTGCCGGTCCAGCTCGGCGAGGAGTTCATCGCGCGAGACGGTGGCAGTGCCGCGCTTGCCCACCACCACGCCGGCAGCAGCATTCGCGATATAGGCCGCTTCCTGCAGGTCCCCACCGGCACCGACCACCAGCGAGAGGGCCGCGATGACTGTATCGCCGGCACCCACCACGTCGGCCACCTCGCGGGCGGCCGTGGGGATGTGCACTGGCTCGGCGGTGCGCTGCACCAGCGTCATGCCCTTTTCCGAGCGGGTCACGAGGACCGCCCCGATCGTGGTGCCGGCCAGCACCTTGCGGGCCGCCGCCACGGCCGACGCATCGTCGTCCCCCTGGATGCCGGTCGCAAGGTAAGTCTCGTGCAGATTGGGCGTGACCAGGGTCGCCCCGTCATAGCGCGCCAGGTCCGAACTCTTGGGATCGACAATGACGGGGGCCCCGCGCCGTGTCGCCAGCTCGACCACCCGCCGGATCACGTCCGTCGTCAGAACGCCCTTCGCGTAGTCCGAGAGCACCACCACATCGTGCTCCGGCAGCGCCGCAGCGATCCGGGCGACGATCGCCTCCTCCACGTCCGGCGCAACGGGCGAATTGTCCTCGCTATCCGAGCGCAGCATGTGCTGGCCCTGGGCGACGAAGCGGATCTTCTCGGTGGTGGGACGTTGCGGCACCTCCACGAAGGTCGACGCGACGCCCGGCGTCTCATCGAGGATGCGCTTGAGTTCCGCGCCGCAGGAATCGGCCCCGATGACGCCGACCAGCGTGCACCGGCCCCCCAGGGAGGCGATGTTACGCGCCACGTTTGCCGAGCCGCCGGCGATGGTGGTGCTGCCTGTCACCGACAGCACCGGCACCGGGCTTTCCGGCGAAATGCGGCGCGCGGCCCCCATGACGAAGCGATCAAGCATGACGTCACCGAGACACAGCACACGCACGCCCGCGAATTGATCAATAACGGACATCTCGCCTCCTCACGGCGATTAGAACCATTTCAGAAGATGCAATCCCGATCTGCATTCGGCGGTCGGGACGGATCATCTCGATACCGGAACGGCAGGCGAGACCAGCCGCAAATCCCCCCAGCTCAGCGATTTGGAAGCCACCCGCGCGTCGTGCGCCTCGCCGACCGTAACGGCCGGCGGATTGGCGACCTCGGCGACCGGCACGACGGACACCCCCGCAGAAAACAGCGTATCCTTAAGCTCTTCGGGCTTGATCCGCCCCGCGAGCGGCACCGGCACTTCGGCGAGGGCGATATCTCCCTCGGTTCGGGCGGTCCACTGGCCGGTGACATCGCGCCCGTCATAGCGACAAGGTCCGGTGGAGACCACGGCCTTCCAACCGCCGGCGCTCAGCTCGATCTTGTCGTCGGCGATCCGCCGCGCCTGGGCCCCTGCCCCCTGCACGGTGAAGCGGAATCGCAGCTCGGAGCCCTCGTATCCGTCCTTCGACCGGAACATGTTGGGAAATCGATCGCCAGCGTCGACGAGCGGATAGGCCGCCACGAGCACCCGGCCTTCGCTCTGGGTCGCGCGCATGCCGAAGGAGGCGAAATCGAACTTGTCCTTCATGACCCGGGCGCGGAAGACGACCGGCTTGGCGCCGCCCTTCCAATATCCGATCACCGGGTGGGCCTGCGCCCAGCACATGGCGATGGATGCGCTGCCGAGGCAGGCTTCCGGAGCCAGCCATGTGGTGCCCCAGATCTCGTCGCCATTGTCGGCGAAGCGACGGTAGCGCTCTCGCACGGTGCGGGGGAGCGGCGCCGCATCGGTGAAATAGACCTTCAAATCCTCCGGGCAGGGGATCGAGTATTTGGGGGGGCGCTGCAATGCGCGCAACCGCGCGGGGACATCGCGCCCGATCCGCTCCTCCACCATGGGCCAGCCCTCGGTGGCGAGAAGGTCCATATAGGCCCGGCTGTGCGGCCCGGCCCACTGCTGGGTCGGTGGATGGAAATGGAAGGCGACGGTTTCCCAGGTCTCGCGCCAAAGGGCCGACGCGTCGCGATGGATCCGCTCGTCAGAAAGGTAGTAGACGATCGCCTCGAGCTCCGTCAGCGCAAGGACCGTGTAGACTGGACTATTGTATTCAGTCAGGCCGCCCTGCTGCCGCGTATAGGCACTGAAGCGCTGCATCTGCGTGACGGCATAGCTGGTCAGTTCCGGCATGTTCAGCAGGTGCCCTGCCATACCGGTCACCCGGATCGCCATCACCGCGACGTTAGTATAGTCGAGGCCAACGTTCCGCCGCATGATGGACGCACAGGCGTTGAGCAGGACGAAATTCGCCTTGGAGCGAGCTTCGGGGGTGAGCAGCCCGCCGTGGTCCCACAGCAGCTCGCACAGCCGCGCTCCGATGAAATTGGCCCAGTTGAGGTCCGGCGGCCGCATTTCCGAGAGCGGTTCCTCGACATACCAGGGCCACGTGCCGAACGTCAGGCTGAAGGGATTGGTATCCTGCTCGTCGGCGAGCCGCATCACGATCCGGTTGATCCGCTCCGCCGCGCGCGGATGCCCGTAGTCCGCGAGCGCGACGGCATAGGTCGCGCTTTCGCGGGTCGGATGGACCATCATCGCGCTGGTCGTGCGGGTGGCGTAACCTGGTCCCCCGCCCTTGGTGATCAGCAGCCCGGCGGTCTCGTCCCAGCGGAAGCGCGGTCCCCATTGATCGATGCCGCCCCATTCCGCCATTTCATCCGACGCAGCGGCTGGGCTCGGACGGAGGCCGAGATGGACCCCCCCGGCACCCAACAGAGCCAAGGCAGTGCGCCGGTTCATCAGCGACATCTGAGCGTTCCTCGCCATCCCCGGCTTTGCCGATCCAAAGGCCACCGCACCGCCCTCAGCGTTTCAAGGAGACTCGGGTGGGCATTGCAGACACGGACTGCGCCGTCACAAGGCCCAGCGCTTGCCGGACGATGAACAGAAATGCCAGCACGATCAAAAACTGACGGGCAAAAAAGGCGATGATCTCAGCCGCCTCCTTCTCGATGAGGCCCAGGCACACACCCAGCATGAAGACGCCGACGACGTTGCCCTTCAACGGCCCGGAGAAGCGATTGACCAGGTAGAAGGCGCCGAACATGATCAACCCGGGCAGGAATATCGCAGCCGGATATCCCCCGACGGCAAAAGAACTCGCCGTCAGTCCGATGACGGGGCGCCCGACCACGCCCGGAGTTCTTATTCCGTAATACCACGCGATGAAATCCGGGCTGGATGCGGCGAGCTTGTCCACGAGGAAGGAGGGCAGGATCGACGACGCTAGACCCTGAAAGGATTCAAAGCCTTGAATGCCGAAAAACTCGGAGCGGGAGACGACCTGATCCACCGGCTGGATGATGCAGAAGCGATCCAGATTGGCCGTGCTCGGAAACAGATAGTTCAGTGACGGATCGCGGAAGGAGCCATACACGGCCAGCTTCGCTTCCGCCCTCTCCTGCAGCTCGAACGGATTGTAATCCACGCGATCCAGCCAGCCCAGTGCGAGCTCAACGCGTTCACTGATCGTCTGCGTGGTAGACGCATCTCTCGATAGATGGATGATAGGAGAAATATAGAAGGCGAGAACGAAGAATATAATCGCTCCAACGACCGCCTCTTTCGCGACATTTACGGTATGGCGCGAAAATATAATTATAAAAATAATCGACAATATACAAGAAACAAAGATGTATTTCACGTTACCCAACACAGACAACACCATGAAGGTGAGCAACATGACGCTCAGGAATACCATGCCTCGACGCCGGCCTCCGCCCAGACCGAAGGCGTAGGCGGCCTGGCAGATAAGGGCGAAGTTCGCGATAAACGAGAAATTCCCGAGAAAGCCAACGGAATCGCCCGCATCAACCGAGACCTGCGAGGCGGCCGGCCGCAAGATGATATGCGCGACAGTGACGGCCGCACCGATCGGGAAACAGACGACCGCACACGCCTTCAACTTCTTGTCGTCCGTCAGCACGGCCGCCAAGTTGGATATGAAGGGGGAAACCGCAGTAAACCGATACGAAAGCAGATATCCGACAAAAACCGAGGCAAATCCCAGGAAATGCACGATGCTTGAATTGACCGGATCGCTGAGATTTTCGTCAACGGCCTGTCCAAGCGCAGTCTTGATGAGGATGGGAAAGTACCCGGAATACATGATCAGTCCGAGCATCATGACGTCGGACGAGCGCATCGGCTGGCCGCGAACGATGGCCGGCTCGAAGCAGCATATGACCACCATAACGCCAAGGACGACCGGATCCGCTCCCAGGAACGCCTGGGCGATCGCGCCGGCTATCAGCACGAGCCAATAGGACGTCCGCAAAAAGGCGCTCATTATTTTCCTTCCATCCTTACCGTCGGCACAGAACACTCAGTAGATGATTGCAACGCCCGGCATGGAGCCGAGACAAGCACCACTTACGAAACGAGATACAACGTTCAATATTATCACACACCTACCCCGAAAGTGTCCCAAACCGAGGCATGGCAACGCGCGACGCCTTAATGCAACCGTAGGGCCGTTCACCGCCGAAATCACGCAACCTGTCTTGGCGCCTGCACGTGCGGCAGCACGGCTGCTTCACGCGCTGTGCGGGCTATCCCGTTCGCTACGGGCATCACGTTGACGATCGCCGGTTCCTGCCGGCATCAACAGGTCTTCGAGTTTATCCATCGCGCTCTGTTCGGACAATGTCGCGGCAAGCTGACCACACCGCACGCTCGTGTCGGGCAGGCTGCCCGACTGATGGCGCCGCACGGCATCGGCCATCGCCCTGGCGTCTCCCGGGCTCACGAGGGTGGCGGCCCCAGCGAGGAAGTCTGCCAGTTCGGTGCCGGGCTCCGCGGTGACCAGGATCGGCCGCCCGCTCGCCAGCATGCCGCCGAGCTTGGACGGCAGCACCAGATCCGCCGCGCTCGCCTGCTGAGGCAGAAGATGCAGGTCGCACACGCTCAGGAATTGCGACAGGCGTGCATAGGGCTGGAAGGGCAGGAAACGCACATTTGGGAGGTCCGCGGCCTGACGCCGCAAGCCTTCCAGGGAAGGCCCCTCGCCGGCGATGGCGAAGACGATGTCGTTCCTGTCCGCCAGCAGCCGCGCCGCCTCGACCACCACGTCGAGCCCCTGCTTGGGGCCGACGTTGCCGGAGTAGAGCGCCACGAAGGCATCACGCGGCAGGCCCAGTTCCTCGCGATAGGCACGATCTGTCGGCGACGGGCGGATGTGACCGAGATCCACCCAGTTGCGCACCAATGCAATGCGCTCCTCGGGAATGCCCTTCTCGGCGATCTTCTCCGCCATGCGCTGGGAGATCGTGACGATGGTGTCGAACCGCGACAGGCAGAACCGCTCGAAGGCGGCAGCGAGGCGCTTCAGCCCCCCTGCCCCGCCGAGGTGCCCGACGGCAAAGGCCGCGTCCACCTCGAGATCCTGTACATGGAGCACGGTGCGCGCGCCGGCGAGCCAAGCCGAAAGCAGCACGAACGGAGCCGCAAACAGGGTCGGCTCGATAGACAGAACGGTATCCGGCCGACGGCTCAGGGCCCGCCACAGCGTCACGGGAGCCGAAGTGAGCGCGAACGACATCGGCGCAATCAGCCGCCACACGCCGCCCATGGCGGCGCGCACCAGGACAGGGCAGCGATAGAGGCGCGCGCCGTCCAACACTTCGGTGGAGTAGCGGTTGCGATAAGGCGCCTTGACCGTCCAGCCGGGATAATGGGGCGGTGCAGTCACCACCTCAACCTCATGGCCACGGCGGACCATGAGCGCCACCAGCTCTCCGGTGTATTTACCGCAGCCGGTGAGTTCCGGTGCGTGGTTCATGGCCGAGACGAGAAGCTTGCCCATTCAAAATCCGTCCATGACCTGCGCCGCTCGCCGCCGCTTCAGCTCGCGGCCCTGAGCTCGCCTTGATTCTCCAGGAACCAGCGATAGCTCGCCGCGATGCCCTCTCGCAGAGGGATGGACGGCGTCCATCCCAATGCCCGGAGGCTATCCGCGCTCATCAGCTTGCGCGGCGTGCCATCAGGCTTCGACAGGTCGTGCACGATCTCTCCGGTGAAGCCGACGACGTCGCAGACCGTGCGGGTCAGCTCGAGAATGGTCACGTCCTCTCCAGAGCCCACGTTGATGTGGGTGTCGCCCGAATACGTCTTCATCAGCAGCACGCAGGCGTCCGCGCAATCGTCCACGTGGAGGAACTCGCGGCGGGGCGTGCCCGTGCCCCACATGACGATCTCCTTGTCGCCGCGCAGCTTCGCCTCGTGCGCCTTGCGGATGAGGGCCGGCATCACATGGCTGGAATTGAGATCGAAATTGTCGCCAGGCCCGTAGAGATTGGTGGGCATGGCCGAGATGAAGTCGCTGCCGTGCTGGCGACGATAGGCCTGCGCCAGCTTGATGCCGGCGATCTTGGCGACCGCATACCATTCGTTGGTCGGCTCCAGCGGACCAGTCAGCAGCGAGTCCTCGGTGATGGGCTGCGGCGCCATCTTCGGGTAGATGCACGACGAGCCGAGAAACAGCAGCTTCTCGACACCGAAACGATGGGACGCCTCGATGATGTTCGCCTCGATCATCAGGTTGTCGTAGAGGAAATCGGCCGGATAGGTGTCGTTGGCGAGGATGCCGCCCACCTTCGCCGCGGCAAGGAATACGGCGTCCGGCCGGACCCGCTCGACGAAGGCGCGAACGGCAGCCTGATCCTTCAGATCCACGTCGGCGCGCGACGCGGTGATGATGTTGCACCCCTCCGAAGCGAGCCGCCGAACGATCGCCGACCCCACCATGCCCCGATGGCCGGCCACCCAGACGTTTTTCCCCTGGAGCGCGTAGGATGCCATGTCAGGCTTCCTTCATGACGGTCGCCGTCTGCATCACCTTCAGGTCCTCCTGGACCATCTCGCGGCACAGATCGCGCACGGAGGTTTCGTGGGTCCAACCGAGCTTCTCGTGGGCCTTCTTGGGGTTGCCGATGAGCAGGTCCACCTCGGTCGGGCGGAAGTAGCGCGGGTCCACCTCCACGAGGCAGCGGCCGGACGCCTTGTCGTAGCCCTTCTCGTCGACGCCGCTGCCACGCCATTCCAGATGGAGACCCACGTCCTCGAACGCCCATTCCACGAACTTGCGGACCTCCGTGGTCTCGCCGGTGGCAAGCACATAGTCGTCCGCGGTTTCCTGCTGGAGGATCAGCCACATGCCGCGGACATACTCGCGCGCATGGCCCCAGTCGCGCTTGGCGTCGAGATTGCCGAGATAGAGCTTCTGCTGCTTCCCGTGGCTGATCGCGGCGACCGCGCGGGTGATCTTGCGGGTGACGAAGGTCTCGCCGCGCAGCGGGCTCTCATGGTTGAACAGGATGCCGTTGGAGGCATGCATGCCATAGGCCTCGCGGTAGTTTACCACGATCCAGTAGGCGTAGAGCTTGGCCGCCGCATAAGGACTGCGGGGATAGAAGGGTGTGGTCTCGGACTGCGGCACTTCCTGCACCAGTCCATACAGCTCGGACGTGGAGGCCTGATAGAAGCGAGTCTTCTTTTCGAGCCCCAGGATGCGGATCGCCTCCAGCAGGCGCAGCGCGCCGATGGCGTCGGCGTTCGCGGTGTATTCCGGCGTCTCGAACGACACCTGCACATGGCTCTGCGCGGCAAGATTGTAGATCTCGTCCGGCTGACATTGCTGCACCACCCGGATCAGGTTGGTGGAGTCGGTCATGTCCCCGTAGTGCAGGATGAAGCGGGCGTCGCCCTCGTGGGGGTCCTGGTAGATGTGCTCGATGCGGCCGGTGTTGAAGGACGACGAGCGCCGCTTGATGCCGTGAACGACATAGCCCTGGGACAGCAGCAATTCCGATAGATAGGCCCCATCCTGACCCGTCACGCCGGTGATAAGAGCAACTTTTCCGTTCGACGGAACCTGCACAGACATGAATCGCCTCATAAACTAGCGTCACCCCCGAAGCAGGACGAAGCCGCTCAACCCCATCCGCCCCACACCACAAGACCCCACCCAAATCCGCAGGATGAAGCCCCGTCCCGGCCCCTCGCAGCGCGATTGCGCCTGCGGGCCGCATTCAACAAATCACTTTAACGGTTTGCGGCAGCAACGACCGAACTCGCCTGGCCGATACCAAGCCACCAATACCGACAGGACCTCGAAAACACGCGAGCGCGATGCAGGCGAGGCCGCAGAGAGCGGAGGCTGCGAGGAAGCCAAAAGCGCCCTATGGGAACGACATCCCGCGAGGAGTATCCGAGACAAAGAAAACTCAAGACAAAATCGCCCCCATCGCCTTCGGCAGCCGAGTTCGACCTTGCAATACCAGCGGTAGGCGAGCTTCACACGCCCAAAGCTTGCAACACCCATCTCAGGAGTACAAAAGGCGATGCCCACAACTTAAGGCAGCGGAAAATCTCCCTGCGTCGTGACAGTCCTAGCTATGCAATGCAATACAAAGCATCCCCCCTTATTGCAACGCAAAATTTGATCCGGGTCACGATTCGCGCGGCCGGCCGAACTGCCACGCAATGCGTCAGTAGCCGGCAAATTATACCAGTCTGCCATCCGGCAACCCATGGTCGACCTCTTCTCGCAAAATGCGGAAAAAGGTTGCCGTCACAATATCCGCAGCATGTGCGCCGCCCCGCTCTTCGCGGAGCGGATCGCCGCGATGCCGTGATCGCCGAGCACTTGAAGGCGCCGGCTAGCGCGAGGAGAAGCGGCCTCCACCGACCGCCCGAACCCAGAGCTTATCCCGCGCTGCAAAAACGTCATTGAGAATTCACTGCAATGAACGTAATCAGCATAAAGCGCCGCTGTTTAGGCAAGCGAAATCCTGATCGGGAAGACTCATCATGCGTATTGCGATGATTGGGGCAGGGTATGTCGGCTTGGTCTCGGGTGCGTGTTTTGCGGATTTCGGCCATACCGTCACCTGCGTCGACACCCATGCTGGCAAGATCCAGGCCCTGAAACAGGGTGAGATTCCGATCTATGAACCCGGCCTCGCCGAGCTTGTCGCAAGCAACGTGAAGGCTGAGCGGCTCGATTTCACAACCAGCCTGGCGGAGGGCGTCGCGGACGCCGATGCCGTCTTCATCGCGGTCGGTACGCCCTCGCGCCGCGGTGACGGTCATGCCGACCTCTCCTACGTCTATCAGGCCGCGCGCGACATAGCCGGCGCCATCAGCCGCTATACGGTCGTTGTGACCAAATCCACGGTGCCGGTGGGCACCGGTGACGAGGTGGAGCGCATCATCCGCGAAACGCGCGCAGAGGCGGAATTCGCCGTCGTCTCCAACCCGGAGTTCCTGCGCGAAGGCGCCGCCATCACCGATTTCAAGCGCCCCGACCGCATCGTGGTGGGCACCGAGGACGAACGCGCCCGCCAGGTGATGACCGAGCTCTACCGTCCGCTCTTCCTGAACCAGTCGCCGCTGCTCTTCACCTCGCGCCGCACCGCCGAGCTGACCAAGTATGCGGCCAATGCCTTCCTCGCCACCAAGATCACCTTCATCAACGAGATCGCCGATCTCTGTGAGCAGGTGGGCGGCAATGTGCAGGACGTGGCCCGCGGCATCGGCCTCGACAACCGCATCGGCTCGAAGTTCCTCCATGCGGGCCCGGGCTATGGCGGCTCCTGCTTCCCGAAGGATACCCTCGCCCTCATGAAGACGGCGCAGGACTATGGCGCGCCCGTGCGGATCGTCGAGACCGTCGTTGCGGTGAACGACCAGCGCAAGCGCGCCATGGCCCGCAAGGTCACCGAGGCTTTGGGCGGCTCGGTGCGCGGCAAGACCGTCGGCGTGCTGGGCCTCACCTTCAAGCCCAACACCGACGACATGCGCGATGCCCCCTCCATCGCCATCATCACCGCGCTCCAGGACGGCGGCGCGGTCATCAAGGCGCATGATCCCGAGGGCATCGAGCAGGCCAAGCTCGTCCTCGACAACGTCACCTACGTGGACAACCCCTATCATGCTGCCGAGGGCGCCGACGCCCTGGTCATCGTCACCGAGTGGGACGCCTTCCGCGCCCTCGACCTGAAGCGGATCCACGGCATGATGGCGCAGCCGGTGGTGATCGACCTGCGCAACATCTATCGCCCGGACGAGATGGAAAGCCTTGGTTTCCGCTATTCCAGCATCGGACGCCGTACCGTCGCGGACGCCTGAGCAGCATTGGCGCCCGGTCGCACTCTTTGTGCACCGGGCGGCCACCTTGCGGTAAACTGCCTCGATTCAACATCAGGCGCCTTCCATGACAAGCCAAGCCCAACCCGAGCCCCCCCACGCAGCCGCCGGGAAGATCATTCCGGTCGTCCTGGCCGGAGGATCGGGAACACGCCTCTGGCCGCTGTCGCGCAACAGCCTGCCGAAGCAGTTCCTGCCGCTGGCGTCCAACCACACGCTCTACCAGGATACCCTGCTGCGGTCGGCGCCCGACGACCTCTTCGGCCCTCCGGTGGTGGTGGCCAACGAGGAGTTTCGCTTCTTCGCGCAACGTCAGGCGCGCGAGATCGGCATCGATGCCACCGTCATGCTGGAGCCTGCCCGGCGCGACAGCGCGCCGGCTCTTCTGGCGGCCGCGCGTCATGTGGCCGAGACGCATGGGCCCGAGACGCTGGTCCTTGCCCTTGCCTCGGATCACGTGGTGCAGGACACGGCCGCCTTCCGGGAAGCCGTGCAACTCGGGGCGCGGATCGCGCGCCTCGGCCGCATCGTGACGTTCGGCATCTCCCCCTCCGAACCGCGCACCAGCTACGGCTACATCCGGCTGGGCACTGAGTTGGACCCGCTCGGCGCCTATGAGGTGGATTCGTTCGTCGAGAAGCCGGATCGCGCCACCGCTGAGCTTTATGTCCAGGCGGGCTACCTCTGGAACTCGGGAAATTTCCTCTTCCCCGCCGGTCTCCTTCTGGAGGAGGCCGAGCGCTACGAGCCGGCCATCGCGGCGGCCGTCAACTCGGCCGTGGCGAACGCCAAGATGGACCTCGTCGGCTTCCTGAGGCTTGATCCGGTGGCCTTCAAGTCGGCCCCCGCCAAGTCCATCGACTTCGCCGTGATGGAGCGCACGCGCCTTGCGGCGGTGGTGCGCGGCAGCTTCGGCTGGTCGGACGTGGGGGCATGGGACGCACTGTACGAGATCGGCGCACAGGACCAGAGCGGCAACGTCACCGTGGGGTCGGTCCAGTTGCTGGACAGTTCCAATTCCTATGTCCGTTCCGACGGCCCGTTGGTGACCGCCATCGGGATCGATGGCCTGTCCGTCATCGCGACCTATGACGCCGTGCTGGTCATGCCCTCCAGCCGCAGCCAGGACGTCAAGCACCTCGTCAACCTGCTGAAGACACGCAATCCCCGGGAGGTCGACGAGCACCTCACGGTGCACCGGCCTTGGGGCACACTGGAGAGCGTGTGCGAAGGCGAACGCTTCCAGGTGAAGAAGATCGTGGTCGAGCCCGGCGGCGTGCTCTCGCTGCAGAAGCACTACCACCGGTCCGAGCATTGGGTCGTGGTGCACGGCACAGCCGAGGTCACGCTGGAGGACCGCACCTTCATGGTGCACGAGAACGAATCCACCTACCTGCCCATCGGCACCGTCCATCGCCTCAGGAATCCGGGCAAGATCCCGCTGGAACTCATCGAGGTCCAGACCGGCTCCTATCTCGGCGAGGACGACATCACCCGCTTCGAGGACATCTACCAGCGCGCCTGAGCGCTGGTCCCAAGAGCGGTGGCGGCCCGGCTTAGGCCAGACCGCCCGCCTTCAGCAGCACCACGAAGGCCGAGAGGATGTGGTAGAAGGACGAGGCGGGCGCCGGCTCTTCCAGGAAGGCGCCATCAGCCAGCCACTGATCGCGCCACAGCCCGGTCACTGGCACGTCGAGATAGACCTTCAGAACCTCGAACGCCTCGCGGGCATCGGCAACGAAGGCCTCCCGCGCCTGCGCATCCGAGGTCGCCGCCGCAAACACCAGCGCGGTCCGCAGGCGCTCCGTCTGTGCCCACAGGCGGGCGCGCGGATCGGTCGGCGTTCCCGCCGCATCCACGGCGAAGATCGCCGCGCGGCGATCCGGGGCGATGCCGAAGCGGCTACCGAAGGCATAGAGCCGGTCCGAAGCGGCACGGTGATCGACGCCGAGCAGATCGCCGGCGTGGCGGAACAGATAGGCCCACTCGAACTGGTGTCCCGGCTCGCGCACGGCGCCCGGCGCGCCTTCCGCGAACTTCCAGTCCCCGTCGTAATATTCGCCGATCGCGCCGGTCTGCGGGTCCAGGAGGCGGGTCGCGCCGAGTTCGACGATCGCACGCGCGACACCTTCGAAGGGCTCGGTGATCCCCTCCGCGACCCACGCGAGCTGGGCTTCCAGAAGGTGCATGTGCGGATTGGAGCGCAGCGGCAGGACGCGGGGGCTTGCTTCCTCGAAACCCAACAGGGGATGCGCACGCTGTGCGGTCAATTCCCCCTGCAGCGCGCGCGCCGCCGCGAGCAGATCGGCGTCACCCAATCCGGCCCCTCGGGCATGGGCAAGGGCGAACAGCACGAATGCCTGATCGTAGAGGTCGGCCGTGTCGTCCAGAGGACGACCATCCGGCGCCACGAGGCAGCGAAAGAGTCCGTCCGCGCGCCGGTAATAGCTCATGAAGAAGGAGAGGCCATGCTCTGCCGCCTCACGCCACGGCCCCTGCCAGCCCAGCCGTCCGCCTTCGATGAAGGCGTAGGTCTGTCGGGTCTGAACCCTGAGGCGGCGCGGCGCGATGACCGGCTTTCCATCAAGCGCGATCTTTTCGAAGAAGCCGCCTGCCGGGTCCGCCCCCACCTGCCACCAGAGCGGCAGTGCGGCATCGAACAGCCATTCACGCGCCCAGCGAGCTTCGGCCTCAAGCATCATTGCGATTCCCCAATGTCCGCAGTGGCTGATCTTGACGCCCCGATCCGGACGTCGCCATTTCTGCCCTTATCGCACTGCAGCGACAAATTGTATCTCCTCTTGCCCTCAGGCGTCGGAACCCGGCCGGGGCCTCGTGTTCTCACGGCCCGGCCCTTGTGCTAGAGCACGCGCCGATGCGGCCTTGTCGCGAGGCGAGCCCGATTCCATCCGGTCGTTGGAAAGGTGGATACGCTTGTGACGGCATTCCTCCCGCTTGGCCTGCCCGACGTCATCCTCGTCCAGCCGCGCCGCTTCGGCGATGCGCGGGGCTATTTCTGCGAGACCTATGTGAAGCCCCTATATGCGGCGAACGGGATCGGCGCGGATTTCGTGCAGGATAACGAGTCCCTTTCGGCGCAGGTCGGCACCATCCGTGGACTGCACATGCAGGCTCCCCCCTTCGCCCAGGCGAAGCTGGTGCGGGTGCTCTCCGGTGCCATCTACGACGTGGCGGTCGACGTGCGGAAGGGCTCTCTTACCTACGGCCGCTGGGCCGGCGCGCGCCTTACCGCCGAGGGTGGCGAGCAGCTCTACATACCTCAGGGTTTTGCCCACGGCTTTTGCACCCTCGCGCCGGACACACGCGTCGCCTATAAGGTGGACGCGGTCTACGACCGGGCGAGCGAATGCGGGATCATCTGGGACGATCCCGACCTTGCCATCGACTGGACCCTGGGTGACGGCGAGAAGATCCTCTCGGACAAGGATCGCGTCTTGCCCCGCCTCAAGGATTTCGACAGCCCGTTCGCCTATCAGGGGACGGCGGCGAACGAAAGGTAGCTTCATGCGGGTGCTGGTGACGGGTGGCGCGGGCTTCATCGGCTCGGCGGTGGTGCGACACCTTGTGGGGCTCGGGCACGACGTCCTGAACTTCGACAAGCTGACCTATGCCGGCAACCTCGCCTCCCTCGCGCCGGTGGCCGAAAATCCGCGCTACGCCTTCGTGCAGGCCGACATCTGCGATGCCGGTGCCGTGCGTGCCGCGCTGGAAGGTTTCAAGCCCGACCTCGTGATGCACCTCGCCGCGGAGTCCCACGTGGACCGCTCCATCGACGGGCCGGGTGACTTCATCTCCACCAACGTGGTGGGCACCTACACCATGCTGCAGGAGGCCCTGCGCTACTGGCGGACGCTGCCGGGACCGCAGAAGGAGGCCTTCCGCTTCCACCACATCTCCACCGACGAGGTGTTCGGCAGCCTCGGCGCAGAGGGGCTGTTCCGGGAGGACACCCCCTACCAGCCCAACTCCCCCTACTCCGCCTCCAAGGCGGCCTCCGACCATCTGGTCCGGGCGTGGTTCCACACCTATGGCCTGCCGGCGGTGATGTCGAACTGCTCGAACAATTACGGGCCGTACCACTTCCCCGAGAAGCTCATCCCCCTCGTCACGCTGAACGCGCTGGAAGGCGCGGAGCTGCCCGTCTACGGCACGGGCGAGAATGTGCGGGACTGGCTGTTCGTGGAGGACCACGCGGAGGCCCTGTTCCTCATCGCCACCAAGGGCCGTCCGGGCGAGAGCTACAATGTGGGCGGCGCCTGCGAGCGGCGGAACATCGACGTGGTGCGCACCATCTGCGCCATCCTCGACGATATCGTGCCGGATGCCGCCATCGGAAAGCGTGAGGGGCTGATCCGCTTCGTCACCGACCGGCCCGGCCATGATGCGCGCTACGCCATCGACTTCTCCAAGCTGAAGGCCGAACTCGGCTGGTCGCCGCGGGAGACGTTCGAGACGGGTCTCGAAAAGACCATCCGCTGGTATCTCGCCAACCGTCCGTGGTGGGAACCGCTGCGCCAGCGCTATCAGGGCCAGCGGCTGGGGCTAGACAAGGCACCGGCGGCCGGCACGAAACTGGGGCTCGCATCTTGACGCGCATTCTTCTGTTCGGTGCCGGGGGGCAGCTCGGACGCGAAACGGCTACGCTGGCCGGTGAGCGGGGGATCGATCTTATCGCCCTCGGCCATGCCGACCTCGACATTTCCGATCCGGTCGCCGTCGCGCGTGCGCTCGAGGCCGCGCGGCCGGATGCGCTCGTCAATGCGGCGGCCTACACCGCCGTAGACAAGGCCGAGAGCGAGCCGGACCTCGCCGCCCGCATCAACGCCTTCGCGCCCGGCCTCATCGCCGAGCGGTGCGCCCGCTATCGCACGCCCTTCATCCATATCTCCACGGACTACGTGTTCGACGGTACCAAGCGCGGCGCCTATGTGGAGGCGGACCCGGTGGCGCCGCTCGGTGTCTACGGCCGCACCAAGGCGGCCGGTGAGGCGGCGGTGCGCGCCGCGCACGAACGCCATGTGATCGTGCGCACCTCGTGGGTCTACGGCGCTCACGGCAACAATTTCCTGAAAACCATGCTGCGCCTCGCCGGCGAGCGCGACCAGTTACGGGTGGTGGCCGACCAGCGCGGCTGCCCCACCGCCACGCGCGACCTCGCCGAGGCGGTGCTCGCCGCGGCGCTTGCGGCCGCCCAGGGCGATGCCCGCTGGGGCACCTACCATTTCGCCGGACGCGGCGTGACCACCTGGCACGGCTTCGCCAGCGCCATCGTGGCGGCGGCCGAACCCCACACCGGCCGCAGGCCGGAGGTGACCCCCATCACCACGGCCGATTATCCCACGCCCGCCAGCCGCCCGAAGAATTCGGAACTGGCCAGCGACCTGTTCGAGCGCACCTTTGGCGTGCGTGCCGCCCCGTGGGAGCAGCGCGCCCGCGAGGTGGTGGATGCGCTTCTCGCCAAAGCCCCCCAACCGGAGGCTTCGGAGCCCGAGAAGGCGGCCGCCCCCTCATCCGCAATTCCCGCGCCGCAATCCGAGGAAGCATCGTGAAGGGTATTATTCTGGCCGGCGGTTCCGGCACCCGGCTTCATCCCATCACGCTCGTCGTCTCGAAGCAGTTGCTGCCGGTCTACGACAAGCCGATGATCTATTATCCCCTCTGCACGCTGATGATGGCGGGCATCCGGGACATCCTGATCATCACCACGCCGCACGATGCCGCGCTGTTCCAGGCACTGCTGAAGGACGGCAGCCAGTTCGGCATCAACCTCACCTATGCGGTGCAGGAGCATCCGCGCGGCCTCGCCGACGCCTTCATCGTCGGCCGCGAGTTCGTGGGCAACGACCGCGTGGCCCTGGTGCTCGGCGACAACCTCTTCTTCGGCCATGGCCTGCCCGAGCTTCTGGCCGACGCGGCGCGGCGGGAGACGGGGGCCACCGTGTTCGGCTATCCGGTCCAGGACCCCGAGCGCTATGGCGTGGCCGAGATGGACGCTTCCGGCAAGGTTCTGTCGCTGGAGGAGAAGCCGAAGGCTCCGAAATCCAACCTCGCGGTGACGGGCCTTTATTTCTACGACAACCGCGTGGTGGACATCGCCGCGAACCTCGCCCCCTCCCCGCGTGGCGAGATCGAGATCACCGACGTCAACAAGGCCTATCTCGAACTCGGCGAGCTGCGCGTGGCCATGATGGGCCGAGGCTTTGCCTGGCTCGACACCGGTACGCCGGATTCCCTCGTGGAGGCCGCCCAGTTCGTCCAGATCCTGGAAAAGCGGCAGGGCCTGCGTATCTCCTCCCCCGAAGAAGTGGCCTACCGCGCCGGCTTCATCGACCGGGCCGGTCTGGAGGCGCGGGCGCACGACCTCGCCAAATCGAGCTACGGCCAGTATCTGGCGCGCGTGGCCGCCGGCACCGCCTGACCAAGGGACGGGTTGAGGGGACGGGTGGAAGGCCCGCGCGGCCTGCGGACACCCGCCGCACTTTTGAAGCGCGGCCGCATCCTGTAGGGTGGGGGCTGTCTTCCCTTGAGCTTTGCGGGGTTCTCGCCGTTCCGGCGCGCCGCCCTTTGTCGAGACCGGACTTTCGAGATGAGCAATTTCAACGAAGAGACCGTCACCAGCGTCCACCACTGGACCGACAACCTCTTCTCCTTCACCTGCACCCGCGATCCCGGCCTCCGCTTCCTCAACGGCCAGTTCACGATGATCGGCCTTCGGGTGGACGGCAAGCCGCTGCTGCGCGCCTATTCCATGGCGAGCGCAAACTACGAGGAAGAGCTGCAGTTCTTCTCCATCAAGGTGCAGAACGGCCCCCTCACCTCCCGCCTCCAGCACCTCAAGGTCGGCGACAAGATCCTCGTCGGCCGCAAGCCCACCGGGACGCTGGTGCAGGACAGCCTGCTGCCCGGCAAGCGGCTCTACCTCCTCTCCACCGGCACCGGCCTCGCGCCCTTCCTGTCGGTGGTGAAGGACCCGGAGGCCTATGACCGGTTCGAGAAGGTCATCCTCATCCACGGCACCCGCACGGTGGCCGAGCTGGCCTATGACGAGTATCTGACCAAGACCCTGCCCGACGACGAGATCCTCGGCGAGGAAGTCAAGGCGAAGCTCGTCTACTACCCGACCGTGACCCGCGAACCTTTCCGCAATCAGGGCCGCATCACGGACCTCATCACCTCCGGAAAGCTCTTCGCCGATCTCGGCATGCCGGTCATGTCGCCGGAAGAGGACCGCCTGATGCTCTGCGGAAGCCCGGCAATGCTGAAGGACGTGGTGGAGCTTCTGGAATCCCGCGGCTTCACCGAGGGCAGCCAGTCGGCACCCGGCCACTACGTCATCGAGAAGGCGTTCGTGGAGCGCTGACGTCCGGTCCCGTCACCGCGCTGCGGCAGCGCCGGACAGGCGGTGTCGCAGCATCTCGTCGAGGTGCACCGCCAGAATGTCGTGCGCCTCTTTCGACAGGTGGATCTCGTCGGTCGCGAACCGGGCCGGCAGGGTTGCCTTGTTCCCGACCAGGATCGCGTCTGCATCAAGGACGAGCACATCGCGCGACGCGAGGCCGCGGATGTGGGCGTTCACCTCTTCGGTGATCCCGTAGACCCGATCCGACCAGAACGGCCGGCGGATCAGCCTCGGCGTGGTGGGACGGATGATCGTGGATATGATGGCGCCCGCGCCGGACCCAGAAACCTCCAGGGCGAACCGAGACAGGTTGGCCTTGAGGTTGGTCACTGCGGCCCGCTCCATGGCCGGAAGATTGGCGGCCGCCACCACATCGTTGATCCCCGTGACGATGATCACCGCCTCCGGCTTGAGATCGATGACGTCGCTCTTGAAGCGGTAGGCCGATTGGACCGAGCTTTCCCCCGATACGCCTCGGTTGACGACCTGCCAGTCCGCAGCAGCCTTCCCGTTCACCGCAATCTGGTGCGCGCGGGAATCGCCGAATATCACGATACGGGGCTGGCCGGTCGCCGGCAGGCTTGCGTTCTCATCGGCGAACCGGTCGGGATCGATGGGCCGGAGGCGAAGCTCGGATCTGTCATGGAAAAACGACCTTGCGCCCATGACGGCCGTTGCGAGCGCCCCGGCGAGCAGCAGGCAAAGCAAGCCCAACACACCGAAACCTGCTGCGGGCCAGTTCATCAGTGTCGTCCGCCTGCTCTAGGACCTGAGAGAGTTTGGACATCCGCCAGCGGGAGCTTTGGCACCGTGGCCTAAGGCCGTGGCGAGCGCCGCACGACCGGCACGGAACCCCATCCATTCGGGCCAGCGCCCTGAGCCGGCGCGGCCCCCAAGTCCCATCACCAGCAATTCAGGTCACTTGGCAGGGCTTGCTTCGGGACCGCTTGCTGGGCCGGCAACCGGCGCCTCGGCGGTTGCCGATCCGACGGGACGCCGCGACATCCGTTTCCTCACCACCTTGCGCTCCTCAGCCGGAAGGAAGGAGCGCCCCAGGGCCATGCCGACAACGGCAAGGTAGATGATGAGAAAGCCCGGAATCTGCAACGGAAAGTCGAAGCTCGTGTGCACGAGGCCCGCGATGCCGACGAGGAGTCCGGCGAGGATGAAGGGATCATTGGGCCGGCGCAGCGCGCCCCGCACCAGCAGGGCGCCGCAGGCCAGCACATAGGCGAAGACGACGAAGGCAAGCGGATACCCACCCTCGAAGATCAACTCGACGGGCGTGCTATGGCCGATGTCGAACACCGCGGAAGTCCCGAGATCCTCAGTCCGAAACTTCGGGAAGCTTTCGGCGAAACTGCCGAGCCCGTATCCGATGAGCGGACGCTCCGCGACTGCGCCGAGCATCATCCCATAGGCATCCAGGCGCCCCAAGGTATCGAAGCCGATGCGTATCTGACGCTCGCGCCAGGCGCCGCCCGACAGGCCGTAGATGAGGGAGAACAGAACGAAGATCGCGAATGCGACCTTCCAGATGGATGCGCGCTTGCGCAGGCGAAGCTTGGATACGACAGCGCCCAGACCCACAAGGACGGTCAATATCAGCCCCGCGCGCGAGAGCGTCAGCGGGAGAAGGACGAGCACGAACAAACCGGCGGCGGCTGCAATGACGCGGCGGCGGCTCCCTTCCCCGCGGAAGAGGCTCGACAATGGCTTGTTCTCCCGCGCCGCGGCAAGAGCGCTTGGGAGCAGCATGGCCAGCACGATCAGGACTGCCGAGCCTAGGTAGATCGCCGAGGTATTCTTGTTCAGAAAGAAGGTGGTCAGCGCGCCTTCCTGGTCGTAGGGCCTGAGACTGTCGGAATCGGAGACGAAGCCGACAAACCCGATGAACCCGTATAGGCACGCGGCCCCGACGATGGCCCGCAGCACCTGCCCTGCCCGCTGCCGATCGGGGCCGATCACGATAGCCGCCGTCAAGACCAGCGCCGCGAGCAGGGGCCGGCCGAGGAAGAGGAGCGGCGAGTGCCGGACCGACCCGGATAGGGGTGCAATCTCGATGCCCAGAATCTTGCCAGCCTCCGACCACATGGCAAGCGGCGCCGGGCCCGGCGAGATGGACTGGAGGTACGCCACAAGACCGTAGGCCGCGAGGACGACGAGAAGGCCGCCCAGCAGGAGTGCGGCGCCGCGGGATACATCACGATAGCTGATGAGGAGCACCGCGACGGTGGCGAAGCCCGTCCACACCTGGATCCAAAGGAGCGCGACCGATCCGTCCGGCACCGGGGCAAGGATCACCATGGCCAGGAAGAACCAGAAGCCGATGCGGTCCGGGAGGCTTCGCACGCGGCGCCGACGAACCCGTGTATCCGCCGGGGCTTCGGCCGGCTTCTCTGCGGTCACTTCCACGGCCGGCTCCCCAGAGGTTCGACCGCCGGGAGGTCGATATCCTCGCCGCCGTTGCGGATGATCTCCGCCGCCCGCTTCTGGACCCTTTCCGGCGCCTCGGCGAGGATGTCCCGCAGGGCCAGCCGCGCTTCCGGCTTGGCCGCAACGTATTGTTCTCCAATGTATTCGGACAGGTTCTTGACGGCCAGCCAATTCACCGACTGCTTCAGATCCGCCAATTCGCTCTGATCGAGCTTTGGATAGAGCGCCAGAAGAATCTCCGTGCGGCGGAGAAGGGGCCACCCCTCATAGGGCCCGGAGCGAAAGGACTGTCGCAGATACGTCCGCAGCAGCGGTGTGTCCTCGTGCCGGATGTGCTCGATCCACGCCAAAATCGTCCAGGCACGTGGCGAGCCCGGGCTGCAGACAATGCTGGCCTTGGCCGCCTGCTCGGCTGCGGTAAGCCGCGTATCCGCGAGATCGGCATCATCTGCCTGGAACGCGGTCTCGGCGAGCGCGGAGCGAACGATCGCAAGGTCTTGAAGCGCCTGATAATCGCAGACACGATCGGAAAGCACCACGGACATGTCACGATCCATCGCCGCGATCAGATCCGGATCGTAAGGCTCTCCGGCCATCATGCGGGTGGCGACAGGGCGCAGGAACAGCCCTGAATCGAAGCGCCGGATGCCCGTAGAGGTCGACAGCCAGATCACCGCACCGATTGCGATGGCGAGCCCGGCGAGGCGTGCCGTGATCTTCGCAGCCTTGCTCGGACCGGGAGACCGACCACCATCCCCGCCATTACCATCATTGCCGGAGCCGACCGGCGCACCGGACGCCGCGTCGACGCCCCGGGCCGGATCAGGACTCTCGGCCATAGCTCGCGTAGTATTTGTGGTAATAATACTTGCTTCCGTAATCCTCGAGGCTGCGGAGCGCCTTCAGGTCAGCCTTGTTCAGCAGGCAGCCAAGCACCTTCTCGTAGACTGTTGGTGCGTTCTGCAGCGTATTGGCGACGAGATCCCGGTTGGATGAGCCCCAGTCGAGCACATAAACATAGCCATCGACGATATGCGTCGATGCCATGACGTCGACCACCGGAGCAAGCGGCGGGAAATCGATGACGATGTAATCGACATCCCGCTTCAGCGCATCGATCACCGCCGCCATCTGCTCGGACGCGAGAATCTCGTTGGTGTGGACGATATCGCCCGGCACCACCGCCGGAATGAAGCGGAGCCCCGTCATCCGGTCGACGATGCTCACTTCCTCAAGCGTCGCCTTGCCGAAGACCAGCTCAAGGAGGCCCGCACTGCGGCCCGGCGCGAGGCGCCGTGTCAGCGTCGGATTGCGCAGGTCGCCATCGATGAGCACGCAACGCTGGCCGCTATGGGCGATCAGCTGGGCGAAGTTGGCGGAAACGGTCGACTTGCCCTCCTTCGGCAAGGTCGAGACGATGCCGATGACCTTCACCGCGCGGCTGTGGATCGATACGTCCGCGGAAACCTTCACCGAGCGCAGCGTCTCCGAGAAGCGGGAGAACGGATCGGAGGTAACCTGGCGCATGATGCCGGTCGAGCTGTCGAACGCGCTCTGCCCCGCCGGAACCGGCGTCGCGACGGAAGACGGCAGGAGCGGAAGCACACCGAGGCAGTCGAGCCCCAGATAGCGCTCCACATCCGCCGGCAGCCGGAAGGTCCTGTTCATGCGCTCGCGCCACATGCCGACGCCGAACCCCATCAACAGTCCGAGAAAGAGGCCGCCGGCGACGATAAGCGTCGTCCGCGGGGATGAGGCCCGAAGCGGGGTGGACGCATCAGTGATGAGCCGCGCCTCGGTGATCGGGAAGGACTGCTGCTGGGTGGCCTGCATGAAGCGCTGCAGGAAGTTGTCGTAAAGGGCGCGATAGGACTGGGCGTTGCTCTCGAGCTCACGCAATTCAACCTGCGCCTGCCCCGTCAGCTTGGCCTGGACCATCAGCTGCTCAAGGCTGGATGAAAGGCTTGCCTCGCGGGCGCGGGCGATTTCCAGATCGGATTTGTAGGTCTCGGCGATGCGCGACAGCTCGGTGAAGAGCGAGCGCTGAAGGCCCTTGATCTCGTTATTGAGATTGACGACCGCGATATGGTCGGGGCCGTAGCGCTTGGACCAGTCCGCCTCGCGCTTCACGGCGTCGAGATACTGGGTGCGCAGGAGGCTGATGACCTGATTGTTGAGCACGTCCGACACGACTTCGTCGCTCGTGCCCGTCACGCCGCCCTGCTTGATGATGTTGTTGACGCGCTCATAACGCGCCTGCGCCTCGGCCACCGCGGTCCTGGCCGTGATCAGCTGCGTGTTCAGTTCCGACAGCTGCTGGTCGGAAATGAGGCCACGCTGCGTATCAATGATGTTGTTCTTGGCTTTGAAGTCCTGCACCGCGCGGTCGGCCGCAAGCGCCTGGTCGCGCAACTCGGCGATGCGATCCTGCAGCCAGACACTGGCGCGACGGGTCGCCTGGTACTTGGCCTCAAGCTGATCGACGATGTACGCCTCGGCGAGCTGGTTCGCCACATCTGCCGAGAGGACGGCGTCGATCGCCTTGTATTCGATGCTGATAACGTAGCTCAGACCAACGCGTTTGACGCGCAGACGCTTGCCGAAATCGATGATCTGAGTGCGCTCGATCTCGTAGTCGCTCATAGGAGAGCTGCTGACGAGAAACGGAACAACGAAACCAGCCACGGTGTTAAACACCGAATTGGCGCTCTCTTCGAGTTCCTTCTTCTTCGCCTCGACGAGCTTCAGCTCCTTGATGACCGCCTTGGCGATACGCTCGGACTGAAGAATCTGGACCTGGCTGTCGATGCCGCTGGAATCCATCACGCCCGTAAGCTGAGGCATGACTTCCAAGCCACGGGCCTGCTGCGTGTCGATCAGCAACTCGGCGGTTGCCGTATATTGCGGCGTTGCAACAAAACAATAGAGAGCCGCCAGACTTGCTACCGCGCCGGCGACGGCTGCGATGACCCACTTCTGACGACGGACCACCTGAAGCAAATTGACCAGATCGAGTTCGCCCTCGGTCTGGATATTCAGAGACTTCCCCGGCCCAGACTTGTCGATACGAAGCATGCCGCTAAAGCCCCGCTAACATCAGATGCAGTCGAAGCACACGCACCACCCAAGCAAAAGCCCGGCAATCTGACGCCCCGAAAGGATTCCTGCCGTGTACACCCGCGCGACCGGGCGCTTCAAACGAAAGTGGCCCGCCTCACGCATCCCCTGACCAACGCTATCGTGACGGTCAAGGAACACAGGAAGTGGGCCACCTGATTGGGCTTGTAAGGCAGATCAGCAGCCGAAGCGGCAGAACGGCGAAACCGGACGGCCGAGGAACTTGCTGATGCGCTGGTCGTACTTGTAAGCGCGATACTGGATGAGCGACCACTTCCAGCCACCAAAGCTATTGGAAGCAGCCTGGGCGCCGAAACGGTTCGCCGGCTGGAAGTTGGCATTGCTGCGCAGAGCAGCAAAACGCTCACCCCACAGGCCAGCGGCCTGCGACGGCATGACCGCCCCGAGGACCAGACCCGCAACAGCAGCGCCCGTCAGCGCCGCCTTGATCTTGGAAACTTTCGCCATCGCCCGCACTCCGATTAGGTGAGCCATGTTTACCACAAGCTCTGTGGCGCCGCAACAATCGCCGAAAGACCGATGCACGCCAGACGAGAAATCTACTGGAGCTTCACCGGGAGCGACCTACCTTGCTACCTAGAACTCGCGCAACGAACCGGAAGTTCCTGCTCGCCTTCATCTTCCACAACGTAAGATTCAGGGCGGGCAACGACCGGATCATCCAGCCTAGTACGTTGAGATGTAATGGCCGCAAACTTGACAGTGTCACCGGCTGGCCCGACCGCCTGACGCACGCCCGGCGCCGGCACCGTCAGGCCGTGGCGCTCTCGCCACACCAGCACAAGACCTGCTGAAACGACCGCTCCCGCCCCGATCAGCACCAGAGAATCGGGCCATTCGCCGAAAGCGAGCACCCCGAACACGGTGGCCCAGATCAAGGTCGCATAGTTCAGAGGTGCCACGACGGACGCAGGCGCGTAGCGCGTCGCCGAGGTCATCAGGATCTGGCCGAGACCGCCGGCGATGCCCGTTGCAATGAGAACGAGACTGGTGCGCAGGTCGGGAACCACCCACCCCAGCGGCAAGGTCGCAAGACCCGCGAGAGACGCGACGGTGGAGAAGTAGAAAACGATCGCTTCGCTCGTCTCCGTCCGCGTCAGGTGCCGGACCTGTGTCACTGCGAGCCCGGCGATCACGGCCCCGGTCAGGGCCATGGCCGCCCCGATCAGCGGCCCCGGTCCGCTCCCCAATGAGGCATGGGTGAAGGAGGGCCACAGCATGAGCAGGATACCGGCAAAGCCGACACCGAGCACCGCCCAGCGATAGGCGGGCACACGCTCTCCCAGAAGAACGGCTGCGAGAAGCACGGCGACCAGCGGCGTCACATAGGTAAAGGCAACGGCCTCTGCGAGCGGGATGAAGGCAAGCGCTGCGAAGCTGAGCCACATGGCGCTCACGCCCACCAGCCCGCGAACAACATGGCCGAACGGCTGGCGCGTCACGAGCGCGCTTGTCATCCGCCGCCTCCAAAGCAGCCAGATGACGAGCGGGACGAGACCGAAGGCGCTGCGCGCGAACACGACCTGCCCGCTCGGCACGTCGTCCGCCACGAAGCGCACGAGCGCGGACATGATGGCAAAGAAGAACGTGGCGCTGATTTGCAGGGCGATGCCTGCTGGGGCATTCATGAGCAAAAGTCCGGTGAGCGCTCCCTATAGCGCCTTGCCGGCTGGATGGGCATGCAAAGCGCGCAGGTGAAGGGCGTCAGCCCTGCGTCTGGAAGAGGGGCCGCGCCCATGGACGAGCCAGGCGCCCGGATTTGCTGACAAATGGCGTCCTGCGGGATGCCCTTTTGGGGCGCCGAGAAACGGATTCCGCGGGACATTAAGCGTAGGCCATACGGTGTCGAGCTTGGCACGTGTGCACTGCAGCGACTATTTTCGCAGAATGCGACTCCAAATCGGTCCGATCTGCCCCCTTTCCGCCTGCCAGCTCAGAGCGTTATCCCGAATTGGAGACTTGCGCCGGAGCAGAGGCGAAACAGCGCCATCAAGCTCACCGCGACGCAATGTCGCGACCATTTTATTTCAGGGACGCTCGCGACAGGCCTCCCGATCGGGCTTGGCGCGAGATTGGATAAATGGTTGATTTCCCCCGCGAAATGGGGCATTCGACAAACGATCTGAACGCGACTTCGATGCGTGGCAACAGAAGCAGCACACTGCCAAATTGCAGGGCTTTCATCGCCCCCACATGCACTTAGAATTTATTTTGCAGTGCAGCAATGCCTAAAACTCAGGCCTCCAACTTGATCTGAATCAACTTCCCAATCCAAGCCATATGACGTCAGGCTAAAAACCGCATGCCATCTTCGGCTTTTTGGGCAATCAACTCGCCGCGCCCACCCGTCGCCACCATAGATTGAGCACGTTTCCAAAATAATCCCACTTTAACTTGTGAAACTGAAATATTTCAGACTTGTGACACTGGAATATACGCTTGCGGCCACATTTTTTACTCGCTTGTCGATTCGAGCACCGAGTGCTATGTTGCCCCTATAATTTCAATCTTCCTTACGGTAGCCATCTGCCGATTGAGGGACGAATGTCGCTTTCCACGGACAACATGCGGGTTGAACGGGCGAGCGAAGCGCATCGGTCGGGGGTCACCCCCACGCTCGACTACGCGTCGATGCCGCCGCTCTTCGTTGTGGCCGACGTCGTCCTTATCCTGGGACTGAGCGTCCTCGTGGATTTCCTGTTCTCGGCGCAAGCAAGCGGCGGGTTCGAGGTCACTCAACCCATTGGCATCGGAATTCTCGCGGCGGTTGCCTTCGTTCTGACCACCATCTCGCGCGGCCTGTACAAGCCGTGGCGCATGGTGCGTGTGGTCGAGGAGGTGCGCGCGACGATGGTCAGTTGGACCTTCGCGATCCTCGTCGTCGCAACGGTGATCTTTTGCCTGAAGGTGGCGGGAAGCACGTCGCGCATCTCGACCGGGACTTTTGCCGTTCTCGGCTTTGTCGCGCTTCCGGTGTCGCGTTGGGCGATGGGTGTCTGGCTGCGCCGGGCCATCGCGAGCGGTGCCGTGAAGGGACGCGCGACCATTCTGGTCGGCGACGCGGGCGAGCTCGCCAAGGTGGTACCTGCCCACATGCTGGTGCGCCTCGGCCTGAACGAGGTGCGGCGCTTCAGCCTTTCCACGCCTGACGGTTCGACGAAGGAGCTGCTCTCCGCGTCCGACAAGGATGCGCTGAAGGCGGCGCTGCAGTTCGCCCGACAGCACCGCGTCGAGGAAATCGTCCTCGCCATGCCCTGGAGCGACGTGGATCGGCTTGATGCCGTGCGCGCCCGGCTGCGCTCGGTGCCGCTTCCGGTCAAGCTCCTGCCGGACGAGATTGTGAGCGAGCTGCTCGACGCGCCGCGCGTCGATTTCGGCTCGTCCATCGCCATCGAGGTCCAGCGCGCGCCCCTGTCGCGCTTCGAACTGGCGCAGAAGCGCCTTCTGGACATCGCGGTCGCCAGCTGCGCGGTTCTTCTGCTGCTGCCCCTGTTCGCCATCATCGCCACCGCGATCAAGCTCGACAGCCGCGGCCCGGTGATTTTCCGCCAGCGCCGCAACGGCTTCGGCGGCCGCGAATTCACCATCTACAAGTTCCGCTCCATGACGGTGATGGAGGACGGTTCGAAGGTGGTGCAGGCGCAGCGCAACGACAAGCGCGTCACGCGCGTCGGCCGTTTCCTGCGCGCGTCGAGCCTCGACGAGCTGCCGCAGGTGCTGAACGTGCTGTTCGGGCAGATGTCCATCGTGGGACCGCGGCCCCATGCCATCGCCCATGACGACGAATATTCGAAGCTGATTTCCGGCTATGCGTTCCGCCACCACGTCAAGCCGGGAATCACCGGCTGGGCCCAGGTGCAGGGCTTCCGCGGCGAGACGGCGGAGCTTGAGCAGATGGAGCGCCGGATCGAGATGGACCTCTGGTACATCAACAACTGGTCGGTCTGGATCGATATCAAGATCATCCTGAAGACCTTCCTCGAGGTCCTGCGCAAGGAAGCCTACTGAGGCCCTGTGGGGGAGCCCGGCGGCATGGCCCGTTCTCCTGCCTCGATATGAGACGTCCGGATGCGCGACTGAAAGGGAGCGTCGTTCGCTCGGCGGCTGTGCCTCCTGCTTCCCGCACCTATCAGATGGATCGTTGAAGGACCGCCAGAGCGCTCCTGCCAGCGGTCGCGAGCCTTGTCCTAAGCTCATCCAGCGGCCGCCATTGCCGCTCGCCCGTCCGAGCACGCAATATAGTCCCGGTTCCCCGGCAATATTTGATTAACCCTACCGTTTGATCAAAGCGGACGTCGGACTGTTTTCCATCGCCCCCTCCCCAACCATTTGAGTAAATGCAGCGCAACAATCGCGCTAACGACTGCTGGGGGGCAGATAAAATGATAGCTGAATCCGTCCTGGCCCTGTGGGGCATGCTGTGCTGCTCGGCCTACATCATCTTTATGGTCCGCGTGAGCTGAGGTGAGAACGCGAGGCGCCAAGTGCCCGCCCGCAGTTCACCCCGCCCCCTCCCAGCCTGTGCCAGCTCCGGGCCAAAGCTGGCCGCGGGGGAGATGGCTCCGGTCGTGTCGTGTTCCCCTTCCAGCGCCGTTGTGAACGGGCAGCTCGCTCTGTCACGGCCGGCAGCCTTGCCCCCCTCCCCTTTGGGCGCGTTGATGCCGCGGGAGCGCTGATCTAAGAATGCGGGCGACCCCGGCGAAGCTTCCGCCGTCCGGCGCGTTCTGTCCGGGGACCGTTCTTGACCTTCACCAATGCTCCCATCTTCGTTACCGGCGCGGCCGGCTTCATCGGTGCCGCCGTCGTCGAGCGGTTGCTTGCGATGGGACAGGCCGTCGTCGGCATCGACGACCTCAACGCCTATTATGACGTGCGCCTCAAGGAGGCCCGCCTCGCCCGGCTCCTCGGCCATCCCGGCTTCAGCTTCGAGCGCTTGACCCTGGCCGATCGCGCTGCTACCGCTGAGGTCTTCGCCCGCCACCGGCCCAGCCATGTGGTCCATCTCGCGGCGCAGGCTGGCGTGCGCTACTCCATCGAGCATCCCGAGACCTATATCGACTCCAACCTCGTCGGCTTCGGCAATGTGCTGGAAGGCTGCCGCCATGGCGGCGTCGCGCATCTCGTCTATGCCTCGTCGAGCTCGGTCTACGGCGCCAACACTGACCTGCCCTTCCGGGTGGACCAGACGGTGGACCACCCCATCAGCCTCTACGCCGCCACCAAGAAGGCGAACGAGCTGATGGCCCACGCTTATTCCCACCTCTACAGGTTGCCGGTGAGCGGGCTGCGCTTTTTCACCGTCTACGGCCCGTGGGGACGCCCGGACATGGCGGTGTTCCTGTTCACGGACGCTATCTGGCACGGCCGGCCCATCAAGGTGTTCAACAACGGCGACATGCAGCGCGACTTCACCTTCATCGACGATGTGGTGGACGCCGTGGTCGCGCTGCTCCCCAGGCCGGCGACGCCCGATCCCGCCTGGACCGGGGCGGACCCGGACCCCGCCACCTCGAATGCGCCGTATCGCATCTACAACGTGGGCAACCACAGCCCTGAGCCGCTGATGGCGCTGATCGGCCATATCGAGGCGGCGCTGGGCCGCAAGGCGGAGCTGGACTTCCAGCCCATGCAGGCCGGCGACGTGCAGGCCACCTTCGCCGACGTCACCAGCCTCGCCCAGGCGGTGGACTTCGCGCCGCGCACTCCCCTGAAGGAGGGCGTCGCCCGCTTTGCCACGTGGTATCGCGAGGTCTGGCTCGGCCAGATCGCGAAGACCGACTAGGCGGCGTCAGCCGCCCGCGTTGTCTTCCACCATCCGGGCGACCGCGTCTCCGGCGGCGGCGAGCAGTTCCGGCTCGCGCGCCCGCACCACGAGGTTGGTCTTGTAGCGCCCGTCCACCTCGTCGCGGAACGGGTAGGAGCCAATGATGGCGTCGGGATAGGTCTCGGCGACCTTGCGCAGCGGGGCGGCGATGTCGCCCTCCTTCGCCTCGGCGAGGATGGTGCGCGAGAGCATGGGCCGGCCCTTGCGCAGCTCCGGCAGCACCGCCTCCAGCATCGACTGCATGATGCGCGGCACGCCGGCCATGACGATGACGTTCTCGATTCGGAAGCCCGGCGCCTTGGACACCTCGTTCACCACCAAGCTCGCCCCGGCGGGAATCCGCGCCATGCGCAGGCGGGCCTCGTTCAGGTCCTTCTCGGCGATGTATTCGAGCAGCATGGCGCGGGCGCGCGGATCGACGTCGATGGAGACCCCGAAGGCCTTGGCGATGGCGTCGGCGGTGATGTCGTCATGGGTCGGGCCGATGCCGCCGGTGGTGAAGACATAGTCGAAGCGGGCGCGCAGCGCGTTGACCGCCGCCACGATGTCCTCCTCCACGTCCGCCACCACCCGGACCTCCCGCAGGTCGATGCCCACGTCGGTCAGCCGCTCGGCGATGTGGCCGATGTTCTTGTCCTTGGTCCGGCCGGAGAGAACCTCGTCGCCAATCACGATCAGCGCAGCCGTGACCGATCGCGCGTCGCCTGCCTCACCCATGTCTCAGATCCCTGCCCTTGCCGGCGTCAGCCGGGGTAAAACCGCCCAAAATCTAGGCATATTTAAAGCGTGAGCGGCGCCTTCGCTCCGCTTTCCCGTTTAGCACTTCTTTGGCACGATGTTTGTTAAGTTCATGGGGAGCTTCCCCGGGGCGTGGAGTGTCGATCCCAATGCCGCATGCGTTCGATGAAATGTCCAGTACCGACGGTGCGGTACGGCCGGCCTATGAGACCCTCCAGCGCTGGCTCGCCGAGGTGCCCCAGGATGTGCTGGACCACCGGCGCAAGGAGGCCGAGTTCATCTTCCGGAGAATCGGCATCACCTTCGCGGTCTACGGCGAGCAGAACGCGCAGGAACGCCTGATCCCGTTCGACATCGTGCCCCGCATCCTCACCAAGGACGAGTGGACCCGCCTCTCGCGCGGGCTCGAGCAGCGCGTCAAGGCGCTGAACATGTACATCAAGGACGTGTACTCCAAGCGGGAGATTCTGAAAGCCGGCATCGTTCCGGAGAACCTCGTCTACCAGAACCCCGCCTTCCGCCCGGAGATGAACGGGCAGCGCGTGCCGCACGATCTCTACGTCCACATCGCCGGCATCGACATCGTCCGCACCGACCCCGACAAGTTCTACGTGCTCGAGGACAACGCGCGCACCCCGTCCGGCGTCTCCTACATGCTGGAGAACCGGGAGATCATGCTGCGGCTGTTCCCGGAGCTGTTCTCCATGCACCGCGTCGCGCCGGTGGAGAACTACGCTGACGACCTCCTCGCCACCCTGCGCTCGCTCTCGCCCCACGGCGGACATGAGCCGAACGTGGTCATCCTCACCCCCGGCATCCACAATTCGGCCTATTACGAGCACTCCTTCCTCGCGGACAAGCTGGGCGTCGACCTCGTCGAGGGCCGCGACCTGTTCGTGAAAGATGCGGTGGTCTACATGCGGACCACCGAGGGGCCGAAGCGGGTGGACGTGATCTACCGCCGCCTCGACGACGATTTCCTCGACCCCCTCGCCTTCCGCCGCGACAGCGTGCTCGGCGTGCCGGGGCTGATGAGCGCCTACCAGGCCGGCAATGTGACCCTCACCAATGCCGTGGGAACGGGCGTGGCCGACGACAAGGCCGTCTATTCCTACATGCCGGACATCATCAAGTTCTACCTCGGCGAGGAGCCCCTGCTCCCCAATGTGCCGACCTGGCGCTGCCGTGAGGCGGACCATCTGAAGTATGTGCTGGAGCACCTGCCCGAGCTGGTGGTGAAGGAAGTGCACGGCTCCGGCGGCTACGGCATGCTGGTCGGCCCCGCCTCCGACAAGGCGCAGATCGAAAAGTTCCGCGACAAGCTCAAGGCGGACCCGGCGAACTTCATCGCCCAGCCGACGCTGGCGCTCTCTACCTGCCCGACGCTGGTGGAAAAGGGCATCGCCCCGCGCCATGTGGACCTGCGCCCGTTCATCCTCTCCGGCTCCGACAAGGTGCGCATCGTCCCCGGCGGCCTCACCCGCGTCGCCATGAAGGAGGGCTCCCTCGTGGTGAACTCCAGCCAGGGCGGCGGCACCAAGGACACTTGGGTGCTGGACGCATGAGCGGCGGCGCTCATGCTTCGGGTGCTGGACGCATGAGCGGGCACGCTCGTGCTTTGGGTGCTGGACGCATGGGCGCGGGCACGCGCGCTCTCGCTTTTCGGCGCGTGAGCGCTATCGTTGATGCAGGTTTCTCCCCGCGCACGGGCATCCCGGCCCGTGCCACTGCCGGAGCCGGGGCCCCGCCCGGTTCCGCCGCCTGAACCGCCCCCGGAGGCACCACGCCATCCGGGTGCAGGACGCCTGAGCGCGGATGAACCGCGCCGCGCACCCTCTCCTTCCGCAACGGGCTCCCCATGCTTTCCCGCACCGCCGACAACCTCTACTGGCTGACCCGCTACGTCGAACGCGCCGACTGCCTGGCCCGCATCCTCGACGTCTCCCAGCGCCTCGCCTACACGCCCGTGACCTACGGCGGCTCCACCAACGAGTGGAGTTCGGCCGTGCTCACCGCAGGCTGCGCCGACGAGTTCGTCGCGCGCTATGGCCCGCTGGAGGAGGCGAAGGAGGAGAACGTGGTGTCGTTCCTCGCCTTCGAGTCGGAGAACCCCTCCTCCATCCGCAACTGCTTCGAGGTGGCCCGCACCAACGCCCGTTCGGTGCGCACGGCGCTGACCTCGGAGATGTGGGATGTCATCAACTCGGCCTGGATCGAGCTGCGCAATTTCCCCAACCGCGCGCTCACCCGCGACGAACTCTCGCGCTTCCTCGCCTTTGTGAAGGAAACGTCGCTGCGTTTCGACGGGGCGACCTTCCGCACCATGCTGCGCAACGACGGCTACTGGTTCGCCCGCTCCGGCGCCCAGCTGGAACGCGCCGACAACACCGCCCGCATCCTGGACGTGAAGTACCATGTGCTGCTGCCGGAGAAGGAGCACATCGGCGGCCCGCTCGACTATTTCCAGTGGGCCTCCATCCTGCGCTCGGTTTCGGCGCTCACCGCTTTCCACTGGGTCTATCGCGACAGCGTGAAGCCGTGGCTGGTGGCGGACCTGCTCATTCTGAACCGGCAGATGCCGCGCTCGCTGGCCGCCTGCTACGACAGCCTCGCCCGCAATCTGGACGACATCGCCTCGGTCTATGGTCGGCAGGGGCCGTCCCAGCGGCAGGCCCGTGCCATGCTGGCGCGGCTCACCAACAAGTCCATCGACGACATCTTCCAGACCGGCCTGCACGAGTTCATTTCCGAGTTCATCTCGGACAACAACAAGCTCGGCGCCGAGATCACCGAGCAGTATCTGACCTGACCCCGGGGCCGTTCGCGGCCCCATCAGCTTCCCCGTCGGCGCGGCTGGCTCGCGCCGGGGGAATGTCAGTCGCGGCGCGCGCGCCGCATCGTCACCAGGGACGCCCGCAATGCGCATCCGCATCCGCCACGAGATCACCCAGCGCTTCGAGCCCGGCACCCGCAACATGGCCGTGACCGTGCGCATGACCCCGCGCGCCCACGAGGGCCAGTTCATCCTGCGCTGGGCGCTGGACCTCAATTCCGACTGCCGCCTGCACCCCCAGGAGGATGCCTTCGGCAACCTCTGCCACACCTTCTCCGTGGACGGGCCGGCCGATCACCTCACCGTCTGCGCCGAGGGCGAGGTCGAGACGCAGGACACCACCGGCATCGTGCGCGGCACGGTGGAGCGCTTCCCGCCGTCCCTGTTCCTGCGCCAGACCGACCTCACCGAAGTCGACGCCGCCCTCGCCGCCCTCGCGGCGGACATCGAGGCGCCGGCCGACGACCCGCTGGCCCAGCTCCACGCCCTCATGGTCAAGGTCCACGAGACCGTGAAGGAGCAGGAGGGGCCGACCCTCGCTGATCCCCTGAGCGCGGCCGAGGCCGTGAAGGCAGGCACCGCCTGCGCCGGCAGCATCGCCCATGTCTTCACCGCCGCCGCCCGGCACCTCGGCCTGCCGGCGCGCCACATCTCCGGCTATGTCGTGCCCGAGGAGGGCGAGGAGGGTGAGGGCGAGGCACGGCACTGGGCCGAGGCCCATGTGCCCAAGATCGGCTGGGTCTCGTTCGACGCCGGCCGCAACATCTGCGGCACGGAGAACTATGTCCGCCTCGCCGTGGGTCTCGATTCCGTGGGCGTGCAGGCGCTGCGCAGCACCGGCCTCGACGTGGAGGAGCGCATCAGCGCCCTCGACGGCCGCGCGCCGCAGAAGCTGGCGCAGGCCCAGAGCCAGGGCCAGAACTGAGCGGAGGGACGCTGAGCCGGCGCAGGAAGCGGTCCTGCCCGGCGCCCCGGAAAAGTGGCGCCGTCGCTCGATTTTTCCCATTCCGCGTGCGCCGCATGAGCTGGCGCAAGGACGCCCCGCCGCAGACGATCTAGGCAGGATACATCAGCTCCTGCCGAGGATCGGTCGCCATGTCCATCCACACCCCGTCGTCGCTGCCCCCGGACGGCTCGGCCCATGCCGGCCTGCCCGCGCCGACGGTCTTCGCCAGCCGGCAGGCGACCCTGCCTCCGGTCAAGCTCTCCGTCCGAAACCTGAGCTTCTATTACGGCGACGCCATCGCCCTCAGGAACATCTCGGTCGACCTGCGGGCCAACTGCGTCACCGCCTTCATCGGCCCGTCGGGCTGCGGAAAATCGACGCTGCTGCGCATCTTCAACCGCATGTACGAGCTTTACCCGGACCAGAGGGTGGAGGGCGACGTGCTGCTCGACGGCGTGAGCATTCTCGGTGACGCCATGGACCCTGCCAGCGTCAGGGCCCGCATCGGCATGGTGTTCCAGAAGCCGACGCCGTTCCCCATGTCGATCTACGACAACGTGGCCATCGGCCTGCGCATCAACGAAGACCTGAAGCCGGCCGATCTCGACCTGCGCGTCGAGGAGGCGCTGCGCAAGGCGGCCCTGTGGGACGAGGTGAAGGACATCCTGCCCCAGAGCGGCCTCAGCCTCTCCGGCGGCCAGCAGCAGCGCCTGTGCATCGCCCGCACCATCGCCCTCAAGCCGGAGGTGATCCTGCTCGATGAGCCCTGCTCGGCCCTCGACCCCATCACCACGGCACGTATTGAGGAGACCATCGAGGAACTGAAGGCGCACTACACCTTCGCGATCGTCACCCACAATCTCCAGCAGGCGGCGCGCATCTCCGATTTCACCGGCTTCATGTATCTCGGCGAGATGGTGGAGTTCGGCCCCACGCAGGACCTCTTCACTCACCCGCGGGACCGGCGGACGCAGGATTACGTCACCGGCCGGTTCGGCTGAGGTCGTCCGCGCCGCACCGGTGCGGGCTTGACCCCCCGCCCGCGCCCTGCAATCTCCTCCCCCAACAGGGAGACACGTGCATGACCGCAACGCCGGCTTACGATCCGCAGAACATCTTCGCCCGCATCCTTCGCGGCGAGCTGCCGGCGCACAAGGTCTATGAGGACGACAAGGCCCTCGCCTTCCTCGACATCATGCCGCGCTGCCCCGGCCATACGCTGGTGATCCCCAAGGCACCGGCCCGCAACATCCTCGACATCACGCCCGAGGACCTCGCCTATGTGGCGACCATCGCCAAGAAGGTGGCCATCGCCGGCATGAAGGCCTTCGCGGCGGACGGAATCACCATCCAGCAGTTCAACGAGGAGGCCGGCGGGCAGGTGGTGTTCCACCTCCACGTCCACGTCATCCCGCGCCATTCGGGTGTGCCCATGAAGCCGCCGGCGAGCGAGATGGAGAAGCCCGACGTGCTCGCCGCCCATGCGGAGCGGCTGCGCGCCGCCCTCGCCGGCTGAGCCGCCGCGTGGATCTGCGCAACGCGGCCGGGGTGAAGGTGCGCGCGCCGGCGCGGCTGCATCTCGGCTTTCTCGATCTCGGCGGCTCGCTCGGCCGCCGCTTCGGCTCGCTCGGCATCGCGCTGGAACGGCCGGCCACCGAGGTGAGCGTCCGCCGCAGCACCACGGATGCCGCCGAAGGACCGGACAGCGACCGCGCCGCCCGCGCGCGGGATCTGGTGCGCGACAAGCTCGGCATTGAAGAGCGTTTCGCCATCGACGTGGACGCCGCCTTGCCGGCCCATGGCGGGCTCGGCTCCGGCACCCAACTGGCGCTGGCGGTGGGAGTCGCGGTGGCGCGCCTCTCCGGGCATGATTTGTCGCCCCGCGAAGTCGCCACCGTGCTCGGGCGTGGCCGACGCTCGGCCATCGGCATGGAGGCGTTTGCGGCCGGTGGCGTAATCCTCGACGGCGGCAAGGCGCTCGCCGGCCCTGTGGCCAGCGCGCCCCCGCCCCTGCTTGCGCGCTTCAAGGTTCCGGAGAGCTGGCGCATCCTCCTCGTCTTCGATACCGCCCGCGAAGGACTGAGCGGGCCGCAGGAGACGGCGGCCATGGCCACCCTTCCGCCCTTCCCGGCGGAGCAGGCGGCCGAGCTCTGCCACATGATGCTGCTTCAGGCGCTGCCGGCGCTCGCGGCCGCGGATGCGGACGGCTTCGGCCGGGTCATCGGCCACTGGCAGCGCGTGCTTGGCGACCACTATGCCGCAGCTCAGGGCGGCGGGCGCTTCCTGAGCCCGCAGGTTGCGGAAGCCATCGCCGCAATCGAGGCCGAGGGCATCCCCGGCGTCGGCCAAAGCTCCTGGGGGCCGACCGGATTCGCCATCGTCGATGGCGAGGAGGCGGCGACGCGACTGGCCGCCACCTTGCGCGACCGCTTCGCATCGTTCACAAACCTGTCATTCGATTGCGTGCGAGGAAACAATCAGGGCGCGGACGTCATCGCTCTCTGAGTACCTCCGGCGCGGCACCGGACAGGACGGGAGGAGGCGCGCCCCAAAGGGCCGCGCCGCACAAAAGGCCCCGAAAGTGGGCTCCGAACCAACAGGCTGGGATCCATATGGATATTGCTCTGATCGCCATTTCCGCCCGGCCGCTGGCGGCCAGCGCCGCCCGTGCCGGCTTCGCCGCGCTCTCGTTCGACCTGTTCGCTGATCTCGATACCTGTGCTCACACCGCGCGCTGCGTGCGCGTGCACAAGAAGAACGGCTGCGCCTTCGATGGCGACGACCTGATCCAGGCGCTCCACTCCCTCGCGCCCACCGGGCTGCCGGTGGTGCTGGGTGGCGGGCTGGAGGACGACACCGCCCTCATGACCCGCATCGCCGAGCGCAACCCCATCCTTGGCAACGCGCCGGCCATCGTGCGCGTGCTGAAGGACCCCATCGCGCTTGCCGCCCTCGCGGCCCATCTCGGCATTCCCTTCCCCGCCGTTTCGCTCGAAGCGCCCACCGCCGAGACCTTCGGCGACGCTCCGGTGCTGGAGAAGAAGATCGGCGGGGCGGGCGGTGCCCACATCCGGCGGCGCGCGCCCGGCGACCTCTCCCCGCCCGCGCCGGGCCACTATCTCCAGCGCGAGGTCGACGGGCAGTCCCTCTCTCTGCTTCTCCTGTCCAATGGCAGCGCCGCCCGGGTCATCGGCGCCTCGCGGCAATGGCACGCGCAGGACGCGGAACATCCCTTCCGTTATGGCGGCGCCGCGGGGCCTGTCGCCCTGCCGGAAGCGTTCGCCGGGGAGATGCTGAAGGGCGCGCTCAGCGTCACGCTCGCCTGCGGGCTGGTGGGGCTGGTTTCGCTCGACTTCGTGGTGAACGATGACGGCTGGTGCCTGGTGGAGGTGAACCCCCGTCCCGGCGCCACCCTCGACATCTTCGACACCGATCCCCTGCCCCCCCTGCTCGGCCTGCATCTGGCGGCCTGCGGCGGCAGGCTGCCGGAAGTGCTGCCCGTGCCCGCGCAGGCGCACGCCGCCGGCGTCATCTATGCCGCGCACGACATGGTGGTGCCGCAGGATGCATGGCCCGAATTCGTGGCCGACCGACCGCCCGCGGGTGCCTCGGTGCTGAAGGGTGCCCCGCTCTGCACCGTGCGCGCCACCGGCCCCACGCCGGAAGTCGCCGAGGCGCGCATGCGCGAGCGCACGCAGGCCCTGCTGCGCGACTTCGGCCTCGGCGCGGTGATGGAACCGGCCCCGTGAGCACCGCCTGCGTCACCGCATGAGGGCTTTTGCGCCGGCCGAGGTGGCGGAAGCCTTCAGCGCCGCCTGCCTTGCCGAACTGTCCGCGCTGAAACCCGGCAACGTCCATGTCTTCGCCGCCGGGCACGGCATGGAAACCACTCAGTTCGAGGCGGCGGCCGCTGCCGCGGCCCCTGCCATCGCCCGCGCCGGCGCTTCCGTCGGCGCGCGGGTGCTGGCCGCGGTGGAAGCCTCGCTTGCAGTCGCGGGCTGCAACACCAATCTCGGCATCATCCTGCTCTGCGCACCTCTGGCGGTGACGGCCGAGGGCGGCGGGCCGCTCCGGGATCAGCTGGTACGGGTGCTCGACGGGCTGAATCTCGCCGACGCCGGAAACGCCTTCCACGCCATCGCCGCCGCTTCGCCAGGCGGCCTCGGCGCATCGGCCGAAGCGGATGTGCGCGCCCCGGCCAGTATCACGCTTCGGGAAGCCATGGCGCTCGCCGCCGATCGGGACGCCATCGCCCGCCAGTATGTGACCGGATACGCCGACCTCTTCGCGCTCGGCGTTCCCGCGCTTGCCGGCGGGCCGCTGGAGCGGCGGCGCATCGAGGACGCCTACCTCGCCTTCCTGGCGACGCTTCCGGACAGCCACATCGCCCGCAAGTTCGGGGCGGAGCACGCGGAGGTGGTGCGGCAGGAGGCAATGGCGCTGCGTGGCGGGCTCTCCGGCCTATCACCGGGCGAACGTCACGACGCGCTTCTCGCCTTCGACACGAGCCTGAAGGCCCGCGGCCTCAACCCGGGCACCAGCGCCGACCTGACCGTGGCGAGCATCTTCGCCGCGCTGATCGAGCAGCAGGCCAGGGGCTGAGGCCTCAGGCGCGTCCCTTGCTCCCCGTGGCCGACGAGACGGGCGCGCGATGCGGGGGCGCTCAGCCCTGCCCGCGCGCCAGATCTCCTCAGAACTTCACCGCCAGCGTTGCCTTGCCGGCGTTGTAGCTGGTGCCGTCACCGGCCATGCCCTCGTAGCCCAGCGAGAAGGTGGCGCCGGTGGCGAAGGCGAAGTCGATTCCCACCGAGCCGACGATGCTGTCCTCGGCGATGGCGAGGCCATCGATGCCGAAGGCCGTGCCGGTGTTGATGAAGCTCAGCACCGTCTGGGGCGTCACATCGCCGAAGGCGTGGCGCCAGCCGGCCGAGGCGTGGGGCGTCACGACGATGCCGGAGGCGTTGAAGCTGGTGGCGATGCGCAGGCCGAGGGTGGAATAGGCGGTGTCGAACGACGTGCCGGTGGAGGACAGGCCGGCGACAGGCGCGTTGTTCTCGATGAAGCTGCCGAGATCCACGCTGGTCCAGCCGATACCGGCGAAGGGCTCCAGCGCCACGCCGCTGAACGCGAAGGTGTAGCCGGCTTCGGCGAACAGGTTGCCGGCGGTGCCGGTGTAGCTCGCCTTCGGGCTTTCGCCGGTGAGGGCGACGAAGCGGCTCTGGTCGATGCTGCTCCAGCCGTAGCTGGCGCCGGCGCGGAGCTTGATCGCGTCGAAGGTGGCGCCACCGTAGGCGGCGATGCGCCAGGTCTCGGTGTTCGCCGACGCCGCGTCCGCGCTGGTGGAGGCGGAGGAATAGCCGGCGGCGAGGCCCATCACCCAGTTGCTGGCCGAAACGTCCGCACCGATCAGCAGGCCGCCCAGATTGGTGTCAGCCGCCGCGGCATTGCCGTTGGCCGAGGTGGAGAGCCACTGGCCGTAGCCCTGCGCCCAGGTGGTCCAAACCGGACCCGGCTCGGGCGCCTTGATGGCCTTGAAGGCCTGCGCACCCGGCGTCGCCGGGTCGGCATAGGCGCGGGCCGGCCCGCCCGCGCCGAGCGCGGCTTCCGCCCCCTTGGCGCTGCTGTAGCCCGCCTGCCGCAGGCGGCCGAGGATGAGGTCGTTGACCATCATGTTCTCGTTGGCCAACTGGCCGGGCAGCGTGGCGTAGAGGTCGCCGGAGAGCTGGGAGAGGGCGAGGTGGGGGCTGTCGCCCAGCGACTGGGTGACGAACGCAGTGTAGAGCGCGGACGTCTTCGTCGGCCCGATGCCCGCACGCTCCAGCGCGCCGGCCACCGAACGCTGGTTCGGGGTCGTGGCGTAGGTGGCGAAGGCGATGCCGTTGCGCTCCAGTTCCAGATAGACGTGGGTCGCGTCGTAGCTCAGTTCCGGAGCGATGAAGAGATACGTGGGGCCGTAGGTGTCGAGTGTTCCGAACGTCCCGCTGATCCCGCCTGCGGACGACAGGAGGGTGTAGCGCGCGCCCCACTCGAGTTGACCAGCGACGAAGACCCGATTGTCCGCCCCGTTGAGGGTCGTCTTTCCATCGACCTTGATCAGGTCGGAGGAGCCATCGGGATTGATGTTGGCCCAGTAACTGGTGTTGGTCAGGGAAACATCGCCCTTCACGGCGATGGTGCCCGTCGCGTTGGACGGGCCACTTGACGGGTCGATGATGATGTCCACCGCATCGAGGCTGCCGATGGTGCCATGGCCCCAGATTCCGCGCGGCCCGGTGGAGCCGGCCTCGCTCTTGAAATGGGCGTCGGGGGCATAAAGGTCATTCAGACCGAAGCTCCCGCTCTTGCCCATGTTCAAGGTGCCGGAGAAGGTGCTGGTGCCGGAGAGGTAGACCGACCCGTCGGTGACCACTTCCTCGAAATGGCGATAGGTCGCGGCGTTCCCCACTTGGCCGAGATCGAAGTCGAGCGCCCCGCTCATGGTCTTGAGCGAAAGCGTGTCGTAGCCGCCCTCCGCATCCACGATGCCGACCACCTTGCTGCCCGCGCCGACCACGAACAGGTCGTTGCCGTTGCCCATCTGCACCGCGTAGGTGGTGCCGGAGATGGTGCCGTAATTGGTGACGGTCAGCGACTTGGTGGGATCGACGCCAGAGTTCACGTAGCGGATGCCGTAGCCGTCGAGACCGCGGATGGTGCCGTAGTTCGTGACGGTCGCGGCGGCGTAGGCATCGCCGCTGTTGCTGTCGTCGATGAGGATGCCGTTGTTGGCGCCGGAGATCAGCGCCGAGGTGTGGGCCGCGTCGCCGTTGACCATCAGGCCGCCGCCGATGGCGATGCCCTCGGAGGTGCTCGGCTTGGTCTCGCCCGGCTTGATACCCTTGGAGCCGAGGCCCTGGATGGTGCCGTAGTTCAGGACCGTGCCGGCGTGGTCGAAGTCCACGCCGTCGCCATCGCCGAAGCTCGCCGCCGCATCGAAGGTGCCGGAGATCGTGCCGTAATTGGTCAGCGTGCCGGTGCCGTTGGAATTCACGCCCGAGCCGTTGCGGCCCTCGATGGTGCCGTTGTTGGTGACGATCAGGTTGTCGTCGGTGCCGGTGGCCTTGATGCCGTGATAGGCGCCGGTGATGAGGGCGCCGGCATAATTGTTCACCTTGAGGGTGATGGCGTGGCCCTGGTCGTCGCCGCTCACCTTGACGGCGGAATTGTTCTGCGTGTCGGCGGTGCCGGCCGCGTAATAGGACGAGATGGTCCCGTAATTGTTGATGGTGACGCCGTTGGTGCCCTGGATGCCGTCATTGTCGGCGGCGGTAATCAGGCCGGTCTTCTGGTTGGTGATCGTGATCGTGGCGTTGGTGGAATAGATGTCGCCGAGGTCGATGCCCTGACCACCCGACTTCGACTGGATCGTCCCCGCATTGGTGATGGAGATCACCGGAGCCGCGGTGCTGCTGGTGGTGGACGAGATCTTGATGGCATCGTCGGTGCCGGTGATGACGCCGCCCGCCTCGTTGGTGATGGTGAGGCTCTTCAGCGTGTCGAAGTTCGAGGCCGTGTCGAACTTGATGGCGCGCTTGCCGGACGAGGTGGTCGCGATCGTCCCGGAATTGGTGATGCCGATGGTGCCGCCGCCCAGGCGGATGGCGTCCGAGCCGGCCGAGGAGATGGTGCCGGTGTTGCCGATGGTGATGGTGGCCGTAGCCGCGGTCGCCTTGTCGAAGTCCAGCGCCTGCCCGGTCTGCGAGGTGATGACGCCGGCGTTGTTGACGACCACCGTGCCGTTGGCGAGCGGCCCGTTGATGCGGAAGGCATCATCCTTCGACGTGACCTTGCCGCCGGCCTTGTTGTCGAGCGTGAAGGTCCCGGTGAAGGCGCCCGTGGTGTCGATGGTCCGGTTGGTGGAGGTGATGGTGCCGGAATTGGTGATGACCACGCCCGGGGAGGCGGTGGCGTTGCCGTTCCACACGATGGAGGCGGACGAGCCCGTATTCATGATCGCATCGGCGTCGATCTTGCCGGTGTCGCTGCCGGAGACGGTCTGCTGGCCCGTGGCTGGCGGCACGGTGAACGATCCGGCAAGGGCGGGCACCGCAGAGCCGGTGCAGACGAGGGCCAGGACGATGCGGCTCGCGGACGAATGGAGCAGCGGCAGACGGATCATCATGGAGGGCAATTCCGGGCGCGAGGATCGTGAGGCTCAGCCCTGCCTAGGGGGGCCGTGCTACAGTTCCGTGACACGGGGCACCCTTGCGGCATCTCCATTTGCAAGTGTGGCGAGAAGGTAACAGTGAACCGGGCTCAAGGCTAAGCAGATGCCCCGGCAGGCAAGCCCAATGGCGGCCTGCGCCTCAGGCCCACCGGCGTGCGGATTCCGCATCGATCCGCCCGTCGTGGAGGGCGCTCGCCACCAGCGCACCAGCAACGCCGGCCCGAGCGAGGGCTTCGAGATCCGCTGGCCCCCGCACGCCGCCGGCGGCATAGAGCGCGGGCGCCGCCCCCTGCCCCTCGGCCAGCCGGCCGGTGCGCTCCAGCGCGGCCATGTCCGGCCCCTCGCCGCTGCCGACGCGGGCGAGCGTCATGACGATCACGCGGGCCGGCCAGAGGCGCGCATCGCGGTGCGCACGCGCCGGCCCGCGCGGTCCAGCGGCATCGTGGTCCAGGGAGAGAATCACTCCGTCCACGGCGAGCGCAGCCTCCACGTCGGCCTCGCCGAGGACTTCGGTTCCGACGATGCTGGTGCCGAGCCGGGATCTGGCGCGGGCGACGATCTGGGCCGGATCGCACTCCCCGGCATCCACCCACAGGTCGAGGCCGGGGAAGTCGCGGACGAGTTCCGCGATCGCGTCATCGTTGCGGCCTGCCCCGGTTATGGCATCGATATCAGCCACATAGAGGGTGCGGAACGGGGCGAGCGAGAGCAGCCCCGCCACCACGTCCCGCGGCCGGGCCGAGGGGGAAAGCGGCGTGACGATGGGACGATAGGCCTCGCGCTCGCCCCTGTGGGCACGCACGACCACCCCTCCCTTCAGGTCAACGACGGGGATAAGCTGCATGTCGAGGTCCGGCTGAGCGTTGGCGAGAGGAGCCCCATGCGCGTCTTCATCTGCGAGTACGTGACATCCGGCGGCATGCGCGACAAGCCCCTGCCCGAGGCGGCCCTGGCGGAGGGGCGCCTGATCCGCGACGCCATCGTCACCGATCTCCAGGAACTTGTCGGCATCAACGTGGTGCTGGCCTATGACGACCGCCTGCCGCCGCCCAACGAGGAGGCGGTGCCGGTGCGCAAGGGCGACGATCCCTGGATCATCTGGTCCGGCCTCGCCCAGGATGCCGACGTGGTGTGGCCCATCGCCCCCGAGGCCGGCGGCCTACTGGCGCGCCTTGCCCGCCTGATGCGCGAGGGCGGGGCCCGCACGCTCGCGAGTTCCGGCGAGGCCGTCATCCTCACCTCGAACCGGCTGGCATTGGCCCGCCGCCTCGCGGAGTACGGCATTCCGCACGTCCCGACCTACCCGCTCGATGCCCTGCCCTCCGGGCTCGACGGCGATCTGGTGACACGGCCTGAGGACGGCACGGGCTGGTCCGCCGCCCGCGCCTGGCCGAACAGGGCTGCCCTGCCCCGCGCCGGTGGCCTCGTCGTCCAGCCCTTCCTCAACGGCAACCTCGCCAGCCTCAGCGTGCTGGTGCGGCCGGACGGGGTGACATTGCTCGCGGCGAACCGCCTCAGCATCAGCCACCTTGTGGGCGTGTTCGCCTTCGAGGGCGTGCAGGTCGGCGGCATCGCGGATGAGGACGGACGCCTTGCCGAGACGGCGAGACGGGTGGTGGAAGCCATTCCCGGCCTCTCGGGCATCGTCTGCATCGACGTGATCCTGACGCCGGAAGGCCCTGTCGTGGCGGAGGTGAACCCGCGCGTCACCGCGTCCTATGCCGGACTGCACGCGGCACTCGGCGTCAATCCGCTCGCCTTCGTGCCCGAACTGATCCGCGAGGGCGTGCCGCCCTCCATGCCGCGGCTGCCGCGTCCGACTCCGGTCGAGGTGAAGATCCGTTGAAAGCAGGCGGCGAAACCAATAGGAAGGCATCGAGTTTGAGGCAGGGAGCGCGCCCATGGCGGCGCCTCCGCGCGAGGATGAGATGACCTCCGAAGATCCCACCGCCCTTGCGGACACGCAGGCCGACGCGAACCCCGCGCCCCGTACCCGGCCCCACAACACCGACCGGCTGTTCCTGCGGCAACTGCCCTTCTATGCGCGTCACGGCGTGTACGACGCGGAGCGGGAGCTGGGTCAGCGCTTCATCATCGACGTGGACTGCTGGTTCGATACACGCCCCGCCGCCTGGGCGGATGATGCGGCCCTCACGGTGTCCTACCAGGGCATCTATGAGCAGGTCGCCGCGGTGGTGGGGGACGATCCCGTCCACCTTATCGAGACGCTGGCGGAGCGCATCTCCACGCGCCTTCTGGACCATTTCGAGATGGTCGAGCAGGTGCGTGTGGTGGTGCACAAGCCGGGCGCGCCTGTCACCGGCGTGTTTGGCGATGTCGGTATAGAGATCGTCCGCACCCGCTGAGGCGGGGCAAGACGAAACCCGATCGGACTGCCGTCGGCCCAGCCGGCGGATCGAAGGAGAGCACAAGGTGAGCGTTGCTGTGAGCCTCAAGACCTATCTCACGGACTGGGCAGGGAGCGACGCGTCGCGGCAGGCCGTGGCCGCCACCGTGACCGCCATCGCCGAGGCCGGGCTCGGCATCGCCGACCTCGTGGCCCGCGGCCCGCTGGAGGAGGGGCTCGCCAACATCCGTGGCGTCGATCCCAACGCCGGCGGCGACGCCCAGAAGGAACTCGACGTGGTGGCCGAGGAGCTGATCCGCGAGAAGCTCCTGCCCACCCCTACCGCCTTCCTCGCCTCCGAGGAGAGCGAGGAGCTGATCCCGCTCAATCCCGAAGGCCGCCTCGTGGTGGCGGTGGACCCGCTGGACGGCTCGTCCAACATCGACACCAACGTGTCCGTGGGCACCATCTATTCCATCATGCCCTATGACGCTTCGGCATTTTCGAAGCCCGAGGACGCGGTGATGCGGCCGGGCTCGGCGCAGGTGGCGGCCGGCTTCCTCGCCTATGGCCCGGCGACCATCCTCGTCGCCACGTTCGGCGAAGGCACGCAGGTGTTCGTGCACGACCGCCGCACCGGCGAGTTCCTGCTGGCGCGCACCGATGTGGAAATCCCCGCCGAGACCAAGGAATACGGGATCAACCAGTCCAACGTCCGGCACTGGGACGCGCCCATGCAGCGCTATCTCGCCGATTGCCTCGCCGGCAAGGAAGGCCCGCGGGGCAAGGACTTCAACATGCGCTGGGTCGGCTCCATGGTGGCCGATGCCTTCCGCATCTTCACCCGCGGCGGCGTCTACGTGTACCCGCGCGACAAGCGCAAGGGCTACGACAACGGCCGCCTGCGCCTGATCTACGAGGCCTTCCCCCTCGCCTTCCTGGTGGAGCAGGCCAAGGGCGCCGCCACCGACGGCACGACGCGCATCCTCGACATCCAGCCCCACCACATCCACCAGCGCATCCCGCTGGTGTTCGGCTCGAAGGCCGAAGTGGAAGCCATCGCCTCCTACTACTGACGCGTGCGTCCCGCGCGCCTGTGGCGCGCGGGAGAGCCTTGACCTCCCCCGGAAAAAAACGTTCGATCGTTTCCTTAAAGCGCAGCCGCCGGCAGAGCGGCGCCGAGGGAGGTGACGATGCTCGTTCCGGCCGATGACTATGCGGGGCTCAAGCGCGCCTTTTCCTGGCAGGTGCCGGCCCGCTTCAACATGGGTGTCGCCTGTGCCGATGCCCATGCGGACGGATCAGGCAAGCCGGCGCTGATCTTCGTGGAGGAGACGGGCGCGGTCCGCTCCTACAGCTTCGACGAGCTGACAGCCCTCACCAACCGTTTCGCCAACGTCCTCGTCGCCAAGGGCCTCCAGCGTGGCGACCGCGTGGCGGTGTTCCTGCCGCAGGCGCCGGAGACGGCCATCGCCCACATCGCCGCCTTCAAGGCGGGAATGATCTCGGTGCCGCTGTTCACCCTGTTCGGCGACGAGGCGCTGGAATTCCGGCTCGCCGCCTCGGGCGCGAAGGTGCTGGTGACGGATCTGGGCGGCCTCGCCAAGCTGATGCGGGTGCGGGACCACCTGCCCGACCTCGCCTATGTCTTCGTCATCGGCCCCGACAGTGGCGGCGCCCTCTCCTTCGACGCGGCGCTGGCGCAGGGCTCGGACCGGTTCACGCCGGTGGATACGGGGCCGGACGATCCCGGCATCATCATCTTCACCTCTGGCACCACTGGAAACCCGAAGGGAGCGCTGCACGGCCATCGGGTGCTGCTGGGGCACCTGCCCTGCATCGAGTTCGTCCACCAATACATGCCGCAGCCGGGCGATCTGCACTGGACGCCGGCCGACTGGGCGTGGATCGGCGGGCTGTTCGACGTGCTCTTCCCCTCGCTCTATTTCGGCGTGCCGGTGCTCGCCCACCGGGCCAAGAAGTTCGATCCCGACGCGGCCATGGCGCTGATGGCGGACCATCATGTGCGCAACGTCTTCCTGCCCCCCACCGCGCTAAAGCTGCTGCGGCAGGCGGACGTGAAGCACAGCGGCCTGAAGCTGCGCTCCCTCCTCACCGGCGGCGAGACGCTGGGGGCCGAGCTGGGCGCCTTCGTCGAGGAGCGGCTGGGTGTCGAGGCGCGGGAGATCTACGGGCAGACTGAATGCAATCTCGTGGTCGGCTCCAACTCCAGCTTTTTCCCCATCCGCCCCGGCTCCATGGGCAAGGCCATCCCTGGCCATGACGTGCGCATCGTGGATGACGCGGGCCACGAGCTTCCCTGCGGAACGGAAGGCCACATCGGCATCCGTCGCGGCGATCCGGTGATGATGCTGGAATACTGGAAGAATCCCGAGGCCACCGCGCAGAAATATGCCGGCGATTTCCTCCTGACCGGCGACATGGGCCGGCAGGATGAGGAGGGCTATCTCTGGTATGTCGGCCGCGCCGATGACGTGATTACCTCAGCCGGATACCGCATCGGCCCCGGAGAGATCGAGGACTGCATCCTCAAGCACCCGGCGGTGGCGCTGGTGGCGGTGGTGGGCGTTCCTGATGCGCTCCGCACGGAGGCGGTGAAGGCGTGGATCGTGCTGAAGCCGGGCGTTGCTCCCTCCGAGGCGCTGGCGAAGGACATCCAGGACTTCGTGAAGACCCGCCTCTCCGCCCACGAATATCCTCGCCTCGTCTCCTTCACCGATGCCCTGCCCATGACCGCCACCGGCAAGATTCTCCGCCGCGAGCTGCGCGCAAGGGGGTAGCCGGGGAGCGAGCCCCGCATTCCCCGGAAAGACTGCGGCGGAACGCGCCTCAAAGCCGTAAGCCGGCTGTAAGCTTGGCTTCCTAGTGTCCTTGCCAAACGAGGGGGAGGCTTGCGGTGCGCGCCCCCATCGCTTACGGGAGAGGCTGCCTGACATCCTTGGGCTGGCTGGTCAGCCGGACAGGTAGTGACATTCGACATGGGGGAGGCTTGCGGCACTCTCCCCCACGTTCCCGGAAGGATCTGCGCCGGCTGCCCCAGCGCGACCGTACCTTCGACCCATCGTTTCGCAAGGCCGTAGGATAACGCACAAAGAATGCCGGATTCCGCGCCTGCTCCCTTCGGTTCCTCGTCTCCCCGCGGCCCCGGCGCCATCCGGCCGAGCAGCGCCGAGCCCGAATCCGATGCGACGGACGGCGTGACCGCCGGCGCGCTGCCCGCGGTGCCGCGGCTGTCCGTCATCGTCCCCACCTTCAATGAACGCGGCAACGTCGAGCGGATGCTCGTCGGCATCGACGGCGCGCTGAAGGGCGTCCCCTACGAGGTGATCTTCGTCGACGACGATTCGCCTGACGGTACGGCAGACACCGTGCGGCAGATCGGCGAGCGGGATCCCCGCGTCCGCTGCATCCGCAGGATCGGCCGGCGCGGCCTCGCCGGCGCCTGCATCGAGGGGATGCTGGCTGCCCAGGCGCCACTCGTCGCCGTCATCGACGGTGATCTCCAGCACGATGTGAACGTGCTGCGGACCATGCTCGATCGGTCCCCCGATGCAGACCTCGTGGTTGCCAGCCGCTATGTGGATGGCGGCAGCGCCGACGGGCTGAACCGCCGCCGCGGCGCCATGAGCCGCACGGCCACCGGCATGGCGCGCCGCATCCTCGGCATCAAGACGTCCGACCCCATGAGCGGCTGCTTCCTCATCCGCCGTGCGCTGGTGGAACGCCTCGCGCCCGCCCTCTCGCCCAACGGCTTCAAGATCCTCCTGGACATCATGACAGCAAGCAAGGAACCAATGCGGGTCGTGGAAGTGCCCATGGCCTTCGCCGCCCGTGACGAGGGTGACAGCAAGCTCGACAGCCGCACGATGCTCGATTTCGTCACCCTCCTGATCTTCAAGGTCAGCGGCGGCACCATCTCGCCCCGTTTCGTCTGGTTCTCGGCCGTGGGCGGCGCAGGGCTGGTGCTGCACCTGCTGATGCTGAAGGGCGGACTGCTCGTCGGGCTCGGCTTCGCCGTGGCCCAGTCCATCGCGACCATCGGCGCCATGACGTCGAACTTCGCCATGAACAACGTCTTCACCTATCGCGACCGGCGGGTGAGCGGCCTCGCCATGCTGCCGGCCCTGCTCAAGTTCTACCTGATCTGCGGCGCCGGCGCGGTGGCCAATGTGGGCGTCGCCAGCTGGGTGTTCGAGGGCGGATGGCGCTGGTGGCTCGCGGGCGTTGCGGGCTCCGTGATCGGCGCGGTCTGGAACTTCGCCATGACCTCCCTGTTCGTCTGGGGACCGTCCAAGTGAGCGTCTCCATGCCAGGTCTCGCAAGGCCTGGCGTCGGCGACCGGCCTGCAGGCCTCAAGACGCTGCAGGACCGGATTTCCCCCGCCTCGGCCCTTGCCGCCGTGCTCGTTTTCGCACTGGCCGTGCGTCTCCTGTTCGCCGCCACCACCGGCCTCGGCAACGATGAATCCTACACCGTCGTCACCAGCCGCATCCCGGCGCTGAGCTATTTCGACCATCCGCCCATGGCATGGTGGCTGGCGCATTATTCCGCCGTTCTCTTCGGCTCGGAGGCGCCGCTCGCGGTGCGCGCGCCGTTCCTGCTGCTCTCCACCCTCTCGACCGTGCTCATGTATCTGCTCACGGCCCGGCTGTTCGGCCGCTGGGCCGGGGTGTGGGCGGCGCTGCTGATGGCGTGCGCGCCCGTGCTGGGCCTGACCAGCGCCACCTGGGTACTGCCGGACGGACCGCTCATCGCCTTCCTGCTCGCGGGAACGCTGGCGATCGCCCACGTTCTGTTCGACGAGCGGGCCCACCCTGCCCTGTGGCTTCTGGCCGGAGCCCTGGGTGGGCTGGCGCTGCTCTCCAAGTATCACGGCGTCTTCCTGTTCGCCGGAACCCTCCTGTTCCTGCTGCTGTGCCCGCGGCAGCGGAAATGGCTCGGCACCGTGTGGCCCTATGCGGGCGGCGTGGTCGCCCTCGTCCTGTTCTCGCCGGTGATTGCCTGGAACGTCGGCAACGGCTTTGCCTCCCTCGCCTTCCAGAGCGCGCGGGCGTCGGCGGCGGGCTTCCACCCGCTGATGGCGTTGATGGTGGTGGGCGGCATCGCCCTGTTCCTGACGCCGTGGATCTGGGTCGGCCTCGTGGCGGCGGCGGTGCGTGCGCTCAGGGCCCGGCCCGTCAACCCGCGCGCCCTCCTGCTCCTGTGCCTCGCGGCCGGGCCGGTGCTGGTGTTTCCGATGGTGGCGGCCTGGTCGGGCGCCAAGCCCTTCTTCCACTGGGCCGCGCCGGGCTATCTCATGCTCTTCCCCCTGCTCGGCCGGGCCACCGCGCAGCGCTGGGCCGTCAACGCCGCGATCCGGGGCTGGACGGTCTGGTCCGCGGGTTTCACGGCAGCGGGCGTGGCCGTGATCGCCACGGTCTCCATGGTGCCCTCCCTCGGCACGGCGGTCTCCGGCACCGGGGGCGACCCGCTGCGGGAACTCGCGACCTGGAGCGACCTCGACGCCGCCGTGCGGCGCCACGGCCTGACACCCGGCCCCTATGCCTTCGTGGCGACGCCCGTCTGGCATATGGGCGGAAAGGTGGGCTACGCCCTCGGCCCGTCCTGGCCGGTCGCCTGCATGGGCGACGACTGCCGCGGCTTCCTCATGAGCGACATCCAGCACGGCCGCCAAGGCGCCGACGCAGTGCTCGTGCTCGATGTCGCCGGATCGGAAGCCCAGATGAACGCCATGCGCCGGCGCTTCCAGAGCGTCGAACGGCTGGAAACGGTGGAAATCCGCCACGCCGGCACGATGGTCGCGCTGGCGGTGCTCGCGACCGGGCATGGCTATCTCGGCGATCCCTCGACGCGATAGGACTGCGGGGGCTACTTTTGGCCGCCCCGGTACCTCCTGTTCACGGACCCGGTCCATGATAGCTTGACCTTGAGCGTCGCGAGTGGGGGCGGGAAGCGGCATGTCCGGGATTTTCGACTGGCTCGAAAAGGGAATGCCGGCGGTGCTCGACGCCATCCCCGTGCCAGTGTTCGTCAAGGACCCGGACAGCCGGTTCATCCTCATCAACCGGCGTTGCGAGGAACAGTGGGGCATCCCGCGCACCGAGGTGGTGGGCGGCACGGGGGAAGGCATCTTCCCGCCAGAACAGGTGATGCGCCTCATGGAGAACGATCGCCGCGCGCTGGAGGGCTCTGCCGTCGCGTGCGACGAGGTGATGCGCAACGTCGCCCTCGGCCAGGATCGCACCCTGCACACGCTGCGGCGCGCCATCCGTGATCAGGTCGGGCGGACGTGTTCCCTCGTGGGCGTGTCCGTCGACATCACCGACATCAGGCGTACCGAGCCTGCCCTGCGCGACAGTGAGGAGAAGCTGCGCGGCCTGTTCGAACTTTCCCCCCTCGGCATCGTGCTGAACGGAATGGACGGCAGCTACCTCGAGTTCAATTCCGCATTCTGCGCCATCTGCGGCTACAGCCCGGACGAGCTGCGGCGGCTGGACTATTGGGCACTGACGCCGACGAAATACGCCTCGCAGGAGCGCGAGCAGCTCGATGCCCTGCTGACCCAAGGCCATTACGGCCCTTACGAGAAGGAATACATCCGCAAGGATGGCAGTCTCGTGCCGCTGCGCCTCACCGGCGTGCGGCTCCATGCCAGCGACGGCGGGTCCTACATCTGGTCCATCGTCGAGGACATCTCCGCCCAGAAGAAGGCGCAGGAGGCGGTCTGGTATCATGCCAATTTCGACGACATCACCGCGCTCCCCAATCGGCGCCTGGTCTACCAGCGGCTGGAGGAGGAGATCGCGCGGGCGCGCGGGACCGGCCGGCGCATGGCGCTGCTGTTCATCGACTTCGACCGCTTCAAGGAGATCAACGACGCCTTCGGCCACGACAAGGGCGACATGCTGTTGAAGGAAGCCGCGCGGCGCCTCGCAGAGCGCCTGAGCGCGGGCGATACGGTCGGCCGGCTGAACGGGGACGAATTCATGATCGTCGCCGCCGAAGACGACATCCGGCGGCTGCGCGAACTGGCGGACGACCTGAGGCAGGCACTCGGTGCCCCCTACCGTCTGGGGGCAGACCTCGCCTATTCCTCGGTCAGCATCGGCATCGCCGTGTTCCCGCAGGATGGCGAGAACGCCGAAGCGCTGGTCCGCCATGCCGACCAGGCCATGTACGAGGCCAAGGGGCTGGGCCGCAACCGCTGCCGCTTCTTCCGCAGCGCGCTGCAAGAGGAGGCGACACGGCGCGGCCGCATCGCCAACGAATTGCGCGGCGCCATCGCCGGCGACCAGTTCCGCCTGTTCTACCAGCCCATCATCGACCTTGGGACGGGCGAGGTGGTGAAGGCGGAGGCGCTGCTGCGCTGGCAGCATCCGCAGATGGGGCTCGTCAGCCCCGCAGAGTTCATCCCGGTGGCCGAGCAGACCGGCGAGATCATCGCCATCGGCCAGTGGGTGTTCGAGGACGTGCTGCGCCAGATCACCGCCTGGGACGCCGCCGGCCTGCCGCCCATCCGCATCGGCGTCAACCGCTCCCCGGTGGAGTTCCGCCAGTCCGCTGACGTGCTGGACGCCTGGGCCGAGCGCCTCGCGGAGCATGGACTGTCCGGCCGGCGCATCCTGGTGGAGATCACCGAGGGGCTGCTGGTGGAACTGAGCGACACGGTACGCGACCAGTTCGAGCGGCTGCAGGGAATGGGGATCGCCCTCTCCCTCGACGATTTCGGCACCGGGTACTCATCCCTCGCCTATCTCAGGAAGTTCGACGTCGATTTCCTCAAGATCGACCGCGCCTTCGTGCAGGGCGTCGAGCGCGGCTCCGACGATCTCGCCTTGTGCGAGGCCATCATCGTGATGGCGCAGAAGCTCGGCATCGAAGTGGTCGCCGAGGGCATCGAGACCGAAGACCAGTGCGCACTGCTGGTCACGGCGGGTTGCCGGCTCGGCCAGGGCTTCCTGTTTTCCCGCCCCCTGCCCGCCGATGCCTTCGCCGCCTATCTCCGCGGCGCGGCGCAGCACGGCTGAGGCGGGAAAGACGGGAAAGACGGGCGAGGCAACTCTGGCCTCGCTGTCCCGCAGCCAACACAAACCGCGCGTAGGCGGCCGGGCGGAAGGCGGCCCCGCGAGAGCCACGGGAAACGCATTCCCCGCCTCAGAGGCGCCCGTTAGGGGCTCGTGGGCCAGTTCCATGCTTGATCAGATAAAGTCCGAGGGCGGGCTGCGCAGGCCGATCACAGGCGGCCGACGACGACGGGCCAGAAGACGTCTGCCCAGTCGAGGCTTCGAGACGGCAACCACCCTCGCACTCACATTGTGAGCGGGGCAAAGAACCGATTGTTTTGGGATGATAAATGGCGGGAGTGACGGGGCTCGAACCCGCGACCTCCGGCGTGACAGGCCGGCGCTCTAACCAACTGAGCTACACCCCCGGACCGGCGGAAGGTCTTGCCGACCGCCGAGGAGAGCGGCGTGGTACGGCACCCCTCCGCCCAAGTCAAGCAAGCCGCGCATTTTTTGCCGGGAAGTTGTCCACAGCCCCCTTAAGATTGAGCGCTGGCAACGCTTTGCGGCACTGCCGGCATTGCGGGTTCTGACCGATGTTTGCGGGGATTCGCAGCGCGCGCGGAGGCGCGAACGGCCCACGTCCGCATGGGTGGAATCGCGGATGCCGACGTGGGGAGAGGATGGAGCTGGACATGGTGGGCGGTGACGGGCTCGAACCGCCGACCCTCTCGGTGTAAACGAGATGCTCTACCAACTGAGCTAACCGCCCGGTCGTCGCAGGACCTTCCGGCGCTATAATCCGCCCAGGCCGCAGCGGCAAGGGCGGGAATGCGGCTGGGGCGTGGAACAGCGGCTGCGCGCCGGCATGGCGCGCGTGCCCGTCCGCCGGACGCCTTCGGGAAAAATGGTTTTGGGAAACGTGGGCGCGATGGCCGGATCTCGCGCCTGGCGCGCAGGCGCTTCGTGCGCCCTGAATCCGCGAGGCTGGGGCTCGTCGGATCGGGGACGCTCCGCCCGGTACGGCCGGGCCGGGAGCGTCCGGATAGCCCCCCGGACATCGATCCGGAGAGGCACATGCAACGGCATCACGGCCGGCGCAGCGTGCGCCCGGGCCGAGAGCCGGATCAGTCGTTGACGGCTTCCTTGAGACCCTTGCCGGGGGTGAACTTCGGCGCCTTGGAAGCCTTGATCTTCACCGGCTTGCCGGTGCGCGGGTTGCGGCCTTCACGGGCAGCGCGCGTCACCACGGAGAAGCTGCCGAAACCGATCAGCTTGACTTCCTCGCCATCCTTGAGCGCCTTGGCGATGATGTCGAAGGTCGCGTCCACAGCCGCAGCCGCAGCGGTCTTCGTCAGCTTCGCCTCTTCGGCCACGGCGGCGATCAGTTCGTTCTTGGTGGTCATCTGACCTTTCCTTCCGTTGTCAGAACGCGAATCGTGCAGGGCTAGCCCTGACGAACGGCGCGAGCATCACGGAAAATAAGGCTTTTGCAAGCGCGATTGGCGCCAAACCCGCACCAATGCACGATTTTGCGCTGTGCGCCTGCGAAGAGCCTGGGCGCAGGCCACACGCGGCGACACGCCGGAATCCCGTTTAAGTCATTGAAAAGACTGAGGGCGTGCCCCGCGCTCCCCGAACGTCCGGGGATGGCGGCGACACGCCCTCTGAAAAAGTTTCAGAAACTGTTGAAACAGGCCGGGTTGCGGACAATCCGGCCTGTTTTTCGCGTCAGTGGGCGACCACGCCCGCGTTGTCCTCGTCAGCGACCGGCGGGTTGTTCACCGGACGCTCTTCCCAGGTGATGGGCTCGGGCGGGCGAACCAGCGCGTTGGCCAGTACCTCGTCCATGCGCGACACCGGCACGATCTCCAGCGCGTTCTTCACGTTGGCCGGGATATCCGCCAGATCCTTGGCGTTCTCCTCGGGGATCAGCACCTTCTTGATGCCGCCGCGGAGCGCCGCAAGGAGCTTCTCCTTGAGACCGCCGATGGGCAGCACCCGGCCGCGCAGGGTGATCTCGCCGGTCATCGCCACGTCGCGACGGACGGGGATGCCGGTGATGACCGACACGATGGCCGTGGCCATCGCAACGCCGGCGGACGGACCGTCCTTCGGGGTCGCCCCCTCGGGAACGTGGACGTGGATGTCGCGCCGCTCGAACAGGGGCGGCTCGATGCCGAAGTCCACCGCCCGCGAGCGGACGTAGGACGCCGCCGCGGAGATGCTCTCCTTCATCACGTCACGCAGGTTGCCCGTGACCGTCATCTTGCCCTTGCCGGGCATCATGAGGCCCTCGATGGTCAGCAGCTCGCCGCCCACCTCGGTCCAGGCGAGGCCGGTGACGACACCCACCTGGTCCTCGCTCTCCACCTCGCCGTAGCGGAAGCGCGGGGCGCCGATGAAGTCCTCGAGATTCTTGCCCGTGACCTTCACCGACTTCTTCTTGGAGAGCATGAGCTCCTTCACCGCCTTGCGGGCGAGGGTGGAGATCTCACGCTCGAGGTTGCGCACGCCCGCTTCCCGCGTGTAGCGGCGGATGAGCAGGAGCAGGGCCTCGTTGTCGATGGTCCACTCCTTCTCGGTCATGCCGTGCTTCTGGAGCGAGTTGGGGATCAGGTGCTTGCGCGCGATCTCCACCTTCTCGTCTTCCGTGTAGCCGGCGATGCGGATCACCTCCATGCGGTCCAGAAGGGCCGGCGGGATGTTCAGCGTGTTCGCCGTGGTCACGAACATGACGTTCGAGAGGTCGTAATCCACCTCAAGATAGTGGTCGTTGAAGGTGTGGTTCTGCTCGGGGTCGAGAACCTCGAGCAGGGCCGAGGACGGATCGCCGCGGAAGTCGGCGCCCATCTTGTCGATCTCGTCCAGCAGGAACAGCGGGTTGGACTTCTTGGCCTTGCGCATGGACTGGATGATCTTGCCCGGCATGGACCCGATGTAGGTCCGCCGGTGGCCACGGATCTCCGCCTCGTCGCGCACGCCGCCAAGGGCCACGCGCACGAACTCACGGCCCGTCGCCTTGGCGATGGACTTGCCGAGCGAGGTCTTGCCGACGCCCGGAGGGCCGACAAGGCACAGGATGGGCCCCGTGAGCTTGTTAGCGCGGCTTTGGACCGCCAGGTACTCGACGATGCGCTCCTTGACCTTGTCGAGGCCGTGGTGATCGCTGTCGAGGATCTCCTGGGCGTAGTTCAGATCCTTCTTGACCTTGCTCTTCACGCCCCACGGGATGGAGAGCAGCCAGTCCAGATAGTTGCGCACGACGGTGGCTTCGGCCGACATGGGCGACATCTGGCGGAGCTTCTTCAGCTCGTGCGTCGCCTTCTCGCGGGCTTCCTTGGTGAGCTTGGTCCGCTTGATGCGGTCCTCCAGCTCCTGCAGGTCGTCCTTGCCGTCCTCGTCGCCCAGCTCCTTCTGGATCGCCTTCATCTGCTCGTTCAGGTAGTACTCGCGCTGGGTCTTCTCCATCTGCCGCTTCACGCGGGTCCGGATGCGCTTCTCCACCTGGAGCACGGAGATCTCGCTCTCCATCAGGCCGAGCACCTTCTCGAGGCGATCGGGAACCTTCAGGGTTTCGAGCACGCCCTGCTTCTCGGGAATCTTCACCGCGAGATGCGAGGCCACCGTGTCGGCGAGCTTGGAATGGTCGTCGATCTGGCTGACGACGCCGACCACCTCGGGCGACACCTTCTTGTTGAGCTTCACATAGTTCTCGAACTCGGTGACCACCGAGCGCGCGAGCGCCTCGCCTTCGACGCGGTCGCCGACCTCGTCGTCGAGCGTGATGGCCTCGGCCTCGTAGAGGTCGGTCCGCTCGGTGTAGCGGGTAACCTGGGCGCGGCTGACGCCCTCGACCAGCACCTTCACGGTGCCGTCGGGCAGCTTCAGCAGCTGCAGCACGGTCGCGAGCGTGCCCACCGGGAAAATGGCCTCGGGGGCCGGATCGTCATCCGACGCATTTTCCTGGGTGGCGAGCAGGATATAGGTATCGCCGCGCATGACCTCTTCGAGGGCGCGAATGGACTTCTCGCGACCCACGAACAGGGGGACGATCATGTGGGGAAACACCACGATGTCGCGAAGCGGGAGGACCGGGAAGGTCTGGGACACTCCGGCAACGAGCGGCGGGCGCGGCTTCTGGCTCGTCATGACGCAATCCTTTCAAGAAGTGCACGCGCTGGATTTGGGCGCAGAACTGCGTTGCCGCGCGTGCACGCGGCCGGAGACGGGTGTGGATTTTCAATGCTGAAGCGGCTTTCGCCGCAGGAGGCACGAGGTCCGACCCCCGAGACCGGAACTTTCGAAAAGTAGATGGACACGCAACCTGCCCGTTTCAAGGGCACACCATTGACCTCTTTGGAGGATTGGCCCTTCCGGGCAAACGCCCCGAGAAGAGGGCGGACCGGCGCCACGGCCCCGGCCGTCATCTCCCGCCTCATGCCCCGGGCCCTGACCCGAACCGGGACCATCCGCCGGCCGGAAAGGGTCCGGGCCGGTTGAACTCCGGTCGCGTCCCGCCCTCTCCCGAAACCGCAAGGTCTGGGGAGAGGCGCGGGGCCCGACACGTCACGCACTGGCGCCTGCATCGCCGACGCGATCGGCGTAGATGTAGAGCGGGCGCGCATTCTGCTCGACGACTTCCCGGCTGATCACCACTTCCTCGACCCCCTCCAGACCGGGGAGATCGAACATGGTGTCCAGCAGGATGCCTTCCATGATGGACCTGAGGCCACGGGCGCCGGTCTTGCGCTCGATCGCCTTGCGGGCGATGGCGCCGAGGGCCTCCTCATGGATGGTGAGGTCGACACTCTCCATCTCGAACAGCCGCTGGTACTGCTTGACCAGGGCGTTCTTCGGCTCGGAGAGGATCTTCTTCAGCGCCTCCTCGTCGAGATCACCCAGCGTCGCCAGCACGGGCAGGCGGCCGATGAACTCGGGGATAAGGCCGTACTTCAGCAGATCCTCGGGCTCGACCTCGCGGAACACCTCGCCGGGCCGACGATCCTCGGGCGGCGCCACCTTGGCCTGGAAGCCGATGGAGGTGGAGCCCTTGGAGCGGGACGAGATGATCTTGTCGAGGCCGGCGAAGGCGCCGCCGCAGATGAAGAGGATGTTGGTGGTGTCCACCTGCAGGAATTCCTGCTGGGGATGCTTGCGGCCGCCCTGGGGAGGAACGGACGCGACCGTGCCTTCCATGATCTTCAGCAGGGCCTGCTGCACGCCCTCGCCCGAGACATCGCGGGTGATGGACGGATTGTCGGATTTGCGACTGATCTTGTCGATCTCGTCGATGTAGACGATGCCGCGCTGCGCCCGCTCGACATTGTAGTCGGCCGCCTGGAGCAGCTTGAGAATGATGTTCTCCACGTCCTCGCCCACGTAGCCGGCTTCAGTCAGCGTGGTGGCGTCGGCCATGGTGAAGGGCACGTCGAGGATGCGCGCCAGCGTCTGCGCGAGCAGCGTCTTGCCGGAGCCGGTGGGCCCGATCAGCAGGATGTTGGACTTCGCGAGTTCCACGTCGCCGTGCTTGGTGGCGTGGTTGAGACGCTTGTAGTGGTTGTGCACCGCGACGGAGAGGACCTTCTTCGCGTGGTCCTGGCCGATGACATAGTCATCAAGGACCTTGCGGATCTCCTTCGGGGTCGGGATGCCATCCCGCGACTTCACCAGAGAGGACTTCGACTCTTCCCGGATGATGTCCATGCACAACTCGACGCATTCGTCGCAGATGAACACGGTGGGTCCGGCGATGAGCTTCCTGACCTCATGCTGGCTTTTGCCGCAGAACGAGCAATAAAGCGTGTTCTTGCTGTCGCTGCCGCCGGTCTTGCTCATCTCACGTCTCCTAACGCCCTCACGAACCGGACATTTGGACCGGCCGTCCCGTCAGGGCCTCTTATGGGTTTTGCACGAAGCAAAAACCTCGCCAAACCCGAATGTGGTGATCGACTTTGCAAAAGCCAATCACCCTGAGGCGACGCGATCAAGGCAGGCTGGCGACATTCCCCAGACCAAGGGATGCACCGCCGCCGACCCTGGGGTCGCGCCGTCCGCCGATCGTCTGCCCACGACCTTTCGCAAATCTGAACCCGGAACTCATTACGAACTCCGGACCCCGATGGTTCATGGCCCTGAAACGCGAAGGCCCCCACCATCAGGCGGGGGCCGACAACGCGGCATCCGATGCCGGCTTAACGACATGCAAGCGCGATCTTGCACCGCACGCAAGTGGGGCAATGCGAGAACGCCGGACGTGTTGCCCAACTATCGCTATCGCCCCGCCCGGCCTTGCGGCCAAGCTCGTGCTCGACCTCAGGCGGCCTTGGCGGCCTCGTCGGTCGGGCGCTTGTCGATCACGGAATCGATGAGCCCGAACTCCTTGGCGGCCTCGGAGGTCATGAAGTTGTCGCGCTCGAGGGCGTTCTCGATGGCCTCGAAGGGCTGGCCGGTGTGCTTCACATAGATTTCATTCAGCCGCTTCTTGAGGCTGAGGATTTCCTGCGCGTGAAGCATGATGTCCGTCACCTGGCCCTGGAAGCCGCCGGACGGCTGGTGGACCATGATTCGGGCGTTCGGCAGCGCGAATCGCATCCCCTTCTCGCCCGCGGTCAGCAGAAGCGAGCCCATGGAGGCCGCCTGGCCGATGCAGAGCGTCGACACCGCCGGCTTGATGAACTGCATGGTGTCGTAGATGGCGAGGCCCGACGTCACCACTCCCCCGGGGGAGTTGATGTACATCGAGATTTCCTTCTTCGGATTGTCCGCCTCGAGGAACAGCAGCTGCGCCACCGCGAGGGTGGCCATGCCGTCCTCGACCGGGCCGGTAAGGAAAAGGATGCGCTCCTTCAGGAGGCGGGAAAAGATGTCGTAGGACCGCTCGCCACGGTTGGTCTGCTCGACCACCATGGGGATCAGGTAATTCATATAAGTATCGACTGGATCACGCATCTTAAGACCCCCGGGGGCGCATAGGGAGGGCGCGGGTAGAGGCACGCCGCTGCCGGCGTGCCGCGCGAATTCGTCGCAGGACGGATCGCGACCCGAGCCTCAGGCCGCCTTCTCGTCCTCGTCATCCTTGAAGAGCTCTTCCTTGGTGACCGTCTTCTCGGTCACGTTGGCAAGCTCCAGGAGGAAGTCGACGACCTTCTCCTCGAACAGGGGGGCGCGCACGGACGCCAGAGCCTCGGGGGTGCGGCGGTAATAGTCCCACACCTGCTGCTCCTGGCCGGGGAACTGGCGGGCCCGTTCGACCACCGCGCGCGTCACCTCGTCGTCGGAAACCTGGATATTGTTGCGCTCCCCGATTTCCGCAAGCACCAGGCCGAGGCGCACGCGACGCTCGGCGATGCGACGGTAGTCCTGGCGGGCCTCCTCCTCGGTGGTGCCTTCATCGGCGAAAGTGCGGCTCTGGGCGGCGAGATCCTCGTTCACCCGGCTCCACACGCCGTAGAATTCCTGCTCCACGAGGCCTTCCGGCACGTCGAACTTGTGAGTCGCGTCGAGGCCGTCGAGCAAAGCGCGCTTCACCTTCTGGCGGGCGGCGCCGGCATATTCCTGCGCGATGCGGGCCTTCACGGTCTCGCGGAGCTTCTCGAGGCTCTCCTGGCCGAGGGTCGCGGCGAAGGCGTCATCGAGCGCGATGGCGCCGGGCGCGTCGACGGACTTCACGGTGACCTCGAAGGTCGCGGCCTTGCCGGCGAGTTCCTTGGCGGCGTAGCCCTCGGGGAAGGTCACGTTGAGGGTGCGGTTCTCACCGGCGGAGGCGCCGACGAGCTGCTCCTCGAAGCCGGGAATGAAGCCCTTGGAGCCGAGCAGGACGTCGATGTCCTGGCCCTCGCCGCCCTGGAACTTCTCGCCGTCCACATAGCCGGTGAAGTCGATGGTCAGGCGGTCGCCGTCGGCGGCAGGGCCTTCCTTCGTGGCGAAGGGGCGGTTGGCGTCGGCGATGCGCTGCACCGCCTCGTCCACCTCAGCCTCGGTCACCTCGACCACGGGCTTCTCGACGGAGATGTCCTTGAAGTTGCCGAGCTCGATCTTCGGCAGAATCTCCAGCTCCACGTCGTAGGCGAGGTCCTTGCCGCCGTCGAGCAGGGTCTGGAACTGCGGGTCCTCTTCCGGCCCCTTGATCCGGGGCTGGAGCGCGAGCTTGAAGCCGTGCTCCTCGACGATCTTGCCGTTGGTCTCGTTGACGGTCTGCTCGATGATCTCGGACATCACGGACTTGCCGTAGACGCGCTTGAGATGGGCCACGGGCACCTTGCCGGGGCGGAAGCCGTTCAGCTTCACCTGGCCCTTGAGCTCGTTGAGCCGGGCGTCGGCCCGGGCGTCGAGGTCGGCGGCGGACACCACCACACGGAAAGCGCGCTTGAGGCCCTCGGCCCCGGTCTCGGTCACCTGCATCGTCTTGCCTTCACATCCTCATCGCGCCAGGCGCGTTAACTTGAATTCAGCGCTGTCACCGGCATCCCGCGGCAATCGCCGGAGGCCGCGCGGCACGGTGGACCTGCCCCGACCGGACCGCCTTGCGGCGACCGACGCGCGGGCTTGCGGCGGCATTGGTGCGGGCGGAGGGTTTCGAACCCCCACGACTTGCGTCACGGGAACCTAAATCCCGCGCGTCTACCAGTTCCGCCACGCCCGCGGCCCCGTCTCGCCAAAGGCCCGTCGCGCCCAAAGGCCCGTCATGCCTGCGAGGTGTCGCCGGGCACGGGAACGGCACCGAAGCGCTTGAGCGCACGACGCCTCCGGGCACAGCTCCACCGCTCGCGCACGAGGCCGCACGCGCCGTTCGGGTCGCGGCTTATATCATGCCCGTGCGGCCGCGCAGCAAGAAAATGGCGCCCGCAACCGCACGCTCCCCATGGCGCTCGCCTCACGGCACGACGCCGCATCTCCGCCCGCGAAGCAGGCCGGCGGAGCGTATGGCCCGGCGGACGGAAGAGTGAGAGCTGCCAAGCTCCCGCTCGCAGACACGATCAACGCACACGCGGCGCCGACGACGCGGTCCGCGCAGCGGCGCTGGGGAGAGCGCGAGCAAAGCCGCTTGCCCTTTTTCCGGCCGCGTAACATGGTCCACCCACCCCGCCAGGAGATGCAGCGTGAGCCCGTCGATTCCCTCTCGTCGCAACGTTCTCAAGGGGGCTGCGGCCCTGTCGTTCGCCGGCGCTGCCGGTGCCCTGTTGCCGGACTGGGCGTTGGCGCAGGGCCAGGGCGCTAGCCCCGTGGCGCTTGCGGCCGCGGAAGGCAGCCGGCCGGAGATTGCCGGTCAGGGCAACCTTGCGCTCTTCAACGATTCTCTGCCGGGTCCTGTCCTTCGCGTGACGAAGGGGAGCGAGCTTCAGGTCCAGTTCGCCAATGCGCTCAAGGAGAGCGTCGCCCTCACGTGGCAGGGCGTGCGGATGCCGGCGGAAGCCGCGATCGCCGCCTCCGCTGCCGTCGCGGGCGGGCAGAACAAGCTCATCCGGCTCACGCCCAAGGATGCCGGCACCTTCTGGTACCACGCGACATCCCCGGCCCTCGCCCGCCGCGCGCTCTCCGGCGCGCTCATCGTGGCCGAGCCCGGAACCCCGGCCTACGCTTCGGACAATCTCCTCTTCATCCAGTCGTTTCCGCCCGAGAGCGGGGTGCCGATCTTCCCGGTGAACGGCGAGTTCTCGCCAACCTTCCAGGGCCCGGCCAGCGGCCGCAGCCGGCTGCGGCTCGTGAATGCCACGCCCCTGTTCCTGCGCCTGCGCTTGAAGGGCCCGGCGGCCTACGCCATCGCCATCGACGGGCAGCCGGTCGCCCAGCCGTTCGAATTGAAGGATGGCCGCCTCCAGATGCCGCCGGGCGGGCGAATGGATGTCGCCGCCACCATCGACGACGCGGATGCCACCATCATCGAGGTCGAGACCGCCCAGGAGCCGATCCGGCTCGCGGTGGTCACGCCCGTCGGCCCCGCCGGCCCGATGCCCTCCGGGCCGCCCGCGCCGCTCCCGGCAAACGATTTGCCGGCTGATATTCCCCTCAAGGACGCCGTTCGTGTGGAACTGCCCATCGGGGGGAAGAGTGGCGCCACTGCCTCGCTCGGCACCGTGAAGTCAGGCAAGGCAATGGTTCTGACCCTGGCCAACAGCCTCGACGCTCCGGTTTCGGTCTATGTCGCCGGCCATGCGGTGCGGCTGCTTGATAGCCTCGACGATGGCTGGAAGCCGTGGTGGCACGACACAGTTCCTGTGCCGGCTAAAGCGACAGTAAGGGTGGCCCTTCTGGCCCAGGCGACCGGGACATGGAGCGTCACGGCGCAACGGGGCGGCGATGGCGAGGTGGTCGCCTCGGCCACCTATCAGGTCACGGCCTGACCGGTTTTCCCTGTCGAATCACAGATCTATCCCGCCGGGACCACCCGGCGGCCGGGCGCATGCGCTCGGCCGCCGGGCGCGAGGACGTCACGGGCCAGACAAGGATGGCCGCCCTGATTCGTTTTCGGACGTCAAGCTTTTTCGATGGCGGCATATAGCCGGCTATAGACTCCACGCAGACCCTCGGGCAGATCGTCGGCGATGAGCCCCGGCCCCGCCTCACGGGCGGCCTCTCCGTGAAGCCACACGGCAGCGCACGCCGCCTCGAAGGGCGGCATGCCCTGCGCCAGCAGGCCGCCGGCGATGCCGGCCAGCACATCCCCTGCCCCGGCTGTCGCCAGATAGGCCGGCGCATTCTCGGCGATGGCGGCACGGCCGTCGGGATGGGCGATCACCGTGTCGGCGCCTTTCAGCACCACCACGGCCCCAAGCCTGCGCGCGGCGGCACGCGTGCGGGCGAGCTTGGAGGGCGCCTCCAGCACCTCCCCGTCGCCACGGAACATGCGGGCAAACTCCCCCTCATGCGGCGTGACGATGAGACCGTCGCTGCACGCCGCCACGGCTGCCAGCGCCCAGGGCACACCCTCGTAGCTGGTCAAGGCATCGGCATCGAGCACCAGGCGCCGCCCCGGGGCAGCCACGTCGATCTTCGCTCGCGTCTGCTCCCCACCGCCGAGGCCCGGCCCGAGCACCACCGTGTTCAAGCGCCGGTCGGCCAGCAGCTCCGCCAACTCCCCTGCCCCATCCACCGGGCGGGGCATGATGGCGGCATAGGAGGCGGCCTGCAGCGGCAGGGCATCACGGGGCAGGGCGATGGTGACGAGCCCGGCGCCAGCCCGCAGCGCCCCACGGGCGGAGAGGCGGGCGGCGCCGGAGGTCCAGGCCGGTCCGCTCACCACGACGGCATGGCCGCGGGAATATTTGTGCCCGCCGGCGGCGGGAACGAGGAAGGCGTCGCGCCAGAGGGCCGGCATGTCGACGAACGTCTGCGGGCGAATCGCCTCCAGCGCCTCGTCGGGAATGCCGATGTCCGCCACCCGCACCCGGCCACACAGGCTGCGCCCCGGCTCCAGCAGATGCCCCGGCTTGCGGCGAAAGAAGGTGACCGTCTCCACCGCCTGCGCCGCTGCGCCGCGCACCTTGCCGGTGGCGCCATCGAGGCCCGATGGCAGGTCCACGGCGACGATGGGCTTGCCGGACTGCGCCATGCGCTCCACCAGCGCCCGCGCCGCGCCATCGAGGTCGCGGGCGAGGCCGGCGCCGAACAGGGCATCCACGATGACGCCCGCCTCGTCGAGATCGACGGCCGCCGGCTCCTCCACCGCGCCCCGCCAGCGCTCGGCGGCGCGGCGCGCGTCGCCGGTGAGCTTGTCGCGGTCCCCCAGCAGGGCGAGGCGCACCTTGAAGCCCCGCTGCGCCAGCACCCGCGCGGCGACGAATCCGTCGCCGCCGTTATTCCCCGGCCCGCAGAGCACGAGGATGCGCGTGGGATAGGGGTAGCGCGCGACCGCATCGGCCACGGCGGTGCCCGCGCGGTCCATCAGCGTCATGGACGGCGTGCCCATTTCGACGGCGAACTTGTCCGCGCGCGCCATTTCGTGTGGATCAAGCAGTGCGTACACCGATGCCCCCGTCCTCAGATGCTCAGATCATGCTCACGTCGGCGAACTGAAAACCCGCAAGTAAGCCCAATATTTCATCACAACGACTAAGAATTATGCACATCATCCGACCAACGCTGCCTGTCTTCTGCATGGGCAAATGACGCAAGGCATGGCACATATCATGCTTACAAATGGCGTCTCGACCGTACGGCGGCGGATCGGGTCAGGGAGACGGAGCGGATGAAGAAGATCGAGGCAATCATCAAGCCCTTCAAGCTCGATGAGGTGAAGGAAGCCCTCCAGGACGTCGGCCTGCAAGGCATTACCGTTACGGAGGCCAAGGGATTCGGCCGCCAGAAGGGCCATACGGAGCTCTACCGCGGTGCCGAATATGTGGTCGATTTCCTGCCTAAGGTGAAAATCGAGGTTGTCCTCTCCGACGATATGGTAGATCGAGCCGTCGATGCCATTCGCCGCGCGGCCCAGACCGGGCGGATCGGAGACGGGAAGATCTTCGTGTCGTCCATCGAAGAGGCGATCCGTATCCGGACCGGCGAATCCGGCCTCGACGCGATCTGACGCGTCCAAAACAAACCGTCCAAGAAACGAACTGCAGGCCAGCAGAAAGGTAGCAATCCCCATGACGACCAAGACGGCCAAGGACGTCCTCGACCTCATCAAGAGCGAGGACGTGAAATATGTCGACCTGCGCTTCACCGATCCGCGCGGCAAGTGGCAGCATGTCACGTTCGACATCAGCATGGTCGACGAGGAATTCCTGACCGAAGGCACCGCCTTCGACGGTTCGTCCATCGCCGGCTGGAAGGCCATCAACGAGTCCGACATGCTGCTCATGCCGGATCCGACGACCACCTGCATCGACCCCTTCTTCTCGGAGACCACGCTCTCCATCGTCTGCGACGTGCTGGAGCCCACCACGGGCCAGCCCTACGGCCGCGACCCCCGCTCCATCGCCCGGAAGGCCGAGGCCTATGCCAAGTCCACCGGCGTGGGCGACGCGGTGTATTTCGGCCCCGAGGCCGAGTTTTTCATCTTCGACGACGTGCGCTTCAAGGCGGACCCGTACAACACCGGCTTCAAGCTCGACTCCATCGAGCTGCCGACGAACGGCGACACCGAGTATGAGGGCGGCAACCTCGGCCACCGCGTGAAGACCAAGGGCGGCTACTTCCCCGTGCCCCCCATCGACTCGGCGCAGGACATGCGCTCCGAGATGCTGGCCGCCATGGCCAAGATGGGCGCCAAGGTCGAGAAGCACCACCACGAGGTGGCTTCCGCCCAGCACGAGCTCGGCCTCAAGTTCGGCTCGCTCGTGACGATGGCCGACCACCTGCAGGTCTACAAGTACTGCATCCACCAGGTGGCCAACATCTACGGCAAGACGGCGACCTTCATGCCGAAGCCGGTGTTCGGCGACAACGGCTCGGGCATGCACGTGCACCAGTCGATCTGGAAGGAGGGCAAGCCCCTCTTCGCCGGCGACAAGTATGCCGACCTCTCCGAGTACTGCCTGTGGTACATCGGCGGCATCATCAAGCACGCCAAGTCGCTGAACGCCTTCACCAACCCGCTGACCAACTCCTACAAGCGTCTGGTCCCGGGCTATGAGGCCCCCGTGCTGCTCGCCTATTCGGCGCGCAACCGTTCGGCGTCCTGCCGCATCCCCTACACCAACAACCCGAAGGCCAAGCGCGTCGAGGTTCGCTTCCCCGATCCCGGCGCGAACCCCTACCTCGCCTTCGCGGCCCTGTTCATGGCGGGCATGGACGGCATCCTGAACCGGATCGACCCCGGCCAGGCCATGGACAAGGATCTCTACGACCTGCCCCCGGCCGAGCTGAAGCAGATCCCGACCGTCTGCGGCTCGCTCCGCGAGGCGCTCGCCTCCCTCGAGGCGGATCACGAGTACCTGCTGAAGGGCGACGTGTTCCAGAAGGACTTCATCGAGTCCTACATCGACCTGAAGATGGCCGAGGTGATGCGCTTCGAGATGACGCCGCACCCGGTCGAGTTCGAGATGTACTACTCGGTCTGATCGACCTTCCTCCCAAAGCAGAACGGGCGCCCTTCGGGGCGCCCGTTTTCGTTTGTGGCGGTCTCTGCGTGCTCGGCCAGCCGGTCGCCCGGCTCAGCCGGCCTCGCCGCTCCCCGTGGTCCCGCTACCGGCCTTGCGGGCGGCGGCGCGGGCGTTGTTCTCGGCCTTGCGCGCCTCGCGCCCTTCCCTGCCCTCCTCCAGCGCCGTCACCGCGCCATGCAGGGTGGCGAGGTCCTGCCGGGTGAGACCCAGCCGGTGGAAGATGTTGCGCAGGTTGCGGATGGTGGAGGGCGCCTTCTCCGGCGAGCGAAAGAAGCCGGAGGTCTGGAGCGCCGTCTCCAGATGGTCGAAGAAGGCGAAGAGATCGCCCTTGTCGGCAAGCGGCGAGCGGTCCGGCGGGGCGAACGGCAGGGCGCCGCCGCTTTCCGCCTTCGACCATTCATATCCCGCCACCGCCACGCAGGTGGCGAGGTTCAGGGAGGCGAAGGCCGGGTTCACCGGAAGGGTGAGGATGGCATCACATAAAGATACCTCCTCCGTGTAGAGGCCGGTGCGCTCGCGGCCGAACACCAGCGCCACTTCCTCGCCGGCGGCCATGCGGCTGCGGGCCTCGGCCACGGCTTCATCCGCTCCGAGCACCCGCTTCGCCATGCCACGCTCGCGGGCGGTGGTGGCGAAGGCGAACTTCACGTCATGCAGCGCCGCGCGCAGGTCCGGGAAGAGCTGCGCCTCGTCGAGGATGCGGTCGGCTCCGGCGGCGAAGGTGCGCGCCCGGTCGTTCGGCCAGCCTTGGCGCGGGTTCACGATGCGCAGGCGCGACAGGCCGAAATTGCCCATGGCGCGCGCCGCCGAGCCGATGTTGTCCCCAAGTTGCGGCTCCACCAGGATGATGAGCGGCCCCCCCGCCGTCCACGGCTTGGTGCTGTCGGTACCCGAACCCGGCATGTGGTCTCCTTGTCCGCGCCTTGGTCGCATACGGCGCCCGGACGTGTCGATACCCGGACGAAAGACGGGCCAGGCGATGCCGACGGCCCGACCGCCAGAGCGGGCGGGCGTGGGAAACGATCTCACGGCATTAGCCGGGTTTCCGTCTTGCGCCGCACTGCACCGGTGCTATAGCGGCCCGTGCCGGAGGCCGGTGGCGCCGCAACGCCGCCATCGCCTCCCCCGATTTACCAAGGCTCATTGAGCAGTCGCGAAAGGCCGTCCCATGGCGAAGATCAAGGTGGCAAATCCGGTCGTCGAGCTCGACGGCGACGAGATGACCCGGATCATCTGGCAGTACATCAAGGACAAGCTGATCCACCCCTATCTCGACCTCGACCTCGAGTATTACGACCTTTCCGTCGAGAACCGCGACGCCACCAACGATCAGGTCACGATCGCCGCCGCCGAGGCCATCAAGAAGCACGGCGTGGGCGTGAAGTGCGCCACCATCACGCCGGACGAGGCCCGCGTGAAGGAATTCAACCTCAAGGAAATGTGGAAGTCGCCCAACGGCACCATCCGCAACATCCTCGGCGGCGTGATCTTCCGCGAGCCCATCATCTGCAAGAACGTGCCGCGCCTGGTGCCGGGCTGGACCCAGCCCATCGTCGTCGGCCGTCACGCCTTCGGCGACCAATATCGCGCCACCGACTTCAAGGTGCCCGGCAAGGGCAAGCTGACCATCTCCTTCGTGGGCGAGGACGGCACGAAGATCGAGAAGGAAGTCTACAGCTTCCCCGGCGCCGGCGTGGCCATGGCCATGTACAACCTGGATGAGTCGATCCGCGAATTCGCCCGCGCCTCGCTCAACTACGGCCTCCTGCGCAACTATCCCGTCTACCTCTCCACCAAGAACACGATCCTCAAGGCCTATGACGGCCGCTTCAAGGACATCTTCCAGGAAGTCTACGAGGCCGAGTTCAAGGCGGAGTTCGAGAAGCGCGGCCTCACCTACGAGCACCGCCTCATCGACGACATGGTGGCCTCGGCCCTCAAGTGGTCCGGCGGCTATGTGTGGGCCTGCAAGAATTATGACGGCGACGTGCAGTCCGACATCGTGGCCCAGGGCTTCGGCTCGCTCGGCCTGATGACCTCCGTGCTGATGACGCCCGATGGCAAGACGGTGGAGGCGGAAGCCGCCCACGGCACCGTCACCCGCCACTATCGCGAGCACCAGAAGGGCAAGGAGACCTCCACCAACTCCATCGCCTCCATCTTCGCCTGGACCCGCGGCCTTGCCCATCGCGCCAAGCTCGACGGCAACGAGGACCTCGCCAAGTTCGCCGCGACGCTGGAGAAGGTGTGCGTGGACACGGTCGAGGCCGGCGACATGACCAAGGACCTCGCGCTCCTCGTCGGTGCCGACCAGAAGTGGCTCTCCACCACCGGCTTCCTCGACAAGGTGTCGGAGAACCTCACCAAGGCCATGGCGGCCTGAGGCAGACGACATTTGGCGGCAGCCCAGGCTGCCGCCGCAATCCCGAAGGGGTCGCCACGCGCGGCCCCTTTTTGTTTTGGCGGGAGGCGTCAGGCGGCGGGGACGTCGGTCTCGGGCTTCACGTCCGGATGCAGTTCCGAAAGCCGGCCGATCACATCGGGATGGCGCAAGGCGAGCATGTACAGCTCGTTTTCTTCGATGGAGAGGATCTTGGTCTTCGCCACCGCCCGCACCGTCGCCGGATCTGGCTTCGTGTGACCGGGCAGGAGCCCGAACACCTCGCCCGGCCCCAGCGAGCGGATACCGTCGGGGCTTTCCATCTCCACCCTGCCCTCCAGCACCACGAACAGGTGGGCCGCCTCCTCGCCGCGCCGCACCACATGGTGGCCGCGGTCGTAGCTGCGGGAATGCAGAACGGGGAGGATGTCGCCCAGCACGGGCGCATCGAGATCGGAAAAGGGCGGCAGCCGCGCGATCATGGAGAAGGTGACGACGAAATTGTGCTTCGAGATCACCTCGGCAAAGGAGCCGGCGATGATGGCGATGGGCAGCGCCAGCATCATCAGGCCGGAGATCATGGTGAGGCCGCCGATGACACGGCCGAGATTGGTCACCGGCACCACGTCGCCATACCCCACCGTGGTGAGGGTGGTGATGGACCACCACATGGCCAGCGGGATGGACCCGAACTTGTCCGGCTGCACATTCCGCTCAGTCAGGTACATGGCGGTCGCCGACATCAGCACGCCCGAGCACAGGATGATGAGGCAGGAGAGCAGCGCGTAGCGCTCGCGCCTGATGGCGAGATAGAGCGCGTTGAAGCCGGAGGAATAGCGCGCCAGCTTGAGGAAGCGCACGAGGCGCAGCACCAGCAGGGCGTGGGGATCAAAATCGGTGGCCAGCGCCACGAACCACGGCAGGATGGCGATGAGGTCGATCAGCGCCGGCACGGTCAGCATGTAGCTGAGCCGCGCGCGCGTATTCGACATGCCGCGCCGGAGCGGGTGTTCCGGTGCCACCCACAGCCGGAACCCGTATTCCACCGTGAAGATCAGCAGCCCGCAGAACTCGCCGACCCTGAACCACCACGCATCGCGAATTTCCAGGGATTGCACGGTTGCCAGCACCGCGCCCGTCACCGACAGCAGCACCGTTCCGATCAGGAAATAATGGACGAAATCCGCCGTCCGGTCGCCGGGAAGGTCTCGCTCCAGGATGTCGAACACACGTCGCCGGGCCGATTGCTCCTTCATCTCGTCCTCAAATCCCCTGCCCGCCTTGGCGTCGCGCGCGACCGAGCGCTGTCTCGATGCGGGCCCGGGCGCGCTCGGTGCGCGCCACCACCACCTCGTCCGGCAGACCGAGCTGCGTCAAGAGGCGGGCGGCGAGTTGCAGGCTTGCTTCCTGCGCCTCCGGTATCACGCCCGCCACCCCGAGCGCCGAGAGCCGGTGGGCATGCTCGGTATCCTTCGCACGGGCGATGATCGCGGCCGACGGCCAGTGCTGGCGCACGGCACCCGCCATGCGTTCGGCCGCATTGGGCGCATCGAGTGTCACCACGAACACGGTCGCGCGCTCGGCGCCCAGGCGCGCCAGCATCTCCGCGCGCCCGGCATCGCCGAAATAGACCGGCAGGCCGGCGCCCCGCGCCTCGGCCACCCGGCGGGGATCGTTGTCGAGCGCCACATAGGCGACGCCCTCTTCCTCCAGCGCGTCCGCTACCATGCGGCCCACCCGCCCGAAGCCACCAATGACCACGTGGCCCTCGGCGCTGCTCTGCGCAGGCGCGGCGAGATTGTCGTTGAGGCGGGCATCCAGCGTCCGCCCCAGCCGCCGGCCCAGCCGTGCGAGGAACGGCGTTGCCGCGAGGCTGAGGCCGACCATGGCGATGAGGACGCCGGCATCGGCCCGCGGCAGCGCCCCGTTCGCCGCCAGGAGCGCCAGCACCACGAGGGCGAATTCCCCCGTCTGCGCCAGCAGCACGGCCGCCTCCGCCGCAGCCGGTGGCGCGACTTTCATCAGGCGGCCGGCGGCATAGGTGAAGACGATCTTCACGGCGAGGATGCAGGCGACACCGCCCAGCACCCAGCCGAGCCGCGGCAGCACCACGGCGAAATCAATGCTCATGCCCACGGTGACGAAGAACACGCCGATGAGCAGGCCCTTGAACGGCTCGAGGTCCACCTCGATCTGGTGCCGGTAGGCCGTTTCCGACAGCAGCATCCCGGCGAGGAACGCCCCGAGCGCGCTGGACAGGCCCGCCCGATGGGTGATCGCCGCCGAACCCACCACCACCACCAGCGTGATCGCCATGATGAGATCGCGCGACCGCGTGGAGGCCGCCGCCGCGACCAGCGGCGCCAGCACGAAGCGCCCTGCCACCAAAATCAGCGCGACGGCGCCCACCGCCTTGACAAGCGCAAGGGCGGCCAACGTCAGCACGTCCGGCGCATTGCCCGTGAGAAGCTCGGCCGCCAGGAGGATGGGCACCACCATCAGGTCCTGAAACAGCAGGACGGCGATGACGAGCTGGCCGAGCGGGGCAAGGGCGCGATGCTGATCGATGAGCAGCTGGCTCACGACCGCCGTGGACGACAAAGCGAGCGCCGAGCCCAGCACCAGCGCCACACCCGGCGGGTATCCGATGAGCACCGCGCCCAGCGCCAGCGGGACACCGCAGAACACCACCTGCAGGCAGCCGACGCCGAACACCTCGCGCCGCAGCGCCCACAGGCGCGCGGTGGAGAATTCAAGCCCGAGCAAAAACAGCAGGAAGACGATGCCCAGTTCGCCGAACGGCGCCGCCCGTTCGGGACTGGAAATGGTGACGAAGCGCACCAGCGGCAGCGTATCGGCGAGGTGCCCGAGCCCGTGGGGGCCTAAGAGCGCACCCACGGCGATGAAGCCCACCACGGCACCGATACGGGCGCGGTGGAAGAGCGGCACCAGCACCCCGGCGGCGAGGAGATAGACGAACGCATCCTTGAGGAAGCTGTCGTTCAATGCCCCACCACTCCGCTACCGTTCGCCCGCGCCCCTTCCCTGTGTGGCAAGAATGACTGACGCTGCGCAAGGGGCCTGGATCAAATCAGCCCCCAATACGTCGGAGAATGTCTCCGAACCTTGCCCTTGCCGGACCAGGCTCGGCCCATCGGCGGCTGTGTCCTCCGATGCCGCGGTACGGCGGAGCGGCGAACCGCCCGGCCGTTCAGCCCGCGAGGGCCGCCTCGATGGCGGAGAGGGCAGCCTCCGCCTTGTCGCCGTCGGGGCCGCCGGCCTGGGCCATGTCGGGACGGCCACCGCCGCCCTTGCCGCCCAGCGCCTCGGCACCCCGCCGCACCAGCGCAACGGCATCCACGCGGGCGGTGAGGTCGGCGGTGACGCCCACCACGATGCCGGCCTTGCCATCGGACGTGACGCCGACGATGGCCACCACGCCCGAGCCGATCTGCTTCTTGCCCTCGTCCACGAGGCCCTTGAGATCCTTGATCTCGATGCCTTCCACCTGCCGCGCCAGGAGCTTGATGTCGCCGACCGTGCGCACGGCGTCGGCCGCGCCCTGGTTGCCGCCCATGGCGAGCTTCTTGCGGGTCTCGGCCAGCTCGCGCTCCAGCTTGCGCCGCTCCTCCACCAGCGCGGCGACACGCGCCTCAACCTCCGCCACCGGCGCCTTGAGCGCGGAGGCGGTGGCGATGAGCGCGGCGTTGGCGCCGTTGAGATGCTTGCGGGCCGAGCGGGCTGTGAGCGCCTCGATGCGGCGGACGCCGGACGCCACCGCGCCCTCGGAAACCACCGAGATGAGGCCGATGTCGCCGGTGCGCTTCACATGGGTGCCGCCGCACAGCTCCACCGAATAGGGCGCGCCGTTGCCGTCGTCGGTACCCATGGAGACGACACGCACCTCATCGCCATACTTCTCGCCGAACAGCGCGCGGGCGCCGGACTTGATGGCGTCGTCCACCGCGAGGATGCGGGTCTCCACCGGCTCGTTGCGCAGCACGAAGCGGTTGGCGATCTCCTCCACTTCCGCCACCTCGGCCTCGCTGAGGGGCTTGGGGTGGGAGAAATCGAAGCGCAGGCGGTCGGGGGCGACCAGCGACCCCTTCTGCGCCACATGCTCGCCGAGCACCCGGCGGAGCGCCTCGTGCAGGAGATGGGTGGCGGAATGGTTGGCGCGCACCGCGGCGCGGCGGTCGTGATTGACCTCCAGCACGAGAGCGGTGCCGGGCTTGAGCGTGCCGGTGTCGACCTTCACATCGTGCAGGAACAGGTCGCCCAGCTTCTTCTGGGTCGCCCGGACCTCCACGACGATGCCGCCCTCGCCGGTCATGCGGCCGGTGTCGCCCACCTGGCCGCCGGATTCGGCATAGAAGGGCGTCTGGTTCAGCACCACGAGGCCGGTCTCGCCGGCATTGAGGGCCGCAACCTCAGCGCCGTCGCGCACGAGGGCGGTGACAACGCCTTCGGCCTTCTCGGTGTCGTAGCCGAGGAAGTCTGTGGCGCCCACCTTGTCACGAACAGAGAACCACAGCGTGTCGGTCGCCGCCTCGCCGGAGCCGGCCCAGTTGGCACGGGCTTCCGCCTTCTGACGGGCCATGGCGGCGTCGAACGCGTCGGTGTCGACGCTGATGCCGCGGGCGCGCAGGGCGTCCTGGGTCAGATCGAGCGGGAAGCCGTAGGTGTCGTAGAGCTTGAACGCTACCTCACCCGGGAAGTTCGCGCCGGAAACGAGGCCCTGGCTCTCCTCCTCGAGGATGGAGAGGCCGCGCTCCAGCGTGCGGCGGAAGCGCGTCTCCTCGAGCAGCAGCGTCTCTTCCGCCAGCGGCTCGGCGCGCACGATCTCGGGATAGGCCCGGCCCATCTCGCGCACCAGGATGGGCACGAGGCGGTGCATCAGCGGGTCCTTGGCGCCGAGCAGCTGCGCGTGGCGCATGGCGCGGCGCATGATGCGGCGCAGGACGTAGCCGCGCCCCTCGTTGGAGGGCAGCACGCCGTCGGCGGTGAGGAAGACCGACGCGCGCAGGTGATCGGCGATCACCCGGTGGCTGGCCTTCTGCGGCCCTTCGGGATCGACGCCGGTGAATTCCGCGACCTCGGCGATGAGGGCGCGCATGAGGTCGGTCTCGTAATTGTCATGCGTGCCCTGCAGCACGGCCGAGATGCGCTCGAGGCCCATGCCGGTGTCGATGGACGGCCGCGGCAGGCCGACGCGCTCGCCGCCCGGCAGCTGCTCGTACTGCATGAACACGAGATTCCAGATCTCGATGAAGCGGTCGCCGTCCTGGTCCGCCGAGCCGGGCGGGCCACCGAAGATGTGCGGGCCGTGGTCGAAGAAGATTTCCGAGCAGGGGCCGCACGGGCCGGTGTCGCCCATGGACCAGAAATTGTCCGAGGACGCGATGCGGATAATGCGGTCGTCGGACAGGCCGGCGATCTTCTTCCACAGGCCGTAGGCTTCCTCGTCCTCGCTGTAGACGGTGACGAGCAGGCGGTCCTTCGGCAAATCGAAGGTGCGGGTCACGAGGTTCCAGGCGAGCTCGATCGCGCGATCCTTGAAATAGTCGCCGAACGAAAAGTTGCCGAGCATCTCGAAGAAGGTGTGGTGCCGCGCGGTGTAGCCCACATTGTCGAGGTCGTTGTGCTTGCCGCCGGCCCTGACGCACTTCTGCGACGTCGCAGCCCGCGAATAGGGCCGCTTCTCGACGCCGGTGAAGACGTTCTTGAACTGCACCATGCCCGCATTGGTGAACATGAGCGTGGGGTCGTTATGCGGCACGAGGGGCGACGAGGCGACGGCCTCGTGGCCCTCCTTGACGAAGTAGTCGATGAAGCTCGACCGGATCTCGTTGACGCCGCTCATGTGCCGGCACTGTCCCTCGGAGGCCGGGCCTTGCGGCGGCCGGCTCTGGTGATCGCTGCGCGCGCCAGCGCCTCGGGCCGAGCTTGGGGCCATCCCTCGGGTGTCGCGCGGTTCCCTCGACCGATGCGGCCGGCGGAACCGGGTTCGTTTAACGATGGGCCCGCCGCTTGTCCAGAAACGCGAGGGCGCAAGACGAAACGGGCGGAGACCATCCGGCCCCCGCCCGCACCGAAATCCGTCAAGGCGACGTCCGCGCCCGGCGCATCAGGCGTCGGCGGCGGAGCCTTCGGCGTCCTCCTCCGGATCGCCGGCGAGGATCTTCTCGGCGATGAGGCCGGCATTCTGGCGGATAGCGGCCTCGATGCGCCCGGCGATCTCCTGGTTCTGCTTCAGGAAGGTCTTGGCGTTCTCGCGACCCTGCCCCAGGCGCTGGCTGTCGTGGGAGAACCAGGCACCGGACTTCTCCACCACGCCGGCCTTGACACCGAGATCGAGCAATTCGCCCGTCTTGGAGACACCCTCGCCATACATGATGTCGAACTCGACCTGCTTGAACGGCGGCGCCAGCTTGTTCTTCACCACCTTCACACGGGTCTGGTTGCCCACCACCTCGTCGCGTTCCTTGATGGCGCCGATGCGGCGGATGTCGAGGCGGATCGAGGCATAGAACTTCAGCGCGTTGCCACCCGTGGTGGTCTCCGGCGAGCCGTACATCACGCCGATCTTCATCCGGATCTGGTTGATGAAGATGACCATGGTGTTGGACTTGGAGATGGAGGCCGTGAGCTTGCGCAGCGCCTGGCTCATGAGGCGAGCCTGAAGGCCCGGCTGGTTGTCGCCCATCTCGCCGTCGAGTTCGGCCCGGGGGGTGAGGGCCGCCACCGAATCGACCACCAGCACGTCGACGGCACCGGAGCGCACCAGCGTGTCGGCGATCTCCAGCGCCTGCTCGCCGGCGTCGGGCTGGGAGATAAGCAGGTCGTCGAGGTTCACGCCCAGCTTGCGGGCATAGATCGGGTCCAGCGCGTGCTCGGCGTCGATGAAGGCGCAGGTGCCCCCGCGCTTCTGCGATTCGGCGATCGTGTGAAGCGCGAGCGTGGTCTTGCCCGAGGATTCGGGTCCGTAAATCTCCACGACGCGTCCCTTGGGCAGGCCGCCGATGCCCAGTGCGATGTCGAGCCCCAGCGAACCGGTGGGAATGCTCTCAATCTCAAGGGCTTTCCCGCCCTTGCCGAGCCGCATGATGGAGCCCTTGCCGAAATGCCGCTCGATCTGCGAGAGCGCGGCATCCAGCGCCTTGGTCTTGTCCATGGAAGAACCTTCGACGAGTCGGAGTGTCGCCTGAGTCATCGCCGCGCTCCGGTGCGGGTGCAAGGGGGAATTAAGAACGTTGTGCTTGTACCCTTTTTGTTCTCAGTTCGCAATATGTTCTATTTGGCACTCAGCGTGTGGTGGAGGCGCGATCGCTCTTTGTCGCTGGAGCACCAACAGGATTCCGGAATAAATGTCGCTGACGCCGGGCGCTGAACGACCTCGACACGCTCACAACCGGAGCGGGTCGGCACCGCCGCCGCCCTGTCGGTGATCGACCGGCAGGGCGACGGGGGCATTGTCGTGGAGGCGTGAGCGCCTAGAGGGCGGCGTGGTCGCGCACGGCTTCGCCGAGGGCATCCTTGAGGGTGGCGAAGCGGGCATCGAGGGCGAGCGGGTCGGTGCGGTTGAGCGCGATCATCTGTGCCCGCGCCTCCCCGCCGCGCACCACCTCGAACGCATCGGCCGCGATGCCGGCAACGACGGCCTCCGCCACCGCCTCGGCCGGCTCGCGGCTGAAGCCGACCTCCGGTCCGGCGCGGCTGCTGCGCATCATCGGCGTGTCGGTGGCACCGGGATAGACGGTGAGGACGCGCACGCCTTCTCCTGCCAGCTCCCGCCTGAGCGCCTCATCGAAGCGCGCGAGGCCAGCCTTCGCCGCCGCATAGGTGGCGTAGAACGGCATACCGATGAGCGCGATGGCGGAGGTGATGTCCACGATCAGTCCCTCCCCGCTCGCCCGCAGCGCCGGCAGCGCGGCGCGGGTGACGAGGATGGGCGCGATCAGGTCCACCTCGATCATGGCGCGGATGTCGGCCTCGCTCGTCTCCTCCAGCCGGCCGGCGCGTACGCCGCCGGCATTGTTGATGAGGATGTCGAGGCCGCCCAGCGCCGCCACCGCGCCGTCCAGCATCGTCGTACGGTCCGCAGGATCGGTCACGTCGCCGGGGATGCCGTGGACCTCGGCGCCGGACGCCTTGAGCGCGCCGACCGCCTCCGCCAGAGCGTCAGGCCGGCGGCTGGTGAGCACGAGGCGCGCGCCTTCCGCTGCCAAAGCGGTGGCGATGGCGCGGCCGATGCCGCTCGATCCGCCGGTGAGGAGGATTCGCTTTCCCTTGATCTTCATGGCGTTGCCTGCCCCTTCACTCCGCTGCCGGCGGATAGTTGGAGGGGAAGAGCGCCTTGCGGGATTCCTCATCGCCCATGGGCTTGAAGGCGTGATCGGTGCCCACCGCGCGGGCGCGGGCGGCGGCGGGGCGGGCGTCGATCTCGGCGAACCAGCGCTTGATGTGCGGGAAGCGCGCCAGGGGATCGTCCTCGCCCTTCAGCACCCGGGACGCGCGAAGGATCCACCCCCAGGCCGACATGTCGGCGATGGTGTAGTCCTTGCCGGTGATGTAGGGGCGGGTGGCGAGCAGGTCGTCGAGCACCTGATAGTGCCGCTCCGCCTCGCGACGGTACCGGTTCACGGCATAGCCGAGCCCCTCGGGCGCGGCGTGCTGGAAATGCACCGCCTGACCGGAGAACGGCCCAAGGCCGCTGGCGAGAAACAGCAGCCAGGAGAGCAACTCCGGCCGGTCCTTGGGATCACCGCCGAAGCGGCCGGTCTTCTCCGCGAGATAAATGAGGATCGCGGTGGAATCGAACACCCGCGTCTCGCCGCCGCCCGGCCCGTCCGTATCGACGATGGCTGGCACCTTGCCGTTGGGATTGATGGCGCGGAACGCCGGCAGGTGCTGCTCGCCCTTGGCGGTGTCCACCGGGACAATCTCGTAGGGAAGGCCCGTCTCTTCCAGGAAGAGCGCGACCTTGGCCGGGTTAGGCGTCGGATGGAAATAGAAGCGGATCAACGGGATCACCCTTCGCTGGCAGCCGCCGAAGCGGGCACGTTTGCGTTTTAGAACGACTGATATAGAATGCACGCATCGGACACCTGCGCAAGCTGTCCGCATCGCAAATTACTGCTGCATGCCAGATCTCGGCGGCGGCACGACATGTCATGGATGATCCCGAATGATCGACCTGCATTATTGGCCGACCCCGAACGGTCACAAGATCACGATGTTTCTCGAAGAAGTGGGCATCGACTACACCATCATTCCCGTGGACATCAGCGCAGGCGACCAGTTCAAGCCGGATTTTCTGGCCATTGCCCCCAACAACCGCATGCCTGCGATCGTCGATCATGCCCCTGCCGATGGTGGCGCGCCCATCCCGGTGTTCGAATCCGGCGCCATCCTGCTCTATCTCGCGGACAAGACCGGCCGCTTCATTCCCGCCGACGTGCGCGGGCGCAAGAGCGTGCTGGAATGGCTGTTCTGGCAGGTGGGCGGGCTCGGTCCCATGGCCGGGCAGAACCACCATTTCGTCCAATACGCGCCGGAGCGCATTCCCTACGCCATGGAGCGCTACGTGAAGGAGACGAACCGTCTCTACGGCGTGCTCAACACGCGCCTCGGCAAGAGCGCGAACGTGGCGGGCGAGGAATATTCCATCGCCGACATGGCCATCTACCCCTGGATCGTGCCGCACCAGCGCCAGCAGCAGGACCTCGACACCTTCCCGCACCTGAAGCGCTGGTTCGAGGCGGTGGCGGCGCGCCCGGCGACCATCGCGGCCTACGCGAAGGGCGAGCCCTTCACCAAGCGACCGACGGTGACCGAGGAAGGCAAGAAGATCCTCTTTGGCCAGACCGCACGGCAGGCCGGATGACGCAACGCCCGGCGCGGGTTACGCTGTGCCGGGCGTCGCGGAAAGACGCGGGAAAGACAACGTATCATGGCGCGGCCGAGGGCGTTCAACGAGGGCGAGGTATTGGACGCGGCGCTGCGCTGTTTCTGGACCCGCGGCTACGAGGCCACCTCCGTGCGCGATCTCGCCTCCTCCATGGGCCTCACCGGCGCCAGCCTCTACAACGCCTTTGGCGACAAGCGTACGCTCTATGAGAAGGCGCTGGAGCGCTACGCCAGCCACAGCATGGCGGAACGCATCCGCCGGCTGGAGGCGCCCGACATGGCCCCGCGCGACGCCATCGCCACCTTCTTCCGGGAGACGCTGGAGCGCGCCTTGGACGATCCCGAGATGAAGGGCTGTTTCGTGGTGAACGCGGCGGTGGAGATGGGGCCGCACGACCCCGAACTGCGCGCCGCCGCGCTCGCCTCCCTCGGCGAGGTGGAGGCCTTCCTCACCCGCCGCATCGAGGCCGGCCGCACGGACGGCACGATCCAGAGCCGGGAGACCGCGCAGGAACTGGCGCGGATGCTCCTCGGCGTCCACCTTGGTCTCCGGGTGCTGGCGCGCCTGCAGCCCGGTCGTGAGCTGCTGGAAGGGGTGGTGAAGCCGGCTCTTGCAGCCCTCGATCCGTGAGGACGCGCGCGCTATTTCGGCAGCGCCTCGGTGAAGTCCTCCTGAAACTCCTTCAGCTCCACCGGATTAAGGTCAGACACCGCCCAATAGGACAGCCCCGCCTCGCTCCAGCCCATGAGCGTGTAGCCGTCGCGGCCCTTCACCGTGTGTGCGCCGGATGCGCCCGGCCAGACGAAGACGTTGATGACATGGCCATTGCGGCGATAGACGAGCGCCGCGACCACCCGTCCCCCCACATAATCGAGCCGCCCACCCACCAGCGGAAACCCACGCGCAGCAAGGTCCACCACCGGTGGGGAGAAATCGATGCGGCCGCCGAACCACGGCTTCACCGTGTGCTGGTTGGACGAGGCCACGTCAGTGAGATGATCGGCGAGCAGGGATCGGACATGGCCAGCGACCAGTTCGTCCTCCAGGGCGCCCCCGCGCGGTGGCAGCACGGCGATGACGAGAGCCACGGCCAGCACCGCGAGGGAGGGCACGAGGCTCCACCGCGCGACCCGTTCGCGTATCACGGTGCGCCCCGCATCGCCCCACAGGCGGCGCCACAGCGCCGCCGGGCTCCAGCCCGCCGCCGGCGCGGCATGGGCCGCCTCCCCCGCGAGGGCAGCGACCACGCTCTCGCGCAGCCCCTCCGGCACCGGCCAGCGGGCCTGCCCGGAGGCGAGGAGCGTGTGCGTGTTTTCCAGCCCCCGCAGGTGCGCGGCGCAGGCCAGACAGGATGCAAGATGCCGCTCCACCTCCAGGACGTGGACGGCGTCGAGTTCTCCGTCGAGGTAGGAATTGAGCCGCGTGTCCCAGTCGGCGCAGGGCTCCGGTGTGCGATCCGGACCTTCGCTCATCGTAGCGCCTCCGGCCCGGCGGCGACGCGCTCCCACAGATCGGCGAAATGGCGCCGCGCGCGGGACAGGCGCGACATGACGGTGCCCACCGGCACGCCCGCGACGTCGGCGATCTCGCGATAGGAGAGTTCATCCAGCTCGCGCAGCACCAGCACCTCGCGCAGGGGCTCGGGCAACAGTTCGAGCGTGCCGCGCACCCGATCCGCCTGCGAACGGCGCAGCAGGATGGTTTCCGGCGTCTCGCCGTCCACCAGCAGATCGAGCGCGTCGTCCGCGTCGCCGCCGTCTTCTGTGGCCACCGCGTCCGGCGCGCGGCGCTGCATCTCGCGGCGTCGGTGGTCGCGCCAGGTGAGGTGGCAGTTGCGCACGATGGCGAGCAGCCAGGCCCGGGCGCTGCCGCCCTTGAAATCGGCGAAAGCGCGATAGGCGCGCAGATAGGCGTCCTGCACGATATCCTGCGCGGCATCCGCATCGCGGGTGAGATAGCGGGCCAGCGTATAGGCGGCGTCGAGATGCGGCAGCATGCTGGCGCGGAAGTGCGCCGCCTCCGTCGCGGTCAGCGGACGACCGGGCCGCGCCTCCTCGGTGCGCCCGGCGGCGCCCTCCACCGATGCCGCAGCCACGGCGAAGAGCGCGCGCACAGCGTCGGCGACAGCGGCGATGACGCCGCGCCTGCCGCCCGCGCCGGCGCCCCGCCACCCGCCTGCAAGCGGGAAGGTCGCAATCGAGATCATTCCATGTCCGTTCCGGATGGAGGGGGCGGCCGCAGCCGCCCCGGACCGGGCATCAGCCGCCCGCTTTCACGATGACCTTTCCGACCATGTGCGGGTGAAGGGAACAGAAATACGAGTAATCTCCCGCATTCGTGAAGGTGAAGGAGAATTTGCCTTCCGTATCGAGAGCCTTCGACCGGAAGGCCTGCTTTTTATCCACCACCGTGTGGGGAATATCGTCGTTGTTGATCCAGGTCACAGTGGTGCCCGGCGTGACGGTGACTTCGGCCGGCGTGAAGGTAAAATTGTCGATGCTGACTGTGACCTCCTCGGCAGCGGCCGGCGTCGCGAGGGCACCGAGGGCAAGACAGATGGCGAGCGCCGCAACCTGCGGCGGAAGGGGAAGACGCGGTCGTTTCACGGATGAAGCTCCTGGCGGATGACGCCGGCCGCAGCCGGCCATGACGGATGAAGGGCGACGGGGGCGGCTCAGCCTTCGAGCGGCGTGTCGATGATGGCGAGCGGCTCGGAGCCGCGGACGAAGTTGACCGTCGCGATACCGAGATTTTTCTTCAGCTCGCCCGCCGGCAGCTTCAGCGGCCCAGGCGAAGGCGCGGTGCCGGGGGCGGGCTGCGGGAAGGCCGTGGACCGTGCGGTGTGGAAGGAGACGTTGCCCTCCACCTTCCGCATCACCTGATGGATGTGCCCGTTGAGCACCGTCACGGAGCCGAACCTTTTCAGATAGGACAGGGCCTCCAGCCCATCGGCGGTGCCCCAGCCCCATTCGGGATAGACGGTCCAGAGCGGAATGTGGGCGAACACCACGAGGGGCATCGAGGACGGCAGGCCGGCGATGTCATTCTCCAGCCATTCCAGCTGCTCGGTGCCGAGATTGCCGAGGCCGCCAGCCTTCAGGTTCACCACGTTCACGAGCGCGATGAAATGCACGCCGGCATGGTCGTAGCTGTACCAGCCAGCGCCCTTCGCGCCCTTGCCGTAGCGGTCGAGATAGGCCTTGCCCTGGCCGTCATCGAGCAGGTCGTGCTCGCCCGGCACGTAGAAGACGGGGATGCCGGCCTCCTTGATGATCTGGTCGGCGTCGTCGAATTCCTTGTCCTTGGACAGGTGGCTGATGTCGCCGGTGTGGATCATGAAGGCGGGCTTCTCCTTCAGTGTGCGGATGCGGGCCACCGCCTCCCGCAGCGTGCCCAGCGCGTCCGGATTGGCGGCCTTGTCGAAGCCCACATGGCTGTCGGAAATCTGCAGGAAGGTCAGCGTCTTCACCGGCTCGGCCGCGAGCGCGCGCCCGAGACCGACGCCGCTCGCGACGCCGCCGGACATGGACCACAGAATGCCGGTGCCGGCCCAGGTCATGCACTCAAGGAAGCCGCGCCGGTCAATGCCGTCGGCGTCAGGGCGGGGGGCGGTCTCGGACGACGGCCGTTCGTGTCTGCTCATGGATCTCTCCGCATGGCGCCGGGTGCTGCCGGCGCTGCGACCGCGCGCCCGTTAGGGGCGGCGCCGGCCGAGGCGTGGGCGTCGCCTCAGGGCGTCCCACATGGGCCAAGACCGGGGAGCGCGCCGGTTTATTCCCGACCGGAGAGATTTTTTGCGGCGGATGACACCGGCAAAGCGGCGAGCCGGCTTCGCAGGCGGGGCACGGTGAACGTCACGAAGGCCCGCAGCTTCGCCGCCGGCAGGCGCGCCTCGGGATAGACGATCGCCACCGGCAAGGGTGGGCCTTCATACTCCTCCAGCAGTAATGCGAGGCGCCCGGCCGCCACCGCCTCCTCCACCTGATAGGAGAGCACCCGCGTGATGCCACGGCCGCGCACGGCGGCATCAATGGCCGCCTCGGCGCCGTTGACCACATAATGCGGGCGTACCGTCACCTGCTTGCGCGAGCCGCCGCCGGGACCGGGCGCGAAGCTCCAGATGGAATTGTCGGTGATCTGGGAGAAGGAGACGATCCGGTGGCCGGCGAGGTCCGCCGGTACGAGCGGCACGCCATGGGCGGCGAGATAGGCGGGGCTGGCGCAGACCACGCGGCGCACCTCCCCCACCCGTGTCGCGACGAGGCTGGAATCCGGCAGATGGCCGATGCGCACCGCCGCGTCGTGGCCTTCGTCAATGAGGCTCACCACGCGATCCACCAGCAGCAGGCGCGCTTCCAGCTTCGGGTTTGCCTCCAGGAGGTCCTCCACCAGCGGCGCCACATGCAGCCGGCCGAAGGTGACGGGCGCTGTGATGGAGAGGAGGCCGCGCGGATCGGTCCGTTCCCCCGCTGCGAGCTGATCCGCCTCGGCGAGTTCGGCGAGAATGGCGCGGCAGGCGGCGAGATAGCGTTCGCCCGCCTTGGTGAGGTGCAGCGCGCGCGTGGTGCGGTGGAGGAGGCGCGTGCCCAGCCGTTCCTCTAGCAGCGCCACTGCCCGCGTGATGGCCGCCGGCGAGCGCCCGAGCCGCCGCGCCGCGCCGGCAAGGCTCCCTTCGTCCAGCGCGGCGACGAAGGCGGTCATGGCGTCGATGCGGTCCATCACTCAATTTCAGAAAGTGAAACAATAGCTTTCAGATTATAGCCATTCTGCACAAGAGCGGGAAGCCCTAGCTATTCCTCACCGAGCCGCGAACAAACGCCGGCCCGAAGCGAAACGCGAAAGGCGCCCCCGTGAACCACTCTTCCAGCCGCATCCCGGCCCTCGACCCCGCCACCACCACCGGCAAGGCGAAGGACCTGCTCTCCGCCGTCCAGGCGAAGTTCGGCGCCACGCCGAACCTGTTCAAGGTCGCCGCCAACGCCCCCGCCGCTCTGGAAGGCCTCATCGGCCTGTCCGGCGCGCTGGGCTCTGGCGCACTGCCGGCGAAGACGCGCGAAAGCCTCGCCATCGCTGTCGCCGAGGTGAACGGCTGCGACTATTGCCTCTCCGCCCACAGCCTCATCGGCAAGGGCGCCGGCCTCTCCGACGCCGATATCACCCTCGCCCGCGCCGGTCGCGCGGCGGACAGCAAGGCGGAAGGCGCCCTCGCCTTCGCCCGCGCGGTGGTCGCCAAGCGCGGCCAGGTGAGCGATGCGGACCTTGCCGCCGCCCGCGCTGCCGGCCTCGACGACGGCGCGCTGGTGGAAGTGGTGGCGCATGTCGCCGTGAACATCTTCACCAACTACCTCAACAACGTCGCCGGCACCGAGATCGACTTTCCCGTGGTGCGCTCCGGCACGCCGCGGGCCGCCTGAGGCCTGCGGCCGGCATCCGAACGCGCTCCGCCGGACGAACCGCCCCTCAAACGGCGGAGCACAGGCGAGTGCCAGCCGAAGCCTCACAGCCGGGCCCCTCCGGGGGCCCGGCACCTCGTGTTTTCCGAAGGAGGCTGCCATGTCCGAACCCCTTGCAATCACGCCCTCCAGCGATGTCGCCTTCACGGCGGCGGTGAAGGCGGCGCAGCAGGCGCGCGGCTCGCGCCAGGCCTATGCCCGCGTCGAGGCGCGCGGCGGCTTCCGCACAGAGCTGACGCCGGATTTCGTGCAGTTCCTCGGCGGCATCGACACCGCCTTCCTCGCCACCGCGAACGCGGCCGGCCAGCCCTATGTGCAGCATCGCGGCGGGCCGAAGGGCTTCATCCGCGTGCTGGACGCGCGCACCCTCGGCATGGCGGATTTCAGCGGCAACCGGCAGTACATCACGGTCGGCAATGTCTCGGAAAACCCGAAGGCCTTCCTGTTCCTGATGGATTACACCCACCGCCGCCGCATCAAGGTGTGGGGCGAACTCTCCATGGTGGAGGGAGATGCGGACCTCGTGGCGCGCCTGATGCCGGAGGACTACGGCGCCATTCCCGAGCGCGCCCTGCTGTTCCACGTAACCGCGTGGGACATCAACTGCCCGCAGCACATCCCGCAGAAGATCGACGCCGCGCTCGTCGCAGCCGCCCTGCAGGAGCGTGAGGCGCGCATCGCCGCGCTGGAGATGGAGGTCACGCGCCTGCGCGGCCTTGTCGGCGCGGGCGACGCCGCAGGCGTGTGAAGCAAATCCCCCGTTCACTCGTTCGTGAACGGCGTAACGGGGGCCGCTTCCGCCGCGAATTCACTCACAGACAAGCAAAACCGGAACGGGGACGAGCCATGATCGACCTGCGCGAGGGCGTGCGCACACGCGCCCCGGGGTCTGGAGACCTGTGCGCCATCGCCGTGATGGCGAAGGCGTCGGCGCCCGGACGCACCAAGACGCGGCTCTGCCCGCCGCTCGATCCCACGGAGGCGGCGGCGTTCAACACCGCCTTCATCCAGGACATCGTGGGCAACATCCTCGCCGCCGGACGAATGGCGCCGGTCTCGGCCTATGTCGCCTATGGGCCCGCAGGAGCCGCGCATTTCTTTGATGCCGTGCTGCCGCCGGGCGTCGGGCGGATGGAGGCGGTAGCCCCCGGCTTCGGCGCCTGCCTCACGATGACCCTCGCCCACCTCTTCGCCCTCGGACATCCGGCGGCAGCGGTGTTGAATGCTGACAGCCCGACGCTGCCCCCTGCCCTTCTCGCGGAACTTGCCGACGTGCTCGCCCAGCCCGGCGACCGCGCCGTGCTCGGCCCGTCCACGGACGGCGGCTATTACGTGCTCGGCCTGAAGGCGCCGCACTGGCACCTGTTCGCGGACATCGACTGGAGTACCGAGCGCGTCTTCGAGCAGACGCTGGCGCGCGCCGCCGAGATCGACCTTCCCGTCCATGTACTGCCGCCCTGGTATGACGTGGACGATGCCCACGCGCTGCGCCTGCTCCATGGCGAACTGATCGCCGGCGTGCCCTTCGGCAATGTGCCCCTCGCCCGCGGCGCGGCGCGCAACAGCGCGGAGCTGCTCCGGCGCCTTCTCAGCCACGAACACCTCGCGGAACGGCTCGGCCTGCCCGTGGCCGACATCGATCCTCCCTGCCGCCGCGCGTCCTGATCGCGGCCGCCTCCCCCTTCCAGCAACGGATCTTGACGATGAACGCTCTCACCCCCGGCGCGCCCGCCGTCTCCCGCCGCTATTTCGAGCGGGCGGAAACGGACCGCACCAGCGTGCCGGTCCGAAAGCCGGTGTGCCTCTATCTGGAGACCACGAACCGCTGCAACCTGCTCTGCACCACCTGCCCGCGCACCTATGAGGAGCTTGAGCCGCCGGCGGACATGAGCTGGGAGCTGTTCACCTCCATCGTGGACCAGATCCCCGATCTCGAACGCTGCGTGCTGCACGGCGTCGGCGAGCCCATGCTGGTGCCCGACCTCGACCGCATGGTCCGCTACCTCAAGGATCGCGGCACCTATGTGCTGTTCAACACCAACGGCACGGTGCTGACCGAGAAGAACGGCCGCGCCATGATCGCCGCCGGCCTCGACGAACTGCGCGTTTCCCTCGATGCCGCCAACGCCCATTCCTACCGCGCCATCCGCGGCAAGAACTATTTCGACCGCATCCTGAAGAACGTCCGCGCCTTCCGCGACCTTCAGGAGCGCGAGGGCCACACCAATCCCCGCGTCTCCGCCTGGCTGACGGGCCTCAAGGAGACCATCTCCGAACTACCGGACTTCGTCCGCGTGGCGGCGGAGCTGGGGGTGCGGGAAGTCTATCTCCAACGCCTCGTCTTCTTCGAACAGGAAGCCATCGGCCGCGCCCGCCCGGATCAGGCGCTCTACGAGCAGATCAACACCGATGAAGCCGCCTATATCGCCGAGGCGGCGCGGGTGGCGGCGGAGCTGGGGATGGTCTTCTCCGCCTCCGGCGCGGCCTCCGAGCCGGGCATGAGCCTGAAACGGCCGGAGGAGGGCTCGCCCTGGTCCATGTGCCGGCGGCCCTGGACGGTGATGTACTTCACCGCCAACGGACGGGCCCTGCCCTGCTGCATCGCGCCCTTCTCCCAGCGCGGCTACGAGAATTACACGCTGGGCGACGCGACGACCCAGTCCCTCTCCGACATCTGGCACGGCGATGCCTACAAGGCGTTCCGCGCCGGCCTCCTCTCCGAAACGCCGCCGGCCGCCTGTGCCAATTGCGGCCTGCGCTGGAGCCTGTAGATGGCCCGCGCAGGCGCTCCGAGGGTCGCCCTCGTCATCCCGACGCTGAACGAGGCCGAGGCCATCGCCGCGACGCTCGCGGAGATTCCCACCGGCGTTGTTGATCTCGTGGTGGTCGCCGATGGCGGCTCCACCGACGGCACGCAGGAAATCGCGGCGGCGGCGGGGGCCACCGTGCTCGCCTCAGGCCGCGGCTTCGGCCGCGCCTGCCTTGAAGGCGTGTGCGAGGCCCGCGACGCCGACATCATCGCCTTCATGGATGCGGACGGCGCGGATGATCCGGCTTTCCTGCCGGCGCTGCTCAGGCCGCTCGCCGAGGGCAAGGCCGACTTCGCCATCGCGTCCCGCACCCGCGGCGTGCGCGAGCCCGGCGCCATGGCCTGGCACCAGGTGGCGGCGGGGCGCGCGGCGGGCTTCGGCATCCGCGCGCTCTACGGCGTCGCCTATTCGGACATGTGCACCTTCCGCGCCATCCGCCGCGAGGCGCTGGTCGGGCTCGGCATGCGCGAACTGACCTATGGCTGGAACATCGAGATGCAGATGCGCGCCGCCCGCGCCGGGCTCGCCATCGTCGAGATTCCCGTCGCCTATCGCCGCCGCAGAGGCGGCGTCTCCAAGGTCGCCGGCAACCTCTCCACCACCCTGACCGCCGGCACCCGCATCGTCTCCACCTTCCTGCGGGTCGCGACCCAGAGCGCCGCGCCCGCCGTCGCGCCGAACAAGATGTGAGTGATCGCCATGCTGCTGCAGCCTCTCGACGAAGCCGACGACATCTCGCGCATGCGCGCCGTGCCTGTACCCTCCGGTTTCCTGCCTTCCGGTTTCCTGCCACTGATCGAGCGGGCGGACCATCGCGCGCCATCGGTGTTCCGGCCCGAGAACATGATGCGCGAGGCCCGCCGCCAGAAAGGGCTCGACGCTGGCCCGGTGCCGCGCGTGGTGCTGCTCGATCCCGACGGCGACATGGTGGACTATGTGCGCGCACATTTCGGCGCCGTCCGCTCGCCCTACTGGGCCTGCTACCACACGGACATGTGGACGTGGGAGGCGGAGGGCCTCTCCTTCGGCATCGTCGGCTATGCGGTGGGGGCGTCCTTCTCCGTGCTGGTGGCGGAGCAGGCCTTCGTCTGCGGCTGCGAGCTTTTGATCTCGGTGGCCTCCGCCGGGCAGATCGCCGAGCACGCGCCGCCCTCCTACCACATCATCATCGACCGGGCCCTGCGCGACGAGGGCACGAGCTACCACTATCTGCCGCCCGCCCCCTTCGCCCCGGCGAACCCGGAGGTGATCACCATCGCCCGCGCCGCCTGCAGCGAGGCGGTAGGACCGGTGCTGACCGGCGCCACCTGGACCACCGACGCCCCCTTCCGCGAGACCGAGACGGCCATCGCCCGCCGCAAGGCCGAGGGCCTGCTGGCGGTGGAGATGGAGGCGGCCGCGCTCTACGCCTTCGCCCACGCGCAAGGAAAGCCGGTGCTGTGCCTCGCCCACGTCACCAACCAGCTCGGCCGGGTACATGGCGACTTCGAGAAGGGCGACCACAACGGCGCCTCCCGCTCCATCGCCCTCGCCGCCGGCTTCGCCACCGCCTGGATGGCGCACTGCGCCCAAACCGTTCACCCCCGCTGAGAGGCCGGCCCCGATGCTCGACCGCACCGCCTATCTCGCCCTCGACGCATCGAGCCTGCCGCGCCGCCTCGGCGGACGGCCGGAGCTTCTGGACCGGCTCGGCCCGGCCGAGGCCTGGCAGGTGCGGGAAGTGGGGGACGGCAACCTGAACCTCGTCTTCATCGTCGAGGGGCCGAAGGGCTCCGTCGTGGTGAAGCAGGCGCTGCCCTATGCCCGCGTGGTGGGCGAGAGCTGGCCCATGTCCCTCGACCGCGCCTTCTTCGAGCACGAGGCGCTGTCGCGTCTCGGCGCGCGCGATCCCGGCCGGACGCCGGAGCTCCTCTTCTTCGATCCCGCCCAGGCGATGCTCGCCATGGAGCACCTGACCCCGCACAAGGTGGCCCGCCGCGCCTTCATGGCGGGGGAGGAACTGCCCCTGCTCGGCACCCACCTCGGGCTCTACCTCGCCCGCACGCTCTTCCGGGGCTCGGACTGGTCCATGCCCACGACGGCGCGCAAGGCCGACCTCGCCCTGTTCGCGGGCAATGCGGAACTCGCCGGCATTACCGAGGAACTGGTCTTCTCCGACCCGTTCAAAGCCGCCCCCCTCAACCGGCACACGCCGGGGCTCGACGACATCGCGAGCGCCTTCCGCGCCGACCGCCCGTTGAAGCTCGCGGCTGTGGAGATGAAGGCGCGCTTTGCGACCTGCGCCGAGACACTGCTGCACGGCGACCTGCACACCGGATCGGTGATGGCGACGCCCACCGACACGCGGGTGATCGACGCCGAGTTCGCCCTCTACGGCCCCATGGGCTTCGATGTGGGCGTGTGCCTGGCCAACCTCTGGATGGCCGCCTTCGCGCAGGAGGGCCACCGCGCCGATGCGCGGGCGGCGGGCGCCTATTGCGAATTCCTGCTGGCCACCGCCGGCATCCTGTGGCGGACCTTCGAGGCGGAATTCTCTCGCCTCTGGGCGCACGAGCGCACCGGCATCCTCGGCGGCTCCGACCTGTTCGATGCTCAGGGGGACGAGGCCGGCACGAAGGTGGCGCTTGCGACCCATCTGGCTTCCGTGTGGCAGGATGCTCTTGGCTTCGCCGGCATGGAGATCAGCCGCCGTATTCTGGGCCTTGCCCATATTGCCGAGTTCGAGACGATCGCGGACATCGGCCTGCGCGGGCGGCTGGAACGCCGCACCCTCGCCTTCGGCCGGCACCTGGCGCTGAACCGGCGGCAGATCCCGTCCATCGAGGCGGCGAACCTGCTGGCGGAAACGCAAAGGGCGCGGCCATGACCGCGCCCCTTCCCAATCAGCGCCGGGTGATGGCGATGCGGATGATGTCGTCCGGCGGCACGCTCTGGCCGGCAGCGGGCGTCCAGGAGGCGAGCTTCGGCAGGTCGTCGCGCGGGATGTCCAGAAGCGCGATCTGCCGGCCGAGGATCGCCACCGTCTCGAGGGGCACCGGCACTGGCCGGCCGCCGTGGCCGAACCAGCCGCCCACCGGCACCACGAGCACGATGCCGCCCTCCGGCGTGCGCGCCACCTCGGTGACGAAGCCCAGCGTGCGGTCGTCGAAATCGAGCAGCGGCAGGCCCACGAGATCGCCCACCCGCACCTTCTGGGGAAAGCGCTCGGCCATCCGCTCGGCGGGGGTGAGGTCATCGTCCCCCGGCGCGGTCTGGGTGTTGGCGTGGGGCGGACCGCCCGCGAAGGCCGGCGCGCCGATGCCGGTCGCACCGAGGACGAGGGCGAGCGCCAGAACAGGACGAATGGGGTTCATGCAAAGACTCCAAGAGTTTTTATCTGACGATATACATCGTCATATACGAATCTCGGTCAATATTTATTACAAGATACAAAAATAAATACGCAAAATCCGGAACGAAAGCGATGCACATGAAAGAACACACATCAAGACGCATGCATCCGCTTGCCTTGCGGATCATGCACTGGACCAACGCCATCGCCATGATCGTCATGATCGGCAGCGGCTGGAAGATCTACAATGACGAGGTGATCTTCGGCTTCCTGCACTTCCCGCAGGCGATCGTGCTCGGCGTGTGGGCGCAGCACGCCTTGCAATGGCACTTCTTCGGCATGTGGGTGCTGGTGCTGAACGGCCTCGCCTATCTCGCCTACGGCATCGCGACGGGCCGTTTTGCCCGCCTGTTCTTCCCCATCCGCCCCCGCGAGGTGATCGCCGAGGCTGTCGCCGCCCTGACCTTTCGCCTGAAGCACCAGGATCTCACCCACTACAACGCGGTGCAGAAGCTGCTCTATGTGGGGGTCATCACCATCATCGTGGTGCAGGTGGCCTCCGGCCTCGCCATCTGGAAGCCGGTGCAGTTTTCCGGGCTCGTCTCGATGTTCGGCGGCTTCCAGTCGGCGCGGCTGATCCACTTCCTCGGCATGGCGGCCATCGTGCTGTTCATGGTGGTGCACGTGGCCCTCGCATTGCTAGTGCCGAAGACGCTCGTCGCCATGTTCACCGGCGGCCCGCGTCTTGCCGATCCCGACACCCTCCCTGCCGATGGCGCGTCCGCGCCCGATCCCTCGCGCTGACCTGAGGCAAGCCCATGTCCCTCCGCTCCTTCTTCCGGCCGAACCGGGCCTCCATCACGCGACCCGACCAGAGCCTCCTCGTGGAGAACCGCGCCCTCCTCGAGCGCATCGACCGCCGCAAGCTGCTGCGCGGTTCGCTGAGTCTGGGCGCGATGTCGCTCCTCGCCGGCTGCGACATCTCCAATCGCGAGGAGGTTCAAGGGGTTCTTCGAACCGTCTCCGACTTCAACGACGGCGTGCAGGCGGCCCTGTTCGACCCGAAGCGGCTCGCCCCCACCTATTCCCGCGACCTCGTGGTGAAGCCGCCGCGCTTCAACGCCTATTACGAGATCGACGAGGTGAAGCCGGTGGACCTCTCCACCTGGCAACTGGAACTCTCCGGCCTCGTCAAGGACAAGCGGCCGTGGACGCTGGACCGCGTCAATGCGCTACCGCAGCAGGAAGTGATCATCCGCCACATCTGCGTGGAAGGCTGGGACTATATCGGCCAGTGGTCCGGCCCGAACCTCAGGGACTTTCTCACCCGCATCGGCGCGGACCTCACGGCGAAGTACATCGCCTTCTACGGCAATGACGATTACATGGAGAGCATCGACATGGCCTCGGCGCTCCACCCGCAGACGATCCTTGCCACGCACTATGCCGGCGAGCCCATCACGGACCCGTTCGGCGCACCCATGCGGCTGCGCACGGCGGTGAAGCTCGGCTTCAAGAATCCCAAATGGATCCGCGCCATAGAAGTCACCAACACCTATCCCCTCGGCTTCTGGGAGAAGCAGGGCTTCAACTGGTTCGCCGGCCTGTGACGGCCGGCGCCGCCCGCTGATGGTGTCCCTCCCGAGCCTTCTCTTATGCATCCCGCTGGCGCTTGTCCTGTGGGGAATACCCGGCTGGTTTCTGGCGCGCGGACTGGGGCAAGGCCGGACGGCGGCGCTGGCGTTGGCGCCTGCGCTCGGATGGGCCACGCAGACACCGGCTGCCCTCGCCGTGGCCCATCTGTTCGGCCTCTCTCCGGTCGTCATCATCGGATCGACGGCGCTGCTGAGCCTGTGCGCGCTCGCCCTTCCCCGCGCGTCGGCCGGTGGGCGCTTTCCGCTCCTCGCGCTCGTGGTCGCCGGGCTGCTGGCGCTGGTGCCGATGCTGGGTGTGCTGCCGAAGATGATGCCGGATGGCGCCATCGCGCTCGCCTCCCCCATCTACGACCACGCCAAGATCATCCTCATCGACGAGATCGCGCAGAACGGCACCGTCCCGCCCGCCAATCCGGTGTTCGGGGCGGGCGGCGCGGCGGGGACGGTGGCCTATTATTATCTCTGGCACTTCGGCGCAGCGGAACTCGCCCTCCTGTCCGGCGCACACGGCTGGGCGGCAGATGCAGCCGCCACCTGGTTCACCGGCTTCGCGGCGCTCGCGCTCGTCGCTGGGCTCGCCTTCCGCCTGCGCCCCGGTTCATCCGCCCCGTTCCTCTCGCTCCTCGCCGCATCGGCGGGCTCGCTGCGGCCGGTATTGGCGGCGCTCTTCGGCGGGGCGCGGGTGGATCTTGCGCTCGAACCCGCATCGGGCCTCGCCGGGCTCCTCTACCAGACGAGCTGGAGCCCGCATCACGTCGCCTCGGCCACGGCCTGCGTGATCGCGGTCCTGCTGATGGCGCGGTTGCGCGCGGGGTCCGGTGCCGGGCAAGGGGCAGTGCTGGCGGCGATGATCGGGCTCACCGCAGCAGCGGCCTTCGGCAGCTCCCTGTGGGTGGGAGGCGTCACCTTCGCGCTGGCTGGGACGGCGGCGGCGCTGGTTGTGGCCTTCTCCGGGCCGACAAAGGGCCGCCTGCGCTTCCTCGCGACGCTGGCTGGTGCGGCGCTGGTGGCGCTGGCGCTCGTCGCGCCACTGCTGATGGCGCAAATCCATGCGGCGGCAACGCGGGGCGGTGGAACTCCCGTCCAGCTCACGCCGCTGCCCGTGTTGGGGCCGGGATGGCCGGATGCGGCACGCGCGGTGCTCGATCCGCTCGCCTACTGGCTGGTGCTGCTGCCGGTGGAGTTTCCGGGCATTGTCTTCGCTGGCGTCGCGGGGCTTGCGCTGGTGTTCGCCGGGCGCATGGGCGGTCGGGCGGCCCGGCAGATCGCGCACCCGCTGGCGGCGCTGGCCGTCGCGGCTCTGGCGGTGAGCGCCACCCTACAAAGCACGGCAGGGGAGAACAACGATCTGGGCTGGCGCGCGGTGCTGCCCGCCGTTCTGGTGCTGGCGGCCTTCGCGGGCGCTGCTCTCGCGGAGGCGCTGTCGATGGCGCTGCTCTGGGCCATGCAGACACGGCGCGCTCGGGAGGGCCGTGTCCTTCTCGCCGCGGGCCTCGCTCTTGTCGCCCTCGGACTGCCGGACACAATCGCCCTCGGCCACCGCAACATCACGGGTGAACCGAGCGCGGACGGCCGCGTCTTCGCCGGTGATCCGGCGCTGTGGCGGGCGGTGCGGCGGGCGGTTGGGCCGGAGGTGCGGATCGCCAGCAATCCGGCGCGGCTGGAGAAGCTGACGCCCTGGCCCATCAACCTGTCATGGGCGCTCCTGTCGCGCCGCCGCTCCTGCTTCGGCGGGCAAGAGATGGCGCTCGCCTTTGCGCCGCTCTCCGCATCCGAGCGTGTGGACGCGGCAATGCTCTTCGACCGGGTTTTTGCCGGCACCGGAACGGCGGAGGACGTGGCAACCTTGCGCCGGACCTTGGGCTGCGGCGCCATCGTCGTCACCGCGCAGGATGGCGCCTGGAGTGCCGATCCTTTCGCCTTGAGCCCGCTCTATCGGCTGGCAGAGGAAGAGGACGGGCGGTGGCGCATCTATGTGGCGAGCACGGTCGCCCGCTGATCCCTCTGAAACGCGAAAAGCCGGCCGCGATGGAGAACCACCGCGGCCGGCTTTTGTGAGGCCCGATCAGCTGTTGCCGAGGCCGCGATCACCGAGCTTGAACAGCGCGCGGTCGGCATCGGAAAGGGTGTGCTCGGGCTTCTGCGCCCCGGCAAAGCCGTGGTGCACCCCGGTATCCGCACCATAACCGAGCGGCGCGGGATCGGTGTGGGTGATGCCGGCGGCGACGCGCACGCTCTCGCGGTTCACGGCGGTCTCGGTCTCGTCCGCGAAGGCGGCAGTGCCCAGGGCCAGAGCAGAGGCGAGGACGGCGAGGGAGAGGATCGACTTACGCATGTATTTTCTCCAGTATCGAAGCGTTGATGCTGGATATTCCGCAAGTCGAACCTCTCAGGTTACAATCAGTTCGAAAGACCTGTTCAACAGATTTTGAGATCACGATAATCCTCCACGCAACGCTGCCGAAACACTGTCGGGACCAAGGTCTCCGCGGCACGTCCCGGCACCCTCGCATCCTCGTGATCGCGCCGCGTGTAACCTTTCAGCACCGCCCCGCGAATTCGGGCTCATGAGGGGGAATTTCATGAGCCGAGAACCCGACCTGGAAGCGCTGATGCGCGCGAGCCAGTCCGGCGATGCCGAGGCGCACCGGGCGCTTCTGCAGCATGTGTCCGTGCGACTGCGCAGCTATTTCCGCAACCGCCTGCGCCGCAGCGGTGCCGGGACGGACGATGCGGAGGATCTAGTGCAGGACACCCTTCTGGTGCTGCACACCAAGCGCCACACCTATGATGGCTCCTCGCCCGTCCTCGCCTGGACCTACGGCATCGCCCGCTACAAGCTCATCGACCACCTGCGCCTCAACGCGCGGGCGCTACGCAACGTGCAGATCGACGAGATGGACGATCTCGCCGACGTGGACAGATATGAAGCGGAGGATACATCGCGGGAACTGCACCGGGCGCTGGATACGCTACCCCGGCATTTCCGGCTGCCCATCGAATACGTGAAAATCGAGGGCCTCAGCATCGCCGAGGCCGCGGCCCGCATCGGCATGACCGATGCCGCGGTGAAAATCGGAATCCATCGCGGCATGAAGAAGCTTGCTGCCCTTTTGTCGGAGGCACGCCCATGAACACCGACGACCTCATCGATTTCCTCGCCACCCGCGTCGAGGCGGTGGACCCGGGCCGGCAGGATCGCCTGCTGACGCTCGCCATGGCCGGCTCGCTCTGCCTTGCGGCTCTCGCCTGTATCTTCGCGCTGGGGGTGCGGCCGGACCTGTTGCGGGCGATGGGCACATTCGATTTCGTGCTGAAGGTCGGCTTCCTCGCCGCGATGGTCGCCATCGCCGCGCACGGGCTGCGCCGGGCGGCGCGGGCCGGACGGGCGAGCGGCAAGCTGCTCCGCCTCGCCCTCCTTCCGCTGGCGCTGGTGTGGTTCGCCGCGGTGATGCAGATCGTCGCCACACCGGCGACCAGCGGCATGGCGACCATGTTCAACGACTGGTTCGTCTGCGTGCTCGCCATCCCGCTCCTGTCGGTCATTCCGCTCGTGGTGCTCACGCTGGTGCTGCGCGAGACGGCGCCGACGGACCTGCACTATTGCGGGGCGCTGCTCGGCCTCGTGGCCGGCGGCATCGGCGCCCTCGCCTATGCGTCCTTCTGCGTGAACGATGCGCCGGTCTATGTGGGCATCTGGTACGCGGCCGGCCTCGCCATCGTCACCGGCTTCGGCTGGCTGACGGGACCGCGTTTTCTCAAGTGGTGAGCCCGGACCCGGCCGCTGCCCGCGCGAAAAAGGCGGACGGCGGCCGGGTCATGTTCTCCTCAACGCGCGGCAGGCTTGCCGGGCGCGGTGGCGGGGAGCGAGCGGGCGAGGAAGTCGCGCATCAGGACGGCGATCTCGGCGCCCTTGTCTTCCAGGGCGAAGTGGCCGCTGTTCAGCAGGTGAAGCTCCGCCTTCGGCAGATCCCTGAGATAGGCCCGCGCGCCGGCGGCCGGGAAGATCTCGTCATTGGCGCCCCAGACGATGAGCGTCGGCGGCTTCTTCTCCCGGAAGAAGGCGTGGAACTGCGGGTAGAGGGCGATGTTGCTCGCATAATCCTTGAACAGATCGAGCATGATCTCGTCCACGCCGGGCCGGTCGAGCAGCGCCTGATCCACCAGCCAGGTGTCGGGATCGATCCGCGAGACGTCGGCGACGCCGTTCACATATTGCGAGCGGGTCGCCTCAGGAGTCAGGCCCGCGCGCAGCGCCTCGCGGTTGGCCTGTGAGCCGTCCGCCCAATAGGCCTTGAGCGGCGACCAGAAGGGGCTCAGGCCATCCTCATAGGCATTGCCGTTCTGCACCACCAGGGCCGTCACCCGCTCGGGGTGCTTGAGCGCCAGCCGGTAGCCCACAGGCGCGCCGTAATCCATCACGTAGAGCGCATAGCGCTCGGCCCCGAGGGTGCCCATGAGGCTGTCCACGAGATCGGCGAAGGCGGCGAACCCATAGGTGAACTGCGCGCGGTCCGGCACGCCGCTGTGGCCGAAGCCGGGATAGTCCGGCGCGATCACGTGGTAGCGGTCGGCGAGCAGCGGGATGAGGTTTCGGAACATGTGCGAGGACGAGGGAAAGCCGTGCAGCAGCAGGAGAACCGGCGCATCCACCGGCCCGGCCTCGCGATAGAAGATCTCGACGCCGGCGATGCTCTTCGAGCGGTAATGGACCGTGGGCGAGAGGGCGGCCGGCACCGTCGCCGTGGCGGCGGGCGCGGGCGGCGAAGCAGCAGAGGTGGGGGTCGGCAGCGACAGGGCGACGAGGACGGCCATCGCGGCGAGCGAAATCCGTCCCGACACCGAAGTTGGGGAAAGCGTCAGGGGCACGAGGCTGGCTCCATTGGAGGGCGGCCGCGCCGGATGGTCCGGCGCGGCGCTGTCGGGAACGATGTCAGGCGACGCGGGCGAGGAAGCCGCGGATGGCGCCGGAGATCTCCGGCAGGTGGGTTTCCAGCGCGAAATGGCCGGCGTCGTAGGCATGCACCTCGGTCGCGGGCACCAGCGCCTTGAACAGGTCGCGGCCCTCGGCGGTGAAGAAGGGGTCGTTGTCGCCCCACACCACCAGAATGTTGGGCTGGCGGTCCTTCAGATAGGCCTGGAAGGCGGGATAGGCGCCCACGTTGTCTTGGTAGCGATAGAGCAGTTCCAGCTGGATGCGGTCGTTGCCGGGGCGGTCGAGCAGCGCCTGGTCGTGGGTCCACGTATCGGGCGAGAGGCGGTCGGCGCGGGTGGACGAGCCATGCTCGTACTGGAAGCGCGTGGTCTCGGCGGCCAGGAAGCTGCGGACCGGCTTTTCCGTCTCCGCGTTGCGGTCGGTCCAGTAGGGGCCGAAGGCGGCGGCGGCATTGGCGTGGAAGCCTTCGAGGTTCGCCACCGCATTCTGCACGATGAGCCCCGTCACCCGCTCGGGCTGCCGAGCCGCGAGCCGGAAGCCCACCGGACCGCCGTAATCCTGCATGTAGAGCGCATAGCGGCGGATGCCGAGCCCTTCGAGCAGCGCCTCAACCACGTCGGCGAGCGTGTCGAAGCTGTAGGCGAACGCCTCCGGCGCCGGCGCGCTGGACTGGCCGAAGCCGGGATAGTCGGGGGCGATCACCCGGTAGCGGTCGGCGAGCGCGGGAATGAGGTTGCGGAACATGTGCGAGGAGGAGGGAAAGCCGTGCAGCAGCACGACCACCGGCGCGTCGGCCGGGCCGGCCTCCCGGTAGAAGATGTCGAGCCCCCGGATGGCGGCACGGTGATAGGCGACCTCGGTCCCGGCGCCGGGGCGCGCGGCGGTGTTGACGGCATGCATGGGATGTCTCCACGTAACTGGCTTAAAGCCATTTATGGGGTTACATGCCACAAATAACCTGTCAATATCATTTTAAGAGGTTACGTCGGCGGTGCGCGCTTGTGTCCACCCGGTAATCGCCTATCTTTCCGGTTACACGCTGGCCGACGCAGCGCCGGCAGCGGGCAGGATCAGGCGGCAGACAGAGAAGAGGTTCGTGTGAACACACCGCAGGAGAGCGACTTCCGCGACGGGATGCCCTTCCTCGGCAGTCGCCTGTGGATCGATCTCGTCAATTCCGCCCCCGCTGCGCTGGGGGATTTCCTGGCCACCGAGGATGGCTGGCAACGCTGGCTCAAGGCGGCGGGGCTTGGTGCCGACGCCGCTCCCGCATTGCGGCCGCAGGCCCTCGCATTGCGTGAGGCGCTCTCACGCCTGTTCGAATGCCTCAGGACCGGCAGCAAGCCCAAGCCGGCCGACCTTGATTTGGTCAACGCCCTGCTGGCGGCGGGCGCACCCCAGCCGCACCTTGCGTGGCGGGGCGGCGCGCTTGTGGTGGAGGAGCACCCGCCCGAAAGCGCTGGTCCCCTCCCCACCATCGCCGCAGATTTTGCCGATTTCGCCGCCCGCCACGAGCCGGCGCGGCTCCGGCGCTGCGCCAATCCCGAGTGCAGCCTCGTTTTCTACGACACCGCCCGCAACGGCACCCGGCGCTGGTGCTCCATGGCCGCCTGCGGCAACCGCAGCAAGGTGCGCAGCCACCGCCTGCGTGCTTCGGCGGTCACTGAGGGATAGGCCCCGCTCAGCAGGCCCGCGGGCCGGCGTCCCGTTCTGCCGCCCCCTGCGGCACGAAGGCTGCCGCCTGGCCAAGGCGCGCCTCGAACTCCTCCGCAGGCATCGGCCGGCCGAACAGATAGCCCTGCCCTTCCGGACAATGGCGCGCGGCGAGGTAGGCACGCTCGGCCTCGGTCTCGATACCCTCGGCGATCACATCCATGTCGAGAGCCCGCCCCATCTCGAGAATGGCAGCGATGACCGCCGCCTCGCGCGGCGCCTGCAGCATGGCCTGAACGAAGCTGCGATCGAGCTTGATGCAGCTCACCGGAAACCGGGTCAGCAGGCTGAGCGACGCATAGCCGGTGCCGAAATCGTCGAAGGCGATGTGGACACCCATCTGCCGCAGCCGCGTCAACGCGTCGATGGAGGTGGAATGGTCCGAGAGCACGATATTCTCGGTGATCTCGAGCTCCAGCGCCTCCGGCGGCAACCCGTGCCGCGCCAGCGACTCCTCCACCTCGCGGGGCAGATCGCCGGTGCGAAACTGCGAGGCGAAGAGATTGACGGCCATGCGGAAATCGGCGGCGCCCTGCCGTCGCCAACGGGCCGCCTGGGCGCACCCCTCCTCGATGACCCAACGCCCGACCTGGGGCGCCAGCGCGCTCCCCTCCAGCGCCGGCAGAAAGGCGGCCGGAGACAGCAGGCCGCGGCTGGGATGCATCCATCGGATGAGCGCTTCCGCGCCGACCAGCGCCCCGTCCGACAGGCGCACCTGCGGCTGATAGAAAAGCACGAACTCCCCGTTCGCCACTGCCCGGTGCAAATCGATGCTGGAGAGGCGACGGTCCAGCGCATCATTGCGCAGCGCCGGAGAATAGAGCGCGACGTTCGCCGTCGCCTCGGCCTTGGCGGCGTGGAGCGCGAGGTCGGCATCGCCGATCAGCTCCACCGGTTCCTGCGCGTCACGAGGGAACAGCGCGATGCCGCAGCTTGCACTGATCCGCATGTCTTCGTGCCCCATGGGGGCGAGCTCGGATATCTTGGCGAGGAGTTGGCGGGCGAAGGGCTTGGCCGCCTCGGCCGTCAGCCCGCAGACCCGCATGGCGAACTCGTCTCCGCCGATGCGCGCGACGGCGGTGCCGGTCGATGCCTCGGCGACCAGAAGCTGGCCGATCGCTCTCAACACATCGTCGCCCGCGGCAGGGCCGAGGATGTTGTTGATGTCCTTGAAGCCGTCCACGTCCACCATCAGCAGTCCGCAGGCCCGGCCGGTGAGAAGCGCCGCCTCGACCGCCCGGTAGAACTGGCGGCGATTGGGCAGACCGGTCAAGGCGTCGATCTGGGCGAGGTGTGCGAGATGCTCCGGCCCCACCACCCGCTTGGGCACCGCCGTTCGGCCCGCCGACGCGGCCATGGCGAGGCGGCGGATCTCCAGCCGATCCATCACCATGTGGGCCAGATCGCTCAGGCGGACACGATCCTCGGCGCCGAAGCCGTCATAGGGCACCGTATCGAGGATGCAGAGCACGCCGATGGCGTGGCCGTCCGCCGAGAGCAGCGGTGCGCCGGCATAGAAGCGGATGTTGGTGGCGCCGGAAACCAGCGGATTGTCGTGGAAGCGCTCGTCGTGGGTCGCGTCCGGCACGACCATGGTGGCGCCCTGTAGGATGGTGTGGGCGCAGAAGGAGACCTCCCGGCGCTTGTCAACATCATCGCCGAACCCAGCGCTCGCCGCGAAGAACACGCTGTCGGTGCCGATCATGTTCACGGCCGCCATCGGCACGTTGAAGATGCGCAGGGCTATCTCGACCAATGGCGTGAGGTCGGCGACGGACCCCTGGCCGGCCAGGACATAGCTATCAAGCGCCGCGAGACGATCTTTCTCGTGCGGAGGTATTGGAGGGCACTTCATCCCTTTTCCCCCTTTCGTCAGCAGCTTAGGCCAAGCGAAATCGGGCATTTATTCGCCTCAAAGTAGCACGACGCGACCTTGAACGCGAGCTAGGGGTGTCCTGCGCCGTCTCCGGATTGATGCGTAACCGTGTGCCTACCCGGCTCCCGCCCTCAGCGGCCAAAACGCAAAAGGGCCGCCTTGCGGCGACCCTTTTGAGACCTTGAAACCAAGGTTTTGGTTGCGGGGGCAGGATTTGAACCTGCGACCTTCAGGTTATGAGCCTGACGAGCTACCGGGCTGCTCCACCCCGCGTCAGAACCGAGAGTTTGCCGGCGAACCGGTGTTCGGCGAGGCGTATGTAGCAACCCCCGCCCCCGATGGAAAGGGCACGGGCGATAATTTGTGGTCCCGCCCCCCTGCCCTGTGGACGACGCATGCCTCGCGATACCACTCGCCCCGCATCAAAGCCTTGCCCCGCAAGGTGCAGTGCGGAGATCGCCACGCTTCAGCCGTGGAGAAAATAAGCGCCGCCCATGAGCACGATCTCGCCCACCACCACCCCGGCGAACACGGAGCGGCGCACCACGAGGAAGCCCGCCACCCCCGCGAGCACGGCCCCGAGGCGCAGCGCCAGCGGAACCTCGGCGAGGACGCCGGCCGGCGCGAACAGGAGCCGCGCGATCACGGCGGCCAGGAGGGCGGTGGCCACCGCCCGCACCCAGTGAAAGACGGTGCTGCCCTCCTCCACGCGGCGACCGGCAATGACCGCGAGGGTGCGCCACACCTCCGTCGGCAGGAAGCCGAGGAGAATCACCAGCAGCAGGGCGGTGCCCTCGCTCATCGGGGCGATCATCGGCGTCGCTCCAGCAGGCGGCCGGCGATGAAGGCGAGCGTACCGCCGCCGATGCCGGAGATCATCAGATCGAGCCCGCCCCCAAGGTTCAGCGTCAGCGGCATCAGGATGAGGCCGGCGGCGAGCGCCAGCCAATCGGTGGCGGACACGGCGTTGCGCACCATCAGCACGGTGAAGGACAGGGGCGTGAGCAGCAGCAGCCCGGCCGCGATCCAGCCCGGCACCTCGCCGGCCATGGTGTAGCCCGTCACCGTGCCGAGGCAGCTCACGCCGATCAGCGAGAGGCCGAGCCCGAGGGTGAAGGGCACGCGCGCCTCACCGGGCAGGTGCGGCAGCATGCGGAGCCCTTCGAGCCAGACCGTCATCGCGACGAAATGGGCACAGACCAGCTCCCAGAAGAGACTGCGGCGCGGCCCGCGCATGTAGGGTGCCACCGAGACCACCATGGGCAGGAGGCGCATGGAGGAGAGCCCGACAGCGAGTGCGATGGCCGGCAACGCTGTGCCCGCCGCGAGGCCGCCGATGAGGATCAATTGTGCCGGCAGGGCCCACACGAGCAAGGTCGAGGCGATACCGGCCCCGAGGGGAAAACCCACCCCATGCAGCACTGCGCCGAAGCCCAGATAGCTCGCGAACAGCACCAGCGCGGGCACCGACACGGCCTTGCGCATGCCCTGGAGGAAATACACCGGTGGCGCATGATGCGCATGGTGAAGGGAAGGCGGGGCGTTCACGAGGGAGGATCCGGGGCGAGGGGCAGATGGGCGCACGGGTCGCCCGTAGCAGGCGAATGCCTCCAAATAGCAGCTTCGCCCGAAGCCGGGGAGTGATCCCGCCGCAGGGCGCCGGCGCCGGCCATGCGGGAACGGAACGACTGGTGCGAGACTCTACGGCTGGTGCGGACGGCGGGACTCGAACCCGCACGCCTTGCGGCGCAAGATTTTAAGTCTCGTGCGTCTACCGGTTTCGCCACGTCCGCTATGCCGGGCGCGGGGGCCCGGCGGACGTGTCTTAGAGCATGTTTCGCGGCGGGAGTGTACCTCCTGACGCCCCGGCTTCCACCGTGACCCGGCACGGGCCGATGGGCACGTACCGATGGGCTCGTGCCGTCAGGCGCGGGGTCGCGCTTCGCGCTCCAGGCGCCAGCACAGGATGGCGCCGATCATCAGGCCGCCGATCAGGCTGATGTGCTCCACCACCACATGGAACTCGAACAGGCGCTGCTCGCCCTGCATGGTCCAGAAGGGGTGAGCGATGGGGATGGTCAGGGCGGTGAACACCGCCAGCATCCCGAAGCCGAGCCAGGCCATTCGGTTGGCAATGACCATGGCCGAGCCGCCGAGCAGCACGACGATGGCCAGCGGCACGAAGAACAGCGCGGGTTTCACGCCGAAGAAGTCGAACAGCGCCAGCGCCTCGCCGAAGTTGAACAGCTTGTCCAGGCCCGCGCCCCAGAAGATGAAGGTGAGCAGGGCACGGGCGACGATGCCGAATGCGGGGCTCGACAGGAGGGCGGCGATGGGACGAGGGGTCAAGATGGCACCTATGGGCAGTTATGGCGGCGCGCGACCGCCGGCCGGAGCCGGCATCCGCACGATGTGCCACTCTTGCCGCGGCCAAACTGAACGGCGGCTGAACCGCCCTGCCCCGTTCGGCGCCGAAGCGCCGCTCAGGACGCGTCGGCAGCCGCCGGCGTGATGGCGACGGATTCGCCGCAGCCGCAGGAAGATGTCTGATTGGGATTGTTGAAGACGAACTGGGACGAGACCTTGTCCGTCTTGAAATCCATCTCGGTGCCGATGAGGAAGAGCACCGCCTTGGAATCCACCACGACCTTCACGCCCTTGTCTTCGACCACGGAGTCGAGCGGGGCCACATCGGTGGTGAAATCGAGCTTGTAGGACATGCCGGCGCAACCGCCGTTCTCGATGCCCACCCGAACCGCGGTGCCCGGCTCGGCATCGGCGAGAATCTCGCGCAGGCGCTCGGCGGCGATGTCGGTGATGCGGATGACCGGCGGTGGGCTGCGCCGGGCGGGGCGCACGGGGGGTGTTTCAGCGACACTCATGGCAGACCTCCAGACCCGGCCGATTCAAGGTCGGCGGGCCAGCTCCCTACAAATGGTGGATGATCGCGGCAGGAGCAAGTCTCAGGATCGAGTCTCGCGATAAGGTATCGGCGGAAGGCCCTGGCCGCCGGGCAGTGGCTTTGCCGGCATTTGGCAGGTATTTTACAACCTTATCGAAGGGAAATTCCGCGATTTCGCTTTTTCCCACCAACGGCCAAGATATAGGTCTCGAAGCGGCGGCGGCTTGACTGCCGGATCGAGGGCAGCAGGACGAGGCATCATGAGGGCGCAACCGGCCAGAGGGCGGTTCCGCGCGGCGACCGTGCTCACGGCGGTGGCAGCGCTGTGGAGCCGTGCGGCCGAAGCGCAGCCCTCCCTCGCCACCGGCGGCTTCGGCGGCGCGCCGACCCTCAAGACCACCCTCATCGCCCTCGTCGCCGCAGCCGTGATCGGCACCGCAGCGTTCATGGCGACGCTCCTCGTCGCCCGGCGCCGGGCGGCGGCCGCGGCGATGGCCCGGACCACCACCGACGTGGCTCCCACCCCGCGCAGGACCGGCACGGTCGGTGTGGCCTCCACTGTGCCGAACTCCATCGGCGCCATGCGCGCCGTGCTCCTGCTGCTGGGCCTCGGCGCCATCCTTCTCGTGGTGACGGTGCTCGTCTATCAGGCGAGCGTGCAGTCGGCGATCTCCGACACGCGGCGGCTCCTCGGCACCCTTGCGGAAGTGCAGGTGCGCAACCTCGCCCAGGAGCGCCAGCGGCTGGAGACGGGCGCACTGGCGCTGGGATCGAGCCGCTTCCTCGCCGACGACGTGGCCGGCTGGCACGCCGAGCCCTCCTCCGAGCGCCGCGCGCGCCTGCGCCTGCTGCTGGGCGAGAGCGCGCGCGCCTTCGGCTTCACCGGCGCCGAGCTGTGGGCCAACAACGGCGCTTTCATCTTGTCCTCCGGGCCGGAGCCGGGCCGGCCCGACATGGCGGAGATGGTGCGGGAGGTCGCGGCCACTGGCCAGATGGCGGAAGCCCCGCCGCCGCGCGACACCACGCGCACAGGGGGCTTCGCCTTCCTCGTCAACGTGCCGGTGCGCGGGGCCGAGCATGATCCCTGCTGCGTCCTGTTCCTGCAGTCGGCGGTGCGGCCGGAAGCCCATCCCATGCTCTCGGCCGTGTTCCGCACCGCCCGCAGCGCCGAGGCGCTGCTGGTGGCGCCGGACCCGCGCGGCGGCGTGCGCGTCACCTCGGCGGTCTCGCGCGATCAGGCCGCCCCGCTGCCACGGACCTTCGTGGCCGACCCCTATCCCTTCGCCGCCGGCACCGACAGCCCCGGCGCGACCGGCGCCGGGGCCGATCCCTCCGGCCGCGCCGTTCTGGCGGTGCGCGCGCCCATCCCCGGCGACCAGTCCTCCCTCGTGCTGAAGGTGGACCGCGACGAGGTTCTGGGCGGCGCTCGCACCTCCGCCTTCTTCTCCGCGGCGCTCGCCTGCGTGCTACTGCTGCTCGCAGTGGCGGTGGGGCGTGGCCTGCTGCAGAAGTCGCGGATGCGCGAGGCGGCGCGCGAGCTTTCGGCCGCCCGCGCGGTGGGCGAGGCCGAAGCGCGCTTCCGCGCCGCCTTCGACCAGGCCGCGACCGGCATCCTCCACCTCGACCTCGACGGCACCATCCTGCGGGCCAACGGCAAGGCCTGCCGCATGCTCGGCCGGCCGGCGAGCGCGCTGATCGGCGAGCGCATGTGGCACTTGCGGGAGCCGGACCCCGCCTCCGGCGGCGCCGATGTGATCGGCCCGCTCCTCGACGGCCGGTCGGCCGAGATCGAGACGGAGGAAAGCCTCGTGCGCCCGGACGGCTCGGCCGTCTGGCTGGCCTTCACGTTCTCTCTGGTGCGCAACGCGGATGGCGCAGCTGACCACCTCCTGCTGGTGGCGCAGGACATCTCCGCCCGTCGCGCCGCCGAGGCCGCGCTGCGCGAGAGCGAGGAGCGCTTCGGCCTCGCGGTGAAGGGCTCGGACCAGGGCGTGTGGGATCTCAACATCCGCACCGGCAGCCTCTATCTCTCGCAGCGGGCACGGGAGATGCTCGGCGTGGGCGCCGACGAGGCCGTGGACATCAGGCGGCCGTGGCACGAATTGCTCCACCCGGACGACCGCCGCAAGGTGGCGGCGGCGTGGAAGGCCTTCCTGCGCGGCGGGGCACCCACGCTGGAGCTGGACATCCGCCTGCGCCGGCCGGACGGCAGCTATCACGACTTCCGCTGGCACGGCCTCGCCGCCCGCGACGCCGCCGGCGCCCTCAGCCGCGCCGTCGGCCTCCTCGCCGACATCACCAGATCGAAGCACACCGAGCGCCACCTGCGGCTCGCCGCGGCCGTGTTCGCCAATTCCTATGACGGGCTGGTGGTGACGAATCTCAAGTCCGAGGTGTCCGCCGTCAATCCGGCCTTCTCGCGGATCACCGGCTACAGCGAGGAGGAAATCCTCGGCCAGAACATGCGCCTCCTTCATTCCGGCCGGCACGACCGCGACTTCTACCGCAGCCTGTGGAGCGAGCTGACCACCGCCGGCTCCTGGCAGGGCGAGATCTGGAACCGCCGCAAGAACGGCGAGATTTTCCTCCAGCAGCTCAACATCACCACGGTGTATGACGACAGCGGCGCGGCCCAGAATTTCGTCGGCGCCTTCCAGGACATCACCCAGGCCAAGCATTCCGAGTTCGAGCTGGACCGTATCGCCCACTACGACCCGCTCACCGATCTGCCGAACCGCACGCTCCTCGCCTCGCTCCTCGACCTCGCGCTGAGCCGGCCCGGATCGCGCTGCGCGGTGCTGTTCGTGGACCTCGACCGCTTCAAGACCGTCAATGACAGCCTCGGCCACATGGCCGGCGACGCCGTGCTGCAGATGGCCGCCCGCCGCATTCAGGATGAGCTGGAGGCAGGCGCCACGCTTGGGCGTCATGGCGGCGACGAGTTCGTCATCATCCTCGAGGGCATCTCCGGGCCGGAGGATGCCGCCACCCTCGCCAACCACGTCATCCAGGAGATGGGGCGCCCCTTCTCCATGCCCGGAGGCGGGGAAATCTACCTTGGCGCCAGCGTCGGCATCAGCCTGTTCCCGGAGGATGCCGAGACGCCGGCGAGCCTGCTCCAGCACGCGGATTCAGCGCTGGCGGAGGCGAAGTCCCACGGCCGTGGCGGCTACGCCTTCTATACCCAGGCGCTCACCCGCGGCGCCCGCGTGCGGATGGAGATGGAAGCGGACCTGCGGCGCGCCCTCGCCCGTGACGAGTTCATCCTCAACTTCCAGCCGGTGGTGAACCTCGCCACCGGCCGCATCACCGGCACCGAGGCGCTGGTGCGCTGGCAGAGCCCGACCCACGGCCTCGTCACCCCCAACCGCTTCATCCCGCTCGCCGAAGAGACCGGTCTCATCGAGCCATTGGGCAATTGGGTGATGGAAGCCGCCTGCCGGCAGATGGCCGAATGGCTCGACAAGGGTGCCGACCTCGACTTCATCGCGGTGAACCTGTCGCCGCGCCAGTTCCAGCGCGGCGCCCTGTGCGAGTTCGTGGACGACGTTCTGCGCCGCACCGGCCTGCCGGCGCACAAGCTGGAGGTGGAGATCACCGAGAGCCTGCTGTTCGACGCCCGCGCGGCGGCCGAGCGCAAGCTGCGCCAGCTGAAGGACACCGGCGTGCGCATCGCCCTGGACGATTTCGGCACCGGCTATTCCTCGCTCGCCTATCTCAAGCGCTTCCCCATCTCCAAGCTGAAGATCGACCGGAGCTTCGTGCGCGACCTGCCGCGCGCCGCCGACGCGGAGATCGCCACGGCGATCATCTCCATCGCCCGCGCGCTGGGCTTCTCGGTGGTGGCGGAGGGGATCGAGGACCCGCGGCAGCACGACTTCCTGAAGGCGCGGGGCTGCGACTTCGGCCAGGGCCACCTGTTCAGCCGCGCGGTCACGGGCGACCGCCTGCTGCGCCTTGCGCTGAGTGGCCCTCTGGCGCCGGGGCCTGCCCCGGGCGCGCCGCGCGGCGCGGGCCTGATCGGCAGCACCTCCCTGCACTGATGCCGGTAGGTGGGCCTATTCCGCGGTCTTGAAGGGCAGCGGAATGTCTTCCAGCGCGATGATGCCGCTGGTCATGATGTAGACGATGCCGGCGGTGACCACGAGCGCGATGAGGCTGGTGGCGATCACCTTGTAAAGCATCAGCGGCCGCACCGGCGCGCCGGGATCGGTGCCCGGCGTTACGTCCGCGCTCTCGGCCTGGGAGCGCACGCCCCATGGCAGCACGGCGAACAGGCTGGTCCACCACACGATGAAATAGATGGCGACGACGGCACCGACCGACACGGCGTCTTCCTTGACTGGCGGCGCCGGGGTCCCGGCGCCGCGAGGGGGGATCAGGCCTGCTCCAGCTCGACCAGCGTGCCGTTGAAGTCCTTCGGGTGAAGGAACAGCACCGGCTTGCCGTGGGCGCCGATCTTCGGCTCGCCGGAGCCGAGCACGCGCGCGCCCTTGGCCTTGAGCTGGTCGCGGGCGACGATGATGTCGTCCACCTCGTAGCACAGATGGTGGATGCCGCCGTCCGGATTGCGCTCCAGGAACTTGGCGATGGGCGAATCCGCGCCGAGCGGCTCCAGGAACTCGATCTTGGTGTTGGGCAGGGTCACGAACACCGTGGTCACGCCGTGCTCCACCTGGGGCACGGCGGCGGAGACCTCCGCGCCGAGCGTATCGCGATAGAGCGCCGAGGCGGCCGCGATGTCGCGCACCGCGATGGCCACGTGGTTGAGCCGTCCGATCATGTTTCCCTCCGGTTCGTCACCGATCCATAGCGCAACGGGGCGGGTCGAGAAACACGACCTCCGCAGGAGAGAAGGTGGAGAGAACTCACACCTCCAGCACGTGGACGTGGCAGACCGGCTTTTTGCCCCACACCGCGTTCACCGCCGAACGCACGGCCCGCTCCAGGCTCTCCGCCAGCGCTTCCGGGTCGCGGCGGCGGGCCTTGGGCAGATTGTCGAGGGTGGCGACCACCGTGTCGAGCACGTGGTCGAGCATGTCCAAGCCCCCTTCCCCGCGCTCCGGCACGCCGGTGATCTCGACGGAGGGATCGCCGGCAAGGCCGCCCTGCTTGTTCACCGCGACGGCGATGGAGATGGCGCCCACGAAGCTCAGCTTGCGCCGCTCGGGAATGGCGCGCGCACCTTCGGCCAGCAGCAGGCGTCCGTCCTTGTAGAGGCGGCCGAAGGGCACGTCGTCCACCCGCTCGGCCGGGCCGGGCGCGAGGCGGATGACGTTGCCGTCGTAGCAGTTCAGCACCTCCGGCACGCCAAGCCGGCGGGCAAGCAGAGCGTGCTCGTGCAGGTGCAGCGCCTCGCCATGCACCGGGATCGCCACCTGCGGGCGGATCATGCGGTACATCTCCTCCAGCTCGCCGCGGCGGGGATGGCCGGAGACGTGGACGAGGGCGGTGCGATCGGTGATGACCTCCACCCCGCGCTTGATGAGCGCGTTGACGATGTGGTTCACCACCTTCTCGTTGCCGGGAATGGTGCGCGAGGAGAACACCACCTGATCGCCGGGCGACAGGGCGATCTCGGGATGGTCGTCATCGGCGATGCGGCGCAGCGCGGCGCGCGGCTCGCCCTGGCTGCCGGTGAGGATGGCCACCACCCGCTCGCGCGGCAGATACCCATAGGCGTCGGCGCCGCGGAAGGCGGGAATGCCGTCCAGCAGCCCCTGCTCGCGGGCGACGCCGATGACGCGCTCCAGCGCCCGGCCCACCAGCACCACCTCGCGGCCATTGGCATAGGCCGCCTCGGCGATGCCGCGGATGCGGGCCACGTTGGAGGAGAAGGTGGTGAAGGCGATGCGGTGTTTCGCCTTGGCAACGATGGCCTTCAGCGAGGCCCCCACGTCCGCCTCGGACGGGGAGATGCCGTCGCGGATGGCATTGGTGGAATCGCAGATGATGGCGCGCACGCCCTCATCGCCCAGCGCCTTCAGCCGCGCGATGTCGGTGGCCTCGCCCACGAGGGGCGTCGGGTCGAGCTTCCAGTCGCCGGTATGAACCACCAGCCCGGCCCTGGTGCGGATGGCGAGTGCATGGCTGTCGGGGATGGAGTGCGACACCGGCACGAATTCGACGCTGAACGGGCCGATCTGCACCGGCTGGCGCGCGCGCACCACCTCGATGGGCAGTTCGGAGGGGGCGCCCGGCTCCCCTGCCCGCTTCGCTTCCAGGAGGCCGGCGGTGAAGCGGGTGGTGTAGATGGGGCACTTGAGGCGCGGCCAGAGGTCCAGCACCGCGCCGATATGGTCCTCGTGACCATGGGTCAGCACGAGGCCGGCGATCTTCTTGCGCTCGGATTCCAGGAAGCGGATGTCGGGCAGCACAAGGTCGACGCCGGGCGCCTCATCCCCGGCGAAGCTCATGCCGAGGTCGACAATAAGCCATTCCCGCGCCTTCTTCGGGCCGAAGCCGTAGAGGCCGAGGTTCATTCCGATCTCGCCCACGCCGCCGAGAGGCGCGAAGACCAGTTCTTCCGAGGGTGCCATCAAAGGGTCACTTCCAAACGCGGCGCCCGCAATGCCGGCTGCCCCGGAGCGCGTCTGCCCCGGGACGCACCGACAGCGCGTGGCGCGCCAAACACAAACAGCCCCACGGCGCGGGGCTCATGAAAAGGCGGGCGGCCGCATGATGGAGGCGCGCCGCCGCAATGCAAGCCTTCAGCACGCGCGCGCGACGATACGCACGTGTGCGGGCAAGTCAGTCCGGCTTGCCGAGGGAGACATCGCCCGCGGTGATGATCTCGGCCACGCCGTCGCGACGCCGCAGCATCATGGCGCCGCGGGTGTCGATATTCTCGAAGCGGCCCACCACCTCGCGCTCGCCGATCTTGACGCTCACCTGATCGCCCATGCCCAGGGCATGGCGCATCCAGTCGGAGCGGATGGCGGGAAAGCCGGCGCCGGCGTTCCACTGGTTGAGGCGAACCGCCATGGCGAGGTCCAGCGCTTCCAGCATCCGGTCGGGCGCGGTGGGCGCGCCCAGCGCCTCAAGGCTGGTCGCCTTGTAGGGCAGGTCCTCGGGATGGTGCAGGCAGTTGACGCCGAAGCCGATGACCGCGGCGGGGCGGCCGTGCGGATCGGTGCCACCCTCCACCAGGATGCCGGCCACCTTGCCGCCGTCGATCAGGAGGTCGTTCGGCCACTTGAGCTTCATGTTGTCCGTCGCGATCTGCGGCGCGGCGGAGATCACCGCGTCCCGCAGCGCAAGGCCGGCGACGAAGCAGAGCTGTGCAAGGTTCGCCACAGGCGCCGGATTGGGCAGCACGAGGGTGGCAAAGAGATTGCCGAGCTCAGACGTCCACGGACGGCCACGGCGTCCCCGCCCGGCCGTCTGGATGTCGGCGACCAGCCACACCGGGAAGGTCTCGCCCCGCTGCAGGCGCGCCATCCCCTCGGCGTTGGTGGAGCCGATCTGGGTGAAGCGGACGATGGGAACCGTGGAACCCTGGAATTCGTAATGAGCCATCGTTCAGAAAAGCGAACGGGCGGCGACACTCGCTGCCTCAATGAGAGGAGCGGGATAGACGAAATAGAAGATGGTGAAAAGCCCGCTCACCGCCAGCACCGCCTTCAGCTCGGTCGGCATGGGGTCGAAGGCGTCCACCGGCTCGTCGAAATACATGATCTTGACGACGCGCAGGTAATAGAAGGCGCCCACCACCGAGGCGAGCACGCCCACCACGGAGAGGCCATAGAGGCCCGCCTGGATGGCGGCGACGAAGACGTAGTACTTGGCGAGGAAGCCCGCGAGCGGCGGGATGCCGGCCAGCGAGAACATGAGCGCGCCCAGCATCAGCGCCATCAGCGGATTGCGGCGGGCGAGGCCGGCGAGATCATCCACCGTCTCCACCGCCTGGCCCTTGCGGCGCATGGTGAGGACGCAGGCGAAGGTGCCGAGCGTCATCATCAGGTAGATGGCCATGTACAACAGCACGCCGCGCACGCCCTCGGCGGTGCCGGCGGCGAGGCCGACGAGGGCGAAGCCCATGTGGCCGATGGAGGAGTAGGCGAGCAGTCGCTTGATGTTGCGCTGGCCGATGGCGGCGAAGGCGCCGAGCACCATGGAGGCGAGCGACACGAAGGCGACGATCTGCTGCCACTGGTGCGAGACGTGGGGGAACGCCTCGATCAGCACCCGCACGAAGATGGCCATGCCGGCGACCTTCGGGGCGGAGGCGAAGAAGGCGGTGACCGGGGTGGGCGCACCTTCATAGACGTCCGGCGTCCACATGTGGAAGGGCACCGCCGACACCTTGAAGCACAGGCCCGCCACCAGGAAGACGAGGCCGAAGATGAGGCCGATGCTCGGCTCCTTCGCGATCGACGCGATCTGCAGGAAATTCACCGAGCCGGTGAAGCCGTAGATCAGCGAGGCCCCGTAAAGCAGCATGCCCGAGGAGAGCGCGCCGAGGACGAAATACTTCAGGCCCGCCTCGGTGGAGCGCACCGAGTCGCGGTTGATGGCGGCCACCACATAGAGCGAGAGGCTCATCAGCTCGAGGCCGAGATAGAGGGCGATGAGGTCGCCGGCCGACACCAGCATGAACATGCCGAGCGTGGCGATCACCACCAGCACCGCATATTCGAACTTCGCCTGCTTCTCCCGCGCCTGCCAGTCCACCGACATGATGAGGGAGACCAGCGCGCCGATGGAGACCAGCACCTTCATGAAGCGGCCGAAGGGGTCGATGACCAGCGAGCCGTTGAAGGCGGAGACTTCGGTGCCCGGCTGAAGCAGCACCAGCACGCCCGCCGCGGCGAGCACCGCGATGGCAAGGCCAGTGACCAGATTGGCCGAGCCCTCCCCGCGGAACGCGCCGATGAGGATCAGCACGATGGCCGAGACGGCGAGCACCAGTTCCGGCAGGACCGCGCCGAGGGGAGGCAGGAGCTGCGACATGAGGCGTCCTCGAAAATCAGAAGCTCAGCAGCAGGGCGGTCTTCACCGCGCCGGCCACGGAATCGGTGCGCGCGACGACCGCGTTCACCGCATGGGATGTCATGTTGAGGATGGGCGCGGGCCACACGCCGAACAGGATGGTGAGGATCACCAGCGGGACCATGATGGCGATCTCGCGGGGCGAGAGATCCATCATGGACTTCAGCTTCTCCTTCTCCAGCGGGCCGAACACCACGCGCCAGTAGAGCCACAAAGCGTAGGCCGCGGAGAGGATGACACCGGTGGCCGCGAAGAAGGCGACCCAGGTGTTGCGCTCGAAGGCGGCGAGCATGGTGAGGAACTCGCCGATGAAGCCCGACGTGCCCGGCAGGCCCACATTCGCCATGGTGAACACCATCAGCACCGTCGCGTAGAGCGGCATGCGCTTCACGAGGCCGCCATAGGCGGCGATCTCGCGGGTGTGCAGCCGGTCGTAGATCACGCCGACACACAGGAACAGCGCGGCCGAGACGAAGCCGTGGGAGATCATGAGGAACATGGCGCCCTGCAGGCCCGCCTCGTTCATCGCGAAGATGCCCATGGTCACGAAGCCCATGTGGGCGATGGACGAATAGGCGATCAGCTTCTTGATGTCCTCCTGCACCAGCGCGACGAGCGAGGTGTAGATGATGGCCACCACCGAGAGGGTGAACACCAGAGGCGCGAAATAGTGGCTCGCCTCCGGGAACATGGGCAGCGAGAAGCGCAGGAAGCCGTAGCCGCCCATCTTCAGGAGCACGCCGGCCAGGATGACGGAGCCGGCGGTGGGTGCCTCCACGTGCGCGTCGGGCAGCCAGGTGTGCACCGGCCACATGGGCATCTTCACCGCGAAGGAGGCGAAGAAGGCCAACCAGAGCCAGTACTGCATGCCCGACGGGAAGCCGAACTGCATCAGGGTGGGCACGTCGGTGGTGCCGGCCTTCCAGTACATGGCCATGATGGCGAGCATCATCAGCACGGAACCGGCCAGCGTGTAGAGGAAGAACTTGAAGGCCGCGTAGATGCGGCGCGGCCCGCCCCACACGCCGATGATGAGGAACATCGGGATGAGGCCGCCCTCGAAGAAGAAGTAGAAGAGGACGAGGTCGAGGGCCGTGAAGGTGCCGAGCATCATGGTCTCGAGCACCAGGAAGGCGATCATGTATTCCTTCACCCGCTTATGCACGCTCTCCCAGGAGGCGAGGATGCAGAAGGGCATGAGGAAGGTGGTGAGGATGACGAAGGGCAGCGAGATGCCGTCCACGCCCATGTGGTAGGAGGCGAGATCGCCGAGCCACGCCTTCTTTTCCACGAACTGGAAGCCGGGAGCCGAGGCATCGAAGCCCGGCAGCAGCAACAGCGACACCAGGAAGGTGACGAGCGTGGTCCACAGCGCCACCCAGCGGGCGTTGCGCGCGGAGACGTCGTCGTCGCCCCGCACCACGAGGATGAAGAGCGCCCCGACCAGCGGCAGGAAGGTGACGACGGAGAGGATGGGCCAGTCGGTCATCGTCACACTCCGGCGAACATGAACCAGGTGATGAGGGCCGCGACGCCGATCAGCATCACGAAGGCGTAGTGGTAGAGGTAGCCGGTCTGCAGCCGCACCACCCCGCGGGTGATGTCGAGCACGCGGGCGGAGACACCATCCGGTCCCAGCCCATCGATGATGGTGCCGTCACCGCGCTTCCACAGGGTGCGGCCGAGCCAAAGGGCCGGGCGCACAAAGAGGAAGTTGTAGATCTCGTCGAAGTACCACTTGTTCAGGAGGAACTGGTACAGCGCGTCCTGCGACTTCGCGAGCGCCGGCGGGATCTTCGGGTTCACGAGATAGAACCAGATGGCGATCAGCGATCCCACCACCATCATCACCGTGGGGGCGAAGGCCGCCCAGCCGGGGATGTCATGCATGGCGTGGAGAATGTGGTTCTCCGCACCCATGAAGATGGAATGGCGGAAGAAGTCGTGCACGCCCTCGCCCACGAAGATGCCGTGGAAGGCCCAGCCGGCAAAGATCGCGCCGAGGGACAGCACGCCGAGGGGGATGGTCATCACCAGCGGGCTTTCGTGCGCGGCCTCATAGTGGTGATGGTCGTGCGGGTGACCCCAGAAGGTGAGGAAGATCAGGCGCCAGGAATAGAAGGCGGTGAGCGCCGCGGCGATCACGGTCATCCAGTAGCCGTAGGTGCGGAAGTAGTTGTGGCTCGCATAGGCCGCCTCGATGATGGCGTCCTTCGAGTAATAGCCGGCGAGGAACGGGAAGCCGGTGATGGCCAGCGTGCCGATCACCATGGTCCAGTAGGTGTAGGGGATCTTCTTCCGAAGGCCGCCCATGTGCCGCATGTCCTGCTCGTGATGCATGGCGTGGATGACCGAGCCGGCACCGAGGAACAGCAGAGCCTTGAAGAAGGCGTGCGTGAGCAGGTGGAACATGCCGATGGAATAGGCGCCCGCGCCCATGGCCACGAACATGTAGCCGAGCTGGGAACAGGTGGAGTAGGCGATCACCTTCTTGATGTCGTTCTGCACCAGGCCGACGGTGGCGGCGAAGAAGGCGGTGGTTGCGCCCACCAGCATCACCACGTTGAGCGCGGTCTGCGACAGCTCGAAGATGGGCGACATGCGCGCCACCATGAACACGCCGGCGGTCACCATGGTGGCGGCGTGGATGAGGGCCGAGACCGGGGTCGGGCCTTCCATCGCGTCCGGCAGCCAGGTGTGCAGCAGGAACTGGGCCGACTTTCCGCACGCGCCGACGAACAGCAGCAGGGCGATCACGGTCGGCGCGTCCCAGTGGTGGCCGAGGAAGGGAATGGTCTTGCCGGCGAGGCCCGGTGCGGCCGCGAACACCTGCTCGAAGCTGACCGAGTTGGTCATCACGAAGAGGGCGAAGATGCCCAGCATGAAGCCGAAATCGCCCACGCGGTTCACCACGAAGGCCTTCATGGCCGCCGCGTTCGCCGAAGGCTTCTCGTACCAGAAGCCGATGAGCAGGTAGGAGGCGAGGCCCACGCCCTCCCAGCCGAAGAACAGCTGGAGCAGATTGTCCGCCGTCACCAGCATGAGCATGGCGAAGGTGAACAGCGAGAGATAGGCGAAGAAGCGCGGCCGGCTCGGGTCCTCGTGCATGTAGCCGATGGAATAGAGATGGACGAGCGAGGACACGGTGGTGACGACGATCAGCATGATCACCGTCATGGTGTCGATGCGGAACGCCCAGTCGACCTTGAGGTCGCCCACGTAGATCCACTTCATCACCTGCACGCGCGTGTCGTGGTCGCCGAAGCCGACCGAGAAGAACGCGATCCAGGCGAGCAGGCACGCGACGAACAGGAACGAGGTGGTCACCACCTCGCTTGCGCGGTCACCGATCTTCTTGCCGAACAGGCCGGCGATGAGGAAGCCGAGAAGGGGGAGGAAGACGATCGCCTGATACATGGCCTCAGCCCTTCATGGCGTTGATGTCCTCGACGGCGATCGAACCGCGGTTGCGGTAGAACACCACGAGGATGGCGAGGCCGATGGCCGCCTCGGCTGCGGCGACGGTGAGCACGAGCAGCGCGAACACCTGTCCCGTCAGGTTCCCGAGGAAGGCGGAGAACGAGACGAGGTTGATGTTCACGGCGAGCAGGATCAGCTCCACCGACATGAGGATGACGATGACGTTCTTCCGGTTGAGGAAGATGCCGAGCGTCCCGAGCGTGAACAGGATCGCCGCGACGGTCAGATAGTGGGAGAGACCGATGTCCATGCCCATCCCCCTCAAAGGCCCTGGCCGGGACGCACCTTCACCACCTCGATGGTGGAGGAGCGCGTCACCTGAGCCGTGATGTTCTGCCGGCGCACGTTCACCTTGTGGCGCAGCGTGAGCACGATGGCGCCGATCATGGCGACGAGCAGCACGAAGCCGGCGGCCTGGAAGAAGTAGATGTAGTCCGTGTAGAGCACGGCCGCGATGGCGCGCACGTTGCTCTCGGTGGCGATGCCTCCCGGCGCGGACTGCACCGCGGAGGCGACCCCGGGGCCGGTCGCCCATGCGCCGACCACCAGCACCAGCTCGGCGAGGAAGATCATGCCGACCACCACGCCCACCGGCAGGTATTGCAGGAAGCCCTGGCGCAGCTCCACGAAGTCCACGTCGAGCATCATCACGACGAAGAGGAAGAGCACCGCCACCGCGCCCACATAGACCACCACCAGGATCAGCGCGAGGAACTCGGCGCCGATGAGGATGAAGAGGCCCGCCGCGTTCACGAACGCGAGGATGAGGAACAGAACCGACTGCACCGGGTTGCGGGAGGAGATCACCATGAAGGCGGACGCCACCAGCACGAAGGCGAAGAGATAGAAAAACGCTGCCGCGACGCTCATGCGCGTAGCCCCCCTGCCCGCGGCGCGTCCGCGCCGGTCATGTCCGGCCCCGCAAGGCGGCCGGCCCCTCTGATGTCCTGACGCATCCCGAAAACCCGACGCATCCCGAAAGTCCGATCTATGGCGCCGCGCGCATGGCGCGTCGCCGGTCCCGTTTCAGAAGGCCGGCAGGATGCCGGCCGATGTCTCACGCCCCTCAGCGGTACGGCGCATCGAGCGCGATGGACCGCGCGATCTCGCGCTCCCACCGGTCGCCGTTCGCGAGCAGCTTTTCCTTGTCGTAGTAGAGTTCTTCGCGCGTCTCGGTGGCGAACTCGAAGTTCGGTCCCTCGACGATGGCATCCACCGGGCACGCCTCCTGGCAGAAGCCGCAATAGATGCACTTCACCATGTCGATGTCGTAACGCGTCGTGCGGCGCGTGCCGTCGTTGCGGCGCGGGCCGGCCTCGATGGTGATGGCCTGCGCCGGGCAGATGGCCTCGCACAGCTTGCAGGCGATGCAGCGCTCTTCCCCGTTGGGATAGCGACGCAGGGCATGCTCGCCGCGGAAGCGCGGCGAGAGCGGGCCCTTCTCGAAGGGATAGTTCAGCGTCGCCTTGGGCTTGAAGAAGTAGCGCATGGCGAGGAAGAAGCCCGAGACGAGCTCGGTGAGAAAGATGGCGCGCGCGGCCTGATCGAGCTTCACAGGCGCTCTCCCCGAAGGCTGTGCGAAAGGGCGGAAGGAACGGTCATTGCGGCGCCGTCCCGGTGAAGTGCAGCACGCCCGCGACCACCACGACGGCGACGAGGGAGATCGGCAGGAACACCTTCCAGCCGAGCCGCATGAGCTGGTCGTAGCGATAGCGGGGCACCATGGCCTTGGCCATCGCGAACAGGAAGAACATGAAGCAGAGCTTGATGACGAACCACACCAGCCCCGGCACCCAGGTGAAGGGCGCGAACGGGATGGGCGAGAGCCAGCCGCCGAGGAACAGGATGGTCCCCATGGCGCACATGGTCATGATCGCCACGTACTCGCCGAGCATGAACAGCAGGTAGGGCGTCGAGCCGTATTCGGTCATGAAGCCCGCCACCAGCTCCGACTCCGCTTCCACGAGGTCGAAGGGCGGCCGGTTCGTCTCGGCCAGCGCCGACACGAAGAAGATGACGAACATGGGCAGCAGCGGCAGCCAGTACCAGCCGAGGATGCCGAAGCGGCCGTTCTGCGCCTCGACGATCTCGGACAGGTTCAGCGAGCCCGCGCACATCAGCACGGTGATGATGACGAAGCCGATGGAGACTTCGTAGGACACCATCTGCGCCGCCGAGCGGAGCGCGGCGAGGAAGGGATACTTCGAGTTCGAAGCCCAGCCGCCCATGATGATGCCGTACACGCCGAGCGACGAGATGGCGAAGATGTAGAGCACGCCGACGTTGAGATCGGCGATGACCCAGCCCTGCGCGATGGGTACCACCGCCCAGGCGGCGAGCGCGAGCACGCAGGTGACCAGCGGCGCGAGCAGGAAGATCGCCTTGTTGGAGCCCGACGGGATCGTCGGCTCCTTCAGCACGAACTTCAGAAGGTCGGCGAAGGACTGGAAGAGGCCGAACGGCCCCACCACGTTGGGGCCGCGGCGCAATTGCACCGCCGCCCAGATCTTGCGGTCCGCCAGCAGGATGAAGGCGATGAAGATCAACAGCGCCACGAGCAGAGCAAGGCTCTGCCCGAGGATGATGAGCACCTGGATGAGGGTGTCCTGCCAGTTCATGTCCGCGTTTCCGTGAAGCTCGCAGCCGTCCGGTTCACCGTGCCCATCGCCTACTCCGCCGCTTCCGCCGCCGCCGCAAGGCGCAGCGCGGAGCATTCGGCCATCACGGCGGAAGCCCGCGCGATGGGGTTGGTGAGGAAGAAGTCCTCGATCACCGGCGCGAACGCCGCTTTGTCCACGCTGCCGCCGACACCCGCGAGGGTCGACACGGCGCCCGCGTCCGCCACCGCCGCCTCGTCGATATGGCCGAGGTGGGGATAGGCGGAGACGAGCTGGGCGCGCAGCGCCTGCATGTTGTCGAAGGGCAGCGTCTGGCCCAGCACCTCGGAGAGCGCCCGCAGGATCGCCCAGTCCTCACGCGCCTCGCCGGGCGGGAAGGCGGCGCGGTTGGCGAACTGCACCCGGCCTTCCGTGTTCACATAGATGCCGCTCTTCTCGGGATAGGCCGCGCCGGGCAGGATCACATCCGCCCGGTGGGCGCCGCGATCGCCATGGGTGCCGAGATAGACGACGAAGGCGCCGGGGGCGACTTCAACCTCGTCCGCGCCCATCAGGAAGGCGACGTCGAGCGCACCGGGAGCGGTCATTCCAGCCACGTCCAGCCCGCCGGGGCCGGGCACCGCGCCCACATCGAGGGCTCCGACGCGGGCCGCCGCCGTGTGCAGCACGCCGAAGCCGTTCCAGCCGTCCTTCACCGCGCCCACCGCCACCGCCACTCGAGCGGCCAGCGAGAGCACCGCCGCGCCGTCCGGCCGCGCCAGCGCGCCCTGGCCGACGATGACCAGCGGCCGCTCAGCCTTGCGCAGGATGTCCCCAAACGCGGAGGAGCCGGCGAGGTCGGCGAGGCTGTCGGGGCCGGCGCCGAGATAATCATAGGCGTAGGTGAGGTCCACCTTGGCGCCGATGAGGCCGACCTTCAGCCCGCCCTGGCGCCAGCGCTTGCGGATGCGCGCATTGATGACGGACGCCTCATGCCGCGGGTCGGTGCCCACGAGGAGGATGGCGTCGGCCTGCTCGATGCCGGCGATGGTGGGATTGAACACGTAGGACGCGCGGCCGAGCGCCGGATCGAGCTTGGCGCCGTCCTGGCGGGCGTCGATATTGGCGGAGCCGAGCTTGCCGATCAGCGTCTTGAGGGCGAACACCTCTTCCACGCTCGCGAGATCGCCGATGAGCGCGCCGACCTTCGCGGGGGCGGTGCCCTTCACCTTGGCGGCGATGGCGGCGAACGCCTCGCTCCAGGTGGCGGGCACGAGCCGGCCGTCCTTGCGCACATAGGGGCGATCAAGGCGCTGGACCTTCAGGCCGTCCCAGACATAGCGGGACTTGTCGGAGATCCACTCCTCGTTCACCGCGTCGTTGTTGCGCGGCAGGAAGCGCATGACCTCGCGGCCACGGGTGTCGATGCGGATGTTGGAGCCAACTGCATCCATCACGTCGATGGACTCGGTCTTGATCAGCTCCCACGGCCGGGCGTGGAACTGGTAGGGCTTGTGGGTGAGCGCGCCCACCGGGCAGAGATCCGCCACGTTACCCTGCATCTCGGAGCGCATGGCGTGCTCGAGATAGGTGGTGATCTCCATGTCCTCGCCGCGGCCGATGGCGCCGAGGTCCGGCACGCCGGCGACTTCCGTCGAGAAGCGCACGCAGCGGGTGCACTGGATGCACCGGTTCATGGAGGTCTTGACCAGCGGGCCGATGTACTTGTCTTCCACGGCGCGCTTGTTCTCGGCGAAGCGCGAGGTATCCGCGCCATAAGCCATGGCCTGGTCCTGCAGGTCGCACTCGCCACCCTGATCGCAGATCGGGCAATCCAGCGGGTGGTTGATGAGCAGGAACTCCATCACCCCTTCACGGGCCTTCTTCACCATGGGGCTCTTGGTGAGCACCACGGGCGGCTCGCCGTTGGGGCCGGGGCGCAGGTCCTTCACCGCCATGGCGCAGGACGCCGTGGGCTTGGGCGGACCGCCCTTCACTTCCACAAGGCACATGCGGCAATTGCCGGCGATGGACAGCCGCTCATGGAAGCAGAAGCGCGGAATCTCGACGCCCGCCGCCTCGCACGCCTGAAGCAGCGTGTATTCGGCAGGTACATCGACCTCGGTTCCGTCGACGACGATCTTCGCCATCACTTCCACCTCACCTTGAACCGCGCCGGGCGCGGCCGGAGCCGGACGCACGGCGCCCGCTCCTTGAGACAACTCCCCTCCCCGCCCGTCGCGTCGGCGCGCCCGGCGGGGTGCTCTTCACTCCGCCGCCACCGGAACCACCGGTTCCGGATGCGGGTTGGCGGCATACTGGTCGATGCGCGCCTCGATCACATGACGATAGTGCCGGATGAGGCCCTGCACCGGCCACGCGGCGGCATCGCCGAGCGCGCAGATGGTGTGGCCCTCGATCTGGGTGGTGACTTCCAGCAGCAGGTCGATCTCGCGCTTCTGGGCGCGGCCCTCGGCCATGCGGTTCACCACGCGCCACATCCAGCCCGTGCCCTCGCGGCACGGCGTGCACTGGCCGCAGCTCTCGTGCTTGAAGAAGGCCGAGATGCGGGCGATGGCCTTGATGATGTCGGTGGACTTGTCCATCACCAGCACGCCGGCCGTACCGAAGGACGACTTCACCGCGCGGGTGCCGTCGAAGTCCATGATGAGGTCTTCGCACTGCTCGCCGGGGATCACCGGGCAGGACGCGCCGCCGGGGATGATGCCGAGCAGGTTGTCCCAGCCGCCGCGGATGCCGCCGCCGTGCTTCTCCACGAGCTCCTTGAAGGGGATGCTCATGGCCTCCTCGATCACGCAGGGCGTGTTCACGTGGCCGGCGAGGGAGAACAGCTTGGTGCCCACGTTGTTGGGGCGGCCGATGGAGGAGAACCAGGCCGCGCCGCGCCGCAGGATGGTGGGCGCGACCGCGATGCTCTCCACGTTATTCACCGTGGTGGGGCAGCCATAGAGGCCCATGTTCGCGGGGAATGGGGGCTTCAGGCGCGGCATGCCCTTCTTGCCCTCGAGGCTCTCCAGCAGCGCGGTTTCCTCGCCGCAGATATAGGCGCCGGCACCGTGGTGGACATGGAGGTCGAAGGGATAACCGTGGACGTTGTCCTTGCCGATGAGACGCGCCTCATAGGCCTGGTCCACCGCCGCCTGCAGGCGCTCGCGCTCGAAGATGTATTCGCCGCGGATGTAGATGTAGGCCGCATGGGCGCCCATGGCGAAGGAGGCGATCAGGCAGCCCTCGATCAGCGTATGCGGATCGTTGCGCATGATCTCCCGGTCCTTGCAGGTGCCGGGCTCGGATTCGTCGGCGTTCACCACCAGATAGTGGGGGCGGCCATCGGACTGCTTGGGCATGAAGGACCACTTCATGCCGGTGGAGAAGCCGGCGCCGCCACGGCCGCGCAGGCCCGACGCCTTCATCTCGTTGATGATCCAGTCGCGGCCCTTCTCCAGGATGGCCTTGGTGCCGTCCCAGTTGCCGCGCTTGAGGGCGCCCTCAAGACCGAAGTCGTGGAAGCCGTAGAGATTGGTGAAGATGCGGTCCTTGTCGGCGAGCATGGGCGTCACTCCCCGGAAGTCGGCGCGGGCGCGCCGGATGTGGGGGCCTCGTCCGCGGGTGCCGCTTCCTGGCCGATCTTCACGTCGTGCGCATACAGCGCGGGATCGAGCAGCACACGCGGGCCGCCCTCGGGCTCCGAGCCCTTGCGCGAATTCTGCGGACCCACCTTCACCGGACGGCCGGCGGCGAGATCGTCGAGCAGCTTCTCGAAGTTCTCGGGGGTCAGGTCTTCGTAATAATCGTCGTTGATCTGCACCATGGGCGCATTGGTGCAGGCGCCGAGGCACTCCACCTCAAGCCAGGAGAAGGTGCCGTCGGCGGAGACATGCCGCTCGTGGCCGATCTTCTTCTCGCAGACGTGCCTGATGGCTTCCGCGCCGCGCAGCATGCAGGGCGTGGTACCGCACAGCTGGACGAAATACTTCCCCACCGGCTCAAGGTTGAACATGGTGTAGAAGGTGGCGATCTCCAGCACGCGGATGTTCGCCATGCCGAGGCGCTCGGCGACCGCGCGGATGGCAGGCTCGGGCAGCCAGCCGCCGGCGGCCTTCTGGGTTTCCCACAGCAAGGGCACCACGGCGCTGGCCTGCCGGCCTTCCGGATATTTGGCGATCAGCTTCTGCGCGATGGCCTCCAGCTCCGGCGTGAAGCTGAAGCTCTCGGGCTGCTCGGCGGCGAGGCGGCGGACGGACATGGTTCAGATCCCGGAAGAAGCCGCGCGCAGGCCGCGCGCGAGCATCGGGCAAAGGGCGAGAGGAAGGCGGGCCATCAGCGGTCCACCTCCCCGAACACGATGTCGAGCGAGCCGAGCACCGCGGAGACGTCGGCCAGCATGTGGCCGCGATTGAGGAAGTCCATCGCCTGAAGGTGCGCGAAGCCCGGAGCGCGGATCTTGCAGCGGTACGGCTTATTGGTGCCGTCCGAGACGAGATAGACGCCGAACTCGCCCTTGGGCGCTTCCACCGCGGCATACACGTCGCCTTCCGGCACGTGGAAACCCTCGGTGTAGAGCTTGAAGTGGTGGATGAGCGCTTCCATGGAGCGCTTCATCTCGGCCCGCTTCGGCGGCGCGACCTTGTGGTCCTGGGTGTGGACCGGGCCACTCTCCTTCAGCAGGCGCTCGACGCACTGCTTCATGATGGCGGTGGACTGGCGCATCTCCTCCATGCGGACGAGATAGCGGTCGTAGCAGTCGCCGTGCTTGCCCACCGGAATGTCGAAATCGAGTTCCGAATAGCACTCGTAGGGCTGCGCGCGGCGCAGGTCCCACGCCGCGCCGGAGCCGCGCAGCACCGGGCCGGAGAAGCCCCAGGACAGCGCCTCGTCCACCGACACGATGCCGATGTCCACGGTGCGCTGCTTGAAGATGCGGTTGTTGGTGACGAGGGCGTCGAGGTCCGCCACCAGCTTCAGGAACGGATCGCAGAAGGCGCCGATGTCTTCCACCAGCGCGCGGGGCAGGTCCTGATGGACGCCGCCGGGCCGGAAGAAGGCCGCGTGCATACGGCTGCCGGAGGCACGCTCATAGAAGATCATGAGCTTCTCGCGCTCCTCGAAGCCCCACAAAGGCGGGGTCAGCGCGCCCACGTCCATGGCGAACGTGGTCACGTTGAGGAGGTGGGAGAGCAGACGCCCGATCTCGGAATAGAGCACGCGGATGAGCTGGCCGCGCTTGGGCACCTCGATGCCCAGCAGCTTCTCCACCGCGAGGCAGTAGGCGTGCTCCTGGTTCATCGGCGCGCAATAGTCGAGCCGGTCGAAATAGGGCACGGCCTGAAGATAGGTCTTGGCCTCGATCAGCTTCTCGGTGCCGCGGTGCAGGAGGCCGATGTGCGGGTCCACCCGCTCCACCACCTCGCCGTCCAGCTCCAGCACAAGGCGCAGCACGCCGTGCGCCGCAGGATGCTGCGGGCCGAAATTGATCTGGAAGTTGCGGACCTTGTCCGCGGGCTTCATCTCGTCGGCGACATCAACCATGAGACGCTCCCTCACCCGGCCTTGGGCGGCGCGGGCGGCTGGCCCGAGGCCTTCTCGTCACCGGGCAGGACGTATTCGACGCCCTCCCACGGCGAGAGGAAGTCGAAGTTCCGGAACTCCTGGGGCAGGCGAACCGGCTCGTAGACCACGCGCTTCTGGGCGTCGTCGTAGCGCACCTCCACGAAGCCCGTGGTCGGGAAGTCTTTGCGCAGGGGGTGGCCGTCGAAGCCGTAGTCCGTCAGCAGGCGGCGCAGCTCCGGGTGGCCGGTGAACAGGATGCCGTACATGTCGTAGGCCTCCCGCTCGAACCAGTTGGCCCCGGGGAAGACACCGGTGATGGAAGGCACCGGGGTGTCCTCGTCGGTGGCGACCTTGAGGCGGATGCGGGCGTTCTGTTTCACGGAGAGCAGGTGGTAGACCACGTCGAACCGCTTCTCGCGGGCCGGATAGTCCACGCCGCACACGTCCACGATGCAGGTGAACTGGCAGGCCGGGTCATCCCGCAGGAAAGTCACCGCCTTGACGATCTGCGACGGCTCGATGAAGAGCGCCAGCTCGCCATAGGCGATCTCGGTGCCGGTCACCACGCCCGGCAGGGCGCCCGATACGTGGGCGGCGAGGTCGTTGAGGGTCTCGTCCATCACACCGGCTCCCGATCAGCGCTCGATGGTGCCGATGCGGCGGATTTTCTTCTGCAGCAGCAGGATGCCGTAGAGCAGCGCCTCCGCGGTGGGCGGGCAGCCCGGCACGTAGATGTCCACCGGCACGATGCGATCACAGCCGCGCACCACCGAATAGGAGAAGTGGTAGTAGCCGCCGCCATTGGCGCAGGAGCCCATGGAGATGACGTAGCGCGGCTCCGGCATCTGGTCGTAGACCTTGCGCAGGGCCGGGGCCATCTTGTTGGTCAGCGTGCCGGCGACGATCATCACGTCCGACTGGCGCGGCGAGGCGCGCGGCGCGAAGCCGAAGCGCTCCACGTCGTAGCGCGGCATGGAGGCCTGCATCATCTCCACCGCGCAGCATGCGAGACCGAAGGTCATCCACATGAGCGAGCCGGTGCGCGCCCAGGTGATGAGGTCGTCGGCGGTGGTGAGGAGGAAGCCCTTGTCCGCCAGCTCGTTGTTGATCTCCTTGAAGAAGGGATCATCAGCGCCGACGGGACGGCCGGTGGAGGGATCGACGATGCCGGTGGAGGCGCGTGCGATCTCGGGCTTGGTGGCCGAAGGGGTCAGTCCCATTCCAGAGCTCCCTTGCGCCATTCGTAGATGAACCCGACGGTGAGCACGCCGAGGAAGATCATCATCGACCAGAAGCCGAGGTCGCCGAGGCCACCGAAGCTGATCGCCCACGGGAAAAGGAAGGCGACCTCGAGGTCGAAGATGATGAAGAGGATGGACACCAGATAGAAGCGCACGTCGAACGTCATGCGCGCGTCGTCGAATGCGTTGAAGCCGCACTCGTACGCGGACAGCTTCTCCGGGTCCGGATTCTGGTAGGCGACGATGAAGGGCGACACCAGCAGGGCCAGGCCGATCACCGCGGAAACGCCGATGAAGATCACCACCGGCAGATAGTCCATGAGCAACGCGTTCATCTTGCTCGCACCTCGGAGCGCTCGGTCGGTGCCGTGGGCAGCGCGCTTGGCTCACCCATCAGGGTCAAAAGGAGCTTGAAACGGCTGATCGCCTGAAGCGTTACCGCGCCGTCCGGCTAGAGAAGTTCGAAACGACGCGAGAGCCTTATCGCAGCGCCAGAAGGGAGGCAAGTGCGCGGATCGGCCAAGGTGTCATGCCTTTGGTAGCGGATCGCGGGTGTGCCCGGTGCAGCCCGTCCGCGACCGCCGCGCCGCCCCTTTCGCAGCGCCGCGAAAGCTGGGCCGGAGCCGGCTTGCGGCTCTCTCACGGGAGGTAGATCGGGAGGGCCTCAATTCTGTGCAAGATGCAGTTGCGGGCGACTGTTGCATCCGTGCGACACAATGCCGTGTGCATCTTCCAGCCTTCCCCGGCCCCGCGGAGCGGCGAAGGCCCCGGCCGCAGCCCCAGCCAATCCATCAGCCAGCCGCCCGGCGCGAGCGAGTCGCACCGGGAGCGACCGCAGTGCCGGGGCGAATCCGCCACGGCGATTCTGCGTGAGGTCGGTGCCGGGGCGTGCCCGGCACCGGTTCAGCGATGGGGACGTGCGCCGCCCGCGCGGCCACCGCCGCCGCCGACGCGTCCGCCGCCCCCCTGGAGCTTGGCACCACCGCCACCACCGCTGCGGTACTGCTTCGGCGGCCCGGCCGGCCGGCCGGCGGGTTTCACGCTCGACTTGCCGCCGCCGCCCTTCTTGAGCTGCTGCGACCCGCCGGAGGGCTTGACCGGCTTTGCCGTGGTGGCCGCGGCGCCCGGCTTGCCCGCACTGCCCGGCTTGCCGGCACCGCCGGCCCCACCGGGCTGTCCGGGAGCACCGGGAGTACCCGGCTTGCCGGGAGCGCCGGGACCACCGGGGCCTCCCGGAGTGCCCGGTCCACCCGGCTTGCCCGGGCCGCCAGGACCACCGGGACCACCGGGACCACCGGGATAACCCGGTCCGCCGGGCTTGCCGGGGCCACCAGGGCCCCCGGGATAACCCGGGCCACCCACGCCGCCGGGGCCGCCGGGATAGCCGGGCTTGCCGGGAAGAGGCTTGGCGGGATTCGGCTTCCACGGACCAACCGGGCCGCCGGGGCCACCGGGATAACCGGGGCCACCCGGCTTGCCGGGATAGCCGGGACCGCCGGGCTTGCCCGGGTAGCCGGGATAACCCGGGCCTCCGGGATAGCCAGGAGGCGGCGGCCAGCCGGGATGGCCCGGACCACCGGGCCAGCCGCCCGGCGGGCGGGGCGGCGGCGGGCGCCAGCCGGGATAGCCCGGCCACGGCGGCGGATAGACCCAGCCGCGGCCCCAGTTCCACGGGTTGCTCCAGGCACTGCCCACGAGCACGCCGGCGCCGAAGGCCAGCAGGCCGACGCCGGCCGCAGTGTAGATGGTGGAGGAATCGTAGGTCGGCACATAGACCATCGTCGGGTCGGCCGAGGTGATGTAGACCACGTTCCGGCCGTCCTCCTGCCGGGTGGTCACGACCTGCTTGTCGTTGGTCTTCAGCGAGCCGGCCGCCTCGGCCTTGGCGCGCAGGGCCTGGATGGCGACCGACACGTCCTCCGGCTGGCTGACGAAGGCGTAGCCGATGGACTGGGTGGCATCGAGGTTTTCGTTCAGCTTGGCGATCACGGTGGGGAAGCGCGTCAGCGCCTTCACCGAGGGGTCCCACTTCTGGGCATCGGCGCCGGAGAAATCGCCCTTCTTCACCGCGCTCTTGTGGGAGTCCAGCCAGCGCTGGGCCTGCACCAGTTCCAGCGGATAGGCGGTGGCCGGCAGCATCTGCGCGAGCAGCGTGTCGGGATAGAGCGCATAGGGCGCGAGCAGGGTTTCCAGCTCGGCGAGGGCGTAGAGCGCGGACGCCGGCGGCGCATCGGCGGGGGGCGCCCCGGCCGGAACGACCGGCGCGGGCGCGACGCCCGCAGGAGCAACGCCAGCAGGAGCAACGCCAGCAGGCGCGACAGGTGCGGGCGCGGCCGGTGGCGGCGCGACGGCCGTGGTGGCGGGCGGAGCCGCAGGAGGCGCAACAGGCGGCGCCGCCTCGGGCGCCACTTGCGGCGCGGCCGCGGGCGGCGTCGTGGGTGGCGGGACCGGCGCCTGCGTTGCTGCCGCGCCGGTGTCGGGCGGGCTTTGCTGGGCGAAGGCCGGATAGAGGCTCGTGGTCCAGCCGAAGGCCAGCGCCACGGCGATGCGGGACCAGCCCGCCAGCTCCCGGCGCCGCATGTTCGTGCGTCTTGGTGTCAAGTCAGGGTCCTCCCCCTCGCCGGCCAGCCCGACCGCAGATCGGGCGCGGTGGCCTGATCTGGCGACCGCCGGGCGGGCCGCGCCTTGACAATGCGCAAACGCGGCCCGCCCGTCTAGAGCGCGCCGCGCCTGATGAAGCGCCACCGCGAGGGGTGATATCCCTTCTCTCTCATTACGTTAGAGAAAGGCCGCGCCCGGCGGGCGGGTTCAGGCGCGCAGGGTCTCGCTCACGGCGGCCACCAGCTGCTTCAGCGAGAAGGGCTTGGGCAGGAAGGAGAAGTGCTCGCTCGGCGGCAGGTTGCGGGCAAAGGCCTCCTCGGCATAGCCGGAAATGAAGATCACCTTCAGCCCCGGCTCGCGGCTGCGCAATTCCCGCAGCAGGGTCGGGCCGTCCATCTCCGGCATCACCACGTCGGAGATGACGAGATCGACCTTGCCCTCGCGCTCGATCAGTTCCAGCGCCTCGACGCCGCTGGCGGCGGCCAGCACCTCGTAGCCGCGATTGGCGAGCGCCCGGCTGGCGAAGGCGCGCACCGCGTCCTCGTCCTCCACCAGCAGCACGCGACGGCCCTGCCCCGTGGTGTCGCCGGCCTTCGGCTCCGGCTCGGCGGGCCTCGGGGCCTCCTCCGGCTCGATGCCCGCGAGATGGCGGGGCAGGAACACGCGGAAGGTAGTGCCGTGGCCCATCTCGCTGTCAGCGAGGATGGTGCCGCCGGTCTGCTGCACGATGCCGTAGACGGTGGAGAGGCCGAGCCCGGTGCCCTTGCCCACCTCCTTGGTGGAGAAGAAGGGCTCGAAGATCTTGTCCATGATGTCGGGCGGGATGCCGGTGCCGGTGTCCGCCACCTCCACCATCACGTAATCGCCCTCCGGCAGGCCCTGCCCGTAGGCGGCGCAGCCAGCGGCCGGCACGTTGCCGGTGCGGATGGTGAGGGTGCCGCCGTCGGGCATGGCGTCGCGGGCATTGACCGCGAGGTTCACGATCACCTGCTCGAACTGGTTCACGTCCACCTTCACCGGCCACAGGTCGCGGGCGTGCTCCACGTCGAGGGTGATGCGCTCGCCGATGAGGCGGCGCAGCAAGGCGGCGGCATCCGAGATCACGTCGCCGAGCTCGATCACCTGCGGACGCAGGGTCTGGCGGCGGGAGAAGGCGAGCAGCTGCCGCACAAGACCGGCGGCGCGGTTCGCATTCTGCTTGATCTGCATGATGTCCGGGAAGGACGGGTCGCTCGGCCGGTGCTTGGCCAGCAGCAGGTCGCAATAGCCGATGATGGCGGTGAGCACGTTGTTGAAGTCGTGCGCCACACCGCCGGCGAGGTGCCCGACCGCCTGCAATTTCTGCGACTGGGCGAACTGCACCTCCAGCGCCCGCTGCTCGGTCATGTCGATGGCGCAGAGCGCGATGTCGCCGCTCACGTCGAGGGGCGCCGCATAGAAGCGGACGGAGCGGGCGCTGCCGCCGGCCAGCGTCACGTCGCAGGGCGCGGGCGGCTCGCTGGCGCCGGCAGCGGCGGCGAGCAGCGCCTCGGTGCCGGAGGCGTCCGCCACCAGCGCGGTCAGCGGGCGGCCGGCCGCATCGCGGCCGAACAGGCGCTCGAATGCCGCATTGGCGGCGCGCACCCCGCCGGAACGATCCACCAGCGCCATGGCCAGCGGTGCCCGGCGGAAGAACAGGTCGCCGAGAACCTCGGTGCTGTCGCTCTGCGGGGCCTGGGGGGCCGTAGTCCGGGCAGAGGCGCCGAGGGCGCCTTCCACCGCATCGAGCGGCAAGGCAACGGCGCCGGTGCCATCCGGAGCGGCGGCGATGCGCAGCAGGACGGGAAGCGCCGCGCCGTCCTTGCGCTTGAGCGAGGCGACCAGCGAGGCGCGGCCGCCATTGGCCTGCGCCGCGGCCAGCGCCGGCATGCTTTCCGGGGCGACGATGCGGCTGAGCGGCATGCCGTCCGGCCCCCAGTCGGCGAGGGCGTAGCCGAGCATGCGGCAGAAGGTGAGGTTGGGGTCCACCACCCGCCCGCCGACGATGCGCAGCAGGCCGGCCGGCAGTTCTTCCCACGATGCCACGAGGTCCGGCCCGGCATAGCCCTCGGGGGCCGTCGGCGACGGTGCAGGCGCCCGGGCTTCGGACACGGGAACGGGCGCGGCAACGGGAACCGGAGCGGCGACGGCCGGCGCGGGCGCCACCACCACCGGATCGGGCGGACGCACGGCGGGCGCGGCCGGCAGCGGCTTCGCCACGACCGGCGTGACAGGGAGAGGCGCGGCAGGCAGAGGCGCGACCGGATGCGGCGCGGGAGCGGGCCCCGGCGCGGGAGCGAAGGCCGGCGCCGCCTCCGCCTCGGCGGTATCGACCATGCGCAGCGTCCACAGCACGCGCCGGGGACCGCCCACGGGGTGCACCGAGACCTCGAGCTGCCGCCCGCGCGCTCCGCTCCCGAAGGGCATGGTGCTCAGGTGGGCCGTCGATCCGGCAACGGCGTTGAGCAGCTCGCCCACGGTCGTCTGGCTGCCGGGAATGCGGGAGAGGAAGCGCTCGGGCAGCGGCGGCTCGGCGGTGCCGCTGCGGCACATGCGCAGATAGGCGGCGTTGGTCTCGACGATGCGCTCGCCATCCTCGACCACGGCCATGGCGTCGCCGGATGCCGCAAGGGCAATCGCGCCCAGCGGGTCCTCCGGCTCGACGCCCTTGAAGGCGCGGCGGGCGGCCAGGAACAGTTCCACCACCCCCACCACGGCCAGCGCCGCGATGATGGCCGAGGGCACGCCGCCCCCGTCCCGCCCGAGGATGGTCGCGCCCACGAAGCCACCGGCCAGCGCGAAGACGACGATGAAAAGCCGGGTGCCCAGCGGCCCCGCCCCACGGCTTTTCCTGCGCCGGACGGCGGTTCCCTGGTCCTTCGTCTGGCGACCCCGCATGCGCTCTTTTACCATTCCGGCGATCCGTTCAGGCGATCTGCCGCCCTGATGCGTGCACCATTCGCACGGATTTAAGGGAGAGAATCGCCGGTGACTTAAATCCTGCCACGATTATCAACAAAACCTTAGGCCCTGAGGCTCACGATGCGCGACCGGCGCGGCTATTGGCGCGAGCGGGCGTCTAGGCATTTCGTGATATTGACGGCGTGAAGGTCCAAAGGGCATCGCGCGTTCCGGATGTGGATGCCGGAGGGAGGCAGCCTACGGGCCATGGCCCGGGGAGGCACCCGGTTCGAGTAAAGCGGAGGCATGATGCTACAGCAGTTGTTCGGTACCCAGCTCGCGTTTCCGATTCGGGTGGCCATCGCCGCCATCGTGATCGCCGCGCTGCTGGGCTTGACGGTGCTGGTGATGCGCCGCCTCGCCGGCCGCGCCGCCGGAGGCGACCGCCGCGGCCGGGCGGGTCCCCGCCTGTCCGTTCTCGACAGCGTGTCCGTGGATCAGCGCCGCCGCCTCGTGCTCGTGCGCCGGGACGAGGTGGAACACCTGCTGCTGGTCGGCGGCAACAGCGACCTCGTCATCGAGCAGAACATCGGCGCGGCCGAGGCGGTGGAGACCGCACCCGCCGCCGTCCCGCCGCCGCGCGAGGCACCGACCCTGCAGCGGCCCACGCCGCGCCGTTCCCTTTCCGCTACCCCCGCCGCGCCGGTGCTGGCCGCCGAGACCGCTGCCGCCAGCCTTCCGGCGCCCGAGCCCGTCGCCGCGGAAGCGCCGGCGGCCGAAACCCGCGAAGATCGCCGCTCCGCTCTGGCGCGCCGGCCGCTGATGCGCGGCGACGGCACCCTCTCCGGCCGTCCCGCGACGCGCGGGGCGGACGCCGCGCCCGAGCCCGCCGCCCCCAGGGAACCGGCCAAGGAGCCGGCGCGGGACGCCGTTCGGGTTGAGGCGCCGCGCCCCGACCAGGCCCGGCTCGACGCCCTGAAGGCCGAATTCGCCGCCAGCACGCCCAAAATCGACGCGCCCAAGATCGATGCGCCCAAGATCGACGCCCCGCGCACCGAGCCGGCCCGCGCCGAGGCCGTGAAGATGGACGCGCCGCGGATCGAGGCCCCCAAGGTGGAGGCATCGAGGACCGAGCCCGAGGACGCGCCCCCCGCCGTCAGCGAGGTCGCTGCGGAGCTGGAGGATCTCACCCACCGTCTCGACGCCGCCCTCGTCCACCCGCAGCCGGCCGCCGCAGCGCCGCAGATCAGCCTTTCCGATCTCCTCGGCGAAGAGCCCGCGGCGCCCGCCGAGCCGGCCCCGGCCCCGCCGACCGCCGCCCGACCCGAACCGGTGATCGAGCCCCCGCCGCCGCGCAGCGAAGGCCCGCTGACGCGCTTCCTGTCCCAGTCGCGCAACCGCTCGACCGAAGCTCGCTCGGCGGAAGCGCGCCCGGCCGAGGTGCGCCCCCGCCCCGACGTCACGCCGCGCACCGAGAGCCCCCGCATCGAGGCGCCTCTGCGCCCGCGCGAGTTCGCCTTCCGCCCGGCCGGGGAAAACCGTCCGCTGCCGACGCCGGAGCAGCCGCGCCGCGAGCCCCTCGCCTTGCGCAACGTGACCCGCGAAGACGCCTCCCTGCGGCCCGAGACGGCGAGCCCGCTGCTGCGCGCCCCGTCCCCGACGGTGACGCCGCCGGCGGCCGCGGAGGTCGCCGCTCCGGTGATCCATGCCCCGGCGCCGACCCAATCAGCGCCTCACGCCTCGCCTTACGCGGCGCCGCCGGTGGCTGCTCCCCCGAGCGTGCCCCACGCCGAGGAGGCTCCCGCCGTCGAGCCGGAGGCGCCGCGCGATCCGCTGGACGATTTCGACGCCGAAATGGCGAACCTGCTCGGCCGCACCAACGCGCGCAGCCGCTGACCCTTCCGCCGGCTTCGGCCGGTCCCGGACGCAAGAAGGCCGGCGGGGCGATGGCTCCGCCGGCCTTCTTCACATCTGAAATCGCTCTGCCGAAATTGGCAGCCGGAAACAGCGGCTCAGTCGTCGCGGTAGACCCGCTCGCGCCGCTCGTGGCGCTCCTGCGCCTCCACCGAGAGGGTGGCGATGGGCCGGGCCTCGAGGCGCTTCAGCGAGATGGGCTCGCCGGTGTCCTCGCAATAGCCGTAGGAGCCGTCCTCGATCCGCAGCAGCGCCGCGTCGATCTTGGCGATCAGCTTGCGCTGGCGATCGCGGGCGCGCAGCTCGATGGAGCGGTCGGTTTCGGACGACGCCCGATCCGCCAGGTCCGGGTGATTCTGGTTCTCGTCCTGAAGGTGCTGCAGGGTCTCGCGGGCCTCCTTCAGGATGTCGTCCTTCCAACGCAGCAGCTTGAGGCGAAAATACTCGCGCTGCCGGTCGTTCATGAAGGGCTCATCCTCACGGGGCCGATAGTCCTCGTCGATTTGGATCGACATCAGCAAGGTCCTCGATATGCGTCGCTCTGCCGTCGAAGCAAGACGCTGCAAGGCGGATCATGCCCATCCGGCCTTGCGTGGAGCCAAGCACCGACAACGAACTCCCCGTCACGGAACTCAAGGGCTGGCACCCCAGCGTCCGGGCCGGCGGAGCCGACCTTTCGGCCAGGAGGACGCCCCATGGTCGCCGCGCTTATATCGACGCCTTCGGGTTCCGACAACCGGCATGTCCTTGTCCAGCGGGCGCCGCCCCTTGACGGATGGGCGCCGGGTGCCGACCTTGCTGCGGCGCGACAGGCGGCGGAAGGGATCAAGTCTCATGCGGTTCGAGGGCACGAAGAGCTATGTGGCCACCGACGACCTCAAGGTCGCCGTCAATGCGGCCCTCGTCCTCGAACGCCCCCTGCTCATCAAGGGCGAGCCCGGAACGGGAAAAACCGTTCTGGCACAGGAAGTTGCCGAAGCCCTCGGGGCGCCGCTGATCGAGTGGCACGTGAAGTCCACCACCAAGGCGCAGCAGGGCCTCTACGAGTATGACGCCGTGGCCCGCCTGCGTGACAGCCAGCTCGGCGACCCCAAGGTCCACGACATCGCCAACTACATCCGCAAGGGAAAGTTGTGGACGGCCTTCTCCTCCCCCGTGCGGCCGGTGCTGCTGATCGACGAGGTGGACAAGGCGGACATCGAGTTTCCCAACGATCTGCTGCAGGAACTCGACCGCATGGAGTTCCATGTCTACGAGACCGGCGAGCAGGTGAAGGCGGAGCAGCGCCCTCTCGTCATCATCACCTCCAACAATGAGAAAGAGCTGCCGGACGCCTTCCTGCGCCGCTGCTTCTTCCACTACATCCGCTTCCCCGATCCCGAGACCATGCGGGCCATCGTCGAGGTGCATTTCCCCGGCATCAAGCAGCGCCTCGTGGGCGAGGCCCTGCGCATCTTCTACGAGCTGCGCGACGTGCCGGGCCTGAAGAAGAAGCCCTCCACCTCCGAGCTGATCGACTGGCTGAAGCTGCTGATGGCCGAGGACATCGAGCTGGAAACCCTGCGCGAGAAGGACGTGCGCAAGGCCATTCCCCCGCTCGCCGGCGCGCTGCTCAAGAACGAGCAGGACGTGCACATGTTCGAGCGCCTCGCCTTCCTCGCCCGGCGGGAGCAACGCTGATCCATGGACGCGACGCAGATCCTCGTCGCCCTCCTCGTCATCGGCGCGCCGCTGGCGCTGTTCCTCAGCCTGCGCGGCAGCGGCAAGGGGGGCGGCGGGGACGAGAAGGCTGCCGCCGCGAAGCCGGACGCCGCGCCGAACCGGGCGAAGCCGCCGGCGGACTACGGGCTCGGCCGGGAGGATTCCCCCTCCCCCGCCGCATCGGCCGCCAGCAGCGAGCCGGACACTGCCAATGCGCAGCGGGCCGCCGCGGCTGCGGCAGCCGGCGGCGCGCTCATCATCGCGGCGGGCTATGCGGCCCATCACCATTCGGGCGAGGCGGGGGGCGAATCCCCCCATGTGGGCCACAGCGGCGGCGGTCCCGATTCCGGTGACAGCGGCGGCTCGGGCGACGGGGACGGCGGCGGGGAATAGGGCCGCCCGGCGTCGCCCCGCGAACAACACTTAGCCAACCTGCGAAGTTTTCCTTGCGGGGATCGATTGCGCGCATATACTTAGCTACATGGCTAAGCATGATCCCGATCTCTCGCTGCTCTTCCACGCGCTGGCCGATCCGACCCGCCGGTCGATCCTGACGCGCCTCGCCGAGGGGCCGGCGGCGGTGACGGATCTCGCCGGCCCCACGGGCCTGCGCCTGCCCACCGTGATGCGGCATCTGTCCGTGCTGGAGGAGGCCGGGCTGATCGCCACGACCAAGGACGGGCGCGTGCGCACCTGCGCCATCCGCCCGGAGGCGCTGGAGCCCGCCCGCACCTGGATCGACGAACAGCGCGCGCTCTGGGAGGCCCGGCTCGACCGGCTGGACGCCTTCGTGACCAACGTGATGAAGGGAGGAGACCAATGACACCGCAGGACGCCCCCGGCCATTTCGCCACGCTCACCTTCACGCGCGAGGTCGCCGCGCCGCTCGCGACCCTCTGGCAGGCCTGGACCGCCCCGGCCGCACGCGCGGTGTGGGCTGCCCCCACACCCGCCGTCACCGTGGACTTCCAGGAGACCGACACGCGCGTCGGCGGCCGCGAGGTCTCGCTGTGCAAGGTGGCGGGTGCGCCCGACATCCGGTGCGACTGCGGCTGGCTGGCGCTCACGCCCTCCGCGCGCAGCGTGAACTATGAGGTGGTCTCCAGCGAAGGAGAAACCCGGTCTGCGGCGCTGGTGACGGCGGATTTCTCCGGCGACAGCGAACGCAGCCGGCTGGTGGTGACCGTCCAGCTCTCCTCGCTCGTCGGGGATATGGAAGCGGGGTACCGGCAGGGCTTCGAGGCCGGGCTCGGCAATCTCGCCAGCGCGGCCGAGCGCACCATGGTGCTGGAGCGGGTCATCAAGGCCCCGCGATCCGTGGTCTGGGGCGCGTGGATGAATCCTCAGTCGCTGCCGCAATGGTGGGGGCCGGACGGCTTCTCCTGCCGCACCACGCGCATCGATCTGCGGCAGGGCGGGGAGTGGGTGTTCGACATGATCGGGCCGGACGGCACCGTCTTCCCCAACCACCATCTCTACCGGGAGGTGCGGCCGCAGGAGCGGATCGCCTATTCCCTGCTCTGGGGCGAAAACGGGCCGAAGCACGCCGACGCCTGGGCGGCGTTCGACGAACAGGATGGGGCGACCAAGGTCACGCTGGGCATGGTGTTCAGCACGGCGGCCGAGTTTCAGACCGCCAAGGGCTTCGGCGCGGTGGAACTCGGCCAGCAGACGCTGGCCAAGCTGGAACGGCGCGTCACGGGCTGACGCTCAGCCCGAAACCCTCACCACCAAATCTCTCACCACCAAATTTCTCACCACCAGGCCTTGCCGATGTTGAAGGTGTAGCTCAGCGAAACGCCGGCGGTGAACTGGTTGGCATCGGTGGTGAGCGGCGAGGAGGCCGCATCGCCGAGGAGACGGCCATAGCCGCCGAACACGCCGGTCTCGAAGCCGTTGCGGAAATTGTAGGTGAGCTGCGCCATGGCGCCCACCATGTCGAAGCCAGCGGAGGCGTTGTAGACCGGCAGCGGATTGCCGAACGCATTGGCGACGACGGCCTGGACCGGCGTGACGCCGAAATAGGTGCTCATGTAGCCCGAGCCGCCATAGGTGAGGCGGGGGCCGACGGCGAAGCGCCACTGGCCGTAGGGCAGGATCACGTCCGCGCCGAGCAGGCCGCGGATGCCCTCGAAGCCGCCGACGCCGTAGCGCAGTTCCGCGCGGGTGCGCAGCCAGTCGGTGATGTACCACTCGGCGAAGGCGCCGGCTTCCAGCGCCGGATCGATGTTGCCGAGGCCGGTGAGGCGATAGGAATCGCCGGAGTCGCGGCCCCAGTCGATACGGCCAACGGCGCCGATGCGGAAATTGCCGGTGTCGAAGAGGGCCAGGGACGGGTTGTCGTCCACGCTGCGGAAGACGTTGAGCTGGCTCGCCTTGCGGACGGAGAAGATGAGGCCGGGCCGGAAGGAATAATTGTCCGCGCCGGGATAGCTCGGGTCCGCCGAGACGGACGCGCCGATAGTCAGGTACCAGTCCTCGTTGGCCGAGGGCGGAACCGGGGTGGGCGGCGGCGGCGTGAACAGGTCGGCCGCCTGCGCGACGCCGCACGCTCCCCCGGCGAGTACCGTGGCGAGGAGGAGGGAACGCAGCTTGCGGAACACGACCATCGGGAGACCTCTGTCAAAACCTGCGGCCATCCTGTGGCCGGGCGGCTTTACGAAATGCCAAAACCGCACGGCTGGTGCACGGCAATAAAGCCGGCAAATCCGCTTGTGCAAGGTGAGGGTTAACCAAGCGTTGGGTCAAGGCCGCCGGGACGATCCCGGCCCCGCGTTGCAGATCGGCAACGCCTGTCCGGCGCGGCCGGCCAGGAAGGCGCGTCACGAAGGCGCGTCAGGAGGGCGCGTCAGGAGGCGCGGCGGCGCCGGCTGATGAAGACCGCGAGCCCCACGCCCACCAGCGAGGCCGCGAGGCCGTACCAGGTGAGCGCATATTCCAGATGCCGGTTGGGAAAGGCGATGCGGGTGCCGCCACCGATGGGCAGGCCGCCCGGCACCGGCGTCGCATCGGCATCGATGAGGAAGGGCGCAGCGCCGGAAATGCCGCGGGCGGCGGCGATCTCGGCCGGCTCCATACGGTAGAAGGTGCCGCGGGCGGGATCATTGGCCGGCACGAACCAGCTCGCCTCCTCGGGGAAGCGCAGCAGGCCGACCACCTCCACCTCGCCCTTCACCTCACCTTCCGCCCGCGTCGCGGGATCGCGCTGGTCGGACGGGACGAAGCCGCGGTTGATGAGGATGGGCGGGCCGTCGGCGCGAATCAGCGGCGTCACCACCAGGAACCCCTGCCCCTTCACCTGGCCGGCGGCGTCGTCCCCGCGCACGGTGTAGACGAGGGCTTCCTTCGCATGGTCGAAGGTGCCGCGCACCTTCACCCGGCGGTATTCGTCCTCCTCGCGGGTCAGCGCGGGCCAGCGGGCGGGGGGCGGCACATCCTGCGGGGCGGCGTGGACGCGCGCCTCCACGCGGGCGAGCAGCGCCTCCTTCCAGGCGAGGCGGTTGAGCTGCCACGTCCCGAGGCCGATCAGCACCGCGAACGCCGCGCAGGCGAGGACGAGCAGGAGAAGCCCGCGGCCGCGCCGCGCGGGAGACGGCGCGGTGGCAGGCGACACCGAGGACGGCGGCACCGGGGACGGCGCTTTGCCGGTCACTGGCCGTCCAGCCGGCCCTCGGAGGCCTTGTTGCGATACTGCAGCGCCACCATCAGCGCCTTCAGCGGCCGCAACAGGCCGAGGGTGACGATGAGGATGGCCGGGATCCACAGCAGCGCGTGCACCCACATGGGCGGCTCGAACTTCGCCTCCACCCAGAAGGCGAGCGCGACCACGATGAAGCCGGCGAACAGGATGACGAACACCGCCGGGCCGTCGCCCGCATCGGCGAAATCATAGTCGAGGTCGCAGGAGGTGCACTTGGGCGCAAGGTCGAGGAAGCCCTTGAACAGCGGGCCGCGGCCGCAGCGCGGGCAGCGGCAGGAGAGGCCCGCCGAGAAGGGAGAGACCGGGGCGTGATAGGGATCGAGCGACACGGGGCACCTCCGGTGCCGAAATGAGAAGGCCGGCGCGTGGGTGCGCCGGCCTGAGGCTTGTCTCTGGCGCGGTGGAACCCGCGCGGATCAGGCGTGTCCGCCCTGCGCCCACACATAGATGAAGGTGAACAGGAACAGCCACACCACGTCCACGAAGTGCCAGTACCAGGCGGCCGCCTCGAAGCCGAAGTGCTTCTGGGGGGTGAAGTCGCCCATGTAGGTGCGCATCAGGCACACCGCGAGGAAGATGGTGCCGACGATCACATGGAAGCCGTGGAAGCCGGTCGCCATGAAGAAGGTCGCGCCGTAGATGTTGCCGGCGAAGTGGAAGTGCGCGTGGATGTACTCGTACGCCTGGCACATGGAGAACAGGACGCCGAGCACCACCGTGCACCACAGGCCCCACTTGAGGCCCTGACGGTCGCCGTGCACCAGCGCATGGTGCGCCCAGGTCACCGTCGTGCCCGAGGTGAGCAGGATCAGCGTGTTGAGCAGCGGCAGGTGCCAGGGATCGAGGCTCTCGATGCCCTTGGGCGGCCACACGCCGCCGGTGAAGTCCATGCGCATGAAGTTGATGGCCTCACCCGAGAACAGGGAGGCATCGAAGAACGCCCAGAACCAGGCGACGAAGAACATCACCTCGGAGGCGATGAACAGGATCATGCCGTAGCGCAGGCCGAGCACCACCACGCGGGTATGGAAGCCGGCGCGGCTCTCGCGGATCACGTCCCGCCACCATCCGAACATGGTGTAGAGCACGCCGAGGAAGCCGACGATCATGACGAGCGAGGTGCCGCCGTGCATCCACACCACGGCGCCCGAGGTGAGGATCAGCGCCGCGACCGAGCCGATGATCGGCCACGGGCTCGGGTCGACGACGTGGTAATCGTGCTTGACGTGTATGTCGGCCATGGCGAACCGGCCTCCCCTTTTCCCAGTCTCGTCGAGCCCACCCGGCTTCACGCCGGGGGGCCGTTTGCGTTCTGGACGGCGATGCCGCCCGAATGTCATGCCCCGGTCGGGGCGGTGATCGTTGTGCCTAGAGCGGCTTTCGCGCGCCCTCCGCGTCGGCGCGGACCTTGTCCAGCGTGTCCGCGTTGGCGCGGACCTGCGGCTTGTCCGCCTTCGCCGGGAAGAAGGTGTAGGACAACGTGATGTCCTTCAGCGTCTTCAGGTCCGGGTCGTCGGCAATGGACGGATCGACGTAGAACACCACCGGCATGTCCATCTTCTCGCGGCCGGCCAGCGTCTGCTCCTCGAAGCAGAAGCACTGCAGCTTCACGAAATAGGCGCCGGCCTGGGGCGGCGACACGTTGTAGGTGGCGTTGGCGCGGGTGTCGTCGGCGGAGCGGTTCTGCGCTGTGTAATGGGCAAGGCTGGTGGCGCCGATCTTCACCGTCATTTCCCGCTGCACGGGCGCAAAGGCCCACGGCAGGCCGGGCGAGACGTTGGCGTCGAAGCGGATGGTGATCTCGCGTTCGAGCGGCGCGGCGGTGGGCGTCGAGCCGACGCGGGTGGCGCCGCCGAAGCCGGTGAGCGAGCAGAACATGGCGTAGAGCGGCACGGAGGCGTAGGTGACGCCCACCATGGCGGCGATGAAGCCGACACACGCGGCCGCCACCACCCAGTGTCGGGCGGCGCGGGGAGCGCTCTCAGCCATCTTGTCGTTCGCCTCGGCCATTCCTCGTCCTCGCGTCCGGAGCCCCCCGGACCCTCTTCCGTCTGATCCTGCCCGTTCCGCCGATCCCCTGCCCTGCCCTAGAGTGGGCGGTTGAGCACGTTGGGACCGAGCTTCACGATCGTCACCACGTAGAACAATAGCGCCAGGAACCCCAGCACGGAGGCGATGGCGATGCTGCGCGCGCGCTGCCGCTTGAGCTGCTCGGGCGTCAGCACGACACCGTCCTCCTGCGGAGGACGCGGCTTTTCCTTCTTCTCACCGCTCATCGCAGCAGGCCACCAATGACCGCCTCGCCGAGCAGCGTCGCGAACAATGCAAACAGATACACGATGGAAAATCCAAACAGGCCCTTGGCTGCCTTCACCGCCGCCTCGCCCTCGCGGACGCGGAAGACGCGCACCGCAAGGACGATCATCCAGGCCCCGGCCAGCACCGAGACCGCGCCATAGGCGAGGCCGGCATAGCCGAGGAAGGCGGGGCTGGCGGCAAGCGGCACCAGGAACAGGGTGTAGAGGAGAATCTGGAGGCGGGTTTCGTCCGGCCCCGCCGTCACCGGCAGCATGGGCACGCCGGCGCGGGCGTAGTCGTCGGCCCGGTAGAGCGCCAGCGCCCAGAAGTGGGGCGGCGTCCAGAAGAAGATGATGGCGAACAGCAGCACCGGCTCCAGCGACACGGTGCCGGAGGCGGCGGCCCAGGCGACCAGCGGCGGGAAGGCGCCGGCGGCACCGCCGATGACGATGTTCTGCGAGGTCGAGCGCTTCAGCCACATGGTGTAGATCACCACGTAGAAGAAGATGGTGAAGGCGAGCAGGGCGCCGGCGAGCGCATTGACCAGAAGGCCGAGCACCACCACCGAGAAGGCCGAAAGGGTGAGGCCGAAGGCCAGCGCCTCGCGGCCGGTGACGCGGCCGGAGGGGACCGGACGGCCCCGCGTGCGGGTCATCACGGCATCGATGTCGGCGTCCCACCACATGTTGAGCGCGCCCGAGGCGCCCGCGCCCACGGCGATGCACAGCAAGGCGGTGAAGGCGATGACGGGGTGCACGTCGCCCGGCGCACGCACGAGGCCGACCAGCGCGGTAAAGATCACCAGCGACATGACGCGGGGCTTCAGGAGCTCGAAATAGTCGCGCGGCGCGGCATGGCCTTCGCCCACAGCGGCGACGCCGGCCGACGCAGCCCCGCCCGCCATAACGCCGCCCGACGCCATGGCGTACGGGTCGGGTCCGGTCAGGCTGGCACGCTCGTCACTCATTTCCAAACTCCGGACATCCTTGAACGCGACGTTCGAGACTTCATTTCGGAAACACCCGCCCCGGAGGGCGGCGGGAGCCGCGGTCGCCCGCGGCCCCGGAGCCTGGGTTCCGGCCTCACTTGATGCGGGGCAGGACCTCGAACTGGTGGTAGGGCGGCGGGGACGGCAGGGTCCACTCCAGGGTGGTCGCACCCTCGCCCCACGGATTGTCCCCCGCCTTCTCCTTGCGCAGGAAGGCGAGCGTGGTGCCGGTGATGAAGATCAGCACCGCGACGCCCGAGATGTAGGAACCGATCGAGGAGACGAAGTTCCAGTGGGCGAACGCGTCCGGATAGTCCGCATAGCGGCGCGGCATGCCGGCGAGACCCAGGAAGTGCTGCGGGAAGAACACCAGGTTCACGCCGACGAAGGTGACCCAGAAGTGCAGCTTGCCCCAGAATTCCGGGATCATGTAGCCGAACATCTTCGGGAACCAGTAGTACCAGCCCGCGAAGATGGCGAACACGGCGCCGAGCGACAGCACGTAGTGGAAGTGCGCCACCACGTAATAGGTGTCGTGCAGCGAGCGGTCGATGCCGGCGTTGGAGAGCACCACGCCGGTGACGCCGCCCACGGTGAACAGGAAGATGAAGCCGATGGCCCACAGCATGGGCGTGCGGAACTGGATGGAGCCGCCCCACATGGTGGCGATCCACGAGAAGATCTTCACGCCCGTGGGCACCGCGATGATCATGGTCGCGGCGACGAAGTAGGACTGGGTGCTGGAGGACAGGCCCACCGTGTACATGTGGTGCGCCCACACCACGAAGCCCACCACGCCGATGGCGACCATCGCGTAGGCCATGCCGAGATAGCCGAACACGGGCTTGCGCGAGAAGGTGGAGATGATGTGGGAGATCAGCCCGAAGCCGGGCAGGATCAGGATGTACACCTCGGGATGGCCGAAGAACCAGAAGAGGTGCTGGAACAGGATCGGATCACCGCCGCCGGCCGGGTCGAAGAAGGTGGTGCCGAAGTTGCGGTCCGTCAGCAGCATGGTGATGGCGCCGGCCAGAACGGGCAGCGACAGCAGCAGCAGGAAGCCGGTGATGAGCTGCGACCAGGCGAACAGCGGCATCTTGTGCAGCGTCATGCCCGGGGCGCGCATGTTGAAGATGGTGGTGATGAGGTTGATAGCACCGAGCAGCGACGACGCGCCGGCAAGGTGCAGCGAGAAGATCAGCAGATCCATGGCCGGGCCGGGATGACCGAGCTTGGACGAGAGCGGGGGATAGATGGTCCAGCCGCCGCCGAAGCCGTTGGTGCCCGGCGCGCCTTCCACGAACAGCGAGGAGAGCGCGAGGATGAACGCGGGCGGCAGCAGCCAGAAGGCGATGTTGTTGATGCGCGGGAACGCGGTGTCCGGCGCGCCGATCATCAGCGGGGCGAAGTAGTTGCCGTAACCGCCGATGAGCGCGGGCATCACCATGAAGAAGATCATGATGAGGCCGTGGCCGGTGGTGAAGACGTTGAAGGTCTGCGGATCCTTGAAGATCTGGAGACCCGGCTGCTGCAGCTCCATGCGGATCGCGATGGAGAGGGCGCCGCCCACGATCCCCGCCACGATGGCGAAGATCAGGTACATCACGCCGATGTCCTTGTGGTTGGTCGAGAACACCCAGCGCTTCCAGCCCGTGGGGATGTGCGCATCGTGGGTGTCGTGATCGTCGTGATGGCTGTGGGTGACTGCCTCGGTGGCCATTCCCGCTTTCCTCGTGTTCCCGGCGCCGGCCCCGTCCCGCCGCGCCGCATCTACCCTGGAAACCGCCCGGCCGTCCGCCGCGCGGGGAAACCTCAAGGACCCGCCAGAGCGGGCCCGAAACCGTCAGCGCGCGGTCGCGGCACCTTCGAGGGTGCTGGCGTCGGCGAACTTGCCCTCGGCATCCCTGGCGGAAGCGAACTTGGCCTTGGCCTGGGCGACCCAGGCGTTGAAGTCGGCTTCGCTCACGGCGCGCACGGCGATGGGCATGAAGGCATGGTCGCGGCCGCACAGCTCGGAGCACTGGCCGTAATAGACGCCCTCGCGGGTGATCTTGAACCAGCTCTCGTTCAGGCGGCCCGGCATGGCGTCGATCTTCACGCCGAAGGAGGGCACCGCGAAGGAGTGGATCACGTCCGCCGCCGTCACCTGGATACGGATGTTCTTGTTGATCGGAACAACGACTTCGTTGTCCACCGCGAGCAGGCGGGGCTGGCCGGGCTTCAGGTCCTTCTCGGCGACGAGGTAGGAGTCAAAGCCGAAGCCGCCATTGTCCGGATATTCGTAGGACCAGTACCACTGGTGGCCGGTCACCTTCACGGTGAGGTCGGGCTTGGGGATGTTCAGCTCCAGGTGCAGGAGCCGGAACGAGGGGATGGCGATGGCCACCAGGATCAGCACCGGCACCACCGTCCAGGCCACTTCGATCATGGTGTTGTGGCTGGTCTTGGAGGGCACCGGATTGGCGCGCTCGTTGAACCGCACCACCACGATCACCAGCAGCACCAGCACGAACAGCACGATGGCGGTGATGATGCTGATGAGCAGGACGTTGAAGGTGTGGATATTCTCCATCACCGGGGTGGCGGCGTCCTGCAGATTGATCTGCCACGGGGCCGGCTGGCCCATCTGGGCATGGGCCGCCGCGCTCGCGAACATCACCGCGGCGAAAGCGCCGGCGGCGAGGGCAGCATCGCGCATACGGGTCGCGGTGCGAATGAGCGACATCATCTTCTACCCATCTCCCTGGCCGGCGGAGACCCGCCGGAAATTTCCCTGCCGCCGGTGCGCCGAAGGGGCGCGCCACGGGGCCCTTATTCGAGTGCGAGACCGCGTTCTGCAGCCGCATGCAACTGCGTTGTTTTTGGGCAGGCACTCTCCCTAAGATTCATCAAACACAATTGGGGGCGCCTTGCAATCGCCCGGGGTTTGCCCAATTGGACAAAACGTCCAAGCCCGCTCCGGCCGGCGCCGGAGGGCGCGCCGATCGTTTTAGTAACCAATTGTTCTAACTCCACTTTAGCCAGCCCCGCACACCTCCTTGAACGAGTCGCACGGGGTTTGAAACGGGGCGCAAGAGACAAAATACCGCGCACCCCGTCCGTGGTTTACGCAAGGGCGCCGGGTCGGAATGCCGACGGGGGAAAGTGGGTCCTGCCCCATTGTTGACGCGATGCCTTGGGCATTAAGGCATTGGTTCACGAAATCAGATAAGGCAGGATCGCCCGGCCTCCCCCGCCGGACCCTGCCGGAGCTTGCGATGGTCCTGTCGTTCCGACCTTTTCCCGCCATTGAGACCGATCGCGCCGAAACGCCCGGCACGGGGACGCCTCGCGCCGGGGGGCGCGCGCTGGCGCTGTTCCTCGGGGCCTTCGTGGCCGCACTGCTCTCGGCGGCGGCCCCGGCGGCGGCGCAGGGCGTGGTGAAGTCGGTGTTTGGCGAATGGCAGATTCGCTGCGACACCCCGCCCGGCGCGCAGAGCGAGCAGTGCGTGCTGCTCCAGTCGGTGCAGGCGGAGGACCGGCCCAATGTCGGCCTCACCGTCATCGTGCTGAAGACCTCGGACCAGAAAAGCCGCCTGCTGCGCGTGCTGGCGCCGCTCGGCGTGCTGCTGCCCGCCGGCCTCGGCCTCAAGATCGACGACCAGGACATCGGCCGCGCCGGATTCGTGCGCTGCCTGCCCAATGGCTGCGTCGCCGAGGTGGTGATGGACGAGACCCTCGTCGGCCGCCTCAAGTCCGGCAAGACCGCCACCTTCATCATCTTCCAGACCCCCGAAGAAGGCATCGGCGTGCCGCTCAGCCTCAACGGATTCGGTCCGGGATTTGATGCCCTGAAGTAAGGTCGTCGATGGTCGTCACGCTTCGGCGGACGGCCACCACCACGCCGCGTCGACGGCATGGTTTCGACACGCTCGCCCGTCATGAGCGAAGAGCAGGAGCCACTGGGGATGGGTGGCGCCGAAGTTGCTTGGAAGCAGCCCTTGCGGAAGGCGTTCTGATCCGTCAGGGATCGGGACCGGGGGAGGACGTCGCGCATGCCAGTCGATGAACACGCCTTGTTCGGTGGGGCGCTGGCCTTCATGTGCGCCGCCGTCATCGCGGTCCTCGTCGCCAAGCGCATCGGTTTCTCCCCCATCGTCGGCTACCTCCTGGTCGGCATCGCCATCGGCCCCATCGGCCTCAATGTGGCCGACCCCTCGGTGGTGCACACCGTCGCCGAGCTGGGCGTGGTCATGCTCCTGTTCCTCGTCGGACTGGAGCTGAAGCCGTCCCACCTCCTCTCCATGGGTCACTACATCTTCGGGCTGGGCACGGCGCAGCTGGTGCTCACCTCGCTGGCGTTCGCGCTGCTGGCCTATTTCGGCCTCGGCTTCGGCGTGGCGGCGGCTGTGGTCTCCGGCCTCGCGCTGTCGGTGTCGGGTACCGCCATCGCGCTGCAGCTCGTGGGCGAGCGCGGCGACCTCGGCAGTCCCTACGGGCAGCGCACCTTCTCCATTCTCCTGTTCCAGGACATCGCGGTGGTGCCGCTGCTGGCGCTGGTGCCGCTGCTCGCCCCCGGCAGCGAGACCGAGATCCACGATCCGAAGGCCACGCTGATGCAGGCGGGCATGGCGGTGGGCGCCATCGCCGTCATCGTGGTGGCCGGCCGCTATCTGCTCAATCCCCTGTTCCGGGTGCTGGCCCGTTCCGGCGCGCGCGAAGCGATGACGGCAGCGGCGCTGATGGTGGTGCTCGGCGCCGCCGGCCTGATGGAGATCGCCGGCATGTCGGCGGCCATGGGCGCGTTCCTCGCCGGCCTCCTGCTCTCGGAAAGCACCTTCCGGCACGAACTCGAAGCCAATGTGGATGCCTTCCGCGGCCTGCTGCTCGCCATCTTCTTCATGAGCATCGGCATGACGCTGAACATCGACGTGATCCTCCACCACATCCCGCGCCTCGTGGTGGGCGCGCTGGCGGTGGCGGTCATCAAGTCGGTGGTGGTCTATCTGGTGTTCCGGGCCGACAACATCGCCCCCGGCGATTCCCTGCGCGCCTCGGTGGCGCTGATGGCGGCGGGCGAATTCGCCTTCGTGCTGTTCCCGCTCGGCCTCGCCAACAACATCCTGCGCACCGAGCAGACGGACCTGCTCATCGCCCTCGCGGCGCTCACCATGGTGCTCGGGCCCCTGCTCTTCGCCGGCGTCTCGCGCTTCCTGCCGCGCTTCACCCCGCCGGCGCCGGAGCCCCCCGCCGACGACTTCACTGATGCCGACGGCTCCGTGCTGGTCATCGGCTTCGGCCGGTTCGGGCAGATCGTGTCCCAGTGCCTTCTGGCGCAGGACGTGAGCGTGACGATCATCGACAAGGACGTGGAGATGATCCAGAGCGCCGGCCGGTTCGGCGTGCACATCTATTATGGCGACGGCACCAGACTTGACGTTCTTCGCGCCGCTGGCGCGGAGACGATGGAAGTGATCTGCATCTGCGTGGACAACAAGGAAGACGCCAACCGCATCGTCGAGATCGTGCGCACCTCTATCCAGGGGCCGCGCCTGTTCGTGCGCAGCTTCGATCGCGTGCATTCCATGGAGCTGGTGCGCCTCGGCGTGGATTTCGAACTGCGCGAGACCCTCGAATCGGCTCTCTCCTTCGGCGCCCGCACCCTTGAGGCGCTGGGCGTGAGCGAGAGCGCCGCCGAAGCCCGCATCGCCGACGTGCGCGAGCGCGACCGCGCCCGGCTGGAGCGGCAGATGCAGGACGGCCTGTTCGCCGGCGCCGATCCCTTCACGCGTCCCAAGGTGGAGCCCGAGCCCCTCACCGAACCCGAACACCGCGCCCGTCCGCTCAACCCCGAGGCGCAGGACATCCTCACCCACGAGACCGAATTCTCGGGGTGATCGGGCGGGGGTCCCGCCGCTTGTCCGGGTAAAGAGGCGTCGGGGCAGTGTGTCCGGACCAGCACCGCCGTCATGGCCGGGCTTGTCCCGGCCATCCACGTGGGTGGGCCGGGAACACCCGTCCAGACATCGCGCCTGCGGCCCGACGTGGATACCCGGGACAAGCCCGGGCATGACAGTGGTGAGCAGAGGGAACACCTGTTCAAGCACGGGGACGCCCTTGGCTCCAAGCGCGGCCGGCGGGCGCGGCGAGCCATCTCGCGCCCCGGACGCATGCAGCGCAGCGGACTGCGAGCTGGCGCCCAGCCCAAAAGACTGCCGAAGGCGCTTCATAATCCCGCCGCTCTCAGGCATTGCCCGCTGCGCGGGAATCTTGCGCTGGCCCCCGGATCGGCGCTCCACCTTCGGTGTCGCTTGTCCGGGGAACCTAGCTCCGGCTGAAGCCGTCGCTTGTCCGGGGGACCGGCGCCCGGTACCGTCATCCGAGCTGGAAGCATCGCTTCCACCATCCCCTGTCAATTCCCGTAACGGAACCGAACCATTTCGTGATTTCGGCAGGACGATGGCGTAAGCTTGCTGCCAAGATTTCGGGCAGAAGCCGGAGCGGGACGCCTTCTCCCCTCGCACGCCCGCGATCCGACGGAGTTCGCGTATGGATCAGTTCGTGGAGATGCTGCGCGCGGCCCAGGGCGGGCAGGCGATGGAGAATATCGGCCGCATGTACGGCCTTTCCGCGCAGCAGGCCCAGCAGGTGGCCGAGGCGGTGATGCCCGCCTTCGGGGAGGCGTTCAAGCAGGCCTCGCAATCTCCCGAATCCCTTGCCGCGTTGATGACGCTGATGACGAGCGGCCCCTACGGCGCCTTCTATTCACAGCCCGCGCCCCCCGCCGAGCTGACCCGCGCCGGCTCCGAGGCGCTTGATACCGTGTTCGGCTCGTCCGAGGTCAGCCGCGCCGTGGCCGCCCACGTCGCCTCCTCCACCGGCCTCGGCATGGCCATGGTGAAGCAGGTGATGCCCACCTACGCCACCCTGGTGGTGGGTGGCCTCGCCAAGTCGCTCGCCGCCTCCGGCGCGTTGCAGCAGATGCTGGCCGCCATGCTCAGCCGGATGCCGGGGCAGACCGAGCAGAAGATCGCGCCCATTTCCTCGGGCAATCCCTGGATCGACGCCTTCCTGGCCTTCACCAGCACCGCCACCGAGCAGGGCGGCCGGTCCTACAGCACGGGCAATCCGTGGGCGGATGCCTATGCCCAGATGATGTTCCAGCGCGCCGCCCCGCCCCCTGCGCCCCAGCGCAATCCGGCCAACGCGTGGCAGGACGTGGTGAACGCCATGTCCAAGACCATGATGCAGGCCGGCGTGCCGCCGACCCGCGAGAAGCCGCCGGAGCCCCCGCCCGCGCCGCTGCTGCCGTTCCAGAACTTCTTCGCGCAGATGTTCGCCCAGGGCTTCCCGCCGCCCTTCCCGCCGCCGGCCCAGCCCGGCGCGCCCGATGCGAGCCGGCAGGCTTATGCAGTGCCGGAATTCTGGCTCAACATCATGCGCTCGGCCGCAGCGTCCATGGCGGCCGCCACCCAGAGCATGAATGCGGTCACCCAGAATGGGCAGACTGTGCAGGAAGCCGAGACCCTGCCCCCCGACCGCCCCCGCCTCGGCCGCGCCGATGGCGACAAGCCCGCGGCGGACCGCTTCTCCGGCGGCAAGTGATCGAGCCCAATGAATTGACGGCCAGATAAAAATCGACCCGCGCCGGTTGCGGACGGCGCGGGTCGAGGCACGGCGGAGTCGAGGGGCGCTTCCGCCGGATTCCTGTATTCAGTCAGCCGGGTAGCCGCGCCAGGCGGCGAGCCGCGCCGCAGCCCGGCGCTCCTTGGCGCGGACCACCAGAAGCTGGGTGGGATCTTCGAACAGCGGCGCGGAGACGGCATCGCGCACATCCGCCCGCGTCACCCCGATGTCGCGCAGCATGTGGTCATCGAGATGGGCGATTTCGGCCATCACCTGCCGTCGCTCCAAGACGCGGCCGATGGTCTTCACCTGATGCAGGCCCTTGACGGCAGCGCCGACGGCCGAGAGGCACAAGGCGGCGACCAGCTCGCCCGCGGGGGCGAAGGGGGTCCTGCGGGTTTCACCATGGTACGTCATCATCATCTCCGTTGCCTGGATGCGCTCCGCCGACCCTCCTTTCCGGGGCCGTGATGGTCTGAACACACCCGGCATGTACTGAACGGGCCTGAAACTGGCCCTGACACCCCGGTGAAACCACCCGATTTCGCGCCGCATCCAATCGGCAGGACCTTTCTGGATGCTTCGCACAAATCACGCTAGCGAATGTTTTTCATCTCTCGTATCGTTTTGTGTGATGAATGCGGCGACGGGGCGGCCGGCCCATGCGGCTGGCGCAGGGCTGCCCCACAGGAGCGCGACGATGACGGCCATGCTCGACCCCGACCAGCTGAGAACCTTTGTGGCCATTGCCGAAACCGGCAGTTTCACCAAGGCGGCGGAGGTGGTCCACAAGACCCAGTCGGCGGTCTCCATGCAGATGAAGCGGCTGGAAGAGCGGGTCGACCGCCCCATCTTCGTCCGCGACGGCCGCGCCTCCCGCCTCACCGAAGACGGCGAACGCCTCCTCGACTACGCCCGGCGCATCGTGAAGCTCAACATGGAGGCCGTCTCCAGCTTCGCCGACGCCGAGCTTTCGGGGCGGGTGTGCCTGGGCGTTCCGGACGATTACGCGGACCGCTATCTGCCTGATATCATGGCGCGATTTTCGCGCACGCATCCATCCGTCGAGCTCACGGTGATCTGCGAGCCGACCGCCGAGCTGGTGCAGTACATCGCCTCCGGCACCATCGATCTTGCCATCATCACCGCCACCGAGATCACCTCGCGCAACGCCCATGTGATCCGCCGGGAACGCCTGCTGTGGGTCTCCTCCGCCCGCCATGCGGCGCATCTGGAAACCCCGGTGCCGCTGGCTTTGGGGCGGCCCACCTGCCAGTGGCGGGAGATCGCCGTCTCGCGGCTGGCGGGCGCCGGACGCGGGCACCGCATCCTCTACACCAGCCCCAATTGCGGCGCCGTGGTCGCGGCGGTTCTCTCCGGTCTCGCGGTGTCCGTGCTGCCGGAATCGGCGCTGCGCACCGGCATGCGCGTGCTCGGCGCGGCGGAGGGCTACCCTCCCCTACCCCCTTGCGATATCGGACTTTTGCGCAATCGCCATGAGCCCCCCCCGCTGGCCGATGCGCTCGCCCAGCACATCGTGCAGGGTCTCGACAACCTCACCGAAGTGGACGCGGCGGAGTAGGTCGGCGCGGCCCGTCACACCGTTTCGGCGTAGCGCTCGTAGGCGTCCTCGACCGTGAGGATATGCGAGCGCATGGCCTGCGCCGCCTCCGCCTTGTCGCCCCGCAGGATGGCCGTCACCACCCGGTCGTGCTCCTCATAGGAGCGGGCCAGGCGGCCGAGGGTGCGGAACTGGGCGCGGCGGAACGGCTGCAGCCGGGCGCGGGTGGCGAGCGTCAGTTCGGTGAGGTAGTCGTTGTGGCTGCCGGCATAGAGCGTTGTGTGGAACCGTTCGTTGAGCACCGTGTAACTGCCCTCGTCACCCCGCCGGGTGAGATCGGCCAGCTCGGCATGGATGGATTCGAGCCCTGCCCGTTCGGCCGGCGTCATGTTCACCGCGCACAGGCCGGCGCACAGGGCTTCCAGCTCCGCCATCACGTCGAACATGCCGCGCAGACGATCGAGGGACGGCTGGGCCACCAAAGCGCTGCGATGGGGGCGCGCCTCCACGAGGCCGGACGCGGCAAGGTCGCGCAACGCCTCCCGTACCGGCGTGCGGGAAACGCCGTAACGCTTTGCGATATCAACCTCTTCCAGCGCCGTGCCGGGGGCGAGGCGGCCACGCACGATGTCGTCGGCGATTTGCAGACGCAGTTCCTCGGTGCGCGTCACGGGGCGACCGACCGTCCGGCGCTTGCGCACGCGCGGGGTCGGGGCCGACGTCTTCATGGTGGGTGGCGCGAACAGGGTCATGTGCAGGATTTTACCGGGATTCCCGCCTGCGGCGAAATCCGTGAAACGTCGCAAGTGGATGGCAAGTCATACGCCGGCAAGTCACGCTCCGGCACGTCATGCCGTCGGCTCGTCGATCATGGAGACGTGGGCGGCCACCACACGCCAGCCTTGCGGGGTCCGCACCCAGGTCTGCTGCTGGCGCCCCACCTTGCCCGGCGCGTTGTCGCGGTAGAACAGGGTGGATGCCACGGCAAAGTCCCGGCCGTACGTGGTGATGACCGTCTGCGCCAGGTTGCGCGCGAGGCCCACCGGCGAGCGGGCACGGCGGAAGGCGCGGATGGCGTCCATGCCGTAGAGGTTCTCGCCGCCGCCAAAGCGGATGGTGCGCTGATCGTCCTGAAACAGGGCCTCCAGCGTCTCCACATCGTTGCCGACGAGGGCGGCCTCGTAAGCCGCGAACGCCTCTTCGACCTCGGCCTTCACCTCGGGAATGTCGATCTCCAACGGGTCCTCCTTCAAAATGCTGCCGCGGGTGCGGCGGCGACTCCCTGCCGCTCCAGCTCCGCGGCCACGCGCAGTGCCATGTCTTCCCGCCACGGCGGCGCGATAACCTGCACGGCGACGGGCAATTCGGGTGTGTCACCCACATCCACCCGCACCGGCACGGCCACCACGGGCAGGCCGATGAAAGAAATGGGCTGGGTGAACAGGCCGAGATTCGGCCGCACCAGCATCTCCTCGCCATCGAGCACGAAGGTCTTCTGCCCCAGCTTCGGCGCCCGGCAGGGCGTGGCGGGGGCAAGGAGCACGTCGTGAGTCTCGAACAGCTTCAGCATCTCACCCCGGAAGTGCCGGCGGAAGCGCTGGGCGGCATCGACCCACGAGGCGGGAATGGCGAGGCCGGCCAGCAACCGGTCGCGCACGGCGGGATCAAAATCCTCCGCCCGCACGGCGAGGCGCCGGGCGTGGAGGCTCGCCCCTTCGGCCGCGGTGATGATGTAGGCGGAGGCCCGGGCACGGGCGGCGTCGGGAATGTCGACCGTGTCTTGTGCACCGAGCGCGGCGGCGACCGCATCCACGGCGGCGAACGCTTCCGGATGCGCCTTGGCGCGGAACCAGCCCCCGGCGATGGCGATGCGCAGCCCGCCGATCCCCTCCCCGATCACCCCGGACACAGGCTCGAAGGGGCGCGACGTCTGGCCGGGATCGCGGGTGTCCTCGCCCTGCATGGCGTCATAGGAGAGCGCGAGATCGGCGATGGAGCGGGCGAGCGGCCCGAGGTGGTCCAGAGCCGTCACGAAGGGAAAGCTGCCGCCCCGCCCCAGCCGGCCATAGGTGGGCTTCAGCCCGAACGTGCCGCACAGGGACGACGGCACGCGAATGGAACCGTTGGTGTCGGAGCCGAGCGCGAGCGGCACCATGGCCGCGGCCACCGCCGCCCCGGAGCCACCGGAGGAGCCCCCCGACATGCGGGTGAGGTCGTGCGGGTTGCGCGAGGCGCCGTCATGGACGTTCTCGCCGGTGAAGTCATAGGCGTATTCGCCCATGTTGAGCCCACCGACGAGGATGGCGCCGGCCGCCTCCAGTTTCTCCACCAGAAAGGCATCCTGGGGGGACGGGGCACGCTCCCGGTTGATCTTGGAGCCGGCGCGGGTGGGCAGGCCGGCGATGTCGAACAGGTTCTTCACCGCGAACGGCACGCCGGCGAGCGGCCCCAGCGGTTTGCCGGCGGCGCGGGCGGCGTCGATCCCGTCCGCCTGGGCGCGGGCGCGCTCCGCCGTGAGATCGGTGAAGGCGTTGATGGCCGGATCAAGCGCCGCAATGCGGGCCAGCGTCGCCTCGATGACGGCGCGGGCGGTGACGGTGCCGGAAGCAACGGCGGCTGCGATCTCGGCGGCGGTCGCGCCGGCGAGGCGGGTGGCGTCGGGAACGGGGACGGGCGCGTTCATGACCACCTCACGGACGATACACGGGGGCCGGCTCCTCGGCGTCGCCGAGGTCCAGGCTCCGGACTAGGGTCGCTGCATCGGCGATGCTGCGCAGATAGGCAAGCGCCTCCGTGCGCCATTCGGGGCGCGCGGTGATGCCGTGGGCGGAGAGCGCCCCGTCGAGAAGTTGCGCGAGGGCGGCATCCTCGACCTTGGGCAAGGTGGTTTCGCTGGCCATGGTTTGCCTCAGACCGGGGGATGGGGAATGGCGGCGATGAGTTCGCGGGTATAGGCGTCCTTCGGTGCTTCCAGAACCGCCTGCGCGGTGCCCTCCTCCACGATCCGGCCTTGCCGCATCACGATCACCCGGTCGCACAGAAGGCCCACCACATGGAGGTCGTGGGAGACGAAGAGATAGCTCATGCCGAGCCGCTGCTTCAGCTCCTCCAGAAGGTTCAGGACCACGGCCTGCACCGACACGTCCAGCGCCGCCGTCGGCTCGTCGAGGATGACGAGATCGGGATCGAGGGCGATGGCACGTGCGATGCCGATGCGCGCCTTCTGGCCGCCGGAGAGCTGGTGCGGGAAACGCTCCAGCAGGTTCTGCGGCAGGCCCACCATCTCGGCGAGTTCCGTCACGCGGGCATTGAGCTTCGCGCCGCCGGAATAACCGCCCATGCGCAGCAGCGGATCGGCAATGGCCCGGGAGGCCGTGTAGCGGGGATTGAGGCTCTCGGTCGGGTCCTGGAACACCATCTGGATGCGCTTGCGCATGGGGTGGTGGGCGAAGTCCTTGGCCGGGATGGCGCCGATGTCCTCGCCGGCGAAGGTGATCTTGCCCGCCGTGGGATCGATGAGGCGCATCACCATGGTGGAGGTGGTGGACTTGCCGCAGCCGCTCTCGCCCACGAGGCCGACGCTTTCGCCGCGCTTCACCTCGAAGGAGATGCCGTCCACGGCACGGAAGATGGTCTCTTCCGGCGTCAGGGGCTTGCCCTTGAGCTTGGCGAGGAAGGCCGAGGGGGCGCCTTGGCGGGGATATTCGCGGACGAGGTTCTCGACGGTGAGCAGGGGATCGCCGGCCGAGGCCACGGGGGGCGACACCGTCGACGCGGCGGCCGTCGCCTCGCCTTCCGGGAGAAGGTCCTTCAGCGTGATGCCCGGGCGGGGCGTCGCACGCATGAGCTTGCGGGTGTAGGGGTGCTGGGGATCGCGGAAGATGCGCTCGGCGGGCGCCGTCTCCACCACCTTGCCCTTCTCCATCACCATCACCGTATCGCAATAGGCGGCGGCGAGGCCGAGGTCGTGGGTGATGAGGATGGTGGACATGCCGCGCTCGCGCGTCAGCTCCGTCACGAGGTCCATCACCGCCTTCTGGGTGGTCACGTCGAGGCCCGTGGTGGGCTCGTCCGCGATCATCAGCTGCGGCCGGCAGGCGAGTGCCAGCGCGATGACGATGCGCTGGCACATGCCGCCGGACAGCTCGAACGGATAGGCGTGGTAGCGATCCTCGGGGCGGGCGATGCGCACCTGCTTGAGGATGTCGATGACCTTGTGCTTCACGTTCCGCGGGTCGGCCTGCACATGCTGGAGCAGCACGTCGCCGATCTGCGCGCCCACGGTGCGGATCGGGTTCAGCGCCGCCCGCGGGTTCTGGAAGATCATCGACATTTCGCGGCCGCGCAGGTCGCGCATCTCGCTCTCGGGCGCATGGGCGACGTCGATGCCGGAGAAGGTGATGGAGCCTTCCGCGATGCGGCCGGCGCGGTCGAGGATGCGCATCACCGTGTAGGAGGTGACGGACTTGCCCGAGCCCGATTCCCCCACGATGCCGAGCGTCTCGCCCTTGCCGAGGGTGAGATCCACCTTGCTCACCGCCGTGACGATGCCGCGGCGGGTGGCGAACTCGACGGTGAGATCGCGTACCTGAAGCAGCGGGCCGCTCGGCGTTTCGGAGGACTTGGCGGCGTGGTCCTTCACGTCCACAACTCCATGCATGGCGGCCTCCATCAGGTGCGGCGCTGGGGATCGACGATGTCGCGCAGACCGTCGCCCAGGAGGTTGAAGCAGAAGACCGCGAACATGAGCGCAAGGCCGGGGAACAGCGCGATCCACCATTCGCCGGAGACGATGTAGGCCGAGCCTTCGGCCACCATGATGCCCCACTCCGGCGTCGGCGGGCGCACGCCAAGGCCGATGAAGGAGAGGCCGGCGGCGTTGAGAATGGCGTAGCCCATGGTGAGCGACATCTGCACCATCATGATGGGCAGGATGTTGGGCAGGATCGTCGTCAGCAGGATGCGCCATTCCGAATTGCCGGTGAGCCGCGCCGCCTGCACGTAGCCGGCATTGCGGCGGATGGCGGCTTCGGATTTCGCCACGCGCACATAGAGCGGGAAGTTGATGATGGCGGTGGCGATGACGATGTTCGTCACCGTGTTGCCCAGCGCCGCAACGATGCCCATGGCCAGCACGAACAGCGGGAAGGCCATGATGGTGTCGGAGATGCGGCCAATGATCCGGTCCGTCCAGCCGCCGAAGAAGCCGGAAGCGATGCCGGCGATGCCGCCCACCGCGAACACCAGCGCCACCGAGAAGATGGCGATGGCCATGTCCAGCCGGCTCGCTACCACCACGCGGGAGAAAATATCCCGGCCGAGGTTGTCGGTGCCGAACCAGTGCGCGGCCGAGGGCGGCTGCAACGCGGCGGCCGTGTCGGAGGCGAGCGGATCGTAGGGCACGATGAACGGCCCGAGCGCTGCGCACACCACCAGCACCAGGAACATGCCGAAGGCGATGCCCGTGACCGGGTTATCCGAGATCACGTAGCGGGCGTGGGCGAGCGTGGCGGCAAGGCCGCCCGGGGCCTTCTGGGTGTCGGCCGTGGCGAGGGTCATGCTTCGCTCCGCGCGCGGGGATCGATGATGCCGTAGGCAAGGTCGATCAGGAGGTTGAGGATGACGTAGAGGATCGCCATGGCGAGCACGAAGCCCTGCACCGGCGCGTAGTCCGAGGTAATCAGCGCCTCGACCGCATAAGAGCCGATGCCCGGCCAGGCGAACACCTTCTCCACCAGCACGTTGGCGCCCAGCAGGAAGGAGAACACCATGCCCAGCGTCGTCACCACCGGCAGCATGGCATTGCGGAAGGCGTAGGTGATGATGACCGTGTAGTCGGTCAGGCCCGCCGCCTTCGCCGTGCGCACGAACTCGGAGGAGAGAACCGCCAGCATGGAGGCGCGGGTCATGCGGGCGATGGGCGCGAGGGCGAAGATGGCCAGCGTGATGGCAGGCACCGCCAGTTGCGCCAGCGCGGCGCGGAAGGTCTCGAAGTCGCGCGCGATCAGGCTGTCGATGAGGTAGAAGCCCGTCACCGTCTCTGGCGCCGAGAAGAACACGTCGAGCCGCCCCAGCGGCGCCGGCGCCCATCCCAGCTTGAAGTAGAAGACATAGACCAGCAAAAGCCCGGTGAAGAACACCGGCAGCGACACGCCCGCCGTGGTGATGATGCGGCAGGCATGGTCGATCCACGATCCCTGTCGCACCGCCGCCATGATGCCGAAGGGCACCGCGATCAGCAGCGCCAGCACCAGCCCCGCCAGCGTCAGTTCGGCCGAGGCCGGCAGGCGGGCCGCGATCTCGGTGGCGACCGGCTGGCCGGTGGAAAGCGAGGAGCCGAGGTCGCCCTTCGCCAGCGCCGAGACGTAATCGGCGAACTGAACCGGCAAGGGCTTGTCGAGGCCCAGCTTGGTGCGGATCTCGGCGATGGCCTGCGGCGTCGCGGCAGGGCCTGCGAAATAGGCTGCCGTGTCGCCGGGCAGCACGCGGGTGAGCAGGAAGGTCACGATCACCACGCCGATCAGGCTGGGCACGGCTGTGGCGAGACGACTGCCTAGGAGCTTCAGCATGGCGATATCCCTGTGTGCGAACCGCGCTGCGGGGCCATCGGGCGCCGCAGTTTTTCTCGTTTCCGGCGGGGCGCCGGCGTGTGGTGTGAGGGGCGGCACCGATGCCGGCACCCGGGCGAACCCAGGCGCCGGCTTCCGCCCCCGGCGCCACCCCTCACGTCTCTTCCTCCCTGAAGAGGAAGAGGGATGCCTCAGCCCTTCTGGAAGGCGCGATAGTCGAGCCGACGGTGGAACCAGTATTCGTAGCCGGTGATGTTCTTCTGCATCGCGACGTTGACGAACGGCTGGTAGAGCGGAATGCGCGGCACGTCGGCGAAGGCGAGGTCCACCATGCCCTTCACATCCGTATCATAGGCCGCCTTGTCGCCGCTCGCCGCCGCTGCGCGGGCGCCGTCGATGAAGGTATCCATGGCCGCCGACTGATAGCTCATGGTGTTGAAGACCGAATTGGAGCCGTGGTAGCACCAGAAAAAGAAGTATTCCGGATAGTCGAGCCAGCCCGAGAACACGTTGGTGTAGAGCGGCAGCACCTTCTTGTTCAGCTCCGTGCGCCAGTTGGCGCCGGGGATCTTGTTGATGGTGGTCTTGATGCCGATCTGCGCCAGATTTTCCTGAAGCAGCACGCAGATGGGCTCGTTGACGCCGGCGAAGCCGAGGTCGAAGGAGAGCGTGGTGTCGATGCCGCCGGCGTAGCCCGCCTCAGCCATCAGCTGCTTGGCCTTGGCGAGGTCGGTCTTGAACTTGGTGGGCTGCGGCCAGGCGACCTTTGTGACGGCATCGGCCGGCGCGCCGAACATGGGCTTGCCGAGGCCGTAGAGCACGGCCTCCATGATCTTCTCGTAGGGGATGGCGTAGGCGACAGCCTCGCGCACCTTCGGATTGTCGAAGGGCGGGTTCTTCACGTTCATGCCGATGTACTGCACGCCGTTGGAGTACGGCACCGACGTAATGTTGAGCTTGCCGGCCTGCTTCAGCTCAACGAAATCCTTGTTGGGCAGATCATAGGAGATGTCCGCGTCGCCGCGCTCCAGGAGCGCCCGGCGGTTGCCGGCGGAAGGCACCATGCGCCAGATCACGCGCTTGATCTTGGGCAGCGGGCCGCCCTTCCAGTCGTCGAAACGCTCGAAGATGACCTCGGTGCCGGGCGTCCACTTGGTGACGCGATAGGCGCCGGAGCCGGCCGTGTTCTGCTTGGTGTATTCGAGGCCCCAGGGGTCCTTCTCGGTGGCGTTCTTCTTCACCAGCTCGGAATTGATGACGCACGGCACGATGACGGCGAGGTCGGGGATGGTGAGGCGATCCTTGCGCAGGAAGTCCACGCGCACCGTGTGGTCGTCCACCACCACGAACTGCTCCGGCTTCTCCAGCGAGCCGGCCTTCATCTGGAAGGTGGGGAAGCCGCCCACGGAGACGGCGCGATCCAGCGACCACTTCACGTCCTTGGCGGTGACGGGGCTGCCGTCCTGGAAGGTCGCGTTCTTCTTCAGCTTGAAGGTGACGGACATGTCACCGATGTTCATGTCCTCGGCAAGCTCGCCCTTGAGCTTGTCGCGGTCGTAGTAGCGCACGCCGTCCTTCTCGGTCATCTCGTGGGTGATGAGCCGGTCGTAGGTGTTCCAGCTCGCCTCATAGCCGGGCACGTTGGTGCCGACACCGTGAATGTCGAGATTGTTGGGACCGCTCTCGGAGACGATCAGCAGCGTTTCGTTCCGGGCCTGCGCCTTCGCCGGGGAAAATACCGCCGGGGCGGCAACGCCCGTGCCGGTAGCAACGGCAGTGGCTGAGGCGGACTTCATGAATTCGCGGCGGTTCATCGGCGACGTCCCTGTGGTGGCGGTCGCCAAATGCCATTCAAGCTGCGTGCCAATTGCATACAGTTTTTGTAATTTCATTATTTATCAGATATTTATAACAAATCAGCACCCTGCAACCATGCGAGCCAATCCGCATCTATGACCATAATTTAATCAATCTCATGCGCGTTGTATGCAATTCAATGCGCAACGCTTCGGCAAGGCTTGCCCAGCGAGGCGCCATGCCGCCATCGCGCAGAGATCAGGAGGGCAACACTTCGGAGGGGGTCGGCGCCGCAGCGGCACGCTCGGCCTTCCAGGCCTTCATCTGGCGCCTGTAGCGCAGGGTCGAGACAGGCAGGAGAGCCAGATACAGCATGGTGCAGACCGAAAGCACCACCCGCGGATAGCTCGCCAGCAGCGCGAAATAGATCGCCACCACCACGAACAGCGGCAGCACCATGTCCCGCCGCACCCGCCGCCCCAGCGTCTTGCCGGACCAGGCTGGAACCGTGGAGATCATGAGGAAGGCGATGGCGAGGCAATAGACGAGGGCGATGATGGCGCTCACCCGTCCGTGCGGGAGGCCGATCAGCTCCAGATAGATCGGCAGCAGCACCGTGATGGCGCCCGCCGGGGCCGGAATGCCGGTGAAATAGTCGCCGGCGAAGGGCGGCTTGTTCGGATCGTCCAGCATCACGTTGAAACGAGCGAGGCGCAGGGCCGCGCAGATGGCATAGGCCAGCGCGGCGATCCAGCCGAACGAGCCGGCTTCGTTGAGGCCCCAGAAATAGAGCATCAGCGCCGGCACGCAGCCGAAGTTGACGAAGTCCGCGAGGCTGTCCAGCTCCGCGCCGAACCGCGAGGTGCCCTTCAGCGCCCGCGCCAGCCGCCCGTCCACGCCATCGAGAATGGCGGCGAACACGATGGCCGCCAGCGCCAGCTCGATCCGCTCCTCAATGGCGAGCCGCACGGCGGTGAGGCCGGAGCACAAGGCCAGGAGCGTCACCAGGTTCGGCAGCAGCACCCGGATCGGCACCTTGCCGATGCTGCCGCCGAGACGCGGCCGGGGCCGGCCTTCAGGATCGAACGGGGGAAAGGGGGTTTCCATCAGCTCACCCGATAGGCGGTCTCGCGCTGCTGCGGCTGGGAGAGATCGCACAGGACCGTCTCGCCCGCCACCGTCAACTGCCCTTCGCTGACCAGCACGCGCGAGCCCACGGGCAGATAAACGTCCACGCGAGAGCCGAAGCGGATCAGGCCAAAGCGCTCGCCGGAACCGATGGACTCACCCTCCCGCACGAACGAGACGATGCGGCGCGCCACGAGGCCGGCGATCTGCACGCAGCCCACCCGGCAGTAGGGCGTGGAGATGATGAGGCCGTTGCGCTCATTGTCCTCGCTCGCCTTGTCGAGATCGGCGTTGAGGAAGAGGCCGGGCTTGTAGGCGATGCGCTCGATGCGCCCCGTCACCGGCGCGCGGTTCACGTGGACGTTGAACACGTTCATGAAGATGGAGACGCGCAGCAGCGGATCGTCGGAGAGGTCCAGCTCCCGCGGCGGCCGCGCCAGCCCCACCTGCGACACCCGCCCGTCCGCCGGCGCGATGACCAGCCCCTCGCGCACCGGCGTCACCCGCTCGGGGTCGCGGAAGAACAGCGCCGTCCAGATGGCAAGGCCGAAGCCGATCATGCCGAAGAAGGTGGAGAAAATGAACAGCACGAGCGCGATCACCACCGCGATGGCGATGAACGGATAGCCCTCCCGATGAATCGGAACGAGGGTCTTGCGGATGCTGGCAATGATCGACAACAGGTGTCTCCACGGTCGCCCGGCAGGACGCCCCGGATGGCGCCGCACGGGCATAGACTGCGCACAGGTAGTCAGCCGCCGCCCCGCCGTCAAATGGCGGAACGCCGCTCTCCCTCAGGCCCCGGCGCGGCGGAAGGCACCCGGGCTCAGATCCGTCCACTTGCGGAATGCCCGATGGAAGGCGCTTGGCTCGGAAAAGCCAAGCTCCGCCGCGATCTCGCCCACGGGCCGGTCGGTGGCCCGCAGCAGATCCTCGGCCCGCAGCCGGCGCAGGTCGTCCTTGATGTCGCGATAGGTGGCCCCCTCCTCCGACAGTCGCCGACGCAGGGTGGAGGCCGGGAGGCGCAACTGTCGGGCGAGTTCGTCGAAGGACGGCCACGCCGTGGCCGACTGTTCCCGGAGCCGGGCGCGGACGCGGGCGGCAAGCCCTTCGTCGTGCCGGTAGCGCACGAGGATGTTGGCCGGCGCACCCCGCAGGAAGTCCCGCAGCGCCCGCTCGCTGCGGTGGGCCGGCAGTTTCAGGAAGGCCGCGTCGAAGGCGAGCCGGCTCTCCGGCGCGTCAAACCGCACGGGAGCGCCGAAGAACAGGCGATAGTCCGCCCCATGCTCCGGCGGACCGCAGCGGAAATCCACCTGCCGAAGCGGGATGCGCCGGCCCACCAGCCAGCAGATGATGCCGTGGAGGATGATCCAGTATGTGCGATAGGCGAAGGCCGAGCGCGCCGCACCTCTGTCCACCAGCACCACCGACGCAAGACCATCGCCGACGACGAGTTCACCGCTCGGGTCCTCCAGCACCACACGCAAAAAGCGCAGCGCCCGGCGCAGGGCCTGCTCCAGCGTTCCCGCGCCCATGAGGGCATGACAGAGCAGGGTGAAGCTGCCGCAACGCATGGGGCGGGCGGCGAGGCCGAAGAACTCGTCGTCCAGCGCCTCGGCGGCGGCTGTCCACAGCGCCCCGTACTGTTCCGCGGAGACCGCCTCCGTCACCGGCAGCGCGAGCCCCGCCCGCGCCAGCACCGGACCGGCATCGATGCCCCGCGCCGTCAGGCAGCCCAGGGCATCGTCGACGAAGGTCCCGGAGATCATGCGCCGTTCCAAGGCACGCTCCCGAATGGCAAAATCGCTCACCTGAATAGATCGCTAGCGTCATCGAATGTCACTCGGCTTTTCTGCTAGACGAGAGGCAACGGCCGCCGAAGCGGCGGCATGTCTCCCTGGGAGGGGCACCATGAAGATTGAAGGGCGCGTCTTTCTCGTCACCGGCGGCGGCTCGGGCCTGGGCGCGGCGGTGTCGCGAATGGTGGTGGACAATGGGGGCCGGGTCGTCCTCGTCGACATCAACGCCGATGCCGGTGCCGCCATGGCCGCTGAACTCGGCGACGCCGCCCGCTTCCAGCGCGCAGACGTAAGCAACGAGGCCGATGGCAAGGCCGCCGTGCAGCTCGCTCTGGATAGCTTCGGCCATGTTCACGGTCTCGTGAACTGCGCCGGCGTCGCCCCCGGCGAGAAGGTGGTCGGCCGCGATGGCCCGCACCGGCTCGAAAGCTTCGTGCGCGGCATCACCGTCAACCTCATCGGCACCTTCAACATGCTGCGGCTCGCCGCCGACGCCATAGTGAAAGAGGCGCCGGACGCCGAGGGCGAGCGCGGCGTCATCGTCAACACCGCCTCCGTCGCAGCCTTCGATGGGCAGATCGGCCAGGCCGCCTATGCCGCCTCCAAGGGCGGCGTTGCAGCCCTCACCCTGCCGGTAGCGCGAGAGCTGGCGCGGTTCGGCATCCGCGTCGTCACCATCGCCCCCGGCATCTTCGAGACGCCGATGATGGCCGGCCTGCCGCAGGACGTGCAGGACAGCCTCGGCAAGAGCGTGCCCTTCCCCTCGCGTCTCGGACGGCCGTCCGAATACGCCGCTCTCGTCAAGCACATCTGCGAGAACAACATGCTGAACGGCGAGGTCATCCGCCTCGACGGCGCGCTGCGGATGGCGCCGCGCTGAGCCCTCACCGCTGACGACTTCCTCCCGCGACCGGAGACAAGCAACATGACGGCTTCCGACCCCATCGTCATCGTCGGCACCGCCCGCACGCCCATGGGCGGCTTCCAGGGCGACCTTAAGGACGTGGCCGCGCCCGCGCTCGGCTCCGCAGCCATCGGCGCCGCCCTCGCCCGCGCCGGCCTCGCGCCGGATCAGGTGGAGGAAGTGGTGTTCGGCTGCGTGCTGCCGGCGGGCCTCGGCCAGGCTCCGGCCCGCCAGGCCGCGCTGGGCGCGGGCCTTCCGCTCTCCACCGGCGCCACCACCGTCAACAAGATGTGCGGCTCCGGCATGAAGGCGGCCATGTTCGCCCATGATCTCATCGCCGCCGGCTCGGCCTCCGTCGCGGTTGCAGGCGGCATGGAGAGCATGACCAACGCCCCCTACCTGCTCGACCGTGCCCGTGGCGGCTACCGCATGGGGCACGGCAGGGTCATCGACCACATGTTCTTCGACGGCCTTGAGGATGCCTATGACAAGGGCCGCCTCATGGGCACCTTCGCCGAGGAATGCGCCGAGGCCTACCAGTTCACCCGCGAGGCGCAGGACGCTTTCGCCATCGCCTCCCTCACCAAGGCGCAGAAGGCCATGGCCGGGGGCGCCTTTGACAAGGAGATCACCCCCGTCACCGTGAAAGCCGGCAAGACCGAGCGCGTGGTGGCGGCGGACGAGCAGCCGCCCAAGGCGAAGCTGGACAAGATCCCGACGCTGAAGCCCGCCTTTCGCGACAGCGGCACGGTGACGGCGGCGAACTCCTCTTCCATCTCCGACGGCGCGGCGGCTCTCGTGCTCATGCGCCGCTCCGAAGCGGAGAAGCGCGGCCTCACGCCGCTCGCCGCCATCGTCGGCCACTCCACCCACGCCCAGGCACCGAACCTCTTCACCACCGCCCCCATCGGCGCCGTGCGGAAGCTCGCCGGGAAGACCGGCTGGGATCTGAAGGGCGTGGACCTGTTCGAGATCAACGAGGCGTTCGCCGTCGTGCCCATGGCGGCCATGCGCGATCTCGGCCTGCCGGAGGACAAGGTGAACGTCCACGGCGGCGCCTGCGCCCTCGGCCACCCCATCGGGGCATCTGGCGCTCGGGTGATGGTGACGCTGCTGGCGGCGCTGGAGCGCTACGGGCTCAAGCGTGGCATCGCCTCGCTCTGCATCGGCGGCGGCGAGGCGACGGCGGTCGCCATCGAACGCCTGAGCTGAGGCAGAGACCGCCAAGGACACCTAACAACAAGACCCGGAGGAACCTGCCATGATCCTCACCGAAACCCAGGTTGCCATCCGCGACGCGGTACGCGCCTTCGCCTCCGAACGCCTCGCGCCCGGAGCCGCGGCGCGGGACAGGGAGCACCGCTTCCCCGGCGCGGAACTGAAGGAGCTGGGCTCCCTCGGCTTCCTCGGCATGCTGGTGCCCGAGGACCATGGCGGTTCCGCCACCGATCTCGTCTCCTATGCCCTCGCGCTGGAAGAGATCGCAGCGGCGGACGGCGCCTGCTCCACCATCGTCAGCGTGCATTCCTCCGTCGGCTGCATGCCCATCGTGAAGTTCGGCACGCAGGCGCAGAAGGAGCGCTTCCTGCCCAAGCTGGCGAGCGGCGAATGGATCGGCGGCTTTGCCCTCACCGAGCCGCAGGCGGGATCGGACGCCGCAGCGCTGCGCACGCGCGCCCGGCGGGACGGCGACCATTATGTGCTCTCCGGCGCCAAGCAGTTCATCACCTCCGGCAAGAACGGCGATGTCATCATCGTGTTCGCCGTGACCGACCCGGACGCGGGCAAGAAGGGCATCTCCGCCTTCATCGTGCCCACCGACACGCCCGGCTACGAGGTGGTGCGGGTGGAGGAAAAGCTCGGCCAGCATTCCTCCGACACCTGCCAGCTCGCCTTCAACGACATGCGCCTTCCCGCCGACCTCCGGCTCGGGGCCGAGGGCGAGGGCCTGAAGATCGCCCTGTCCAATCTGGAAGGCGGACGTATCGGCATCGCCTCGCAATGCGTCGGCATGGCGCGCGCCGCGTTCGAGGCGGCCCGGACCTATGCGAAGGAGCGAGTGACCTTCGGCAAGCCCATCATGGAGCATCAGGCCGTCGCCTTCCGCCTCGCCGACATGGCAACCCGCATCGAGGCGGCCCGCCAGATGGTGCTGCACGCCGCCGCCCTGCGCGAGGCCGGCCTGCCCTGCCTCACCGAGGCGTCCATGGCGAAGCTGTTCGCGTCCGAGATGGCCGAGCAGGTGTGCTCGGCCGCCATCCAGACCTTCGGCGGCTACGGCTATCTCGCGGACTTCCCGGTGGAACGCATCTATCGCGATGTGCGCGTGTGCCAGATCTATGAGGGCACCAGCGACGTGCAGCGCATCGTCATCTCGCGGGGACTGTGATGGTGGAGGCCTCCTCCCCCGCCCCGCGCGGTCCCCTCGCCGGCATCCGCGTCGTTGATCTCTCCCGGCTCGCCCCCGGCCCCTACTGCACCATGCTGCTGGCGGATTTCGGGGCAGAGGTGATCGTGGTGGGCGGCGGACGGGCCGGCGTCGCCATCCCGGAATTCTCTCGCGGCAAGCGACATATCTCGCTGGACCTGAAGGCCCCCGCCGGCCGGGCTGCCTTGCACGCGCTGGTGCAGACCGCCGATGTGCTGGTGGAGGGCTTCCGCCCCGGCGTCGCAGAGCGCATCGGAGCGGGCTATGACACGCTGGCGGCGCTCAACCCGCGCCTCGTCTACTGCTCGCTCACCGGCTTCGGGCAGGACGGCCCGCGCGCGCTGGAGGCGGGGCACGACATCACCTATCTCGCGCTGGCCGGCGTGCTCGGGTCCATGGGACCGAAGGACGGGCCGCCCGAGGCACCGCTCAATCTCGTAGCGGATTTCGCCGGCGGCAGCCTGATCGCCGCGCTGGGCATCCTCGCTGCGGTGATCGAAGCCAAGACAACCGGACAGGGCCAGAAGATCGACGCCGCCATGGTGGACGGCGCGCTGTCGCTGATGGCCATGCATTGGCCGCTCTGGAAGACGCCCCATTGGCCGGCGCGCGGCGACGGGCTGCTGGGTGGCGGCGCGCCGTTCTATCGCTCCTATCGCTGCGCAGATGGTGGCTTCATCGCGGTGGGTGCGCTGGAGCGGGGCTTCTTTGAAGCACTGTGGCGACGTCTCGATCTCGGCGAACCGCCGGACCACATGCGACGCGACCTGTGGCCGGAAATCGAACGGACGCTGGAAGCGACCTTCGCGGGACAATCGCGCGATCACTGGACCGCACTGTTTACCGGCACGGACGCCTGCGTCGCGCCTGTGCTGGCGCCGGACGAGGTGTGGAGCGATCCCCACATCGCCGCGCGCCATCCGGACAGCGGGCCGAACCGCGTGCCCGCCGTCCCGCGCCTCTCGCGCACTCCAGCGCAGGCCCACCCGCTCGATCTCAGCGATTGCACGGCGCAGGTGCTGCGGGAGGCCGGCCTCAGCGACGATGAGATCGCCGCCGCAGCGGTGGCATCCGATCCGGCCGGTCGCTCCGGCCTCGACTGGCCGCCGGAGCTGCGCTGAGCCTCAGAAGGCGGGATCGGCCGCGGCGGCCTTCGGCTTGTGCATAGCGCGGCTGTCGTCCGGCGCCTCGTCGCGCTCGAACATGCCATAGTCGCGCACCACGGCAGCGACGCGCAGGCGATAGTCGCGGAACACCCCTGCCCGCCCCGCCGCCTGCGTCTTGCGATGGGAGGTGAGGTTGCGCCAGGCCTTCACCGCCTCCTCATCGCGCCACATGGAGAGCGAGAGCATCTTGCCCGGATTGGTAAGGCTCTCGAACCGCTCTACCGAGATGAAGCCGTCCATCTTCTCCAGTTCCACGCGCAGGCGCGCGGCAAGATCGAGATAGGTGTCGCGCTGGCCCTCGGCCGGCCACACCTCGAAAATGATGGCGATCATGCCCCCTCTTCCCCTTCTTGTTTCTTGTCGGACTAGACCTTGTCGCCCGGCCGGCGCTGCACCTCGGGGAACACCCACATGGCGACGACCATGAAGATGCCGAGGAAGGCGACCGCATATTTGGGCCCCTCCTGCCCCAGCGCTGCCTGGAAGGCATAGCCGGCCGCAGCCACGGCGAGGACGACGAGGGAGAGGATGAGCTTGATGTGGGTGGGCATGGGATGTCCCCTCTTGCTGGCCGGACTGCGCCGGCGCTGACCTTCAGATGAGTGCGCCGCCGCCGGGAAGCGCGGCCCAGACGGCGATCGCCGCGCCCTGGAGAGCGACCAGGGCGGCAAGGCCCCGCCGGCCGTCGCGGAACGATGTCGGCAGCAGATCGAACGGTGCCGGGGCGAACAGCAACACGAGGCCGCCGACGACGATCAGGCTCGTGAGGCGCAGGTTGGCGTAGCCGTAGACCAGCGCCGCAGCCGCCAGCGCGAGCCACAGCAGGCTGTTCACCAGGACGAGGGCGCCCCCCCCCGCCTGTCGCGCCCCCGCCGGCCGGGTGCTCGCCGGGAACATGCCGGAGAGCACCAGAAAGCCCATGCAGGCCGCGGTCCACAGACCCGCGAAAATCGCGAGCCCGGCGATATTGGGTTCGATCGACGCCATCGCCTCACTCCGCCGGAGCGACGTGGCCGGCCGGGCTTGCCTTGCCTTTCGGCGTACGCGCGGTGCGGCGCATGTCGGTCTTCAGATGGCGGGTGTCATAGCCGTTGAAGAGATGGCCGATGAGCCCGCGGTTGAGATCCGATGTGCCGAACGCCCAGTCCATGATGGGGAAGGTGAGGTTCATGTTGCGCTCCATCATGAGCGACTGGTTGTGATGCGCGGCGTGGTGGCGGCGGTTGGTGTTGATGAAGGGCACGTTCCGCACGAACCAGTTTTCGTCGATGTGCGTGGTGAAGTGCATGAACTCATAGAGCAGGTAAACCGAGGTGGTGGTGGCGATGAACAGCCAGCCCACGTTCGGAGAGATCAGCCACCCGAACACGATGGCGCCGGGAATAGACATGAGCGTGAACGTCACCAGCGCGTAAGGCGGGAAAAAGGTGACGCGCCAGTCGTGATGCCCGGCGAAGCGCATCTCTTCTTCGGTGAAGAACTGGTGGTGCATCAGCGTGTGGCGGTTATAGACCGCGCGGAACAGCGGAAAGCTCGACGGCCGGTGCATCACGTAGCGGTGCAGCCACCACTCGAAGAAATTGCAGAACAGGAACACGACGGGAATGGTCAAAAACTCCCACCAGCGGATCGCGTGCATGTTCGAGACATAGATGTAGAGGGCGGTGAAGCCGATCGTGTAGATGATGGCGATGTGCAGCCATCCGTTATACCAGCCGGTGACACGCTCGCGGTAGGTCGCGCGGTATTTGCGCTGCCGATCCGTCATGGGGCTCGAGGTGAGTTCCATCGCTCTCTCCCTTGCGCGCTGTTGGTGCGCGCCATTGTCTTGATTCTCTCGGCGCCGCGTCTGGAGGCGCCGGCTCCTGAAGACCCCGGCTGCTGAAAGCGCCGGTGCCTGGAGCCGTCGCCCGCCCCAGCTCCCTCGCGCCCGGACGGGGGAGGGATGCTCCGCGACAGCGGATGCACCACTAATATGTCAGCCACACATCATATGCAAGGCGCCGATCCGGCCCCGCCAATGGCCTGTCGCTCCGCGAATGCGACCAAAGTTCAACAACCTAATAGTTTGATTTAATTATATTTTTTAGACCTATCTTCCTTAAAAATGATCCAGATCAAAAAAGCTTCTTGCAGACATTCTTTTGGCATATCTATGATATGTCAGTTCACGAAGGCGGGCACGAGACCCGCCTAGGGGAGGACGCCAATGAACATTTCTCGCCGCACTTTGATGCGGGGGATCGGTGCTGCCGGTCTCGCTGCCGCCGCTCCGGGGATCTTTTCCCCCGCCATCGCCCAGTCGAAGCCGGTTCGCATCGGCATTCTCGCGCCGCGCTCCGGGGCCATGGGCACGGTGGGCGAATGCGGCATCCGCGCTGTGCAGTGGGCGACGGAGCGCATGAACAAGGACGGCGGCATTGCCGGGCGCCCGATCGAGCTCGTCATCGAGGAGGAAACCTCCCCCAAGGACACCATCGAACGCTTCCGCCGCCTGGTGCTGCAGGAGAAGGTGGATTGCGTCCAGGGCCTCATCTCCACCGGCGTGTCGCTGGGTGTCGCGCCCGTGGCGGAGGAGGAGCAGGCGCTCCTCATCATGTGGGACGGCACCACGCAGGACGGCGTGAAGGAGGCGATGCCTAAGTCGCAGTACGTCTTCCGGTCCACCGACAATGAATGCGAGGCCGTAATGGCCTCCCTGCTCTCGATCAAATACTTCAAGGGCAAGATCAAGCGCATTGCCGGCATCAACCCGGACTATTCCTACGGCCGCAATAACTGGGAGGCTTTCCAGCAGATCCTCAAGCGCGCCGGCGTGGAGGTGGAGGTGGTGGCCGAGCAGTGGCCGAAGGTCGGCACCATGGACCTCACGTCCCACGTCGCGGCGCTGAAGGCGGCCAAACCCGACTTCATCTTCTCGTCGATGCTGTTCGCCGACCTGCCCGTCTTCATGAAGCAGGGCTCCGCCGCCGGCCTGTTCGAGGGCGTGAACCTCGCTTTGCCCGCCGCCGGCTGGCAGATCAACCAGCTGAAGAAGGAGTTCATGCCCGAGAACATCGTGTTCGGGCACAACACGCTCTACTTCGCGCTGCCCAATGCCTCCCCGCTTCAGAAGGCGTTCGTGGAAGACTACATGGGCCGCTACAAGGAGGCTCCGAGCTGGGAGGCCGACCGCGCCTATTTCGCCCTGGCCGCGTACAAGGCGGGCGTCGAAGCCGCGGCCAAGGCCACGGGGCGCTGGCCAAAGCTCACGGAGATCATCGAATCCATCCCCAAGCAGAAGATCGAGAGCCTGGGGGGGCCGGGGCAGTTCCGCGCCGACAAGATCGCTGAGCAGACCTTCTACCAGGGCCTTTCCACCAACCAGAACTCCTACGATTTCCCGACGCTGAAGACGGTGGACAGCTTCACCGCCGATCAGCTCCAGAAGCCGCCGGGCGTGGACTTCTGGGAATGGCTCAAGACCTCCAAGCTTCCCGTGTGAGGAGCGCCGCGTGACCGTCTTCCTCGACGTCCTCCTCGGCGGCGTGTTTCACGCCGCCATTCTCTTCCTCGTGGCCGCCGGGCTCCAGCTGGTGTTCGGCGTGCAGAAGGTCATCAACCTCGCTTGCGGCTCGTTCTACGCGCTGGGCGCCTATTTCGGCATCACGGCCGTTGGCCTCGCCTCGGCCGCCGGCTTTCCAGCCTGGACGGTGCTGCCGGTGCTCATTCTCGCGGGGCTGGCGATCGGCCTCGTCGGCCTGCCGGTGGAACGCATCCTGCGCACGGTCTACCGGCGGGACGAGAGCTATCAATTGCTCCTCACCTTCGGCCTGCTGCTGATGTTCCAGGACGTGTTCCGCTTCTTCTGGGGCGCCACGCCCCGGACACTGGACAACGCCTATCTCGCCTACGGCACGGCCGAGTTCATGGGCCTTCGGGTGCCCACCTACAATCTCCTCGTGATCGCCGCCTCCATCGCCATCGCGGTGGCGCTCGGCGCCTTCCTGCAGAAGACCCGCACCGGACGCATCATCCGCGCCACGGCGGAAAACCGGGACATGAGCGAGGGTCTCGGCGTCAATTCCTCCCGCGTGTTCGCGGCCGTGTTCACGGTCGGCTGCATGCTCGGCACGGTGGGCGGCGCGCTGGTGGTGCCGGCCTCGGCCTCCTCGCTTGAAATGGCGGTGGAGCTGGTGGTGGAAGCGTTCGCCGTGGTGGTCATCGGCGGGCTGGGCTCCATGCGCGGCGCGCTCGCCGGTGCGCTCATCGTCGGCCTGATCCGGGCTGCGGCCATCATGGTGCTGCCCGAGGCCGAAATTCTCTCCATCTATCTGGTCGTCATCGCCGTGCTCATCCTGCGGCCGGCCGGGCTTTTCGGAAAGGCAATGGCATGAGCACCCCGACCTCCGCCCCGGCCACGGTGGCGCCGGCCGTGTCCCCCAGCCTCTGGCGACCTTCGGGCCTCATATCCTTCCTGGTCATCATCGCCGCCATGGCAGGGCTGCCGCTCGTCGCCTCCACCTACATGCTCACCCTGATGGTGCCGTTCTTCGGCTTTGCCATCGCTCTTCTCGGCTTCAACCTGCTGTTCGGCTACACCGGCCTGCTCTCCTTCGGCCACGCCATGTTCCTCGGCATCGGCGCCTATGCGGCGGCGGTGATGACCTCGAAGCTCGGCGTCCAGTCGCTGGAGTTGATCCTGCTCGTCGCGGTGGCGGCGGCGGTGGTCATCGCGGTGCCGGTGGGCTTCCTGTGCGTGCGCTACACACGCATCTTCTTCGGCATGCTGACGCTGGCCTTCGGCATGCTGTTCCACTCCATCCTCTTCAAGTTCTACGGCCTCACCGGCGGCGACCAGGGCATGCGGGTGATGCGCCCGCTGCTGTTCGGCATGGCGTTCGAGGGCGGCAAGACGGCCTTCATCACCGGGCCGTTCTACTACTACGCTCTCGGCCTCCTCACCGTGCTTGGCTGCGCCATGTGGCGGATCGTGCGCTCGCCCTTCGGGCTGCACCTCACGGCCATTCGGGAGAACGCGCAGAAGGCAGCCTATCTCGGCGTCACCGTCTCGCGGATGCGGCTGGCGGCCTACGTCATCTCCGGCGTCTACGGCGCCATCGGCGGGGTGATCCTGGCCGTCACCATCGGCCTTGCGGACCCGGAGATCGTCTACTGGACGCAATCCGGCAACCTCGTCTTTATGGCAGTGCTGGGCGGCTCCGGCGCCTTCGCCGGCCCCGTCGTGGGCGGCCTCGCCTTCGTGCTGCTGCAGGACACGGTGATGTCCGCCACCCAGTACTGGCGGTTCGTGATGGGCGCGGTGCTGGTGCTCATCGTCATCTTCTTCCCGCGGGGGATCGCCGGCCTGTTCGGCGACGCCTTCGCCCGCCTCAAGCGCGGGAGCTGACCCATGGCCTCACGCGCCCTTCTCTCCGCCCATCAGGTCTCCAAGAGCTATGGCGATTTCCATGCGCTCCGGAACGTCTCGGTGCATGTGGACGATGGTGAATTCATCTCCATCGTCGGCCCCAACGGCGCCGGCAAGTCCACCCTCGTCAACGTGCTGACGGGGCTGCTGAAGCCAACGTCTGGCCACGTCCATTTCCGCGGGCAGGACATCGCCGGCATCGGGCCGGTGGAACTCTCCCGCCGTGGCATGGCGCGGGGGTTCCAGCTGGTGAACATCTTCCCCGAGCTCACGGTACGGGAGACGCTGGGTGTCGCCGCGGCGTCACGCCTCAGGCGCATCGGCAATCCCTTCCGCAGCCTCGGCGGGGATCGCGAGATTCGCGATGCCGTGGAGGAGGTGGCCGACATCTTCAACCTGCGCCACCGCCTGGACCAGCAGGCGAGCGCCCTCTCCCAGGGCGAGAAGAAACTGCTGGACGTGGCGAGCGCCTTCGCCCTCAAGCCGGAACTGATCCTCATCGACGAGCCGACCTCCGGCGTTTCCACCGGCGACAAGCACGCCATCATGGAGCTGCTGGTGGCCGCGTCCCGCAAGGCCGGCGTGCGCGGCATCATCCAGGTGGAGCACGACATGGACCTCGTGGCCCGCTACTCGGACCGCATCGTCGCGCTCCAGGCGGGTACCGTTCTCGCCGATGAGAAGCCGGAAACCTTCTTCAAGGATCCCGCCCTCATCGCCGCCGTGGTGGGCACGCGCCCGCCCAAGGTGCCCCCCAGAGAAATGGCCCCGAAAGCCGCCGTTCAGGAGAGCCGCCCATGCTGAGCATTTCGGGCCTCAAGGTGGATATCGCCGGCAGCCGCATCCTGTCCGGTATCGACCTCGCCGTGGAGCCGGGCGAACTCGTCTGCCTCATCGGCCGCAACGGCGCGGGCAAGACCACCACGTTCCGCTCCATCATGGGCTATCGGAAGCCTGTCGCCGGCTCCATCCGCTTCGCCGGCAAGGAGCTGATCGGCCGCGCGCCGCATGAGATCGCGCAGATGGGCGTGGGCTTCTCGCCGGAGGAATCGGAGGTCTATGCCGACCTTACCGTCGCCGAGAATCTGGAGCTGCCGACCTGGACGCGCCGCTCGAAGATGTCGGAGAAGGACCGCGTAGAGCGCTCCCTGAATGTCTTCCCGAAGCTCCGGCAGTATCTGCACCGGGGCGGAGCACAGCTCTCCGGCGGCGAGCGCAAGATGGTGTCGGTCGCCCGCGCCCTCGCCCTCGACCCGAGCCTTCTACTGCTTGACGAGCCGTTCGAGGGGCTGTCGCCGGCCATCATCCCGGTGATCTCGGAGGGCATCGCCTCCATCCGCGCCATGGGGCAGGCCGTGCTGATGGCGGAATCCAACGTCCACCACCTCCCGGATTATGTGGATCGCCTCTACGTGCTGGAGCGCGGCGAGATGATCTTCTCCGGCACGCTGGCGGAGGCGTACCGCGACAAGGCGGTCATGCGCGTCATCGCCGGCGAGGTGGAGCTGGAGCACGCCTGACCCATGCCCCTCACCTATCGTGCCGCGGTGCTCCACGCGCCGCAGACGCCGCTCGCCATCGAGACGGTGGAGGCGGCCCCGCTCGGCCCCTCAGACGTGCTGGTCCGCATCAAGGCCGCCGGCCTTTGCCACACCGATCTTGAGGTGATCGAGGGCGGGCTCGTCTATCCCATGCCCATCGTGCTCGGCCACGAGGCGGCGGGCGTCGTCGAAGACGTGGGGCGGGAGGCCAAGGGCGTCCGCAAGGGCGACCATGTGGTGCTCTCCTGGAACCCCCATTGCGGCCACTGCTTCTATTGCGACCGCGCGCTGCCCATCCTGTGCGAGGGCTATCTCGCGGAAGGTCCGAAGGCCCGTGCCTTCGACGGCGCCGCCAAGGCGCGGCTCGCGGACGGGCGGGAGCTGGGGAACCTCATGTTCCTCGGCGCCTTCAGCGAATACTGCATCGTCACGGACCAACAGGCTGTGCCGGTGCCCAAAGAACTTCCGTTCGACGAGGCCTGCCTCATCGGCTGCGGGATCATGACCGGCGTCGGCGCCGCGCTGAACGTCGCACACATCAGACCCGGCGATACGGCCCTCGTCATCGGCTGCGGCGCCGTGGGCCTCGCCGCGGTACAGGGGGCGAGGCTGGCAGGCGCAGAGACCATCCTTGCCGCCGATCTCGATGATGCCAAGCTCGCCCTCGCCCGCGCCATGGGGGCCACCCACACGGTGAATGCCCGCACCGGCAACGTGGTGGCGGCGGCCCGCGCGCTCACCCAGGGCCGCGGCGCTGACGTGGTGCTGGAATCGGCCGGCAGCCCGATTGCCTTCCGCGCGACGGTGGAGGCGGTGCGGCCGGGCGGCGAGGTGATCTGGCTCGGCAAGATCGATGTGACGAAGGACGTGTCCTTCCGCTGGGGCTCGCTGATGGCGGAAAAGCGCATCCGCCGCGTCTCCTATGGCGGTGCCCGCCCCGCGCGCGACTTCCCCTTCCTCGCCCGAGCCGCGCTTGCCGGACGGCTGGACCTCAAGGGCCTCATCTCCCGACGGATCGCGCTGGAGGAAATTAACGACGGGTTTGCCGCGCTGAAGGCCGGCGAGACCATTCGCAGCGTCGTGATCTTCTGAGGGTTCAAGGCTCCCTCTCCTCTTGTGGGAGAGGGGAGCATCACCCCTCACGCATCCAGCGTCTTGCGGGCGAAATCCTCGATATAATCCACGAGGTTGGCGGCCGCGGTCTCGGCCCCTTTGCGGTCGCGGCGGGCCACCGCCTCGGCCACCTCGGCGTGGAGCCGGGCGGCGAGCGGCAGGTCGGCGACCTCCCGGTAATGCTGGTACCAGAAGCGACGCGACAGGGCGTTCATGAGGCCCATGGAGCGCACCGCGAACTCGTTGCGCGACGCCTGCGCCATCAAAAGGTTGAAGCGCCTGTCGAGGCGCATGAAAGCGAGGTCGTCCTCCACCTCGGCCGCCTGCCGCATGGAGCCGGCGATCTCGGCGAAAGCGTCCCGCTCCTCAGACGTGGCGCGCTCGGCGGCGAGGCCGGCCATCAGCACCTCCAGCACGCGCCGCACCTCCAGCAGGCGAAGCTGGGTGCGCAGGTTGATATCCGACACCAGCACGCCGCGCCGCGGCAGCACCACGACTAGCCCGTCGCGGGCAAGGCGTTGCAGTGCCTCGCGGATGGGCGTGCGGCCGATCTTCAGCCGGTCGGAAAGCGTGAGTTCGGAAAGCACCGCGCCCGGTGGCAGTTGCAGGGTCGCGATCAGTTCCTCAAGGATGCGGTAGGCGCGATCGGTGAGGCTCGCATCTTCCGTCACCGGCTCATCCTTGCGGGCGCGACGGGCGGGGGTGCGAGGCTCCTTGCGGGTTTCGCGGAGCGGCTCCAACAGGAGATCAAGCGCGCCTTCGCCTCCGGCCAGCGCGGATTGCCGCTTCTGGCGCCGCACCGGCGCCACGGAGCCCGCAATGGCCCCTGCCTTGGACCCCGCCTTCGCCATGCCGCTTGCTCCCCCTGCCTTGTCTCTGAGACGACGGATTCGTCTCCTGCCGTCAAGCCTCGGGCGGATGCCGATCAGGCTGCGACGCGGTGGAGCGCGGCGTCGATATCGTCGGAGGTCATCTCCCACTCGTTGGCGAAATTGGCGACCACGTCGCGCATGAACTGGTCGTGCAGCGAATAGGCGCGCCGGTCGTCGCCGAGGTGGTCGGCGAGCAAGGCGAGGGCGAGTTGGGCGGGGGCCTGCCCCTCATAGCTCCACTCGAAGCCGTCGCTGCTCAGTTTGGCGATGTCGGTGCGCTGCGGCAGCGGCTTGCCGTCCACCGTCACCGCGATGCCGTCGATGGTGCGGTCTCCCCGATAGGTCTTCATGCGTCCTGCCCTGCCTTTTATTGCCCGTCCAATTGGGATTGCACTGATATGTTACATGAGCAGCAGGCGCCGTTCAACGGCCCTGCGACGCGAAAGCCGCGCGCGCGGCGGCGCGCCCTTGGGTAAGGTCGGTGCTTTCAGACGGGGGATTGCGATGACGACGACGATCTACGGCATCAAGGCCTGCGACACCATGAAGAAGGCGCGCGCTTGGCTCGATGAGAAGGGTGTCGCCTATGCCTTTCACGACTACAAGTCGGCCGGCATAGACGCGAAGACGCTTCAGGGCTGGGCGAAGAAGGTCGGCTGGGAAAAGCTGCTTAACAGGGCCGGCACCACCTTCAGGAAGCTCCCTGACGCCGACAAGGCCGACATCGACGAGGCAAAGGCTCTGGCGCTGATGCTGGCGCACCCCTCCATGATCAAGCGCCCTGTGCTGGAGCACGGGCGCGATCTGATCGTCGGCTTCAAGCCGGAGGATTATGCGGCGCGGATAAAGTGAACCCGGGTGAAGTGAGGCCGACGTAAGCTACAGCAGACCTGCGCCGGCCTCGGGACCAGTGTGATGGTCAGGATGCCTCGGCCGCCGGAGGCACCTCGGCCGGCGCGTTCAGCGCTTCGGCAAAGCTGGTGAAGAACTGGTCGGAGAGCTTCTTGGCGGTCGCCTGCACGAGGCGTCCGCCAAGAGAGGCGAGCTTGCCGCCGATCTGGGCGTCCGCCACGTAGGTCAGGATGGTGTCGGCGCCATCCTCGGCCAGCGACACCTTGGCCTCGCCCTTGGCGAAGCCGGCGATGCCCCCATTGCCCTGCCCGACGATGCGGCAACCGGCAGGGGCCTCCATGTCGGTGAGTTCCACCGAGCCGGAGAAGGTGGCCGAGACCGGCCCCACCTTCACCTGCACCTTGGCGGCATAGGCGTTGTCGCCCGTCTGCTCCAGCTCCTTGCAGCCGGGAATGCAGCGCTTGAGCATCTCAGGATCAAGGATCGCCTTCCACACGGTCTCGCGCGGGGCGCTGATGCGATATTCGCCGGTCAGTTCCACGGGATGGTCCTCCCCTTGTTCTCGTTCGCGCGTGCCGCTCTTCGGCGATGGCGCTCAGACCGCACAATAGCGATCCTGGATGTCCTTGTCGGCGAGCAGTGCAGCAGCGCTCGATTGATGCACCAGCTCGCCCTGATCGATGATGATGGCGCGGCTCGCGAGATTGAGCGCCCATTCCACGTTCTGCTCCACCAGAAGCAGCGTCGTGCCCTGGTCGCGCAGCCGCCGGAAGAGCACGCCCATCTCCTCCACCAGCACCGGCATGATGCCTTCGGAGGGCTCGTCCAGCAGCACCATCTTCGGCTTGGAGATGATGGCGCGGGCGATGGCGAGCATCTGCTGCTCGCCGCCGGACATGGTGGTCCCCTGCTGCTCCAGCCGCTCTTTCAGGCGCGGGAAGCTCTTGGCGATCTCGTCGATGGCCGCGCGCTCGTCCGTGCGCGCGGCGGCGACGAGGCCGAGCTGCAGGTTTTCCCGCACCGTAAGGCCGGAGACGATGCGCCGCTCCTCCGGCACGTAGCCGAGACCGAGGCGGAAGCGGGCGTGCGCGCCGAGCGGCAGCAAGTCCTTGCCGTCGAACGTCACCCGGCCTTCCGCCCGCGGCATGAGCCCCATGATGGCGCGCAGGGTGGACGTCTTGCCGGCGCCGTTGCGACCGACGAGGGCGACGATTTCGCCCTGTTCGATCCTGAACGTCAGATCGTGGACGACGTGGCTCGGCCCGTACCAGGCATTGAGCTTTTCGACCTCAAGCATAGCCATCGTTCTGCCCCAGATAGACGCGGCGGACTTCCGGATCGGCCTGCACCGCCGCCGGCGCGCCGTCGGCGATGAGGCGGCCGTGATGCAGCACCAGGATGCGGTCCGACAGGCCGAGGATCATCTTCATCTTGTGCTCGACCAGGAGAATGGTGCGGTCCGCCGCGAGGCGCTCGATGAGCGCCACCATCTCCTTGGTCTCTTCCGGCCCCATGCCGGCCGTGGGCTCGTCGAGCAGCAGAAGCTCGGGGTTCGCCACCAGCGCGATGGCGATCTCCAGCGCCCGCTGCTCGCCATGGGCGAGGTCTCGGGCGCGGCGGGCGCGACGATGGGTGAGGCCCACCTCGGCCAGCGCCGCCTCTGCTTTCTGCGTCAGCTCGGGATAGCGATCGCGATGGCTGAAGACGTCGTAGCGCGTCTTCAGCGCCTGCGCCGCCACACGCACGTTCTCCTCCACCGACAGCTCGGGAAAGAGGTTGGTGATCTGGTAGGAGCGGGCAATGCCGAGATGGGCGAAGCGGTGCTGCTTCAGTCCCTTCAACTCCCGCCCCTTGAACCGGATGGAGCCAGTCGAGGGCTGGAGCACGCCGGAAAGCACGTTGAAGAAGGTGCTCTTGCCGGCGCCGTTCGGGCCGATCACTGCCGTCACCTTGTTGCGCTCGAAGCTGGCCGAGATGCCCGCGAGGGCGACGAAGCCACCGAAGGAGCGGCCCACGTCCGTCACTTCCATCAGCGCGCTCATGACGCCCTCCTGCGGCGCACGATCTGGATCAGGCTGCCCCAGATGCCCTTGGGCAGGAACAGCACGAACAAGATGAAGACGATGCCGACGATGAGCTGCCAATGGGTGGTCCACAGCGAGGCGACATCCTCGATCAGCAGGAACACCAGCGCTCCCACGAACGGCCCGAAGAAGGAGCCGGCACCGCCCAGCATGGTCATCATCACCACGATGGAGGAGGTGTGAACGCCCAGCGCATCGAGCGGCACGATGGACAGATGCAGCGCGGAAAGCGTGCCGGCGAGGCCGCACAGGGCGCCGGAGAGAACGAAAGACAGGAGCTTGGTGCGCTCCACGTCGAAGCCGCAGGCGCGGGCGCGGGTTTCGTTCTCGCGCACCGCCTCGATGGCCGCGCCGAAGGGGGAGTTCAGCACCCGCGAGACGAACCACAGCGCCAGCGCGGCGAAGAACATGATGAAGTAGTATTTCGCCAGCGGGTTCAGCAGGTTCACCGAGAAGCCGCCGATCAGGTCGGCCTTCGCCACGGTGAAACCGCGCAGGCCATTCTCGCCGCCGGTCCAGCCGGACGCCTGGAGCGCGACGTAATAGACGAGCTGCGCGAGCGCCAAAGTGACCATGCAGAAATAGATGCCGCGCGTGCGGATGGAGAGCGCGCCGATCACCACCGAGAGCAGGCTCGCGCCGACGATGCCCGTGAGCATGGCCGGAAACCAGCCGAAGCCGAGAAGCGCGATGGCCATTCCTGTCAGGTACGCCCCCGTGCCGAAGAAGGCGGCATGGCCGAAGGAGAGAAGGCCCGTGTAGCCGAACAGCAGGTTGAAGCCCACGGTGAACAGGCCGTAGATCAGCACGTTCACCGCCAGCGCTTGCGACGGCAGCACGAAGGGCAGCACCGCGAGCACGGCGATGGTGAGCGGCACGCGCCAGCGATCCAGCGCGGCGCCGGCCTTCGGCAGGGTGCGCGGCGCCACGCCCTGCCCGGCGGCGAGGTCGGTTGTGGTCATGGTATCGTCTCCGTTCACGCGCCGGGTTCCGTCAGGCGCCGGCCGGCCGGCCAAACAGGCCCTGCGGTCGGACGAGGAGGATGAGGGCCATCAGGCCGAACATGACGATGGTCGCCATCTCGGGAGCGAACAGCGCGGTCATGCTCACGGCGACGCCCACGAGCAGCCCCGCCACCACGGCCCCGAGCAGCGAGCCCATGCCGCCGATGACGGTGACGACGAAGGCCTCCGCCAGCACCAGCGTGCCCATCTCCGGGCTCACGTTGCGCATGGGCGCGGCCAGTACGCCACCCAGCGCGGTGAGGCCGACGCCGAGGCCGAACACCAGCAGCCACAGCCGGCTCACGTCCACCCCCAGCACTTTCATGATGAGCGGATCGCGCGCGCCAGCCCGCACGATGAGGCCGAAGCGGGTTTTCTCCAGCGCCACCCAGAGCAGCAGCAGGATGACCGCCACCACGCCCATGACGAACAGGCGATAGATGGGGAAATAGCCGACCCCGAGGTCCACCACGCCCTGAAGCGCGTCGGGCGCCGAGAAGGGAATGCCGTCCGTGCCGAAGGTGATGCGCACGGCCTCCACCAGCACATAGCCAAGGCCGAAGGTGAGCAGCAGCGGATCATCCGGCGTGCGGCCATAGAGCGGCCGGATCAGGAAGCGCTCGATGAGCATGCCCAGCACGCCGACCGCAAGGGGCGCGACGATGAGCGCCCACCAGAAGCTGCCGGTCTGCGCGGCGACCCACAGCCCCGCATAGGCGCCCACCATGAACAGGGCGCCATGGGCGAAATTCACGATGCCCAGCATGCCGAACACGATGGTGAGCCCGAGGGCGACCATCACCAGGATCGCCCCGAGCGCAAGCCCGGAGAACAGCTGCATGAGGATGAGTTCAAGGTCCATCGGGCGTCTCTCGGGGCGGACTTGCGGAGCGCTTATCCCCTCTCCCCTTGCGGGAGAGGGGCCGGGGGTGAGGGGTTGGATCGCGCTGTTGCTGCCTTCCCCTCATCCGTCTCGCGGCTGCGCCGCGATCCACCTTCTCCCGCAAGGGGAGAAGGGATCAGGTCTCAGGTCGGGAAGCCCAGTTCGCCGCAGGAGCGCAGCATCTGCTCGGAGCCGGGGACGTTCTCGACGATGTCGAACAGGTCCTGCTCGCTCTTCATGTCGGCCTTGGCCTTGGACTTCAGCACCAGCACCGATTGCACCGACTGGTGGTCGCACTTGCGGAAGTATTGCGGCCCCTTGGCCACGTCATACTTCAGGTTTTCCAGGGCCTCGATCACCTTGTCCGTGTCCGTCCCGCCGGCCTTCGCCATGGCCAGGAGCAGCGCAGAGACACCGGTGAACCCGTACGCGCCGTAATCGGTCGGAAGCGAGCCGTACGCCGCCTTGTAGGCGTCGTTGAAGGTCTTGGCGGAGGGGATGGTGCTCTCCAGCGCCCAGTAATAGTTGGCGCCGCCGATGATGCCCTCGAACACGTCGGGCGCCACGGCGATGCGCTGGTTGTGCAGCAGAACCGGCACCACGATCTGCATCTGCTTCTTCATGCCGAAGTCGTTGGCCTGCTTGATGGAGTTGGCCTGGTCACGACCGAAGTTGCAGATGGCGAGGATGTCCGGCTTCAGGGCACGGATGCGCGGCATCAGCGTGGAATAGTCCGCCGCGCCGAAGGGGTGGAGGATCTCGCCGACGATCTCGGCGCCGAGTTCGCCGGCGGCGCGCTTGAAGCCGCGCATCATTTCGTGGCCGTAGGCGTAGTCGGCGCCGAGCAGCGCCACCTTCGAGCCCTTCTTGAAGGTCGCCCGCGCCACGGCGGCCGTAGTCATGTGCGGATTGAGCGCCTCGTGGAAGGTGTACTTCGAGAAGTCTTTGACCTCGTTGATGGTGTCGGACTGGCTGATGGAGACGTAGATGACGCCACGGGCGCGCGTCACTTCGTTCACCGCGAGCTGAACGGCGCTGGAGAGCGCGCCGACCACCGCGTGGACCTTGTCCTTCTCGATCAGCTCAAGGGTGCGGGTCGCTGCCTCGCCGGCATTCAGCTTGTCGTCGCGGACCAGCAGCTCGACCTTGCGGCCGGCGATGCCGCCCTTGTCGTTGACGAGCTTCACGGCGAGTTCCGCGCTCTTCACTTGGTCCTTTGCCTCGGCGCCGAAGGGGCCGGTGAGCGGGGTGGGGAAGCCGATGCGGATGGTCTCCGCCTGCGCCCGCACAATGGCCGGCGACGCGATGAGGCCGACGCCCGCGGCGCCGAGGCCGGCGAGCACGGTGCGGCGGGATACGCTGGAGAGGGGATGGTCGGTCCGCTTGGTCATGAAATCCTCCCGGTGTGTCTTGTTTTTTGGCTGTGGGCGGTCGTCAGTAGGCGCCGAGCGCTTTCAGGATGCGCGCGGGGGTCATGGGAATCTGGGTCAGCTCGGCGCCCAGCGGCGCGAGGGCGTCGTTGACCGCGTTGAGCGCGGCGGCCGAGGACGCTGCGGTGCCCGCCTCGCCGCAGCCCTTGGCACCAAGCTCTGTATCGCGGGTCGGCGTTTCCATGTGGGCGATCACGATGTCCGGCATCTCGCAGGACATGGGCACGAGATAATCGGCGAGCGAGCCGTTCACGAGCTGGCCGGCCTCGTCGTAGCGGCATTCTTCGAAGAAGGCGGCGCCGAGCCCCTGCACCACGCCGCCGCGCACCTGCTCCTCCACGAGGAGCGGGTTGATGATGCGGCCGCAATCCTCCACCACGAAGTGCTTGAGGATTTTGACGAGTCCCGTCTCCGCATCCACCTCCACATGGCAGCCGTGGATGCCGTTGGTGAAGGCGAAGGGGTAGCCGGACGGCGCATAATGGTGCGCCACCGTGAGCTGCGCGTCGGTGCCCGGCGGCAGCGTGTCGGAGCGGAAATAGGCGATGCGCGCGACCTCGGCGAGGCTAAGGCGCGCGGCGCCCCCCGCCTTGTCCACCACCTCGGCATCGACGAGATCAAGGTCGCCCGGCTGCGCCTGGAGGATGGCGGCGGCTACGTTCAGCACGTTGGCCTTGAGCTTCTTCGCCGCCTGAAGGGCCGTCTCGCCGCCGATCCCGGCACCGCGGCAGGCCCATGTGGCACCGCCGTGGGGCGTCACCTCGGTGTCACCGGTGATGACGCGCACGATGTCCCGGGAGACACCGAGATAGTCAGCGACGATCTGGCCGATGATGGCCTCGGTCCCCTGCCCCTGCTCCGTCACCGAAATCAGGCAGCGCACCTCGCCGGACGGGGTGATCTTGATGACCGCCCCATCCTGCGCAGAGATGCGCGCCCCGCCGATGCCGTAGAAGGCGGGCGTGGGATTGGTGATCTCGACGAAGGCCGCGATGCCGATGCCGCGATGGATGCCGCGGGCACGCAGCTCCGCCTGCTCGGCGCGCAGGCGGTCATAGTCCATCAGCGTCTTGAGCTTCGCGAGACAGGCTTCGTGGGAGAGCTGCTCGAACTTGAAGCCGGTGAGCGACTGGCAGGGATAGGCGTCGTCCGGAATGAGGTTACGCGCGCGCACCTCGAACGGGTCGAGCCCGGTCGCGGCAGCGGCCTTCTCCATCAGATGCTCGGTCACGGCGCAGGCGATGGGATGGCCCACGGCACGATACTGGCTCGTCTGCGTCTTGTTCTGGAACACCACCTTCAGATCGGCGCGGTAGGCCTCTAGCAGGTAGGGCGCGCCGATGAGGCGGATGACCTGGTTGCCCTCCACCGCGCTGGTGCGGGGATAGGTGGAGAAGGCGCCGATGGCGGTCTCGTCCTCCACCGCCATGGCGAGGATGCGGCCGTCCGCGCCCACTGCCGCCTTCGCCTTCACGCGATGGTCGCGGGCATGGATGTCGGAGACGAAGGCCTCCAGCCGATCGACCACATATTTCACTGGCCGGCCGGCGAGCATGGACAGGCCGATGACCGCCATGTCCTCGTGATAGACGTGCAGCTTCACGCCGAAGGAGCCGCCCACATCCGGCGCCGCCACCCGCACGCGGGCTTCGGGAATGCCGTAGTGGCGGGAATAGAGGTCCTGGAACTGGAACGGTGTCTGGGTGCCGTGATGGACGGTCAGCGCATGTTCGCTCGCGTCGTAATCGGCGATGAGCGCGCGCGGCTCCAGCGTCACGCCGGTGTGGCGGCCGAAGGCGAGGTCCGCTTCCACCACATGCGCGGCAGACGCGAACAGATCATCCACCGCGCCGCTCTCCAGCGCCGAGCGGAAGCACAGATTGTCGGCGAAGCCCTCCACGAGGCGGGGCGCATCGGGCGCCAGCGCCGTGTCGAGATCGGCGAGGACGGGCAGGTCCTCATACTCGATCTCCACCAGCTCGCAGGCATCCTCGGCGGCGGCACGGCTTTCCGCCACCACGGCCACCACCGCCTGCCCGCTCCATGTCACGCGGTCGAGGGGCAGCGGAAGCTGGGGCTCGGACTTCATGCCCTTGAAATGGTCGAGCGTGCCCACCCACGGCGTACACAGCTTCGCAAGGTCCTCCCCCGTCGCCACCAGAGCAACGCCGGGCGCCGCGCGGGCGGCCTCCACGTCGATGCTGACGATGCGGGCATGGGCGAAGGGCGAGCGCACGAAGGCCGCATGCAGCATGCGCGGCAGCTTCATGTCGGTGACATAGTTGCCCCGCCCCGCCACCAGCCGCTTGGCATTGGGGCGCGGCAGCGGGCGGCCCACATGAACGCCCGGCTCAAGATGGGGCGCCGCGCCGAGCGGACGGTCGAACGGGGCGTTCATTCTGCACCCTCCCCGTTCGCCTTGCGGGCGGCGGCCTCGATGGCGTCCACGATGGCCTCGTAGCCGGTGCAGCGGCAGTAATTGCCGGAGATGGCGTCGCGAATCTCCTCGCGATCCGGCACGCCACCGTTCGCGATCAGGGCGTGGGCGTTCACCAGCATGCCCGGCGTGCAGAAGCCGCATTGCAGCGCGTTGCGCTCATGGAACGCGTGCTGGAGCGGCGCCAGCGCGCCGCTGGCGACAAGTCCCTCCACCGTCTCGACGCGCTGCCCCTGCGCCTGCACAGCGAAGACGAGGCAGGAATGCACTGGCACCCCATCCAGCAGCACGATGCAGGCGCCGCATGCCCCCATCTCGCAGCCCACATGGGTGGCGGTGAGCTCGAGGTCCGTGCGCAGGAAATCCGCCAGCGTGGTCCGCGGCGCGACCATGCGGGCGATCTGTTCACCATTGACGGTGAGGGAGAGGGGGACTGCGCCCGCCATCATATTCATGAGCAGGTCTCCAGCTTGCGCAGCAGACGCCCGAGCAGGACGCGCGCGAGGTGGCGGCGCATGGCGGCGGGAATCTCGACGTCGTCCAGCGGATCGATGTCCGTATCCAGCGCGCGCTGGGCGGCGGCGATGGTGTCGGCATCGAGCGCCTTGCCGGCGATCTCGGCCTCGGCGTTGCGGGCGCGCACCGCCGTCGGGCCGACAGAAAAGAGGGCGATGCGCGGGTTGTCGATAATGGCCCCGTCTCGCTCCGCGAGGATGCCGCCGCCGACCATGGCGTAGTCGCCGCGACGCCGCGCCATCTCGTCGAAGGCACAGACATGGCGCGGCCCGGCGGCGGGCACATGCAGCGCCACGAGGATTTCTCCGGGCTCGATGGCGGTCTGGTAGAGGTCCTGAAAGAAGTCATCGGCGGCAACGCGGCGCATGCCGTCGACCCCGGAGATGTCCATCTCGGCGCCCATCGCCAGCATCATGGCTGGGAATTCGGACGCCGGATCGGCCAGCGCCACGCTGCCGCCGACCGTGCCGCGATTGCGGATGGCGGGATGGGCGACGAAAGGCGCGGCGGCCGTGAGCAACGGCGCATGGGTCCGGATCAGCGGCTCGGTCAGCGTTTCGGCATGGCGGGTGAGCGCGCCGATGCGCAGGGTTTCCCCGTCCAGCCGGACGCCGCGCATCTCGGGAATCGCGCAGAGGTCGATCAGCACCTGCGGCGCCTGCAGCCGCATCGCCAGCGCCGGCACGAGGCTCTGCCCGCCGGAGATGTAGCTCGCATCCCCATCGGCCCCGGCAAAGGCGGCATGCGCCTCGGCAAGGCTCGACGGACGCGCATAGGCGAAAGCGCGGGCTTTCAAGGGCAGGCTCCTCCCGGTCGAGCGTGGCTTCATTTTAGTGACCACTTGGTCACAACATGATCTCAGGCCGGTGTGCCTGTCAATAGTGCTGCGCGACCATTGGCGAAGAGCTTGGGAAAAGCGCTGGCAGGCAAATCATTGCAGTGCAGCGCGACGCTATTCCCGTCCGGATATATGATTATTGCCTTCCTTCATCTTTTCCTCGACTTCACTCGCCACAGGAGCTGCCGCCGCGACGTGGGAGCGGGCGTCGCCGCGCTCGGAGACCCTTGGTGGCGCGGGAAGGTTGCGCTATCGCAGGACGGTGGGCGCCCGGCCCATGCGCCGAACGGACTCGCCTTGAAGCCCACTCCCGACCAGAAGCCGACGCCGCCCACCCGCCCCCGTCGCCAGCACATGCGCGCGGCGGATCGCGAACAGGCGATCATCGAGGAAGCCGTGCGCTTCTTCGCCGAGCACGGATTCGAGGGACAGACGCGCGAGCTGGCGAAGCGGATGGGAATCACCCATTCCGCCATTTACCGCTACATCCCTTCCAAGGAAGCGCTCATCGAGCGGGTCTACGAGCACGTCTATCTCAGCCGCTGGAAGGCAGACTGGGCGCCTCTCGTGACCGACCGATCCAAGCCGTTGGAGGCGCGGCTCACGCAATTCTATCTCGAATATGTCGAACAGGTTTTCGACTACCACTGGGTGCGAATCTTCGCCTTTTCCGGCCTCAAGTCGTTCGACATCACCAGCCGCTACCTCATGATCGTCCGCGACCAGATCATCCTGCCCGCCTGCGCCGAGCTCAGGGCAGAGCTGAAGCTGCCGGCCCCCGGCGAAATTCCGGTCAGCGAACGCGAGGCCGAGCTGTTCTGGGGTCTGCACGGGCGCATTTTCTACCTTGCGATCCGCCGCTACGTGTACGGCACCACGACGCCGGAGGATCTCGACCCCATCGTCCGCGACGCAGTTCGCGCCTTCCGCGCCGGTGTCGCACCCGTGCTGAAGGACATCCTGGCGCAAGCCGGAGCCTGAAGAATGAAGGGCCTCGGGAGGGGGTTGCCCATATGACGTTACGTCATGTTCGCCCCTCGCCAAGACGGCCTTCCCTTGGTAAAGTTTCCGTGCGAACGGCCTTGTTCTCGCCGTCGTGATCTGGTCTAGCGTGGGGCGTAAAGGGAAAAGAAACCGAATTTCGGCAAGGTTGCAGGGCTGGCGGGAATGTGCGGCGGGGCCGCGCGGGCGCAGCGTTCAGAGCCGGTGGTCGGTCGGAGAAGATCCGAACCGGGCAAGGTTTGTGCGATGCGTTAGACCGAGGGACCCTGCGATGGACGAACGGAGCCGGTACCGACCGGCAGCGCTGATAGCGGGGACCATGAGGCACTCGGACCGGCAGGAATACGCGGCTTGGCAGGACGACGCGAGCGAGCATGACGCGCGCGCGGGCCATGACGCAGGCTTGCGCGACCACGGTGAATGGGACCGCGACGACGCTGATCCCCATGCCGACTGGCATGACCGGGCCGACTGGCACTGGACGCCGCATGTCCACGAGGAGGAGGTCGATGCCTCCGACTACGACCCCCACGCCTCGGATCCCCGGCCGCGCAGCACGTCCCGCCGCGGCACCCTCGTCGGCATCGGCACGGGCGTCGTTGCCGGCCTGATGGTTGCCGCAGGGGCCGTCTGGTACACGCAAGGCTCGTTCGCGTTCGGCGTCTCCGCACCGCCGCCCCAGATCGTCAACCGCCCCCTCGTCCGCGAGCTCAGCATGGCGGCCGCGGGAACGACCGTGACCGAGATTTCGCTCGTCGTCGGCTCCGGCGCGCTGGGCGTCGATCCGGGCAGCATCTACCTGACCAACGTGGCCATTGATGGCCGGTCCTTTGCCGCCGGGCCTGGACCGTCGGACAATTCCGCGCGCCTCACCGGCCGCGTCGTGCCGCTGCCCATGGCCAATCCGCTGAACCGGAACCAGGTGGCTGCCGCGGACGGAATCAAGGCGCTGGAACAGTTTGACCAGGGCGCGGTGCCTCTGCCCCTGCGCAAGCCGGCCATGCCGAACCAGCGCCTCGCCTACGCGTCCCTGCCCGACGCCTCCCTGACGGACACGCCCTCTGCCGTCCCCGGCAGCCAGGCCCCGGCTCCAGAGACGCCGACGCTCTCAGAGGATGAGCCGGCGCTGCCCACGCCCGGCAGCGGCTATGCCATCTACGACATCAAGGCCAAGGTCGTCTACATGCCGAACGGGGATCGGCTGGAAGCCCATTCTGGCTACGGCGATACCTTCGACGACGTGCGTGCCGTCAACAAGCGCATGGTGGGCCCGACCCCGCCCAACACCTACCAGCTGACCATGCGCGAATCCCTGTTCCACGGCATCGAGGCGGTGCGCCTCAATCCCATCGGAACCGGCCGGATGTACGGCCGCGCCGGCATCCTCGCCCACCCCTATCTCCTTGGTCCGCGTGGAGATTCCAACGGCTGCGTGTCGGTCAAGGACTACGACAAGTTCCTTGCCGCCTTCAAACGCGGTGAAGTGAAGAAGATGGTGGTGGTGGCCGAGCTGAAGCATGGTCCCAAGAAGGAAGAGAACTTCCTCCTGTCCTTCCTGAAGCCCAAGGACCAGTAGGGCGCCGGGGCGCCCTACCGCTGCAGGGCAAACTTTGCTCTCGGCGCCATTTCGACAATCCAGCAATGGCAAGGGTGCACGCCGGCTTTCGGTAGCGGCCAACCTCAATTCTGGCTGCAGTGCAGCAGAATGCACGCCATTCTTGCGCCACATCAAATTTCGCTGGCGTTCCGGATAGATACGGATGCTCCCGCACCCGTAGATCAACGGAATTGACCCGAGGGAGAGACGGGACCTTAGCTGCGGCCATTCGCACGTGCGAAAGCAACGTCCGGCCTGTCGCAATCGTTGGGCCGGCGAGAGACGGGAGCCCGTCATGGCCGCCGATACGCCTGCCCCCTCCCCTGTCCTTTCCCCCTTCCAGAACCTGCTGCGGTTCGACCCGAATGCCGCGATGTCGGCATTCCAGAAGGGACTTTCACCGGCATTCAACCCACAGTTCGGCATGGGTTCAGGTGCGAGTCAGGGCGGACCTCTCGGCGCCTACCTCGTGGACGCCGCCCAGCGCCAGGTCCTCTTCCTCGACCTCCTCCGCCGGAGGGGGAACGAGCAGCACGATATGACCTCACGACCCATGGCGACGGTGCTCTCCTTCGACCATGAGGTGCTGGTGAGCGGGCGGGCGCTGCCGCGGCCGATCAACTACTCCCTGTCCCGCATCGTCCCCCCCGCCGGAGTGGTGGTGGACCCGCGGAAGCGGCCGGTGGTGGTGGTGGACCCGCGCGCCGGGCAGGGGCCGGGCATCGGCGGGTTCAAGACCGAGAGCGAGATCGGCGAGGCGCTGGGCACCGGGCATCCGGTCTACTTCATCGGCTTCGCCGCCGAGCCGGAGCCGGGGCAGACCTTCCTCGACGTGGTGGAAGGTCAGGTCTCCTTCTTCGAGCGGATCCGGCAGATGCATCCGGAGGCGCCGCCCACCTTCGCCATCGGCAATTGCCAGGCCGGCTACCAGACGCTGATGGTGGCGATGCTGCGGCCGGACCTGTTCGGCCCCTGCATGGTGGCGGGCTCGCCCATGTCCTACTGGCAGGGCGTGCACGGCAAGAACCCCATGCGCTATTCCGGCGGCCTGCTCGGCGGCTCGTGGCTGACCAACCTCATCAGCGACCTCAGCGGCGGCAAGTTCGACGGCACCTGGCTGATCCTGAACTTCGACAATCTGAACCCGGCCAACTGGCTGTGGGGCAAGCAGTATGACGTCTGGTCGAAGGTGGATACGGAAGGCCCGCGCTATCTCGAGTTCGAGAAGTGGTGGGGCGACTTCATCAAGCTGAACGGCGACGAGATCCAGTTCCTGGTCGATGAATTCTTCATCGGCGACAAGCTCACCCGCAACGAGGTGCGCTCCACCGACGGCAAGGTGTTCGACCTGCGCAACATCTCCTCGCCGGTCATCGTCTTCACCTCGCAGGGCGACAACATCTCCCCGCCGCCGCAGACGCTGGGCTGGATCGTCGACCTCTACAGGGACGTGGACGACATCCGCGCCGAGGGTCGCACCATCGTCTACTGCATGAACCAGAAGGTGGGCCACCTCGCCATCTTCGTTTCCGCCAAGGTGGGAGCGAAGGAGGACGAGGAGCTGGTGCGCCTCATGGACCTCATCGACTGCCTGCCCCCCGGCCTCTACGAGCTGGTCATCGAGCCGGCCTCCGAGGAGCAGGTGAAGGCCGGTGGTCCCGCCTGGCATTCGCGCTTCGAGCTGCGCTCGCTGGACGACATCCGCGCCTATGGCCGCAACAGCGTGGAGGACGATCGCGCCTTCGCCGCCGCGCGGCGGGTGTCGGAGATCAACCACTCGCTCTATCGCACCTTCCTCCAGCCCGTCGTGAAGGCGATGGCGACGCCGCAGCTCGCGGATGCGCTGTTCCGCTTCAATCCGTTGCGGCTCTCCTACTCCCTGTTCGCGGATACCAACCCGCTCATGAAGGGGGTGGAGAAGCTCGCCGCCGACGTCACCACGGCCCGCAAGCCGGCGGACGCCTCCAATCCCTTCGTCACGGCGCAGAACTTCTGGTCCGACCAGATCAACGCCGCCCTCGACGGCTGGCGGGATATGCGCGACCGGGCGGTGGAGCAGTCCTTCTTCGCCGTCTACGGCTCGCCGGTGCTGCACGGCCTGCTGGGGCTCAACCTCGACGGGAAGGTCCGCGAGCTGCCGGCCAACAGCCCGCAGAAGGAAGCCTTCCGCGACCGCAAGATCGCCGAGTTCCGCGACCGCGTGGCCGAAGGCGGCTTCAACGAGGCGCTGGTGCGCGCCTCGCTCTACGTGCTCTCGGTGACACGCGCGCTGGACGAGGCGGCCGCCAGCTCGCTCAATGAGACGCGGCAGAAGCTGATGCAGCTCTCGCTGCCCGAGTTCAAGACGCTGGTGCGTGACCAGTTCTACATCCTGCTCCTGGAACGGGAGAAGGCGGTGGAGGCCATCGCCCGTCTGGTCACAGATCCGGGCCAGCGGCAGGATCTGGTGAACAAGGTGGTCGGCGTCGCCACGGCGGATGGCACCTACACCTCCGGCGAGCGGGCCCTGGTGGAACGCCTGGCCGAAATCCTCGGCGTCTCGGCGCCGAAGACCGTGGCGCTGGCAGCGGTGAAGACCGCGCCGGCCCCCGTGCCCGGCCAGAACCTCCCCGCAGCCGTCTGAGCCGGGAAGACGGGCGCGGCGCATCCCCCGCGCCGCGCCCGGACTTCTCCATTCCCCGGCCCGCCTGTTCCTCGCCTTCCCTCCCAGTGACGCGCCCGAGGAGGCATGTTCGTGCCCACCATCGCCAATCATCTGTTCGAGGACATCAAAGCGGGCGACAGTGCGTCCGCCACCCGCATCATCCGCACACCGGACCTGCGGGCCTGGGGCGCCGCCTTCGGCGATGCCGGCATGCTCGCCGGCGCCGGGTCGGGTCAGGCGGATGCCGGCCTTGCCGCCTCCCTGTTCGCCGCCCTGGTGGGCACGGCCCTGCCCGGCCCCGGCGCGGCCATCCGCGCCTCCAGCGTGCGCATCGCCGCGCCGCTGCCGGCCGACGTGCCGCTTACCGTCTCCCTCATCGTGCGCGACACCAACGCCGCAGACCGCACGCTCGGCCTCGACGGCGCGATCACGGCGCCCTCCGGCGCCATCGTCGCCACCGCTCAGATCACCGTGGCCGCGCCCGAGAAGGCCATCAGCGTCAGCGTGCCCGAGCACCGGCTGGAGGCGCTGCTGGAGCGCTGCAAGGGGCTCGATCCCCTGCCCACCGGCGTGGTCCACCCCCTGAGCCTTGATGCCCTGTCCGGCGCGCTCGATGCCGCCGCCGCCGGGCTCATCATGCCGGTGCTGTTCGGGCCGGAGGCGGACATCCGCCGCATCGCCGCATCCGGCGGCCTCGATCTTTCCGGCGCCCGCATCGTCTCCACCACGAGCGAGGAAGACTCGGCCGCCAAGGCCGCCGCCGCGGCCGGCGCGGGCGAGGTCGGGGCGCTCATGAAGGGCAGCCTTCACACCGACGTGCTGCTTCATGCGGTGATGGCGAAGGAGGCGGGGCTGCGCACCGGCCGGCTGCTCAGCCATTGCGCCATCATGTCCGTGCCCACCTATGCCCGCCGCGTGCTGGTGACGGATGTGGCGCTCAACATCGCCCCCGACACCGATCAGAAGCGCGACATCTGCCAGAACGCCATCGGCCTCGCGAAGGCGCTGGGCATCGAGACGCCCAAGGTGGCGGTGCTGGCGGCGGTGGAGATGGTGCACACCAAGATGCCCGCCACCCTCGACGGTGCCATCCTCTCCAAGATGGCCGACCGGGGCCAGATCGTCGGCGGCATCGTGGACGGCCCGCTCGACCTGGACGCGGCGGTGGATGCCGCGGCGGCGCAGGTGAAGCACATCGTCTCGCCCGTCGCCGGCACGGCGGACGTGCTGCTGGTGCCCAACATCGAGGCCGGCAACATGGTCTACAAGAACCTCGGCTTCATGGCCGACGCCCAGAGCGCCGGCCTCGTGGTCGGCGCCCGCGTGCCGGTGATGCTGACGAGCCGCGCCGACAGCGCCGAGGCCCGGCGCTTCTCCGCCGCCGCGGCGGTGATCTACGCCGATGCGCTCAAGCGCACGCCCGACGCCATCCTTCCCCACACCGCCGACTGAGCGAGGCTGCCATGACCGACGCCGTTCTCGTCGTCAATTCCGGCTCCACCAGCCTCAAGTTCGGCGCCTATGGGACGTCGAACGCGGAAGACCCGCCTTTGCTCTGCCGGGGCGGCATCGACAGCATGGCGGGCGATCCCCACTTCATCGCCAAGGAGCCGGACGGCAAGCCCATCGATGCCCACGAATGGGGCTCCGGCCATGCCCTGAGCCACAAGGAGGCGCTGGGCTACATCGTCCAGTGGCTGGAGCAGCACGAGGCCAACATCAAGGTGGTGGCGGCCGGCCACCGCGTGGTGCTCGGCGGCACGCGGTTTGAGGGCCCGGCGAAGATCACGCCCGAGGTGCTGGACTATCTCGACGGCCTGTCCGCCATGGAACCCTCGCACCAGCCGTTCAACGTGCGCGGCGCGCGGGCCATTGCCGAGGCCTTCCCCGGCCTGCCGCAGGTGGCGGTGTTCGACACCTCCTTCCACCGCACCATGCCGGAGGTGGCGCAGATCTACGCCTTGCCCAAGGCCGTGCGCGACACCGGCGTGCGGCACTGGGGCTATCACGGCATCTCCTACGACTATATCAGCCGGCAGGTGCCCAAGGTCGCCCCCGGCGCGCGGCGGGTCATCGCCGCCCATCTCGGCGGCGGCGCCTCGGTCTGCGCCATGCTGGACGGCAGGAGCGTCGAGACCTCCATGGCCTTCGCCGGCCTCACCGGCCTGCCCATGGCGACCCGCTCCGGCGACGTGCCGGCGGACGTGATCTTCTATCTGCTGCGCTCGGCCGGCTACACGCCCGAGGCGCTGGAAAAGCTGCTCTACGGCCAGTCCGGCCTCCTCGGCCTCTCCGGCGACAGCGCCGACATGCGGGTGCTTCAGGACAGCGCGGCGGCCGACGACAGGCTGGCCGTGGACTATTTCGTCTACAGCCTCGTGAAGTTCATCGGCGCCTATGCGGCGGTGCTGGGCGGGCTCGATGCGCTCGTCTTCACCGCCGGCATCGGCGAGAACTCGGCCAAGGTGCGCGCCGCCGTGCTGGAGCGCCTCGCCACCTTCGGCCTCATCCTCGATCCGGCGGCCAATGCCGCCAACGGGCCGCGCATCACCACGGCGGACAGCGCCGTCGCGGCCTTCGTGATCCCCACCAACGAAGAACTGATGATCGCCCAGCACACGCTGGCGCTCACCCGTTCCGCCTGACCGGGAGAAGTCCAATGGCACAGAGCGCAGCCCTCGCCGCCGCAGCTCCCACCGAGGCCCCCGCCGCGAAGCCGGCGGCGGGATCGTCCTCCGGCGCCGTCCGGCTGGATGCGGCGGCCATCGCCGCCAAGTTCACCGAACTCGGCGCCTCGCCCAAGGGCCTCACCGCCGCCGAGGCGGCCGAACGGCAGGCGAAATACGGCCCCAACGCCATCGTCGCCCATGAGGACAGCCGGTGGGAGAAGCTGGTCGGCTATTTCTGGGGGCCGATCCCCTGGATGATCGAGGCGGCGGCGCTGCTCTCCCTCATCCGGCAGGACTGGCCCGATTTCATCGTGGTCATGGGCCTGCTCATCTACAACGCCATCGTCGGCTTCTGGCAGGACAGCAAGGCCGCGAGCGCGCTGGCCGCGCTGAAGAAGGGTCTCGCGCTCAAGGCCCGCGTGCTGCGCGACAACAAGTGGATGACGGTGGACACCGCCGCCCTCGTGCCCGGCGACGTGGTGAGCGTCGCCGGCGGCGAGACCCTGCCCGCCGATCTGCTCCTCATCGAGGGCAAGTATCTCTCCGTCGATCAGGCGGCGCTGACCGGCGAGTCGCTTCCCGTCTCCAAGGCGGTGGGCGACAGCGGCTATTCCGGCTCCATCGTGCGGCAGGGCACCATGACGGCCCTCGTGACCGCCACCGGCAACGCCACCTTCTTCGGCCGCACCGCGAAGCTCGTCGCCTCGGCCGGCGCCAAGTCGCACGCGGAGAAGGCGGTCATCCAGATGGGTGACTTCCTCATCATCCTCTCTGCCGCGCTGGCGCTGGTGCTGGTGGTGGCGCAGGTCCACCGCGACATCATCGCCGACGGGCATTGGGAGTGGCAGCACGCCGGCGCCATCGTGCAGATCGTGCTGGTGCTGCTGGTGGCCTCGGTGCCGGTGGCGACGCCGGCCGTCATGTCCGTGACCATGGCGCTGGGCGCGCTGGCGCTCTCCAAGCAGCAGGCCATCGTCTCCCGCCTCTCGGCCATCGAGGAGCTGGCGGGCGTGGACGTGCTGTGCTCCGACAAGACCGGCACTCTGACACTGAACCAGCTCACCCTCCAGGCGCCCATCCCGTGGGGCAAGGCCGCGCCGGACGACCTCATCCTCGGCGCCGCACTCGCCTCCCAGCGCCAGAGCGACGACGCCATCGACAAGGCGGTGATCGCCGCGGTGAAGGACCCGAAGGTGCTGGACGGCTACAAGAGCGTGGACTTCACGCCCTTCGATCCCGTCAGCAAGAAGACGGTGGCGAGCGTCACCGGCCCGGACGGCAAGACCGTGCATTTCGCCAAGGGCGCGCCGCAGGCCATCGCCGCCCAGTGCGGCCTCTCGGAGGCCGATGCGAAGGGCTATTTCGACGCGGTGGAAACCCTCGCCCGCAGCGGCACCCGCGCGCTCGGCGTCGCCCGCTCGGACGACGGCAAGACCTGGACGCTGCTCGGCCTCCTGCCCATGCTCGACCCGCCCCGGCCGGACGCGGCGGAGACCATCGCCAGGGCCAAGGCGCTCGGCGTCTCGGTGAAGATGGTGACGGGCGACGACGTGGCCATCGGCGGCGAGATTTCCCGCCAGCTCGGCCTCGGCGATCATCTGCTGGTCGCGAGCGACGTGTTCGGCCAGGATTCCGGCCCCGAGCACATCGCCATCGACGCCGCCCGCGCGGTGGAGGTGGCGGACGGCTTCGGCCGCGTCTTCCCCGAGCACAAGTTCCAGATCGTGAAGGCCTTGCAGGAGCGCGGCCACATCGTCGCCATGACCGGCGACGGCGTGAACGACGCCCCCGCCCTGAAGCAGGCCGATTGCGGCGTCGCCGTCTCCGGCGCCACGGACGCGGCCCGCAGCGCCGCGGCGCTCATCCTCACCGCGCCGGGGCTCTCCACCATCATCAACGCCATCATGGAGGCGCGGGCGATCTTCGAGCGGATCACCAGCTACATCTACTACCGCATCGCCATGACACTGAATATCATGCTGGTGGTGGTTCTGGTTTATCTGGTCTACGACTTCATGCCGCTCACCGCGATCATGATCGTCGTCATGGCGTTGCTTGACGACATCCCGATCATGACCATCGCCTATGACAATGTGAAGGTTCAGGACTCACCGGTGCGCTGGAACATGCAGCGCATCCTCTCCTTCTCGACCATCATGGGCATCATGGCGCTGGTGCAGAGCTTCGGCATCGTCATGCTCGGCATGTTCTGGATGAAGAGCCCGGAACTCATGGCGCGGCTGCCCATGGACCTGTCGCACATCCAGACCATGCTGTTCCTGCAATTGTGCGCCGGCGGGCACCTGCTGTTCTTCGTCTCGCGGGTGCAGGGCACGCTGTTCCGCCCGCCCTATCCCAGCCTGCCCGTGCTGGCGGCGGTGATGGGCACGCAGATCTTCGCCATCTTCATGTGCGCCTTCGGCTGGTTCATGCCGGCTCTGCCGTGGCTGCTCATCGGCGTGGTCTGGGCCTATTGCCTGGTGTGGACGCTGGTGATGGACCTCGTGAAGGTCATCTACTTCCGCTTCGTGAATGCGCGGGAGCGGCGCATGAGCCTGATCGACGCCTCCATCGGCCCGGTCGTTCCGGGCTGAGCCTCCCCGAAACCAGCGGTGCCCCCTCTCCCCTTGCGGGAGAGGGTGGACCGCGGCGCAGCCGCGAGACGGGTGAGGGGTCCGGCACGGCCGTCACAGTGCGCAACGGATGGGGAAACACCCCTCACCCCCAACCCCTCTCCCGCAAGGGGAGAGGGGAGGCCGACCACCGTCATCGCCCGGACACGCCGGGCGATGACGCCCTGAGGGGCGGAGGCGCGGTTGTTTCGAAATGCGCCGGCACGCCCCCTCTCCCCTTGCGGGAGAGGGCTGGGGTGAGGGGTATGCCCTCGGCAGAACCGGCTTCTGGGACTAGCGGTCAGGCCCGCCCCCCTCACCCCCGGCCCCTCTCCCGCAAGGGGAGAGGGGAGATAGGCCGCACCACGCCTGCCCCTGCGGCGCGGTTGCGTCGCTGGCGTGCGGCGAGGATGCTGCGGGCGCGGGGGAGACCTTCGCGCCTGTTTGCGTCACGACACCCGGACTGCCTTCGACGATGACACGCCTCCTCCCCGCCCTCCTCCTCGCGTTCCTCCCGGCCGTAGCCCTCGCCAATGACGACGTGTTGGCGCGCACCGCCACCGGCGCGGAGCAGGTGTTGCAGACGGTGGACTACGCCAACACGCGCTATTCCCCGCTGAAGCAGATCGATGCCGGCAACGTGGGGCGCCTCCAGGTGGCGTGGACCTTCTCCACCGGCGTGCTGCGCGGGCACGAGGGCGCGCCGCTGGTGGTGGGGGACGTGATGTATGTCCACACCCCTTTCCCCAATGTGGTCTATGCCCTCGATCTCAAGAACGAGGGTCGCATCCTCTGGAAATACGAGCCGCGGCAGAAGAAGGACGTGGCGGCGGTGATGTGCTGTGATCTCGTCAATCGCGGCCTCGCCTATGCGGACGGCCTCGTCTTCCTGCATCAGGCGGACACCACCATCGTCGCGCTCGACGCGAAGACGGGAGCGAAGCGCTGGTCGGTGGCCAACGGCGATCCGGCGCTGGGCGCCTCCAACACCGCCACGGTCATGCCGGTGAAGGACAAGCTCATCGTCGGCATTTCCGGCGCCGAGGCGGGCGTGCGCGGGCACCTCTCCGCCTATGACCTCAAGGACGGCCACCTCGTCTGGCGCGCCTACAGCACCGGGCCGGATGCGGAGATGCTGTTCGATCCGGAGAAGACCACCGAGCTGGGCAAGCCCGTGGGCAAGGATTCGTCCCTCAAGAGCTGGTCCGGCGACCAGTGGAAGATCGGCGGCGGCGCCACCTGGGGCTGGTTCGCCTACGATCCCAAGCTCAACCTCGTCTATTACGGCACCGCCAACCCGGCCACCTGGAACCCCAGCCAGCGGCCGGGGGACAACCGCTGGTCCGACACCATCATCGCCCGCGACGCGGACACCGGCGTCGCCCGCTGGGTCTACCAGATGACCCCCCACGACGAGTGGGACTATGACGGCGTCAACGAGATGATCCTCACCGAGCAGGAGGTGGACGGGAAACCCACCCCGCTCCTCACCCATTTCGACCGCAACGGCTTCGCCTACACGCTGAACCGCGAGACCGGCGCCCTGCTCCGCGCGGGGAAATACGAGACCACGGCAAACTGGGCGAGCGGCTTCGATCTCGACCCCAAAAGCCCCGCCTACGGCCGCCCGAAGCGCGACCCCGCCTTTTCCACCGAGCGGGAGGGCGAGGATGTCACCTACACCGGCATCTGCCCCTCGTCGCTGGGCGCCAAGAACCAGCAGCCGGCGGCGTTCTCGCCGCAGACGCGGCTGTTCTACGTGCCCGTCACCCGCATGTGCATGGATTACGAGCCGTTCCACGTGGATTACGTGCCCGGCCAGCCCTATGTGGGCGCCACCCTCTCCATGCATCCCGCCCCCGGCACCGCGGGCAGCACCGGCGCCTTCCTCGCCTGGGATGCGCTGAAGGGCGAGGCCGTGTGGTCGAAGCCGGAGCAGTTCTCCGTCTGGTCGGGGGCGCTGGCGACGGCGGGCGGCATCGTCTTCTACGGCACGCTGGAAGGTTGGCTGAAGGCGGTGGACGCGAAGACGGGCCAGGAGCTGTACCGCTTCAAGACGCCCTCCGGCATCGTCGGCAACGTCACCACCTTCATGCAGGGCGGCCGGCAATATGTGGCCGTGCTCTCCGGCGTCGGCGGCTGGGCCGGCATCGGCCTCGCCGCCGGCCTCAGCGACCCCGGCGACGGCTCGGGCGCCAACGAGGCCTATGCGGCGCTGAACCAGTATACGGCGCTGGGCGGGCAGCTCACGGTGTTCGCCCTGCCCAAGGGGGAGTGAGGGGGGGCGCGAAGCGCCCCGTTCCCCGGACAAGCGACGGTGCAGCCGGAGCGCGGATCCGGGGTCCAGCGCAAGAGTCCCCGCGCAGCGGGGCAAAATGCGAGGGCGGTGGGGTCAGGAAGCGCCAGCGGCGAACTCTTGCGCTGGGCCCCGGCTCGCATTCCGCTGGCGCTGCATGCGTCCGGGGCGCGAGGGTGGTTCATCGCGTCCCCGTCGCGAAGAAGCGCGCGTGCCCCCTACTGTGCCGCCGGCGGCACGCGGCTCAGGCGGGTGGCCAGGGTGTCCCCGCGCGGCACGAGCCGGGCGATGGGGTCGCTCTTCAGGCGGGCGAAGAGGATGTGGTCCTCCCACGTGCCGTTGATGCACAGATATTCCCGGGAATAGCCCTCGCGGGTGAAGCCGCAGCTTTCAAGCAGGCGGATGGAGGCCTGGTTGTGGGGCATGCAGGCCGCCTCCACCCGGCGCAAATGGAGCACGTCGTGGGCCACCGGCAGCAGCGCCGTCACCGCCGCCCGCATGTAGCCCTGCCCGGCATAGGGCGCGCCCATCCAGTAGCCGAGGCTCGCCGCCTGGCACACGCCGCGCCGCACGTTGGACAGGGTGAGACCGCCGACGAGTTCATCGTCCGCGCGGCGGAAGATGAACAGCGGATAGGCCTCGTCCGTCACCATGTCGCGGGCGTAGCGCCGCAGCCGCCGGCGGAAGGCGCCGCGGGTGAGGTCATCGGCCGGCCACAGGGGCTCCCAGGGCGTGAGGAAGCCGCGGCTGATGTCGCGCAGGGTCCGCCACGCCACGAAGTCCTTCATCTGCGGCACGCGCAGATAGACGCCCTTGCCCTCGATGGTGGGGAGGGGCTCGGCGGGGAAGGGAAAAAGTGCGGACAGCCACATCACGTTGCGCCCGAGCCAAACTCCGTTGCCGGCGCAGCCGGTTAGTGACCCCCAAGACGCTGCACCACCCGTGCAGCCGGTTCAAGCCCGCCCTTCGGCCCGATGACGCTGAGCGTCGGCCGGCCGCGGCCGATGAGGCGGGACGCGGCGGCGCGCACGGCGGCGACATCCACCGCCTCCACCCGGGCGACGATCTCCTCCACCGGGATCACCCGGCCGAAGCCGAGGATCTGCCGGGCGAGCTGGTCGGCGCGGGCGCCGGAGCTTTCCAGCGCGGCGAGCAGCCCCACCTTCATCTGCGCCTTGGCGCGGGCCACCTCCAGTTCGGTCACGGTCTCGGCCGTGTCGAAGATCTGGTCCACCACCGCGTTGGAGAGCTCCTCCACGTCGCCGGTGTCGGTGCCGGCATAGATGCCGAACAGGCCGGTGTCCTGATAGCTCCAGTGGAAGGCGTAGATGGAGTAGCAGAGCCCCCGCTCCTCCCGCACATCCTGGAACAGGCGGGAGGACATGCCACCGCCCAGCACGTTCGAGAGCACCTGAAGGGCGTGGTAGTCCGTATCCTTGTAGGAGCAGCCCTCCAGCCCCATCAGCACGTGCACCTGCTCGAGGTCGCGCGCGGTCAGCCGCGTGCCGCCGGCGTAAGTTGCGGGCGACAGCTCCGGTGCCGCGCCGTTGCCGACGCCGGAGAGGCGGGCGGCGGCCTCGTCCACGAGGCGGTCGTGCTCCACCGCGCCGGCGGCGGAGACCACCATGCGCGGGCCGCGATAGGTGCGGCCGAGATAGGCGCCGAGCTGGTCGCGGCTGAAGCCGCGCACCGTCTCCGGCGTGCCGAGGATGGAGCGGCCGACGCTCTGGCCGGGGAAGGCCTGCTCCTGGAACAGGTCGAACACCAGGTCGTCGGGCGTGTCCATCACCGCGCCGATCTCCTGCACGATCACGTTCTTCTCCCGCTCCAGCTCGTCGGGGGCGAAGGCCGGCTCGGTGAGGATGTCGGCGAGGATGTCGATGCCGAGGCCCACGTCCTCGCCCAGCACGCGGACGTTGTAGGTGGTCTGCTCCACCGAGGTCGCGGCGTTGATGTCGCCGCCCACCTGCTCGATCTCCTCGGCGATGCGGCGGGCGGAGCGGCGGCGGGTGCCCTTGAAGGCCATGTGCTCCAGAAGGTGCGAGATGCCGTGCTCGTCGCCCTTCTCGTGCCGCGCGCCGGCGCCCACCCAGATGCCGAGCGAGGCGGTGCCGAGGTGGCTCATCTCGTCGGAGATGACGGTGATGCCGTTGTCGAGGGTCGAGATCTTCACGCTCATGCCGCGGCGCCCCGTCCGACCCGCGCATGGGTGCGGATGAAGGTTTCGATGGCCACGAGGTCGTTGGGCAGCACGCTCACGCTTTCCTTGCGGGTCAGAAGGTCCGCCATGTGCGGCGGCAGGCCGGGCCGGTGGCCGGTGGCGGCTTCCACCGCATCGGGGAATTTGGCGGGATGGGCGGTGGAGAGCACCACCTGCGGCACCTTGGCCGCGTGCTCCACCTTGTCCGCCACCGCCAGCGCCACGGCGGTGTGCGGATCGGCCAGATAGCCGGCGGACTGGTAGAGGCGCGCGATGGTCTGCGCCGTCTCCGGCTCGTCGGCGCGGCCGGCGGAGAAATCGCTGCAGATGGCGGCCAGCGCCTCGCGCGGCACGGTGAAGGCGCCGGACTGGCCGAGCGAGGCCATGAGCTGGCGCACCGCACCGCTGTCCCGGTCCACCGCCTCGAACAGCAGGCGCTCGAAGTTCGACGACACCTGGATGTCCATGGACGGCGAGGAGGAGGGATACACCCCCTTCACCTCATAGCGCCCCGTCTCCAGCGTGCGGGCCAGGATGTCGTTGACGTTGGTGGCGATGGAGAGGTCGCGGATGGGCAGGCCCATGCGCTTGGCCACATAGCCGGCAAAGATGTCGCCGAAATTGCCGGTGGGCACCACGAACGACACCTCGCGGTGCGGCGCGCCGAGCGCGGTGGCGGCATAGAAATAATAGACCACCTGCGCGACGATGCGCGCCCAGTTGATGGAGTTCACCCCGGCCAGCGCGAGGGAATCGCGGAAGGCGTGGTGATTGAACATGGCCTTCACATGGGCCTGGCAATCGTCGAACGTGCCTTCCACCGCGATGGCGTGGACGTTGTGCGCGTTCACGGTGGTCATCTGACGGCGCTGCACCTCGGACACCCGCTTGTGCGGGTAGAGGATGAACACGTCCACCGCGTCCGAATGGCGGAACGCCTCGATGGCCGCGCTGCCGGTGTCGCCCGAGGTGGCGCCGACGATGGTGGCGCGGGCGCCGCGGGCGGCGAGCACATGGTCCATCATGCGGGCGAGCAACTGCATCGCCACGTCCTTGAAGGCCAAGGTCGGACCGTGGAACAGCTCCAGCAGGAAGCGGTTGGGGCCGATCTGCGTCAGCGGCGTCACCGCCGGATGGCGGAAGGAGGCGTAGGCGTCGGCGATCATCAGGTCGAGCACGCGCTCGGGCAGCGCATCGCCGACGAAGGGGGAAATCACCGCCTTGGCCACCGCCGGATAGGGTTTTCCCGCCAGCGCGGCGATCTCGTCCGCGCTCAGGGTGGGGAACGCCTCCGGCACATAGAGGCCGCCGTCGCGCGCCAGACCGGCCAGCAGCGCATCGGAAAACGACAGGACAGGAGCTTCGCCCCGGGTGGAAACGTAACGCACGGGCCCTCGACAGGTCTTGAGAGGCCCAAAGCGGGCCTCCCGCCAAACTAACCGCAAGCGCGCTCGCGGGAAAGGCGGACGGGAGAGGGGTGTGCGGAAGCGGGCCGATGGCGGCGTGATGGCGGGGTGACGGCTGTCAGGAGCCCTCTGCTATTGGGGCCACGCAGCTCACGGGCTGAACCCACAGGCCGTCATGGCCGGGCTTGTCCCGGAAGTCGGCTGTTGCCGACTTCCGGCTTTGAGAACGCAACCCGCAAAAATGCGGGTTGCGGCCATCCACGTGGATCGGCCGGGAATACGTGTCGGCCATCGTCCGGTCGGCACGACGTGGATGCCCGGCACGAGGCCGGGCATGACGGTGGTGAGGAAGCGGGGCGCGCGCCCCCTCCCCTCAGCTCTTTTCGCGCACGTAGCGGCCGGGGGCGTCCTCGATGGGGGTGAAGTGGCCGCCGCCGATGGGGCGGGCGGGCACGTCCTCGGGGTAGTAGCCGGAGAACCAGTTCAGCCAGTCCGGCCACCAGGAGCCCTTGTGCTCCTGCGCGCCCTGGAGCCAGAGGTCGTAGCTCGGTCCGGTGGGGCCGTCCGCCCAGTACTGGTACTTCATCTTGGCCGGCGGATTGACCACGCCGGCGATGTGGCCGGAGCCGGCGAGCACGTAGCGCACCGGGCCGGAGAGCATGTTGGCGCCGATGAACACCGAGTTGGGCGGGGCGATGTGGTCTTCCCGCGTCGCCAGCGAATAGACCGGCACGTTCACCTTGGTCATGTCGATGCGCACGCCGGACAGCTCGGCGAGGCCGCGGGCGATGTTGTTGGTGAGGTAGCAGTTGCGCAGGTAATAGGAGTGGTTCGCCGCTGGCATGCGGGTGGAATCGGCGTTCCAGAACAGCAGGTCGAACGGGAACGGCGCCTTGCCCTTCATGTAGTTGTTCACCACATAGGGCCAGATCAGGTCGTTCGAGCGCAGCATGTTGAAGGCCGAGGCCATCTTGCTGCCTTCCAGATACCCCGTCTGCTTCATCTTGCGCTCGATGGCGGCAAGCTGGTCCTCGTCCACGAACACCTTAAGATCGCCCGCGTGGGTGAAGTCGATCTGCGTGGTGAGGAAGGTGGCGGAGGCGATGCGGTCATCCCCCGTCGCGGCCATGTAGGCGAGCGTGGTGGCGAGCAGGGTGCCGCCGACGCAATAGCCCATGGCGTGGGCCTGCCGCTCGCCGGTGGCGACGGCCACCTTGTCGAGGGCGGTCATGATGCCCTCGCGCATGTAATCGTCGAAGCCCTTCTCGGCGAGCCGGGCATCGGGATTGACCCAGGAGATGACAAAGACGCTGATGCCCTGGTCCACCAGCCACTTGATGAAGGACTTCTCCGCCGTCAGGTCGAGAATGTAGAACTTGTTGATCCACGGCGGCACGACGAGCAGCGGCATCTTCTTCACGCTGCCGGTCGTGGCCTCGTACTGGATGAGCTGCATCAGATCGTTTTCGTAGATCACCTTGCCCGGCGTGGTGGCGAGGTTGCGCCCCACCTCGAACGCGCTCAGGTCCGACTGGCGGATCTTGAGGGAGCCCTTGCCGGCGACGAGATCCTCCGTGAGGTTCTTCATCCCCTTCACGAGATTCTCGCCGGACGAGGAGAAGGTCTCGCGGATCAGCTCCGGATTGGTCATCACGAAGTTGGAAGGCGAGATGGCGTTCGTCACCTGCTTCACCAGGAAGCCGGCCTTGTGCTTGGTGTGGGCGTCGAGGCCCTCGGCCTCCTCCACCATGTCCTCGGCCCAGCGGGTGGTGACGAGATAGGCCTGCTTGAGCGCATCGAAGATAGGGCTTTCGCGCCAGCCCTCATCCTTGAAGCGGGCGTCGCGCGCGTCCGGCGCCGTCACCGGCTCCACCTGTTCGCCGCCGAGGCGCTTCAGGGTGTTGGTCCACACCGAGAGATAGCCGGCCATGAGGCGGGTCTGCGCCTCCAGCGTGCGCTGGGGATCGGTCATCCAGTATTCGGCGACCTGCCCCACGGTCTTGAGGGCGTCGGCGATCTCGTCGGCGAGATCGTCGGTCTTGGCCTGGGTGCGCGGGCCGAGATAGGCGGCGAGCGCCTTGCCGCCCTCGTCCACCATCTGCGCGAGATTCTGGGAGAAGGCCTCGATGTTGAGGCCGGGGCGGGCGCCGTCGTCCTTGCCGTCACCTTTGCTATCGCTCTTGCCGTCAGCCCTGGGCCCGGCGCCGGCCTTCGGCGCGTCCGCCTTGGCCGCGGGGGGCGCCGATTCGGGCGCGGGATTCGGGGGGGTCTGGGCCGCGGGGGGGACGACGCTGAGATGCGCGGGGCCACCCGCCGCAACCGGCGATTCCACCGACATCATGGGGGCGGCGGATACGTTCGGCGTTTCCTCAACACGGGACATGCGCGTTTCCTCTCGCGGGTCTTGCTCGCGGGCCGTTACGAAACGTAGCCCATCTTTATCGCTGCCTGCGCTTCCTTCATACTCTAGAGTGTGAAAGTGACAGGATCGAGCCTCGCGGCCACGCCGCAGGCGCCCTTAGACACACCTCCTTGGTCGAGTCTGCGGTACGCCCGCACGGCACCGGCCCCTCAGGAGGTATCTCGCCCCGGTATCGTCACCGCCGGGACCGGGAGCCATCCGGAACGGACAATGGACCTTTTCTCCCCGACGGCGCGAGGCCGTGCCGTCCCGACGCTGCGCGCCGCGCTTCTCCTCGCGCTCGCCGCGAGCCTCTCCGCCTGCGCCGGCTCGGGCATTCCGGGCCTCGCGCCGCCGCAGACCTCGGTGCCCGAGGTGGACGCCACCCACTTCCCCACGCTGGGCGCCCCACCCGCCGAGCGCCGAGACCCGCTCACCACCGAGCAGCAGCAGAAGCTGCAGCGCGACCTTGAGCGCCTCGCCCGCCAGCAGCAGGCCAAGCAGGTGCCGCAGGCGCAGTGAGCCGCGCGCGGCGCCTGCGGGCGTTTCGCGTCATTGTGCGGTGCGATATGGCGGCCACCGCCCCATCGCCACCGCAATCAAGGCTTTTTCATTCACCGAACAGTGCTACAAAGCCCGACTGCCGCGCCGGGAGACAACATGCGCGGCCTCTGGAGCCATTGAGATGACGACCGATTTCCACCGCATTCGCCGGCTGCCGCCCTACGTGTTCGAGCAAGTGAACCGTGTGAAGGCCGCCGCCCGCAATGCCGGGGTGGACATCGTCGACCTCGGCATGGGCAACCCGGACCTCGACGCGCCGGCGCATGTCTATGAGAAGCTGAAAGAGACCATCGGCAAGCCGCGCACCGACCGCTATTCCGCCTCCAAGGGCATCCCCGGCCTGCGCAAGGCGCAGGCGGCCTATTACGAGCGGCGATTCGGCGTGAAGCTGGACCCCGACCGGCAGGTCGTCGCCACGCTGGGCTCCAAGGAAGGCTTCGCCAACATGGCGCAGGCCATCACCGCCCCCGGCGACGTGATCCTGACCCCCAATCCCTCCTACCCCATCCACGCCTTCGGCTTCCTGATGGCCGGCGGCGTCATCCGCTCGGTTCCGGCCGAGCCGGGGCCGGAGTTCTTCCACGCCATGGAGCGGGCGGTCCAGCACTCCATCCCCAAGCCCATCGCGGTGGTGCTGTGCTATCCCTCGAACCCCACGGCCTGCGTGGCGGATCTCGAGTTCTACAAGGACGTGGTGGCCTTCGCGAAGAAGAACGACCTGATCGTTCTCTCCGACCTCGCTTATGCCGAGCTTTATTTCGACGGCAACCCGCCCCCCTCGGTGCTGCAGGTGCCGGGCGCCATGGACGTGGCGGTGGAATTCACCTCCATGTCCAAGACCTATTCCATGGCCGGCTGGCGCATGGGCTTCGCCGTGGGCAACGAGCGGCTCATCGCCGCGCTCTCGCGGGTGAAGTCGTATCTCGACTACGGCGCCTACACCCCCATCCAGGTGGCGGCCACCGCGGCGCTCAACGGCCCGCAGGAGTGCATCGCGGAGATGCGCGAGACCTACAAGAAGCGCCGCGACGCCCTCGTGGAGAGCTTCGGCCGCGCCGGCTGGAACATCCCCGTGCCCCGCGCCACCATGTTCGCGTGGTCGCCCATCCCGGAGCCCTTCCGGGCCATGGGCTCGGTGGAATTCGCCAAGCTCCTCATCGAGAAGGCGGAAGTGGCGGTGTCGCCGGGCGTCGGCTTCGGCGAGCATGGCGACGAATACGTCCGCATCGCCGTGGTGGAGAACGAGCAGCGCATCCGACAGGCGGCGCGCAACGTGCGCCGCTTCTTCGAGCAGGCCGGCACCACGCTGCACAACGTGGTGCCGCTCAGCGCCGCGCGCTGAGCCGACGCCCCCGCCCCTCTGACACCGGGGCCGAACGGGTTGGCGATCGAGCATTGACCGGTTCCGGCGACAGCCGGAACCTCGCGCCGGGCGGGCTGTGGTATGACGCCAGCCGAGGACAGGAACCGGACTGACAGATGAGCGATTTGAAAGTGGGCCTCGCCGGCCTCGGCACCGTCGGGGCCGCGGTCTTCCGCATGCTCGAGCGCCGCGCCGGCGAGCTTGAGGCGCGCACCGGCCGTACCGTGAAGGTGACGGCGGTGGCCGCCCGCGACCGCAGCCGCGACCGCGGCCTCGATCTCTCAAGCGTGGCCTGGTTCGAGGATCCGGTGGCGCTCGCCCGCGACGGCGACATCGACGTGTTCGTGGAGCTGATGGGCGGCGACGGCGACCCGGCCAAGGCGGCCGTGGCTGCCGCGCTGGACCGTGGAATTCCCGTCGTCACCGCCAACAAGGCGCTGCTCGCCAAGTGCGGCGTGGAGCTCGCCCGCCGGGCCGAGGCCTCCGGCGCGGGCCTGCATTTCGAGGCGGCGGTGGCGGGCGGCATCCCCATCGTGAAGACGCTGCGCGAGGCGCTCGCCGGCAACGCCATCGAGCGCGTGTCGGGCATCCTCAACGGCACCTGCAACTACATCCTCACCCGCATGGCGGACGAGAAGCTCTCCTTCCACGTCTGCCTCACCGAGGCGCAGCGGCTCGGCTATGCGGAGGCGGACCCGACCTTCGACATCGACGGCTTCGACACCGCCCACAAGCTCGCCATCCTCACCTCGCTGGCCTTCGGCACGCAGGTGGATGCGGACGCCATCTATGTGGAGGGCATCCGCCAGCTCACCCTCGCCGACCTCGAGGCGGCGGATGATCTCGGCTACCGGGTGAAGCTGCTCGGCGTGGCGGTGAAGACCGACACCGGCATCGAGCAGCGCGTGCATCCCACCATGGTGCCGAAGCACTGGCCCATCGCCCAGGTCTCCGGCGTCACCAATGCGGTGGCGGTGGACGGCGATGCGGTGACGCTGACGCTGGTCGGCCCCGGCGCCGGCGGCGATGCCACCGCCTCGGCAGTGGTGGGCGACCTGTTCGACGTGGCCCGCGGCGCCAGGGGCTATGCCTTCGGCCTGCCCGTGGACCGCCTCGCCAAGGCGGAGCGCGCCGCCATGCAGCGCCACGAGGGCGGCTACTACATCCGCCTCGCCGTGGTGAACAAGCCGGGCACCGCCGCCACCATCACCCGCCGCATGGCGGACGAGCAGATCTCGCTGGAATCCATCGTCCAGCGGCAGCCGGGCGGCGCGATGCCGTCCGATACGGCGCATGTGATTCTCATCACCTATGCCACGACCGAGGCCGCCGTGCGCCGCGCCATCGCCGCCATCGAGGCGGACGGCGTGGTCGCCTCCCTGCCCCAGGTCATCCGGATCGAGAAGGACTGATCCGGAGCGCGGCAACAGAACCAGAAGGACCGACGTCATGAGCGGTGCCCGGACCCAGAGGACGCCTGAGAAGTCTGCCCAGCGAGCCGAGCAGGTGCTCGACCGCCGCCTTGCCCTCGACATGGCCCAGGCCATGGAACGCTGCGCCGTCGCCGCCGCCCGCCTGCGCGGCCACGGCGACGAGCAGGCCGCCGACATCGCCGCCATGACCGTCTGCCACCGCGAGGTGAACGAGATTCCGGTCTCCGGCACCCTGGTGATCGGCGAAGGCATCGAGGGCGATTGCGACCAGCTGTTCGTCGGCGAGAAGCTGGGGCGAGGCGGGGCCGAGGTGGACCTCGCGGTGGACGCGCTGGAAGGCACCACGCTCTGCGCCAAGAACATGGAAGGCTCGCTCTGCGTGCTCGTGCTCGCCGAGCATGACACGCTGCTGAAGATGCCGCCCTGCTACATGGAGAAGATCGCCATCGGGCCGGGCTATCCGGAAGGCATCGTCTCCCTGTCCCAGAGCCCGCAGGACAACATCCGCGCTTTGGCCGAGGCCAAGGGCGTGCCGCCCTCCGACGTCACCGCGCTCATCCTCGACCGGCCCCGCCATGGCCCGCTGATCGACGCCGTGCGCAAGACCGGCGCCGCCATCAAGCTCATCACCGACGGCGACGTGGCGGGCGTGGTGCACACCGCCAACCCGCATGAGAGCGGCATTGACATCTATCTCGGCCTCGGCGGCGCAGCCGAGGGCGTGCTGGCCGCCGCCGCGCTGCGCTGCATCGGCGGACAGATGGAAGGCCGGCTCGTGCTCGACACCGAGAAGAAGCGCGCCCAGGCCAAGGCGCTGGGCATCACCGACTTCTCCAAGGTCTACAAGCTGGACGAGATGGTGCGCGGCGACTGCCTGTTCGCCGCCACCGGCGTCACGGACGGCGCGCTGCTGAAGGGCGTGCGCTTCGGCCGGGACGTGATCCTCACCGACACCATCGTGATGCGCGCCGCCACCGGCACCGTGCGCCGCATCGCCACCGAGCACCGCGACTTCTCCAAGTTCCGGCTGGCGTGAGGGGGGAGCTTCTTCCTCCCCTCTCCCCTTGCGGGAGAGGGGCTGGGGGTGAGGGGTGCTTTCTCCGCCGTCTTGACCGCCGTTACGGTCGCACCAGCCCCCTCACCCGTCTCGCGGCGTCGCCGCGATCCACCCTCTCCCGCAAGGGGAGAGGGGTTTCCCTATCCTCCCTCCCCTCTCCCGTGCGGCGGAGGGGCCGGGGGTGAGGGGTATTCCGGGCGCGAACCCCCGGCCCCTGCATTCGCGGAACCAGCCCCCTCACCCGTCTCGCGGCGCCGCCGCGGTCCACCCACTCCCGCAAGGGGAGAGGGAAACCGCGCCCCTGTCTTTTCCCTGACGTGTGATTGGGTGTAAGCACCTTGGCCCCGTTCGCCGGCTGCGGCCGGGCGGCGGGAGACCCTTCGGGAGAGCAAGATGTCTGACGCAAAGGCAAGGATCGCGGTATTGGGCGCCTCGGGCTACACCGGCTCCGAGCTGGTGCGCCTGCTGCTGCGCCATCCGCGCGTCGAGATCGTCGCGCTCACCGCGGACCGCAAGGCCGGCCAGTCCATGGCCGACGTGTTCCCCCAGTTCGCGCCCTTCCCGCTGCCCAAGCTCGTGACCATCGACGAGGTGGATTTCACCGCCGTGGACGTGGTGTTCTGCGCGCTGCCGCACGCCACCACCCAATTGGTCATCAAGAAGGTGTTCGATACGGCGCCCAACGTGAAGGTGGTGGACCTCTCCGCCGACTTCCGCCTGTCCGATCCCGGCGCCTACGAGGAATGGTACGGCCATCCCCACCAGGCGCTCGACCTCCAGAAGGAGGCGGCCTACGGCATCGCCGAGATCTATCGCGACGAGATCCGCAAGGCGCGCCTCGTCGCCAATCCCGGCTGCCATTCTTCCACCGCCATCCTGCCCATCGTGCCGCTGCTGGAAGCCGGCGCGCTGGAGCCGGAGAGCATCGTCGTGGATTCCAAGACCGGCATGTCCGGCGCCGGGCGCTCGGCCAAGGAGGCGATGCTGTTCTCCGAGGTGTCGGAGGGCATCCACGCCTATGCCGTTTCCGGCCATCGCCACATGGGCGAGCTGGACCAGGAATTCTCCAAGGCCGCCGGCCGGCCGGTGAAGCCCATGTTCGTGCCGGTGCTCTCGCCCATGAACCGGGGCATCTACGCCACCATCTACGTGCGCACCACCGGCGCCACCGCCGAGGACCTGCACCGCATCCTGACCGACTTCTACAAGGGCGCGGCCTTCGTCCACGTCCTGCCGTTCGGCCAGGTGCCGCAGTCGCGCCATGTGCGCGGGTCCAACATGGTGTTCCTGGGCGTGGTGGCCGACCGCGTGCCCGGCCGGGCCGTCATCATCTCCACGCTGGACAACCTCGTGAAGGGCGCGTCCGGCTCGGCGGTGCAGAACATGAACCTCGTCATGGGCTTCCCCGAGACCGAGGGCCTGGAGCAGATCGCGCTGATGCCGTGATCCCGACCTGACGCGAAAAGGCCGCGCCCTCATCAGGCGCGGCCTTTTTGTATCTGCGATCCTGATCTCGCGGATCAGCCGCGGACCACCTCGACCGGGCCATGGTCGTCGCAATGGCCGCCGTGCGGGTGGTGCAGGTGGCCGTCCACCAGATAGTCGACATGGTCGCCGTGGGGCACCGCCTCATGGCCGCAGCCGGGGCCGTGGACATGGCCGGGCTCGTGGCCCGCGCAGGTGTGGTTGGGGGTGCAGCGGTCGGGATTGGTCTCGCTCACCGCGATCACGTGCTCATCCACATGGTCGCCGTGCATGTGGTGCAGGTGGCCGTCGTGGAGATAGTCCACGTGCCCGTCGTGGCGGATGGCGGTGTGGCCGCAGCCGGGGCCGTGCTGGTGGTCGTGGTTCGGGTGGATCTTGCAGGTCCCGGACATGGCTTGCTCCTCGCTTCAACGGTTCTCGGCTTCAATGATTCTCGCAGGCGTGCTCCACCGCGCTCGCCACGAGGGCGAGCACATGGTCGTCCGCCAGGTGATAGAGGATCGACTTGCCCTCGCGCCGCCGCCCGACGAGGCGCGCGGCGTGAAGCACCTTCAGCCGCACCGACACCGTCGATAGCTTCTCCCCCTGGGCCTCCGCCAGCTCCGTCACCGAAGCCTCGCGACCGGCCAGCAGGATCAGCAGCCGCAGGCGCTGGGGGTCGGCCAACGCGGAGAACATCCCCGCCGCCTCATCCACCTGCCGGCCCGTGAGCGAACGCTGCGCGTCGAAACTCATGTGAACACTCTATCAATCGTTGAAGTGTTAAAGTCAAGAGGTACCCAGGGCCTTTTCGACTCGGCCCGTGCTTCATCGTGCGCCTTCTGCCGGTTACCGCAAGGTCCGTCAGGTCCCCCATACCAATGGACAAGCTGTGTCCGGTCGCGGGCCGCACTAGTGTCCGGCCCGATCGCATTCTTACCTCCACCGGATTCGTCCCATGAGCTTTGTCGTCTGCCTTGCGGCACTCTTCTTCCTGATGCTCGTGGCCTATCGGGGCTTCAGCGTCATCCTGTTCGCCCCCGTCGCCGCCATCGGCGCGGTGCTGCTGACCGATCCGGCCGCGGTGCCGGTCGTCTTTTCCGGACTTTTCATGGAAAAGATGGTGGGCTTCATCAAGCTCTACTTCCCGGTGTTCCTGCTGGGCGCCGTCTTCGGCAAGCTCATCGAGCTGTCGGGCTTTTCCCGCTCCATCGTCGCTTCGGTGGTTAAGCTTCTGGGGCCGGGCCGCGCCATCCTCTCCATCGTCCTGGTGGGCGCCCTGCTGACCTATGGCGGCGTCTCGCTGTTCGTGGTGGTGTTCGCCGTCTACCCCTTCGGCGCGGAAATGTTCCGTCAGGTGGGCATTCCCAAGCGGCTCCTGCCGGCGGTCGTGGCGCTCGGGGCGTTCTCCTTCACTATGGACACGCTGCCCGGCACGCCGCAGATCCAGAACATCATTCCCACCACCTTCTTCCACACCACAGCCTACGCCGCGCCCATCCTGGGCCTGGTGGGAACCGCCTTCATCCTCGCGGTGGGGCTGTCCTACCTCGAGTTCCGCCGCCGCCAGGCGGCGAAGGCCGGCGAGGGCTACGGCACCGGCCACCTCAACGAGGTGGTGGTGGACGAGACCGTGCCGCTCGTCTCCCCGATTCTCGCCTTGCTGCCGCTGGTCGTGGTGGGCATCGCCAACCTGATCTTCGCCCGCCTCATCCCGCAGTGGTTCGGCGCCACCGCGACCGCCACGCTGGTTCCGGGCGCGGCCCCCGTCAGCGTGCCGACCAGCACCTGGGCAGCGATCTGGGCCGTCGAAGCCGCGCTGCTTCTCGGCATTTTCACGGTCGCGGTGTTCGGCTTCAAATCCATCGCCGGCAAGTTCTCCACCGGCTCCAAGGATGCCGTGTCGGGCGCGCTGCTCGCGGGGCTCAACACCGCCACCGAGTACGGCTTCGGCGCGGTCATCGCGGCGCTGCCCGGCTTCCTTCTGATCAAGTCGGCGCTGTCGGCCATCCCCAATCCGCTGGTCAACGAGGCCATCACCGTGACCACGCTGGCCGGCATCACCGGCTCGGCCTCGGGCGGCCTGTCCATCGCGCTCGCGGCCATGTCGGAGCAGTTCATCGCCCAGGCCAATGCCGCCGGCATCCCCATGGAGGTGCTGCACCGCGTCGCCTCCATGGCCTCCGGCGGCATGGACACGCTGCCCCACAACGGCGCCGTCATCACCCTGCTCGCCGTGACCGGCCTGAGCCACCGGCAGGCCTATGGCGACATCTTCGCCATCACGCTGGTGAAGACCGCCGCGGTGTTCTTCGTGATCGGATTTTACTATCTCACCGGACTCTATTGAGCGGGTGCAGCGTCGCGCACAGATCGCGGCGCTACGGGGGCTGGCAGGGAATGACGCCGACCCGGCGGATGCCGGAGCGGCGTCAAGCCATTGCAGTGCAACAATTCTTATGAATTCCGAAGCTGGTGCTCGGCCGTAGGGCGCATTACTGTCCCGCTTGAGGACTCCCCCTACCTGCGCCGGATTGACAGCCATGAGCTTCGTCGTCTGCCTCGCCGCGCTCTTCTTCCTGATGCTCGTGGCCTATCGCGGCTTCAGCGTCATCCTGTTCGCCCCCGTCGCCGCCATCGGCGCGGTGCTGCTGACCGATCCGGCGGCGGTGCCGGTGATCTTTTCCGGCCTGTTCATGGAAAAGATGGTGGGCTTCATCAAGCTCTACTTCCCGGTGTTCCTGCTGGGCGCCATCTTCGGCAAGCTCATCGAACTGGCCGGCTTCTCGCGCTCCATCGTCTCGGCGGTGGTGAACCTGCTGGGGCCGCGGCGGGCCATCGTCTCCATCGTGCTGGTGGGCGCGGTGCTCACCTATGGCGGCGTCTCGCTGTTCGTGGTGGTGTTCGCGCTCTATCCCTTCGGCGCGGAGATGTTCCGGCAGGTGGGCATCCCCAAGCGCCTGCTGCCGGCGGTGATTGCGCTCGGCGCCTTCTCCTTCACGGCGGATACGCTGCCCGGCACGCCGCAGCTGCAGAACATCATCCCCACCGCCTTCTTCGGCACCACAGCCTATGCGGCGCCCATCCTCGGCATCGTCGGCTCCATCTTCATCTTCGTGGTGGGCATCTCCTATCTGGAATTCCGCCGGATGCAGGCCCACCGCGCCGGCGAGGGCTACGGCACCGGCCACCTCAATGAGAGCCTGCCCGACGACAGCGTCCCGCCCGTGCCGCCGCTGCTCGCGGTGCTGCCGCTGGTTGTGGTGGGCCTCGCCAATCTGTTCTTCGCCTGGCACATCCCCGGCTGGTTCGGACCGCAGGCGAGCGCGACGCTTGTGGAGGGCGGCACGGCGGTGAGCGTTGAGACCCACGTCTGGGCCGGCATCTGGGCGGTAGAGGCCGCCCTGCTGCTCGGCATCCTTACGGTGGTGGCGTTCGGCTACCGGGCCATCGCCGGCCATTTCGCCGGCGGCTCGAAGGAAGCGGTGGGCGGCGCGCTGCTCGCCGGGCTGAACACCGCGACGGAATACGGCTTCGGCGCGGTGATCGCGGCGCTGCCGGGCTTCCTCGTCATCAAGGCGGCGCTGACCTCCATCCCCAATCCCCTCATCAACGAGGCGATCACGGTGACGACCTTGGCCGGCATCACCGGCTCGGCCTCGGGCGGCCTCTCCATCGCGCTCGGGGCCATGGCGCAGCAATTCATCGCCGAGGCGCAGGCCTATGGCATCCCGCTGGAGGTGATGCACCGCGTCGCCTCCATGGCCGCCGGTGGCATGGACACGCTGCCGCACAACGGCGCGGTCATCACCCTCCTCACCGTGACGGGGCTGACGCATCGTCAGTCCTACGGCGACATTTTCGCCGTCACCATCATCAAGACCACCGCCGCCTTCGTCGTGATCGGCTTCTATTATTTGACCGGCCTCTATTGAGCAGGTGCAGCATCGCCTTTAGGTTGCGGCGCAACATGGGCTGCGAGGGGTGGTGCGGACATGGCCGAAGTGGGGGAGGCCGACGCCGGGGGGCGGGTGATCGCTGTCGCCAACATGAAGGGCGGCGTGGGCAAGACCACCACCGTGGTGATGCTGGCGGAAGGCTTTGCGGAGCAGGGCGCGCGGGTGGTGGTGGTCGATCTCGACGCCCAGGCCAACGCCTCCTACTGCTTCGCCCATGACGACGAGCTGCGCGCGATCCTCGACCGCCGCCAGTCGGTGACGTCCTTCCTCGCCGACCGGCTGCTCTATGGCGACCGCACTTCCATCGCCCAGTACATCTCGCCGAGCATCTGCCATGTGATGAAGGCGGGCGAGGAACTGGCCATCGACATGGTGGTGGCGAGCCCCCGCCTGCGCCTGCTGGAGCGCGAGATCGTCCTGCGGCTGGCAGAGAAGAATTACGGGCTGCGCTCGCTGGAGGGCCAGTCCCTGAAGGTGCTCGACGAGGCGCTCGGCTACCTGCGCGCGCATTATGACGTGGTGCTGTTCGACTGCGCGCCGGGCATCTCCGCCTTCACCGAGGTGGCCATCCGCCTCGCCGACATGGTGATCGTGCCGACCATCCCGGACTATCTCTCCACCCTCGGCTTCGACGCCTTCCGCGCCTCGGTGTGGGAGAACGCCCACGTCACGCGCTCCGCCTTGCCCCAGCCGAAGCGCCGGCCGCTGGTGCTGGCGAGCCGGGTGCATGCGCAGAAGATCCAGCACCGCGATACGCTCATCAGCCTCCGGGACGAGGCGGAGGACGCCGATGCGGTCTATGAGATGTTCGACACCGAAGTCCGCAATCAGGCCGCCATCGAGCGGGCCATGGACCCGGAAAACTTTCCCTACGCGCCCTCCTTCGAGCAGAAATGGTACAACGCGGTGGATGCTGTGCGCGATCTGGTGAACGAGACGCGGAGGCGGCTCCATGGCTGAGGCTTCGGATTTCTTCGCTCTGCTCGCGGCCATCGGCGGCAAGGCCGGCCTGTTCCCGGCCGGCGGCAATCTCGCGCGCAAGGCGGTGAACGAGATCGTCCGCGCCCAGCTGGGGGCGGAGGGGACGGACCTTGAGGCCCTGCGCGCCATCCGCGCCTTGCTCGGTCCCGACGCCTTCGCCGAGGCGCTGGATGGTGTGCCGGCGCCCAAGACCAAGGCGCTGCTCACCCGCGTCGATCCGCACGCCCCTGCCCTCGCCCAGCCCGGCGACCGGGTGAAGGCGCTCCTTGCCTTGGCCGACGGCAGCCGCGCGCCAGCCGCCAAGCCGGCGAAGAAGGCGTCTTCGCGCAAGGCGCCGGCTCCGGCGCCCGCCACCCCCGTAGAGACCGCGCCGGCCGATGGGAAACCCGCGCCGCGCAAGCGCAAGATCACCGGGCGGACGGCGCTGCGGGTATCGGAAGAGCGCTGAGGCGCAGGTTTACGCCTTGTCCTTCTGCGGCGTCGGGTCCGGCCCCAGCGTGAAGATCTCCGCCACCGCCACGAAGGTGGGCACGAACAGGCACCACATGCCCACCGCGCGATAGAGCAGCGCGGCCGCAAGGCAGCCGAAGAGGAAGGCGGCGAGGTACGCGCTCATCCGGCCGAGACGGGCGCGGGTGGCGGGAATGTTGGTGCCTTTCAGCGGTCGCAAGAGATTGGCGATGTCCACCAGCACCTGCGTGAAGGTGCCGGTCATCACGGTGGAGGGCGGCGAGTCAGTGAGGTGGGTGCGGTGGAGCGCGTTCTGCAGCGCCATGGCCGCCACCAAGGTCATGCCCATCATCACGGCGGCAGGAGAGTCGTGGTCGTAGAACGGCCCGTTCTGCACAGCCACCAGCGCCGCATGGGCGAGCAGCACCAGCTTCGCCGCCATCAGGATGCGGAAATCGTCCCGCCCCCGCCGGGCGAGAAACAGGCTCAGCTCCCGCGCGCACAGCACCACGATGGCGAACACCGGCAGCGCCAGGACCTTCGTCAGCGAGGGCGTGTCGCCATGGGCCAGCGAGGCGGCGATGGTGACGAAATTGCCGGTGACATGGGCCGCGAACAGCCCACCGAGCGCGACGAAGCCCGCCGCATCCACGAAGCCAGCGTTGAAGCAGAGGAGGACAGCGAGCAGGACCTTCACAGCGGCGACCTCATCCAGCCTCGGCCACGTCGCGGATGCGCAGCGCGACGCGCGTCTCGCCCTGCCAGGTGTCGATGTCGAGGCACCCGGCCACATGCAGATTGCGCCCGCGCCCGGCCAAGAGCGCCCGGCCCAGCGGCTCCTCGGCGCAGCGGAAGGCGGTGGCCTTCAATGTCGTGCCGTCCGGCGAGGAGATGCGGGCGCGCACATGGCCGGCGCCGAAGCTCTCGACATAGCTGATGCGGTGGCCGGGAAAGGCGAACACCGGCTCGGGATTGCCGGCGCCGAACGGGCCGGCGCGGGAAACGGTCTCCACCATGTCCACCGTTGCCCCGCGCGCGGTCATCGCTCCGTCGATGGAAAGGGTGCCCTCGGCGCGGGCGCGCTCCACGTCCGGCGCGAGGCGCTGCTCCAGTTCCGCGCGTAGCGCCCCGAGCTGGCGGCGCTCCACCGTGAGGCCGGCCGCCATGGCATGGCCGCCGCCCTTCACAAGGAGCCCGCTCTCCACCGCCCCGCGCACCGCGCGGCCGATGTCCACGCCGGGAATGGAGCGGCCGGAGCCGGTGCCGGTCTCACCATTGAAGGCGATGGCGAAGGCCGGGCGCTGAAAGCGCTCCTTCAGCCGCGCCGCGACCAGGCCGACGACGCCGGGGTGCCAGCCCTCGCCGCTCACCACCACCACGGCGCCCTCCTCCGAGATGCCGAGCGCCGCCTGCGCCTCGGCCTCGGCGGCGGCGAGGATGGCGCGTTCCACCTCCTGCCGCTCGGCGTTGAGACGGTCCAGCTCGGCGGCGATGCCGCGCGCCTCGGCGGGATCCTGCGTCAGCAGCAGGCGCGCGCCCAACGTCGCCTCGCCGATGCGCCCGCCGGCATTGATGCGCGGGCCGATGAGAAAGCCGAGATGGAACGGCCGCGGCGGCCCGTCGAGCCGCGCCGCGTCCATCAGCGCCGTGAGGCCGATGCGGGTGCGCCGGCGCATGGCGAGGAGCCCCTTCGCCACGAAGGCGCGGTTGAGGCCGATGAGCGGCACCACATCCGCCACCGTCGCCAGCGCCACGATGTCGAGGGCTTCCAGCAGGTCCGGCGCCGGCCGCTCGGCATTGAAATGCCCGCTCTGGCGCAGCGCCCGCACGAGGCCCACCGCCACCACGAAGGCGAGCCCGGCCGCGCAGACATGGCCGAGGCCGGAGAGGTCGTCCTCCCGGTTCGGGTTCACGATGGCGGTGGCAGGCGGCAGGGTCTCCCCCGCCTGATGGTGGTCGATGACCACCACATCCATGCCGAGCCTTTTCGCGGCCTCCAGCGGTTCGAGGGAGGTCGTGCCGCAATCCACCGTCACCAGCAGGGTCACGCCGCGCGCGGCGAGCTGCTCGATGGCCGGCACGTTCGGCCCATAGCCCTCGAAGATGCGGTCGGGAATGTGGAAGAAGGGATCGAGCCCGCCGGCCTGGAGCACACCCACCATGAGGGCGGTGGAGCAGGCGCCGTCCACGTCATAGTCGCCGAACACCGCCACCTGCTCGCCGGTCGTCACCGCGCGGGCGAGGCGCGCCACGGCGGCGGGCATGTCGGTGAGCGTGTCGGGATCGGGCAGAAGGGTGCGGATGGAGGGGTCGAGATAGCGCTCCACCTCGTCCAGCTGCACGTTGCGGGCGGCGAGTACGCGGGCCAGAAGCTCGCTGATGCCGAAGCGCTGGGCCATGGCGAGCGCCGTCTGCCCCCCGCGCACGTCCAGCCGTTCCCGCCAGGTGCGGCCGGTGGCGGAGCGGGCGACGTCGAGGAAGAGGCGATTCGGCACGGCGATGTTCACGCGCGCATGAAGCCAGAGGAGAGGCGCGGCGTCGAGCACGGGCCGGGCATGGCTCAATTGTTGCCATTCTGTTCCCCTCGCCCTCCGGCTCTGTCACTATGGGGAAATCAGGGGCCGCGGCGCCGTCCCGATTCGCGCCGGCCCTGCCGTTCTGCTATCTGGCGCCCAAACCTCCGACCTCAGAGACCCATGTCCGACAGCGATAATTCCGACGATCTCTTCGCCGCCCGCCCGCGCGGTGCCAGCAAGTCGCCTGCGCGGGAATCGACCGGCAGGGAGAGCGCGCGCGGCAAGGCCGCCGTCGTGCCCGCCATGGCGGGCGATTATACCGCCGCCCATATCGAGGTGCTGGAAGGGCTGGAGCCGGTGCGGCGCCGCCCGGGCATGTATATCGGCGGCACCGATTCCAAGGCGCTGCACCACCTCTTCGCCGAGGTGGTGGACAATTCGATGGACGAGGCCGTGGCCGGCCACGCCACCTTCATCGAGGTGCAGCTCGGTGCCGACGGCTACCTCACCGTCTCGGACAATGGCCGCGGCATCCCGGTGGAGGAGCACCCCAAGTTTCCCGGCAAGTCGGCGCTGGAGGTCATCATGACCACGCTGCACGCCGGCGGTAAGTTCGACAGCAAGGTCTACGAGACCTCCGGCGGCCTGCACGGCGTCGGCGTCTCGGTGGTCAACGCGCTCTCCGACGATCTGGAGGTGGAGATCGCGCGCAACCAGACCCTCTATCGCCAGAGCTTCTCCAAGGGCGTGCCGCAGGGGCCGCTCAAGGAAATCGGCCGCATCACCAACCGGCGCGGCACCCGCGTGCGCTTCCATCCCGATCCGGAAATCTTCGGCGCCGGCGCGCATTTTGAGCCGGCCCGCGTGTTCCGCATGGCCCGCTCCAAGGCGTACCTGTTCGGCGGCGTGGAAATCCGCTGGTCGTGCGACCCCGAGCTGCTGAAGGCCGGCGAGAACATCCCGGAGAAGACGGTCTTCCGCTTCCCCGGCGGCCTGAAGGACTATCTGGCGGCGGACCTCGAAGGCAACACGCTGGTCCATCCCGACATCTTCGCCGGCCGCATCCAGAAGACCGGCGGGCACGGCTCGGTGGAATGGGCGGTGGCGTGGGTGGCGGATGCCGACGGCAGCATCTCCTCTTACTGCAACACCATCCCCACCCCCGATGGCGGCACCCATGAGAACGGCCTCAAGGCGGTTCTGCTCAAGGGCCTGAAGGACTATTCGGAGCGCGCCGGACAGGGCAAGCGCGGCTCCGTCATCACCGGCGACGACGTGATCACCGGCTGCGCCGCCATGCTCTCCGTGTTCGTGCGCGAGCCGGAATTCCAGGGCCAGACCAAGGACCGCCTCGCCACCGCCGAGGCCGCCCGCATCGTCGAGCAGGCGCTGCGCGACCCGTTCGACCACTGGCTCGCGGCCAATCCGGTGCAGGCGAGCCGCCTGCTCGACCATGTGATCGACCGCGCCGAGGAGCGGCTGCGCCGCAAGCAGGAGAAGGAGGTCTCCCGCAAGACCGCCGTGCGCAAGCTGCGCCTGCCCGGCAAGCTCGCCGACTGCTCCAACACCGAGGCGGCCGGCTCGGAGATCTTCATCGTCGAGGGCGACTCGGCCGGCGGCTCGGCCAAGCAGGCGCGGGATCGCAAGACGCAGGCGGTGCTGCCGCTCCGCGGCAAGATCCTCAACGTCGCCAACGCCACCCGCGACAAGCTCGCCGCCAACCAGCAGCTCGCCGACCTCGGCCAGGCGCTGGGCTGCGGCACGCTCACCCACTACCGCGAGACCGACCTTCGCTACGAGAAGGTCATCATCATGACGGACGCCGACGTGGACGGGGCGCACATCGCTTCCCTCCTCGTCACCTATTTCTTCCGCCAGATGCCGAAGCTGATCGAGGAGGGCCACCTCTTCCTCGCCGTGCCGCCGCTCTACCGCATCACGCAGGGCGCCAAGACCCTCTATGCGCGCGACGACGCCCACCGCGAGCGGCTGCTGAAGAAGGAATTCAACGGCAAGGGCAAAGTGGACGTGGGCCGCTTCAAGGGCCTCGGCGAGATGATGCCGGCGCAGCTCAAGGAAACCACCATGGACCCGAGGACGCGCACCCTGCAGCGCGTCTCCGTGGAGGACGCCGAGCGCGCCGCCACCGTGGATCTCGTGGAACGCCTCATGGGCAACAAGCCCGAAGCCCGCTTCGCCTTCATCTCCGAGCGCGCCGCCTTCGCCGGCGAGGAGATGCTGGACATCTGAGCCGGCGCGGGGGCGCCGGGCGATTAACGCCGCCATCGCGGTACCGGAGGGGGAAGATCATGGGGGACGGGAAGACAGTACCGCGCGCGGGGCACGGCGTGCGGATGACTCTGGCTACTGGCCTTGCGCTTGCAACCCTGCTGCCGGGGGCGTCGCGGGCGCAGTCGTTCGGCAATGACGAGCAGTCCTGCGTCTATTACGGCTACTGGGCGGTCTCCGTCATCTATCTGGCGGCGAGCCAGGGCTGCGACTGGAGGCGCGCCAACGAATTGATCGACCCCATGCGCCACACCAAATGGTGCATGGGCCAGTCGGCGCAATCCATGTCCAGGGCGCCGCAGGTCCACCGCAACGGCGTCACCGCCCGCTGCGCCAAGCAGGGCGCGTCGGTGAAGATCAACATCTGACGGGAGCCGCCGCCCTCACGAAGTCCGCATCTCAAAGCGTCTCGGGGGGTGAGATCTGGCCCCGCCTCGGCTGGAGCAGCCCGGCGGGGCCGGCGAGCAGCAGCATGCCGATGCCGGCGGCGATGAACATGGCCACCACCCCGGCAAAACCCGCCGCCTGCGTCAGCCCCAGCGCGCCCAACGCCTGGCCGATGAAGAAGGAGGAGGCGAACAGCGCCAGCGCCGATCCGCGCGCCTCGGGAGCCAGTTCCGTGGCGAGGATCTGCAGCACGTTGTGGATCATGTAGAAGGCGAAGCCCGCCCCGGCGAAGATCGCCGCCATGAGCACCAGCCCATGGGCGCGGGTGGCGAGAATGAGCAGCACGCCCACCCCCGCCGCGCCCCAGCGCACCATGCCGCTGAGGCCGAGATAGCGCACCAGCAGCGGCACGGCGAAGGTATAGACGGCGCCGCCGATGGCGAAGGCCGCGAGCGCGATGCCGGCCTCCTTGGCATTGCCGATGCCCTGATGGACCATCAGCGGCGCCACCAGCGGAAACACGCCGAAGCTCAGCGCTCCCTCGATCGCGACCACGCCGTAGACCTTGATGGACAGCGGGTTGCGCAGCACCAGCCCATAGCGGGCGATGGAGGCGGCGAAGGACAACGGCTTGCGCTCGCCCTCCTCCGTCAGGCCGAAGGTGGTGGCGAGCGCCGCCAGCGCCGCGACGGCGAGGGCGCACCAGAACACCTCGCGCCACCCCACCAGCTCGGCGATGAAGCCGGCCAGCGCCGAACCGGAGAGCTGGCCCAGCACCAAAGCGAGCAGCACCCGGCTGAGGGCCAGCGGCCGGCGCTCGAACGGCACCCGGTCGCCCACCGTCGCCAGCACCACCGGAATGATGCCGCCGGCGAAGGCGCCGCAGAAGACGCGGGAGGCGAGCAGCATCTCGTGGCTGGTGGCGGTCGCCGAGACCACGAGGCCGATGGAGAGCATGGCGAGGTTCACGCGGATGAGCCGCACCTTGCCCACCGCATCGCCGATGGGGCCGAACACCAGCTGCATCAGCGCATAGGGAAAGGTGAAGGCGCTGGCGAGCATCGCCACCTGCTGCAACGTCACCTGAAGCTCGCTCGCCAGGATGTTCAGCATGGGATCGACGACGCGCATGGAAAACGCGCTCGCGAACGCCGCGAGGCCGAGGACGAGAAGGAAAGGCATGGGATCCGGAACGGCGACAGGAACGCCATCCGTGCGGCGTCGGCCGGATCGGGTCAACCCGACGAGACCGCATGGGTGCAGCGCACACTCATTCGCCGCGCGCATGGCGACTGCCCGCAAAGCGTGCATTTCCGCGCCAACGCCGGAAGATCGGCGCTTTATGCCCGCCGAATCGGCGAGACCGGGCGGAAAACATTGACACGGCGCATCATTTTCTTATGTTGCTATGCGTCGTCCGAGATATGTCGAATCCAAGCGCGCCGACCGACGACCACTCGTCTGACCCCGTACGGCACGGGACGTTCGATCAGCGGCGCGCCGCCGCATCCAAAAGATGCAATGTCATTTTCCGAGCTCGGCCTGAGCGATAAGGTTCTCGCGGCTGTCGCCGATACTGGCTACACGACCCCGACCCCCATCCAGGCCCAGGCCATCCCCCATGTTCTCGCGCGCCGGGATGTTCTCGGCCTCGCGCAGACAGGTACCGGCAAGACCGCCGCCTTCACGCTCCCCATGCTGACGCTGCTGGAGCAGGGCCGCGCCCGTGCCCGCATGCCGCGCACTCTCATCCTGGAACCCACCCGCGAGCTCGCGGCCCAGGTGGAAGAGAATTTCACGCGCTACGGCAAGTACAGCAAGCTCAACGTCGCCCTGCTCATTGGCGGCGTTTCCTTCGGCGACCAGGACACCAAGCTCGTTCGCGGCGTGGACGTGCTGATCGCCACCCCCGGCCGCCTGCTCGACCATGTGGAGCGCGGCCGCCTGCTCCTCTCCGGCATCGAAGTGCTCGTCATCGACGAAGCCGACCGTATGCTGGACATGGGCTTCATCCCGGACATCGAGCGCATCTGCAAGCTCGTGCCCTTCACCCGCCAGACGCTGTTCTTCTCGGCCACCATGCCGCCGGAGATCCAGCGCCTCGTCTCGCAGTTTCTCTCCAACCCGGTTCGGGTGGAGGTCTCCAAGCCCGCGTCCACCGCCACAACGGTGACGCAGGAACTGGTCGCCTCCGGCCGCGAGGACTACGAGAAGCGCGACGTCCTGCGGGAGCTGATCCGAGGCTGCGAGAATTTGCAGAACGGCATCATCTTCTGCAACCGCAAGCGCGACGTGGCGGTGCTCCACCGCTCGCTGCAGAAGCACGGCTTCAATGCCGTCGCCCTGCACGGCGATATGGACCAGCACGCCCGCATCAAGGCGCTGGACGAGTTCCGCAACGGCGAGGCGACACTGCTGGTTGCCTCCGACGTGGCCGCACGCGGCCTCGACATTCCGGCGGTGAGCCACGTCTTCAACTATGACGTGCCCCACCACGCCGAGGATTACGTCCACCGCATCGGCCGCACCGGCCGCGCCGGCCGCGCCGGCACGGCCTACACCATGGTCACGCACCTCGATGCCAAGTCCCTCTCGGCCATCGAGAAGCTGATCGGCAATCCGATCCCCTGGCATGGCGCGCCCCTGGGCGACGCCCCGCCGGCCTCTGAGCGCCGTGGGCGCGAGGATGGCCGTCTGCGCGGCAAGCGCCGCATGGACAAGGAGCCCCGCGAGGGCCGTGGTGATCGCGAAAATCGCGGCGAGCGCGAGCCGCGCCGTGAGCGCGAGCCCCGGGCCGAAGGCGCGGAGCGTGCCGAGCGTCAGCCGCGGGCTGAACGGGCGGAGCGTCCCGAACGCGCCGATCGTCCCGAGCGCACGGAGCGTCCCGAGCGCACCGAACGTCCCGAGCGTCAGGAGCGGGAACGCGCCGCGCGTCCGGAACGGAGTGCCGAGCGTGGCGACCGCCCCGAGCGCAACCGCCGTCCCGCCCGCGAGGATGCTGCCGAGGCGCGTCCCCCGCGCCGCGAGCGGGCGCCCGCCAACGAGCCGGCGGACATGTCCCACCTCCCCGCCTTCCTTCTGCGCCCCGTGCGTGTGAAGGCCGGCGCGTGATGGCAGGCTGAAGTCTGCGCCGACCTCCGGGCCGGCGCATCCTGTCAAATGTTCTGATGGATCAGCGCGCCGCTCAATCTTGGGCCGGCGCGCTTTTCTTTTTGGCGGCGGGCGTCTTCCCGGCCGCTCCGCCTGCCGGCTTCGGCATTTTCGCAGGCGCTCCGCCTGTCGGCTTCGCTTTGTTCGCAGACGCCCGGCCTGCCGGCTTCGAATTTTTCGCAGACGCCCGGCCTGCCGGCCGGGCTTTGGCTTTGGCCTCGCTGGCCGCGTGCGCCACGAAGAGGGCACGGCGGGCGAGGGCCGCGAGGTCGTCGGCATCGTCGAGTGCCGCCTCGGGCACCGACCAGTAGCCGCCCATGGTGCGCACGACGCCCTTGGCCTCGTAGCTGAAGGGGACCGAGCCCCGCCCCTTCAGATCCTCGGCGAGCGCCGCATCGGCCTTGAGGTAGAAGGCCTCACCCGCCCACAAGGCGAACATCAGCCCGTCCGCATAGAGCCCGGCCCCGCCGAACATGCGCCTGACGGCCACCGGGCCGAAGGCAGCGAAGAGATCGGCAATCGCGTCCTCGTCCATTCCCCCTCCCCGTTGCTCCGCTCAAACGCCGCGCGGGACTCCCGCGTTGCTTCGCTCAGGCGCCGCGCGGGCTTTGCCCGTCGCTCCGCTCAGACGCCGCGCGGGAGTCCCGCGTTGCTTCGCTCAAACGCCGCGCGGGCTTGAAGGGCGGCTCAGCCCAGCGCCAGCACCTGTGCCGCCGCGTCCATCTCGGTGCGGCGGGCGGCGCGGCGGGCGGTGGCGAGTTCGTCCTCGCCCCATTGCTCGCGGTTGAAATCCTCGTCCACATGGGCCGCCGTCCACGCCGCGTCGGCGGAGAGCGCGCCCTCGGCCACCGCAAGGGCGAGGAGGGCCGAGCCGGTGAGCGTGGTGATGGAATGCACGGCCGCGAGGCGCAGCGGATCGGCCGGCACCAGCGCCCGCACCTTCGCCAGCGCCTCCTCCGGCTGCTTCACATGGGTGATGCCCTCGGCGAGGAAGAAGCGCGCGCCGTGGGTGGCGCCCATCCAGTCCAGCACGGCATCCCAGTGCTTCGCCTGCCGGTCCAGCAGCTTCTGCGGGCCGTCGGCGCGATAGAACAACATGTCGGTGCCGGCGTAGTTCACCACCTCGTCCGCCACCGCCTGCGCCTCCGGCGTCACCCGGTCGAGGGCGACGTTGACGAGCCGGGTGAGCGGCATGCTGAAGGGGTCGATCTCGGTCTGCTGAGCCGCCCATTCGGCCGCCATGGCTTCCGCCAGCGCGCGGGTCGGCGCCTTCAGCAGGCCACGGGCCGGGGTGCGCACCGGGCGGCCGTCGAGGAGGATGGTGAAACCGCCCTCCCCCTCGCCCACGCTGACTTCCTTGTAGAAGCGCTTGGGCAGAGGCGCCTTCTGGGCGGCGCGGGCGCGGGCGACGGGATCGCCCGGATCGCCGCTCTCCACATCTTCCAGGAACTCACGCATCTCGAGCTGTCCTCAGATCACGACGCGGCGGCGGGCCAGAAGCTCGGCGATGGCGTCGGGCACCTCGCGGAAATGCTGGACGATGCGGTCCGCGCCGGCCCGCTCCAGTGCCGGCGTCTCATGATAGCCCCAGGCGACGCCGAGCGCCGAGGCCCCGGCCTTCAGGGCCATGGAGATGTCGTAGGTGGTATCGCCGATCACCACCGTGTCCTCCGGCCGCGCACCAACCTCGCCCATGGCCTGGAACACCATGGCCGGATGGGGCTTGGACGGCGCATCGTCCGCAGTCTGGATGGTGGAGAACCAGCTCTCCATGCCCTGCACGGCGAGGATGCGGTTCACCCCCCGCCGCGACTTGCCGGTGACGATGCCGAGCACCACGTCCTCGCGCTGGCGCAGCCCCTCCAGCACCTCGCGGGCGCCGTCGAACATGGGCTCGGGGGCATCGGCATTCAGCATGCGGTTGAAGGCGACCTTGTAGGCATCGACCATCGCCTGAATGGGATAGGACGCATCCCCCTGCGACAGCACGGCGAACGCCTGCGGCAGCGAGAGCCCCACCACCGAGAGCAGCTTCTCCCGGTCGGGCACCGGCACGCCGTAGGCGGCGTGAACATCGTTCATGGCCGAGACGATCAGGTGCTGGCTGTCCACCAGCGTGCCGTCGCAATCGAACAGCACCAGCTTCAGGCCGGCGGCGGGGGAAGGATCGGTGTCGCCTGCTGCGCTCATTTCTGCGTCATCTGCTGGGTGGCGATATCATAAACCCATGTGGTGCCGGACGGATCGACGAAAAACACCTGCCGGAAACCGCGCTGCTCGCACTGCTTGGGGAAGGGGCCGCCGACGATCAGCTCGGCCGCCTCCTTTGCCGGGAAGTTGAACTTGATGGTGAGGAGCGTCGCGTCGTTGCCGCCGGCCGTCACCGTGAGATCGAGGCCGTTCTGGGCGAAGCTGTCCTGCTTGCTCTTGGCGAAGGCCCGGCGCGCGGCGGCATCCGCCGCCGGAGCCGCGACGGGGGCGTTCACCGTGGGCAGCGGCAGGGAAGCTTCCTGTCCCGGCGCGGCCGCGGGCGGCTCGGTCGGGCTCGGTGCAGCGGCCTGCGCCGGAGGCTGGGCGGGGGCTGGCTGCGCGGGCGCGGGCTGTTGCGGGGCGGGGGTCGCGGGGGCGGGAGCCGTGGCCTGAACCTGCGGCTGGGCATCGGGCGTCTCGCCCGGCTCGGCCGACATGACCCACCAGACGAGGCCGCCCGAGATCAGCGCCACCACGGTGCCGCCCAGACCCACGAGGAAGGGCATCACATAGCTCGAATGGAGCTTGCGGCCGCAGAAGGGGCAATGGGCCTCCTCGGGATAGACCTGCGCCCCGCAGCCGGGACAGAAGTCGGGCCTCGGGTTCATCGCAATCACCTCCGCACGCTCGGCCGAGTCCGTTTCGGTCGCCTGGCTGCGCCACGCTGGCGGTCGCCCCGGCCGGTCCAGCACCTTGATCGATCGATGGGCCCTGGGTCCCGCGGCGCGCCGCGAATCGCAAGGCCTCCCCCGTCACCACGAATGCACGACGGGGCGGAGGAACTGAAGCCCTCCACCCCGTCATCTCCATTCCGAATGCGCCCTTAGGAGGGCAAGGCCAGCCCGGCGGCGTCCGCTATTTCCCGAAGCCGAGGTCGAGGGGCGGCGGCGGCGCGGCATCGAGGCCCGGCGAAAGGTTCTCGAACTGCTGCTGGATCTGCTTCTGGTCCAGCTGGATGCCGCCGCTCTTGTAGTGGGTCACCATGCCCGGGAAGATCAGGATGAGCGCCACCATGATGAGCTGGATGAACACGAACGGCACCGCGCCCCAGTAGATCTGGCCCGTGGTCACGGGCTGCATCATCTTGCCCGTCACCCGGTCCACATAGGGCACCTTGGCCGCCACCGAGCGCAGGAAGAACAGGGCGAAGCCGAACGGCGGATGCATGAACGAGGTCTGCATGTTCACCGCCAGCATCACGCCGAACCAGATGAGGTCGATGCCCATCTTGTCCGCCGCAGGCCCCAGCAGCGGGATGATGATGAAGGCCAGCTCGAAATAATCGAGGAAGAAGGCCAGCACGAACACCAGCGCGTTCACCGCGATGAGGAAGCCGGTCTGCCCGCCGGGCAGCGACACCAGCAGCTCCTCCACCCACTTGTGCCCGTCCACACCGTAGAAGGTGAGCGAGAACACGCGGGCGCCGAGCAGGATGAACAGCACGAAGGCGGAAAGCTTGGCGGTGGAATAGGTCGCCTGCCGCAGCAGGTCGAACTTCAGCCGGCCGCGGGCGAAGGCGAGGATGACCGCGCCCAGCGAGCCCATGGCGCCGCCCTCGGTCGGCGTCGCGACGCCGATGAAGATGGTGCCGAGCACGAGGAAGATAAGCGCCAGCGGCGGCACCATCACGAACACCACCTGCTCGGCGAGCTTGGACATCAGCTTCAGCCGGAACAGGCGGTTGATGACCGCCACCACGAAGGCAATGCCCACCGTGGCCGACATGGTGAGCACCACATAGTCCGCGCCGAACTTCACATGGCTGCGCTCCATCAGCACGATGCCGCCGGCGATGGAGAAGGCGAGCGCGATGAAGAGGGACGGCGTCAGCAGCTTCGCCGTGCCCGACATGACGAAATAGAGCAGCACGAACGCCACGATGCCCCACACCGCCACGTTGGCGACGCCGGGAATGGCTCCGGCCGTGAGGCCCGGCAGGGAGCCGGTGGCGATGAGATAGGCGAAGCCCGCCGCCGCCACCGCGCCGAGAATGCGCGAGGGCATCATCTTCTGCTCGGGGTCGCGCAGGGTCTGCGCCTCCAGCGGCAGGCCGGGCGCGGCGCTCGGGAAGATCGACGAGACGATGAAGATGTAGACCGCGTAGAGGCCGGCGAGCAGCAGGCCGGGCACGAATGCGCCCTCGTACATGTCGCCCACCGAGCGGTTCAGCTGGTCGGCCATGACGATGAGCACGAGGGACGGCGGGATGATCTGAGCCAGCGTGCCCGACGCCGCGATGACGCCGGAGGCGACCCGCCGGTCGTAGCCGTAGCGCAGCATGATGGGCAGCGAGATGAGACCCATGGAGATCACCGAGGCCGCCACCACGCCGGTGGTCGCCGCGAGCAGCGCGCCCACGAAGATCACCGCATAGGCGAGGCCGCCGCGGATAGAGCCGAACACCTGGCCGATGGTGTCGAGCAGGTCCTCGGCCATTCCGGAGCGCTCGAGGATGAGGCCCATGAAGGTGAAGAAGGGCACCGCGAGGAGCACTTCGTTATTCATGGTGCCGTACACGCGCTCGGGCAGCGCCTGCAGGAACTTGGGCTCGAACAGGCCGAGCCAGATGCCGATGAGGCCGAAGATCAGGCCGTTGGCCGCCAGCGAGAAGGCCACCGGGTAGCCGAGCAGCAGGAACAGCACCAGCGCGCCGAACATGATCGGCGCCATGTTGTGGATGAACCAGCCGCGGAAGCCGGGCTCCGCCGCCATCGCCACGTCGGGCAGGGCGATGAGCAGGACGGCAAGGAGCGCGACGGCGAGCGCGGCGAGGGGGCGGCGCTTCAGGAGCGTGCGGACGAAGGACATGAACGCGCTCCTACTTCTTGACCGCGGAGACGCCGGGCGCCCCATCGGGAAGTTCGGCCTCGGCCAGCAGGCGCTCGGCCTCGGCCGCCAGCGCCGCGTGGCTGCCGCCCGCGCCCTCGTGGGGGTCCTCCATCTTTCCGGTGAAGATGGCGACGCGCTTGATGAGCTCCGAGATGCCCTGGAGCGTCAGGAAGAAGAAGCCCACCGGCACCAGCAGCTTCGCCGGCCACTGGGGCAGGCCGCCGGCGTTCAGCGACTGCTCGTTGATCTCGAAGGAGGCGAGGAAGAAGGGCCACGAGGTCCACAGCAACAGGATCGAGAACGGCAGCAGGAAGAAGATGTGGCCGAAGATGTCGATGCCGTCGCGGGTACGCTTGGGCAGCCGGGAATTCACGATGTCGATGCGGATGTGCTCGTTGTCGATGAGCGTCCAGGACGCGCACAGCAGGAACACCGCGGCGAACAGCACCCATTGCAGCTCCAGCCACGAATTGGAGCTCATGTCGAACAGCTTGCGGATGATCGCATTGAGCGCCGACACAAGGATGGACAGGAGGATCAGCCACGCGGCGGCCTTGCCGATGCGGGTGTTGACGGCATCGATCCCCCGCGAGAGGGCGAGAAGGGCTGTCATCGAGATCAATTCCCTCGGGCGCGGCCGGAGATGGCTCCGGATTGCTTCTTCTTTGGCCTTCAGGCCTTGGCGCGCACCATAGGGGAAGATGACGTGACTTCAAGCCGGAGGCGGTTACCAGACTGCCGAATGCGGCAAGGCTCAGACCAAAGTCGAAGACGCCGGCTTCAGCGCGGCGTGGGCGCATCCGGCCAGGGCGGCGGACCGGGCAAAAGCTGCCCTTGCGTGAAGCGGGCCGTGGCCTGATCCCATTCCAGCACCCGGCCGGTTCCCGCGACGGGGCTGGGCGCCACGCACCACACCGCAAGGTCGGTGCCCTGGCGTGGCAGCAGGGTGATGGCGCGGCCGAGGCCCTCGAACGCGGCCGTGCTCTCCTCCACCTCCTGCGGCTCAGTGCGGCAGAGGCTTTGGTCCTGCGACGGCATCACCGCGTCCGTGACCAGATTCCACCGCCCGGACGCATGGGAATAGAAGCGCACCCGCCCGCCGAACGGCACGCCGCCACGCAGCGCGCGCTCGCTGAGGCCGAGCAGCGGAAACCCCTCCCGGTCGAACCACACGGCGACTTCGGTGACGAAGTGCGCCGCCCCGTCGCCATCGCCCCGGTCGTCGATGCGCAGATATCCGTGCGGAACATCAAGGGTGAGCGTCACCCGCGCCCGCGGCCCGTAAAGGCGGCCGCCCGAGGCCGTGGCGCCGACGCCCTCCCCGCTGATCTCATAGTCGGGAAAGCCGGTCGCCTGGGCGATCTGGAGATCACGGAACCAGTAGAGCACGCCGTCCCGCCCGGCCCCTGTACCGCCCGCCGCCGCCGGCGCGACGGCCAATGCCGCCGCAACAAGCCACAGCAGGGCGGTGCGCCTCATCCCTCGGGCGCTTCCAGGATCGGATCGTACTGGGAGGCGTCGAAGCCGAGCACGGCGAAAGTCTGCGCCATGTGCTGCGGCAGCGGCGCGGACACGTCGATCACCCCCTGCCCGCGCGGATGTGGAATGACGAGCCGCCGCGCCAGCAGGTGCAGGCGATTCTGCAGGCCGCCGGGCAGTTCCCAGTTCTCGATGTCGAAATACTTGGGGTCGCCGAGGATGGGGTGGTGGATGTGGGCGAGATGGGCGCGCAGCTGGTGGGTGCGGCCCGTGACCGGCTTCAGCGACAGCCAGCTCATCTTCTGCGCGGCCTGGTCCACCACCGCATAATAGGTGATGGCGTGGCTCGCCTCGTCCTCGCCATGGCGGGCGACGCGCATCTTCTCCTCGTCCTCGTCGCGGGCGAGATAGGTGGAGATGCGCCCCTGCCGGGGCTTCGGCACGCCGGGCACCACGGCCCAATAGACCTTGCGCGCCTCGCGCGAGCGGAAGCTCTTGGCCAGCACCGAGGCGGCAAGCCGCGACTTGGCGATGAGCAGGCAGCCGGAGGTGTCCTTGTCGATGCGGTGGACGAGGCGCGGCTTCTGCCCGTCCCTGTCCTTCAGTGCCTCCAGGAGCCCGTCCACATGGCGATAGGTGCCGGAGCCGCCCTGCACAGCAAGGCCGAAGGGCTTGTTCAGCACCATCACGTCCTTGTCCTCGAACAGGGTGATGGATTTGATGAAGGCCCGGTCCTCCTCCAGCTTGCGTACCGCAGGGTCTTTCGACGCGCGGGGCTTTGCCGGCGGACTGGCCGACGGATTGGCGCCTGGCTCGACGGAGGCCGTGCGGGCGCCCTCCTTGCCGGCCTCGCCGCGCGCCCCCTTCGCGGGGGCGTGCGCCGCCTCGGGCTCTTCCATGCCGAGCGGAGGAATGCGCACGCTCTGGCCGGGCTCGACGCGGGAAGAGGTCTTCACCCGGCCGCCGTCCACCCGCACCTGCCCGGTGCGCACCAGCTTCTGCAGGTGCCCGAAGGAGAGGTCCGGATAATGCACCTTGAACCAGCGGTCGAGGCGCATGCCCGCCTCGTCCTCGGCCACGGTTCTGGTCACGACAGCCATGGTCGCAGAGCCTCTCGGGTTTCGCGTTGAGGCCAGACACATAATGGAAGCTGAAGGCAACGTCACCCGCGCACGACCTTAAAGAGCGTCGATGACCATTTACAACTTTAGGTTCATGTGATTGCTTTCTACAAGGCCAAGCTGTGGCCATTGGAGGCGATGCATGTCCAGGCTCTCCACTCCCGTCCCCTTCCCCACCAGCCGCTACGCGATCAACGGACCGAACCTGTCCGGCGCGCGCAACGCCACCATGCTGTCCCTGCTCGGCAATCCGCGCGGGAGTTACAGCGACGAATGCCAATGGCCCAACAACCCGCGCATCACGGAGTTGCTCGTCCGGCGCACGACCCTCGGGCCGCTCGAAAACGTCACCGGTCTTCGGCCAGCGGTCGACGCGCTGGAGAAGATCCTCAACGAGATCAAGTCGTCGGTTCCCCAGATCCATGCGGTGCTCGGCCACGAGGGCATGCTGTGCGCGCGGTTCGTGCGCGGCAGCCGGAGCGCCATCAGCAATCACTCATGGGGCACGGCCATCGACCTCACACTTGAGGGCAAGTTGGACACGCGCGGCGATGGAAAGACCCAGGCAGGGCTGCTGGAGATCTACTCCATCTTCAATGCCCATGGCTTCTTCTGGGGCGCCGCTTTCCCCACCGAGGACTCCATGCATTTCGAGGCGTCCGACGAGCTGATGCGCCAATGGGCCAAGGATGGCGCCTTCGGCAAGGCGGCGGGCCGCATCCCCTCGCTCGGTGCCACCCTGACCTTCGGCGACCGGGGGAAGGCGATCGAGGAGTTGCAGGTGGCGCTGAACCTCGCGCTCGCGTTCGATCTCGATACCGACGGCATATTCGGCGCGCAGACCCGCGCCGCCGTGCTGGAGTTTCAGCGCCGCAAGGGCCTGCCCCTCACGGGTGAAGCCGATGCCGCGACGCGCGAGGCGCTGGAAGGCTCGGCCAGCTAAGGCGCACGGATCACGTCAGGCTGCGCACCAGCATGATGCCGGCCCAGACGCCGCCGAAGCCGAGCAGCACCGAGCCGAGGGCATAGGCCAGCGCCATCCCCAGCTCACCCCGCTCGGCGAGATAGAGGAAATCCAGCGAGAAGGTGGAGAAGGTGGTGTAGCCGCCGAGCACCCCGGTGGTGAGGAACAGCCGCACCGGCTGCGTCCACCCCTCACCATCCTTGAAGGCGAGATAGCCCGCCATGAGCCCCATGATGAGGCTGCCGGAAATGTTGATGAGGAAGGTGGCGAAGGGAAAGCCCGTGCCCAAGAGCCGCGGCACGGCCAGATTCACGAAATGCCGGATGGTGCCGCCGAGACCGGCGCCGAGGAAGACGATGAGGGCGGGGGGCAGGGTCATTGGGCAGGTTCCGGAACGGGATCAGGAGCGCAAGCGCCTCGCGGCGTGGAGAAGGGCGAGGATGGTGATGCCATCTCCATCCACACGATAGATGACAAGGTAGGGCGTATCAGCGATGGCGAGTTGCCGCGTGCCCGGCACGACGCCCACCGGAGCGGATAGCGGGTGGTCCACGAGATTAAGGATCGCGCGCTCGATGCGAGCAATAAGGCGGCCGGCAGCCGCAGGGCTGTCGGCGGCAACGTAGCGCTCGATCTGCCGCAGATGCCCGAGGGCCCGGGCACGGAAGGTGACCTTCATCACCGATAGCGGGCAAAAAAGGCTTCGACTTCCTCGGGAGAAGCGTTCGGCTCCCCATCCTCCAGCGCCCGGCGGACCTCTTCCTCCTGCTCGGGGGTGAGGACGTAGAGGTCGCCGTCCGCTGCGCCCGCCTCGATCACGTGGAGAAATTCGCGGGCGAGCGCGTCCTGCTCCGCCTCGGGCAGGGCTTCGAGCTTCTCGATGAGTTCGCGCATCAGCCGGGTCATGGTGGTCTTCGTCGGTGCCAGCCTGTTGGCCAATCATACACGATGGCCCAAGCCCTCGCTATTTGGGCCCGCTATTTCCCGCCCCGCTCGGCCCGCAGGCGCGCCCAGTAATCCAGGCGCTTCCTGATCTCGCGCTCGAAGCCCCGCTCCACCGGATGGTAGAAGCTCTGGCGGCCCAGCGCCTCGGGGAAATAGTTCTGGCCGGAGAAGGCGTCCGGCTCGTCATGGTCGTAGCGATAGCCGGTGCCGTAGCCCTCGGCCTTCATCAGCTTGGTCGGCGCGTTGAGGATGACCTTGGGCGGCACCAGCGAGCCGCCCTCCTTGGCGACGCGCATGGCGGCCTTGAAGGCGGTGTAGACGGCATTCGATTTCGGGGCGGTGGCCACATAGACGACCGCCTGCGCCAGCGCCAGCTCGCCCTCGGGTGAGCCGAGGAAGTCGTAGGCCTCCTTCGCCGCATTCGCCACGACGAGGGCCTGCGGATCGGCATTGCCGATGTCCTCGATGGCCATGCGCACGATGCGCCGGGCGAGGAACAGCGGGCTTTCCCCGGCGTCCAGCATGCGCGCGAGATAATAGAGCGCGGCGTCCGGGTCGGAGCCGCGCACCGCCTTGTGCAGCGCGGAGATGAGATTGTAGTGGCCGTCCTCGCTCTTGTCGTAGATGGGCGCGCGGCGCTGCACCACCTCGCTCAGGCCGGCGACGTCGAACACCTCGCCCGGCCGCGCTGCGCGCCACACCTCTTCCGCGAGCGTGAGGGAGGCGCGGCCGTCGCCGTCCGCCATGTTCACCAGCGCCACGCGCGCGTCCTCGGTGAGCGGCAGCTCCCGGCCCTCCACCTCCTCGGCGCGGGCGAGCAGCTTGGCGACAGCCTCGGCGTCGAGGGAGCGGAACACCAGCACCCGCGCGCGGGAGAGAAGCGCCGCATTCAGCTCGAAGGAGGGGTTTTCCGTGGTGGCGCCCACCAGCGTCACCGTGCCGTCCTCCATGACGGGCAGGAAGCTATCCTGCTGGGCGCGGTTGAAGCGGTGGATCTCGTCCACGAACAGGAGCGTCGCGGTGCCCGAGAGGCGGCGGCCGCGGGCCTGCTCGAACACCTTCTTGAGGTCCGCGACGCCGGAGAAGATGGCGGAGATCTGCTCGAAATGCAGGTCGGTCGCCGAGGCCAGCAGGCGTGCCACGGTGGTCTTGCCGGTGCCGGGCGGCCCCCACAGGATCAGCGAGCCGAGGGAGCGCGTCTCCAGCATGCGCGAGAGAACGCCATCCGGCCCCACCAGATGGTCCTGCCCCACCACCTCGGAGAGGCGCGACGGGCGCAGCCGGTCGGCGAGCGGCCGTGCCACTCCCTCTCCCAGTCCCGCTACCTCGAACAGATCGCCCATCGGAGCCCTCAGCCGCGCAGGACAGCGGTGATGCTGCGCCCGCCGCGCAGGACCGTCACCCGCCAGCCGCGCTGGGGCACGGCGGAAAGCTGGCCGAGATCGCCGGTGCGTCCCACCTTCTCGTTGTTCACCTCGACGATCACGTCGCCGGGGCGGAAGCCCGCCGCAGCGGCGGGGGAATTGTCCTGAACGTCATAGACCACGACGCCGGTGGCGTTGGCGTCCACCTTCAGCTCCTCCGCCACGGCGGGAGAGAGATTCACGATGGTCGCCCCGGCGAAGGGCGAGCGGCCGCGCAGCAGCAGTTCCTCGCGCGGCACCGTCTCCGGTGCCACTTCCAGCACCACCACGAGGGTCTGCTCCTTGCCGGAGCGGTTCACCAGCAGCGCCGCCTTGCCGCCGATGGGGCGGGTGGCGAGGCGGTAGTTGAGGGATTCGGGATCATCGATCCCCTGCCCTTCCACCGACACCACGAGGTCGCCGGTCTTGAGCCCGGCCTTGGCGGCGGGGCTCCCGGCGGTGACGCTCTGCACCAGAACGCCGGTGGGACGCGGCAGGCCGAGGCTTTCGGCGATGTCCGGCGTCACCCGTTGCAGCCGGGCGCCGAGCCAGGGCCGGCGCACGGACTTGGACCCGCTCTTGGCCTGCTCCACCACTACCCGGCCCATGTTGGCGGGAATGGCGAAGCCGATGCCGTGGGAGCCGCCCGAGCGCGAATAGATGGCGGAATTGATGCCCACCACGCGCCCAGCCATATCCACCAGCGGCCCGCCCGAATTGCCGGGATTGATGGCCGCATCGGTCTGGATGAAGAACTGATAGTCGGAGACGCCCACCTGCGTGCGGGCCAGCGCCGAGACGATGCCCTGCGTCACCGTCTGGCCGACGCCGAAGGGATCGCCGATGGCGAGCACGAGGTCGCCCACGGCGAGGCTGTCCGAATCGCCCAGCTCCAGGAAGGGGAAGCGCTCCTTCGCCTCGGTCTTGATGCGCAGCACGGCGAGGTCCGTGCGCTGGTCGCGCAGCAGCACCTCCGCCTCGTATTCGCGCCGGTCGTTGAGAGCGATGCGGATTTCGTCCGCCCCCTCGATGACATGGTAGTTGGTGAGCACCAGCCCCGAGGGATCAACGATGACTCCCGATCCGAGCGAGCGCTGCACCCGCTCCGGCGCGCGCAGCCCCGGCCCTTCGCCGGGGCCACCGGGCCCCCCGGGGCCGGGCATGCCGAAGAAGCGGCGGAAGAAGGGATCGTCGAAGATCGGGTTCACGCGCTGCTGCGCCGTCTTCAGCGCATAGACGTTCACCACCGCCGGCGCCGTCTTCGCCACCACAGGCGCGAAGGTGAGCGTCACCTCCGCCTGCGACGCCGGAACACGCGGCTGTTGCGCCGCCGGCTGGGCGAAGGCGGGGGGGGTGAGGAGGACGAGGCTTACGAGGCCGACTACCGGAACACCCCTGCGCATCGTGCCCTTGAGCGCGATTGTCCAGACGCGGAAGTGGGAAGAAGCGATCATCCGTTTGCACCGTGAATAGATGGCATTCCGAACCGGGCGACAATCTGGCGCCTTACCTACATAGTCATAGCTCACGTGATGGCCAGCATGACCAAGCGACAGGCTCGCAGGAGCTTTGAAATTCAAAATCGACAACCCTGAATTGAACTCAAAACTATCCCCTGTAAACTGAACCTGCGCATTGGGCGCGGGATCACGTCGGGGGCGGGCGATGGGCCGGAACATCATCATTTTTTCCGACGGCACTGGCCAAGGTAGCGGCGTCCATTTCGACGAGCGCCGATCCAATATCTACAAGATGTACCGAGCCATGCGCTGCGGGCCCGACACTTCGGTCGATCCGAACGATCAGGCTGCGTTCTACGATCCGGGGCTTGGCTCCGAACTGGATGGTGCGAGCCATTATGGCGGCCCGATGAGATGGCTCTACAAATTTGTGAGCCAAGCGACCGGCTTCGGCATCACCGCCAATATCATCGATTGCTACGCAGCACTCATCCGCCTCTGGCGCCCGGGTGATCGCATCTTCCTCTTTGGCTTCAGCCGCGGCGCGTACACCGTTCGCTGCCTGTCTGGCGTCATCCGACAGTGCGGAATCCCAACCCGCATGCCGGACGGCTCACCCGTCCCGCTCGACGGTTATTCCACCCGCGAACTGGCCACTTATGCCGTCAAGCACGTCTACCAGTTCACCACATCGAGGACTAAGGAGCGAGCGGACGAGCGCCAGAAGTTCCTGCTGGATACACGCTCGGCCATCGCAGCTCGCTTCCGTGCGGAGCACGGTTCGCAACATCTGGAGTTGCCCGACCGCCCCAACGTCGCGCCCTACTTCATCGGCGTCTTCGACACCGTGGCCTCGCTGATCGATCCAGCCAAGTTCGCACTGTTCATACCGGCCGTCATAATCGCCATAGTGGCTGCCGCAGGAGCCGGCGTCTGGTTGTTCGCCCTGTCATGGACACTTGCTCTGCTGGTAGCGAGCCTCATCGGTACCGCGATCGCCTTCATCGCTCTCGTGTACACCCATTTGAAGTTCGACTTCCGGGTCCCGGGGTACGATTGCAAGGACAGTCTCAGGACCATCCACTTCACCGACCTCTTCCTTACCTTCGACGACAAGTCGCTCGATTCCCATGTCGCCTATGCCAAGCACGCCCTTTCAATTGACGAGAATCGCAAGCCCTTCGCCCGGGTCAAGTGGGATCCGAGCGAGCAGCCCGTCCACGGCGAAAGAGACGATCAGGGCCGGATCCGATTCGAGCAGATTTGGTTCAGCGGCGTCCATTCCGACATCGGTGGCAGCTATGAGGAGCAAGAATCCCGCCTCTCCGACATCGCACTGAAGTGGATGGTGGATTGTGCCACGGACATTCCGAATGGATTGAAGTGCGACCCAGGCCTCCTCCGCACCTATCCCGACCCGCACGGCTATCAACACGACGCTCGCAAGGACGGGTTTCCGTGGGTCACGCGCAAGCTTGGCTTCACATACCCACTCGGACGACGCGATCCACCCCCCGCTGCCATCCTCCATCCCTCGGTATACGACCGCTTCGACGCCGCTGGCGTTCCAATTTACGATCGGATCGAGCCCTACAGACCAGCGGCACTAGCGGGCCACATCGACGTTGCCCACCTCTATCTCGACACCAAGTCGAGCGTCCCGCCGAAAGCTACGCGATCGCAGGCCTGGGCCCTGCCCAATGCCTCTTCCAATCCGACCCCGCGCAAAATTTATCCTCCACGCCCCAAGGCGCGGAAGGTCCGGCCACCAGAACACCGGCTGTCGCGCAAAGGCCTCTGAATTGTGGGCCACGAGCACGTCCAGCCCCACTGGCCGATAGGTGTGCGGCTCTCCCTCGGGTAGGGTGCTTCGAACGAAAAAAGGGCGGTCCGAGGACCGCCCTTTTTCATAGCCTCAAATCAGCTGAAGCTCACGCAGCTTCCGCGGCAGCGGCGGTGCGGGCGTGGTCGGCGGCGCCCTTGGCGTCCACGTCACGATCCACGAACTCGATCACCGCGACGGCGGTGTTGTCGCCATAGCGGAAGCCGGCCTTGACGATGCGGGTGTAGCCACCCGGGCGGGCCGCATAGCGGGGCGCCAGCACGTCGAACAGCTTCTTGACCACGGCCTGGTCCTTCAGCTCGGCGATGGCCTGACGGCGGGCGTGCAGGTCGCCGCGACGGGCGAGGGTCACGAGCTTCTCCACCACCGGGCGAAGGTCCTTCGCCTTGGGCAGGGTGGTCACGATCTGCTCGTGGGTGATGAGGGCGCCCGCGAGGTTGGAGAACATCGCCTTGCGGTGCTCCCAGGTGCGGTTGAACTTGCGGTGTACCTTGCCGTGACGCATGACGGCGAACTCCTGAAGATGGCGACGGACGAGCCGGTCGATGGGTTGCGCGGCTCGGGCCGCTCGAAAGGGGTCGGGGCAGCGGGCCGCCCCGGATTGCGGATCAGTAGTGCTCCTCGAAGCGCTTGGCCAGCTCTTCGATGTTCTCGGGCGGCCAGCCGGGCACTTCCATGCCGAGGTGCAGGCCGAGGGAGGCGAGCACCTCCTTGATCTCGTTGAGCGACTTCCGGCCGAAATTCGGCGTGCGGAGCATCTCCGTCTCGCTCTTCTGGATCAGGTCGCCGATGTAGACGATGTTGTCGTTCTTCAGGCAGTTGGCCGAACGGACGGAGAGCTCGAGCTCGTCCACCTTCTTCAGCAGCGCCGGAGAGAACGGCAGCGTCTGGATCGCGGTCGCCTCGCTCTCGCGCTTGGGCTCCTCGAAGTTGACGAAGATCTCCAGCTGGTCCTGCAGGATGCGGGCGGCATAGGCCAGCGCGTCCTCGGCCGTGATCGAGCCGTTGGTTTCGATCTGGAGCGTCAGCTTGTCATAGTCGAGAATCTGGCCCTCACGGGTGTTCTCGACCTTGTAGGAGACTTTGCGCACTGGCGAGTAGAGGCTGTCGATCGGGATCAGGCCGATCGGAGCGTCCTCGGGACGGTTGCGGTCGGCGGCCACGTAGCCCTTGCCGGTATCGACCGTGAACTCGATGCGCAGCTCCGCGCCCTCGTCGAGGGTGCAGATGGGCAGATGCGGGTTCAGGATCTGCACGTCGCCGACGGTCTGGATGTCGCCGGCCACCAGCACGCCGGGGCCGGTCTTCTTGGCCACCATGCGCTTCGGGCCATCGCCCTGCATCTTGATGGCCACATCCTTCACGTTGAGGATGATGTCCGTCACGTCCTCACGCACGCCGGGGATCGACGAGAACTCGTGCAGCACGCCGTCGATGTGGATCGAGGTCACCGCCGCGCCCTGCAGCGACGACAGGAGGATGCGGCGCAGGGCGTTGCCGAGGGTCATGCCGAAGCCACGCTCCAGCGGCTCGGCGACGACGGTCGCCAGGCGCTTGGGATCGTGGCCCGGATTGACCTGCAGCTTCTCGGGCTTGATCAGCTCTTGCCAGTTCTTCTGAATCACTTGCTTCACCTTGCTTTCTCGCCGGGCCACGGCAGCTGCCGGGGTGGTGAGCCTCAACCGGAGGCCGTCCACCAGAAGCCTGGCCCGTCCCGCTCGGGGGAGGAGAAACCGGGCTTGATCCCCGCGGACCGGGGTCCGCGGAGGAACGAAGAGCGGATCAGACGCGACGGCGCTTGCGCGGACGGCAGCCGTTGTGCGGGATCGGCGTCACGTCGCGGATGGAGGTGACGAGGAAGCCTGCCGCCTGCAGCGCGCGAAGAGCGGACTCACGGCCGGAACCCGGACCGCAGACTTCCACTTCCAGGGTGCGCATGCCGTGCTCGGCCGCCTTGCGGGCCGCATCCTCGGCCGCGACCTGCGCGGCGTACGGGGTGGACTTGCGCGAGCCCTTGAAGCCCATGGCGCCGGCCGAGGACCAGGAGATGGTGTTGCCCTGGGCGTCGGTGATGGTGATCATGGTGTTGTTGAACGAGGCGTTCACATGCGCCACGCCGGAGGCGATGTTCTTGCGCTCGCGGCGCTTCACGCGTGTTGCTTCTTTAGCCATCTGTCTCTCAGATCCTTCAGGCGCGCCCGTAACTCCAGGCGCTCGGGATGGCCCTTGACGGGCCGGTCAACGGGGAAAGGCCGGCTTGGCCGGCCTCCCCAATTCTCAAGCCTTGCGGCCGATCACTTCTTCTTGCCGGCGATCGGCTTCGCCGGACCCTTGCGGGTGCGGGCGTTGGTGTGGGTGCGCTGGCCGCGCACGGGCAGGCCGCGGCGATGACGCAGGCCGCGGTAGCAGCCGAGGTCCATGAGGCGCTTGATGTTCATCGCCACTTCGCGGCGCAGGTCGCCTTCCACGATGTAGTCGCGGTCGATGGTCTCGCGGATCTGCAGCACTTCCTGGTCGGTCAGCTGGTTCACGCGACGCTCGGCGGGAATGCCCACCTTCTCGACGATCTCTTCAGCCTTCTTGGGGCCGATGCCGTGGATGTACTGGAGCGCGATGACGACGCGCTTGTTGGTCGGGATGTTGACGCCTGCAATACGAGCCACTGCGCTCTCCATGTGCGCCGGAGCCCGAAGACCGCCGGCCGGTTGTTGTCCCCGCGTCCGGTGGAGGCCGGCCCATGCGGGATATTGACGAAAGCTGCCCCGGATACGACAAAGCTACCGCCCTGTCCGACCCTTCCGGGTGGACCGAACGGCACCTGTTCCGAAGCGAGGGAGTGCCCATAGCGGAGATTCCACGATGGGTCAAGGGCGTAAGGCGCTTCGGCCCCGCTCCAGCCCTGCCAAGTCCGTGAGGACCTGCCGAGTCAGAGAGCCGCGATTTGCTCGGCCGCCCCTTGCGCATCGCCGGAACCGGCCGGAAGCCCGATCTCGCGTTCGGTGATGCCCTCGAGCAGCGCCCGCAGGGCGGCCACGTCCGCCCCTTCCGTCCACGCCCGGGCGACCACGCCGACATAGCCGTCGTATTCGTCGCGCGCCTGCGGGATGCCTCGCACGCCGATCGGGTCCCAAACTTCGATCAGGATCTGCCGGATCGAGCCCATCACGGCTTTCACGCCGTCCATAACCATACCCTCGCGCCGGCAGGCAAGGTGCCCCTTCGCCCTTGCCCCGACAAGCCCGCCAAACGGAAAGGCCCCTCCCGCCGTCCGGCGGAAGGGGCCCTGATCCATGACAGCTTGATCCATGACACGAGGGCAGGACCCCCCTGCCCTCACACCGCCTCGGCGAGCACCCCGTCGATGGCGGCGGTGACCTGATCGATGGGCGCCATGCCGTCGATCTGCTTCAGCTGGCCGCGCGCCTTGTAGTAGGGCGCCACGACAGCGGTGTCGCGATTGTAGGCTTCCAGGCGGGTCTTGAAGACCACCGGATCATCATCCTTGCGCACCGGCTCGCCCTTGGCGGCGGCCTCTGCGGCACGGTTGAGGATGCGGTTGACCAGCTTTTCCTGGTCCACCACCAGCTCGATCACCGCGTCGAGCTTGAGGCCCTTCTCGGTGAGCAGATGGTCCAGCGCCTCGGCCTGCGCCACCGTGCGCGGGAAGCCGTCGAGGATGAAACCATTCTTCGCGTCCGCCTCGCCGATGCGCTCGGCGATGATGCCGATGACGATCTCGTCGGAGACCAGCCCGCCGGCATCCATCACCGCCTTCGCCTTCAGCCCCACCGGCGTACCCGCGGCAACCGCCGCGCGCAGCATGTCTCCGGTGGAAAGCTGGACGATGCCGTGACGGGCCACCAGCCGCTGTGCCTGAGTTCCCTTGCCTGCCCCGGGCGGGCCCAACAGCACCAGCCTCATATTACTTCCTCCTCCCCCCGCGCAGCTTGGCCTTCTTGACCAGTCCTTCGTACTGGTGGGCCAACAGATGTCCCTGGATCTGGGACACGGTGTCCATGGTCACGCTGACCACGATCAGAAGCGACGTTCCTCCGAAATAGAACGGAAGAGAGGCGTAGGAAATCAGCAGTTCGGGGAAGAGGCAAACCGCCGCAATGTAGGCGGCGCCCACGACGGTGATGCGGGTGAGCACATAGTCGATGTATTCGGCCGTGCGCTCGCCCGGACGGATGCCCGGAATGAAGCCGCCGTGCTTCTTCAGATTGTCCGCCGTCTCCACCGGATTGAACACGATCGCGGTGTAGAAGAAGCAGAAGAACACGATCAGCGCCACATACAGCACCATGTAGAGCGGGCGCCCGTGGCCGATGTAGGTCGTGACGGTCTGCAGCCACTCCGGCCCCGAGCCCTGCATGAAGCTGGCGATGGTGGTGGGAATGAGCAGCAGCGAGGAGGCGAAGATCGGCGGGATGACGCCCGACGTGTTCAGCTTCAGCGGCAGATGCGAGGACTGGCCCTCGTAGATGCGGTTGCCCACCTGGCGCTTGGGATACTGGATCAGCAGCCGGCGCTGGGCGCGCTCCATGAACACGATGAAGGCGATGACGACCACGGCCATCACCAGCATGCCGAGAATCACCACCGTGGAGATGGCGCCCTCGCGGCCGAGTTCCAGCGTGCGCACGAACGCGCCTGGCAGCTCGGCGACGATGCCGGCGAAGATGATGAGCGAGGTGCCGTTGCCGATGCCGCGCGAGGTGATCTGCTCACCCAGCCACATCAGGAACATGGTGCCGCCGGTGAGCGTCAGGACCGTGGAGATGCGGAAGAACCAGCCGGGCTCCGCCACCACGCTGCCCGAACCCTCGAGGCCGACGGCGATGCCGTAGGCCTGGAACAGGGCCAGCACGACGGTGAGGTAGCGGGTGTACTGGTTAAGCTGCTTGCGGCCCGCCTCGCCTTCCTTCTTCAGCGCCTCCAGCGTCGGCGAGACGCTGGTGAGGAGCTGGATGATGATGGAGGCGGAGATGTACGGCATGATGTTCAGGGCGAAGATGGCCATGCGCTGCACGGCGCCGCCCGAGAACATGTTGAAGAGGCCGATGATTCCCTGCTGGGCGTTCTTGAAGACGTCCGCCAGCGCGTCCGGATTGATGCCGGGCATGGGGATGTAGGTGCCGAGCCGATAGACGAGAAGCGCGCCGAGGGTGAACCAGATGCGCTTCTTCAGCTCCTCGGCCTTGCCGAGGGCACCGAAATTGAGGTTCGCCGCGAGTTGTTCCGCCGCCGAGACCATGCCTTGCTCCGATGGACGCCACCCTGGTGGGCGGCCCTTATATGAGGGCGCAACGCTCGGGTGCCAAGGCAGAGGGGCCAGGCGGAGGGACAAGGGCTCCCCGCCGACGGTCCGGTACCAGGCTCCCTTGCCGAGGCGCTGGACCCTTGGCGGGAGTGCCATGGGCCGCTGCCCGGGCGCGTCCTGGACGGAAGGTCCGGAACGGAGCGTTGGGGCAAACTGGGGCCGGCGCGACGGAAGGCCGCAGGCCGGCAGGAAAGCCGGTTCCGCCCGGTGGCGCGCCACCCGGGCGCGCGGGAGCGATCCCGACTCGGGCGCTTGAGGCCAAGAGGGCCATCGCGCCCGTCACACCTTCGGCGGCACCGGAGCGTCACCTGAACCCGAGCGCCAGAACGGACGCCCGAGACGCGAAGACCCGGCCTTGTGCCGGGCATCCGCAAGAGGTTGGTCCGAACATGGGTTCGGCGCGGCGGCATGAAGCCCCGCGCCGTCCCCTGTTCCGGATCAGCCTCGGCTCACTCGGCCTCGACGGCCGCCGCGAGCATGCTCACCGAGCCACCGGCCTTCTCCACGGCGGCGACGGCGGACTTGGTGGCGTAGGCCACCTCCAGCGTCACCTTGGCGGAGAGCTCACCGGTGCCGAGCACGCGCACACCATCCTTCACCCGGCGCAGCACGCCGGCGGTGACGAGGGCGGCCTCGGTCACGGGCTGGCCCGCGTCGAGACGGCCGGCATCGACCGCAGCCTGGATCTTGGCGAGGGAGACCTCGTTGTAGTCCAGACGGAAGATGTTGTGGAAGCCGCGCTTCGGCAGGCGACGATGCAGCGGCATCTGGCCGCCCTCGAAGCCCTTGATGGCGACGCCGGTCCGGGCCTTCTGGCCCTTCACGCCGCGACCTGCGGTCTTGCCCTTGCCGGAGCCGATGCCCCGGCCCACGCGCATCCGCTTCTTGCGGGCGCCGGGATTGTCCCTGATTTCGTCGAGCTTCATGTCCCGCTCCTCACTCGACCACACGGACGAGGTGGGCGACCTTGGCGATCATGCCGCGGACGGCCGGGGTATCCTTGAGAGTGGAGCGGCGGTGCCGCTTGTTCAGCCCGAGACCGACGAGAGTGGCCTCCTGGTCGAACGGGCGGCGGATCGGCGAGCCGATCTGCTCCACGGTGATGGTCTTGTCGCTCATGGCGCAATCCTATCCTTCGGCCTGCGCCGCTCAGTCGGTCGCTTCCGCGTCTTCGACGCGGCGGCGGGACTGGAGCTGGGAGACCTTGATGCCGCGACGCGCAGCGACGGAGCGCGGCGAGTCCTGGTTCTTCAGGGCGTCGAAGGTGGCGCGCACCATGTTGTAGGGGTTGGAAGACCCGAAGGACTTCGCCACCACATCGTGCATGCCGAGGGTTTCGAACACCGCGCGCATCGGGCCGCCGGCGATGATGCCGGTACCCGCCGGGGCGGCGCGAAGCACCACCTTGCCGGCGCCGTGGTGACCATGCACGTCGTGATGCAGGGTCCGGCCTTCGCGCAGCGGCACGCGGATGAGAGCGCGCTTGGCGCTCTCGGTGGCCTTGCGGATCGCCTCCGGCACCTCACGGGCCTTGCCGTGGCCGAAGCCGACGCGGCCCTTCTGGTCACCCACCACCACCAGGGCAGCGAAGCCGAAACGACGGCCGCCCTTCACCACCTTGGCGACGCGGTTGATGTGGACCAGCTTGTCCACGAACGTATTGTCGCGGTCCTCGCGCTCGTGGCGCTGTTCCCGTTCACGGGCCATGTTCGCTCGTCCTTGCGTCAGAACTGAAGGCCGCCTTCGCGGGCGCCCTCAGCGAGCGCCTTGACGCGCCCATGATAGATGTATGCGCCACGATCGAAGACGACCGCAGTCACGCCCTTGGCCATCGCCCGCTCGGCAACAAGCTTGCCGATCGTCTTGGCGGCCTCGGTGTCCGCACCGGTCTTCAGCGACCCGCGCAGGTCCTTCTCAAGGCTCGACGCGGCGGCGAGAGTCTCGCCTTTCGCATCGTCGATGACCTGCGCATAGATGTGCTGCGAGGTCCGGTGCACCGACAGGCGCGGACGCCCGTTCGCAGCAACGCGGATCGCACGGCGCACCTTGGCCTTGCGGCGCGCCTGCGCCTCCAAATCCTTAGCCATGGTTCGCCTCCGTCACTTCTTCTTGCCTTCCTTGCGGAAGATGAATTCGCCGGCATACTTGACGCCCTTGCCCTTGTAGGGCTCGGGGCCACGGAACTCGCGGATCTCCGCCGCCACCTGGCCGACCTTCTGGCGGTCGATGCCCGTGACCACCACTTCGGTGGGCTTGGGGGTGACGATCTGGATGCCCTCGGGGATCGCGTAGATCACGTCGTGGCTGTAGCCGAGCGAGAGGTTCAGGTTCTTGCCCTGCACCGCCGCCTTGTAGCCGACGCCGGTGATCTCGAGCTTCTTCTCGAAGCCCTTGGTCACGCCTTCGACCAGGTTGGAGACCAGCGTGCGGGACATGCCCCACATGGCCTTGTGACGGGAGGTCTCGCCGTTCATCGAGAGCTTGATTTCCGAGCCCTCGATCTTGGCGGCGATCTCTTCCACCAGGATCACTTCCAGGGCGCCCTTGGGGCCCTTTACCTTCACCGTCTGTCCGTCCAGGCTGGCGGTGACGCCGGCCGGAATGGCGACGGGCAGCTTGCCGATCTTCGACATCTTGTCCTCCGTCGTCAGAACACGGTGAAGAGCACTTCGCCGCCGACGTTCTTGTCGCGGGCTTCGTGGTCGGCCATCACGCCCTGGGGCGTGGAGACGACGGCGATGCCGAGACCGTTGGCGACGCGGGGAAGGTTCTTGACCGCCGCATAGACGCGACGGCCGGGCTTCGACACGCGGGAGATCTCGCGGATCACCGGCGTTCCGTCGAAATACTTCAGCTCGATCTCGAACTCGGTCCGGCCATTGCCGTGATCGGTCGAGGTGTAGCCGCGGATGTAGCCCTCGTCGCGCAGGACATCGAGGACCGAGGCGCGCAGACGCGAGCCGGGGGTCGAGGTCTTGTCCTTGCGGCGCATCTGGGCGTTGCGGATGCGGGTGATCAGATCGCCGATGGGATCAGTTACAGCCATCGTTCCCTCCTCACCAGCTCGACTTCACGAGGCCAGGAACCATGCCCTGGTTACCCAGCTCGCGCAGCGCGATACGGCTCATCTTGAGCTTGCGGTAGAAGGCACGCGGACGGCCAGTCACCTCGCAGCGGTTGCGGATCCGGATCTTCGCGCCGTTGCGCGGCATTTCCGCCAGCTTGAGGGTCGCCTGGAAGCGCTCCTCGATCGGCAGGGTCTTGTCATTCACGATCGCCTTCAGACGCGCGCGCTTCGCCGCCTGGCCAGTGGCCAGCTTGCGGCGGCGCTCGTTCGTCTCGATCGCGCTTTTCTTCGCCATCTTAAGCTCCTGTTCTCCGCGTCTGAGCAGCTCGACCTGAGCCCCTCACGGCCGGAAAATCACATCCTCACTCGTCTCGTCGTCCGGCCCCGGCCATGAGCCGGAACCGAAGAGGCGCTTCGAGCGAAGCGCCTCTCATACCCGCTCACTGGCGGAAGGGGAAGTTGAAGGCCTTCAGAAGCGCGCGGGCTTCCTCATCGGTCTTCGCCGTGGTGCACACGATGATGTCCATGCCCCAGATCTGCTCGACGCGGTCGTAGTTGATCTCGGGGAACACGATGTGCTCCTTCACGCCCATGGCATAGTTGCCGCGGCCGTCGAAGCTCTTCGGGTTCAGGCCGCGGAAGTCGCGGACGCGGGGCAGAGCCACGGTCACGAGGCGGTCCATGAACTCGTACATGCGGGTCTTGCGAAGGGTGACCTTCGCGCCGACCGGCTGGTTCTCGCGCAGCTTGAAGTTCGAGATCGCCTTGCGGGCCCGGGTGATGACCGGCTTCTGGCCGGCGATCTGGGCGAGGTCCGCAGCGGCGGTCGTCACCTTCTTGGTGTCGGCGGTGGCTTCGCCCACGCCCATGTTGATGACGATCTTGTCGATGACCGGCACTTCCATGGGGTTCTTGTAGCCGAACTGCTCGATCATCTTCGGCCGCACCACCTCTTCATAGAAGGTGCGCAGCCGCGCGTTGTAGGTCGCCTCAGCCATCGATCCTCTCCCCGGAACGCTTGGCCACGCGGACCTTGCGTCCGTCATCCAGCACCTCGAAGCCGACGCGGGTCGGCTTGCCGTCCTTGGGGTCGGCAATGGCGACGTTCGACAGGTGGATGGGAGCCTCCTTGGAGATGATCCCGCCTTCCTGGTTCGCCGACTGGCGCTGGTGACGCTTCACGATATTCACGCCGCGCACGAGAGCCTTCTCGTCCTTCGGCATCACCTGAATGACCTCGCCGGTGCGGCCCTTGTCGCGGCCGGCGAGGACGACGACCTTGTCGCCCTTCTTGATCTTCGCGGCCATCACAGCACCTCCGGCGCCAGCGAGATGATCTTCATGTGGTTCTTGGAGCGCAGCTCGCGCGGAACCGGTCCGAAGATGCGGGTGCCCACCGGCTCCTTGTTGTTGTTGATCAGCACGGCCGCGTTCTTGTCGAAGCGGATGACCGAGCCGTCCACGCGACGGATGTCCTTGGCGGTGCGAACCACCACGGCCTTCATCACGTCGCCCTTCTTCACGCGGCCGCGCGGGATCGCCTCCTTGACGGACACCACGATGATGTCGCCGACGTGGGCATACTTCCGCTTCGAGCCGCCAAGTACCTTGATGCACATGACGCGACGGGCGCCGGAATTGTCCGCCACGTCGAGATTGGTCTGCATCTGGATCATGACGCACCTGTTCTCGTCATCCAGCGCCGCCGGCGCACCGGCATTGCCTCAACCCTTGTTCGCCGTGCCCGCTCATCGGAACACGGTGTTGCCGCGGTGCGGTCTCCACTCGATCCCCCCTTGGGACGATCGACGGACCCGGCACCGGAGCCCTCCCGGCCGGACGATCCATCCGGACGGGAAACTCTCTTATCAGACCTCGGCGCGCTTTTCGCCCTGGATCACGATCCAGTTCTTCAGCTTCGAGATCGGACGGTGCTCCTCGATCCACACCGTATCGCCCACGTGCCAGTTATTGGCCTCATCGTGGGCATGATACTTCTTGGACCGCCGCACGGTCTTCTTGAGCAGCGGGTGGGTGAAGCGCCGCTCCACCCGGACCACCACGGTCTTGTCAGTCTTGTCGCTCACCACGACGCCCTGGAGCACGCGCTTCGGCATCGCTTCCTCACTTCGCCTTCTGCACCGGCGAACCGGTGCGCTTGTCGGTCTGCACGGTCTTGATCCGCGCGATGTCGCGGCGGATCTGCTTGGACCGCGCGGTATTCTCGAGCTGGCCTGTCGCCTTCTGGAAGCGCAGGTTGAACTGCTCCTTCTTCAGCTTCAGCAGCTCATCAGCGAGCTGATCGGGGCTGAGGGCCCGAACGTCCTCGGCTTTCATGAGCCTCTCCTCACTCGGCGATGCGCTGGATGAAGCGCGTCTTGATGGGCAGCTTGGCCGCCGCGAGGGTCAGCGCCTCGCGAGCGAGCTCGACGCTTACCCCATCGATCTCGAACATGATACGGCCCGGCTTGACGCGGGCCGCCCAATACTCGGGCGCGCCCTTGCCCTTGCCCATACGGACTTCCGTGGGCTTGGCCGACACCGGGACGTCGGGGAACACCCGGATCCAGACGCGTCCGGCGCGCTTCATGTGGCGGGTGAGCGCGCGGCGGGCCGCCTCGATCTGGCGGGCAGTCACGCGCTCCGGCTCGACGGCCTTGAGGCCGAACTCGCCGAAGTTCAATTCCGTGCCGCCCTTGGCAACGCCGTGAATGCGTCCCTTGAACTGCTTGCGGAACTTGGTGCGCTTGGGTTGCAGCATGGCTTGATCGCCTTCTCTCTAGCCGGCCGTCAAGCCCGGGAGCCGCGGTCGCCGCGGTCGCCACGATCGCGGTCACCGCGCTCGCGACGCTGGGGACGCGACGACGGACCAGCTTCCTGTTCGGCCTGGCGCTTGTCCTGCGCCATGGGGTCGTGCTCGAGGATCTCGCCCTTGAACACCCACACCTTGACACCGCAGGTGCCGTAGGTGGTGAAGGCGGTGGCGGTGCCGTAGTCCACGTCCGCACGCAGGGTGTGCAGCGGAACGCGGCCTTCGCGGTACCATTCGAGGCGCGCGATCTCAGCGCCGCCGAGACGGCCCGAGCAATTGATGCGGATGCCCTCCGCGCCGAGGCGCATGGCGGACTGCACGGCGCGCTTCATGGCGCGCCGGAAGGCCACGCGGCGCTCCAGCTGCTGGGCGATGGACTCGGCGACAAGGCGCGCGTCGATTTCCGGCTTCCGGATCTCGACGATGTTGATGAAGACTTCCGAGTTGGTCATCTCGGAGACCTTCTTGCGCAGCTTGTCGATGTCCGCGCCCTTCTTGCCGATGACCACGCCCGGACGACCCGAGTAGATGGTCACGCGGCACTTCTTGTGCGGGCGCTCGATCACCACCTTGGACACCGCCGCCTGCTTGAGCTGCTTCATCAGCATCTCGCGGATCTTGATGTCCTCGTGGAGCAGCTTGCCGTATTCGCCCTTGTTGGCGAACCAGCGGCTGTCCCACGTGCGGTTGATGCCGAGCCGGAGCCCGACCGGATTGACCTTTTGACCCATCAGGCCCGCTCCTCGACTTCCCGCACCACGATGGTGATGTGGGCAAAGGGCTTCTCGATGCGCGAGGCGCGACCGCGCGCCCGCGGCGAGAACCGCTTCATGACCAGTCCCTTGCCCACGTGGGCCTCGGCGACGATGAGATCGTCGACATCCAGCTCGTGGTTGTTCTCGGCGTTGGCGATCGCGCTCTCGAGGCACTTCTTCACGTCGCGGGCGATCCGCTTGTGAGAGAACTCGAGATCGGCGAGCGCCGTCGCCACCTTCTTGCCGCGGATCAGGCCCGCGACCAGGTTGAGCTTCTGGGGCGAGACGCGCAGGTTGCGCGCCACCGCCTTGGCTTCGTTGTCCGCGAGCGCGCGGGGCTTTGCCTGCTTACCCATGACCGATCACCGCCGCTTCGACTTCTTGTCGGCCGCGTGCCCGTAGTAAGTCCGCGTCGGAGCGAACTCGCCGAACTTCTGGCCGATCATGTCCTCGGTGACATTCACGGGCACGTGCTTGTGACCGTTGTAGACGCCGAAGGTTAAGCCCACGAACTGGGGCAGAATGGTGGAGCGCCGGCTCCAGATCTTGATCACATCGCGGCGGCCCGAGCCCGCGGCAGCTTCCGCCTTCTTCAGCATGTAGCCGTCGACGAACGGGCCCTTCCAGACAGAGCGAGACATAGCTCAGGCCCTCACTTCTTGCGCTTGTGGCGGCTGGACACGATGAACTTGTCCGTCGCCTTGTTGCTGCGGGTCTTCTTGCCCTTGGTCGGGATACCCCAGGGCGTGACCGGATGACGGCCGCCCGAGGTACGGCCTTCGCCGCCGCCGTGCGGGTGATCGACCGGGTTCATGACGACACCGCGGTTATGCGGCATCCGCCCGAGCCAGCGGCTGCGACCCGCCTTGCCCAGCGAGATGTTCATGTGGTCCGGGTTGGAGACCGCGCCCACGGTGGCGTAGCACGCACCGTGCACGAGGCGCTGCTCGCCGGAGTTCAGGCGCACGATCACGTAGCCCTCGTCGCGACCCACGATCTGCGCGTAGGTGCCGGCGGAGCGGGCGATCTGGCCACCCTTGCCGATCTTCAGCTCGACGTTGTGCACGATCGTGCCCACCGGGAGCGAGGACAGCGGGCCGGCATTGCCGGGCTTCACGTCCACGCTGTCGCCGGCGATCACCTGATCGCCCACGGCCAGGCGCTGCGGCGCCAGGATGTAGGCCAGCTCACCGTCCTCGTACTTGAGGAGGGCGATGAACGAGGTGCGGTTCGGATCGTATTCCAGCCGCTCCACCGTCGCCGGCATCCCGCGCTTGAGGCGCTTGAAGTCGACCAGACGGTAGGTCTGCTTGTGGCCGCCGCCGCGGAAGCGGACGGTGATGCGGCCATTGTTGTTGCGTCCGCCCGAGGAGCTCTTGCCCTCGGTCAGGGTCTTGACCGGCTTGCCCTTGTAGAGGCCGGAGCGGTCCACGATCACGAGCTGGCGAAGGCTCGGCGTGACCGGCTTGAAATGCTTCAGCGCCATGGTCTTATTCCGTTCCCCTCGGCTCTCAGAGGCCCGTGGTGATGTCGATCTTCTGGCCCTCTTCGAGGGTCACGACCGCCTTCTTGACGTCGCTCTGGACGCCCTTGCGGCCCTTGAAGATCTTCGTCTTGCCCTTGCGGACCAGCGTATTCACGCTCTTCACCTTCACGTCGAAAAGCTTCTCCACGGCCTCCTTGATGGAAGGCTTGGTGGCAGTCTTCGCGACGTTGAAGACAACCTTGTTCTGCTCGCTCGCGGTCGTCGCCTTCTCGGTGATGACGGGCGAGACGATCACGTCGTAATGACGCGGTTCGATATTGCGCGAGCTCATTTGAAGCGCGCCTCCAGCGCATCCACGGCGGCCTTGGTCAGGACCAGGGTGTCGCGGCGCAGGATGTCATAGACGTTGATGCCCTGGATGGGCAGCACGTCCACGTAGGGCAGGTTGCGCGCCGCGAGCGCGATGTTCTGCTCCACCTGGGCGCCGTCCACGAACAGCACGGACGAGATGCCGAGCTTCTCAAGCCGCTCCTTGAGCGCCTTGGTCTTGGGATCGGCGAGGTTGGCGGTGTCGAGCACGATGATCTGCTCGGCCTTCGCCTTCGACGAGAGCGCATGCTTCAGCGCGAGGGCACGGACCTTCTTCGGCAGGTCGATGGCGTGCGAACGCACCACCGGGCCGAAGGCACGACCGCCGCCGCGGAACTGCGGAGCGGACGCGGCGCCGTGACGGGCGTTGCCGGTGCCCTTCTGCTTGTACAGCTTCTTGGACGTGCGGTTGATTTCCGAACGACCCTTGGTGCGGTGCGTGCCGGCCTGGCGGCGCGAGAGCTGCCAGGTGACGCAACGGTGCAGGATGTCGGCGCGCGGCTCGAGGCCGAAGATCGCGTCCGACAGGGTCACGGAGCCGGCTTCGGAGCCGTCGAGCGTCTTGACGGTGAGTTCCATCACGCGCCCTCCTCATTGGCGGCTTCGGCGGCGGGGGCCGCGTCCGAACCGTTGCCGAGCTTGAACGCGCCGGGCTTGGGGGCCTCGGCGGGCAACCTCTTCTTCACGGCGTCGCGAACGGTGATCCAGCCACCCGCGTGGCCGGGAACGGCGCCTTCGACGGCGATGAGGCCGCGCTCGACGTCGGTCATCACGACCTTCAGGTTCTGGGTGGTGACGGTGACGTCACCCATGTGGCCGGGCATCTTCTTGTTCTTGAAGGTCTTGCCGGGGTCCTGACGGCCGCCGGTCGAACCGATCGAACGATGCGAGATGGAGACGCCGTGCGTCGCGCGAAGACCACCGAAGTTGTGGCGCTTCATGCCGCCGGCGAAACCCTTGCCGATGGTGGTGCCGGTGACGTCCACATACTGGCCCACGACGAAGTGGTCAGCGGTGATCTCGGCACCGACGGGGATGAGCCCGTCTTCCGGCACGCGGAACTCGGCCATCTTCCGCTTGGGCTCGACCTGAGCCACGGCGAAGTGGCCGCGCTCGGCGCGGGTCACGTTCTTAGGCTTGCGACGGCCAGCACCAAGCTGGACCGCAACGTAGCCATTCTTGTCGAGCGTGCGGTGGGCAACCACCTGGCAGCTCTCAACCTTCAGCACAGTGACCGGCACGTGCTCGCCAGCATCGGTGAAGATGCGGGTCATGCCGACCTTCTGTGCGATGACGCCTGACCGCATGGTCGTGTCTCCTCGCACCACGTCAGAGCTTGATTTCGACGTCAACGCCGGCGGCGAGGTCGAGCTTCATCAGCGCGTCCACCGTCTGGGGCGTCGGATCGACGATATCGAGCAGGCGCTTGTGGGTGCGCATCTCGAACTGCTCACGCGACTTCTTGTCGATGTGAGGCGAACGGTTGACGGTGAACTTCTCGATCCGCGTGGGCAGCGGGATCGGGCCGCGCACCTGCGCGCCCGTGCGCTTGGCCGTGGCGACGATCTCGCGCGTCGACGCATCGAGGATGCGGTGATCGAACGCCTTCAGGCGAATTCGAATGTTCTGGCCGTTCATGGCTCAATTGGCTCCAGGAAGAGGAAACGCGCACGCCGGTGCGCAGCGCGTTTCGTTCTTGTTGATCACTCGATGATGGCAGCGACGACGCCGGCGCCGACGGTGCGGCCGCCTTCACGGATGGCGAAGCGCAGCTTCTCCTCCATGGCGATCGGAACGATCAGGTGCACGTCCATCGACACGTTGTCGCCCGGCATCACCATCTCGGTGCCTTCGGGCAGCGTGCACACGCCGGTCACGTCCGTCGTGCGGAAGTAGAACTGCGGGCGGTAGTTGGTGAAGAAAGGGGTGTGACGACCACCCTCTTCCTTCGTCAGGATGTAGGCCTCGGCCTTGAACTTGGTGTGCGGCTTCACCGAACCCGGCTTGCACACGACCTGGCCACGCTCCACGTCCTCGCGCTTGGTGCCGCGCAGCAGGATGCCGACGTTGTCGCCAGCCTGGCCCTGGTCGAGCAGCTTGCGGAACATCTCGACGCCGGTCACGGTCGTCTTCACGGTCGGGCGGATGCCGACGATCTCGACTTCCTCGCCGACCTTGATGATGCCGCGCTCGACACGGCCGGTCACCACGGTGCCGCGGCCGGAGATCGAGAACACGTCCTCGATGGGCATCAGGAACGGCAGGTCGATGGGACGCTCGGGCTGCGGGATGTAGGCGTCGACCGCCTCCATCAGCTTCAGCACCGCGTTCTTGCCCAGCTCCGGATCGCCGTTCTCCAGCGCAACCAGCGCCGAGCCGCGGATGATCGGGATATCATCGCCGGGGAAGTCGTACTTCGAGAGGAGCTCGCGCACCTCCATCTCCACGAGCTCCAGGAGCTCCGGATCGTCGACCATGTCGCACTTGTTCAGGAACACCACCAGCGCCGGAACGCCGACCTGACGGGCGAGCAGAATGTGCTCGCGGGTCTGCGGCATCGGGCCGTCGGCGGCCGAAACCACCAGGATCGCGCCGTCCATCTGCGCCGCGCCGGTGATCATGTTCTTCACATAGTCGGCGTGCCCGGGGCAGTCGACGTGCGCGTAGTGGCGGTTGTTGGTCTCGTACTCAACGTGAGCGGTCGAGATCGTGATGCCGCGCGCCTTCTCTTCCGGCGCCTTGTCGATCTGGTCGTACGCCGTGAACGTCGCGCCGCCAGACTCCGCAAGGATCTTCGTGATCGCTGCCGTCAGCGACGTCTTGCCGTGATCAACGTGACCGATCGTGCCGATGTTGCAGTGCGGCTTCGAGCGGTTGAACTTCTCTTTGGCCATGGGACTCTCCGTTGGGTCTCGCTGGCGGGATCCGAAAGGGTGAGGTGGGGTTCAGGCCTCTACGCTCAAGCGTATTTGGCCTGGACCTCCTGAGCGACGTTCGACGGCACCTGCTCGTAGTGGTCGAACTGCATGGTGAACGTGGCGCGGCCCTGGCTGAAGGAGCGCAGGGTGTTCACGTAGCCGAACATGTTGGCCAGCGGCACCATCGCGTTGATGACGTTCGCATTGCCACGCATGTCCTGGCCCTGGATCTGGCCACGACGGGAATTCAGGTCGCCGATGACCGAGCCGGTGTAGTCTTCCGGGGTCACCACCTCGACCTTCATGATCGGCTCCAGCAGCACCGAGGTGCCCTTCTGCAGGGCCTCACGGAACGCCGCGCGGGACGCGATCTCGAACGCCAGGGCCGACGAGTCCACTTCGTGGAACGCGCCGTCGGTGAGCGTCACCTTGACGTCCACCACCGGGAAGCCCGCCAGCACGCCGGCGCCAAGCACGCTCTCGAGGCCCTTCTGGACGCCCGGGATGTACTCCTTCGGCACCGCGCCACCGACGATGGCGCTCTCGAAGGCGAAGCCCTTGCCGGCCTCGTTCGGCTCCACCGTGAACTTCACCCGCGCGAACTGGCCGGTACCACCGGTCTGCTTCTTGTGGGTGTAGTCCACCTCGGTCTTCTTCGTGAGGGTCTCACGATAGGCGACCTGCGGAGCGCCGATGTTGGCGTCCACCTTGTAGGTGCGCTTCAGGATGTCGACCTTGATGTCGAGGTGCAGTTCGCCCATCCCCTTGAGGATGGTCTGGCCGCTCTCGAAGTCGGTCGACACGCGGAAGGACGGATCCTCGGCAGCCAGCTTCGACAGGGCGATGCCCAGCTTCTCCTGGTCGGCCTTGGACTTCGGCTCGATCGCGATCTCGATGACCGGCTCGGGGAATTCCATCTTCTCCAGGATCACGGCCTTGGCCGGATCGCAGAGGGTATCACCCGTGCGCACATCCTTGAGGCCGGCGAGGGCGACGATGTCGCCCGCATAGGCTTCCTTGATGTCTTCCCGGTTGTTGGCGTGCATCAGCAGCATCCGGCCGACGCGCTCACGCTTGTCGCGGGTGGAGTTGAGCAGGCCCATGCCGGTTTCCATCTTGCCGGCGTAGACGCGGCAGAAGGTGATGGTGCCGACGAACGGGTCGTCCATGATCTTGAACGCGAGGACGGAGGTCGGCTCGTCGTCCGAGGGAAGACGCACGGTGTCTTCCTCGGTCTTGAAGTCGATGCCCTTGATCGCGCCGCGATCGATCGGCGACGGCAGATAGTCCACCACCGCGTCGAGCAGGGGCTGCACGCCCTTGTTCTTGAAGGCAGAGCCGCAGAACACGGGATTGAACTTGCGGCCGATGACGGCGAGGCGGATCAGGCGCTTGAGGGTCGCCTCGTCCGGCTCGGTGCCGTCGAGATAGGCAGCCATGGCGTCGTCGTCGAGCTCGACGGCGGCTTCCACCAGCTTGTTGCGGTATTCGGCGGCCTTGTCGGCGAGATCCGCGGGGATCTCCTCGTCATGGTACTTCGCGCCGAGGGCTTCATCTTCCCACACGACCGCCTTCATGCGGACGAGGTCGATGATACCCTTGAAGTTGCTCTCGGAACCGATCGGGAGCTGGCAGCACACCGGGTTGCCGGCGACTCGGTCCACGATCATCTCGACGCAGCGGTAGAAGTCGGCGCCGATCTTGTCCATCTTGTTGACGAACACGACGCGCGGCACGTTGTACTTGTCTGCCTGGCGCCACACGGTCTCGGTCTGCGGCTCGACGCCCTGGTTGCCGTCCAGCACGCACACGGCGCCGTCGAGCACGCGGAGCGAACGCTCCACCTCGATGGTGAAGTCCACGTGCCCGGGGGTGTCGATGATGTTCAGGCGCTTGCCCTGCCAGATAGCGGTCGTCGCGGCAGACGTGATGGTGATGCCGCGTTCCTGCTCCTGGGTCATCCAGTCCATGGTGGCAGCGCCATCATGGACTTCACCGATCTTGTGGCTCTTGCCGGTGTAATAGAGGATCCGCTCGGTGGTCGTGGTCTTGCCGGCATCAATGTGGGCCATGATGCCGAAGTTGCGGTAGTCCTCGATCGCGTGAGTACGGGGCATCGCTCAGTCCTCTCCGATCACCAGCGGTAATGCGAGAACGCGCGGTTGGCTTCGGCCATCCGGTGCGTGTCTTCGCGCTTCTTCACGGCGGAGCCGCGATTGTTGGCAGCATCGAGCAGCTCGGCGGAGAGACGCTCCACCATGGTCTTCTCGTTGCGGGCGCGGGCCGAGGCGATGAGCCAGCGGATCGCGAGGGTCTGGCGACGCTCGGTGCGCACCTCGACCGGAACCTGGTAGGTCGCGCCACCGACGCGGCGGGAGCGAACTTCCACCGCGGGAGCAACGTTCTCGAGCGCCTGGATGAAGACCTCGACCGGATCGTGCTTCGCCTTGGCCTCAACCACGTCGAGAGCGCCGTAGACGATGCCTTCGGCGACCGACTTCTTGCCGTCGCGCATGACGGAATTCATGAAGCGCGACAGGGTGGTGGAGCCATACTTGGCGTCCGGGATGACTTCGCGGCGCTCGGCCTTGTGACGACGGGACATCGTTCAGATCCTCACTATCACTTCGGCCGCTTCGCGCCGTACTTCGAACGGCGCTGCTTGCGGTTCTTCACGCCCTGGGTATCCAGCACGCCACGCAGGATGTGGTAGCGCACGCCGGGAAGATCCTTCACGCGGCCGCCACGGATCATCACCACGGAGTGCTCCTGAAGGTTGTGACCTTCACCGGGGATGTAGCCGATCACTTCGTAGCTGTTGGTGAGCCGCACCTTGGCGACCTTACGAAGAGCCGAGTTCGGCTTCTTCGGGGTCGTCGTGTAAACGCGCGTGCAAACACCGCGCTTCTGCGGGCTCGCCTGGAGCGCCGGCGCCTTGTCGCGCGCCTTCTGCGCTTCGCGCGGCTTACGGATCAGCTGGTTGATCGTCGGCATGTACGCCTTCGCCTCGTCCTGATCTGCGGCCTCGGCCGCATTCCTTCATTTCGACGACCCTTTTGAAGGATCGCCACGACTGGCCCCGAAAGGGCCTGAATTCCCTTCGCACCAACGAACACGAAAGGCGCCGTCCACCGCCCAAAAGGGGGCAGACACGCCTTTCTCGCGACAGAGGATCACAACGCGCTATACCGGGGCTTTTTTCCCGGCCGGCGCCGCGATCATGCACCTGAAGTTATCGCAGTGCTGTTCCTGGCAGCGTTTCGGCTTCAAGATTGGCCCTTCAAGCACTTGGAAGCGCTGATTTCGAAGGGAACAATCACTCAGACGCCGACCGCCTGCCGCGAAAGTGGGCTGCTTCTAACCGGAGAGTCGCCGAACGTCAATAAGGAACGCGCCGACTTTCCCGTAATTACGCGGCTTTGAGGCTTACGAAGCCGTGACCGCCGTCATAAATCGCCGCCACCCTGCCGGCAATTCATGTTTTTTTAACAAATGCCCCCGCCCGCGGCGCGGGAGGGGGCGATCTGAAAGGAATCAGGCCAGGAGGGCGGCGACGCCGTCGCGCTCTTCCAGCAGCTCCTTGAGGGTCTTGTCGAACTGGGTCTTGGAGAAGTCGTCCATGGGCAGGCCCTGGACCACTTCGTACTCGCCCGCGGTGCAGATGGCAGGCATGCCGAAAACGATGCCCTCGGGCACGCCGTAGGAGCCATCGGAGGCCACGCCCATGGACACCCACTTGCCGGCGGTGCCGTGGATCCAGTCATGCATGTGGTCGATGGCGGCATTGGCCGCGGAGGCCGCGGACGACAGGCCACGGGCCTCGATGATGGCGGCGCCGCGCTTGCCGACGGTCGGCAGCAGGGTCTCGCGATACCAGGTCTCGTCGTTGATGAGCTCCGGCAGCGGCTTGCCCTTCACGGTGGCGAAGCGGTAGTCGGCATACATGGTCGGGGAGTGGTTGCCCCACACCGCCACCTTCTCGATGTCCTTGCTCTCGACGCCGGCCTTGGCCGCGAACTGCGACAGCGCGCGGTTGTGGTCGAGGCGGAGCATGGCGGTGATGTTGCGGGCCGGCAGGTCCGGGGCGCTCTTGGCGGTGATGTAGGCGTTGGTGTTGGCCGGGTTGCCGACCACCAGCACCTTCACGTCGCGCTTGGCCACCTCGTTCAGCGCCTTGCCCTGGACCTTGAAGATCTCGGCGTTGGCGGAGAGGAGGTCGGAGCGCTCCATGCCCTTCGAGCGGGGACGGGCGCCCACGAGAATCGCGGCGTCGATGTCCTTGAAGGCGACCTTGGGATCATCGGTGATGACCACGCCCGCGAAATTCGGGAAGGCGCAATCCTCGATCTCCATCACCACGCCCTTCACGGCACCCTGCGCCTGCGGGAGGTCGAGAAGCTGGAGGATGACCGGCTGATCCTTGCCGAACAGGTCGCCGTTGGCGATGCGGAAAAGGAGAGAATAGCAAATCTGACCGGCGGCGCCCGTGACTGCGACGCGAACGGCGGGTTTGGTCATGAGAAGAAGCCCTTTGCCTTGGATGAGCCCCGAAGGCTCGGGCGCGCAATCTATGCTGCGGCGCGGCCGATGGAAAGGCGCTCGCGGGCCCCTCAATCGGCCATGCCGCACGACCTTCGGCTAAGCGCCTCGGGGCCGGGGCTTCCCTTTCAGACGTTGGCCGGGACCGGCGGAAAGGCGGCGGCCTTGAGAAAGGCGAGCGTGCTCTCAAGCTCTTCCGGCGTCACCGCGTAGTCGTAGACGCCGTCATACAGCCCGAAGAGGCTGCCGCTGATCTCCACATGGAGCTTCGGCGGCGTGTCCGTCCCTGCGGGCAGCAGGCGGCAGGCGACGGTGACGTCGGGACCCGACACATCACCCCGGCAGAGAATGGCGGCAGGCCCGCTGGCCCTCAGGTCGTAGAGCTTGATGATGGTCACGTCCTTGGGCCCATCGGGATCGATGCGGATGAAGCCCTTGTCGCCCGCCGTCTTCTCCAGCGTGATGCTGTAGCGCTGACCCTTGGCGTCCACTGGATTGACTGTAACCAGCATGATGTCCTCCCCCACCACCTCAAGGCGGCCAGGCCGGACAATACAACCAAAAAGAGCGTCGAGAAATAAAACAACCGACGAGGGCGCCGCTGTTACAGCACCACCACGTGATTGGGCATCTCGTTGCGGTCGTCGGGCTTGCGCGGGAGGGGGCCGGCGAGGAGGTCGCCGGCCTTCTCGACGCCGGCGACCAGCCCTTCGGCGAGGCTCCCCTGCCGGGCGCGGGCGGCCACCGCATCGCAGATGTCGCGCCACGCGGCGGCGCCCAGCGGGCCGTGCGCGGCATCGTCCGCCACCACCTCCACCAGGCGCTCGCGCGCGGCGGCGAAGATGAGGATGCCGGTGCGGCCCTTGGTCTGCGGGATGCCGTAGCTCAGGAAGGTCTCGATGGCCGCGTTGCGGGCGGCCGCCTTGAGCGCGAGGCGGGGCACCGCCTTCTCGGCCATTCCGGGCATGAGGAGCGCGGCGGCGAGAATGACGAACAGCGTGGCTTGCAGCGCCAGCGCCGAGAGCGCCGGCATGGGATAGGCCAGGACGATGAGCCACGGCAGCACCAGCGCCGCCAGCGAGGCCCACAGGATGGAGAAGAAGGGGTGCTGCACCAGCGGCGCCCGCGTCACCACCACGCGGATCTCGGCCGATGTCTTCCCCTCGGCCAGCGTCACCGCCTCGGCGATGCGCTGGAGCGCGTGCTGCGGCAGGCCGTAGCGGCCCGCATCCTGGGTGGTGGTCGTCGTGGCGGATTGCTGGTTCACGCGAGCCCCTCCCCTGCACTGGCGCGCCCGAAGTTTGCAGGTGCGCGGTAAAATCGCAAGGGCGGGCCTACCAATCCCCAGACGCGCCGCCGCCACCGGAGGAGCCGCCGCCGCCCGACCAGCCCCCGCCGGAGGAACCGCCGGACCAGCCGGAGCCGCTGCCCCATTCCCACGAGATCGGACCGCCAGCCACCGCGCCGCCGCGCCGCCTGCGGGCTGCAGGGCCGCCCGGCCCACCGCCGCGCATGACGCGCCAGATGATGAAGCCCATGAAGATGACCATCACCGCGAAGAAGATGAGGTTGTCCACCTCCTCCTCGGTCCAGTCGGAGGATTCCAGCTGTTTCGCCCGCGCCTTCGCCTCGTCCGGGTCGAGGTTCAGGATTTCGAGGATGGCGTCCGTGCCCTTCACGATGCCCGCCGCCATGTCGCCGGACTTGAAGGCGGGCACGATGGCGTTGCGGATGATGGTGGCCGACACCGCGTCGGTGAGGATGCCTTCGAGGCCGTAGCCCACCTCGATGCGCACCTTGCGCTCCGCGGGGGCGACGAGGAGGAGCACGCCATTGTTCTTCTTCGCCTGCCCGATCTGCCAGGTGCGGAACAGGCGGTTGGCGTAATCCTCGATGGAGGTGCCCTGCAGCGAGGGGACGGTGGCAACGACCAGCTGGTCGGTGGCCTTCGCCTCCTGCGCCGCCAGCTTGGCATCGAGCGCGGCAAGGGTGCCGGGGTCGAGCACATGGGCGGCGTCCACCACCCGTCCGGTGAGGGGCGGGAAGGTCAGTTCCGCCCAGGCGGGCGCGACGCCTACGGACGCGATGGCGAGGCACAGCGCCAGAAGGCCGGCCAGCGCGAGCGCGAAGCCCGCGACCGGTCTGTGGACCGCAAAGGCGCGCGGCCGGCCCATCTGGTGGCCCATCGCCGTCGCTCCCCGCTCAGTTGAACTTCACCTTCGGCACCTGCATCTGCTGCTCGGAGATGGTGAAGGTCTCCATGGGCTTGTAGGCGCGATAGAGGGTGGCGGCCCACAGGGCGCCCGGGAAGGTCTTCAGCTCGGTGTTATAGACCCGCACCGCCTCGATATAATCGCGCCGCGCCACCGCAATGCGGTTCTCCGTGCCCTCGATCTGCGATTGCAGGGCGAGGAAGTTGGCGTTGGACTTCAGGTCCGGATAGGCCTCCGACACCGCGATCAGCCGCCCCAGCGCGGAGGACAGGCCCGCCTGCGCATCCTGGAACTGCTTGAACTGCGCCGGGTCGGTGACGGTGGAGGCATCGACCTTGATGGAGGTGGCCTTGGCGCGCGCCTCGATCACCGAGGTCAGCACATCCTTCTCCTGGGCGGCGTAGCCCTTCACGGTCTCGACGAGATTTGGAATGAGGTCGGAGCGGCGCTGGTACTGGTTCAGCACCTCGCTCCACGCCGCCTTGGCGCGCTCCTCCTCGGTGGGAATCACATTGATGCCGCAGCCCGCCAGCGTCAGCGCGGCCAGCATGGCGAAGAGCGGCGCCCGCAGGCGGGCAAATTCACGAAGAACGATGGACATGGTGGCCCCTCCCCTGTCGCCGCATCCCGGCAGCGGCGTGCTTATAACACGGCAAAGGTCGAGAAAGGTTCCGGGACAATCCGGATGCCCTGCTCACGCCTTGCCCAGATACCCCGGCAGATCCTGCGCCTCGTCCAGCAGCGACACCTTCACGGCCAGCTTCTCGGCCAGCGCGATATCGGTCTCCAGCAGCCGCGTGGTCATGAAGGAGCGGTAGTAATTGCCCCACATGAATTCCTGGAACGGCGTGTCCTCGTTGGCATAGGCCTTCCCGCGCACGCCGCGGGCGAGCGTGCGCCAGGGGTTGTCGGTGAGCTCGCTCACATGGCCAGGGATCTTCAGGCAGGGGCGGCGGTTGCCGTCCACGTCGATGGGCCAGCACAGGCCCTCGGTCTCCATGCGATGCCAGAAGGCCTTGAGGTCGAGGCTGGACCAGTCGGCCCGCGCCTCGCCCAGCAGCACGGTCTCGTCGCCCACGGCGAGCAGAGCCCGGCACAGATGGTGATGGTCGATGATGTAGAGCCGGCGCTTCGGCCCCACCACGTAGGGCACCGGCCGGCTCTCCTTCAGCGTCCTCAGCTCGCGGCGGGAGAGCTTGCGCATCTGCGCGGCCCGCCGCTCCACCTCCTGCAAGCCCAGCGTCAGCTGGGTGGGGTTGAGCGCCGCGATGTCGATCTCGGTGAGGTCCGCCATTCGATTCCCTGCCCTGCCTGCGCGACGGCTGGAGCAGGCCCGAAAACGAAGGCGGCGGCAACCCGTGCCGGGTGCCGCCGCCAAGCTTCAACGACCGGGAATCGATCAGCCGGGAGAGATCATCTTCTCCGGCCGCACCACCGCGTCGAATTCCTCATTGGTCACATAGCCGCCGCCCACGGCCTCCTCGCGCAGGGTCGTGCCCTTCTTGTGCGCGGTCTTGGCGATCTTGGCGGCGTTGTCGTAGCCGATCTTCGGGGCGAGCGCGGTGACGAGCATCAGCGAACGCTCCAGCGCCGCCTTGATGTTGTCCTCGCGGGCCTCGATGCCGACCACGCAATTGTCGGTGAAGCTGATGGCCGCATCGGCCATCAGGCGCACCGACTGGAGGAAGTTGTAGGCCATCACCGGATTGTAGACGTTGAGCTCGAAATGGCCCTGGCTGCCGGCGAAGGTGAGCGCGGCGTTGTTGCCGAAGATCTGCACGCAGACCTGGGTCAGCGCCTCGCACTGGGTGGGGTTCACCTTGCCCGGCATGATGGAGGAGCCGGGCTCGTTCTCCGGCAGCGACAGCTCGCCGAGGCCGGAGCGCGGGCCCGAGCCGAGCAGGCGGATGTCGTTGGCGATCTTGAACAGGGAGGCCGCCACCGTGTTGATGGCGCTGTGCGAGAACACCATGGCGTCGTGGGCGGCGAGCGCCTCGAACTTGTTGGGCGCCGAGGTGAAGGGCAGGCCGGTGATGCCGGCGATCTGCGCCGCCACCTTCTCGGCGAAGCCGACCGGGGCGTTGAGGCCGGTGCCCACCGCGGTGCCCCCCTGCGCCAGCTCCATGAGGGCCGGCAGGGTCATCTCGATGCGCTTGATGCCGTTCTCGACCTGCTGGGTGTAGCCGGAGAATTCCTGGCCCAGCGTCAGGGGCGTCGCATCCTGGGTGTGGGTGCGGCCGATCTTGATGATGTCCTTCCACTCGGCCGACTTGGCGGCGAGCGCGCCGTGCAGGTGCTTCAGCGCCGGCAGCAGGCGGTGGACGATCTCCTCCGCGCAGGCGATGTGCATGGCGGTGGGGTAGGTGTCGTTGGACGACTGGCTCATATTGACGTGATCGTTGGGATGCACGGGCTTCTTGGAGCCCATCTCCCCGCCGAGCATCTCGATGGCCCGGTTCGAGATCACCTCGTTGGCATTCATGTTGGACTGGGTGCCGGAGCCGGTCTGCCAGACGGCCAGCGGGAAGTGGGCGTCGAGCTTGCCCTCGATCACTTCCTGGGCGGCGGCGACGATGGCGTCGGCGAGCTTGGGATCGAGGCGGCCGAGATCGCGGTTCACTTCCGCCGCGGCGCGCTTGACGATGCCGAGGGCGCGCACCACCGGCAGCGGCTGCTTCTCCCAGCCGATCTTGAAGTTGCCGAGCGAGCGCTGCGCCTGCGCGCCCCAGTAGCGGTCGGATTCAACCTCGATGGGACCGAATGTGTCGGTCTCTGTGCGGGTGGTCATGGCGGGCCTTTCCTTAAGACGCGGGCGCGCGGCTCTTAGCACAGCTCACGCCCGCTGGGGGAGGCGGACCTCCACCCTAAAATAGTTCCAGAGAGGTAGCGGAGGGATGTTACCTCCTTGGAATTTAGCCATATCTTGACCGTGCTCAATGAGGTAAAATTCCTCTGCGGGCTAAGTGGCCTGACGCGTGACGCCGGCCGTACAGAAGATCATCTGCCGTCGGCGCGGAGGAATCCGACGGCAAGGTGAGGCAAGCGTTGGGCGACGTGGTCAATCTTCACCGGGCGCGCAAGGCGCGGGCCCGTCAGGCGGCTGATGCGGCAGCCAGCCAGAATCGGATCCGATTCGGTCGGACCAAGGCTGAGCGTCAGCAACAAGCGGACGAGCACGCGCGGCAAGAGCGCCACCTTGAGGGCCACGCCCTGACCGAGAGGGATGAACATGAAAAGCCCCGTGGTTAAAAGATCCATCGTCATTGCCGGGCACAAGACCAGCGTCAGTCTCGAGGATGCCTTCTGGGAGGCTCTGAAGGAGATTGCGAGCGGCCGCCGGCTTACCCTGTCCGATCTCGTGGCGACCATCGATTCCGGCCGTTCGCAGGGGAATCTCTCCTCCGCCATCCGCCTGTTCGTGCTCGACCATTATCGCGGCGCCGCCACCCAGGCGCGCGCCCAGGCCGCAGGAGAACGTCTCCAGGTCTCCAGCCCTCCCGTTGCGTAAGCGCGAGGTCAACCTTATCTGCGGACTGAGCTGACCGCGCATCGCGTTGAAAGGCGGTGCACGGTTTCCTATAACCACCTGGCCCGGCGGGGCAGGCCTGACGCGGCGTGCCACGTCCAGGTCCTTCCCGCCGAACGGGTTTGTCCGGCAGATGTGCTCCCCAGCGGAGTCGTTTGCCTCGGGCGACCCGCTGCGGGCGGCGTGCTAGCGTGCGGCCAGTCCGCATCCGCGCCGGTGGCAGGATCAGCGACGCGGGTGCCGGTGGCGGCACCGCCCACGGGAGACGACGGATGTCGTGGAAGAATCAGAGTGGCGGCCCATGGGGTAATGGGCCGCGGGGTCCCTGGGGTTCGGGACCCTCTTCATCGGGACCGACGCCGCCAGACCTTGAAGACCTGATCCGCCGCAGCCAGGACCGCCTGCGCTCCATCATGCCCGGATCCTTCGGGACCAACGGCATCATCCTCGTCATCGCGCTCGTGGTGGCCGGCTGGTTCCTCTCCGGCTTCTATCGCGTGCTGCCCGACGAGCAGGGCGTGGTGCTGCGCTTCGGCAAGTTCGTCGGCATCACCCAGCCGGGCCTCAACTATCACTGGCCCTATCCCGTCGAGACCGTGCTCACCCCCAAGGTGACGTTCGTCAACCGCATCGACATCGGCATGCGGGTGAGCGAAGACCCCCGCCGCAACGGCACCCGGACCACCGACGTGGCCGAGGAAAGCCTGATGCTCACCGGCGACGAGAACATCGTCGACGTGGACTTCTCGGTGTTCTGGGTCATCAACAACGCCGAGGAATACCTGTTCAACGTTCAGAACCCCGAGGGCACCATCAAGGCCGTGGCCGAGAGCGCCATGCGCGAGGTCATCGGCCGCACCAACATCCAGCCCATCCTCACCGGCGCCCGGCAGGGCATCGAGACCGGCGTGCAGGAGCTGATGCAGCAGGTGCTCAACGGCTACAAGGCCGGCGTGCAGGTCACCCAGGTGCAGATGCAGAAGGTCGATCCGCCGAGCCAGGTCATCGACGCCTTCCGCGACGTGCAGGCCGCCCGCGCCGACGCCGAACGCGCCCAGAACGAGGCGCAGACCTACGCCAACCGCGTGCTGCCCGAAGCCCGCGGCGAGGCCTCCCGCATCGAGAATGCGGCCCAGGCCTATCGCGAGCGGACCGTGGTGGAAGCCCGCGGCCAGGCCGCCCGCTTCCTCAAGGTCTATGACGAGTACCAGAAGGCGAAGGAGGTCACGCGCCAGCGCATGTACCTCGAAACCATGGAGCGTGTGCTCGGCAGCGTGGACAAGGTGCTGGTCGATCCCTCCGCGGCCCGACAGGGCGGCAGCGGCGTCGTGCCCGTCCTGCCCCTGACCGACACGATCCGCCGCGCCCCGGCGCCGGCCACGCAGCCCCAGGGAGCCGCCCGATGAGAAATCCGGTCTTCGGCGGCGTCCTCGCCGTCCTCGGCGTCATCGCCCTCGTCCTCGTCTATTCGTCCGCCTTCATCGTCAGCCAGACCCAGCAGGCGCTGGTGCTGCGCCTCGGCGAGCCGCTGGCGCCCGTGACCTCGCCCGGACTGCACTGGAAGGTGCCGTTCATCGACAGCGTGGTCTATATCGACAACCGCATCCTCGACCTGGAAAACCCCCAGCAGGAAGTGATCGCGGCGGACCAGAAGCGCCTCGTGGTGGACGCCTTCGCGCGCTACCGCATCACCAACCCGCTGCGCTTCTACCAGTCGGTGGGCACGGTGCAGGGCGCCAATTCCCGCCTCTCCACGGTGCTCAACTCGGCGCTGCGCCGGGTGCTCGGCGAGAACACCTTCATCAGCGTGGTGCGCGACCAGCGCGAAGGGTTGATGCGGCAGATCAACGAGCAGGTGAACCGCGAGGCGGCCAACTTCGGCATCACCGTGGTGGATGTCCGCATCCGTCGCGCCGATCTGCCGGAAGCCAACAGCCAGGCGGTGTTCCAGCGCATGCAGACCGAGCGTCAGCGGGAAGCGGCGGAAATCCGCGCCCAGGGCAACGAGGCCGCCCAGCGCCTGCGTGCCCGCGCCGATCGCGAGGTCACCATCGTGGTGGCGGAGGCGACCTCCAAGGGCGAGCAGCTGCGCGGCGAAGGCGACGCGGAACGCAACCGCATCTTCGCCGATGCCTACCAGCGCGATCCGGACTTCTTCGCCTTCTACCGCTCCATGCAGGCCTATGAGGCGAGCATGAAGTCGTCCGACACCCGCATGCTGCTGGCGCCGGATTCGAACTTCTTCCGCTTCTTCCAGAGCCCCACCGGAGTGTCCGCGGCAGGCGCGCCCGTCGCCCTGCCGGCGGCCGGCAACTGACCGGCCCGGCAGGCGGCATGAAGGACCTCCTGGCCGCCCTCGGCCTCATGCTGGCCATCGAGGGCCTGTGCCTCGCCGCCTTTCCGGGGGCGTGGCGCAAGGCCATGCGGGCGGTCCTCCACGCGCCGGAAACCCCCATGCGCCTCGCCGGCCTCGGCGTCGGCGCGCTGGGGGTGCTGGTGGTGTTTCTGGTGCGCAGCTTCTGAAGGCGGGGCTTTCCGGCCCCGTTTTCCAATCCATCCATCCGCGTGATCGCCCGGCTCGTCCGGGCGATCCACGTTCGGGCCGCAGGTGGGCCCGCTTGCCGGGAGCACTCACGCGGCGCGGTGGATCCCCCGAACAAGCCGGGGGATGACGAACGGTGAGGTACGCGGACGCCCGGCAACTGAACGGGGAACGACCACGGGCGGCATGGCGGCCCCTGTCGCAGGCTGCCGGCGGTGAGATTGCCGCAATCGTCCCTGACTGTGCGCCCTCCCCCGCCGGATCGTGAGCATCGCGGGGCTTGCGCCCGGAGCGCTGGCGTCGCAGCCTCTGGGAATGATCTCGAGGACAGCCATGCCTGCACCGTTCGTGCCTTCCCGTCTCCTTCCCGGCCGGTCCCGGCTGCCCGCGCTGCTGCTGGCGGCGGCGGTGGCCTTCACCGGCATCGGCAGCGCGCCGCTCCATGCCGCGCCCGGCAAGGGGCCGGATACGGTGGCGGACGTGGCCGAGAAGGTGATGGACGCGGTGGTGAACATCTCCACCTCGCAGAACGTCGCCCCTTCCCGCTCGGTGCCCGCCCCGCAACTGCCGCCGGGCTCGCCCTACGAGGATTTCTTCGACGAATTCTTCAAGCGCCGCCCAGAGGATGGCAGCGAGCAGCGCTCGCGCCGCGTCTCCTCGCTGGGCTCCGGCTTCGTCATCGATCCGTCCGGCTTCATCGTCACCAACAACCACGTCATCTCGGATGCCGACGAGATCTTCGCCAATTTCAACGACGGCTCGAAGCTGAAGGCCGAGGTGGTCGGGCGCGACACCAAGACCGACCTCGCCTTGCTCAAGGTAAACCCGCCCAAGCCTCTCGTGGCGGTGAAGTTCGGTGACAGCGAGAAGCTGCGCGTGGGCGACTGGGTGATGGCCATCGGCAACCCGTTCGGCCTCGGCGGCACGCTGACGGTGGGCGTCGTCTCCGCCCGCAACCGCGACATCAATTCCGGCCCCTACGACAACTTCATCCAGACGGATGCGGCCATCAACCGGGGCAATTCCGGCGGCCCGCTGTTCAACATGAATGGCGAGGTGATCGGCATCAACACCGCCATCATCTCCCCCTCGGGCGGCTCCATCGGCATCGGCTTCGCCGTGCCCTCGGCCACCGCGCAGCCGGTGATCGCCCAGATCGAGCAGTTCAAGGAAGTGCGGCGCGGCTGGATCGGCGTGCGCATCCAGCCCGTCACCGAGGACATCGCCGAGAGCCTCGGCCTCGGCAAGCCGCGCGGCGCGCTCATCGGCGTGGTGACGGAGAACAGCCCGGCCGCCCAGGGCGGCATCAAGGCCGGCGACGTGATCGTTAAGTTCAACGGCCGCGACGTCAAGGAAGTGCGCGACCTCACCCGCACGGTGGCGGACACCATGGCCGACAGCGAGGTGGAGGTGGTGGTGATCCGCAAGGGCAAGGAGGAGACCCTGCGCGTCAAGGTCGCCCGCATGCCCGAGGACGACAAGCCGGAGGCCTCGAAGCCCGCCCCCGAGGCGCAGAAGGTGCCGCCGAAGAAGGCGCTCGGCATCGAGCTCTCCGCCATGAGCGACGACCTGCGCAAGCGCTTCAAGATCAAGAGCGAGATTTCCGGCGTGGTCATCACCGACGTGGACCGTTCGTCCCCCGCCTCCGACAAGGGGCTGAAGGCGGGTCAGGTCATCGTGCAGGTGGGGCAGGAAGCGGTGGCGAGCCCCGCCGACGTGGAGAAGCAGATCGACGCCCTGCGCAAGGCCGGCAAGCGCTCCGCCCTGTTCCTTGTCTCCGACGGCGAGGGCAAGCAGGAGTTCGTGACGGTGCCGCTGAACTGAGGGCGGCGCTGTCCCGACTTTGGCGCCCTCGACCCGGGTGCCCAGCACGGCGTCAGGGGACGGGAGCGATCCCCTCCATTTCGATGCATCGTCATGCCCGGGCTCGTCCCGGGCATCCACGTGGAGCGGCTGGGGATAGCTTTCAGACCGCTACACCATCGGCCCGACGTGGATGCCCGGCACAAGGCCGGGCATGACGGCGGTTTCGTCACGCCGGCGTGCTACCCCACGTCGCCCCTCAGCCGTCGCTCCGCCCGCGCCCGGCCCATCAGCGGCAACAAAGCGGCGAGTTCGGGCCCGGTCTCGCGGCCGGTGAGGGCGAGGCGCAGCGGGTGGAAGAGGCCCCGGCCGGAACGCCCCGTAGCCGCCTTCACTGCCCCCGTCCACACCTTCCATGTGGTGCCGTCCCACGGCTCGGCCGGCAGCAGGCCGGCGGCCTCGGCGAGGAAGGCGCGATCCGCGTCCGCGATGACGCCCGCCTGCGGCGTGGCGACGATCTCCCACCAGCCCCGCGCATCCTCAAACCGGGAGAGGTTCGCGCGCACCGCCATCCAGAACGCCGCCCCGGCGCCGATGCCCGCCGCCTGAAGCCGCGCGGCGGCGGCGGCGAAGGGCATGAGGTGCAGGGTGCGGGCGGTCAGCGCATCGAGGTCCGCCGGATCAAAGCGGGCGGGCGCGCGGGAGATGGCGGCAAGGTCCAACATCGCCGCCAGCGCATCGAGGCTGTCCACCGGCTCCACCGCATGAGAGGTGCCCACCAGCACCGAGAGCGCGGCCACCGCCAGCGCCTCCTGCCCCGCCTCGCGCAACGCCCCCAAGGAGAGGTGGCCGAGCCGCTTGGAGAGGCCTTCGCCGGACGGAAGGGTCAGCAGATTGTGGTGGGCGAAGCCGGGCACCGGGCCGCCCAGCGCCTCGAAGATCTCGATCTGCACCGCCGTGTTGGTCACGTGGTCTTCGCCCCGGATCACCTGCGTGACGCCCAGCGCCAGATCGTCCACCACCGAGGGGAGCGTATAGAGGAAGCTGCCGTCGGCGCGCACCAGCACGGGGTCCGAGAGGGTGCTGGTGTCCACCTGCTGCTGGCCGCGCACGCCGTCGTCCCACGCCACCACGCGATGGTCGAGCCGGAACCGCCAGTGCGGGCGGCGGCCCTCGGCCTCCAGCCGGGCGCGGTCTTCGGGCGAGAGCGCGAGGGCGGCGCGGTCATAGACCGGGGGCAGGCCGCGGGCGCGCTGGAGGCCGCGCTTGAGGTCCAGCTCCTCCTCAGTCTCGTAGGCGGGATAAAGGCGGCCCATGGCCTTCAGCCGCTCCGCCGCCGCCGCATAGTCCGCGAGCCGGTCCGACTGGCGCACGGTGACATCCGGCGCAATGCCGAGCCAGGCGAGGTCGGCGGCGATGGCGTCCGCATATTCGGCCCGGGAGCGGGCGGCGTCCGTGTCGTCGAAGCGCAGGATGAACGTGCCGCCAGCGCGGCGGGCGATCAGCGCATTGAGGAGCGCGGTGCGGGCATTGCCCACATGGATCAGGCCGGTGGGCGACGGGGCGAAGCGCAGCACGGGCGCGGGATTTCGCAGGGGAGCGGACATGAGGAGCCCATAACCCGCCTTGCGGCGCACGTCGATGGGCGGGGCCCCGAAAGCGAAGAGCCCGGCCTTGCGGCCGGGCTCTCCTTTGCGTTCAGCGCGGTTGCGGGCAGTCCGGGCCCTGGCACCGGTTGCCGCCGCCCCCGCCCTGCTGCGGCTGCGGCCGCTGCTGCGGGGGTTGCGCCTGCTGCTGCGGCGGGCGCTGCTGTTGCTGCTGCTGGATCAGCTGCTGGCGCTGCTGCTGGTACTGCTGACGCTGCTGCTGCATCTCCTGCTGACGCTGCTGATTCATCTGCTGAATCTGCTGCTGCTGTTGCTGACGCTGCTGCTGCATCTGCTGCTGGCGCTGCTGGATCTGCTCCTGCTGGCGCTGCTGCATCTGCTGTTGCTGCTGCTGGCGTTGCTGGACCTGTTCCTGCTGGCGCTGTTGCTGCTGCTGGCGCTGCTGGATCTGTTCCTGCTGACGCTGCTGCATCTGCTGCTGACGCTGCTGGATCTGCTCCTGCTGTTGCTGCTTCAACTGCTGTTGCTGCTGCTGGCGCTGCTGGTTCAGTTCCTGCTGTTGCTGGCGCAGCTGCTGCTGGCGCTCGGCCGGCGACGGCTGCCCCGGACGCGCACCCGGCTGGCCGGGTTGCCCCGGCTGGACCTGCCCCGGAGGCACACCGGGCTGACCCGGACGACCGCCGGGCTGACCAGGCTGGCCGGGCTGCACCTGTCCCGGAGGCACGCCGGGCTGACCCGGTCGACCGCCGGGCTGACCGGGCTGGCCGGGCTGCACCTGTCCCGGAGGCACACCGGGCTGACCCGGGCGACCGCCGGGCTGACCGGGCTGGCCGGGCTGGACCTGTCCCGGAGGCACGCCGGGCTGACCCGGGCGACCGCCGGGCTGACCAGGCTGGCCGGGCTGCACCTGCCCCGGAGGCACACCGGGCTGACCCGGACGACCGCCGGGCTGACCGGGCTGGCCGGGCTGGACCTGTCCCGGAGGCACGCCGGGCTGACCCGGGCGACCGCCGGGCTGACCGGGCTGCACCTGTCCCGGACCGCCGGGCTGGCCGGGAGCTCCCGGATTGCCAGGACCGCCCGGACCTCCGGGCTGACCGGGACCACCGGGATAGCCAGGGCCACCCGGTCCACCGGGGCCACCGGGATAGCCGGGACCGCCAGGACCGCCGGGCTGACCGGGGCCGCCGGGATAGCCGGGGCCACCCGGTCCACCGGGACCACCAGGATGACCGGGACCGCCAGGACCACCGGGATAGCCGGGACCACCAGGATGACCGGGACCGCCAGGACCGCCGGGCTGACCGGGACCACCGGGATAGCCGGGGCCACCCGGTCCACCGGGACCACCCGGATAACCGGGACCGCCAGGACCGCCGGGACGTCCGGGAGGATAGCCGGGGCTGCCGGGGTAGCCGGGCTGGCCCCAATTGGGCGGCGGGCGCGGGGCATCCGGCGGCGGCCGCATGCCGGGAGGCGGCACGTAGCCGGTGCGCCACCAGCCGGGCGGACGCGGGCCGGGAGGCGGCGGGCCCCAGCCGGGACGCGGCCGCGGGTTATAGACCTCCCAGCGGTAGCGATCCGCATACCAGGGCTGGTTCACATAGATGGGGCGGTTGACGTAATAGGTGTTCCAGTACTGGGAGGCGGCGAAAGCCACCACCGGCACGCCGATGGCGGCCACGCCCCAGTCGGGCAGCACGGCGGTGCGGCCCTGCTGCTCGTAGCCGATGTACTCGCTGTACACCCAGCCACGGAAATCCTGCCAGATCACGTCGCACCAGGACTCGTCCTGGAGGCAGCCTTCCACCTCGATGGGCGAGCCATCGGGGATGACGCCGAGGCTGGGGAATTCGGTATCCGGCCCCGTCCGGATGTTGACGTTTGCCGTGGAGAAGGCCGGCGCGGCCTGCGCCGAAACGATCCCCGCCATGGCCAACCCGGCTACCCAGCCGGTCAGCTTCAGCACCCTCATGGACCACTCCCATGCGACTCGCATTGAGCCGATGAGGATACTTTAAACCCGCGCTCATGGCGTTTCGTGTGCGCAGGCAAGGCGTTTCGCAAGCGCAGGCGCGGCCGAATTGCGTCAGGAGATGGTGAACGGGACGATATCGCGCACGTTCTCGTCGATGCGGATGTCGCGGTCGAGGGGCGGAAAGGCCCTGAGATCGCAGTCGCGGCGGGGGCAGATGCGGCAGGAGACGCCGAGCTTCGCCACCGGCGCCGCCTTCAGGTCCAGCCCGTCGGCGTAGACGATATCGTGGGCGAAAGAGACCTCGCAGCCGAGGCCGAAGGCATAGGCCCGCGCCGGCTGGCCATGGCGCAGCGCCGGGCTCGACACCGCGCGGGCGAGGCAGATGTAGCGGGCGCCGTCCGGCATTTCGCCTACCTGCACCAAAGTGCGGCCCGCCACCTCGAACGCCTCGTGCACGTTCCACGCCGCGCAAGCCCCGCCATGGCGGGCGAACTGGAAGCGCGTCGCCGAATGCCGCTTGGTGATGTTGCCGGCCCGGTCGACCTTGGCGAAATAGAAGGGCACGCCCTTCGCCCCCGGCCGCTGGAGGGTGGAGAGGCGGTGACACACCTGCTCCAGGCTCGCCCCGGTCTCCAGCGCCATGCGGTCGAGGTCGTGCCGCAGGCGGCGGGCGAGTTCGAGGAAGCGGCGATAAGGAAGTATCAACGCACCTGCGAAATAGTTCTGCAGCGCCAGCCGGCAGATCTCCCCCGCCGTCTGGCTGCGGAAGGCGCCGGACGACACCGTGTGCTCCACCAGCGCCCCATGCTCCAGCTGGGCCATGGTGACGGCCATGCGGAAGGCTCGCGTCGCCGCCGGCAGCACGCCGGAGAGCACCAGCCGCCGCGCCCGCGGATCGTAGCGGGAGAGGGGCGCGTCGGGGTCGGCCGGGCCGATCTCCACCTGCACCTGATGGCGGCGGGCGAGATGGGCGGCGATGGCCGCGCCGGGTTCGCCCCCTTCCATGATGCCGAGTGACGTTGCAGCATTTTCTGCCGCGCGATCAAGGCCATCCACGTAATTGTCAATGTAATGGAAGAAGTCGCGGACCTCCTCATAGGGGATCAGCTTGGACTCGTCCGCGCCCGGCGTGACGCCGGCCGTGATCATATCGTCGAGGGAGGCGCGCCACTCCGCCGTGCGGCGCAGCGCGACGTGCATCCGCAGAAAGGCGTGAGCGAAGGCGGGCGACAGGTTCGCCACCGCCTTCATGTCCTGAAGGCCGAGGTCGAGATCCTTGAACAGGGGGTCAGCCGCCGTCTCGCGCAGGTCGGCGACCAGCCGGTCGAGGTCTTCCGCGCCGAAGGAGGTGATGTCCACCGCGAAGGTGCGCGAGATGGCGATCAGCACCGAGGCCGTCAGCGGACGCTGGTTGCTCTCGATCTGGTTGATATAGGAGGGCGAGACGGCGAGGCGCTGGGCCAGCTCGCCCTGCTTCAGCCCCAGCTTCTCGCGCAGCCGGCGCACCGCGTGGCCGGCAAACACCTTCTGGCGCATGTCCCCTCCCGCACCTCTCAGCGGTAGTCGGCCGCGACTGACCTAACGTCCTGTACCGCCAGAGCTTCGAGTTCCGGAATGTGAATGATTTACAATTCGCAATGTCAATTTTTCACATATTCCAATGCATCGCAACTCCTGTTAGCCGAGTTGCGACGCACTTGCGGGAAACGCCTGCGGGCCTTGCGGGAAAGCCGGCGCGAAAGCTCTGGCGAGCGCGCGGGAACCCGCTAGTCTCAAATTTACCTCTGGCCTCATTGAAAGGCGCTCGGCATGAAGGACATCCTTGAGGAGCTCGAGAGCCGGCGGGGTGTCGCCCGCCTCGGCGGTGGCATCAAGCGCATCGAGGCGCAGCATGCCCGCGGCAAGCTCACCGCCCGCGAGCGCATCAGCCTGCTGCTCGATCGCGGCACGTTCGAGGAATACGACACCTTCGTGCAGCACCGCTGCGTCGACTTCGGCATGGAGGACCAGAAGGTCCCCGGCGACGGCGTCGTCACCGGCTGGGGCACCGTCAACGGCCGCAAGGTCTTCATTTTCGCCAAGGACTTCACGGTGTTCGGCGGCTCCCTCTCCGAGGAGCATGCGCGCAAGATCACCAAGATCCAGGACATGGCGCTGAAGACCCGCGCCCCCATCATCGGCCTGTTCGATGCCGGCGGCGCCCGCATCCAGGAAGGCGTGGCGGCGCTCGGCGGCTACGGCGAGGTCTTCAAGCGCAATGTGATTTCCTCGGGCGTCATCCCGCAGATCTCGCTCATCATGGGCCCCTGCGCCGGCGGCGACGTCTACTCCCCCGCCATGACCGATTTCATCTTCATGGTGCGCGACACCTCCTACATGTTCGTCACCGGCCCCGACGTGGTGAAGACGGTGACCAACGAGACCGTCACCGCCGAGGAGCTGGGCGGCGCCAAGGTGCACACCTCCAAGTCCTCGGTGGCCGACGGCTCGTTCGAGAACGACGTGGAGATGCTGCTGGAGACCCGGCGCCTCATCGACTTCCTGCCCGCCAACAATATCGACGGCGTGCCCGAGTGGCCCTCCTTCGACGATCCGGGCCGCACCGACGCCAGCCTCGACACGCTGGTGCCGGACAATCCGAACAAGCCCTACGACATGAAGGAGCTGATCCTGAAGGTCGTGGACGAGGGCGACTTCTTCGAGATCCAGGCGGCCTACGCCAAGAACATCCTCACCGGCTTCGGCCGCATCGAGGGGCGCACGGTGGGCTTCGTCGCCAACCAGCCCATGGTGCTCGCCGGCGTGCTCGACTCGGACGCCTCCCGCAAGGCGGCCCGCTTCGTGCGCTTCTGCGACGCCTTCGAGATCCCGATCGTCACCTTCGTGGACGTGCCCGGCTTCCTGCCCGGCACCGCGCAGGAATATGGCGGCCTCATCAAGCACGGCGCCAAGCTGCTGTTCGCCTATTCGCAGGCGACCGTGCCGCTCGTCACCGTCATCACCCGCAAGGCCTTCGGCGGCGCCTATGACGTCATGGCCTCCAAGCACGTGGGCGCCGACGTGAACTATGCCTGGCCCACGGCGCAGATCGCGGTGATGGGCGCCAAGGGCGCGGTGGAGATCATCTTCCGCCAGGACATGGGCGACCCGGACAAGATCGCCGCCCAGACCAAGAATTACGAAGAGCGCTTCCTCTCGCCCTTCGTCGCCGCCGAGCGGGGCTTCATCGACGAGGTCATCACGCCCCGCTCCACCCGCCGCCGCCTCGCCCGCGCGCTCGCCATGCTCCGCACCAAGAAGCTGGAGCAGCCCCCGCGCAAGCACGACAACATGCCGGTGTGAGGCCGGGATTTCGGTGATCTCCCTCTCCCCTTGCGGGAGAGGGCCGGGGTGAGGGGTATCGCGCCGCTGCGCCAGGCGCCGGGCAGCCCCCTCACCCGCCTCCGCTGCGCTCCGGCACCCTCTCCCGCCCGATCACGGCAGCCGCCGAGATCGGTCAGAAATGACGAAGACGGCAAAAGCCGACTTCGTTGGGGAGAGGGGAAACCCGGAGAGGACCGCAAAGAATTCAGCGCCGCTGGCGCAAAGGAACGAACGCCATGTTCTCGAAGATCCTGATCGCGAACCGGGGTGAGATCGCCTGCCGCGTCATCAAGACGGCGCGCAAGATGGGCATCAAGACCGTCGCCGTCTATTCCGACGCCGACAAGGACGCCCTCCATGTGGAGATGGCGGACGAGGCGGTGCATATCGGCCCGCCGCAGGCCGCCCAGTCCTATCTCATCGCCGAGAAGATCGTGGAGGCGTGCAAGAAGACCGGGGCCGAGGCGGTGCATCCCGGCTACGGCTTCCTCTCCGAGCGCGCCTCCTTCCCCAAGCTGCTGGCCGAGCACGGCATCGTCTTCATCGGCCCGAACCCCCATGCCATCGAGGCCATGGGCGACAAGATCGAGTCCAAGAAGGCGGCCGCCGCGGCCAGGGTCTCCACCGTGCCCGGCTATCTCGGCGAGATCGCGACTGGCGAGGAAGCGGCCAAGATCGCCGACGAGATCGGCTATCCCGTGATGATCAAGGCCTCCGCCGGCGGCGGCGGCAAGGGCATGCGCATCGCCTATTCCCGCGACGAGGTGCAGGACGGCTTCGACCGCGCCCGCTCGGAGGCGAAGTCCTCCTTCGGCGACGACCGCGTGTTCGTGGAGAAGTTCATCGTCGATCCGCGCCACATCGAGATCCAGGTGCTGGGCGACAAGCACGGCAACGTCATCTATCTCGGCGAGCGCGAGTGCTCCATCCAGCGCCGCAACCAGAAGGTGGTCGAGGAAGCCCCCTCCCCGCTGCTCGATGAAGCCACCCGCAAGAAGATGGGCGAGCAGGCCGTCGCCCTCGCCAAGGCGGTGGGCTACGACAGCGCCGGCACGGTGGAGTTCGTCGCCGGGCAGGACAAGAGCTTCTTCTTCCTGGAGATGAACACCCGCCTGCAGGTGGAACATCCCGTCACCGAGCTCATCACCGGCATCGACCTTGTGGAGCAGATGATCCGCGTCGCCGCCGGCGAGCCGCTGACTATCACTCAGGACGACGTGAAGCTCACCGGCTGGGCGGTGGAAAGCCGCATCTATGCGGAAGACCCCTACCGCAACTTCCTGCCCTCCACCGGCCGCCTCGTGCGCTACCGGCCCCCGGCGGAAGGCAAGGATGGCCCCATCACCGTGCGCAACGACACGGGCGTCTATGAGGGCGGGGAGATTTCCATCTTCTACGATCCCATGATCGCGAAGCTCGTCACCCACGCCCCCACCCGCGCCATCGCCATCGAGGCGCAGGCGGATGCGCTGGATGCCTTCGCCATCGACGGCATCGGCCACAACATCCCGTTCCTCTCGGCGCTGATGTCCCATCCGCGCTGGCAGTCGGGCAACCTCTCCACCGGCTTCATCGCCGAGGAATATCCCGAGGGCTTCGTCGCCCGCGCCCCGGAAGGCGAGCTGACGCACACGCTTTCGGCCGTGGCGGCGGTGATCGACCACATCCAGAACACCCGCAAGCGCCAGATCTCCGGCCAGACCTCCGGCGTGACGTGGCGCTTCGCCAAGCGCCGCATCGTCAACCTCTCGGCCGGCGAGGCGACGATCTCCACCCCGTGCGAGGTCGAGGCGGTGGACGGCGGCTTCAAGGTGCAGATCTTCGAGGCGGACGGCACCCCCGGCCACATCCACCTGCTGCGCTCCACCTGGAAGCCCGGCGACGTGGTGTGGACCGGCACCATCGATGCCGATCAGGTGGCGGTGCAGGTGCGCCCCATCCCCAACGGCTACGTGCTCGCCCATCGCGGCATCTCCACCAAGGCGCAGGTCTATACCGAGCTGTCCGCCTCGCTGGCGGCGCTGATGCCGAAGAAGGAGAATGCCGGCGGCGGCAAGGAACTGCTCTGCCCCATGCCCGGCCTCGTGGTCTCCGTCGCCGTGGTGCCCGGCCAGGAGGTGAAGAACGGCGAGATCCTCGCCATCGTCGAGGCCATGAAGATGGAGAACGTGCTGCGCGCCGAGCGCGACGGCATGATCAAGGCCGTCCACGCCAAGGCGGGCGACAGCCTCGCGGTGGATGCGGTGATCCTGGAATTCGCGTGATGCCGGGCTGGCGTCAGGCTATTTTCGGCCTGCGTCAGGGGATCGTCATGCCCGGGCTTGTCCCGGGCATCCACGTCGCGTCGCTGGCGCACTGTGCTCGGGTATGCTCCCGGACCATCCACGTGGATGGCCGGGACAAGCCCGGCCATGACGGTTCCTTCATTGTGGCGATCGCCCGGAAAGATCTCTGAATGCGCCTCCTCTCCCACCTCCTCAGCCGCTTCGTGGAAAAAGGCCAGCTCACGGTCATCACGGCCGATGGCAAGCGCCACGTGTTCGGCTCGGGCAAGGACGGCCCGTCCGTCACGGTGCGGATGCACGACAAGAAGCTGGAGCGCGACCTGTTCTTCAATCCGGAGCTGGTGGCGGCGGAGGCCTATATGGACGGCCGCCTCTCCTTCGAGGACGGGGCCGGCGCGTTCGAGCTGCTCAACCTGTTCTCGGTGAACCGCAAGGGCCTCGGCTCCCACCCGGTGCAGCAGGCGCTGCGCAAGGCGTGGCGCTCGGTGCGGCGGTTCCAGCAGGCGAACCCCGTTTCCAAGGCCAAGGAGAACGTCTCCTCCCACTACGACCACCCGGCGGACTTCTACCGGCTGTGGCTGGACGAGACGATGGCGTATTCCTGCGCCTACTTCACCCATCCCGACGAGCCGCTGGCCGATGCCCAGCGCAACAAGTTCCGCCATATCGCGGCGAAGCTGAACATCTCCCCCGGCATGCGGGTGGCGGAGATCGGCTCCGGCTGGGGCGGTCTCGCCATCTACATGGCGAAGGAGTGCGGCGCGCAGGTCACCGCCATCAACGTCTCGCCCGAGCAGCTGGCCGAGAGCCGGCGCCTCGCGCAGGCGGCGGGCGTCATCGACCGCATCGACTTCCGCGAGGTGGATTACCGCAACCTCACCGGCAAGTTCGACCGCGTGGTCTCCATCGGCATGATGGAGCATGTGGGCGTCGCCCATTTCGACGAATATTTCACCACCATCCGCAACCTGCTGGACACGGGCGGCTTCGCGCTCATCCACGCCATCGGCCGCATGTCGCCCCCCGGCACCACGGCGCCCTTCATCCGCAAGTACATCTTCCCCGGCGGCTATGTGCCGGCGCTCTCCGAGGTGTTCGCCTCCACCGAGCGCACCCACCTGTGGGTGGACGACTGCGAGGTGCTGCGGCTGCACTATTACTGGACCATCCGCGCCTGGCGCCGGAACTTCATGGCCCGTCGCGCGGAAGCCGATGCCATGATGGGCGAGCGCTTCGGCCGCATGTGGGAATTCTACCTCGCCGCCGTGGAGCTGGGCTTCCTGCACGGCTCCAACATGGTGTTCCAGCTCCTCCTCTCCGAGAAGCGCGACGACGTGCCGGTGATCCGCGACTACATCGTGGACGCCGAGCGCGCGCTCGCCGCGCGGGAGCGGCGGTGATGGAAACTCCCGTGCCCCGGACAAGCGACGGCGCAGCCGGAGTGCTGATCCGGGGCCCAGCGCACAGCTCCCGCGCAGCGGTCCATTCCCCCGCGCGGCAAGGGGCAGGCCGCCTTCGGCGCAGTCTCGCGCTGGATCCCGGCTCTCCTTCCGCTCCGCTTTGCTCCGCTCCAGTCGGCCGGGATGCGACCGACCCCTTCCCTCCCGAGGTCCTGACATGACCGACGCCACCGCCCTCCCCTTCGCAACCGACATCGCTCCCGTCACCCGCGCGGACTGGCTGAAGCTGGTGGAAGGCGTGCTGAAGGGCGCGCCCTATGACAAGCGGCTGGTGACGCGCACCTATGAGGGGCTGGCGCTCGATGCCCTGCCGGAGCGCAAGGCCGATGCGCCCATCGTCGCCGGCCGGCCGGCTGGCGCGCCCTGGGTCATCTCCATGCGGGTGGACCAGCCGGATGCGGCCGAGGCCAATGCGCAGGCGCTGGAAGACCTCGATGGCGGCGCCTCCGGCCTGTCCCTCGTCTTCTCTGCGTCCCCCTCAGCCCACGGCTTCGGCCTGCCGGAGGGCGCCGACCTCTCGCTCGTCCTGAAGGACGTGCTGCTCGACCTCATCGACGTGCGCATCGAGAGCGGCGCCTTCCAGGGCCGCGAGGATGCCCTCGCCTTCGCCGATCTCGTGGAGGCGCGCGGCTTCAAGCCGGAGGGCGTCTCCGTCTCCTTCGGCCTCGATCCCTTAAGCGATTTCGCCGCCCACGGCACCCTGCCCATGGCGTGGCCGCTCTTGGCCAAGCGCTTCGCCGAGACCTCGGCCATCCTCAAAGCCCGCGGCTTTGCCGGCCCCTTCGCCCGGGCGGACGGCGGCGTCTATCACGCGGCCGGCGCCTCGGATGCGCAGGAACTGGCGGCGGTGCTCGCCACCATGGTCGCGTACCTCAAGGCCTATGCCGAGGCCGGCATCGCGCTGGAAGAGGCCTCTGGCCGCATCGAGGCAGCTTTGGTGGCCGACGTGAACCAGACCGCCACCATCGCCAAGTTCCGCGCGCTCCGCCTGCTGTGGGCCGCCGTGCTGCGCGAATGCGGCCTGCCGGAGAAGCCGCTGAAGCTGCACGGCACCACCGCGTGGCGCTCCCTCACCCGCCGTGATCCTTATGTGAACCTGCTGCGCAACACGGTCGCCGCCTTCGCCGCCGGCGTCGGCGGGGCGGACAGCGTGACGGTGCTGCCCTTCACCCAGGCGCTGGGCCTGCCGGATGCCTTCGCCCGCCGCCTCGCCCGCAACACGCAGGTGATGCTGCTGGAGGAGAGCAACGTCCACCGCGTCGCCGATCCCGCCGCCGGTGCCGGCGCCATGGAGGCGCACACGGACGGCCTCGCCGCCAAGGCGTGGGACCTGTTCCGCACCATCGAGAAGCGCGGCGGCATGGCCGACGTGCTGGAGGACCGCTGGTTCAAGGCCGAGATCGCCGAGGTGAAGGCCAAGCGCGACGCCGACGTCGCCACCCGCAAGGCCCCCATCACCGGCACATCGGAATTCCCCATTCTGGTGCAGGAGGTGCCGGAGGTGCTGGCGCCGCTGCCCCCCACCGCTCCGGTGGCGGACGGGGCGCTTGCCCCCACCCGCATCGCCGAGGCCTTCGAGGCCCTGCGCGACACCGCCGAGGCCGCGCCCAGGGCGCCGGTCGTCTTCCTCGCCGCCCTCGGCCCGGTGGCCGCCTTCACCGCCCGCGCCACCTTCGCCAAGAACTTCTTCGAGGCCGGCGGCATTGCCGCCTCGGTGCCGGACGGCTTCGCCGACCGCGACGCGCTGGTCGCCGCCTTCAAGGCGTCGGGCACGCCCTTTGCCTGCCTCGTCTCCTCCGATGAGGTCTACGGCGCCGAGGGCGTGGCGGCGGCCGAGGCGCTGAAGGCGGCCGGCGCCACCGCCGTCTGGCTCGCCGGCAAGCCCGCCGCCGAGCTTCAGGCGACGCTTGCGCCCGCGGGCGTCACCGACTTCATCTTCGCCGGCTGCGACGCGCTGGAAACGCTGACTCGCGCACAGGTTGCGGCCGGCCTAGAATGACTCCACTGGCATTCATCCCCTCAGGGCAGGGACGCAATGACACTGGCCTTGAATCTCAGATTCGATCTGGCCCGGCTCACCGATGCCGAGCTGGCGCAAAGGTGCGACGCCATCTGGGCCGATGTGGATCAGATGCAGGACGACCGCGGAACGATCCGCACCTCGCCGCGCTGGCGCGGGCCGGTGCGTCACCCGCGCGCCTATCTGTTCTGGGCCATGGTGCGCGGCAGCAGCGCGGAGGAGCTGGAGATCCTGCTCTCCGCCTTCGCCGCCAACACCTCGCTTGCGGATGTGGTGTCGCGCCTGCCGCGCATCCGGCTGCATCTGGCGCTGTGCGAGATGCAGGACATTCTGGACGAGATGAAATCCCGGACCCGGTCGCCGCTCAGGCCTGCGCCGTCGCGACCCGAGTCCATTTGAGCTAGGATGGATGCCATGAGCCGGATCCCCAATTTCGCCGAGATCGACTGGCGCGCCGCCGCCCCCGCTGTCCCCTCCGCCGCCGCCGAGGCGTGGACGACGCCCGAGGGCATTCCGGTGAAGCCGCTCTACGGCCCGGCGGACATCGAGGGGCTCGGCTACATCGACACCTACCCCGGCATCGCGCCCTTCCTGCGCGGGCCGTATGCGCCCATGTACGCCACCCAGCCCTGGACCATCCGCCAATATGCGGGATTCTCCACGGCGGAGGATTCCAACGCCTTCTACCGGCGCAACCTCGCCGCCGGCCAGAAGGGCCTCTCTGTGGCCTTCGACCTCGCCACCCATCGCGGCTATGACTCGGACCACCCCCGCGTCGCCGGCGACGTGGGCATGGCGGGCGTCGCCATCGACAGCATCTACGACATGCGCACCCTGTTCTCCGGCATCCCGCTGGACCAGATGAGCGTGTCCATGACCATGAACGGCGCGGTGCTGCCGATCCTCGCGCTCTATGTGGTGGCGGCGGAAGAACAGGGGGTGGCGGCCTCCAAGCTTTCGGGCACCATCCAGAACGACATTCTCAAAGAATTCATGGTGCGGAACACCTATATCTATCCGCCCGCACCCTCCATGCGCATCATCTCGGACATCTTCGCCTTCACCTCGAAGGAGATGCCGCGCTTCAACTCCATCTCCATTTCCGGCTACCACATGCAGGAAGCCGGCGCGACGCAGGACCTGGAGCTGGCCTACACGCTGGCGGACGGCGTGGAATACGGCCGCGCCGGTGCCGCCGCCGGCCTGCCCATCGACGTGTTCGCGCCGCGCCTCTCCTTCTTCTGGGCCATCGGCATGAACTTCTACATGGAGGTGGCGAAGCTGCGCGCCGCCCGCCTCCTGTGGACGCGCCTGATGACCGACCTCGGGGCCAAGAACCCCAAGTCCCTGCCGCTCCGCACCCATTCCCAGACCTCCGGCTGGTCGCTCACCGCGCAGGACGTGTTCAACAACGTCATGCGCACGGCCATCGAGGCCATGGCGGCCACCCAGGGCCAGACCCAGTCTCTGCACACCAATGCGCTTGACGAGGCGCTGGCGCTGCCCACCGACTTCAGCGCCCGCATCGCCCGCAATACCCAGATCCTGCTCCAGCAGGAGAGCGGCACCACCCGCCAGATCGATTTGTGGGGCGGCTCCTATTTCGTGGAAAAGCTCACCGCCGATCTCGCCGCCAAGGCGTGGGCGCACATCCAGGAAGTCGAGGCGCTGGGCGGCATGGCCAAGGCCATCGAGGCCGGCATCCCCAAGCTGCGCATCGAGGAGGCCGCCGCCACCACCCAGGCCCGCATCGACGGCGGGGCGCAGACCGTGGTGGGCGTCAACAAGTTCAAGCCGCTCAAGGACCGCCTCATCGACGTGCTGAAGGTGGAGAACGCCACCGTGCGCGCCGCGCAGATCGACAAGCTGAACCGCCTCAAGGCCGAGCGGAACCCGGCCGAGGTGGCTTCCAAGCTCGAAGCCCTCACCAACGGCGCCGCCGGCAACGGCAACCTTTTGGCACTCGCCATCGAGGCGGCGCGGGCCAAGGCCACTGTGGGCGAGATTTCCGACGCGCTGGAGAAAGTGTTCGGCCGCCACCGCGCGGAGATCCGCGCCATCTCCGGCGTCTACAAGCGCGAGGCTTCCGCCATGACGGACAAGGTGGGCAAGGTGCAGAAGCTGGTGGAAGCCTTCGAGACCGCCGAAGGCCGCCGCCCGCGCATCCTCGTCGCCAAGGTGGGCCAGGACGGCCACGACCGCGGCCAGAAGGTCATCGCCTCCGCCTTCGCCGACCTCGGCTTCGACGTGGACATCGGCCCCCTCTTCGCCACCCCCGAGGAAGCCGCCCGGCAGGCGGTGGAGAACGACGTGCATGTCGTCGGCATCTCCTCGCTGGCCGCCGGCCACCTCACCCTCGTGCCGGCGCTGAAGGCGGCGCTGGAGGCGGAAGGGCGCGGCGACATCATGGTGGTGGTGGGCGGCGTCGTGCCCCCGCAGGACTATGAAGCCCTGAAGGCCTTCGGCGCCGAAGCCATCTTCCCGCCCGGCACCGTCATCGCCGACGCGGCGAAGGAGCTGCTGCACACGCTCTCCCACCGGCTGGGGCACACTCTCGAAGCGGCGGAGTGAACGGGGCGCAGGCCATCGCGCCGGGCTCCACCCTCAAGGTGCTGGAGCCCGCGCCCGGCGTGCTCGCCTTCTATGACGGGCGCATCCCCGGCGTGCGGTTGCATGGGTCGCAGGAGAACTGGCTGGATGATGGCGCCTTCGCCCTCGGCATTGCCTCCTATGCGGTGATCGATGGGGACGACGCCCTCGTCTACGACACCCACATCACCCTCGCCCACGCCCGCCTTATCCGCGCGATGCTGGAAGAGCGGGGCGCGCGGCGCATCCGCGTGGTGCTCAGCCACTGGCACGACGACCACGTGGCCGGCAACGAAGTGTTCGCCGATTGCGAGATCATCGCCAATCGCGAGACCGATGCCCTGCTCCGCGCCAACCGCGCCCGGCTGGAGGCGGCGGACCCGCCCATCAATCCGCTCATCCTGCCCAACCTTCTGTTCGAGGACCGCCTGTCGCTGACGGTCGGCGCTTTGCCCGTCGAGCTGGTCCATGTGGACATCCACAGCCGCGACGGCACCGTCGCGCTGCTGCCCGGCGGCATCCTCCTCGCCGGCGACACGCTGGAAGACCCCATCACCTATGTGGACGAGCCCGACCGCCTCGCCGCGCACCTGATTGGCCTTGAGCGCCTCGCGGCGCTGGGCGCGACGCGCATCCTGCCCTGCCACGGCGCACCCGAAGTGATCGCCGCGGGCGGCTACGGGCCGGCGCTCATCGACGCGACGCGGCTCTATGTGGAAAAGCTGCTCAGGCTGAAGGACGAGCCAGTGCTGGCGGGGCTTGACCTGCGCGCGTTCGCGGCAGAGGCCTTTGCCACGGGCGCGATTTCGTACTTCGAGCCCTACGAGGCGGTCCACCGGCGTAATGTGGAGGCGGTGACGGCGCTCGGCTGAGCGCCCCCGCTCAATCCACGCCCTTTCCGTTCCAGCGCTTCGTCGTCGGCAAATCGAGGCCGAACAGATCGAGGGCGCGGGCGATGGTCTGGTCCACGATGTCGAGGATGGACGTGGGCCGGTGGTAGAAGGCCGGCACGGGGGGCATGAGGATGGCGCCGTTGCGGGTGGCCTGCGCCATCAGCTCCACATGGCCGGCGTGGAGCGGGGTTTCCCGCAGCAGCAGCACCACGCGGCGCCGCTCCTTCAGGCACACGTCGGCGGCGCGCACCACCAGCTCGTCATTGTAGCAATGGGCGATGCCGCTCAGCGTCTTGATGGAGCAGGGCGCGACCAGCATCCCCTCGGTGACGAACGAGCCCGAGGACACGCAGGCGCCGATGTCCTTCGGATTGTGGACGTGGTGGGCGAGGGCGCGCACCGCATCCGGCGTGAAGTCGGTCTCGGCGATGATGGTGCGCGCTCCCGAGGCGGAGAGCACGAGATGAGTCTCGACCCCGCCCCGCTCCCGCAGCAGCTGGAGCGCGCGGATGCCGTAGATGGCGCCCGACGCGCCGGTGATGGCGACCAAAAGACGTTTCATGACATTCAGTCCGGCAGCGCCAGATCCGACCAGATCGCCTCGGTCAGTTCGGTGAAGGCCGGATCGCTGCGCATGGCCCGCATGTGTCGGGGTCGGAGCAACTCGACCCGGTACTCGGCGAGAATGCGGGCCGGGCGGGCGCTGAACACCACCACGCGGTCGGCCAGCGCCACCGCCTCCTCGATATCGTGGGTGACGAAGATGATGGAGCGGCGCTCCGCCTCCCACACCCTCAAGAGTTCGAGGCCCATGGCGATCTTGGTCTGGTAGTCGAGCGCGCCGAAGGGCTCGTCCATCAGCATGAGGGAGGGGCGATAGGCCAGGAGGCGCCCCAGCGACACGCGCTGGCGCATGCCGCCCGAAAGCTGCTTCGGCCATGCAGTCTCGAAGCCGTCGAGCCGCAGCAGCTTGATGAGCCGCGCCACCTGCGCCGCCTGCTCGCCGGAGGGCGTGCCGCCCAGCTCGGCGCCGACGCGGATGTTCTCGGCCACCGTCCGCCACGGCAGCAGCGCGTCCTTCTGGAACATGAAGCCCACCTTGGGCGGCGGCGACGTGACCGCCACCCCGTCCACCTCGACCCGCCCGCCGGACGGCTTCAGCAGCCCGCTGATGGCGCGCAGGATGGTGGACTTGCCCGAGCCCGACGGCCCCACCACGGCGACGAACTCACCCTCCGCCACATCCAGCGAGATGCCCGAGACCACCTCCAGCGGCGGTAGGTCCGGCCGGGGGAAGGAGATGCAGAGGTCTTTCAGCGCGGCGCGGGGCCTCGGCGTTTCGGCGGTCAGCGCCAGGTCAGTCAGCGCCAAGTCGTTTAGCGCCATGTGATCATCCTCCGCTCGACGAAGCCGACAAGCTGGTTGGCCAGCATGGCCAGCACCATCAGCACGATGAGGCCGGTGAAGACGCCTGTTGTGTCGAGCTGGCCGCCGCGGCTTTCCACGTACCAGCCGAGGCCCCGGTTCGCGCCGATCAGCTCGCCCACCACCGCGCCGATGAGGGCGAGGCCGATGCCGATGCGGAACGAGGCGAGGATCCACGGCGTCACCGCCGGCAGCAGCACCCGGCGCACCAGATAGAAGCGCCCGGCACGCATGGACCGCATGAGGTCCAGATGGTCGGGATCGATGGTGCGGATGCCCTCCATGACGTTCATCAGGAAGATGAACACCACCATGGTGAAGGCCATCATGATCTTGGAAAACAGGCCGATGCCGAACCACAGGATAAACAGCGGCGCCAGCGCCACGCGCGGCAGGCCGTAGAGCCCCATGATGACAGGGTCGAGGGTGCGGGCGACTTCCGGCGCGCGGGCCAGCACGATGCCGAGCGGGATGCCGATCACCGCCGCGAGCACGAGCCCGGCGCCCGCCTCCTGCAACGTGGTGCTGGTGTGCAGCCACAATTCGCCGTTGAGAGCGAGCTCCCACAGCCGCGCCGCGATCAGGCTCGGCCGGCTGCTCCAGAACGGATTGAAGAGAGTGTAGGAGGCGAGCTCCCACAGGCCGAGCAGGACGGCGATGAGGCCGATCTGCCGCAGCCCCGTCGCGCCGATCCCGAAGGAAAAGCTCCGCCGTCCCGGCCGGGCGAAGGCCGGCCCGCGCGTGGTGATGCTGTCGCTCATGCGGCGCCTCATTTGGGCAGATAGGAGAGGGCCACGATGTCGGCGTAGGGCATCGGCTTCAGCTTCGGCTCGGCGATCGTCATCATGGCCATGAGAAAGTTGAAGCTCTCCGGCGACATGACGCCGTCCTTGGAGAGATAGCCGGCGGCCAGGTCATCGGCGAGCTGGGCGACCATGGCGTCGTCCTTCATCTCGGGGAACAGGGACTTGATGGCGGGAAAGAGCACCGTCTTGTCCTGCTGGATGAGGCGCAGCGCCTTCACCACCGCCCGCGCCACCTTGCGCGCATCTTCCGGGTGGGCCTTCAGCCAGGTATCGGTGGCGATGAGATCCTGCGCCGGATAGGGCAGCTTGCGGAAATCCTCGATGATCCGGTAGGCGCCCTTCTCGGCCATGACGATTTGGATGTCCGGCGTCGAGAACATGCCGCCGGCGATGGCGCCGGCCTGGAGCGCGGCCTTCTGCGCGCCCGCCCGGCCCACCGAGAGCAGCACGAAGTCCTTGTCCGGGTCGAAGCCCGCCTTGCGGATGGCATAGCGCACCGTGGTGTCGGTGAGGCTGCCGGCCGTGGTGATGCCGATCTTCTCGCCCTTGAGGTCGGCGATGCTCCTGGCGGTGGAATCCGCCTTGCCGATCAGCGCGTAGCTGTGCTGCTCGGCCAGCGCCACCAGCACCTTTCCGCCGAGCCCGCGATCCTGGAGATGGACCGCATGGTCGGCGGCGCAGATGCACAGATCGATGCTGCCGGAGGCGAGGGCCTGCGCCACCGGCCCGCCGCCCTTGAAGTCGAGGCGCTCATATTTGAGGCCCTCTTCGGCGAAGAAGCCCTTCTGGTCCGCCACGAGGACCGGCAGGCCGCCGGCCGAGAGCTGGGCGACGCCGATCTTGAGCAGCGTCTCGGCGGAGGCGGCCATGGACGACAGGCCGGCCAGCGGCAGAAGCGCCGCCGCGAAAAGAAGAGACTGGAACCTGCGACGCATGTGTTCACCCTCTGGAAGAGTGGAAGAATGCTTCACCAACCTCAAACGCTCTCGCCGCTTCTCTTTTCCGGGCGATGATTTTTCTTCGGGCCGGACTTTCTTCGGACCGGACGTTCTTCGGGCCGGGCTTGCCGGAAAGCTGGTCTTTTCCGATTTGAAAACGATGGGCGTGGTGTCCCCGCAGCCACCACGCCCATCGTCTCGGCCGCCCGGCTCACGCGCCCGGCGGCTTGGCGGCAAAGCGCGAGCCGCGCAGGCACATGGCGCCCTTCGCGTCCTGCCACAGGCGTTCGGTGGCGTGCAGATGGCCGAGGGCGCGGGCGATGACGGCGAAGTTGTAGTCGCTGAACGCCTCCGCGATATCCGTGTAATAGCGCGGCGCCTCGCCGATCATCTGCGCGATCTTCTCGGCCAGCTCGGCGACATCTTCCTCGCCCGCCACCGCACCGGGCTCATCCGCCTTGCCGGACACGTAGTCGCCGATCTTGGCCGTGTCGGCATAGGCATAGGCGATGCGCTCGTAGCGCTCCTTCGGGATGCCCTCGGAGATGGTGGCATCGATGCCGACCTTGGCGGTGGTGGGCACCACGCCGGGCGGCGTCGGCGGCAGGCTCGGGTCCAGCGGCTTTCCGCGCGCGCCGGTGACGATCATGATGTCCTTGTCGCCCTGCACGCGCGTGGCGATGGCCCATTCCACGTCCATGGGATTGAAGACGTCGATATCGTCGTCCACCACCACCACATGCTTCAAATCCATCACCGAAAGGGCGGCGAGCAAAGCGTTCTTGCCCTCCCCCGGCTGCTTCTTGATGGAGATGACGGCGTGCCAGAAGGCGCAGCCGCCGAGCGTGACGTTGATGTCCTTCACCTGCACGCCGGCGGTCTTCAGCGCCTGCCGGATGAGGGCGTAGCGGGTGGGGGCGGCGAGCCAGGTGTTCTCCCACGGCATGTGGAGCGCGTAATAGACCGCATCCTTGCGCATGGAGACCGACTTGATGCGCACGATGGGGTTCCAGTGCAGCCCGCCCATGAGCCGGGTGAACTCGCCGAAGCGGCCTTCCGGATAGATCCAGCCGTGGGGCAGGATCTCCGCCTCCAGCACGATCTCGGCGTCGGCGATGTAGGGCACGTCGATGGTGCGGCAGGGCGCGAGGTCCACCGGGCCGCCGCGCAGGCCACCGGAAATGGCCATCTCGTCCACGCCGAGAGGCGCGCGGAAGCCCGAGCCCATGATCTCGTAGGGGTGGGTGCCGATGGAGATGGAGATGGGGCACGGCCGTCCCGCCTCGTAGGCCCGCTGCGCGAACAGGCGCATGTTGTTGGGCGTGACGATATCGATGCCGGTGAGGTTCTTTTCCTTGACGATGAAGCGATAGATGCCCGCGTTGAGCCCGAATTCCGGATCGCGCGCGATCACCACCCCGGCGGTGATCATCGGGCCGCCGTCATAGATCGAGCTCATGGGGATGGGCAGCTTGTAGAGGTCGACCGCATCGCCCTCCATCACCACTTCCTGCGTGGGCGAGGTGTTGACGATGTTGGGGTTCACCGGCCGGTCGATGGCCGCCCTCAGCTTCATCTCGATTTCGGGATAGGCGGTGCAGCCGAGCGACATGATGGCCCGCTTCTGCGAGCGGATGATGCCGGAGACGACGGGCACGTCGTAGCCGATGACGTTATGGAAGAACAACGCCTTGTCGGACTGGTCCACGAGCGTGGCGATGTGGCGGATGTCGATCGGCTGATGCAGGTCGATCAATTCGCCCTGATCGCGAAGCCGGCCCAGAAACTCGCGAAACGTCTCGGTATCGTGCCGCATCTGTCACGCTCCACGCGCGCCACGTGCCGTGGCCACGCCACTGAACAGGCACGGCATGACGCCGCGCCCCTCCCGATTTGATGGACTTTTTCACGCCGCCATCGCGAACATCGGCCACACGCCCGCCGGACGCCGCGACAGAAATGCCAAGCTTATTTGCAGTTGTTCAGGGCACTCGCAGCCAATTCGAGCTGCTGAACTCTAACCCTACGGCAGTTATCGCATCACTCATGATACGGAACCCCTCGGAAACGCCGCCCATGGCGAGCCGTTCACCTTCCGATGCCGAATGGGCTCGAGAGGTGCTGTGCTCTACACAATCAACACGCTGTCACGTTGGGGCGGACACGCCGGAGCCCAGCGACCACGGAAGACATAATACATAGCTTGGTATGCAAGTCTACAGAATGGTCATGCGCTAATTTTAGGCAGAGCCCTAGTCGCGCTGCTGGATATCGGCCTCCAGCCGCTCCGTGAGATCGATCAACATGTCTCGCAGAGCCTTCTGCGCCGCCGGATCGAGCCCTTCCAGCGCCACGCTGTTGACTTCGGCAGCGTTGCGGACGGCATCGCGGGCGAGCCGCACGCCCGCCTCGGTGAGATGGATGGTGGCGAGCCGGCCATCCTCGGCACTCTGGCGGCGGGTGATGAGGCCGTCGCGCTCCATGCGCTTCAGGGTGTTGGCCATGGTGGCCTGCTCGATGCGCACCACCTCGCACAAATCGCGCTGGCTCATGCCGTCCTGGGCGAGCAGTTCCACGGCGATGGGATACTGGCCGGGGAGGATTCCATCCGGCCCGTTGCGGACCTTCAGGGACTGGGCAAGCAGCCGCGCCAGCAGGCTGATGAGATAGCCGAGCGTCATCCGGTGCAGCGGGGCGACCTCGAAGCTCTCCGGCGCCGCCATCTCCTGCGCCTGATGCTTGCCCTTGGCCGCCATCACCACCCCTCCGCTCGCCTGCAGACCCGTCCGGGCGGGCGTCGAACGCCGCGCACCATCTTCCGCAACCCTCCGGGCCGCGAACCCCTTTCGGTTTTAGAGGGAGAGACGCCAAGTTTCCAAGGCCCCACGCTCACGCCCCCTCCAGCGCCCATGGCCGGGACTGGGACTGGCCCTTTCTTGGGCAGCGCCCTGTGAGCCTCCCACCAAAACCGCCCGCTTTTGCGACAGATGGACACCATATGGTTGATTTACATCGATAAATTTTTTCATAGCGTGCTATCTATTTAGCCTTCTCCCCAGTCAGGTCGTTCTGTAGGCTTCTCACCAGTCAGCCGAGAGGTGATGAGCGTGACCGAGGAGCGCGACAGCGACCGGGGATCGGATGCGGGGCATGTCCTCGAAATTCCGAGCGCGACCCTGAAAGGCCGGCAGGCCTACGACCTGCTCCGGCGCGAGATCGTCTCCTGCCGCATCCTGCCGGGCACGCGCTTCACCGAAGCGGAGCTGATGGAGCGGCTGGAGATCGGCAAGGCCAGCTGCCGTATCGCCCTCCAGCGGCTCATCCAGGACGGCTTCGTCGCCTCCATGCCGCGCCACGGCTACCGCGTCACGCCCATCACCGTGAAGGATGTGGAAGAGGTCTTCGCGCTCCGGCTGGTGCTGGAGCCGCTGGCCGCGCGCGGCGCCGCCGGGCGGGTCAACCGGGCCCATCTGGAGCGGCTCGAAGAGGCCTGCCGGGTGAAGCTGACGACCGATGTGGGCAACCAGATCGACTTCTTTCTCGAAGCCAACCGCAGCTTCCACATGGCCATCGCCGAGGCCGCCGGCAACCAGCGCCTGTGCCGCTCGCTCTCCGGCCTCCTCGACGAGATGACGCGCCTCGTGGCGCTCGGCTTCGGCGTGCAAGGCGTGCGCCCCAACATCGCCAACGATCACGTCCTGCTCATCGAATATCTCTCCGCCGGCGATGCCGCGGCCGCCGCCGAAGTGGCGCGGCGGCATGTGGAGACGTTCCGCGAGATGACCATGGAGAAGGTCATCGCCTCGCTCCGGGATTCCGCCGCGGTGGTTCCCGTCGCCCCGCTCTCCAGCCTGAGCGGGAGGGAGCGGTGAGCGTCGTCCAGCTGGAAAGCGTCGGCAAGAGCTTCATGCGCCGCGACGGCGAGCAGCTCGAAGTGCTGCGCAACATCGATCTCGACGTGCCGGAGCGCTCCATCGTCGCCCTCGTCGGCGCCTCGGGCTGCGGCAAGAGCACTCTGCTCAACATCGTCGCCGGTCTCATCCCGCCGGATCAGGGCACGGTGTTCCTGAACGGCCAGAAATCCAGCGCCTTCAAGGATTGGCGCACCATGACCTACATGTTCCAGGAGGACCGTCTGTTCCCCTGGCGCACCACCGCCCAGAACGTCGCCCTCGGCCTCGAAGCCGCCGGCATGCCGCGCAAGGAGCGGCGCGATAGGGTCATGCAGGTGCTGGAGCTGGTGGGGCTGGAGAAGTTCGCCGACTCCTTCCCCCACGAACTGTCCGGCGGCATGCGCTCGCGCGCCGCGTTGGGCCGCAGCCTCGTCACCGAGCCGTCGATCCTGCTCATGGACGAGCCCTTCTCCAAGCTCGATCCCTCCATCCGCACGCAGATGCACGACGAGGTGCTGCGCATCGCCGGCCTGCGGCAGATGTCGGTGCTGTTCGTCACCCACGACGTGGAGGAGGCGGTGGTCCTCGCCAACAAGATCGTGGTGCTGATGCCGCGTCCCGGGCGGGTGAAGGAAACCCGCGAGATCGACCTGCCCTACCCCCGCAATCCGCTCTCGCCCGAGGTCGCCGAAGAGGTGCGCCTGCTGCGCCTCAGCCTGTGAATACGTTCCCTGCCGCGTTCCGCCGCGTCCGTCCTCCTTCGCAGAAGCCGAGCCAGATGAAGCGCTCCCCCCTCCAGATGACCCAGGACCGCCGGCTGCGCCTCATCGGCCTCAGGCTGCTGCTCATCATCATCGTGGTCGGCCTCTGGGGCATCGGCTCGCTGGGCGCGCCCGCCTTCATTCTGCCGAGCCCGCGCCGGGTGTTCGGGGTGTGGACGCAGCTCGTGGTCACGCCCGGCTTCTGGGCGGATTTCGGCATCACCTTCTACCGCATCGCCATGGGGTTCATCTTCGCCACCGTGGTGGGCGTGGTGCTGGGCCTGCTGCTCGGGGCGAGCCGCACGCTGGGCGACTTCTTCCAGCCTTTGCTGGTGGTCATCAACACGGTGTCCTCGTCCATCTGGGCGATTTTCGCGCTCATCTGGTTCGGCCTGTCCAACTGGTCGACCATCTTCGTGGTGTTCATGACCGCGATGCCGCTCATCCTCACAAATGTCTGGCAGGGCACGAGCACGGTGAACCGCGATTTCATCGAGCTGGCGCAAACCTTCCGCATGTCGCGGCTGCAGGTTCTTCTGAAGATCTACCTGCCCACCATCCTGCCCCAGTTCTTCGCCGGCGCGCGCCTCGCCTTCGGCTTCGGGGCCCGCGTCTCCATCGTGGCGGAAGCCCTCGGCGCGTCGAGCGGGATCGGCTATCGGCTGCGGCAGGCGGCAGACCTCGTGCAGACGGACCAGGTGTTCGCCTGGACCCTCACCCTTGTCATCCTGATGATCTTCATCGAGGCGGTGCTGCTGAAGCCCCTCGAAACGCATCTCTTCGCCTGGCGCAAGCCGCGCCCGGCCTGAAACCCATAAAGCCAAAAAACAATACAACCTTCCATCACGGGGATTTCGATATGAAGCGTCTTGCTTTACTGGCCGCCGCAGTCGCAATCGGCCTGTCATCTCTTCCCGCCGAAGCCGCGAAAGTTCGGATCGGATACTGGAGCTCCGGCGTCAGCCTCGGCTTCGGCTCCTTCCTGGAAGCCGGCAAGTTCATGGAGAAGCAGGGGCTCGAAGCCGAGTTCGTGAAGTTTCCGGATGTGAACGCCCCCACCAAGGCCATGGCCGCCGGCGCCATCGACTTCGCCATCGGCGCCAGCGCCGGCAGCGCCTTCTCGGTCGCCGCCGATGGCTTGCCCGTGACCATCGTGCTCGCAACGCAGGTGGCCGATCTCGACTTCGTGGTGATGGCGGATTCCCCCATCACCAAGATGGAGGAGCTGAAGGGCAAGAAGATCGGCATGTCGCCGTCCGGCAGCGCCACGGCGGCCATCAGCGCGGCAATCCTCATCAAGAATTACGGCATGACCGCCTCGGACTTCGAGGCCGTGCCGGGCGCTGATCCGCGCCTCGCGCAGTTCCTGGTGCAGAAGAACATCGACGCCGCGGCGCTGCGCACCGTCACCATCGCCCTCCTGCCCGACGTGAAGCTGCGCAAGCTCGCCTCCTTCCGTGGCGAGTGGGCGAAAGTTACCGGCAAGGAGGCCCCGCCCGTGCTCGGCGTCGGCCTCATGCGCAACGCGTGGATGAAGGAAAATCCCGAGGGCGCCGCCAAGGTCATCGCGGGCATGCGCGGCGCCTACGAGGCCGGCAAGGCCGACAAGGCCGCCGTCGCCAAGGCCCTGATGGCCGCCGGCAACATCCCCGAAGCCGATGCCAAGGCCTACGCCGCCCTTTGGGACGGCATCTACACCGTCTCCATGGAACCCGCAGACATCGCGTCGATGAAGGCGGAGTTCGAAGTCTTCAAAAGCGTCGGCGCAGTAAAGGGCGACCTGCCCGACGCGGCTCTGGACCCCGCCCCCTACCAGGCTTCCAAGGCCATCAAGTAGTCGCCCTGGCGCTCAAGCCGCCGAAACGTTCCAAGCAGAGAGAAGTGAAATGACAAAAACCATGAAGGCCCTGCTGCTGAAGCAACATGGCGACGTGAGCGATCTCGTGGTCGTCAACGACTATCCCGTCCCCAGCGCGAAGCCGGGCGAGGTGGTGATCCGGGTCGGTGCGTCGTCCTTCAATTATCACGACGTGTTCACGGTGAAGGGCATGCCCGGCATCAAGGTGCCGCTGCCCGTCATCATCGGCCTCGACATGGCCGGCGAGATCGTGGAGCTGGGCGAGGGCGTCACCGGCTGGTCGGTGGGCGACCGGGTGCTGGTGAACCCGCTCAACCCCAAGGTGGGGCTGATGGGCGAGATGATGGACGGCGGCATGGCGGAATACTGCGCCGTCACCGCCGGCCAGCTCATCAAGATGCCCGACGGCGTGAGCTTCACCGACGCCGCCTCCCTGCCGGTCGCCTACGGCACCGCGCACCGCATGCTGGTCACCCACAACACGGTGAAGGCAGGCGACAAGGTGCTCATCCTCGGCGCATCGGGCGGCGTGGGCACGGGCTGCGTGATGCTCGCCAAGCAGATGGGCTGCGAGGTGATCGCCTGCGCCGGTTCCGACGACAAGATGGCCCGCCTGAAGGAACTGGGCGCCGACCATGTCGTGAACTACCGCACCACCGACTTCTCCAAGTGGGCGGTCGAGAAGTACGGCAAGCCCCAGCGCCGCACCTATGAGGGCGGCGTGGACGTGGTGGTGAACTTCACCGGCGGCGACACCTGGGTGCCTTCGCTCCGCTGCGTGAAGCGCGGCGGCACCATCCTCGTATGCGGCGCCACCGCCGGCCACGACCCGAAGGAAGATCTTCGCTACATCTGGAGCTTCGAGCTGAAGGTCATCGGCTCCAACAGCTTCTACCACGAGAACCTCTCCGCCCTCATGGACATGATCCAGAAGGGCGAGCTGAAGCCGGTGGTGGACAAGGTTCTCCCCCTCGAAGAGGCCGCCGAGGGCCTGCGCATGATCCGCGACCGCGAGGTCATGGGCAAGATCGTCGTTACCCCCTGAGAGGCCGCACCATGTCTGACGCTCCCCTGACCAAGGAACAGGTCCAGGCCCTTCTGCTGAAGGGCCCCTTCCACCAGTGGCTCGGCCTCACCGTCGAGGACGTGGGCGAGGGCACCATCCGCCTGCGCGCCAAGTGGCGCCCGGAATGGGTGGTGAACGCCGACAAGGGCTACGCCCACGGCGGCATCCTCGCCACGCTCGTTGACCTCACCGCCGACTGGGCGCTGGTGTCCAAGACCGGCCGCGGCGTGCCCACCGTGGACCTGCGGGTGGACTACCACCGCGCCGCCATGCAGCACGACCTCATCTGCGTGGGCAAGGTCATCAAGTTCGGCGGCCAGCTCTGCGTCTCCGAGGCGCAGGTCCTGGACGAGGACGGCAAGCTGCTGGCCTCCGGGCGCGGGGTCTACATGATCCCGCCCAAGGCCTGAGGAGGCGCCCGTGGCCGCGCTCGACCATGTGGTGATCAACACCCTCAAGTCCATGGACGCGGCCGCGGACCTCTTTGCGGCGCTGGGCTTCACGCTCACGCCGCGGGGGTACCATTCGCTCGGGTCCATCAACCACCTGATGATGACGCCCGGCGCCTATCTGGAGCTGGTGGGGGTGCCGGACACCGGCCGCCAGCGCCAGGAGGTGCTGGACAGTCCCTTCGGCCTCAACGGCCTCGTGCTGCGCACCTTCGACGCCGACACCACCCGCGACCGCCTCGCGGCCGCTGGATTCGCCCCGACCGGGCCGGTGGCCTTCTCGCGGCCGGTGGACGTGGAGGGCGTCGAGCATGACGCCCGCTTCCGCACCGTGCGCCTGCCGCCGGAGACCTTCCCGGCCGGGCGCGTCTATTTCTGTGAACACCTGACGCCGGAGCTGGTCTGGCGGCCGGAATGGATGACCCATCCCAACGGCTTCCTCGCCATCGACGCCTTCACCATCTCCTCGACCGACCCGGACGCCGAGGCCCGCCGCCTTGCCAGGGCGTTCGACAGCACCGCAACGCCCCAGGCCGAAGGCTGGCGCGTGCCGCTGGATGATGCCGACGTGCTGGTGGTGCCGGGCGAGACAGCCGTCTTCCGCACCGCGACGCTGCGCTTCGCCAGCTTCGACGACATCGCGGCCCGCGCCGCCGCGCGCGACGATGCCGGCTGGCAGCCCCTTTCCCCCGATGCGGGCCTGCTCAGCCTGCCCGCCTTTGACCTGAACCTGACCTGCAGGAGCAGCCGATGAGCTTGCCCGCGAACCTCGGGGATTTCGTCTGCCGCACCAACGCGCCGGACCATCCCCTGTTCATCGGCCTCGATTTCGACGGCGGCACCACCGTGCTCACCCGCGCCGCCTTCGACGCCCTCGCCGACGCCGTGGCCCGCGGCCTGCTGAGCCAAGGCCTCGTGCGCGGCGACCGCATCGCCATCCTCGCGGCCAACCGGCCGGATTATGTGGCGGTGGTGATGGGGGCCATGCGCGCCGGCATCGTGCCGGTGCCGGTGAACTTCAAGTTCCCGGCCGCGACCATCGCCGACGTGATCGCCGATTGCGGCGCCCGCCTCGTGGTCCACGATGGTGAGCGCCGCGCGCTGCTGCCCGCCGAACCGCCCGCCGGCGTCGCCTTCGTGGATTTCGACGGCACCGGACCGGGCACGCTCGCCGCCCTCCTCGATCCCGGCCCGTTCGCGCCGGTGGTGCCTGCGCCCGACGAGCCGGCGCTCAGCCTCTACACCTCCGGCTCCACCGGACGGCCCAAGGGCGTGCTGCTCTCCCACGCCGCGCACCGGTGGGTGGCGGACACCCGCCGCACCGAGACCGACCTCTCCCGCGAACGCATGCTGATTGCCGCGCCGCTCTACCACATGAACGCGCTGGCGCTGGCCCTGCTCACCTGCGCCTCCGGCAGCACGGCGGTGCTGCTGCCCCAGTTCCGCGCGGTGCCCTATATCGAGGCCATCGCCAGCCACGGCTGCACCTTCCTCACCGCCGTGCCGCCCATGATCGCCATGATGCTGCGGGAGAAAGCGGCGCTGGCGAAGGCCGACCTCTCCGGCGTACGCATGCTGCGCATGGGCTCGGCTCCGGTGACGGATTCGCTGGCCCAGCAGATCCGCCAGCTTCTGCCCAACGCCGCCATCATCAATGCCTATGGCACGACGGAGGGCGGGCCCATCGTGTTCTCCGGACATCCGGATGGGCGGCCCGTGCCCATGGGCTCGGTGGGCTATCCCCACCCGCAGGTCGCCGTGCGCCTCGTGGGGCCGGAGGCGCCGGAGACCGGGGAGCTGGAGATGAAGAGCCCGGCGGTGATGCTCGGCTATCACAATCGCCCGGACGTGCGCTCGCCCATCACCGCTGACGGCTTCTACCGCACCGGCGACGTGTTCCGTCGCGACGCGGATGGCTTCTATTATTTCCTCGGCCGCACCGACGACATGTTCGTCTGCGGCGGCGAGAACATCTTCCCCGGCGAGGTGGAGGCGGTGCTGGACCGCCACCCGCAGGTGCTGCAATCCTGCGTCGTGCCGGTGCCTGACGACATCAAGGGCGAGAAGCCCGTGGCCTTCGTGGTGCGCCGCGCCGGCGCCGACATCAGCGAGGAGGCGCTCAAGCAGTTCATGCTCGCCAACGCCCCCGCTTATCAGCATCCGCGCCGCATCTGGTTCCTGGAGCAGATGCCGCTCGCCACCACCAACAAGATCGACCGCAGTGCGCTGAAGCGGCGCGCGATCGCCGATGTGAGCGCGGCCGAGATGAGCCCCGCAGGGAGCCCGGCATGAACGTCATCGCCCCGCCCCGCGCCGTGCCCGATCAGGCGTGGGTGGCCGAGGCCATCGCGCGCATCGAGGCGGACATCAACCGCTCGGCCGACACCCACCTCATCCGCATCCCGCTGCCGCGCGTGCCCGGCATCACGCTCTATCTCAAAGACGAATCGAGCCACCCCACCGGCAGCCTCAAGCACCGGCTGGCGCGCTCGCTGTTCCTCTATGCCCTTTGCAACGGCTGGATCGGGCCGGACACGACCATCATCGAATCCTCCTCCGGCTCCACCGCCATTTCGGAGGCCTATTTCGCCCGGCTGCTGGGCCTGCGCTTCATCGCGGTGATGCCCCGGCGGACCTCGGCGGAGAAGGTGGCGGCCATCGCCTTCGAGGGCGGCGAGCCCCACCTCATCGACGGCTGGAACACCTCGGAAGAAGCCCGTCGCCTCGCCGAGGAGCTGGACGGCCATTACATGGACCAGTTCACCTTCGCCGAGCGGGCCACCGACTGGCGCGGCAACAACAACATCGCCGAGAGCATCTTCTCGCAGATGGCGTGGGAGCCGTTTCCGATCCCCGACTGGGTGGTGTGCAGCGCCGGCACCGGCGGCACGGCGGCGACCATCGGGCGCTTCATCCGCTATCGCAAGTTCCCCACGCGGCTGTGCGTGGCGGACCCGGAGGCGTCAGTCTTCCACCGCCACTATGCCGACCGTTCGGTGATGCAGGTGGATGCCTGCAAGAGCGTCATCGAGGGCATCGGGCGCACGGTGGTGGAGCCCTCCTTCATCCCCTCGGTGGTGGACCGCATGGCGGTGATCTCCGACGCGGCGAGCATCGCCGCCGCCCGCCGGATCAGCGCCGTCATCGGCCGCGCCTGCGGCGGCTCCACCGGTACCAATATCTCCGCCTGCGTCGATCTCATCGAGGAGATGGCGGCGGAGGGGAAAGGCGGGTCCATCGTGACCCTGCTGTGCGATTCCGGCGCGCGCTACCGTTCCACCCTGTATGACGATGCCTGGCTCGCCGAGCACGGCATCGACCTTAAGCCCCACATCGCGCGGCTCGATGCCGTGTTCGGCCCTGAGCGCTGAGCTTCTCTTCTTGCGGGACTGCACCATGACTGCGTCGTTCGATTGGTCCGCCGGCTATCCCTCGCGGCGCCTGCCCGTGTTCGGCAACAATGTGGTCTCCACCTCCCATCCCCGGGCGGCGCAGGCGGGGCTCTCCATGATCGGGCGGGGCGGCAATGCGGTGGACGCCGCCATCGCCGCCGCCGCCGTCATGGCCATCGTGGAGCCGTGCAGCAACGGCCTCGGCTCGGACGCCTTCTGCATCCTGTGGGACGGCAAGGGCCTGCACGGCCTCAACGCCTCGGGCTTCTCGCCCGCCGCCTGGACGCCCGAATACTTCCGCGCCAAGTACGGCGCCGACGCCAAGACCCTGCCCCAGCGCGGCTGGGACGCGGTGACGGTGCCCGGCGCGGTGGCGAGCTGGGTCGCGCTCTCCGAACGCTTCGGCAAGCTGCGGTTCGCGGACCTGCTGGAGCCGGCCATCGCCATCGCCGAGCGCGGCTTCCTCGTCTCCACCAACGTGCAGCACAAGTGGGCCGCCGCCGCGACCCTGCCCCAGCTCACCAGCCAGCCAGGCTTCAGGGAGGTGTTCCTGCCCAAGGGCCGCGCGCCCTTCGTGGGCGAGCATGTGACCATGCCGGGCGCCGCCCGCGCGCTGCGGCTGATCGGCGAGACCAAGGGCGAGGCCTTCTATCGCGGCGAGATCGCCGACGCGCTGGAGGCGAACGCCAAGGCCAATGGCGGCGCCCTCACCGCCGCCGACATGGCCGCCTATGCCCCGGACTGGGTGACGCCCGTGGCGCAGGACTATCGCGGCTACACGGTGCACGAGATCCCGCCCAACGGGCAGGGCATCACCGCGCTGATGGCGCTGGGCATCCTCTCCCATTTCGATCTTTCGGGCCTGTCGGCGGACAGCGTGGAGGCGCAGCACCTCCAGATCGAGGCCATCAAGCTCGCCTTCGCCGACGTCTATCGCTACGTGGCCGATCCCCGGGCCATGGAGATCAGCCCGGCGGACATGCTGGACAAGGATTATATCGCCGGCCGCGCCCGCCTCATCGACCCGCGCCGCGCCCAGCGCTTCGCGCCGGGCAATCCGGTGCGCGGCGGCACCATCTACCTCACGGCGGCGGATGCCTCCGGCATGATGGTGAGCTTCATCCAGAGCAATTATCAGGGCTTCGGCTCCGGCGTGGTGCTGCCGGACTGGGGCGTGTCGCTCCAGAACCGCGGCTTCGGCTTCAGCCTCAACCCGGAGCGCGCCAACGTGGTGGCGCCGCGCAAGCGGCCGTTCCAGACCATCATCCCCGGCTTCCTGACCAGGGATGGTCAGCCGGTGATGAGCTTCGGCGTGATGGGCGGCAACATGCAGCCCCAGGGCCATGTGCAGACGCTGGTGCGGATGCTCGACTTCGCCCAGAACCCGCAGGCCGCCTGCGACGCCCCGCGCTGGCGCTTCGACGAGGGTCTGTCCATCAACCTCGAGCCCGGCAACACGCCGGAGCTGCTGGACGGCCTCGCGGCGCTGGGCCACGAGGTGGCCGTGCTCAACGACACCTATCAGGATTTCGGCGCCGGCCAGTTCATCTGGCGCATGGGCGATCCGGCGGTGGAAGGCTATGCGGCCGCGAGCGACCCGCGCCGGGATGGTCAGGCGGCGGTGAGCTGAGGGGACGAGCCGAGCCGGAGACCCGAGCAGGCCGCGCCACCATGACACCCGTCATGCCCGGCCTCGTGCCGGGCATCCACGTGGTTAGGCCGGGAACGGCATTCGGACGTTGATGCTAGCGTCACGACGTGGATGGCCGGGACAAGCCCGGCCATGACGGTTGTTCGGATAACGCAGGCGCTGCAGACTCCGATGATGCCCCAAGGAGCCCCCGCCCCTCACCCCGCCCGCGACAGTTCCCGCCCGGAGAGCCCCGCCGCCTTGGCCTTGCCCAGCAGCCCCTCCACCTTCGCCACAATGGCGTTGGCGTCGAGGCCGGCTTCGGCGATCTGGCGGGCCTGGGTGTCGTGGTCGATATAGATATCCGGCAGCACCATGGAGCGCACCTTGACGGTGCCGCGGTCCAGAACGCCCTCGTCGGTGAGGAATTGCAGCACCTGGCTGCCGAAGCCGCCGATGGAGCCCTCTTCCACCGTCACCAGCGCGGCATGGCCGGAGGCCAGCTTCAGCGCGAGGTCGCGGTCGATGGGCTTGGCGAAGCGGGCATCGGCCACCGTCACGGTGAATCCGGCAGCCTCCAGCCGCTCGGCGGCGTCCAGCGCGGCCGCAAGGCGGGTGCCCAGCGAGAGGATGGCCACATCGCCCTCCCCGGTGCCGCGCACGATACGCCCCTTGCCGATGGGCAGCGCCTCGCCCCGGTCCGGCCGCTCCACGCCCACGCCCTCGCCGCGCGGGAAGCGCACGGCGGAGGGGCCGTCGTCATAGGCCACGGCGGTGGCGATCATGTGCATCAGTTCCGCCTCGTCGGCGGGCGACATCAGCACCATGCCGGGCAGGCAGCCGAGATAGGCAAGATCATAGGCGCCCGCATGGGTCGCCCCGTCCGCCCCCACGAGGCCGGCGCGGTCCACGATGAAGCGCACGGGCAGCCCCTGGAGCGCCACGTCGTGGATCACCTGGTCGTAGGCCCGCTGGAGGAAGGTGGAATAGAGCGCGCAGAACGGCTTGAAGCCCTCCGCCGCGAGGCCGCCCGCGAACGTCACCGCATGCTGCTCGGCAATGCCCACGTCGAAGGTGCGGTCGGGATAGGCCTGCCCGAACAGGTCAATCCCCGTGCCCGAGGGCATGGCGGCGGTGATGGCGACGATCTTGGGATCGCGCCGCGCCTCGGAGATCAGGCTCTCGGCGAACACGCGGGTGTAGGACGGGGCGTTGGACTTGGCCTTCACCTGCGCGCCCGTCACCACGTCGAACTTCACGACGCCGTGGTACTTGTCCGCGCTCTGCTCGGCCGGGCCGTAGCCCTTGCCCTTCTGGGTGACCACATGGACGAGGATCGGCCCCGTCTTGGCGTCCCGCACGTTCTTCAGAACGGGCAGGAGGTGGTCGAGATTGTGCCCGTCGATGGGGCCGACATAATAGAAGCCCAGCTCCTCGAACAGCGTGCCGCCGGTCCAGAACCCGCGCGCGAACTCCTCGGCCCGCTGGGCGCCGCGCTCCACGAACTTGGGCAGGTGCCCGGCGATCTGCTTGCCGATCTCGCGCAGGGAGCGATAGGTCTGGCCGGAAATGAGCCGCGCCAGATAGGCCGACATGGCGCCCGTGGGCGGGGCGATGGACATGTCGTTGTCATTGAGGATGACGATGAGGCGCGAATCCATGGCGCCGGCATTGTTCATGGCCTCATAGGCCATGCCCGCCGACATGGCGCCGTCGCCGATCACCGCCACCACGTTCCGCTCGCCGCCGCCGAGGTCGCGCGCCACCGCCATGCCGAGGCCGGCGGAGATGGAGGTGGAGGAATGGCCGGCGCCGAAGGGGTCGTATTCGCTCTCGGCCCGGTTGGTGAAGCCGGAGAGGCCGCCACCGGTGCGCAGCGTGCGGATGCGCTCGCGCCGTCCGGTGAGAATCTTGTGGGGATAGCACTGGTGGCCCACGTCCCAGATCAGCCGGTCGTGGGGGGTGTTGAACACGTGGTGCAATGCCACCGTCAGCTCGACCACGCCGAGGCCCGCGCCCAGATGCCCGCCGGTGACGGAAACCGCATCGATGGTCTCGGCGCGCAGCTCGGCCGCAAGCTGGGCCAGCTTCTCTTGGGGCAGCCGCCGCACATCTGCGGGTTCGCGGATGGTATCGAGCAACGGGGTCTTCAGCAAAGTCACGGACCACTCCGACCGGAACGAACCGGGAAACCGAGCCTTACACACGGGCTCGCTGGTATGCAACGTACAAAGGCTGACCTTGCGGCGACGCTCGGGCGACCTTCGTCTACACCTGAAACCTATACGTGCGGCGGGGCATTCCGGCGCACTCCATCGAGGCAGCCGGCGAATTTTCCCGCCCGGATGGCGACGCGGTGGAGGTCGAACAGCGCCAGCGCCAGCGCGCAGCCGGCCCCCAGCCAGAGGAGCCGCGACGCCCGCCCGCCGGCGCGGCCGTATTTCTCCCGCACATAGAGTTCCGAGTGCATCTTGGCGCGGTTGATGCGGAAGGTCTGGCCGAAGGAGGGCGTGCTGGAGCGCCCGCCCGCATGGGTCACCCGCGCGTCCGTCACCACCACGATGGGGACGCGGCGGGCCAATACGCGGAGCGAGAGGTCATCGTCCTCATGGTAGAGGAATATGGCCTCGTCGAAGCCGCCGAGATCGAGGAAGGCGGCGCGGGACACCATGAAGGCGGCGCCGTGGACGAAGCGGGTGCAATAATCCCCCGCGATCTCCTCCGGAGCGAGGCGGGCGCTGCGCGGGACCGTCTCCAGAATGGAGCCTTCCTTGCGCATGAGCCGGCCGTTCTCGCCCACGATGGCCGGCATGAGAATGGATGGCTCGCCATAGAGCCGGGCCGCCGCCAGCAGGCGGGGAATGGTATCCGGCCCCAGCACCGCATCGGGATTGAGGAAAAGGACATAGGGCGTCCCCGCCCGCCGGGCGCCGGCATTGCAGGCCGTGCCGAAGCCGGCATTGGCAGGCATGGCGACGAAATCGACCGGCCGCGCGAGGGCCGCCGCCCACGCCGTGCCCTCGGGGCTCGCATTGTCCACCACCACCACCGGGCATTCCGCCGGCACGCTCGCCACCGCACGGCCGATGACGGCCGAGCTGTTGTAGGTGACGAACACGACCGTCACGTCGGCGGGAGCGGGCCGTGGGCCGTCCTCATCGGACGGGGCCTCCGCCACGGTCGGAAAGGGGCGCATCATGGGCGCTCTAGTGCAGCGGAACGCCGGCAAACTCAAGGCCGAGGGCGGCGAGCCCCGCCAGCGCATGGTCCGGCGTGAGGCGCGTCATACAGCCGTGGCCGTGGGTGCAGTCGGCCACATCGTTCAGGAAGCACGGCGCGCAGCTCGCATGGGCGCTCAGCACCGCCACGCGCGGGCCGGCAGGCGCCCAGCTATGGATATCCGCAAGGCCTGAGAACAGGCACAGCGTCGGTCGTCCGAGCGCCGCCGCAAGGTGGGCCGGGGCGGAATCTAGCGCCACCACGGCCCGTGCCCCGCCGATGATGGCGGCGAGCCCGGCGAGATCCTGCCTTCCCGCCAGGTTGACCACGCGATCCGCCGGCAGCCCGGCGGCGATGGCGGCGCACAGCGGCTCCTCTTCCGCCGTGCCGGTGAGCACGAGGCCGAGGGCGCCGGCGTCCAGCAGCCGCTCCGCCAGCACCCGCCAGTTCTCCACGGGCCAGAGCTTGATGGCGAGGCGGGCGCCGGGGGCGAGCACCACATAGCCCTCGGGAAAATCCGGCAGAGCCGGCGGGGCACCGAGAGGGATGGGCGCCCCTTGGCCGTGGACGGCCCGAAAGGCGCTGGCCAGCACCTCGGCAAGGGCGCAGAGGCGCGCCCCCGCCGGCAGCGGCGCCAGCAGGCCGCCTGCGCGGGCCGAGGCCTCCATCTCCGGCAAGGCGAGGTCGAGAGCATGGCGGGCGCCGAGCCCGGCGAAGCCGACGCGAAACCGCACCGGCAGCGCCGCCAGCAGCGCGCGGGAATCGTCGGCGTGGCGCAGGTCGATGGCGATGTCCACGGGCGGCAGATCCAGCGCCGCGACCGCCGCCAGCGCCGCGTCCGGCACGGCAGCGGGCGGATGGCCCCGCGCCGGATAATAATCGAAGCCGTGCACCGCATCGAAGAGGCCGGTCGCGGCGGCGAAATCGCACATGAAGGGCGCGCACAGCAGCGTCAGGCGCGATGCGGGAAACGCCTCCCGGAGCCGCCGGATCGCCGGCAGCGCGGTGACGAAATCCCCCGCATGATCGAGCTTCACCACCAGCAGCGACGGCGCCGGACCCAGCGCGGCGAGGCGGGACAGGGGGCTATCCCAAAGGCCGGGCGCGAAGCTGGGGGAAGTTTGCAGGACGGGCTGTACCGGCTCCGCCTCGGCCTGGGGCAGCGCCGGAGGCTCGGACACCAAGGGAGCGGCCGCGTCGCCACCCACGGGCGCCGATGGCTTCCACATGGCGGTCAGCAGATCCCGCAGCCTCGACATGCCCTCTCCATGCCCGCCGCGATGAGGGGCCCGCCGCCCCTGCCCTGCCGAGGTGGGACGGCTCCATTATCCCGGCGCCTGCCGTTGCCGCAACTAGCCACGCCCGGCCATCTTCGCTAGAAGGCGCCCCATGCACGACGCCGAGGGAACGCTCGCAGGCCCCACCGCCGGGACCGACGCCGAAGCGCGCGGTATCCCGCCCCAGGACGCGGACGCGCGCGCCCGGGTCCGCCGCCGCCACGTCTTCTTCATCGCCGGCTTCGACCCCATGGCGGTGGAGGGACACCACCGCATTTTCGTGCGCGAGCTAAAACGCTTCGGCGACGTGTGGAATGTGCGGACCCACTGCCGCGACTCGGCACCCGTGCCGACGCCCACGGGCGGATTCTGGCGAACCGAAGCTGACGGCCCCAACTGGCATACCGAAACCACGTTCGAAAACCTGGGGTGGCATGACCTGACCCGGGCTGACATGGGCCGTTCAGTCTGGAGCCACATGAAGGGCTCGGTGCGGGCCATGGCGGACATGGTGTCGAGCGGCACGATCGCCAACTACTTCCGCTCCAGCCGGCGCTACGGCCTATTCTTCCTCTTCACCTACATGCTGCTCGCCTTGTTCTGGGGGCTGGCGGCGGCAGCGGGTTTCCTTGTTCATCAATGGCTTGCGGCATTCGGCACGCTGGTCGCGACGGTCGCCGGCCTTGCCGTGACCCTCGCCGGCGGGCTCCTCCTGATGCGCTGGCCGGGGCGCCGCTTCCGGCTGAAACAGTCGCTGGATCTCGCTGAATTCTCAGTGGATTTCGTCCGCGGCCGGCATCCCGAGGTGGAAGCCCGCATCCGCGCCTTCGCCGATCGCCTGCGGGCGGTGGAAGCGGAGGCGGCGGCGCAGGGCATCGACGAGATTATCGTTGCAGGCCATAGCCTTGGCGCCATGCTCGCGGTCAGCGCGGTGGCCGCGGCGCTCACCGCCGATCCTGCCTTCGGCACCCGCGCGCGGGTGCGCATCCTCACCCTCGGCTCGACCACCGCCAAGTTCGCCCTGCACCCGGCCGGCGGACGTTTTCGCGAGGCAGCAGAACGGGTTGCGGCGGCCGAGCAGATCGGCTGGGTGGAGGTGCAGTCGCGCGACGACATCGTCTCCTTCTACAAGGTGAACCCCGTCACCCTCGGCCCCGTCAGCTTCGCCCCGGTGCTGCTGCCGCCCGCCGACTATTTCCTCAAGCCATTGATCCGGCATGTGGAAATCCGGCAGATGATCTCACCGGCCATCTACCGCCGCCACTGGTTCGACGTGATGCGCCTGCACTGCCAGTGCTTCCTCGCCGGCGATATCCGTTCGACGCATGACTTCTATGCGTATGTCTGCGGACCCCTCTCATTCGACGTTTTGGCCTCGCATACCAATAGCTTACGGGCCTATCTCCTGCCCGACGGAACCCTGCGCCCGCTGGTCTATGACGACGCCGGCTGCATCCTCCCCCTCCCGGAACCCGAGACCGCCGCATGAGCCTCCTGACCTTCGCCAAGATCGCCTGGGCCGTGGGCGTTGTATCCTGGTACGTCCTGCGTATCCCCTTCGAACGAAAGGCAAAACGCCAGCGCGTGGCGGATGCGCGGCACCGCAATCTGCGGGAGATGATCCTTCTGTCCATCTCCACGCTGGGGCTCGGAATCATCCCCGCGATCTATGCGGCGACGGGCTTCCCCAGGTTCGCCTCCTACCCGCCGACCGTGCTTCAGGTGGTGGCGGGCGTGGTGGTGTTCGCCGGCTCCCTCCTGCTGTTCTGGCGCACCCACCGGCAGCTTGGAAAGTATTGGTCGGTGACGCTGGAGATCAAGGACAAGCACGAGCTCATCACCTCGGGGGTGTATCAGAAAGTGCGCCACCCCATGTACTCGGCCTTCTTCCTGTGGGGCTTGGCGCAGGCGCTGCTTCTGCCGAATTTCATCGCCGGACCGGCCGGCCTGATCGGCTTCGGCATCCTCTTTTTCTTCCGCGTCGGGCGCGAAGAGCAGATGATGCGGGAGGCCTTCGGCGCCGAGTATGACGCTTATGCCCGTCGCACCAGGCGCGTCATTCCGGGCATCTATTGAACGAAGCGGGAAAACGGGCGCAGCAGCGATTCGGTCCCGCTGCGTTCCCCCACTGTCCCCGACAAATCCTGCAACCGTCCCGTTTCGGGACGCTTGTCAGGCGTCCGGATCGAGCGGCTGGGTGCCCGCCGGCCGGCCGGCGGCGTCGCGGGTGATCGTCTCCACCCGCGCCTCGGCCGCCTTCAGCAAGGCCTCGCACCTCTGCTTCAAGGCTTCGCCGCGCTCATAGATGGCGATGGATTCCTCCAGCGGCACGTTGCCCCGCTCAAGGTTGGCGACGATGGCTTCCAGTTCGGCAAGCGCCTGCTCGAACGAGAGATTTTCGACGCCGGCCGCCGCCGTGCCGCCCTTTGCTCCGCCCGCGCCTGCCATGGCCGCCTCCTGATTCGACAGGCGCTCACCATAGACGACACCCGCCGCCACCCGAAGCGCGGCGCTTCACCCGGGAGGCGGGCCGAGTCGGCGCCGGGGTGGCCGTAAGGCGCCGGCTTTGCTAGAAGCCCGCAAGACCTCACGGAAACCTTGCACCCATGTCGCCCGCGGCGCCCGCGCCCCTCACCTCCCGCACGTCCCCGAGCCTCGAGGAGGCGCTGGTCGCCACCTTCGCGGCCGCCGGCTTCGCGCGCCTCGATCCGCCCATCCTCCAGCCGGCCGACGTATTCCTCGACCTTTCGGGCGAATCCATCCGTCGCCGCATGTATCTGACGGCGGACGCCGAAGGCCACGAGCTGTGCCTGCGGCCGGACCTCACCATTCCGGTCGCCCGCGCGGTGCTGGCCGAGGGCATGGCGATGCCGGCACGGGTGAGCTATCTCGGCCCCGTCTTCCGCTTTCGTGGCGAAGGCCCCGGCGAGTTCCGGCAGGCCGGCGTGGAATCCTTCGGCCGCACCGACATCGAGGCGGCGGACGCGGAAATCCTGTCCCTCGGCCTCAATGCCTGCGCGCTCTACGGCCTGCCCCAGCCGGACATCCGGCTCGGCGATGTGGGCCTGTTCACGGCGCTGCTCGATGCCCTGCCGCTGGCGCCGGCCATGCGCCGCCGGCTGCTGAAGGATTTCGGCCAGGGACGGGTGAACCTCGATCTCGCCCAGCTCAACGACAAGAGCCGCGAGGGCGCCCCCGCCCATGCCGGCGTGCTGGCGGCGCTCGATGGCGCAGACCCGGCTGCCGCCCGCGCGCTCATCACCGATCTTCTCTCCATCGCCGGCATTTCGACGGTGGGCGGGCGCAGCGTGTCCGAGATCGCCGAGCGGTTCCTGGAGCAGTCCTCCCTCGACGCAGGCGGCGGGCTTTCGACGGAAACCTCGGAAATCCTCTCGCGCTACCTCGCCATCTCCGGCACGCCGGACGACGCCTCGGCCCGGATGCGGGCGCTGGCGGCGGATGCGGGCATCGACCTCAACGCCGCCCTCGACCTGTTCGACCGGCGCACCGGCTTCTTCACCGCCTATGCGGTGAACCTGTCGTCCGTGCGCTTCTCCACCGCCTTCGGGCGGCCGCTCGATTATTACAGCGGCATGGTGTTCGAGCTGCACGACCCGGCCCGTCCCGGCGCCGGACCGCTGGTGGCGGGTGGACGCTATGACCGGTTGCTGTCGCGGCTCGGTGCGGAAGGTGCCATCCCCGGCGTCGGGCTTGCCGCCTGGGTGGAGCGCCTCGCCGGCCTCTCAGGTGCCGCGGAGGACGCCCGATGACCACGCCGCTCATCCTCGCCGTGCCGTCCAAGGGGCGGCTTCAGGAAAATGTCCACGCCTTCTTCTCCCGCGCCGGCATGCCGCTGACGCAGGCCCGCGGCGCCCGCGACTATCGCGGCGCGCTGGGCGGGGTGGAAGGGGTGGAGGTCGCCTATCTGTCCGCCTCGGAAATCGCCGCGGCGCTGGCCTCCGGCACCGCCCATCTGGGCGTGACCGGCGAGGATCTGGTGCGCGAGAACATCCATGAGGCGGACAGCCGCGTGGCGCTGCTGGAGAAGCTCGGCTTCGGCCATGCCAATGTGGTGGTCGCGGTGCCGCAGGCGTGGATCGACGTGCGCACCATGGACGATCTCGACGACGTGGCGAGCCACTTCCATGGCCGCACCGGCCGGCGCATCCGCGTCGCCACCAAATATGTGAACCTGACGCGCGGCTACTTCGCCCGCCACGGCATCATCGACTACCGCATCGTCGAGAGCGCCGGCGCCACCGAGGGCACGCCCGCCGCCGGCACGGCCGAGCTGATCGTGGACATCACCACCACGGGCGCGACGCTCGCCGCCAATGCGCTGAAGGTGGTGGACGACGGCATCATCCTGAAGTCCGAGGCGAACCTCGTCGCCTCCCTCACCGCCAACTGGAGCGGCGGTCCCCTCGCGGCGGCCCGCGCCATGTTCGACCGGCTGGGAGCCGAGAAGCGCGCCCGGACCATGCGGGAGGTGCGCACGCGCTTTGCCGATTGTGATGCCTCGCTGGTGGACGAGGCGGTGGCGGCCTATCGCTGCGTGGCGCCCTTCGGCGGCCCCACGTCGTCCGGCATGCTGACCCTGCACTGCCCGCCGGACACGCTGCACGCCCTCGCCACCTTCCTGCGCCAGCGCGGCGCCAGCATGGTGACGGTCGGCCCCATCGAATACGTCTTCGCCGCCGACAATCCGCTCTACGAGGCGCTGGACGCGCGGCTGAACGGCTGAACAGCTGACCTTCGTGAATGCCCCCGGCCGGCGCAGGACGCCGGCCGGGGGTTTTCGTCAGTTGGTGCCGAGGCCGCGGTCACCCTGCGCCAGGAACAGGCGGTCGGCTTCCGAGAGCGAGCTCCGCTCCTGACCGGCAGAGAGCGCCACGAAGGCCGGATGGCCGGCGCGGGGCGTCGCGTAGCCGAGCGGCTGCACCTGCGAATGGAGGGTCGCAGCGGCCTGCGCCTCAGCATCGGCGGCGGCGAGGGACGGTTCGTCACCCGCGAAGGCCGCGCCGGAAGCAAGGAGGGCGGCGAGCGCGACGGCGCTAAAAGTCAGATTACGCATGTTGATCTCCTTAAATACCAACCCCACCACGCCCTTTGATGGCTAGGAGCTAGGGTGCGCCGCAAAATTCGATAAGGCTCCCTTAGCGAAACAATCGGTGGGGATTTCTGGACAATCGACGAGAATTCTTTGATCTCAACGGCTCACGTCCTATTCTGAGGCCGAGGTGACGGTGCGAAGCGGCCCGTTCAAGGGAGCGTGATCGGCATGTCTTTCGAGCCTTCCGCAACGTCCCTGCGGCGTCGCCTGATGCACGGATCACTGGCTGGGCTGGCCATCGGGACCGTCGGCGGCCTCATCGGCCTCGGTGGCGCGGAAATACGGCTGCCGGTGCTGATCGCGCTGGGGTTCGAGGCGCTGCCCGCCATCATCATCAATCGGGTTCTCAGCCTCGTGGTGGTGGCCTTCGCCCTGCCGTCCCGCGCCGCGACCATTCCCTTCGCCGAGGTGGCCGAGCACTGGCGGGTGATCGCGACCCTACTGGCCGGAAGTCTCGCGGGGGCCTGGATGGGGGCGACCTACGCCACCCGGTTCGCCTCGCGCACCCTGTTCCGCACCATTGCGGCCATGCTCGTCTTCACCGCCATCCTGCTGGTGCTGGGGGACGATCCCGATCTCAAGCACATGGCCATCGACGGCACCGTGCGGCTGGTGGTCGGGGTGCTGGCGGGCTTCATCATCGGGCTCGCGGTGGCGCTCATGGGGGTTTCGGGCGGGGAATTGCTGGTGCCGACGCTGGTTCTGCTCTTCGCCCTGCCGGTGAAGCTCGCGGGCAGCGTCGCGCTGGCGGTGAGCCTGCCCACCCTCATCGTCGGCTTCGCCCGTTTCGGCCGCGACAACACCCTCGGCGTCGTGCGGGAGAACCTCACGTTTCTCGGGGTGATGACGGCCGCCTCCATGCTGGGCGCGTTTCTCGGCGGGCAGGTGCTCGGCGTCGTGCCGGCCTCCATGCTGCTGCCGCTGCTCGGGGCCATCCTGGTGATGTCGGCATGGAAGATCTGGCGGCACGGCTCGGCCTCGGGCGCATAGCGGCGCGCTTCCCTCCCGGCGCGCCGGGCCTTACTCTCCGCCCAAGATCACATCGCACAAGGCGACGCGCCCAATGCGGCGGCGCGCGGGGAGTTCATGTTCATGCGTGATGCCGAACCCAAGGCCATCCACCTTTCCGACTACCGCGCCCCGGACTGGCTGGTGGACAAGGTGGACCTTGATTTCTCCCTGCACCCCTCGCAGACCCGCGTCACGTCGAAGCTGTCCCTGCGCCGCAACCCGGCGGGCGCCCCCGGCGCGCCGGTGGTGCTCAATGGCGACGGTCTCACGCTCGTGCGCCTCGCCATCGACGGCAAGCCGGTGGCCGGCCCGAGCTTCGAGGCGACGCCGGACCGCCTCACCCTCGCCCATCCCCCGGCCGACGCCTTCGTGCTGGAGGTGGAGACGCTGGTGGACCCCACCGCCAACACCCAGTTGATGGGGCTCTATCGCACCTCCAGCAACTATTGCACCCAGTGCGAGCCCGAGGGCTTCCGCCGCATCACCTATTATCCCGACCGGCCGGACGTGCTCTCCGTCTTCACCACCCGCGTCGAGGCGGATGAGGCCGAGGCGCCCGTGCTGCTCGGCAACGGCAATCTGGTGGAAAGCGGGAAGGTGGACGACACCAGCCGCCATTATGCCGTGTGGCATGATCCGTGGCCGAAGCCGTCCTACCTGTTCGCCCTCGTGGGCGGGCGCCTCGCGAAAATCTCCGACAGCTTCCTCACCCGCTCGGGGCGCGAGGTGGAGCTGGGCATCTATGTGGAGCACGGCAAGGAGGCCCGCGCCGGCTATGCCATGGACGCGCTGAAGCGCTCCATGCGCTGGGACGAGGAGGCCTTCGGCCGCGAGTACGACCTCGACGTGTTCAATATCGTCGCCGTGTCGGACTTCAACATGGGGGCCATGGAGAACAAGGGCCTCAACGTCTTCAACGACAAGTATGTCCTCGCCACCCCGGAGACCGCAACCGACGCGGACTATTCCGGCATCGAGGGCGTCATCGCCCATGAATACTTCCACAACTGGACCGGCAACCGCATCACCTGCCGCGACTGGTTCCAGCTGTGCCTGAAGGAAGGCCTCACCGTCTTCCGCGACCAGGAATTTTCCTCCGACGAGCGCTCCCGTCCGGTGAAGCGCATCGCCGATGTGCGGGCGCTCAAGGCCGCCCAGTTCACCGAGGACCAGGGCCCGCTCGCGCACCCCGTGCGGCCAGAAACCTATCGCGAGATCAACAACTTCTACACGGCGACCGTCTACGAGAAGGGCGCCGAGGTGGTGCGCATGCTGAAGACCCTGCTCGGCGAAGCCGGGTTCCGGGCGGGCATGGACCTCTATTTCGAACGCCATGACGGCGAGGCGGCGACCATCGAGGATTTTGTCGCCTCGTTCGCCGATGCCACCGGCCGCGACCTCTCGCAGTTCGCACTGTGGTACGCGCAGTCCGGCACGCCGGTGCTCACCGTGAGCGGCGCGTGGGATGCCGAGGCCGGCACCTATCGCCTCGACGTGGCGCAGGAGGTGCCCCCCACACCGGGCCAGCCCACCAAGAAGCCCATGCTCATTCCCCTCGCCCTCGGCCTCGTCGGCCCGGACGGGCGCGACCAGCCGCTGGCGCTCGGCAACGTGCCGGTGGAGAACGGCGTGGTGGAGGTGAGCGAGGCGCGCCAGAGCTTCCTCTTCACAGGCCTCGATGCGCGGCCCGTGCCCTCGCTGAACCGCGGCTTCTCGGCCCCGGTGAACCTCGTGAGCGACCTCACCGAGGCCGACCGGGTGTTCCTCGCCGCCCATGACGCGGACCCGTTCAACCGCTTCGACGCCATCCAGCGCATCGCGCTGGAAATGCTGAAGACCGGCGCGCGCACGGGCAGCCTGCCGGCAACGGAGGCGCTGGTGACGGCCGCCCGCGCCATCCTCGCCGACACCACGCTCGACGCCGCCTTCAAGGCGCAGGCGCTGGCCCTGCCCGGCGAGGGCGAGGTGGCCCGGGAGTTGGCGAAGGACGTGGACCCGGACGCCGTGTTCGCCGCCCGCAAGGCGCTGCGCATCGCGGTGGGCACCGCGCTGGAAGGCGCGTTCGCCACCACCTATGCGGCCATGGCCGCCACCGGCCCCTTCTCGCCGGACGCCTCCTCCGCCGGGCGGCGCGCGCTGCGCAACCTGTCGCTGGATTTCCTCGCCGTCACCGGCGCGGCCGAGGGCATTGCGCGGGCCAAGGCGCAGTTCGGGGCGGCGGACAACATGACTGACCGCATCACCGCCCTCGCCGTGCTGACCCAGCACGAGGTGCCGGAGCGCGAAGCGGCGCTTCAGGCCTTCTACGACCGTTTCGAGCGGGATGCGCTGGTCATCGACAAGTGGTTCACGCTGCAGGCGCAGATCGCCGCGCCGAGCACCCTTGAGCGCATCAAGGACCTGATGCTGCATCCCGCCTTCTCGTTGGGCAATCCCAACCGGGTGCGCTCGCTGGTGGGCGCCTTCGCGGCCACCAACCCCACCCAGTTCAACCGGGCGGACGGCGCCGGGCACGACTTCGTCACCGACGTGGTGCTGACGCTCGACAGCAAGAACCCCCAGGTGGCGGCCCGCCTCCTCGCCTCGTTCAAGACCTTCCGCCAGCTGGAGCCGGTGCGCCGGGCCAGCGCGGAGCGGGCCCTGCGCAAGGTGGCCGAGACGCCCGGCCTCTCGCCGGATGTGGCCGACATCGCCACCCGCGCGCTGGGGTGAAAGCGGGGCGTCGGGCCCGCGAACCTTCGGCATGGTCATCGCCCGGCATGTCCGGGCGATCCACGGTTGGGCGGGTTGGGGTTTCCGGGCAGCGCGCGGGCGGAAGGGTGGATCCCCCGGACAAGCCGGGGGATGACGGTCATTTTTGGCGCCGCCGCCCCTACTCCGCCGCCATCTCCAGCACGCGCTCGAAAATGGCGCGGACCTTCTGCTCGGTCTCGAACAGATCGGCTTCCAGCGTGGCGAAGTCGGGCATCTCGCCGGCGCGGGCGAGGAGTGCGCGCAGCGCCGGGCTCGCATCCTGCGGCACCACGTGGGCGTCCACCGACAGGCGCAGCACCTGCGTCAGGTTCTGGTAGAGACGGCAGGCACGCAGCAGCACGTGCGCGTCTTCCGGCTCAAGCAAGGCCAGCCGCTCGGCGGTCGCGAGCACGCGGGCGGTCGCCGTGTCCACGATCTCGGGATGATCGTGCGCATGGGCGAGCACGAGATATTGGGCGAGGAACTCCACATCCACCTGCCCGCCGGCCGCGTGCTTCAGGTTCCAGCGGTCATCCGCGCCCTTCTCGGCGGCGATGGCGCCGCGCATGTCGAGGATGTCGCCCGCCAGCCGGCGCTGGTCGCGCGCCTGGCCCATGATGCCGCCGATGACGTCGCGCACGATGGCGCCGAACTCCGGCGTGGCGGCGATCACGCGGGCGCGGGTCAGCGCCATGTGCTCCCACGTCCAGGCATCCGCTTGCTGGTAGGTGGCGAAGGAGGAGAGCCGCGTCGCCAGCGGACCCGAGCGGCCCGAGGGGCGCAGCCGCAGGTCCACGTCATAGAGCTTGCCGGCATTGGTCAGGGAGGTCAGCGCCGTGACGAGGCGCTGGGTGAAGCGGGCGAAATATTGCGCGCCGGTGAGCGGGCGCGGACCGTCCGAGGTGGGATCGGCCTCGGGATCGAAATCATAGAGCACGATGAGGTCGAGGTCGGAGCCCGCCGTCATCTCGCGGCCGCCGAGTTTGCCCATGGCGAGCACCGCCGTCTCGGCGCCGGCAATGCGGCCGTGGGCCTCGCAGAAGCGCTCCCACACGCGCCGGTGCAGGGCGCGGATGATGACCTCGGCGAGCGTCGCATAGGCCTCGCCCGCCCGCGCCGCCGGCAGCGTGCCGGAGGCGATGCGCACGCCGATGAGCACATGCTGCTCCTGCCGGAAGCGGCGGGCGCGGTCGAACTGCTCCTCGTCGGTCTCGGACGTGTCGAGCAGCAGTTCGAGGTGCTCGGAGAGGCTCGCCTCGTCGGGCAGCACATCGAAGAAGGCGGGATCGAGCAGCGCGTCGGTGAGGGAGGGGCGGCGGGCCAGGGTCTCGGCGAGGCGCGGGGCGGCGGTGAGGATGGTGGCGAGCAGCCGCACGAGGTCCGGGTGGCGGTCCAAAGCGGTGAGGAGGAGCGGTCCCGGCAGCTCGGTGAGGAAACGGTCGGCCGCGATCAGCGCGCCGTCCGGGTCGCCGCCGCGCGAGAGCGCCTCCAGCATCAGCGGCACGATGCGGGCGAGATGGGCGCGGGCGGGTTCGGTCTTTAGCGCGCGCGGCCCTCCGGCAAGCCAGCGCCGGACGATGCCGCTCGCCGCCGCCGGGTCCTTGAAACCGAGGCGCGAGAGGGCGGCGAGCGTCGGCCGGTCGTTCTCGTCCGGCGGAAAGAGCAGGTCGGCGTCGAGCACGGCCGGCGGCGGCGCATCCTCGAACAGATGGGCATAGTGGCCCTGAACGGTCGTCAGGCGCTGGACGAGGGCAGCAGCGAAGGCGTCCCGGTCGGGATAGCCCATGAAGCGGGCAAAGCCCTCCATGGCCTCGCGGCTTTCAGGCAGCGAATGGGTCTGCGCATCCGCCACCATCTGGATGCGGTGCTCCACCCGGCGCAGGAAGAGATAGGCCTCGGCGAGGTCGTCGCGCACCTTGGGCTCGATCCAGCGATGGGCGGTGAGCGCATCGAGGGCGTCCAGAGTGCGGCTGGTGCGCAGCAGGGGGTCACGTCCGCCAGCGATGAGCTGCTGGGTCTGGACGAAGAACTCGATCTCGCGGATGCCGCCGCGGCCGAGCTTCACATTGTGCCCCTCCACCGCCACCACGTCATGGCCGCGGAAGGCGTGGATCTCGCGCTTCATGGCATGGACGTCGGCGATGGCCTGGAAGTCCAGCACGCGGCGCCAGACGAAGGGCGAGAGATCGGCGAGGAACTGCCGCCCCACCTCCGCATCGCCCGCCACGGGGCGCGCCTTGATGTAGGCCGCGCGCTCCCAGGTGGCGCCTTCGCGCTCGTAATAGTCGAGGGCCGAGACGGTGGAGAGGGCGACCTGCGTCGAGCCGGGATCGGGGCGCAGGCGCAAGTCCACGCGCAGCACGTAGCCGTCGGCGGAGCGCTCCTGCAGCAGCCGCACCAGCCCCTGTGTGATCTTCACGAAAAAAGGCGAGGCGGACACGCTGTCGGAGAGCTGTGCCTTCTCGCGGTCGTAGACCACCACGAGGTCGATATCGCTGGAATAGTTGAGTTCCCGCGCGCCGTGCTTGCCCATGGCAATCGCCGCGAGGCCGGAGCCGGCCTGCGGATCGGCGGGATCGGGCACCATGAGCCGCCCGGCCTTCACCGCCTCGCCGAGGAGGAAGGACAGCGCCTTGCGCACCGCCGCGTCGGCCACGTCGGTCAGCGCCGCCGTCACCTCCACGAGGCCGAACACGCCACCCATGTCAGCGACGGCGATCAGCAGGGCGGCCTCGCTGCGCATCCGCCGCAGCGCGCGCATCACATCGGCTTCCGAGCCTTCGACTGCCGCGCATTCGGCGATGAGCGCATCGAGGTGGGCGTGAGGCGAGCGTCCGAGCACGCGCAACAGCCGCTCCGGCTCGGCGCGGACCACCTCGGTGAGGAAGGGCGAACTTTCGGCGATCCCGAGACAGACCTGTTCGGCACAGGGCGACTCGGCGAACAGCGCATCAAGGGCGGCGCGCGCCTCCGGCGCCAGCCGTTCGATGGCGTGGGAAAGCTTAATCTTTGCCGCCTTCGCATCCGCCACGACGGGCGCTTCCCGCATCTGCAGGGCGAGGGGCGGCCGGTCCGCCGAATCCGGTTCCGTGGGCCAACGCATGGTCAGGTCTAAAGGCACCAGCGACTTGCCGCGCGCAAGCCTTCTTTCATCGAAGTGCCGCAGCGGGAGGCACGGCACGCATCATAGTGAGTGGGGAATGAAGAGGTCATTACGGAGGTTAACGCCCGCGCCGACGGCTTGGTTCACGCCCCGCGGTCATTTCGTCGGCAAACGGAAGGTCGCAACGAGCCCCGGCTTGTTGTCGGAAAAAGCCAGCGTACCGCCGTGCAGCCGCGCCACCGCCCCCACCAGCGACAGGCCGAGGCCGGAGCCGGGACGGGTGCGGCTCGCCTCCAGCCGCACGAATCGCTCCACCACCCGCTCCCGGTCGGCGGCCGGGATGCCCGGACCGGTGTCGGCCACCGCGAGCACCGCCTCTGCCCCGTCGCGCGTCAGCGTCACGGTGATGCGCCCCCGGCCCCCGTCGGCCGGGCGGCCGTATTTGATGGCATTGTCGATGAGGTTGGAGAGGGCCTGCGCCAGCAGTTCCTTCACCCCGTGGACGGTGGCAGGCACGGCGCTGACGGTGAGGTCGAGCCCCTGCTCGTCCGCCAGCGGCTCGTAAAGCTCGGATACCGCCTCGGCGATCTCGGCGAGATCCACGTCGCCCATGGTCGCCCGCCCCTGCCCCGCCTCGGCGCGGGCGATCATCAAGAGGGCGTCGAAGGTGCGGATGAGACCGGCGCTCTCCTCGATGGTGGCCTCCAAAGCCGCCCGCCAGGCTTCCTCGGTATGGGCGGTGCGCAACGCCTCCTCGGCGCGGTTGCGCAGGCGGGTGAGCGGGGTCTTCAGATCGTGGGCGATGTTGTCGGAGACTTCCTTCAGCCCGACCATCAGCCCCTCGATGCGATCGAGCATGGCGTTGAGGGAGTGGGCGAGGCGGTCGAACTCATCCTCGGTGCCGGCCAGCGCCAGCCGGCCGGAGAGATTGCCGGCCATGATGGTCTCGGCCGTGGCGGTCATGGAATCGATGCGCTTCAGCACCCGCCGCGTGACGAACACGCCGCCGGCGAGGCCCAGCACCACGATCAGCACCACCGCCCACTGGGCGGGCCGCGCCACGAGATCGCGCAGGGTGTCCCGCTCCTCGATGTCGCGGCCGACGAGCAGGCGATAGCCGCCGGGCAGGAACATGGTCTGCACGAAGGCCACATGGCTCTTGGCCACGGGATCATCCGGCCGGTTGTAGGTGGTGAAGCGGGTGCCCTCCTTGTCGAGCAGGCCGATGGGCAGGTCCGTCACGTTGGCGGCCAGCACCTCGCCCTGGAAATTGGAGAGCACGTAGATGGACGAGCCCGGCCGCCGCGTCCGCCGGTCGATGACATAGACCAGCCGCTGGATGCCGCCGATGCGGTACTGGTCGGAGAGCCCCACGACCTCGCGGTCGAGGTCGTCCGCCACCTGCCCCTGGATCAGGGCGCGGGTGTGCCACGCGGTGTAGACGATGACGGAGACCGCAAACAGCGCGAAGACGACGAGATAGGCGGCGAGCAGCTTGAACGCGGTGGTGCGCACCAGGCGCGCCGCGTGGGCGATGGGGCTGGCGATCGCGCCGTGCGCCCTCCCCCCGTTGCCGAGCGGACCCGCACCCGCCGGGGCGCCTTCCCCCTTCACGCCACCAGCCCCGCCCGCACCATGTAGCCGGCGCCGCGGACGGTGTGGATCAGCGGCACGTCGAAGCCCTTGTCGATCTTGGACCGGAGGCGGGAGACGTGGACGTCGATGACGTTGGTCTGGGGGTCGAAATGATAGTCCCAGACGTTTTCGAGCAGCATGGTGCGCGTCACCACCTGCCCGGCGTGGCGCATCAGATATTCCAGCAGCCGGAACTCGCGCGGCTGGAGCGGGATCTCCTTGCCAGAGCGGGTGACGCGATGGGCAAGGCGGTCGAGTTCGAGGTCCGCCACCTTGTAGACCGTTTCCGCGCCCTGGCTGACGCCGCGCCGGGAGAGGGCTTCGACGCGCGCCAGAAGCTCGGTGAAGGCGTAGGGCTTGGGCAGATAGTCATCGCCGCCGGCGCGCAGGCCCTGCACCCGGTCGTCCACTTGCCCCAGCGCCGAGAGGATCAGCACCGGCGTCGTGTGCCCGCGCCCGCGCAGCTCGGTGACGAGGGAGAGGCCGTCGCGGGCAGGGAGCATCCGGTCCACCACCATCACGTCGTATTTGCCGTCGAGCGCGAGGGCGAGTCCCTCCTCGCCGTCTGCGGCATGGTCCACCACGTGACCGGCCTCGCGGAAGGCCTTGCGCAGATATTCGGCGGCGTCGCGGTCGTCCTCGACCAGGAGAAGGCGCATGGCGGAGAGCGGACCCGGATCTAGATTCGTTGTCATCACTCTAGCTCACCTTTCAGGCAGGTCCATGCGAGGGGTGCGCACCGAAAAAAGTGGCGCGGGAAGCCCTCTGGAGCTTCCCGCGCCTGCGGAGCCGAAGCGGCATCAGGGGCGATGGCGATATCCACCTCGGTCCGGAGGCCCGTCGCCGGGGGATTGCCCCCGGCGTGTCATGCGGTCGGGCCTTGTCTCAGGCCGGCTGAGCGGGCTCAGCCTTTGGCCTTGCCTTCCAGCGAGATGGCGACGAAGCGCACGCCCTCGCCGCTCTTCACCTGGATGAGCACTGCCTTGCGGTTCTCGGCCTTGGCGGCGGCAAGGCCGTCGCGCACGTCCTTGGGGGTGGCGACGGTCTTGTCGCCGACCTTCAGGATCACGTCGCCGGTCTTCAGGCCGCGCTGGGCCGCCGGGCCGTTGGGCTCGACGCCGGTGACCACCACGCCCTCGCCGCCAGCACCCTGCACGCTCTTGGAAGGGGCGAGCTGCAGACCGAGGCGCGGCATGTCCTTGTTGCCGGCGCTGTCGTCCTCACCCTGCGGGGTGTTGGTGCGGGAGGCCACCTGCTCATTGGGCAGCTGATCGAGCACCACCTTGATGTCCATGGGCTTGGTGTCGCGGATCACCGAGAGCTGGACCTCGGCGCCGGGCTTCATCATGCCCACCTTGCGGGACAGCTCACGGGCTTCCTTGATCGGCTCGCCGTTCACCTTGACCACCACGTCACCGGCCTTGAGGCCAGCCTTGGCGCCGGCGGTGTTGGGCTGAACCTGGGCGACGAGGGCGCCTTCGGCGCTCTTGATGCCGAGGCCGGACGCGAGATCCTCCGTCACCGGCTGGATCTGGACGCCGATGTAGCCGCGGGCCACCGAGCCCTTGTCACGCAGCTGGGTCACCACGGTCTTCACCGTCTCGGAGGGGATGGCGAAGGCGATGCCCACGTTGCCGCCCGAGGGGGAGACGATGGCGGTGTTCATGCCGATCACCTCGCCGTTCAGCGAGAAGGTCGGGCCGCCCGAGTTGCCCCGGTTGATGGGGGCGTCGATCTGGATGAAGTCATCATAGGGGCCGGAGCCGATGTCGCGGCCGCGGGCCGAGACGATGCCGGCGGTCACGGTGCCGCCGAGGCCGAACGGGTTGCCGACCGCGATCACCCAGTCGCCGACGCGCGGGGCGCCATCCGCGAGCTTCACCCACGGCATGTTGGTGACGTTGTCAATCTTGAGCAGGGCCACGTCGGTGCGCGGATCGGTGCCGATCACCTTGGCGACGTATTCTTTGCCGTCGGTGGTGGTCACGTCCACCTCGTCGGCGCCGTCCACCACATGGTTGTTCGTGACCACATAACCGTCAGCCGAGATGATGAAGCCGGAGCCCTGGCCCACCACGGGACGCTCACCCTTCGGACCCATGCCGCCGCGCGGGCCCATGCCGGGACCACCCGGGCCGCCGGGACCCATGCCGGGACCGCCCTGGCCGAAGCCGAAGCGCTTCAGGAATTCCTCGATCTGGGGCGGGACGTTGCCGCCGAGGCCCTCGCCACCCATGGCCATCTGCTGGTCGCCGATGTCCTTCTTCACCTTCACCGAGACGACGGCGGGCGAGACCTTCTCGACGATGTCGGCGAAGGAGAAGGTGTTGGCCGGCTGGCTGGTGGTGATCTGCGCGAGGGCAGGCGTATTGGCAGGCGGGATGAACTGGCCGGCAACGACGCCGGCGAGGGCGAGACCGAAAACGCTCGCGAGCATGGCACGGCGGTTGCGCTTCGTCACGGAAGGGGTGGAGGGGGAGCGGGTCATGCGTCGCGTCTCTCTGTTGCCTGCCATGCCGGGCAGGTTCGAGACGCAACCTATGCGTTGGATCGTTACGGCAATCTGGCGGCCGGATTAAGCTTCCGTAATGTCGCTCGCGATGCCGTGAACCACGCTCCGGCGCGGGATCAGCCGACCCCGCGCGACACCAGATGCAGGCCGAGCACCATGATGCCCACCGCCGCGACCCAGCTTCCCGCCGCCCGGAGCGCGATGGGCCGCCAGCCGCCGACGCCAGCGAGGAAGGCGATGGCGCAGCCGAGCGCGAGGGTGACGAAGGCGTAGCCGATGACCGTCACGCCGGACAGGAACAGGAACTGGTCCGTGGTAGCGACCATGGCGGCGCCGTTCTGGTATCCGTCCAGCAGGCCAAGGCCTACCGCCAGCACCAGCAGCGCGACGAGCGGCAGCCTCAGCTGCGCGGCAACTGCAAGGCCGGTGAGCGCCACCAGCGTCACGCCCGCCACCGGCGCGAACGGCGGCGGCGGCAGCACCAGCGACAGCGCGCCACCGGCGGCCAGCGCCAGCGGGAAGACCAGAACCACCCAGCGCGCCGTGCGCGGCCCCTGGAAGGCGGCGAGCACCGCCAGCGCAAGCCAGGGCAGCACCTGCTCGAAATCCGTCAGCGGGTGCAGCGCGCCGGAATAGAAATCGCCGAGCCGCGTGTCCACGAGATGGGCATGGGCGAGGCCGGGGGTGAGCGCGAAGACGAGAGCAAGCGCGCCGACGGAGCCGGCGCGACGAACCAGGGCAACCGCGCCGGCAATGCCGGCGCGACGGGCAAGGCGTGTCATTCGATGATCCCGATGGCACCGAGCAGGAAGTAGACGCCGAGGCAGCCGATGGCGGCGCCGCAGGCGCGCACCGCCTTGGCTCCCGCCTCCCAGCGCACCGCGACGCCGATGAGAATGCCGAGAAGATGCAGCATGCCGGTGGCCACCACGAAGCCCACCGCGAACGCCACCGCATCGGCCGCATCCGGGAGCTCCTTGCCGTGGGCATAGCCGTGGAAGATGGCGAACACGCCGACGATGGTCGCCGCCACCCACAGCGGCGGGCGGATGTTCAGGGCCACCATAGCGCCGAGCGCGATGCCCGACAGCGCGATCATAAGCTCGACGAAGGGCAGGTCGATGCCCATGACGCCGAGCAGGCCGCCGACCGCCATCACCAGCGGGAAGGTGATGGGCAGCACCCAGATGGCCGGGTTGCCGAGCTGCGCGCCCCACAGGCCCACCGCCACCATGGCAATGATGTGGTCCGCCCCGGAGAGCGGATGGAGAAAGCCGCTCTCAAGGCCGATCTGGGTGCCCGTGCCCGTATGGGCGAGGGCCGGCGACAGGGGAATCATGGCGAGAAGTCCGGCGAGGACGAGCGCCGGGTTCGGGCTGTGGGACTTCATGACGAATGTCCTTCCAAGGTGTGCGCCCCAGGCAGGGTCAGATGCGGGTGAGGAACCAGAACGATGCGACGGAGCCGATGACATAGGCCGGGATGGCCGCGCCCCAGCGGGGCAGCAGCGCCTGAGCCTGCCGGTGGGCCCACATGAGGGCGAGCACCGCCATGACGAACATCAGCTGGCCGATCTCGACGCCCACGTTGAAGAACAGCAGCGCGATGGGCAGCGTCGCCTGCGGGATGCCGAGCGCCGTCAGCGCCGTGGCGAAGCCGAGGCCGTGCAGGAGGCCGAAAGCGAAGGCGACGATCCAGGGATAGCGCGCGGTCAGCCCCGGCTCGCCCCGTTGCAACTTCACGATCTCCACGCCCACGAAGACGATGGAGAGAGCGATGGCGGCATTGAGCGGCCGCTCCGGCACGCCGACCCAGCCGAAGGTGGCGGCGGCGAGCGAGATGGAATGGCCGACGGTGAAGGCGGTAATGGTCTTCACCAGCCGCCAGCCGCCCTTCACGATCCAGATCAGGCCCAGCACGAACAGGAGGTGGTCGATGCCACGCAGGATGTGGTCGATGCCGAGATTGACGTAGGTGTCGGCAAGATCGGCCCACACCGCGAGATTGGTGCCGGGTTCGCTCGCCACCATCATGGTCGGCTTGGCGGCGCTCACCGTGTAGACGACGGCCGGCCCCTCGCGCGGGACAACCCGGATGGTCGCCACCGACTGCTTGCTGCCGAGGCCCATGAAGCTGAGGCGGCCGGTGAGCCCGCGCTCGCCGCAGACCAGCTCGGGCGGGTTCCACTGGCAGTGGGCGGGGAAGATGGGCTGCAGGGTCACGTCCGCCGGCGGCATGGTCCACTGGCCGATGAAGCGGCCCGGCGCGATCTCGCGCAGGGTGATGACCGCCATGGTCGCCTCATGCGCCCGCGCGGCCAGCGACGGCAGGAGGAGCGCGCAGAACAGCGCCAGGACCGCGAGCAGGCCGGACCGGAAGGCGCGGGGAGCTCGCGCCGTTATGGCTCCGGCGATCATGGCTCACCACGCCGGATGACGTAGGCGTTGCCCAGGTCCTTGGTCGCGGCGATGCCGAGGATGCGGCGGCGCTCGTCCTTCCACGCGAGGGCCACCTGGGCGGACACCTCGTCGAGGTCGGTCGGATGGCCGGGCGCATAGGCATCGAGCCGCACCACGTTCCAGCCGTCCTTCGACGGGACCACCCGCCACTCGCCCTGCGGCAGCGCCACCAGCGTCTCCACGAACGGCATGCCGAACGACGGCTCCAGCGACTTGCGCGGCCTCTCGCCGAAGATGAGGGCGCGGTTCTGCGTCTCTTCGGTTTCCTCGCCGGCGACGATCTGCTCCAGCGTCGCGCGGGCGTCCGCCTCGGCGTTCGGGCCGGTGAAGGGCACGGAGATGAAGCTGATGGTCTCAGGCACGTCATACTGTGCCCGGCGCTTCTCGTACCAGGCTTCGAGCTCGGCGTGGGTCGGCTCCTTGACCTCCACGCCGTTGAAGATGAGCAGGCGCATCTTGTGGACGATGCGGTCGCGGATCATCTCGTCGCCCTTGTCGAGGCCCTGCGCCAGTGCCTCGCGGAAGGTGATCTCGTTCAGGACCCACACGTCGACCAGCTTGCGATACTCGTCCGCCCCCGGCTCGCGGCCCTCGTGGGTGGACTTGAAGGCATCGACGATGCTCTGGCGCACCTCGGGGGTGACCTCGATGAGCTTTTCCTTCGGGATCGCCGGCGTCACCGCCGCATGGGCCGCGAAGATCATGGCGCCGAGCACCATGAACTGAAGCAGCGGCTCGCCGATCAGCCGCCGGATGAGGCTCTTGTTCCTGGTGCCGGCCGGGGCATCCGCGCCCGTATTCAAACCCGATGACGTCAAGACTCGTCCCCCGCCCACAGGGACGCGAAAAAGCGCATCCCCGCCACGTCGTGCTTCCACGCCTGCTGACGGCGCATCCCCTAGCGGCGGACCGGTGTCGGCTTGATGACAGCGTTGCGGCGGACGCAGGGTCCGAAAGGTCTCGCAAGGTTTCCCGGCTCACCTTCCCCGGCGTCACAGAACCTTCAGCACGCGGTCACAGAACGCGGCTAGGAGGCCCCTACGGGCGGACTGGCGTCCGTGGGAAATTAGGGGTTGGAGCATGAAGGGCGGGGTGCTGACACAGCAGCTCATCGCGGGGGCGTCGGTCCTCGCTGTTGCCGGCGGAGCGGCTTTTGCGCCGACGCAGGCGTTCGCCGACAGCTACATGGCCGGCGACTTCCACAATCACACGCCGTGCTCGGACGGCCGCTCGTCGGTCGAGACCATGGTGAAGAAGGCGGTCCAGAGCTACGGCCTGGAATGGCTCGGCGCTGCCGATCACGGCGGCTCCAGCCCGCGCGACTGCCGCGTGGACGATCCGGAAGGTGACGGCTCCACCACCGGCAAGGGCCGCTTCTTCGATCAGGTCCAGGGCCTGGTCATCAAGGGCGACACCGCCACCTCGCAGGGCCACCGCTCCATGTGGCGCTGGCAGAGCGCGGAAGAGATCATCTTCCCCGAGCTCGTCCGCCTCGCCAAGGAAACCGGCGTGCCGATGCTCTATGCCGGCATCGAGACCAACGTGCCCGGCCACGAGCACACCTCCATGGCGGTGATCGGCAATCAGAAGCCGCAGAACGCCATCGAGAAGAAGGGCCTGTTCGGCAAGAAGAACAAGGACAAGGACACCGGCGACGCCAGCGCGGTGGCGGAGTTCGAATACCGCTTCGACCGCTCTGACACCGATTTCAGCCTCGGTGCGCCCACCCATAACTGGACCGGCAAGGTGGCCAACGCCTCCGGCACCGGCTCGGGCCAGAAGAACCACGATGCGAAGGCGGTTCCCTCCGTCCAGTGGCTGCAGAAGTACTACCCGCTCGACAGCTACTACGTGCCCGCGCACGTGGAGCGCGCCGGCGTGTTCAATCCGGACAAGAACAACGGCTTCAACATCGAGCACTTCCGCGACTTCAATAATGCCGGCCCGACCGTCGCGGTGGGCTTCGAGAGCCAGCCCGGCCACCAGGCGTCGAACAACCGCGGCGAATACCGCGCCGGCTTCTGCGGCACGGGCTGCGATTCGGTGGGTGTGACCACCTTCGGCGGCACCGGCATCTATGCCGCCAAGATCGGCGGCGTATGGGACGCCATGCTGGGTGAAGGCCGCAACTGGTTCTTCTTCGCCAGCTCCGACTGGCACAACCGCGGCGCCTTCTCCATCTACGAGAAGGGCACCACCAACGACTTCTATCCGGGCGAGTTCCAGAAGCTCTACATCCCGCGTCCCAAGCGGAATGTGGCCCTGCGCCCGCAGGTGGTGGTCGACGGCGTGCGCTCCGGCAACGTCTACTCGGTGCAGGGCGACCTCATCACCGGCGAGCTGACCTACAACGCCAAGGCCGGCTTCGGCGCCAAGGCGGGCATGGGTGACACGCTGGTGGTGAAGCGCGGCAAGTCGGTGACGCTGACCCTCGAGGTCAATGTCCCCACCAGCCCGAACTACTCGCCCTACACCTTCAACAACCCGTCGCTGGCCCAGATCGGCATCCAGGAGCCCCTCAACAAGCCGACGCTCCGCCAGGTGCAGTTCATCAAGGGTGACGTGACCGGCGTCGTCGCGCCCGGCAGCGCCAACTACACCGCCGGCACCAATGCCTCGGCGGCGATCATCGCCACCTTCGGCCCGACCACCTGGAAGGCGCGCGGCACCAAGCGCACCATGACCGTCACCATCCCGAACGTGCAGAACAACATGTATGTCCGCGTGCGTGGCTCCAACCTGCCGGCCTCCGTGCCGGCCGAGACGGACGCCCAGGGCAACCCGCTCAACGACTGGGATCCGGAAAACGCCGCGCAGGGCCCGTTCGTGCCCTGTAACGACGCTGCTTGCCCGTCCCACCTCGTGGTGCGCGACGGCCAGAAGATCTCCAGCTACGACGTGGCCGCGTGGTCGGACCTGTGGTTCTACACGAACCCCATCTTCATCCGCGTCTCCGACCAGCCGGAACTCCTCGTCGAGACCAACGAGAAGCTCGCGGTCTCCCTCGCCAAGTGACGTTCGCCAAGTGATGGTGAACTGACAGAAGACAAGCGCCGGCCACGGCCGGCGCGAGACCTTCGGATGCCGGGGGCCTTCGGGCCTCCGGCTTCTTTCGCTTTCAGGAACGGTTTCTGTCATGTCCCAGGTTCAGGCTTCGGAACCCGAATCCGCCGCGCCGCAACGCCTGACGCTCGGCCAAAACACCCGCACGGGCATCGCCATCGCGCTGGTCGCGACCCTCTCGGGCTTTGCCGGCCTCGGCTACGAGATCGTCTGGACCCGCATGCTCGCGGTCAGCCTCGGCCATGAACTGGTGGCGGTGCTGGGGGTCATCTCCGCCCTGTTCGGCGGCCTCGCGCTGGGCAGCCTGCTGCTCGGCCGCGCCATCGCCGGGAGCGGCCGGCCGGCCGCCTGGTATGCGGGGTTGGAGCTGATCATCGGCGCCTGGGCGCTGGTTCTCATCGGCGCAACGCCGCTCTTCGGCGACCTCGTGCCAGCGCTGGTGCCGGTGGATGCCTCGGCGCTCCGGCAATGGTCCGTCGCCTTCGCTTTGCCCTTCGTGCTGCTGCTGCCTGCGACGCTGGCCATGGGCGCCACCCTGCCGGCGCTGGAGGCCGTGCTGGCGCCGCGTCTCGCCTCAGGCGCGGCGGTGGGGCACGTCTATGCGGCCAACACGTTTGGCGCGGTGGCGGGAACGCTGGCCACCGCCTTCCTCATCATCCCCGCGCTCGGCCTCTCCGCGACGCTGGTGCTGTGCGCCGTACTGAATGCGGTCTGCGCCGCGGCCATGCTGGCCGTGGCCCGCGATTCGGCTTCAGAGGCGGCGGCACGGCCGATTCGCGGCTGTGAGAGCCGCTCCGCCTTGCTCCCGGTGGTGGCGCCCCTGTTCCTCACCGGCCTCCTCGGCATCGGCTACGAGGTGCTGACGGTGCGGGTGCTGAGCCAGATTCTGGAAAACACCATCTACACCTTCGCCGTGCTCCTGGCCTGCTACCTCGCGGGCACTGCGCTGGGCGCCGCCCTCTATGCCCGGTGGCGGTCGCTTCGCGGGCCGGGTGCAGACGGCTCAGTGGCCCTCCTCGTCACCCTCACCGCCCTCGCCTGCGTCGCCGGCGCGGCGCTGCTCGGGGCGTCGGGGCAGATTCTCTCGGCCCTCAAGGCCGCGTTGCCGGTGACGGTGGCCGGGCGTCTCTCCGCCGAGCTCGCCATGGCCGCCGTGGCCTTCCTGCCGCCGACGATCGCCATGGGCGCCCTGTTCACGGCGCTTGCCCAGCGCGCATCCGACCGCCTCGGCGGCGTCGGGCCGGGGCTTGCGGCCAATACGCTTGGGGCGGCGCTGGCGCCCATGCTGTTCGGCCCGGTCCTGCTGCCGCTGATGGGCGCGAAATACGCCTTCGCGCTCCTCGCCGCCGCCTATGTGCTGGCGCTGCCGCTCCGGAGCCGCGCCGCGCTGGCCGGTGGCGGGCTGACGCTGGCGGCGACGCTGGCGCTGGTGCTCGCGCCCGTCTCCCTGCGCTTCGTGCAGGTGCCGGAAGGCGGCGCGCTGGAATGGCACCGCGACGGCGTGATGGCGGCGGTGAGCGTGGTGCGCAATGCCGCCGGCGACCGCCATCTTCAGGTGAACAACCATTTCCGCATGGGTGGTAGTGCCTCCATGCGCTCGGACCACCGGCAGGCGCATATCCCCCTGTTGCTGCATCCCAACCCGCGCAGCGCGCTGTTCCTCGGCCTCGGCACCGGCGCGACCCTCTCCGCCGCCGGCGACCATCCGGGCCTCAGGATAGAGGGCGTGGAGCTGGTGCCCGAGGTGGTGGAGAGCTTCCCCTATTTCGAGCGCACGCCGCCCCGCCTCGCCGGCAACCCGGACATCCGCATCCATGTGGCCGACGCCCGCCGCTTCGTGCGCGCCGGCACCGCGCCCTACGACGTGATCGTCGCCGACCTCTACCATCCCTCCGTGGACGGCTCCGGCGCGCTCTATGCCCGCGAGCATTTCGCCGCCATCCGCGACCGCCTCGCGCCGGACGGCCTGTTCTGCCAGTGGCTGCCGCTGCACCAGCTGGACATGGAAACGCTGAAGGTGATCGTGCGCACCTTCCTCGACGTGTTCCCGGACACGACGGCGTGGCTCGCCCAGTTCAGCGTGGAGACGCCCCTCGTCGCCCTGATCGGCCGCCGCGCGCCCGCGACTTACCCGTCCGACTGGGTGGAGCGCCGGGTGCGCGACCGCGCGCTGGCGACGGGGCTGAAGGCCGTCGATCTCGACGGCAGCTTCGCCCTGTTCGGCCTCCACCTCGCCGGCCCGGCGGACCTCGCCCGCTTCGCCGGCAATGCCCCCCTGAACACCGATGACCGGCCGGTGGTGACTGCCTCTGCGCCGGGTACGGCCTATGCCGCAAACGAGCGGCCCGCCGACCGGCTGGTGGCGCTCCTCGCGGCGCTCCACCCGGCGCCGCAGACGCTGCTGGCAGGGGCCGATCCCGCCACGCAGGCGCGCCTCGCCGCCTACTGGAAAGCGCGCGACGGCTACATCGGCATGGGCGCCCGGGCGCTGGCGGCGAAGGGCCCGCGGGACGTGATCGGCACGCTGGCCCCGCAACTCATCGAGCTGGTGCGCATCAGCCCGGATTTCGATGCCGCCTACGTGCCGGTGCTGGCCATGGCGCGCCAGCTCGCCGTCACTGATCCTTCGGGCGCCCGGCGGCTCCTAGAAGCATTGGATAGGGCGAACCCGAGCCGCCCCGACGCGCGGCGGCTCTTGGCTCAGCTACCGCCGGCGTAGCGGGCGGGATCTCGCCGGGTTTCGCCACGGTGAAGGCGATGGAGCCGCCATCCGCATGGTGGTGGCGGCGCAGATAGCCGTTCCACTCCACCAGATACTTGCCGGGCGGCAGGGGCCTCGCCATGCGGAACGCGGTCTGGCGCACTTCCTCGGCAGGGCGGGCCCAGTCGGTGGGCCATTCGGCCTTGTCGTCGAGACTCACCACGCGCACGTCATCGAGCCGGAACTCGTCGGTGAAGTCGATGGTGACTTCCGGCTGGGTCTCCGTGAGCACCTCATTGGCGTTGGGCACCGACTGGTCGAACGCGCACTGTGCCCGCGCCCCCGTCGCCGCGAGGCACGTGAGGACCAGCACCGCGATTGCTGCATGAAGGCGCATGGGCCTCTCCCTGAAAAGGCTTGCGTTCACGAGAAGTGGATGGCGTAGCCGAAATTATCGAGCCGGTCGGGAATGGCATTGAAGGCCACCGAGATGCGCCGCCCGCCCTTGTTCACCGGCACCTCGTGCAGCAGATAGCTCGGGAACATCACGAGGTCGCCCGCACCCGTCTGCGGCATGGCGAACTTGCCGCCGTTGAACGCATTGATGCGCGCGCCGGGATTGGTGTTGCCGAAGATGAAGCCGCTGCCGCCGATGGCCTTGTGGAAGACGATGTTGGCGGAGGGATGCGCCTCCGTCAGGTAGACGACGCCGGAGATGAAGCTGTTCGCGTGGGTGTGGATGGCCTGATGGCCGCCCGGCTCCAGCACGTTCACCCAGATTTCCTTGATCTGCCAGCTCAGCGCCTCGCCGAACAGCACCTCGCCGAACTCCGCCACCTTGGGCAGCACCAGCGCGCCGAGCCGCGACAGCAGCGTCTCGGACTGGTCGCCCGCCACCGGGGTGTGGGAGAGGAGGTCCGAATAGGCGTTGGTGAGGGAGGTGCGGTCCGCCACCTCGGCCGCAAGCGCCTCCACGTCGGCGGGGCCGATGAGGCCCTCGACGCGCATCACGGGGGTGGGGAATAGTCCAATGAGCTGGGTCACGACAGGCCGGCCGATGTGCGCGAGACGGGGAGACGGCGCACTTTCCCCATGGGCCATGACCCGACGATGACGCTTCGGCCGGCGAGGCTCCGGCCGCACGCTCAGTGGCTGGAATCGAGATCCGCCGGCGACGGCCTGGTGCGGCGCGGCACCACCACCTGCCCGGCGACAGGCTTCGCCCCGCCCACCTGCGCGGCGGCGAACGGACCTTCGGACCCGCGCGGTGGCTGGGGACTACCCTTGCCGGGCACCGGGAGGACGAGCGTCACAGCGTCGGCACCCGTGTGCAGCACCGCGTCGCGCGGGCCGACGCTGCGCAGCGTCCAGCCGCCATGGGCGTCGCCCACCTTCAGGCGCACGATCTGCCCGCTCGCCTGATCCGTGAAGATGCCGATGCTGCCCGCCGTGCTCACCACCGTGCCCATCAGCGCCAGTTGCGGCCGCGGCGAGACGGCGGCCGGTGGAGCGGAGGGCGGTGGCGGCGGTGCGAGGGCAACCGGCTGCTCGGGCGGACGGCGGGATGGCGTGAACAGCGGGCGATCGCGGGTCGCCGAGAGGCTTTCGATGGGAACGGCCCACAGGGGATTTCCCCGCTCGCGATCGGCCGGAGCCGTCGCAGCGCGGGTGGAGGGCTGGCCGGGGACAAGGAAGTCCACCTGCGGCGCGGGGGCTTCCACCTCGGCCGAGGCCGCCGCAATGCCGACGATCAGGCCCGCCACGACGAGGGAGAGACAGCGGAAGCGGCGCGCGGGCAAAGGGCGCGCGGGAGTCTGAGCTGGGGCGATCATCGCGCCCCCCGCCAGCGGCCATGGACGGTCAGCATCACCTGGATGCGCCCGTCCTGCCCGCGTCCCTCGGAGCCTTCCTCCTGCATCCGTCCCTCGGTCCCTTCGGTGTCCAGCTGCCCCAATGCGGCACCCTGCCCCTGCGCCTGGACCACGAGTGGGTCGATGAACAGGAAGGGCTGGCCGCTTTCGATATCATATAGCAGGTTCTGCAAATCCTCCTGCCCGATATCGACGGTCGCGGCCACCGCCACGAAGCCCGGGCCGAGCGGCGAGGCGCCCAGCTCCACGCTGGAGGAGACGAGATGCCCGCCGGCCGCATCGGCCGCGGCGGCGACGCGCTCGGCCAGCGCGGCGCCAGCCACCGTCACGCTCGCGCCTTCGAGGAAGGGGGAGCCGCGCTCCTCGGCACCGGCGGCACCGGGCCTCGGGGGCCTGCGCCCCTCCAGCCGGTCGAGCAGATCCTGCGCCTCCGCCACCGCCGCGCGCTTGGCGAGCATGTCCGCCACCTCGCCGAACGCGACGGCCAGCAGGACCGCGACCAGCGCGCCATAGCCGAGCGCGGCCAGCGCCAGCGTGCGGCGGGAACGGGCGGGCGCGGCGGGGGTCACTGGCTCACCTCGAACGGCAAAGTGATGTCGGCCTGGATCTGGAAGCGCTCGCCCGCATCGCCCGGCTGGCGGGTGGTGGGGGCGACGAAGGTGGCGGCGGAGAAGTGCTTCGACTCCTCCAGCAGCCGCACAAGGGAGGGCGCCTCCCGCGAGACGCCGGTCAGCTCCACCTTGCCGTTCTGGATGGTCAGGGCCGTCAGATAGGTATGGTCCGGCAGCACCTGCGACAGCGCCTCCAGCACGAGCACGGTGGGCGCATGTTCCCGCTTCGCCCTCTCCAGACCGCGCAGGGCGGCGCCTTCCGCGCCCAGCCCGTCGCGGGCGGCGGCGATGGCACGGCGGCGGGCCGCGATGGCCTGATCCAGCGTCTGCTGCTCCTCGTCGAGGCTGCCGCCGAGGAAGCCGGACACGCTGGAGGCCAGTGTCGCGGCAAGGGCCGCAGCCGCAAGCACGCCGAGCAACACCTGTTTGAGCCGCGCCGTGCCCCCGCCTTCTCCGGAAGCACCGGCATGGACGATGATCGGCGCGCCTTCCCCTTGGCGGGTGGTCAGCAGCAGATGGCCCACGCCCAGCCCCTTGAGCGCATCGAGGGCGGGCGCGAGACGGGCGCGCGGCGTGGCGGCCACCATCAGGCGGATGCGGCCGTCACCGAGGGGCTCGGGCGCGGTCCAGCCGAAGGCAGCCTCGGCCGCGCTCCACGGCGTGAGCCGGTCGATCTGCGCCCGCACGATGCCGTCGAGATAGGGCCTCGCCCCCTCGGGCAGATCGAGCGGGCGGAAAAGGAAGCGGGCGGGATCAAGCGCCAGCTCCACCTCCCGCCCCTTCAGGGCGGCCGCCATCTCCGGCGGCAAGGCGCGCGCCATGTCGCCGGTATCGGGATGGAACGGGGCAACGCCGGGCAGGTGGAAGGCGCCGTCCTCCCCCTGCTCGATGCGCACCGCGCGCAGCCGGCCGAGGCGCGCCCGGCCGCTGGCGATGGCGGTGTCCACGGCCGTCGCCGTCAGGTCGATGAAGGCCGAGAAGCCATCGATGAAGCGCGTCACCAGCGACGCATCGGGCGCGCCGGGCATCATGCTCATGGCCGTCCTCCCGTCGTCTTGCGCCGCGCGGCGGGCGCCGCATCGAGGTCGGCCAGCTCGCGCCAGGAGAGGTCGCGCCAGAGGAGCACGCGGTAGGGGTCCATCCCGAAATCCCGCAGCAGGATCACCGCTTCGGCGCCCTGCTTGCGGCCATTGTCGAAGGCGACGCGCACCGTCACGCGTGCCGTGTCGCCGGCCACCGTGGTGAGGCCGGAGGCGCCCGCGATGGCGGTTCCGTCGCCGCCTGCCTTGTCACCGCCGGCCTTGTCCTCGCCGGAAGTCTCGCCGGCCGTCGCGAACGTGGCGTTGTCGATATCGTTCATCCCCTGCCCCGCCTTCGCCAGCGCCGCCCGCACCACCGGCCCCGCCAGCTCGGGATTGACCTCCCGCCGCCCGGCATAGACCGTGAGATGAGGCAGCGCCGCCGCGACCACATCCGCCGGCAGGCCGGGCACGCGGGCTAGCTCCGCCGCATGGGCGAAGGCGCCCTGCCCTTTCGCGGCCTCATCGTCGCCCAGAGCGGACGTCCTGCTGACCGAAGTCGCACCGCCCGCACCGGCGCTGCTGCCCCGGGGCGGGGTCCGCCAGGCGGCGATGCTCGCGGCGTAGGTTTTCGCCGCCTGCTCGGGCACGCCGAGCACCTGGAACAGGCCGGCCAGCACGGGGGGCGCGGCCGAGTTGAGATCGATGCGTGCGGCCTCGTCGGCGAAGCGGGCGGAGACGTTGGCCTCGCCCATGCGGAACCGCACTTCGCCGCTGATGGGACGGTCCTGCGCCGGCACGGAGAGAATGCGCAGCGCCGCCAATTCCACCGCCGCGACCACCAGCCCGTCCGCGCGCAGCGTTTCCGTCCGCACCGCGGAGGCGGATGCCGTGTCGGATACATAGACTGCATAGACCGCGGTGAAGGCGGCGAGCGCCGCCAGAATCCACAGCACCGTCACCAGGATGAAGCCGCGCTCCGTCCCGCGCCGGGCGTTGAGGCAGGCGCCCGTCATTGCGCGGCCCCCCCGTTATTTCCCCCGGCCCCCGAGACGGCTTTCGCGCGCGCTCCACTGAAACCGACGGATGATCCGCAGACCGGCTTGGTGACATCGGCGGCGCAGAAGGCCGGCACATCGGAGCGGATGGAGACGGCGGTGGACGCGGCGGTGGTCCGCCCGCCCTCGCGCACCACCATGCGCACCGCGCGCGGCAGCTCCTCCTCGCCGCGCCACGCCTCGTGCCACACCCCGTCGCGTCCGGCATAGGAGAAGGAGACGCTGACCGGCGGGCGCAGCAGGCGTACCGGGGCGCCGAAGGGCGGCAGGCCCCCGGCCTCGGCCTGCGGCGCATAAGGCGCGGTGCGGCGGACCATGGCGACGCCGCGCCCGTCCGGCACCGGGGCCAATTCGACGATCTCCAGCCCGCGCGCCGCGCCGGGGGCGAGCACCTCGCGCACGAAGACGACGCGCTCCGCCGATCCGTCGAACAGCGGCTTGGCGCCGCCACGAACGACGGGCAGGAAGGCGGCGGCGGAAAGGTCCGCGGCCATGCGGTCGAGGGCGAGGGCGACGAGCTCGCTCTGCTGCACCCGCCCGAGCCCGCGCTGCCAGGCCGGCAGCCATTTCGCCGTGACCATGGCGATGGCGGCGAGCACCAGCCCGGTGAGCGTCATCGCCACCAGGATCTCGATGAGGCTGAAGCCGGCGCTGCGGCGGCGCGACGACGCGAGCGCGCTCATTGCGGCTGGCTCCGCACGATGCGCACCGTCTCCAGCGCCACCATCTCGCCGCCGGGACCGCGCACGCGGATGCGGACATCGAGGGGCGTCCAGGGGCCGGTTTCCGGCAGGCCGGCGATCTTGAGCGGCTGCACGTCCATCTGCCAGCGATGGCCGGCGATCTCGCCTTCGGTGCGGCCGGGCTGGAGGAGATCGCGGCCGGGAATGCCCGTCTCCACCGCACGGGCGGTCTGGAGCAGCGCCACCCGCCGCTCCAGCGTCCGGGTGCCGCGGATGCTACTGCCCGCCACCATGGCGATGGCGCCGAGGGAGGCGGCCACCACCGCCAGCGCCACCAGCACCTCGATGAGGGTGAAGCCGGCGGCGCCGCGCCGCGCGCGCAGATCAGGAGCGGCCACGGGGGACAATCTCGACGCCTCCGGTGAGCCAGTTCACCCGCACCTCATAGCCCGCCCCGCCCTTGAGCATGGCCACCACGCCGCCGCAGGAGAGGCCGGAGGGAAAGAACTCCACCGAGGCGCGTGCCGGCCTTCCGTCGCAGCTCGCGGGCAGCACCGTGTCCATCTGCACGTCGCCGGGCACGCGCACCACGCGCCCGGCCGCGCCGGAGGTGATGCGCCGGCCGGCCGTATCCACCGCCGTCGCCACCGGCACGCCCCGGCGGATGGCGGCGGCGCGGTCGGCCTTCAGCAGCGCGGCGGCTTCGACCGCGAGGGATTCCAGCTTCGCCCGCGAGGTGCCGGGCGCGAGGCGCGGCAAGGCGAGGGTCGCGAGCGCGGCGACGATGGCGAGGGCGCAGACGACCTCAAGCAGGGTGAACCCCGCCTCATGATCGCGCCTGCGCTCCCGCTCGCGTGCCATCCGCCTCGCCCCGCCTCAGCGTGCCCAGCTCGTGATGTCGGCCGCGTTGCCGGTGCCGCCCTCCTGCCCGTCGGAGCCGAGGGACACGATGTCGAACGGCCCATGCTGGCCGGGCGCGCGATAGATGTAGGCCTTGCCCCAGGGATCAACCGGCACCGTGCCGCCCTTCAGATACGGCCCGTTCCAGGTGGAGACGTTGCCCGGCCGCTGCACCAGCGCGTTCAGCCCTTCCGAGGAGGAGGGATAGCGGCCGGCATCGAGATAGAAGAGGTCGAGGGCGCTGGAGAAGCCCTGGATCTGGATCTTCGCCGTCTTCACCTTGCTGTCGCCGAGATAGCCGAGCACGCGCGGCCCCACGAGGGCGACGATGAGGCCGATGATGGTGATGACCACCAGCAGCTCCACCAGCGTGTAGCCGCCTTCCGTCTTCCGGCGGCGGGAGCGGGAGGGGGCAGTGTTGGCCGTCATGGGGGCGGGACCTTCAATCACGTTTCGTCACCCGATGCTTTGGCTGACCGACAGCAACGCGGTCATGACCGAGACGATGAGCCCGCCCACCACCACCGAAATGGTGACGATGGCGGCCGGGCCGATGACCGCGACCACCCTGGCGAGGGCGCGCTGGAGCTTTTCCTCGTAGAAATCGGCGATGCGGCCGGAGAGCAGGGCCAGCTGGCCGGTCTCCTCGCCAAGGCGCAGCATGCGGATGGCCATGGGCGGCAGCACGTCGCCCTCGGCGAAGGCGTCCGACAGCCGCCCGCCATGGCGCACCCGGTCCGCCGCCTTGGCCCAGACGGAGGCTTCCTCCCCCGCCGCCATCACATCCACGATGATGCGCAGCGCGGCGGTGAGCGTCACGCCGTTGCCGAGCAGGATGGAGAGGTTGCGGCAGAACACGGCCGAGCGGCGGAACAAAAGCACCGTGCGCACCAGCGGCAGCTTGGAGAGCGTGCCCGTCACCGCCCCACGCACCTCTTTCCGTCGCAAGGCGAGGAAGGCGAGGGCCGGAAGCACCACCGCGGCGACGCCCACCGCGGCGGCATGGGCCTGCAATCCGTCCGACAGGTCCAGCAGCACCTGCACCATGGGGTCGAGCTTCGCCCCCATGTCGCGTAGCACGGAGGAGAATTGCGGCATCACGAACATGAGGAAGAAGACGAGCACGCCCCCCGCCGCCACCAGCACGAAGGCGGGATATTGCAGCGCCGACACCACCTTGCGGCGCAGCTCCTCGGCCCGTTGGCGCTCGGCGGCGACCAGCTCCAGCATCCGGTCCACGGTGCCGGAGGCCTCGCCCACCCTGACCAGCGCCACATAAACCGGCGGGAACAGCGAGGGATGGGACGCCAGCGCCTCGGCGAGGCTCTCGCCGGCCAGCACGTCCGCGCGGATCTTGCGGGCGACAGTGCGCATGCGGCCGAGATCGGTGTCACCGGTGAGCAATTCCAGCGCCTCGTCGAGCCGCGCGCCCGCGCGCAGCAGCAAAGCGAGGTCGCGGGTGAAGAGGGTGACATCCTCAGCCTTGGGCGCGCCGAAGGAGAAGCCGAAGGCGCTCTCCTTCTTCTCCTTCAGCGGCGTCGTCTCCACCGGCACGAGGCCGAGGAATTCGATGCGGCGGCGCACCTCGGCCTCGGTGGGGGCGGCGATCTCACCGCTCACGATCTGCCCGGCCTGGGTCAGCGCCCGATAGGAGAAGGTGGCCATCAGCTCAGCGCACCGTGGTCACGCGCAGCACCTCGGCGGCCGAGGTGAGGCCGGCGCGGCATTTGGCGACGCCGTCGTCCAGCATGGTGGTCATGCCGCCAGCGATGGCGGCGCGGTCGAGGGCCGCGGCGCCGGCATGGCGGTCGATCATCTCGCGGATGTCGTCCGAGAGGGTCAGCACCTCGAACACGCCGATACGCCCGCGATAGCCCGCCCCGCCGCAGCGCTCGCAGCCGACCGGCTCGTACACCGTCTCCCCCGCCTTGAGGCCGAGGGCCACATAGCGCGGATCGTCCCGCACGTCGGTGGCGGACAGGGTGTGCGGCCGCTTGCAGCGCTCGCACAGCTGGCGGACGAGGCGCTGGGCAATCACCGCACGCAAAGTGGACTTCAGCAGGAAGCCCTCCACCCCGAGGTCGAGCAGGCGCGGCACCGAGGCGGCGGCGGTGTCGGTGTGGAGCGTGGTGAGCACCAGATGGCCGGTGAGCGCGGCATGGACGGCGATGTGCGCCGTCTCCGGGTCGCGCACCTCGCCCACCATGATGACGTCCGGGTCCTGCCGCAGGAAGGAGCGCAGCGCCGCCGCGAAGGTGAGCCCGATCTGGGGCCTCACCTGCGACTGGAACACGCCGCGGATCTCGTATTCCACCGGGTCCTCGATGGTGAGGATCTTGCGCGTGGGCTCGTTGAGCACCGACAGGATGGTGGCGAGCGTGGTGGTCTTGCCCGAGCCGGTGGGGCCGGTGACGACCACCATGCCGTGGGGCAGCGCGAGCAGCTTCATGAGCGTCTCGCGGTCGTGCGGGGCGAGCCCCAGCTTGTCCACCGTAAGCACGCCGCGATCGCGCGCCAGAAGGCGGATGACCGCGCTTTCCCCGTGCTGGGTGGGCATGATGGCGACGCGCACGTCGATCTCGTCCCGCCCGAGCTTCAGGCGCGCGGCGCCGTCCTGCGGCAGGCGGCGCTCGGCGATGTCGAGGCCGGCGAGGATCTTGATGCGCGAGATGACCGCCTGCGGCAGCACATCGGCCAGCGCATGGATGGGCCGCAGCATGCCGTCGATGCGCAGGCGCACCTCAAGCCCGGTGCGGAACGGGCCGATGTGGATGTCGCTGGCACGCAGCTCCATGGCCTTGTCGAACAGGTCGTTCACCGCCCGCACCACCGGCGCGCCGGAGGCGAGGTCGCGCAGGCTGTCGATGTCGTCCTCGGCCCGCGCCGTGGCGGGACCGGCGGCCTCGCGGGCGGCGGCTTCATCGGCACCGAGCCGTTCGGCAAGCGCGGTGGCGATGTCCTCGAAGGAGGCGACGACGAGCGTCACCTTGCCCCCCAGCACGATCTCCGCCGCGCGCACCACCGTCTCGTCGGTGGGATCGCCGACGGCGAGGCAGGCTGTGCCGTCCGGCGCGCGGAAGGGCAGCACCGTCATCTCGCGCAGGAAGCGCGGGGTGAAGTGGGAGACGAGGGACGGCGCCGCCATCAGCTCCGGCAGGGCGATACGCGGCAGGCGATAGAAGCGGGCGACCTCATCGGCGAAATCGCCGGCGGTCAGCTCGCTCGCCTCCCACACCTGACGTAGCGGACGGGCCTGCGTGCCGGCGGTTCCGGACCCGGCGGGATGCGCCAGCCCGCTCGCGGCGAGGAAGCTCAGGAAATCGCCGCCCCCCTCCCCGCTCATGCCCGCGCCCCCGAAAGCCAGCATTCAAATCCAGCAGTACAATCCAGCGGCGCTATTCTACAGCTGGACCTTGGCTGCTATTAACATGGGCCGCATCATCGGCGAAGGTTGCCCCCGGAAAGCAATTTGCGGGTCGGCCGTCGGCCCGGAGCAGGCTGCCGACACGGAGCACCCGGCGGCCGGCTTGGTATTCCCGCCTCCCGTGACGCTCGCGCGTCACCGTGATGACAATGTCACGACATCCGGACACGGCTGCGAACCGGCGATAGCCAGCTAACTGAAGCTTGGCAGCACTGCCCGTCAACCCTTATATATCCGTCACATGCTGTCGCTAAGAGAGGCGCGCCAAGGGTCGTCTGGCCATCTCCTGCGACCGGCGGCCCTTGTAGCGGCTCTCGGATTCCGCGGCTCTTGCGTTCGGAAGTATTCAGGTGATGCGTGATTGAGGATTGGCGCGGCCGGTCGAGCCCACGACCGGGCACTCTCGTATTGACGTGCGCGATCCTCTTCGCCGCGATCCTGTCCGGCTGCTCGGGCATCATGGACGACACCAAGCCCCAGAGCACATTCGATCAGGTCCGCAATATCGACCTGTCGCCCAAGCCCATGCAGCCTGTGGCGCAGCCGCAACAGCCGTCCGACAATCGTCAGCCCATCGAATATTTCGCGACCCCCGGCGCGCAGCCGGTGGCGGACCCGACGACGGTCGGCGCGGCGGGCACCGCGCAACGCGGAGCTGACGGCGGATACGATCTCAACTTCGAGAATACGCCGGTGACCACCGTCGCCAAGGTGGTGCTCACCGACATCCTCGGCGCCAACGTCATCATCGACCCGAGGGTGCAGGGCACCATCAGCCTGTCCTCGGCGCGCCCCGTCGCCCGTACCGATCTCGCCTATGTGCTGGAGAGCGCGCTGCGCGCCAACGGCATCGCCCTCGTGAAGGACTCCTCTGGCTATCAGCTGATGCCGCTGACCGAGGCCGCCGGCTCCGGCGCCACCGATGTGGGCACCTCGCGGCCGGAGCCGGGCTATGGCGTCTCCGTGGTGCCGCTGCGGTATGTCTCGGCCGAGACCCTGATGCCGGTCATCGACAGCTTTGCCACGCGGGCCGGCATGGTGCGGGTCGATCCCGGCCGCAACGTCCTGCTCATCCAGGGCACGGCGCAGGAACGGCAGGCGGCCATCAACACCGCCCTTTCCTTCGATGCCGACTGGATGCGCGGCCAGTCGGTGGGCATCTATCCCCTGCGCAACAGCGCGCCGGAACCGCTCATCACCGAGCTTGAGACGCTGCTTGATGCCGGCGAGGGCGGGCTGAGCCACAAGATGGTGAAGTTCCAGGCCATCAACCGGATGAATTCGGTGATGGTGGTGGCCAAGAAGCCGGACCTGCTGCGCACCGCCGCCACCTGGATCGAGCGCCTCGACCGCTCGGACAGCTCTGTGGGCGTGCGCGTCTATCGCCTGCGCTACGGCGAGGCCCGGCAGACGGCGCGGGTGCTGAACGAGCTGTTCAACGGCACCTCCTCGCAGGGGCTGGATCAGGCCTCCAACCAGATCGCGCCGGGCTCCGGCACCTCGGCGTCATCCAATGGCGGCGGCTCGAACGGCCCCATGTCCGTGCAGCAGCGCCTCGGCCAGACGCCGCCGCAGAACCAGAGCCAGAACGCCCAGCCCGTGAACCGGGGCGAGACCGACAACGAGCTGCAGGGCGGTTCCGGCTCCGGCCCCTCGGGCGGCGGCGGGGCGCTGCTCTCGGGCGTGCGGATCACCGCCGATCAGGTAAACAACTCCCTGCTCATCTATGCGAGCCAGGAGAACTACCGGATCATCGAGCGCACCCTGCTCCAGCTCGACCAGCCGCAATTGCAGGTGGCCATCGAGGCGACCGTGGCCGAGGTGACGCTGAACGATCAGCTCGCCTACGGCGTGCAGTTCTTCCTCACCAGCAAGGATCTGGGCCTCGGCCGCAACAACGGCTCGGCAGTGAACACGCTGTCCAGCGAGATCACCAATCAGGCCATCAACCGCGTTCTGCCCGGCTTCAACCTGCTGATCGGCCGCGAGAACCAGCCGAAGATGATCCTCGACGCCCTGCACACCGTCACCGACGTGAAGGTGCTGTCCAATCCCTCCGTGGTGGTGGTGGACAACCAGAAGGCGACCCTTCAGGTGGGCGACGAGGTGCCGGTCTCCACCGGCAGCGCCACCGTGCTCACCTCGTCCAACACGGTGGTGAACACCATCGAATACAAGAATACCGGCATCATCCTGCATGTGACGCCGCGGGTGAATGTGAACGGGCAGGTCCGGCTCGATATCGAGCAGGAGATCAGCAACGTCACCAAGCAGCCGACCGCCAACGGCAGCGCCAGCGAAGGCTCGAACCTGACGCCCACCGTCTCCCAGCGCCGGGTCAAGAGCACCATCGCCGTGACCAGCGGGCAGACCGTGCTGCTCGCCGGCCTCATCAGCGAGCGCAGCGACGGCGTGCGGCAGGGCGTGCCGGTGCTGGACCAGATCCCGGGCGTGGGCGATGCCTTCGCCCACAAAGACACGACGGTGAAGCGCACCGAGCTGATCATCTTCATCCGCCCCCAGATCATCCGCGACAACATGGATGCCCACACGGTGGCGGAAGAATTGCGCGCCAAGCTCAAGGGCTCGGTGGGCGTGCTGCCGGGCGGCCCTCAGCCGCTCATCAACCGGTGAGGCCCGCCATGGCCGACGCCGCAGCGGGCGAACCGATGGTCGAGCCGACGCCGCGCGCCCCCGTCGCCAGAGGCCTCGGCGCCCACCCGCGCGCCGGCAGCCGGGCCGAGACGGTGGCGCTTGCCGCTCTCTGCCTCGCCGCCATGGGCGCGAGCCTCGCGGTGGCGGGACTTCCCACCGGCCTGCCCCTCGCCACTCTGGTGCCGGTGCTGGCGGCCATCGCCGTCATCGATGCGCGGCACTTCCTCATTCCCGATGCGCTCAACGCCTCAGGCATCGCCCTCGGCCTCGCCTATGTCGCCCTCGCCGTCGACGACGTGGCGGAGGGGCCGATCGCTGCGGGCGTGCGCGGCCTGCTCCTCGGCCTGCTCTTCCTCGGCCTGCGCACGGGATACCGGGCGCTGCGCGGGCGCGACGGGCTCGGCCTCGGTGATGTGAAGCTCGCGGTGCTGGCGGGCGTCTGGCTGGACGTGACGGCCATCCCCATCGCCATCGAGATCGCCGCCTTGTCCGCGCTCCTCGCCTATGCCCTGCGCCGCCGCGCCACGGGCCGGGCGCTGCGCTTCGACGGGCGCCTGCCGTTCGGCCTGTTCCTCGCGCCGGCAGTGTGGATCGCCTTCATGATCGACGCCCTCCTCCTCAAGGCGAGCTGACCCATGCCTCTGGAAGAGACCTTGCGCCCGGAAGAGACTTTGCGCCCGGAAGAGACTTCGCGCCCCACCCCACTCCGCCGCATCGCAGGTGCGCTGACGCTGGCACTGGCGTTGACCTTCACCGGGCCGGCCCTCGCGGGCGGCAAGGACGGCACCCAGTCCCGCGCCTATGCGGCCTATGCCAAGGGCGACTATGTGACCGCCGCCGCGCTGCTCATTCCCCTCGCGTGGCAGGGGGATGCCAAGGCGCAGGGGATGGTTGGCTATCTCTATGAGAACGGGAAAGGCGTGCCGCAGGATTTCGTGGTCGCCGCCCAGTGGTACGGCTGCGCCGCCGAGCAGGGCGACCCCACCGCGCAATACCTCCTCGGCCTTGCCTACGACAAGGGACGCGGCGTGCCCATCGACGTGGTGCTCTCGCAGAAATGGCTGATCCTCGCCGCCGCCCGCGCCGGCAAGCAGGAGCGCGACACCTTCACCCGCATCCGCGATGCGGTCCGCACCAAGATGAGCCGGGCACAGATCGCCGCCGCGCAGGAGCAGGCCATCCTGTGGATGCCGGCGCCGCCCTACGTGCCCGAGCCCCTGTGGCTGAACCGGCCGCGCTCGTTCACGCCGTTCTGAAAGCCGAATCGAGAAGCCGACGCCGTACCGATTTACGGTCCCGATTGTCGTAGCCGAGGCTCATAGCGGTAGTCTCGGAGTCTCTTGCGGGCGCGCTCAATTTCGATGTCGAGAAAAAGCGGGTGCCAGCATTCATTTTCGACCACCACAGCTTCGACCGTTAGATCCAAACGCCCCTTCAGATACAATGCCGTATAGCCATCTGACGGCTTTTCTGCATTTATTAATGTCTTTGCCGTGCGAAGCCCTTTCCGATCGGAAATCATCTGGAGAAAAAGCGTCGCATTATAGCCAGCCTCCTGTTTGGCTCGGCGATAAATATCGAACATTGCTTGATCAAACTGTTGTTCGAGTTTCGTCATGAGCAGTGTCTCATTGGCAGAGCTTCTCAGCTAAGCACTGCAACTTTATCGGTGGCATTAGGATTGCTCAACCGATCAGGAACGCGCTCCTTAGGCAAACGCTCGCGCCCGCCGCCGGGGGACGCTATATAGGGCAGAGGTCCGGTCGCGGCGCGGGGGCGCCATCGGGCCATCGTTGAGAAAGACCAGAGCCCGCACCGTGACCGAGCGCAAGCGTCCTTCCCTTCTCGAGCGCCTGCGCGGGCTGATGCTCGATTTCGACGCGCTGCTGGACAGCTCGCTGTTCAGCCTCGGTGCCCGCACGCGCAATATCCTCTCCGCCTATGCCGCCTTCACCGAGCGGTTCAACGTCACGGGCGTGGGGCGCTGGGCCATCGGCGCGGCCTCGGAAGGCTTCACCCTGGGCGTCGCCGGCGCCATGGTCATGCTGGCGCTCGCCATGCCGGCCTTTCGCGAGACCTCCGACGACTGGCTGAAGCGCACCGAGCTCGCCGTCACCTTCCTCGACCGCTACGGCAATTCCATCGGCGAGCGCGGCGTCAAGCAGAACGACACCATCCCGCTGGAAGACATTCCGGACAACCTCATCAAGGCGACGCTGGCCACCGAGGACCGCCGCTTCTACGAACACTGGGGCATCGACGTCGCCGGCACGGCCCGCGCCCTCGTCACCAATGCCAAGGCGGGCGGCGTGCGGCAGGGCGGCTCCTCGCTCACCCAGCAGCTCGCCAAGAACCTGTTCCTGTCCAACGAACGCACCATCGAGCGCAAGATCAAGGAAGCCTTCCTCGCCATCTGGCTGGAAGCGCGCCTGTCCAAGAGCCAGATCCTGAAGCTGTACCTCGACCGCGCCTATCTCGGCGGCGGCGCCTACGGCGTGGATGCGGCGGCGCGCTATTATTTCGGCAAGTCGGTGAAGGAGGTGAACCTCGCCGAGGCGGCCATGCTCGCCGGCCTGTTCAAGGCGCCGTCCAAATACGCCCCGCACATCAACCTGCCCGCCGCCCGCGCCCGCGCCTCCACCGTGCTCGACAATCTGGTCGAGGCCGGCTTCATGACGGAAGGTCAGGTGTTCGGTGCGCGGCGCAACCCGGCGACGCCGGTGGACCGCCGCGACGACGAGGTGCCGGACTTCTATCTCGACTACGCTTTCGGCGAGGTGAAGAAGCTGGTGGACCAGCTGCCGCCCTCCGTCATCGAGCGCAACTTCATCGTCCGCACTGGCCTCGACCCCAACATCCAGAAGGTGGCGGATGCGGCGCTGGAATCGTCGCTCAACGAGTTCGGCCGCGACTACAAGGTCAAGCAGGGGTCCATCGTGGTGATGGAGCCCAACGGCACGCTGCGCGCGCTGGTGGGCGGGCGGGACTATGGCGAGAGCCAGTTCAACCGCGCCACCGATGCGCTCAGGCAGCCCGGCTCCTCGTTCAAGCCCTACGTCTACACAGTGGCGCTGATGAACGGCTACCGGCCGAACACCATCGTGCAGGACGCGCCCATCTGCCTCGGCAACTGGTGCCCGCAGAACTACGGCCGCTCCTACATGGGCTCCATCACGCTCAAGACCGCGCTTCAGCATTCGCTGAACACGGTGGCGGTGCGTCTCGCGGAGAAGTTCGGCCGCAAGAAGATCGTGGACCTCGCCCACCAGATGGGCATCCGCACGCCGCTGCCCATCTCCGCGCCGCTGCCGCTCGGCGCCGCCGAGGTGACGCTGTTCGACGCGACCACCGCCTATTCGGTGTTCGCGAACGGCGGCAAGAGCGTCTATCCCCACGCCGTGGTGGAGATGCGCATCGGCAACGGCGACGTGATCTGGCGCTTCGATCGCGACGCGCCCAAGCCCGTTCAGATCATCCCGCAGCAGGCGCTCTACGACATCAACGACATGATGAACAACGTGGTGGAGAACGGCACCGGCCGCCGTGCCCGCCTGCCCAACGCCAAGGTGGCGGGCAAGACCGGCACCACCAATGCCTATCGCGACGCCTGGTTCATGGGCTTCACCGGCAACTATGTCTGCGGCGTGTGGTTCGGCAACGACGACTATGCCGTGATGAACAAGATGACCGGCGGCACCCTGCCCGCCATGACCTGGCAGAAGGTGATGGCCTATGCCCACCAGGGCATCGAGATCAAGCCGATCCCAGGCGTCACCACGCCCATCCCCAAGCTCGACGAGCCGCCCGCCACCCTGAACGTGCCCGGCCTCGCCGACAGCGAGCGGCCGGTGACCCTCTCGCCCCGCTCGGCCGAGCGGCTGGCGGCGCTGGAGCGCATGTTCAAGGAGGCCGAGGTGAAGATGACCGACGCCGGCGCCGCGGCAAAGCCCGCCCCGGCAGCGGCACAGACCGCCCCGGCCGCCGCGCCCACCCCGGCGGCGCCCGCGACGCCCATGCCCACGGCGGTGCGCCGGAACTGATTCTCCGCGCCGAGGATCAGTCTTCCGCGTCCGTCGCCTTCGGCGTGCGCCAGATGCCGTAGCCCCACGGCTTGTACCAGCGGCCCCCCGTGGGCAGGCATTTGGGCACCGGATCGTATCCATGCCCGCCCCAGGGATTGCAGCGGCAGATGCGGGCCGTGGCCATCACCGCACCGGGCAATGCGCCGTGCCGCATCACCGCCTCTTCCGCATATTCCGAGCAGGTGGGCAGATAGCGGCACTGCCGGCCCATGAAGGCGGAGAAGGTGTAGCGATAGACCAGGATGAGCCCGCGCAAGGCAAGGCGCGGGGCGCGGGCCAGTTGCGCGCCGATCCTGCGCACCGGCCCCGCCGTCTCCTTCAGCCCGCCTTGATCCGCCGCCATATCCGCCTCGGTCCCTGCCTCGATGGCCCGCCGCCCCATATTCGCCACCCCCGGGGAGCGGAATGCGCCTATCCAGCCTTCATGTCGAAGTCGGGGCCGAGCTGGTCCCGACGACCCGCGCGGCTCCCGTTTCGGGGGCTATACTGTCGCGCGAGGTGATCGACGATGCCTGATGTCTTCCCGCCCGGTTCTTCCGTCCCGCCCCTGTCCACGGTGATGCGCGCGCTCGCCTTCGCGACCCTGCGCCACACCGACCAGCGGCGGAAGGGCCGGCGGGCGCAGCCTTATGTGAACCACCTGGTGGAGGTCGCCCTGCTGGTGAGCGAGGCGACGGGAGGTACCGATCCCGAACTCGTCGCCGCCGCGCTGCTGCACGACGTGGTGGAGGACCAAAGCGTGACGCCGGAGGAGATCGCCACCACCTTCGGCCCGGACATCGCCGGCCTCGTCATGGAAGTCACGGACGACAAGGCGCTGACCTCGGTCGAGCGCAAGCGGCTTCAGGTGGAACACGCGCCGCACCTGTCGGCGCGCGGCAAGCTGCTGAAGCTCGCCGACAAGACCTGCAACCTGCGCTCCCTCGCCGACGATCCGCCGGAGGACTGGCCGCAATCGCGCGCCCGCGCCTATGTGGAATGGTCGCGGGCGGTGGCGGCGGGCCTGCGCGGCATCAATCCGGCGCTCGAAACCGCCTTCGATCAGGCGGCGGACGAAGCCATCGCCGCCATCGAGACGCGGCGGGCGGAGGAATGGGCGGCGGGCTAACCGCTACTCGGCCGCGGCGCGGGCCGCCTCGATCTGGCCGATGGCGTCCACCACCGCGTCGAAGGTGAGCATGGTGGAGGCATGGCGCGCCTTGTAGTCGCGCACCGGCTCCAGCACCTTGAAATCCTCCCAGCGGCCGGCGGGGGGCGGGCCGTTCTCCCGCAGCATCTTCCACATGGTGTCGCGCACCTCGCGCAGCTCCTGCGCGCTGGCGCCGATGATGTGGCTGGCCATGAGCGAGGAGGAGGCCTGCCCGAGGGCGCAGGCGCGCACCTCGTGGGCAAAGTCGGCCACCGTGTCCCCGTCCATCACGAGATCGATGGTGACGGTGGAGCCGCACAGCCGGGAATGCGCCCGTGCGCTCGCCTGCGGCGCGGGGAGCCGGCCGAGGCGCGGAATATCGGCGGCGAGGGCGAGGATGCGGGCGTTGTAGACGTCGTTGATCATGGGCGAACCAATCCGGCGGCGCGAACGAGGCCCAGAGGCCTGCCGCGCGAGCATTCCGATCTTATATAGAGACGGGAGGAACGGACGCAAAGGCGGCGCGTGCCGTCTGGTCGCGCGGTGTCATCGAACCGCTGTGCGGGACATTCGGGCACCCTCACCCTTGCGAAAACGGCCCTTCGGCCCCATCATGGAACTTGGGCCCGACTTTGGGCCTTCATTTTTGAAACGGACGGCAAAGCCGCCGCCGGCAGGTCCGGCGGGGCGCGGTTTGAGCGACACCGCGCAAGCGAGCCGACAACCGGTGACACTCCCGCCTTTCCCGGCAGCTTCGCGGCTCCGGGGCGGCGGGTCGAACGGAGTTGGTCATGGACGCGGTAGTCAAGTTGTTCAAGGCGCAGGCCGAGAACGAGGAGCGGGAGCGTCAGCTGAAGGCCAAGGCCGCGGCGGCTCTGCGCGCGCCTGCGCCGGATGGTGCCCCTGCCCTCCCCAAGGTTCACCCGCCCCTCTCCGACGGCAGCCCCCGCCCCACCCGGGCCGAGGCGGAAGCCGCCGTGAAGACGCTGCTCGCCTATATCGGCGAAGACCCGGCGCGCGAGGGCCTGCTCGACACGCCGAAGCGCGTGGTGAAGGCCTATGACGAGCTGTTCTCCGGCTACGGCGAGGACGCCGACGAGCTCTTGGACCGCACGTTCGGCGAGATCGGCACCTTCGACGACTTCGTGCTGGTGCGCGACATCCCGTTCCATTCCCATTGCGAGCACCACATGGTGCCATTCGTGGGCAAGGCGCATGTTGCCTATTTCCCGGTGGAGCGGGTGGTCGGCCTCTCCAAGATCGCGCGGGTGGTGGACATCTTCGCCCGCCGGCTGCAGACGCAGGAGCACCTGACCTCGCAGATCACCAATGCCCTCGACGAGGGGCTGCGCCCGCGCGGCGTGGCGGTGATGATCGAGGCCGAGCATATGTGCATGTCCATGCGCGGCATCACCAAGCAGGGCGTTTCCACCCTCACCACCCAGTTCACCGGCGTCTTCCGGGATGATCCGGCCGAGCAGGTGCGCTTCATCACTTTGGTGCGCTCCAAAGGCTGACGCAGGACCGCCGCCGAGAGGCGTTCCTGCCGAGGCGGGAGCGCCCGACACGCGAGCGAAAGAGTCCAGCGAATGAGCGCCGATACCGCCTTCACCTTCCCCGCCGCCGGCAAGGGCGCCGCGCTGGAGGAGGACACCATCCTCTCCCCGCGCTTCGACGCCAACGGCCTCGTCACTTGCGTCGCCGTGGATGCGGAGACCGGCGAGGTGCTCATGCTCGCCCACATGAATGCGGAGGCCCTCGCCCTCACCATGGAGACCGGCGAGGCGCATTATTTCTCCCGCTCGCGCGGCAAGCTCTGGAAGAAGGGCGAGACCTCCGGCCACACCCAGAAGGTGCGGCAGATGCTGATCGACTGCGATCAGGATGCGGTGGTCATCAAGGTGGAAATGGGCGGCACGGGCGCTGCCTGCCACACCGGCCGCCGCTCCTGCTTCTACCGCTCCGTGCCCATCGGGGCGGCGCCTTCCGAGGCGACCCGCCTCGCCTTCACCGGCGACACCCCGCGCTTCGATCCCGCCGCCGTCTACGGCAAGGGCCACGACGGGCACGATCACTGACCGGGCAAGATCACTGATCTGGCACGATCACTGACACTGCCACCTGAACGGAAATAGCCGGCACAGTGCCGGCCCGCCGCCTGCGAGAACGCGGCAACGGAAAAAGCACTGCACCGGCCGCGGAGGTTTTCAGGCGATCGCCCTGACGGAAGCGCTGAAACTGTGATCCGCTTCTTCTTATCCGCCACTCCCGGCCGCGTTGCTCGGCATTACGCGCACTCCCCCTGTGCAAGGCGCGAAACGCGCCTCTTCCGGTGCAGAAAATGCGGGCCACAACCGCGCCGCGCGCGCCCGGGACATTGACGCGGCAAAGCTTCCCCTGCATTCCTTTGCGACGGCAAGTCGTCGCCCGCTTCAGGCAGGCGATTGCCGCAACCTCTTCGACGGCACGTGGGACAGATGACCCCGGTCGCCGATCGGACCAGATTTCAAGCTCCGTTTCGATGCCCCAAGCCGCTGAACAGGCCGCTGAAAAAGCCGCGGACACGCCCCCCGATCACGCCAGTGCCTTTGCACCCGTGCGGTTCAACACCGCCGACGTGCCGGCAGCGGAGCGGATGGCCTATGTCCGTGACTTTTACGGCCCCGTGCTGATCGGCCTCGACCTGGTGCCAAGCTCCGGCGACCCCTTCCACATCTCGGGGCACTTCCTCAACCTGCCCGGCGTCCTGGTCGGACAGGGACACACCAGCGCCATCGTCTCGAGCCGGACGACCGCGCTGCTCTCGGACGGCATTGACGATCTCACGATCTGCCGTTCCGAACGCGCCTATCGCGTCACCACGCCGGACGGCCGAGAGATGGAGCTCGGCGCGGGCGAAACCGGCGTCTGGAACCTCGGCCAGCGTTCGTCCGCCGACATCCAGTCGAGCACGACGTTCCGCACCGTGCAGGTCTCGCGCGCCCGGCTGCGGACCCTGGTGCCGCACATCGACGACCTCGACATGCTGCGTTTCGCGGCCGGCGATCCGGCGCTCGATCTGATGTTCGGCTATGCGGAACTGCTCGAACGGCAGCACGTCGGCTCGGAAGAAGGCGGCCGGCTGGTGGCCGCGCAGCTCGCTGAACTCGCCGCGCTGGCGTTCAAGCGCAGCGCTCCCCCGCGTGAAGCGCCCGGACGCAGCGCCGTGAAGGCCGCGCGCCTCGCCACCGCCAAGGCCGCGACCCTGGCGGCCCTCCACCGCCACGATCTGTCCGCGACCACCATCGGCACCCAGCTCGGCATCAGCGCACGATATGTGCAGGTGCTGTTCGAGGAAGGCGGCGAGACCTTCTCCGCTTATGTCGCCCGGCTCAGGATGGAATGGCTGCGCCGGATGCTCGACGATCCGCGCCACGCCCACCGGCGCATCTCCGACCTCGCCTTCGAGGCCGGCTTCCGCGACCTCTCCACCTTCAACCGCCAGTTCCGCCGCCATTTCGGCGAGGCGCCCTCGGCCGCCCGACGCCGAGAGGTGCCATAGGGTGCCACGCTTCGGACACCAGACCTTAGTAAACGTGACGCCATAGTAGCGGTGCGCCGGAAACGCTTCGGTGCCGGCGGAGGCTCTGCTTCCACGGCGCCAGAAGCGGGCGGCGCGACGGGAGGCGTCGATGTTTCAGTCCCTCCACTGGCGATCCGGCCCCACCGCAGCGGCCGCCCCCAAAACTGCGGCCTCCAGTTCTGCGGCTTCCGAGGCGAAGAATCCCGCGTCGCAGCCGCCCGATGCCGGCCCGCCCGATCTCGGCACGCCGGCGCACGCGGCGCCGCGCACCTCCGTGCCCAACGGCCCGGCCATCGGCCTTGCGCTCGGCGGCGGGGCGGCGCGGGGCTTTGCCCATATCGGCGTGCTGAAGGCGCTGGATCGTGCCGGCATCCGCCCCTCGGTGGTGGCGGGCACCTCCATCGGCGCGGTGGTGGGCGGCATCTGGGCTGCCGGCAAGCTCGACACGCTGGAGGAATGGGCGCTCAGCCTCACCAAGCGCAACGTGCTGGGCCTGCTCGATTTCAATCTCGGCGCCGCCGGCCTCATCGGCGGGCGCCGGCTGGTGGAGCTGATGCGCCGCAACGTGGGCGGCATCTCCATCGAGGACCTGCCCATCGTCTTCGCCGCCATCGCGACGGAGCTGGGCACGGGCCACGAGATCTGGCTCACGCGCGGCGATTTCGTGGATGCCATCCGCGCCTCCTACGCCCTGCCCGGCATCTTCACGCCCGTGAAGGTCGGCGGGCGCTGGCTGATGGACGGCGCGCTGGTGAACCCGGTGCCGGTCTCCGCCGCCCGTGCCATGGGCGCGCGCATGGTGATCGCGGTGAACCTCAATGCCGACGTGTTCGGCCGCGGCACGGTCATCCAGGACCATGGCGGGGTGGTGGAGCGCGTCGCCGAGATGGCGGTGGCGGAGAAGAAGGACGGCCTCGCCGGCATCCTCAGCCCCGACCGGCTGCGGCGGCAGTTCTTCGCCGGTCCCTCGGGCGACGGCCCGCGCGGGCTGACCACGGTGATGATCGACGCCTTCAACATCACCCAAGACCGCATCGCCCGCTCGCGCCTCGCCGGCGACCCGCCGGACGTGACGCTCTCCCCCAAGCTCGGCCGCATCGGCCTGTTCGAGTTCCAGCGGGCGAAGGAGGCCATCGCCGCCGGCATGGAGACGACCGAGCGGGCGCTGGAGGACATCACATCGACCATGCTGGCGCTGGGCTAAGGCCCCACACCATGCATCAGTATAGCTGCCGCCCGGCGGGCGGAGCGGCTATGGTCCGGGATCTCCCGGATCAGGATCTGCCCCGCAATGTTCTACGAGCCGTCCAAGCGCAATCACGGCCTGCCCTTCTCGCCACTGAAGGCCATCGTGGCGCCCCGCCCCATCGGCTGGATCTCCTCGCTGACGCCCGAGGGCGTGGCGAACCTCGCGCCCTATTCCTTCTTCAACCTGATCTGCGAGGCGCCGCCGCTGGTGATGTTCTCGTCGGCCGGCCACAAGGACAGCGCCGCCAACATCGAGGCCACCGGCGAGTTCGTCTGCAACCTCGCCACCCTCGATCTGATCGACGCGGTGAACCTCACCTCCGCCCCCGCGCCGCGTGACGTGAGCGAGTTCGACCTCGTGGGCCTCGAGCGTGCGCCCTCGCGCCTCGTGAAGCCGCCGCGCGTGGCGGCGAGCCCCTGCGCCCTCGAATGCGTCTACGTGGAGACCTTCCGCCCCAAGGGGAAGGACGGCACGCTGCCCGACCAGCACATGATCATCGGCGAGATCGTCGGCGTTTACGTGGATGATGCCGCCATCGTGGACGGGCGGGTGGATATGCGGGTCATGAAGTCCCTCGCCCGCTGCGGCTATCTCGACTACTCCTTTGTCGATGAACTGACCGAGCGCGAGCGCCCGCCGGGCGGCGGCATGGACCTGAAGGCGCGGACGCCGAAGGGTTGAGCCTCGCGATTTTAAGCAGAAGTCCGCGCACTGCGCCGTCATCCCCCGGCTCGTCCGGGGGATCCACGGTGTGGCTGATTCCCATCGTCGGCCACGGCACCAGCGGAACGGTGGATCGCCCGCACGAGGCGGGCGATGACAGCAGTGAAATGGAGCGGTGCGCTCCTCACTCCGCCGGCGTGCCCTTGCAGGGCATCGCCCGCTCGGTGGGCGCGTAGATGAGGATGTCGGGCTTGAACCGCTCGACGGCGCCCATCTCGAAGCGGCAATAGCGGTGGTGCATCCAGGCATAGGCTGACGCCTGCGACACGCCGAGGCCGCGCCACGAGCCCTGCGAGAAGCTGTCGCCGATGACCATGATGCGCGGGCCGGCATGGCCCGTGTCGATGGCATAGGGCTGGAACGGATCGTTGTCCGGCACCGGCTTGAAGATGCCGGGGATGAGCTTCGGGTCCTTCGGCGCCACCATGGGTCCCTTGGGCGGGAACATCACGTCCGGCGGGTTCGGCACGGGGGAGCCCGTCGCGCGCAGCAGATCGCCGGTGAGGCGCGGCTCGGGCGGGCCGAGGGCGTCTTCCGGCTTCACTTCCAGATCGGGGCGGCCGGCGGCGGCCATGGCGGCGTTGAAGCCGAGGAGTTGGCCGCGCTGGTTCCAGTGGGTGTCGTAGCGCCAGTGGACCGGCCCGGTCTTCTTCGCCTCGGCGAGGATGGGACGCATGTCCACGAAGGTGATGCCGGCCGCCTTCATCTTCTCCGCGACGAGATCATACTCGGTGGGAGAGACCTTCAGGCGCCGGGCATAGGCGGGCAAATTCTCGAAATTGGTGGTGTGGCCGTTGGGCGGGATGAGCACCACGAAGCGCCCGCCATGGGCGGTCATATAGGCGTTCATGCGCTCGGCGAGCGAGACGATGCTCGTCACCGCCTCCGGCCGCACCAATTGGCCGAGGGACTGTTCCAGCGCGTGCTCGTCCTTGAGGAAGAGCGAGCCGTTCTCGCCCTTCAGCGCGAGGTCGCCCTGGGTGTCGCCGATGAAGCGCACATAGGAGCGGTGGGCGGTGAGCACCGCACCGCGGAAGCCGAAGACGTTGTTGATGTAAGGGTCGAGCCGGCGCGCCGCATCCTCCCACCAGCGCGCCTCAGGGGCGGCGACGGTGCGCAGCGGGGCCGGCAGGTCCGGGGCGACGAGGCCGATGGTGGGCAGGGTGAGGATGGCGAAGAAGATCACCGCCCACCAGCGGCGGAAGGACATCAGAAGCGGCATGGCGTCCCTCCGTATCTAGAAGCGGAAGTACAGGAACGGCGAGTAGGTCGCCGCGCCCACCGAGAGCACGCAGAGCACGAACAGGCCCCACACCACCACACTGTCCACCGCGCCGAACACGGCGAGGCGCATCTTCGGTGCCATGCTCCGCCCGCCCGGACGCGGCAGGCCGAACATGGCGAGCGGCCACGCCAGCACGAGGATGGCCAGCGTCACCGGCTTCAGCTCCACCTCCAGCTGGGTGGAAAGATAGCCGGCGCCGTTCATGCCCACGAGGCCCTGGAACAGCTCCAGCGCCTGCGGCAGGCTGTCGGCGCGGAACCACACCCAGCCGGTGAGCACCACCAAGAGCACGTAGAGGTGGGAGAGCACGCGCGGCGCCGTCTTCATCCACGCGCCGAAGCGGGTGCGCTCCAGCACCAGGAAGGTGCCGTGGTGGGCGCCCCAGATCACGAAGGTCCAACTCGCCCCGTGCCACAGGCCGCACAGGAGGAAGACGGTCCAGAGATTCGCCGCCGTGTGCCAGTGGCCGTGCCGGTTGCCGCCGAGCGGGATGTAGAGATAGTCGCGGAACCAGTTCGACAGGCTCATGTGCCAGCGGCGCCAGAAATCCGAAATGGAGCGCGCGCCATAGGGCAGGTTGAAGTTGCGCGGGAACTTCAACCCCATGGCGATGGCGAGGCCGATGGCCATGTTGGAATAGCCGCCGAAGTCGAAATAGATCTGCAGCGCATAGGCGGTGACGCCGAGCCACGCCTCGCCGAGATTGGGGGTGGCGGTGTGGTCGAACACCGCGCTGACCACGGGGGCGACCTCGTCGGCGATCAGCACCTTCCAGGACAGGCCGATGACGAAGATGCGCAGGCCCGCCGAGACCCGGCCGAGCGTGGTGCGCCGCTGCCGGATGCGGCGGTGGATGGTGGAGTAGCGGACGATGGGGCCAGCCACCAGCTGCGGGAACATGGTGATGTAGACCGCGATCTCCTCGAACCGCCCGTTGGCCGAGGCTTTCCGGCGGTAGACGTCCACGAGGTAGGAGATGGCGTGGAAGGTGAAGAAGGAGATGCCCAGCGGCAGCGCCGGATGCACCACCGGCAGCGCGAGGCCCGTCGGCGCCAGCAGCACGTTGAAATTCTGCGCCAGAAAGCCGGAATATTTGAAGGCGATGAGGCCGCAAAGGTTCGCCGCCACCGCCAGGCCCAGCACGCGCAGCCGCCAGCGTTCGCTGCGGCGGTCGATGGCGAGGGCGAGGAAATAGTTGCCGACGATGGAGGCCGCCAGCACCAGAACGTTGGGCAGGCCGCCCCAGGCGTAGAACACCAGCGAGAAGGCGAGCAGCACCATGTTCTTCGCGCGCACGCCGGGCGTCGCGAAGTAGCACAGCAGGAACGCCGGCAGGAAATAGAACAGGAAGGTGACGGAAGAGAAGACCATGGCTCGCCGGCGCCCGGGGCGTCAGTAGACGAACTGCTCGCGCAGGATGCGTTCGTCGAGACCATGGTCGGGGTCGAACAGCATGTCCACGGAGGAAGTGGTATCGAGCCGGGCGGAGACGGCGATGATGTCGCGCACCTCGAAATGGTCGGCCGCCGCGCTCACCGGGCGCTTGTCGGCCTCCATCACGGCAATGTCGATGCGCGCGCGGTCCGGCACCAGCGCACCGCGCCAGCGGCGGGGGCGGAAGGGCGAGATGGGGGTCAGCGCCAGAAGCGCCGTACCGAGGGGCAAAATCGGCCCGTGGGCGGAGAGGTTGTAGGCGGTGGAGCCGGCCGGGGTCGCGACGATGACGCCGTCGCAGATCAGCTCCTCAAGCCGCATCTTGCCGTCGATGGAAATGCGCAGCTTCGCCGCCTGGTAGGACTGGCGCAGCAGGGACACCTCGTTGAAGGCCGGGGCGCGGTGGCGCATCCCGCTGGAGGTCACGGCCTCCATCATCAAGGGATGGATGGTCACAGACTGCGCGGCGCTGAGGCGCTCGACCAGCCCCTCCTCGCGATAGGTGTTCATCAGGAAACCCACCGAGCCGCGGTGCATGCCGTAGATGGGCAGGTCGCGCTCGCGGAAGCGGTGCAGGGTCTGCAGCATCAGGCCGTCGCCACCGAGGGCGACCACCACGTCGGCCTCCTCCTCCGCCACCATGCCGTAGCGGGCGACGAGACGCTCGCGCGCGGCGTCGGCCTCGGGCGTCTGGCTGGAAACGAAGGCGATGCGCTGGAAACGGGGTTCGCTCATCGGTGCGTCGGTCAGGAGGATCGTCCGGTCGGCGGGCCGGGAGCGGAAGGGGCCGGGAACGGTCTAGCCCTCCCGCCGCCGTCTGTCGAGGCGCCGGGAGGGATGGTAGGGTCGCGGGGCAAGCGCATCGCCCGGAGGACCCCATGCCCGCGCGCATCGTCTACGCCACCTTCCCCAGCGTCGCGGAGGCCGAGGCGATGGCCCGCACGCTGGTGGAGGCGCGCCTCGTCGCCTGCGCCAACATCCTGCCGGAGATGGTCTCCATCTACCGTTGGGAGGGACAGATCGAGCGCGGCACCGAGGCGGTGATGATGCTGAAGACCACCTCAGAGCGGGCCGCCGAGGTGGTGGAGGCGGTGCGCGCCGCCCATCCCTACGACGTGCCAGCCATCGTCGTTCTGCCGCTGGAAGGCGGCCTGCCGGCCTATCTCGCCTGGATCGCCGGCGAGGTGACGGCGAGCTGAGGCGGCCGCCGTGTGAGGCGCCGGGGCGCGCGGGGGGTCGGACCTGTACGCCTCAACCGCCGTCATGCCCGGGCTTGTCCCGGCCATGACGGTGGTGAAAATGGTGGCGGCGGGCTGAACCCGCCGCCTTGCGCTCAGAGGCTCACAGCACCGGGCGCCAGTAGACCGGCTGGTAGCGGTAGCCGTCGCCCTGCTTCTCCAGAAAGGCCGCGCCGGGGAACGGGAAGTGATAGCCCGCCACCATGATGCGCTCCGCCGCGAGGCGGTCGTAGGTCCTGCGCCGCACCGCCTCGGCCGCCACGGGGTCCATGTCGAACGCAGCGTGCCAGCCGGGATTGGCCACGAACAGGGCCGGCAGATTGGTGAGGTCGGACTGGATGAAGAGGGTGTCGAAGCCCGACTCCAGCTCGAAGGAGGTATGCCCCGGCGTATGGCCCGGCGTGCCGACCGCCTTCAGCCCCGGCGCCAGCTCCTTGTCCCAGGCATAGCGCTCCACCTTGCCCTCGAACGGCTTGAACACCCGCCGCACGTTCTGGAAGCCGGCCTTGAGGCCATCCGGCGCGCGGCTCATCTGGCCGTCGTCCATCCAGAACGCCCATTCCTTCTCCGGCACCATGAGCTGGGCCTTGGGGAAGGCGGGCGTGCCGTCGGCGAGGACGAGGCCGTTGATGTGGTCCTGGTGGAAGTGGGAGATGACCACCTGATCGATGGAGGCGGGGTCGATCTCCAGATCCTGAAGGGTGCCGCGCACGAGGCCCACGGGCCCGGCCTGCCCGCCATTGCCGGTGTCCACGAGCACCTTGCGCCCGCCAATGTCGAGCAGCAGGACGGTGAAGGAGATGGGCACCTCGTTCTCGGGCAGGAAGGCGCCCTTGAGGGCCGCGTTCACCTTGTCCTTCGGCTGGTTGCGCACGAACGTGTCGGACAGGGGGATGGTGCGCATGCCGTCGGAGATGGCCGTCACCACCACGTCGCCGACCTTGTAGCGATAGGCGCTGGGCACCTGCATCGCACCGGACGCCTTCGCCGTATCGGGATTGGGGGCGGGGGTGGATTGGGTGCCGGCGACGGGCGGGGCCGCATTCTTGGCGGGGGCTGGCTGGGCGGCGGCACCACCCACTGCGCCGACCAGCGCACCGGCCATGCCGGCCGTACCGGCCAGAAGGGTCCGACGGGAAACCTCGGTCATCCAATTCTCCTCGGGGCGTGACGCGCCGGGAGATTAGGACACGCCTTCAAGGCAGGTCGATGCCGGAACGAAAACGCCGCGCTCACATCCCTGCGAGCGCGGCGTTTCGAATCGTAAGCTGGACCAGAAGCTTAGCCGCAGGGATCAGCGCACCGCCGATCCCGGCACCCGATCAGCGCACCGGCGGGGCGTACTGGATGCCGCCCATGCTCCAGAGCTGGTTGATGCCGCGCGGGATGCCCAGCTTGGAGGCGGCGCCCACGTTGCGCTCGAAGCTCTCGCCGTAATTGCCCACCGCCTTGACGATGCGCACGACGAAGTCCTTCGTCACGCCCAGCTCCTCGCCGTAATTGCCCTCATTGCCCACGAGGCGCTTCACCTCGGGCTTCTGGGACTTCAGCGCGGCGTCGATGGTGTTGGTGGCGACGCCGAGTTCCTCGGCGTTGATCATCGCGTACACCGTCCACTTCACCAGGTTGAACCACTGGTCGTCGCCCTGGCGGACGACGGGGCCGAGGGGCTCCTTGGAGATGACGTCGGGCAGCACGATGTGGTCACCGGGCTTGGCCATGGTGAGGCGCAGGGCATAGAGCTGCGACACGTCGGTGGTGAGCGTGTCGCACTTGCCGTCCTCGTAGGCCTTCACCAGCTCGCCGGAGGTGGGCAGCGTCACCAGTTCCAGCGTCATGCCGTTGGCGGCGAAATAGTCCTTGGTGTTGCTCTCGGCGGTGGTGCCCGCCTGGACGCAGACCTTGGACTTGTCGAGTTCCAGGGCGGACGTGACCTTGCGGGCGTCGCGCACCAGGAAGCCCTGGCCGTCATAATAGTTGATGGCGGCGAAGAGCAGGCCGAGCTTGGCCTCGCGCTCCAGCGTCCAGGTGGAGTTGCGCGAGAGCACGTCGATCTCGCCCTTGGTGAGGGCGGGGAAGCGCTCGTCCGCGGTCAGCGGCACGTACTTCACCTTGTTCGGGTCGTCGAAGATGGCCGCCGCCATCGCCTTGCAGACGTCGACGTCGAAGCCGGTCCACTTGCCGGAGGCGTCCTGGGCGGAGAAGCCGGGGAGGCCCTTGGAGACGCCGCAGACCAGTTCGCCGCGGTCCTTCACGGTCTTGAGGGTCTGCGCCGTTGCCGCCGTTGCGCCGAGCGCAAGGGCCGCGCCGGCCAGTAGGGCCAGGATCGTCTTCATGAAGTCCCCCAGTGAAAATGTGTCGGAAAGGGCCGCTCTCAGAGAGCGGCCTGCTGGCGAACCACGACCTTCGTGCCCACCGGGACACGGCTGTAGAGGTCGATGATCTCGCTGTTCACGAGGCGGAAGCAGCCCGAGGACACGGCGTAGCCGATGGTCTGCGGCTGGTTGGTGCCGTGGATACGGTAGACAGTGCCGCCGATGTAGAGCGCGCGGGCGCCCATCGGGTTGCCGGGGCCGCCGGCCATGAAGCGCGGCAGGTAGGGCTGGCGCTGGATCATCTCGGACGGCGGGGTCCAGTCCGGCCACTCGGCCTTGCGCTCGATGGACTTGAGGCCCGACCACTGGAAGCCGTCACGGCCCACGCCGATGCCGTAGCGCATGGCGCGGTTGTCGCCCTGCACCAGGTACAGGAAGCGCTCGTTCGTGTGGATCACGATGGTGCCGGGCTTCTCGGTGGTGCGGAAGTACACCGGCTGGTGGCGGAACTGCGGGTCGAGCTGGGCGACGTCGTCATCCGGCGCAGTGAGGCCCGGCTGCTCGTCGATGTCCATCACCGCGCCGGGGCCGCCGCGCGGGCCGACCTGGGCGCTGGCGCCGGTCGCAAAGGCAAACACGCCCACCTGAAGCAGGGCGGCGAAGGTCAAGGTCTTGATCGTCACAGGCATCATGCCGGCCTCTTCTAGACGCATCCCGGGCTATGAACCCGGTCGAGCGGTGTCCTCCCGATCGTGCCGCCCCCAAGGCGCCCCGACCGGTTTCCCACCCCGCGTGACCCGCCCTGCCTTCCGAAAAAAGGCCCTCCCTGGACCTTTCCGGAACGACGCCGGCATGGCGAACACTCACGACCCCGCATTCCGATTAGCCGAGGCCGCGCGCGAGGGAAAGGGGGGACGCAGCCGAAGCACTGAAGCATTTTGGTCCTGAAGGATTGCTGAACGGTATCCGGAGCGTGGATCGCGCGTTTTTCCGGGTCCGGAGCTGTCGCCGGCCTTGCAGGGGCGCCCGGTTCGGCCCCGGCGTCGGGCGGCGCGCTTTACGCGGCGCCACGGCCTCGCCTAAAAGGGCGCGCTTAACGAAAAGGCCTACCTGCGAGGTGCGCAGGAGTGGGCCGCAAGGAGCTTTGACATGATTTCCCTGACCTTCCCCGACGGCGCCAAGCGCGATTATGCCGAGGGGACGTCCGGCGCGGACATCGCCGCCGCCATCTCCAAATCCCTCGCCAAGAAGGCCGTGGCCGTCACCCTCGACGGGGAACTGGCCGACCTCGCCCAGCCCATCACCCGCGACGCGAAGCTCGAGATCGTCACCCGCGACGATCCCCGCGCGCTGGAGCTGATCCGGCACGACTGCTCGCACGTGATGGCGGAAGCGGTGCAGGAGCTGTGGCCGGGCACGCAGGTGACCATCGGCCCGGTGATCGACAACGGCTTCTATTACGACTTCGCCCGCAACGCCCCCTTCACCTCGGAAGACCTGCCGGTCATCGAGGCGAAGATGCGCGAGATCATCGCCCGCGACCGCCCCTTCACCAAGGAAGTGTGGACGCGCGAGGAGGCCAAGCGCGTGTTCGCCGCCAAGGGCGAGAACTACAAGGTCGAGCTGGTCGACGCGATCCCGGAAGACCAGGACGTGAAGATCTACAAGCAGGGCGAATGGTTCGACCTCTGCCGCGGCCCGCACATGCCCTCCACGGGCAAGATCGGCACCGCCTTCAAGCTGATGAAGGTGGCCGGCGCCTACTGGCGCGGTGATTCGAACAACCCGATGCTCACCCGCATCTACGGCACCGCCTGGCAGGACGAGAAGGAGCTCGGCGCCTATCTCCACCGCCTGGAGGAGGCCGAGAAGCGCGACCACCGCCGCCTCGGCCGGGAGATGGACCTCTTCCACTTCCAGGAGGAAGGCCCCGGCACCGTCTTCTGGCATCCCAAGGGCTGGACCCTGTTCCAGGAGCTGGTGGCCTACATGCGCCGGCGGCTGAAGGCCGACTACAGCGAGGTCAACGCCCCGCAGGTGCTCGACCACTCCCTGTGGGAGACCTCCGGCCACTGGGGCTGGTACAGGGAGAACATGTTCAAGGTCCAGTCGGCGGGCGACGAGACCAAGGACGAGCGCGTGTTCGCGCTGAAGCCCATGAACTGCCCCGGCCATGTGCAGATCTTCAAGCACGGGCTGAAGAGCTATCGCGACCTGCCCATGCGCCTCGCCGAGTTCGGCGCGGTGCACCGCTACGAGCCCTCCGGCGCGCTGCACGGGCTCATGCGCGTGCGCGGCTTCACCCAGGACGACGCCCACATCTTCTGCACCGAGGAGCAGATGGCGGCGGAGTGCCTGAAGATCAACGATCTCATCCTCTCCACCTATGCCGATTTCGGCTTCGAGGAGATCGTGGTGAAGCTCTCCACCCGGCCGGAGAAGCGCGTCGGGTCGGACGCCGTGTGGGATCACGCCGAAGAGGTGATGACCCGCGTGCTGGCCGAGATCGAGGCCCAGTCGGGCGGACGCATCAAGACCGGCATCCTGCCGGGTGAAGGCGCGTTCTACGGCCCGAAGTTCGAATACACGCTGAAGGATGCCATCGGCCGTGAGTGGCAGTGCGGCACCACGCAGGTGGACTTCAACCTGCCGGAGCGGTTCGGCGCCTTCTATGTGGATGCGGACGGCCAGAAGAAGACGCCTGTCATGATCCACCGCGCCATCTGCGGCTCCATGGAGCGCTTCACCGGCATCCTCATCGAGCACTTCGCCGGGCACTTCCCGCTGTGGCTCGCCCCGACGCAGGTGGTGGTCGCCACCATCACCTCGGATGCGGATGAGTATGCCGCCGAGGTGGTGGACGCGCTGAAGGCGGCGGGGCTCAGGGCCGAGCTCGACCTGCGCAACGAGAAGATCAACCTCAAGGTGCGCGAGCACTCGCTGGCCAAGGTGCCGGTGCTGCTGGTGGCCGGCAAGAAGGAGGCGGCCGAACGCACCCTCTCCATCCGCCGCCTCGGCTCCAACGCCCAGACCTCGGGGTCTCTGGACGAGGTGATCGCCGCGCTGGTGGAGGAGGCCGTGCCGCCGGACCTCAAGCGCAAGGTGCTGGCCGCCAAGGCGGCGTAAGCTGGATCGCGCGGGCGGGGCTCAGGCTCCGCCCGCCGCACGCCCTGCCCGCCGCGCGCACCGGTCAGAATTTGTAGCCGATGCCCATGCGGATGGCCTGCTGGTTCAGGTCCTGCAGGATCGTGGAATTGGTGCCCACCGAGTTCTCGGAGCTGTCGAAGCCGGTGTAGCGATATTCGAGGCGGGCGGTGAAGTGATCGGAGAGGGCCTGCTCGACGCCAGCGCCCACGGTCCAGCCCGGACGGGTTTCGCTGTAGGCGTGGAACGATTTTCCCAGCCGCCACAGATTGTTGAAGACATCGGCATAGGCGACGCCGCCCGTCACATAGACGAGCGTGCGGTCGAATGCGTAGCCAAGGCGCGCGCGCAGCGAGGCCTGCCAGCTCTCGTCCACCGCATGGCCGTAGAGGTAGTTGGTGAAAGGGCTGGAGAAGGCCGAGGTGCCGGTGACTGCGGACCCTTCGATATCGCCCTCGATGCCGAGCACGATGTGGTCCACCTGCCAGTTGAAGGCGGCATAGGCACCGCCCACGATGCCGTCGGCCCCGGTGGAATAGGCCGGGCATTTGTTGCGGCCCCAGTTGCAATCCTGCCCGCTCGCCTGCGCCCAGGCATATCCGACGTCCAGACCTACAGTGAAGCCGGTCCAGGAAAAGGCCGGCTGCTCCACCGGCGGCGCCGCCAGGGCGCCATGGGAGGCGCCGAGGATCAAGGCGAGCGACGCGACTACGGCGGCGGAAGAACGAGCGCGCATGGGGCGACCTCAAGGGGGGAGACCAACGGGGACTGGAAGACACTGCTGCAACGCAGCGCGTGCAGCATGCGGCCCCACCCGCCCCCCCCCGCAAGGCGGCAGGGAACTTGAGCTGAACAGTTTCGCTTGTGTGTCTTTTGGGAAACGCACGCGCCGGCCGAGGGGCCGATTATTTCCTCAGCGTCGCGAAATAGGCCGCGAGGTCCGCCGCCTCGGCGCGGGTGAGGGAGACCTGCGGCATCTGGGGGTGCGGCTTCAGCAGGCGGAAGGCCAGCCAGGAACCAGACGGAGCGCCGGAGACGTCGCCGTCTCGGGCGGCTATGGCGGCGAAGGTGGGGGCGTCGCTGGCGGCGCTCTGGGGCGCGGTGCCGACCACATGGCAGCTGGCGCACCAGCGCTCGGCGAGCGAGCGCCCGGCTGCGGCGTCGGCGGCGCGGGCGGGCGCGGCGGCGAGAAACGGCGAGGCGAGGCTCAAGGCGACGAGGGCGGGGAGCGCGACGACGCCGGTCGCGCGCAGGACAAGACGCACCATGGGAACCCTCCGGACGGGATGGCGGCCGGGCGTCACTTCGCCAGAACCTCCACCTCCTGATTCTTGCCGGCCTCGACCTTGATGTCGCGGCTGTAATTCTTGCCGTCCTTGCGGGCGATGACGGAATAGTCGCCTTCCGAGAGCACGATGGTCGGGAAGGCGCCGATGGATTCCTTGATGGTGTCGCCGCCGGGCGTGATGACCGTCCACTGGGTGTCGGCCTGCGCCTCGCCGTGGGCCACCTTCACCAGCTTCAGGCTGATCTGCGCCGCCCGGTGGTGGACCGTGGCATCGGTGAGCTTGCCGGGCTGGACGATCACGTCCGCGCGCACCACGGCGTTGGCGTCGCCATAGGTGGAGACCACGTGATAGGTGCCCTCCGGCAGCAGCACCACGTCGCCGGCGGCGGCGCCGCGATAATAAGGCTGGCTGGAGGTGCGGCCCTGCAGGAACGAGCCCTCGAAGATGTCGAAGGTGAGCCTCTGGGCGGGGATCGGCTTGTCGTCCACGTCGGCGGCGAGGCGCAGGGCGCCGGCCGGAAGGTCGAACGCCTGCCGGCGCGAGACCGGCCCCATCTGCACCCGCTGCGCCGTGGTGGCGAAGCCGTAGCTGACGTGAACGATGTAGCCGCCCGGATTGAGGAAGAAGACGGGCGCGTGCTCCGAGCTTTCCGCCACCAGCGGGAAGGCGCCGGTGGAGGCCTCGGGCTGGTCGGCGAAGACGCGCCAGACGAGGCCGCGCGAAATGGGGCCGCCTTCCGCACCGAAACGGGCATAGACGCCCAGCGCCGCCTTGCCGGGAGGGGCCGGCGGCAGCACCGCATGGGGCTCGCGACCCGACGGGCCGGCCTGCGCCGAGGGACCCGGCTGGCCGGGGGGCGGCGGCAGGCCCGGAGGCAGCCCGGTCGGCCGCGCGGCGGGCGGGGTGCCGAACGGCCCGGCGGGCGGCGGCGCGGCGGACGGGCCGAGGAACTGCATGGACTGCGCCGCGGCCGGCCCTGTGCCCGCAACGAGCCCCAGGGGGGCCATCACGGCCCAGAAACCCAGCACAACCACCCGCATCGCGCGCCCGGCCGCCAGCATCCGCGCGGCCGGGGCGGCCGGTCCGGGGCGGCGGAGGCGAGGGAAAGCACGAGCGAAGCGGATCATGCCTCCTGACGTGCACAAAATTCGGGGCGGATTCAAGTCACCCGCCGCGTCAGCCTGCGGCCGGTTGCCGCCGCGCCCGCGCGGTTCCTTCCCGGGTGGGCCCTCTGTAGATTGCCCCGGAACCTTTTCATCGGAAGCCGTTGCCCCATGACTGTTGTGAGCCCCGAGACCATCGCCCTCCTCGCCACCCGCCGCTCCTCGCGCGTCATCGATCTTGTCGCCCCTGGCCCCTCGCTGGAGGAGCTGGACACCATTCTCACCATCGGCGCGCGGGTGCCGGACCATGGCAAGCTCGCCCCCTGGCGCTTCATCGTGCTGGAGGGGGACGGCCGCGACCGGGCCGGCGCCCTGCTGGCGGAGGCGCTCGCGGCATCCGATCCCGGTGTCGGCGAGAAGCGGCTGGAGGATGAGCGCGCCCGCTTCCTGCGCGCGCCGCTGGTGGTGGCGGTGGTGTCGCGCGCCGCGCCGCATGTGAAGATCCCGGAATACGAGCAGCTGCTGTCGGCGGCCGCCGCCTGCCAGAACATCCTCGTCGCCTGCGCGGCGCTGGGCTACGGCGCCACCTGGCTGACCGAATGGACGACCTACGACGCCAACGCCCGCGCGGCGCTGGGCCTCGAAGAGTTCGAGCGCTTCGTCGGCTTCATCTATATCGGCACCGCCACCCAGAAGCTGGAAGACCGCCCCCGCCCGCCCCTCGCCGCCGTGGTGACGCGGTTCTGAGGGGGCGAACACGCATCACCCGCTCTCGCACCCCGGACGCATGCAGCGATAGCGGAATGCGATCCGGGGTCCAGCGCAAGGCGCCGCCGCAGGCGCTTCCTGATCCCGCCGCCCTCGAGCTTTGCCCCGCTGCGCGGGAACTCTTGCGCTGGCCCCCGGATCAGCGCTCCGGCTGCGCCGTCGCTTGTCCGGGGAACCGGGGCGCCTCAGCCCCCCTCACTCGTCCGAAAGCGGATGAAGGTCGCGCACCATGCTCTTGAGGCGTTCGTCGAGAACGTGGGTGTATATCTGGGTGGTGGAGACGTCGGCATGGCCGAGCAGGGTCTGCACCACGCGCAAATCCGCGCCATGCGCCAGAAGATGGCTGGCGAAGGCGTGGCGCAGGACGTGGGGAGAGAGCTTGGCGGGATCCAGCCCGGCCGCCAGCGCCAGCTCCTTCAGGTCGCGCGCCGCCTGCTGGCGGGTGACGTAGCCGCTCTCGCTGGAGGAGGGAAACAGCCAGCGCGACGCCTCCAGCCCCGCCGCCTTGCGCGCGTCGAGATAGGCCGCCATGGCCGCCCGCGCGGGGTCGGAGAGGGGCACGAGCCGCTCCTTGCGGCCCTTGCCGGTGACGAGGATGGCGTCGCCCTTCGCCCGCGCGGCGGCGGCCGGCAGCGAGACGAGTTCGGAAATGCGCAGGCCGCTGGCGTAGAGCAGTTCGACCACGGCGGCGGTGCGCCGGCGCTTCAGCATCTCCGCGCGCGCCTTGGCGAGCGCCTCCCCCTCCGCCGCCGGAACCTCCGCCGCACGCGCGTGGGCGGTCTCGATCAGGGTGGAGACCTCCTCCACCGTGAGCACCTTGGGCAGGGGCCGCCCGCGCCTTGGGCCTTCCAGCACGGCGGCGGGATCATCGCCCCGGTGCCCCTCGGCATAGAGGAAGCGGAAGAACTGGCGCACGGCGGAGAGGCGCCGCGCCACGGTGGTGGCCTTGTAGCCGCGGGCTGAGAGATCGGCGAGCCAGTCGCGGATGGCCTGCGTGTCGGCGGTCGCGATGGCGCGGGGGGCGAGGAAATCGGCGAGGTCGGTCAGGTCGCGCCGGTAGGCGTCCAGCGTGTTGGCACCCGCGCCGCGCTCCACCGCCTGCATGTCGAGGAACAGCGCGAGCGGGCCCTGGGCCGTCGCGCCGGGCGTGGTCATTTGCCGATCTTTTCGGGGGCGACGGTGAAGGAGAGTTCCCGCTCCTGCGGCTCCACCCGTGTGGCGAGCGCCCACAGGGCGGCATAGCCGAGGCCGCCGAGCACGGCCAGCACCACCAGAATGCGGAAGAGCGTGGGCATCGCTGCCTCCATCAGGTGCGGGCGCGAATCGCCCGCGGGCACCCCTCTTTCGCCAGAGGTGCCACGGCCTGCGCCGCCGTTCAAGGCGAGGCGCTGTCCCCATGCCTTTCGGCACCAGCGACGCAGCGTCGCCTTGGACGGGCGGGGCGGCGGGTGCTTTGCTGCCGCCTCCCAACGAGGAGGAAATGATGAGCGACATCTGGTTCAAGGCGGGCGAGGCGACGGTGCTGGCGGCGGACGGGCAGGCGACGGATGCCATGCCGGAAGTGCTGATCGGCTCGGTGCGCGGCCCGGTGGGTCAGGCCTTCGCCTCCATGATGGGGCAGGTGCAGGGCCACACCCGCATGTTCGTGGTGCGCGACCTCAACCAGATGGTGCGCCCCGCGACGATGATGACCACCAAGGCCACCATCCACACCGCCGAATATGTGGAACTGCTGGGCGGCGTGGTGCAGGCGGCCATGGGCGACGCCATCGTCGATTGCGTCAGCGAGGGCATCATCCCCAAGGACCAGGTGGACGAGCTGGCCATGATCATCATGGTGTGGCTGGACCCCCGCTGCGCCGAGGACCCCAACCTCGACAAGGCCGACCTCTACCGCACCAATTACGAGGCGACCAAGCTCGCCATCTCCCGCGCGCTCAAGGGCGAGCCCGCCATCGACGAGCTGATCGCCAACCGCAAGAGCGTGAAGCACTACGCCCTTGAGGGCGTCATCGAGTACTGACGCGCGGTCACGGTGACGTTGGTGGAGCCGGACCCGCCGCTCGGCTAGGGTCCGGCTTGCGCCGGTGGTCAGGGGGCGGGTCCGGACGATTTTTCCGGGCCGGCCCCGTCATCCGCCCGGCCGCGTGCCGCGTATCGAGAGCATGAATGTCGCCGAGCCCAGTCTCATCGTCGAACTGCCGAAGCCGCGTCGCACACGAACGCTGCCCGACGGCGGCATTCGTCCGGGCGGAGCGAGCGCCATGAGCGTCCAGCCTGCGGAGCCACGGGTCGCCGCCTCAGGGGCCGAGCTGAGCGCGCTCATCGTCGCCATCGCCACGCGGGCCGATCGCGAGGCCTTCGGCCGGCTGTTCCGCCATTTCGCGCCGCGGGTGAAATCTTATCTCGTGCGCAGCGGGCTCCCGGCCAATGCCGCCGAGGAGCTGGCGCAGGAAACCCTGCTGACGGTGTGGCGCAAGGCGGCCTATTTCGACCCCACCCGCGCCGCCGCCTCCACCTGGATCTTCACCATCGCCCGCAACCTCTCCATCGACCTCAAGCGCCGCGAGCGCTATGGTGATACCTACAAAGCGGAGACGCACGAGGACGAGGTGGACGAGACCTCGGGCGAGACCATCCTCATGACCGCCGAGCGGGAAGCGCGGGTGCGCGCCGCCCTCGCCAAGCTGTCGGAGGAACAGGCCACCATCGTCCGCCTCTCCTTCTTTCAGGAGAAGCCCCATTCGCAGATCGCGCAGGAGCTGGGCATTCCGCTGGGCACCGCCAAGTCGCGCGTGCGCCTCGCGCTCAATCGTCTGCGCGCTTTGCTGGAAGACCTGAAATGAGTGCTTCGACCCATCCCGGCACCGAGACCCTGCTGCGCTACGCGGCGGGCACGCTGCCGGCCGGTCCCCGTCTGCTGGTGGATGTGCATCTCGACGGCTGCCCCGAATGCCGCGCGATGGTGGCGCGGCTGATGTCCGTCGGCGGCGCGCTGCTGGACGCCTGTGATCCCCTCGCCCTCGCCCCTGATGCCCTCGATCGTGCACTGGCGCGGCTCGACGGCCTCTCCCCACGCCGCAATCCCGTTGCGCTCCATCATGCCGAAGCCGCCGGAGCAACATCGCCGAAGCGCTGGCCGCTGCCCGAGGGGCTGAAGCTGCCACCCGGCGTGGTGCTGCCGCCGGCCATTGCGTCGCGCCGCATCGGCCGTCTGGTGCCGGTGGCGCCCGGCGTACGGCTCGGCCTCGTGCATCTGGAAGAAGACCCGGACGCGCAGGTGCTGCTGTTCCGCATCGCGCCGGGGCGGGCGATTCCCCAGCACACCCATGCGGGGCTGGAATTCACCCACGTCATCTGCGGTGGCTTCAGCGATCCCGATGGCCATTACGGCCCCGGTGATCTGGTGGAATGCGATGGCGACGTGGACCATTCCCCCCGCGTGGACGACGACGGCGAGTGCATCTGCCTCGCCGCCTTCGACGGCCGCATCCGCTTCCGCGGCCTGCTCGGCATGGTGACACGGCCGTTTATCTGAGTGGTTGGGCGTTTCTTCGCTCAGGCGCCGCGCGGGCTTTGGCGTTGCCTCCGCTCAAACGCCGCGCGGGCTTTGACGTTGCCTCCGCTCAAACGCCGCGCGGGCTTTGACGTTGCCTTCGCTCAAACGCCGCGCGGGCTTGGCCCGCCCCCTCAGAAGTGACTACGCGTCACGCCCTTCTTCACCACCGCCAGCGCCTCGGTGAGGTCGCTCGCCAGCTCCGCCTTCTGGACGGGGCCGAGGAAGCGGCCCACGGGCACGGTGCGCTTGCCGCTGATGAGAGCAACATCCAGCGTCCCGTGCTCCTCGTCGTCCTCACGCCACAGGCGGGTCCAGAACGGGTTGAGCCGTGTGGTGGAGGGGCGCCCCGCCGCCGGCTCGCGGCGGATTTCCACGAGGCTGGGCGTGACGAGGATATGTTCGCGCGCCCGGGCCGAGCGGAAGCTGGCGCGGAAGGCGATGTACATCAGCAGCACATCGAGGCCGAAGAAGCCGAAGATCGGCCACGCCCCCATGGCGAGGAAGGCGACGCCCGACACGAAGCTCACCGCCCCGATGCCCGCCATCACCCAGAAGAAGCCGCGCCGGGACAGGGACCGGTGCGGCGCGAGCGTGACCGCATAGACGACGGGCTCGTCGGGAGCCTGCGCGTCCGTCTCGGGTGCGATGTCTCGGTCGCTGGTCTGGGGCATTGCTCGGCAGTATACCCGAAAAATGCCGCGCAGGATCAATCCGCCCAAACCCGCCGTCCTCCCGGAGGCTGACGCCGCCAAGCCCCCGCGCCCAACGCGCGCGACGAAGGGGGCAAAGGTCGCGGCCGGCGCGTCGGGAACCACCGGGAAGGGGGCGAAGGCCCCGGCCAAGGGCAAGGCGGCCAAGGCTCCGGCAAGCGGCACGGCGAAGGCGGCCCCAGCGTCAAAGGCTTCGGGCGGCAAGACGTCTTCCGGGACCAAGCCCACCGGCAAAACCGCCGCCCCCCTCCCCCGCCGCAACAAGGCGGTGGCCAATGCAGCGGCGGCGGTCCACGGCCGCACCGTCTCGCCCTGGTCCGATGCCGAGATCACCGAGGCCTTCACCCGCTTCGAGGCGCAGGACCCGGAGCCCAAGGGCGAGCTGGACCACACCGACGCCTTCACCCTGCTGGTGGCCGTGGTGCTCTCCGCGCAGGCCACCGACACCGGGGTGAACAAGGCGACCAAGGGCCTGTTCGCCGCCGCCTCCACCCCCGCCGCCATGGTGGCGCTGGGGGAGGATCAGGTGGCCCACCACATCCGCACCCTCGGCCTGTTCCGGGGCAAGGCGAAGAATGTGGTGGAGCTGTCCCGCCTGCTGCTGGAACGCCATGCCGGCGTCGTGCCCAGGGACCGGGAGGCGCTGGAGGCGCTGCCGGGCGTCGGGCGCAAGACCGCGAACGTGGTGCTGAACATCGCCTTCGGCGTGCCCACCATCGCCGTGGACACCCACCTCTTCCGCGTCGCCAACCGCACCGGCCTTGCCCCCGGCGCAACGCCGCTGGCGGTGGAGCTGGGGCTGGAGGCGCGCATCCCCGACCGCTTCAAGCTGCACGCCCACCACTGGCTCATCCTGCACGGCCGCTACATCTGCAAGGCGACGAAGCCCGCCTGCAGCCGCTGCCTCATCACCGACCTCTGCCGCTGGCCGGAGAAGAATTTCTGAGGGGTTGGGGGCGGCCTCGCTTTTTTGTCGTCCCATCGCGCCCCGGACCAGCGACGGCGCAGCCGGAGCGCCGAGCCGGGGCCCAGGGGACAGTCCGGCGCAGCCGGCAATGCCCGACCGCCTTTCCGCTTGAGCCGCCTTCGGCGAACTCTTGCGCTGGGCCCCGGCTCGCATTCCGCTATCGCTGCATGCGTCCGGGGCGCGAGGGTGGTGAGGGCACGCCGGCCGCATCACGGCGCCAGTCTTTGGTGGCCTCCCCGCCCGCAGGCGGGAAGGCCTTTCGCATCACGCCGCCAATCCCTTGGCCAGTTCCATGGCCTGCCGCTCGAACAGGCGGCGGTAGAGGCCGCCCTCGCGGCGAACCAGCGCGTCGTGGTCGCCCTCCTCCACGATGCGGCCCCTGTCGAACACCATCAGGCGATCGAGGGAGCGCACCGTGGACAGGCGGTGGGCGATGACCAGGGTGGTGCGCCCCACCATCAGCCGCTCCATGGCGTCCTGGATCGCCGCTTCCGATTCCGAATCGAGGCTGGAGGTGGCCTCGTCCAGGATCAGGATGGGCGCATCCGCGAGGAAGGCCCGGGCGATGGCGATGCGCTGGCGCTCGCCGCCGGAGAGCTTCACGCCCCGCTCGCCCACCAGCGTGCCGTAGCCGCGCGGCAGGCGGGCGATGAAGTCGGCCGCATTGGCCAGCTCCGCGGCCCGCCGGACCTCCTCGAACGAGGCGTCCGGCCGGCCATAGGCGATGTTCTCCATCAGCGAGCGGTGGAACAGCACCGGCTCCTGCTGCACCACGGCGATGGCGCGCCGCAGGGAGCCCTGCGTCACGTCCCGCACGTCCTGCCCGTCCACGGTGACGCGGCCGGCGGTCACGTCATGCATCCGCTGGATGAGCTTGACGAACGTGGTCTTGCCAGAGCCCGAATGCCCCACGAGGCCCACCCGCTCCCCGGCCGGAATGGTGACGGAGAGGTTCTCGTAGAGCGGCTTGTCGTGGCCGCCATAGTGGAAGGTCACGTTCTCGAACGCGATGGCCCCCTCCTTCACCTGCACCGGCACCGCCTTTGGAGCATCGGACACGCCCACGGTCTGGTGGTGGATCTCCACCAGCTCCTCCAGCTCGTTCATGGAGCGCTGGAGATTGTGGACGTGCATGCCGATGTCACGCAGGTAGGAGTGGATCACGAGGTAGGAGGTGAGCACATAGGCCACATCGCCCGCGCTCGCCTGCCCCTGGTGCCACAGCACCAAAGCCGTGCCGATGATGGACGCCTGAAGCGCCACCAGCGCCAGAAGCTGCGCCGTGCCGGCCCAGGTGGCCGCCATCCAGGTGCGGTAGGTGCGGGCGTTCCACTTGCCGAGCACCCGCTCCAGCCGCTCCTCCTCGCGGGCCTCGGCGCCATAGCCCTTCACCACGGCGTTGCAGCCCACCGCATCCGCCAGCACGCCACCCACCCGCGTGTCCCACGCATTGGAGAGGCGCGCCGCCGGGGCGACGTAGTTCAGCGAGAGGGTCAGCGTGAGGCCGATGAAGGCCACCGCCCCCACCGCCACCACGGCGCCCAGCACCGGCCAGTTCCAGCCGAGCAGCAACGCCGTGCCGCCCAGCGCCACCACGGATGGGAACAGCGCCACCAGCAGGGTGTCGTGCAGCACGTCGAGGGACCACATGCCGCGCGAGATCTTGCGCACGGTCGAGCCGGCGAAGGAGGAGGCGTGCCAGTCCGACGAGAAGCGCTGCACCCGCGCGAAGGCGTCGGCCGCCACGTCCGACATCATGCGCAAGGTGAGCCGCACGATGATGAAGTAGGTGGCATGCCGCGCGCTTACCATCGTCACGCCGAGGCCGACGATGGCGAGGAAGGCCATGGTCGCGAGGTGCCAGGCCGTCTCGCGGTCGGCGAGGGACAAAGCGTCGATCAGCCGGCCGGCGAACAGCGGCACCAGCACCTCGGCGAGGGTGGAGACGAGGACGGCGGCCAGAGTGGCCGCGATGATTCCCTTCCGCTTCGCCCAATGGGTGAAGAGGAAGGCGAAGATGGCGCGGAAAGACACCCCGCGCTTGTGGGTCTGGAACAACGACATGACACGATCCGGCCGCGCCGCATGGGGCGCCAGAGGCCGGTCCCTGATTCGAACGGGGACACGCGGCGCATGGCGCCGCAGATGACGGGGTCACGCGGCGCGCGACGCCGCGAAAGGATGAGGACAGGGGCGCGTCAGCGGCTGCCCGCCCCGCGCAGGAGCGCAGGCGGGTGGCGGACCACGGGCCCCTGGATGTCCGAAAAGCTAGCGGCGGAAGCCGGGCTGGCGGGGAATCACATCCGTGCAATGGGCGCGGCGGAGAATGCCGCGTGGCACAGCAGGGGTGGAGAACGTGGTAGTGCTCATGGACGTGACCCCTCCCTGCCGGATGTTGATTCCGCACGGCCCCGGAGCGGGGCGGCGCCTGCGGTATGGACGGCCGATCTGCCGCGGTCCAGACCCTTTCGCAGGCGGCCATGAGACGCTAAGGTCGCGGCGCTTTTTTGGACAAGCATGGGCGGAACCATGGCGGACACCGGCATTCCCCACTTCTGCAACGACCTCGGCGTCACCGTCATCGAGGTGGGCAGCAAGGAATTCATGTGCATCGGTGCGAAGCCGCCCTTCGACCATCCGCACATCTTCATCGACCTCGGCGACGACGACGAGCACGTGTGCCCCTACTGCTCCACGCTCTACCGCTACAACCCGGCGCTCGCCGCCGGCGCGGCGAAGCCGGAAGCGGCCGTGTGGCACGGCGAGCCCGCGGCCAAATCCGCCGCGTGACGCGCCGGCCCGGTAACGGCCCCGCTCACAAGACCTGCGGCCTGACCGCCGCGGAACACCCGTCTGACCCTATCCTCGGCCTGCTGCCCCCTGGCCTGATCCCCGCGGCCTGATCGCCGCCGCAAAGAAAGACTATCCGGCCGGCTCCTTCACGGAGCCGGGTCCTGCCATGGCCGATCCCATCCCCTTCCGGGCGAAACCCCGCACCGCCGCGCGCAGCGCCGTGGTGGTCGGCGCAGGCATCGGCGGGCTCGCCTGCGCCATCGCCCTGCGCCGTGCCGGCCTCACCGTCCAGGTGGTGGAACAGGCGCGCAAGCTGCGCGAGGTGGGCGCCGGCCTCCAGCTCACGCCCAACGCCACCCGCATCATCCGCGAGTTCGGCCTCTTGCCGCGCCTCGAACAGGTGGCGGTCACGCCGCGCTCCCTCGATGTGAGGAGCGGCGCCAGCGGCGCCACCATCACCCGCGCCCATTACGGCCCGGCCGCCGCGCGCTATGGCGCGCCCTTCCTCGTCGTGCACCGCGCCGATCTGCAGAACCTCCTCGCCGAGGCGGCGCAGGCCGAGGGCGTGCTGATCGCGCTCGGGGCCGAACTGACCGCCGTGGAGCCCGCCTTCGGCGGCGTGCGGGCGGTGGTGAAGCAGGGCGAGAATCTCATCGCCCACGGCGCGGACATCCTCGTCGGCGCCGACGGCGTGCGCTCGGCGGTGCGGGCGCATCTCGGCGTCGCGCGGCCACCGGTGTTCGCCCAGCGCCTCGCTTACCGGGCCACCATTCCCGTGCCGGCCCGCCATCCGCCGGACGTGCGGCTCTATATGGGGCGCGATGCGCACCTCGTGGTCTATCCGGTGAAGGGCGGGGCGACGCTGAACCTCGTCGCCATCGTCAAGCACACCGAGCCGGTGGCCCGCTGGAGCGCGCCGGGCGATGGCGCCGCCGTCCACGCCGCCTTCGCCGACTGGGCGCCGGAGGTGCGCGAGCTGCTGAAGGCGGCGCCGCATTTCCTGTGCTGGGGCCTCTACGACATCGATCCCCTGCCCCGCTGGAGCACCGGCCGCGTGACGCTCTTGGGCGATGCCGCCCACGCCATGCTGCCCTTCCTCGCCCAGGGCGCGGCGCAGGGCATCGAGGATGCCGCGGCCCTCGCCCGCGCCCTCCAGAAGGAAACCGACGCCGCCACCGCCCTCAAGGCCTACGAGGCCGAGCGGCTCGGCCGCACCGCGCGCATCCAGTCGGAAGCGCGGCGCAACGGCATGGTCTACCACCTCTCCGGCGCCCCCCGCCTCGCCCGAGACCTGGTGCTGCGCCGGCAGGGCGCGGCGCTGCTGGATCGCTACGCGTGGATTTATAAGGCTTGAGGGGCGGGCCTCAGGCCCACTCATCGCTGCCATCCGCTGATTTCGCGCGTCATCGCCCGGCTCGTCCGGGCGATCCACCCCGCCGCCTGCGCGATGCCCCAAGGATTGCCCCAGCCCATCCGTGGATCGCCCGGACGAGCCGGGCGATGACGGAGCTTTGGGGGGAACAGGCCCTTCCGCCCCCGAACCGCCCGAGCCCCCTCTCCCCTTGCGGGAGAGGGCTGGGGTGAGGGGTGTGGCGCCCTTTGTCCCCAACGCTGCCTAGGTCCGAGCAGCCCCCTCACCCCCGCCCCCTCTCCCGCAAGGGGAGAGGGGAGCCACTGCGGCGGCACTGGCTCTCCGGCGCCCCCGCTGGACCTTCCGCCCGCGCCATGCTATCCGCCCGCCCCATTCTCGTGAGGGGACCATGGGCCTTCGGCTTCAGCGACGACGACCGGACACGCTGCGCATGCGCGCACGCGCCGTCACGCCCGCCTGAAGCCGGCCCGCCGAACTCGCGGGCCTTCTGCCCTGCCTTGCGAGTTTTCCCCATGACCGAGCTTCCCTTGTCCATCGCCGTGGAGACGGCCGCCGACGACGCGGCCATCGACCGGCTGCATGAGCGCACCTTCGGCCCCGGCCGGTTCGCCCGCACCGCCTTCCGCATCCGGGAGCAGACGGGGCACGAGCGCGCCCTCTCCTTCACGGCGCGGGTCGGCACCATGCTGGTGGGATCGGTGCGACTCACGCGGATCTCCATCGGCACCACGCCGGCCCTGCTGCTCGGCCCGCTGACGGTGGAGCCGCCGTTCCAGTCGGTGGGCATCGGCGCGCGGCTGATGGAGCATGCGCTGGACGTGGCGCGGGCGCAGGGCCACCGCCTCGTCGTGCTGGTGGGGGACGAGCCCTATTACGCCCGCTTCGGCTTCCGCCGCGTGCCCTTCGGCCAGGTGACGCTGCCCGGCCCGGTGGACCCCGGCCGCCTCCTCGTGGCCGAGCTGGTCGAGGGCGCCTTCGCCGGCGTGTCCGGCATGGTCAGCGGCAGCCGCTGACACGCGCCGGTTACGCCCTTGGTCTAAGGCACAACTGGCGGGGCGCCTCGCGCTCCGTTAGCGTGGTACCGAGATGCGAAACGGCCCGGCAGTACGCCGCTGGGCCGGGGAGGACGGCGCCGCCACGGCGCTGCCAAAGGCGTTCCCGCGCACCGCATCGGCGATGAAAGAGGGAGGAAGGACGATGACGTCTGGGATCATGCGGCACTCGCGCGCCCTGTTGGCGGCGGCGGCGATCGGCGCCCTGTTGACGGGCGCGGCCAAGGCCGAAGACACCACGGTGAAGCTCGGCGTGCTCAACGACATGTCCGGCGTCTACGCCGACATTTCCGGCCCCGGCTCGGTGGTCGCGGCGCAGATGGCGGCCGAAGACTTCATGGCCAAGAACAAGGGCTTCAAGGTCGAGGTCGTCGGTGCCGACCACCAGAACAAGCCGGACGTGGGCGCTTCCGTCGCCCGCAAGTGGTACGATCAGGAGAATGTGGACGCCATTCTCGACGTGACCACCTCCTCGGTGGCGCTGGCGGTCAACGACATCACCAAAGAGAAGAACAAGATCTTCCTCGTCTCCGGCGGCGGCACCTCCGACCTCACCGGCGCCAAGTGCTCGCCCAACACCGTGCACTGGACCTACGACACCTGGGCGTTGGCCAACGGCACCGGATCGGCCCTCACCAAGCAGGGCGGCTCGCCGTGGTTCTTCCTCGTGGCCGACTACGCCTTCGGCGCGGCGCTGGAGCGCGACGCCTCGGCGGCGGTGAAGGCGGCCGGCGGCAAGGTGGCGGGCAGCGTGAAGCACCCGCTCTCCACCACCGACTTCTCCTCCTTCCTGCTGCAGGCGCAGTCCTCCGGCGCCAAGGTCATCGGCCTCGCCAATGCCGGCAACGACCTCATCACCGCGGTCAAGCAGGCGTCCGAGTTCGGCATCACCCAGGGCGGCCAGCAGCTCGCCGGCCTGCTCATCTTCTCGTCCGACGTGAAGGCCCTCGGCCTCCAGGCGGCGCAGGGCCTCGTGCTCACCGACGCCTTCTACTGGGACCTGAACGACGACACCCGCGCCTTCTCCAAGCGCTTCGGGGCCAAGTTCAACGGCAAGATGCCCACCAGCGCCCAGGCCGGCGTCTATTCCAGCGCCATGCACTATCTGAACGCCATCAAGGACGCCAAGACCAAGGACGCGCCCAAGGTGATGGAGCAGATGCGCGCCACCCCCATCAATGACCCCCTGTTCGGCAAGGGCGAGATCCGCATCGACGGCCGCGCCATCCACCCCATGTACCTGCTGAAGGTGAAGAAGCCCGCCGACAGCAAGGGCGAGTGGGACCTGTTCGAAGTGGTCTCCACCATCCCCGCCAACGAGGCCTTCCGCCCCCTCAAGGACGGCAACTGCCCGCTGGTGAAGTGAGCCGCGACGCTTAAGGGCCGGCGCCGCCTCGCGAGGGCGGCGCCGGCTTTTTGTTTGATGTCAGGCTCGTCAACGGTTCAGGCGGTTTTTCGCCCAACCTGTTGCAACGGGTTCGCCCTCACCGCGCCACCGCCAGCGCCACCGCGAGCACCGCAGCGATGGCGAGGTCGGAGACCATGGCGATGGTTTCGGTGCGGGTCTTGCCCGCCCGCAGCGCGTGCTTCACCCCGGCGAGGAGATAGAACAGCCCGCCGCCCACCGCCGCCGGCAAGAGGAAGGACGGAAAGGCGAGGGAGAGGAGGCCGAGGAGGCCGAAGGTCAGGTTGGCGAAGCCCAGCTCCTGCACGATCACCTGCGCCTTGGGATCGGAGATCTCGAAGATGGTCTCAGCCGTGAAGGCCGGCTGCGTCACCTGCTTCAGGCCGGCGAGGCCGAGCCGCGCGCCGACGCCCCAGACCACGAACCACTTCAGCACCAGTGGCGCCAGCGGCCCACCCGCCACCAGCGCCTCGACAAGGATGCTCGCGAGCGGGGCGATCAGCATCAGCACGAGGATGGCGGAGAGATACATGGCGGTCGCTCCCGGCGGGGGGCGCACAGCTTAGCTTTTGCTCGGAAATTCAAAAGGCGCTTCCGCCATCACAATCGTCATACCCGGCCTTGTGCCGGGTATCCACGTCGGGCCGAGCGGGCACGTGCCAGGCATTCATTCCCAGCCGTGCCACGTGGATGGCCGGGACAAGCCCGGCCATGACGGCAGTAGGGCGGCCCCAAAACGAAGAACGGCGGGCCGAGGCCCGCCGTTCGTTCATTTGCACCGTCTGTCGAACCCGCGGATCACTCCGCGGCTTCGACCTTGTGGCGTTTTGTCGAACCCGCGGATCACTCCGCGGCTTCGACCTGCGGCCGGCCGCGGGCGAGGCGCTCGCGCTTGAGCAGTTCGGCCACCAGGAAGGCGGTCTCGATGGCCTGCTCGGCGTTGAGGCGCGGATCGCAATAGGTGTGGTAGCGGTCGCGCAGGTCCTCGTCCGAGATGGCGCGGGCGCCGCCGGTGCATTCGGTGACGTTCTTGCCCGTCATCTCCAGATGCACGCCGCCGGCGAAGGTGCCCTCGGCCGCATGGATGTCGAAGAAGGAGCGGATCTCCGACTGCACCCGCTCGAACGGGCGGGTCTTGTAGCCGGAGGCGGCCTTGATGGTGTTGCCGTGCATGGGATCGCACGACCACGCCACGGTGCGGCCTTCCTTCTCCACCGCGCGGATGAGGCCCGGCAGGTAGTCGCCCACCTTGTCGGCGCCGAAGCGGCAGATCAGCGTGATGCGGCCCGCCTCATTGTCCGGCTGGAGAATGTCCAGCAGGCGGATGAGGCCCTCCGGGGAGATGGAGGGGCCGCACTTGATGCCGATCGGGTTGCGGATGCCGCGGAAGTACTCGACATGCGCATGGTCCGGCTGGCGGGTGCGGTCGCCGATCCACAGCAGGTGGCCGGAGGTCGCGTACCAGTCGCCCGACGTGGAATCGACGCGGGTCAGGGCCTGTTCGTAGCCAAGCAGGAGCGCCTCGTGGCTCGTGAAGAAATCCGTCGAGCTCATCTCGGGATGGCTCTTGGGATCGATCCCGCAGGCGCGCATGAAGTCCAGCGCCTCCGTGATCCGGTTCGCCAGTTCCTGATACCGCGAGGACTGGGGCGAATCCTTCACGAACCCCAGCATCCAAGCATGGGCGTTGGCGAGGTTGGCGTAGCCGCCGTTGGCGAAGGCGCGCAGAAGGTTGAGCGTCGCCGCCGACTGGCGGTACGCATCGAGCTGCCGGCGCGGATCCGGAATGCGGGCGGCTTCCGTGAAGGCGATGTCGTTGATGATGTCGCCGCGGTAGCTGGGCAGCGTCACGCCGTTCTCGGTCTCGGTGTCCGAGGACCGGGGCTTGGCGAACTGCCCGGCGATGCGGCCGACCTTCACCACCGGCGAGCCGCCGGCGAACGTCAGCACCACCGCCATCTGCAGGAAGACGCGGAAGAAATCGCGGATGTTGTCGGCCGAATGCTCGTCGAAGCTCTCGGCGCAGTCGCCGCCCTGCAAGAGGAAGGCTTCGCCGCGGGCGACCTTGGCGATCTCGGCCTTCAGGCGGCGCGCCTCACCTGCAAACACAAGCGGCGGGTAGGAGGCGAGCTTCTTCTCGACCTCCTCGAGCTGCGCCTTGTCTGGATAAGACGGCATCTGGAGGCCGGGATAAAATCGCCAGCTATCCGGACGCCAGCCTTCGGCGCGGCGGGGAGCCTCGGCGCCAGGGACGGGAGCGGACTGCGGGCGGGTCACCATTTGACTCTCCATTTGCATAAGGCCGGCCGGTTGTCCGGTCCGGTCCGTCCCGCTGGTGCGCCTCCGGCGTTCCTCTTGTGTTCGCGGGATCGGAACGCGGGCTTATACACGAAGCACGTGCGCACCGAAAGGATGCGCCGCAACGCAAGCGCGACGCCCCGCGAGATGGGGCCGGAGGGGCCGTTTCCCCTCGAACCCTGCCCTGGCGCTCAGGCCGTCCGTCAAAGACTTCTCTGCGAGCCTTCTCTTGGCCGCCCCCATCGCCTATGAGGGGACTGCGCCAGCGCGCGCCTTCCCTTGTGAGACGTGCGCGCCAGCGCACCTTGCCTCGTGAGACGTGCGCGCGAGCGCGCGCCTGCCGTTCCCTCCGGCACTGTCCTGAATGTCCGTGTCTGTTGCGGGACACGCCAACGCCCGAGCCTGTCATGTCACAGTCCCATCGCGCGCCGGCGCCAGCCCCCGCTTCTGCCCTGCGTCCGCGCGGTCCCGCGCCCGGGCAGCCCGGCTCGGTCGGTCCCGGTGCGGTGGAGTTCGTCGCGCTCATCGCCCTGCTCATGGGGATGACCGCCTTCTCCATCGACAATCTGCTGCCCGCCTTCGGCGCCATCCGGGCCGATTTCGCGCTGGACAATCCCAATCACGTCCAGGTGATGGTCTACGCCTATCTCATCGGCATCGGCGGCGCGCAGTTCTTCTACGGCCCCATCTCCGACGTGCTGGGGCGCCGCCCCATCCTGTTCGCGGGCCTCGCGATCTATGCGGCGGGCAGCCTCATCGCCCTGTTCACCCGCGATTTCGACGTGCTCATCCTTGCCCGGCTGATCCAGGGCATGGGCGCGGCGGCGGGGCGGGTGCTGGCCATCGCCATCGTGCGCGACCGCTTCGAGGGGCGCGACATGGCGCGGATCATGTCGCTGAGCATGATGGTGTTCCTCACCGTGCCCATCATCGCGCCGGCGCTGGGCAGCCTCATCCTCGTCTTCGGCTCGTGGCACCTCATCTTCGTGGCCATGCTGCTGCTGGCGCTCGCGCTGTTCGCGTGGTTCGGCCTGAGGATGCCGGAGACGCTGCATCCGGAATACCGCATCCCCTTCTCGATGCGCTCCATCGGCAAGGCGGCGATGCTCACCCTCACCACCCGCCGCTCGGTGGGCTATGCGGTGGCCATCGGGCTCATGATGGGCTCGCTGATGGCCTATGTGGGCTCGGCCTCGCAGGTGTTCCAGACCGACGTCTATCGCCTCGGCAACCTCTTCCCCGTCGCCTTCGCGGCGGTGGCGGGCATCATGGCGGTGGCCTCCTTCCTCAATGCCAGCCTCGTGCACCGGGTCGGCATGCGGCGGCTGTCCCATGGCGGCATCCTCGGCTTCATCGCGGCGGGCGGGCTGATGGTGGCCTCCAGCATCGTCTGGGACGGCAAGCCGCCGCTCGTGCTGTTCTGCGGGCTCGTGGCGGCGGGGCAGTTCCTGTTCGCGCTCACGGTGCCGAACTTCAATTCCATGGCCATGGAGCCCCTCGGCGCCGTGGCGGGCACCGCCTCCTCCTTCATCGGCGGCTTCACGACGCTGCTGTCCGCCGTGCTGGGCTTCGTCGTCGGCAGCCATTTCGACGGTACTGTGCTGCCCCTCGCCATGGGCTATCTGGTGCTCGGCGCGCTGGCGCTGGTGTTCGTGCTGTGGGCGGAGAAGGGCAAGCTGTTCGGCCACCAGCATTAGTCGCAGCGCGGGAGGGGGCGGCCCCGCGCAGGGCTGCCCTGCGCCGGCCACGCCCAAGTGTGTCGGGGAACTGTCCGCGAGCCGTGGTAGAACACGCGCGACGCCGACACGCCTGCGCCATTCCGCGCCTGCCGATCGCACGACCCCAGGAGCCCCCATGCCCCAGCTCTCGCCCGAAGGCCAGGCGGCCATAAACGCCATCTCCCAGCGCACCGGCTTCAGCCCGGATGCCGTCACCTCCATGCTGTACTCGGTGATCGCCGGCAACGGCTCCATGGCCCAGTTCAACCACCCCGAATTCGGCGGCTCCGGCCAGTGGATGGCGGGCGGGATGACCATGGTCTCTGACATGTTCAACAGCTACCTCAAGGGCCGGGTGGACGGCCTGTGCAGCGAGCTGTCGAGCCTCGTCGCCAGCCAGCCCGGCCTCACCCAGAGCGGCAGCTTCCAGTCGCAGAACCAGGGCGGCGGCTATTCCGGCGGCGGCCAGTGGCAGACCAGCGGCGGCGGCGGGTTCGGCGGCAACATGGGCGGCAGCTTCGGGGGGAACATGGGCGGCAGCCAGCCCAGCCTGTTCGTGCCGGATGCCTCCGGCAGCTTCAACTGGTGGCCGGCCGATCTCGGCCAGCCGGCCAGCACCGGCGCGCAGAACGGCGTGCGCTACGCCTATTTCCCCGGCACGCGCCGCCTCGCCATCGACCTCAATGGCCAGGTGACGGTCTATGACAGCCTCGATCACCAGATCGGCGGCTTCTCCCAGCAGCAGGGCGGATCGGGCAGCCTGACCTTCACCAGCCAGTACGGCACGGTGTTCGTCTCCAGCCTGCCCATCGTGAGCGGCGCGCCGCAGGCGCCGGCCTATACGCCGCAGGCGCCCGCTTACGCCCCGCAGGCGCCCGTCTACGAGCCCGCGCCGCAGCCGCAGTCCTTCGCGCCGCAGCCTCAGGCGTATGGCACCGCCCAGCCTCTGGGTCAGAGCGAGATCATCTCCGCCATCGAGAAGCTGGCCGATCTCCACGCCAAGGGCATCCTCAGCGACCAGGAATTCAGCACCAAGAAGGCCGAGCTGCTCAGCCGGCTGTGAGGTAAGCGTCGGGCGGCCGTCGCACCGGCGTCGCCCGCCCTCCCCGCGTCCTCCCATCCCTTACCGCCGTCATGGCCGGGCTTGTCCCGGCCATCCACGTCGGGCCGATGGCGCCACAGCCCGAAGCTCTACTCCCAGCCGTTCCACGTGGATGCCCGGCACGAGGCCGGGCATGACGACATTGCAGCCTCGATAGCGCGTCACCTCCCCCTCACGACGCCTTCGTGCGCAGCGTCACCAGCTCCTCGGCAGCGGTGGGATGCACGGCGATGGTACGGTCGAAATCCGCCTTGGTCGCCTTCAGCCCCATGGCCACGGCGGCGAGCTGGATCATCTCGGCGGCGGCCTCGCCCATGATGTGGACGCCGAGCACGCGGTCGGTCTCCCCATCCACGATCAGCTTCATGAAGTTGCGGGTCTCGCGGCCGGAGAGGGTCGCCTTCAGCGGGCGGAAGGTGGTCTTGTAGATGTCCACGGGCCGCCCGGCGGCCCGCGCCGCCTCTTCCGTGCAGCCCACCGTGCCGATCTCCGGCTCGGAGAAGACGGCGGTGGCCACCAGCGAATGGTCCACCGTCCACGGCTTGTTGCCGAACACCGTATCGGCGAAGGCGTGGCCCTCGCGGATGGCGACGGGGGTGAGGTTGATGCGGTTGGTGATGTCGCCCACCGCATAGATGGAGGGCACGTTGGTGCGGCTGTGCGCGTCCACGATCACCGCGCCCAGCGGGTCGAGCGCCACGCCCACCCCCTCGAGGCCCAGGTTGCGGGTGCTGGGGATGCGGCCGATGGCGAGCATCACCTCGTCCACCTCCAGCTCCGAACCATCGGAGAGGACCACCTTCTTGCCGCCGGAGATGGCCTCGATGGAGGCCAACGTCTTGCCGCTGACGAGCTTGATGCCGGCGCGGGTCATCTCGGTTTCCAGATGATCACGCAGTTCCATGTCGAAGCCGCGCAGCACCTTGTCGCCGCGATAGACCAAAGTCACCTCGGCGCCCAGCGCGCGGAACAGGCCGGCGAACTCCACCGCGATATAGCCCGCGCCCTGGATGAGGATGCGGTCGGGAAAGCCCCGGAGGTTGAACGCGTCGTTGGAGGTGATGGCCAGCTCGCAGCCGGGAATCTGCGGCCCGAGCGCGGGATGGGCGCCGGTGGCGAGCAGGATGTGGCGCGCCGCCACCTCCTCGCCGGTGTCGAGGATGCGGACGAGATTCGGCCCCGCCACCACCGCGCGGGAGGCGACGATCTCCACCCCGGCGGCCTCGGCATTGCGCTTGTAGATGCCTTCGAGCCGGGCGATCTCCTTGTCCTTGTTGGCCACCAGCGTCAGCCAGTCGAACTCGGGCGCGCTGACCCGCCAGCCGAAGCCGGCCATGTCGTCGATGTCGTGGGCGTAGCGGCCGGCATAGACGAACAGCTTCTTGGGCACGCAGCCGCGGATGACGCAGGTGCCGCCCATGCGGTACTCCTCCGCCATCATCACCTTGGCGCCGTGCTGGGCGGCGATCCGGCCGGCGCGCACGCCACCCGAGCCGCCACCGATCACGAACAGGTCCACCTCGCGCTGTGTCATGTGTTGGCTCCCGCCAGATCCCGATGCGTGGCCGGTGACTTGAAGGAGCCTCGCCGGGGCGTCAAGCAAACTCGCCGTGGGGTGGCCGCTTGCCGCGTTTGCACATAGGTGCTTCAACGCGGCAGCCAATCCAGACGCCCATCGATACGCAAGGCATGCACGACACCGAGATTCCCCCGCTCTGGCTGAAGCGCGCGCCGGCCGCGACGGGCCGCACGGGCTTCGCTTTGCCCGCCGTGCTGCGGCTGCGCGCGCGGCGGGGGGCCCTCGCCATCGTGCTCTCGGGCGAAGGCGCGAACGCTCCCCTGCCCTTCACCTTCGCCACCACAACAGGCGGGGGCGACGGCGAGACGCTGCTGCCCGGCGTGCCCACGGTTGCGCTGGTGCCGGCCGGGGCGACGCGGATCGAGGTGGAGGGCGCGCCCACCGGTTTCCGGCTCGGCTATTACCCCGTGCACAAGGTGGCGCTCAAGCTGCACGCCTTCGCCAACGGCCGGTTTGAAGGCCTCGGCCTGCCGCGCCGCTGGAAGGCGGCCGGCGTTGCCGCCCGCACCCTGCGCGGGGCGCTCCACGCCCTCGTCTCCGCCGCGCCCGCCCGCCGCCGGGCTGAGGCGGCGCGTTACCGCGCCTTCCGCGCCCGCTTCGTCGGCGACTTCGCCGAGCTGCCGGCACCCGGCGCGGCGCCCCGGCTCAGCCTGCTCACCGATGGCGGCAACGCGAACGCGGCCGATCTTTCCGCCTGCGCCGCCGCCCTCGCCGCGCAGACCGACCGGACTTTCGAGTGGGTGGTGGCCCTCCCCCCCGGCGCTCCGACCGCCCTCACGCAAGCCGCCACCGGCGCGCGTATTGTGACGGCCGAGGGCAGCCCCACCCAGCGCCGCGCCGCCGCGCTCAATGCTGCCGAGGGTGGGCTGGTGCTGTTCCTCGATGCCGGCGCGCAGCCGACGCGGGACGCGGTGGCGCTGATCCGCGACGCGTTCGCCAAGCACCCCGACTGCGCCCTCGCCTATGCCGACGAGGAGCGGCTGGACGACGACGGCGCGCCGCTCCACGGCGTCTATCACCCCGCCTTCAACCGGCATCTCATGGAGTCCTCGGGCTATCTCAGGCATTTCGCCGCCCTGCCCCGCGCGGACGCCCTGCGCCTCGGCCTCGATCCCGCCGCCGGGCCGGCTGCCGTGTTCGACCTGCTGCTGCGCCACGCCTCCGCATTGCCCGACGCCCGCATCCGCCATGTGCCCCGGGTGGCGGTGGGGCTGAAGGGCCATCCGCCCGGCTTCGCGCCGGAGGAGATCGACGCGGCCGCCGAGGCCCTCGCCCGGCTGCGCGGCGTCGGGGTGGAGACCATCGGCCGCCATTTGCGCCCGCTCTATCCCACGCCCGCAACCGCCCCGCTCGTCTCCATCGTCGTGCCCACCCGCGACCGCGCCGCGCTGCTCGCCGTGGCGCTGCGCTCGCTCATCGCGCGGACCGCCTATCGCGCCTTCGAGATCATCATCGTCGACAACGGCTCGGTGGAGCCGGTGACCTTCGCCTTGTTCGAGGAGATCAAGGCCTTGTGGCCGGCGACGCTTGTGGTGCGGGACGACGGGGACTTCAACTTCCCCCGCATCTGCAACCTCGGCGTCGATGCGGCGCAAGGCGAGATGATCCTGCTCCTCAACAACGACGTGGAGGTGATCGAAGAGGGCTGGCTGGACGAGATGGTCGCCCTCGCCGCCCTCCCCGGCGCCGGGATCGTCGGGGCGAAGCTGCTGTTTCCTGATCGCACCATCCAGCATGCCGGCGTCATCGCCGGGCTGTTCCGCTATGCGGACCACTGGTTCGCCCATAGCGCCGCCGATGCTCCGGGCTATGAGGATCGCCTGCGCGTGCGGCAGAACCTCTCGGCCGTCACCGCCGCCTGCCTCCTCATCCGCCGCGACGTGTGGGACGCCATCGGCCCGCTGGATGCGGTGCGCTTCGCCGAGGATTGCAACGACATCGATCTATGCCTGAGGGCGCGGCGGGCGGGCTTTGAGGTGGTGTGGACGCCCTTCGCCACCCTGCTCCACTACGAATCCGCCTCACGCGGCAAGAAGCGCTCGCGCGAGCACCGGGCGCGGCTGAAGGCGCAGCGGGCGCGGATGGAAGCCATCTGGCACACCTCCACGCTGGTGGACCCGCACTACAGCCCGAACCTCGACCGCAAGAGCCTGTTCGCCGCGGAGGCCGAGGCGCCGGAAGGCCCGCGCACGCCGCGCACGGGCGGGGTATAGGCGGGAGCGAAGGATTAGGGGGAGAGCCGTCATCCCCCGGTTTATCCGGGGGATCCACGGGGTGGCCGGGCCGGCTTTCCGTTTCTCGCACCGGACCAGCGGCCGGGTGGATGCCCCTGACGAGCCGGGGCATGACGGCGCAAGGCATCACGGCGCGAAGACATGACGGCTCGCGAAATGAAAAAGGCCGGCCCCAGCGGGACCGGCCTTTTCCGTACCTTTGAAACCGCCGCGCGATCAAAGATCGACGCCGCGCTTCTTCATCTCGGCGCGCACGCGCTCCACGGCCTGGGCGTTGATCTGCGCGCCCCACACCTGGATGCCCTGCACCGCTTCCTGCACGATCACCGGACGGTCCTGCACCAGCTTGATGCCGGTGGGGCTGCGGAAGAAGGCGATGGCCTCCTTCAGCTCCGCCTCGGTGAAGCGGGTGGCGTAGGAGGTGGCGAGGATGTCGATGACCTCGGCCTGACGCTTCTCGAACTCGGGCCGCACCAGCACCGCCACTTCGCGGAGCTGCTTGGCGAGGTCGGGGTTGGTCTGGAGGAAGGAGAGGGCCGCGCCGTCCACGATGTTCGGGATGACGCCGTCGAAGGCCCGCGCCTCGCCGTTGGCGGTCACCAGATCGCGCGCGAGCTGGAGCAGCGCCGGGGACGGCTTGGCCGCGGGCGCGGCGGCGGGGGGAACCGGACGGGTCTGGGCCTCGGCCACCGGCGCGAGGAGCGCGGCGGCCGGAACCGACAGGGCCGCAGCGAGGAAAAGCTGCCGGACGAAGCGGCCGGAAAGGGGGTGACGCATGGAAGTCTCCGGAAAGGGAAGAAGCTAGAAGCTGCCGGGCTCCAGCTCGGTGATGCCGTCCTTGCCCGCGAGCACGGCGCGCCGGGCGAGGCCGATGAACAGGCCGTGCTCGACGACACCGGCCACCTGCGCCACCGCTGCGGCCAGCGCGGCGGGGTCGGGAATGCGGCCGAGATGGGCGTCGAGGATCAGGTGCCCCTGATCGGTGACGAAAGGATGACCGTCGCCGTCGCGTCGCACGGTGATGTCACCGGCGCAGCCGGCGCTGCGGATCGCCTCGATGACCTGGCGGGTGATGGCACCGACGCCGAAATCCACCACCTCGATGGGCAGCGGGAAGCGGCCGAGCACGTCCACCTTCTTGGTGGCGTCGGCGATGACGATCATCTCGCGCGCGGCGCTGGCGACGATCTTCTCGCGCAGCAGCGCGCCACCGCCGCCCTTGATGAGGGCGAGGCCGGGGCCGATCTCGTCCGCGCCGTCGATGCACAGATCGAGCGGGCCGGCCTCGTCCAGCGTGGCGATCGGCACGCCGAGGGACACCGCCTGGGCTAAAGTCTGCTCGGAGGTGGGCACGCCGAGCACGGTGAGGCCGCCGTGCACCTTCTCGGCCAGAAGCTCGACGAAATGCCGGGCCGTGGAGCCGGTGCCGAGGCCGAGGCGCATGCCGTCGGTCACGTAGGTCAGAGCATGGGCGGCGGCCCGGCGCTTCAGGTCTTCGGCGTGGACCATTGGATTTCTGCCTCGATTTCCTTGAAACGTCGCCGCGCGCCGGCCCGACGGGCCTTGCCGCAACGGCGCTTCTTTTCTGGCGGAACGGTTTCAGCCGCCCCTGCTCCGGCTCTAGCCCCGATCGGCGCCGCCGACAAGCCGGCGCGGTGCCTCAGCGCGCCGCCGGGGTGCAGACGAGGCTCGAATCCGTGCCGCCCGCGGCGCGCGCGGTCTCCCGCACGTAGCAGATGCTCATCTCGCCGGTGTCGCGATTGACCCGGAAGATGCCCGTTTCCCCTTCGTAATGGGTGGGCATGAGCGCGTAATTGCCGGCCTTCTGCGGCCCCGCGCCCTCGCCCTGGGCGAAGCAGAAGGTGACGCCCACGCCGGCCGCGTTGGGCCGCTCGAACTGGCAGACGTTCATCTCGCCGGTCTGGCGGTTGATGCCGTAGACGCGGTTGGCCTGGGCGGAGGGGGGCGCGGCGAACTCGAATCCGGGCCCGTTCGCCCCCTGTGCGGCCGCGGGCTGGGCGACGACGGCGCCGATCCCGCCGAGACCGGCGGCGGCGACCGCCACCGCGAGCAGCACCACCGGGTTGCGGCGCGCCGCGCGCCCGGTGCGAAGGGGAGTGGTCCGCATTCATGCCTCCTGACTGTTCCGCCGTCGGCCTTAGCCGACAGGCCGCGCGCCCGGGCGCAGCCGTGAACTGCGCGCCGGGGCCGCAGCCCTCGAATCCCCGCGACGCTGGCGCGAAAAAGCGGCAGGATTTAAGGCAGAAGGCGAGGATATCCTCCTCATCGCCCCTTTCCCCGCTGCCGGCGCGAGCGCAACGGAAGGGGCAGCCGACCGGAACCTGCGGATATCATCTGCCCCGATACCGCCACGCTGAAGGACCGCGCCCGATGACCCAACTCACACAGCCCGCCCCCCGCCCGCAAGCCGCGCGCCCTCTTGTGGCGTTCGATCTCGACGGGACGCTGGTGGACACCGCGCCCGACCTGCTCGACGCCCTCGACCTGGTGCTCTCCGCCCACAAGATCCCGCCCGTGGACCGCGCCGAGGCGCGCAACATGATCGGCGGCGGGGCGCGCCTCCTCATCGTGCGGGCGCTGAAGAGCGAGGGCATCGCGCTGCCGGACGACGAGATCGCCGCCATGACGCAGCGCTTCATCGCCCATTACGCCGAGAACATCGCCGTGGGCTCGCGCCCCTTCCCCGGCCTTCTGGAGGCGCTGGACCGGCTGGAGGCCAAGGGCGTGGCGCTGGCGGTGTGCACCAACAAGCTGGAGCACCTCGCCCGCCTGCTGCTCGACGCGCTGGAGCTGACGCCGCGCTTCGCCGTCATCACCGGCGCCGACACCTATCCCCGCTCCAAGCCCGATCCGCTGCCGCTCCTCTCCACCATCTCGGCGGCGGGGGCGGACGTGGCGCGCTCCATCATGGTGGGCGACAGCATCACCGACGTGCTCACCGCCCGCGCCACCGGCGTGCCGGTGGTGGCCGTCTCCTTCGGCTATACGGAGACGCCCCCCGGCGAACTCGGCGCCGACCGGCTGATCCACCATTTCGACCAGCTGGAAGAGGCGGTGGACGCCTTGCTGGCCAACGCTTCGGCGTAGGTTCCGGCCGGGCGTAGGCGCGGGTGTCGGCCCGAATGATCCACAGGCAGGCGCGGTCCTCGTCGCGCCCGCCCTTGACAGGGGAGGCCCTGCGGCTCTAAACGGCCCTCCTCGCAATGGCGCGGGCGATTAGCTCAGCGGGAGAGCACTCCCTTCACACGGGAGGGGTCGCAGGTTCAATCCCTGCATCGCCCACCATTCCGCGCTCAACTCAAGAAAGTAGAGATCGATCAGGCTCACCAGAGCGCAGAAAGATGCATGCGTCACGGCGCAATCCGCCCCTTCCATGCTGTCCCGTCGCAAAATTCCTTATGCGGTAATTGCACCGAATGGAATTGCTCTCCGACCGCCCCGCTACACCAGCCCCCTCGAATAACAGCTGGAGCATTGACGTATCTGTCTACATTCTGTAGACAGATGGAGCACTGCACATAGCGCAGGGCCATCGCCAACTTCAGTGGGCGATGGGTATAGAGAAGGAGCTACTCTATGTCCGCTACTGACCCAGAAATCAGTGCCGCAATTGATATCTTTCGGGCCGAAATGCACAATTATATTGATCGATCATTCGATAAATTAAAAGATAAATTGATTACCGAACCTTCTGTTACCGCGCCAAAACTTCCGACAAATGAAGCATGCCAAGACCCAGCAAACAAGATTGGAAGCAATTTAACCGAACGCGGCGCTGAAATTCTCTACAGACTATTTGATCATGGCGCAGGTTATAACCGAGCGTCGAAAGCTCTCGGTATTACCCAGACCGCAGCTCGCAACCGTAAGGGCTTGTGGGAAAAGTTGGGTGGCATGAATCGTAAGCGTGTGCACCTTCCGGGCATCGATTGACCTGCACATCAAATTTGAAGAAGCTACCCCATCTTAGACAAGGATGAGCTCGCGCTGGGGCAAAGACCCGGCGCGAGAAGCGCCGCGCCGGAGCCGTCAGCGGCAGCCGCACTCGTAGTCTTTCGCGCCCACTTCCTTGCCGCCATAGCCCACGTAGCAGGCGTTGGACCATTTGGGCTTGAGATTGTAGCCGGGGCGGACGCCGTTCATGTTGGCGGCACAGACGTAGAACTTGTCCTACATCACCTGATTGCGGGGCGTGTACACGCCGGTCTAGATCGCCGTGAGGCCGGCGGCGTCGCAGACCTGATCGCAGGAGGGGCCGTTCGCCGCTTTCCATTGCACATCGTCGGCCGCGAAGCCGGATGTAGCGGACAGCGTCGGTGCGGCGAGCGACGCTGCGACAAGAAGAGCCTTCAGGTTGTCAGTGTTCCCCCGGATGGATCGCCCTACCCTCCCGAAGGACACCGGCATGTTGCTCCCGGCTTGGCCGTGGACAATCGCGCGCGCCCGGCCGGGCCAATAAAAAACCCCGCCGGCGGACCGGCGGGGTTTTCGCGGAGAGACGTGCGGCGCCCTATTCGGCGGCGCGCATGTTCAGCTTGGCCTCGGCGAGGCCGGTGAGCTTGGCGTCGGCGGCCTTTTCCTCGTCCAGGTTGCGCTGGAGCACGGCGGCGCAGTCGTTGCGGCCGAGCTGCTTGGCCCAGGCGATGAGGGTGCCGTAGCGGGTGATCTCGTAATGCTCCACCGCCTGCGCGGCGGCGGCGAGGGCCGCGTCCAGCACTTCCTGGTCCGCCACCTCGGAGGCGATCTCCTCGGCCTCCGCGATGATGCCGTCGATGGCCGGGCACTTCACCGTGCTGGCCTCGACGCCATGCATGCGGAACACTTCCTCAAGCCGCTTCACATGCCCCTCGGTCTCGCCGAGATGGAACTGGAAGGCCTGGCGAAGCGTGGAATTCTGCGCCTTCTCGATCATGGTCGGAAGCGCCTTCAGGATGCGCTTCTCGGCATAATAGATGTCGCGCAGCGTGTGGACGAACAGGTCGTCCATGGAATGGATGTCCTTGGAGAAAAAGCCCATGTGGCACCTCCCGGAAGAATGAATGGAGAGGGGGCGCGACCTCTCTCTTGGAGTAGAGGGCGATTCACCGAGCGGATCGAAATCCGCCCGGATCGCGCTCCAGGCCGCGCCCCGTTCAGCCTCAGCGCTGGCCCTTGCGGCCGGCGTCCGAAGCGGCGTCGGGAGCCTGCGGGGAGCGCTTCTCCTCCGGCATGCCCTGCCCGGCCTTGCGGCCCGCTTCGGCCGCGCGCTCGCGGTCCTGGGCGTTGCCCGAGCCGCCCTGCTGGCCGCGATCGTGCTCCTGCTGGCTCTGCTGGCGGTTGTCGCCGCCCTGTCCGCCCTGCTGGCGGTTCTGGGCGGCCTGCTCGGCGCCCTTGCGGCCGGCCTCGGAGGCGCGGTCGCGATCGTTCTCGAAGTTCCCGGATCCGCCCTGCTGACGAGTGTTCATCGGTTCGTATCCTCTCTTGTGTCCCCGTCAGAGAACGGAGGGTGGAGAGGATGGTTCCGATGACAAACATTACAAAACAGAAGCAATCATGGCTTTAATGCGCAGCTTGAGCCCGACGCAAGCACTTTCCAAAAAGTAATGGATCACAAATATCGCACAGCTTGACCGTTCATAACTTGACCGGAACGGCACCACCGCCAAGCGTGACTAAACACCGGAAACAGAAATGCCCGGCACAGGGCCGGGCATTTCGCAAGATCAGGACAGCGGCACAGCTTCAGCCGCCCGCGCGGCACCCGGGGCCGATGGCCTCAGTTGTCGTCGGCGGCGCTCACGTCGTCGAGGGCGAGGTTGGTGCAGGAGAGGCTGCCGTCCGGCTCGTCGAACGCCGTCTGGGTCAGGAAGCTGCACCGCGTGCCTTCGGCGGCGGCGATGTAGGAGACGAGGCGGTGGCTGATGGCCGCCACCTGCGTGGAATCATCAGCCGGCTTGAAGGCGGCATCCGCCGGCGCCTGCGGGCCGGACTTCTTCGCCACCTTGAGATCGATGACGAGGGGCACCAGCGACACCGAGGCGGCCGTATCCGCCGGCGTCACCACCGGCTGGAGCAGCACGGTGAACTGGTCCCAATTGCCCTTGGCGAGGCGGCTCGCCTCGGATTCGGCGGAGACGGTGGCCTTGTAGGCCGGCCCCGCCTCGCCCGGCACCACCGATCCCGCCACCTTGAACTTGCGCGTGCCGTTGCCGCCCTCGGGCGCGGCGCCGGAGAGGACGCGCGCCAGCATGGTGTCGCCATAGGCCTTGAGCTTCGCCTCGGACACCTTGTCGCCGTCCATCAGCTTGGCGCGCGGAACGGCGGCGAACGCCATCTCCCCGCACACGGAGGGCAGCGTGACGGTGGCCACCAGCGGCACCTTGCGCAGCTCCTGCGCGATCTTCGCCTCGGCGCCCAGCGGCACGGCCACATCAACCGACACGTCGTCGCCGTCGCGGGCGGCGAGGCGCAGGCGGCTCCAGGCCTCCTTCAGCTTCACCTTCGCGGTGCCGCCCTGCTGGGGCGTGACCACGAGATCGATCTCGGCAAGCTCGGCAGGCGCCACCGGCGTGCGGGCGAGGTCGGCCGCCTTGAGGTCCACGGCGAGGCCGCCGGTGACGAGGCCGCACCAATTGTCCTCGTCGTGCTGGAGCACCAGCGCCGGCTCGGAGAAGCCGCCTTCCGGACGGAACACCGTCACCGCCGCGAGGCCGGGGATGGCCGCCGTCTCCTCATAGATGTGGTGCAGGCCGCGCTGGTTCTCGGTGAAGGCGAGGGCGTAGCTGTCGTCCCCCTGACCGATGGTGAGCTTCAGCGCCCCGCCGGCCAGCGTGCCGGACACCGGAATCGCAGCCCGCGCATCGCCCGACGGCGGCGCGAGGGTGCCGGAGACCTTGCCGGCGCCGTCCACATCGAGGGTGGCGATGGCCGCCCGGTACGGCTTGAAGAAGGGGAGGCCCAGCACCATGAAGCGCTCGCTCGCGGCATCGGCCACCGTCGGCATGACGAGCGCGGGCACGAGCGCAAGGGCGGAAAGGGCGGCGAGAACCGTCCGGCGGTGGGCGGTGCGTGTCACGGCTGAGGTGCGCATTCCGTCGCCTCTCCTTGTGATGCTGGTCTTCGATTCGAGCTGTGCTGTGCAAGGCGTTGTATAGCACTGCCACATGGCGCCCCAAAGGCGGCGGCCGGTCGGCCGGTAGCAGGAAGGCGATGGCCTGGGAACAGCCGTCGCGCCCCGGACAAGCGACGGCTTAGCCGGATCGCTGATCCGGGGCCCAGCGCAAGGGTACGCCGCAGGCGGCTCAAGCGGAAACGCTGTCGGGGCATGGCCGGCTTCGCCGACTTTTCCCCTGGACCCCGGCTCGGCGCTCCGGCTGCGCCGTCGCTGGTCCGGGGCAAGAACCGTTTCCACCCCTTAAGCCCGCGCCCTGTCGATGCTAAAGCGGTCGCCGAACACCTCGCGCCGGAACCCTGCCATGACCACTCCTCCCCCCGCCGACCGCGAGGTCCGCCGCATCCTCACCCCCGATGGCGTGGGCATCGCCAGCGCCGCCTTCGGCCCGCCCGGGGGCACGCCGGTGGTGTTCATCCATGGCTTCTCCCAGTCCGGCCTGTGCTGGAACCGGCAGACATCCAGCCCGGCGCTGGCCGGCCTGCGGCTCGTCACCTACGATTTCCGGGGCCATGGCGCCTCCGACCGTCCGTCCGATCCCGCCGCCTACCAGTCGGCGGAGGTGTGGGCGGGGGAGCTTGATGCGGTGATCCGCGGCTGGGGGCTCACGCGGCCGGTGCTGGTGGGCTGGTCCTATGCCGGGCGCATCATCGGCGACTATCTGGCGGTGCATGGCACGGCGGGCATCGGCGGCATCGTCTTCGTGGATGCCGTGACCGCCAACGAGCGCCGCTTCTACGGCACCTGCAACCGGCTGATGCGCCTCATGTGCAGCACGGACGTGGAGGAGAACATCGCGGCCACCCGCACCTTCCTGCGCCGCTGCTTCGCCGCCCCCATCCCCCAGCCGCTGTTCGAGCAATTGCTGGCGGTGAACATGATGGTGCCGCAGCAGGTGCGCTCCGCCTTGTTCGGCCGGACGGCGGAGTATGAAGACCTGTTGAAGCGCCTCGACGTGCCGGTGCTGGTGGCCCAGGGCGCGCTGGACGAGGTGGTGGCCCCGGCCATGGCGGAGCATATCGCCGCGACCATTCCCGGCGCCCGGCTGGACCTTTATGCGGGGGTCGGCCACGCCCCCTTCATCGAGGCGGCGGACCGCTTCAACACCACGCTCGCGGCTTTTGCTGCCGCTGCGGCAGCAACTTCAGGGATGGTAGCGCGTTAGGAGAAGACGGCTTCACACTCACGTGGGACGGGAACCCGTTCGCCACAAAGCGGTTGCAGTCTTGTCCGTTTTGTGGCGACAAAGCGGTGTTGCCGACGTTTCCGGGCGTGCTCGATGGTCGTTCGCGCTCCGGTCCATCCGAGACGCAGAGCCATGATGAAGCTGAAATCGCTTGTTTTCGCAGGCATCGCCGCGCTGGTGGCGACGGGCTCGGCCAAGGCCGACGATCGCTACGACATCTTCAATTTCAACAAGTTCTTCGGCGGCGGCAATGTCGGCGTGGTGGGCAGCACTTCGCCCATCGGCCGCCAGATGGTCTCCATCGACCCGAAATATGCGCCGGGCAACATCGTCATCATGACCTCGGAGCGGCGCCTTTATTATGTGACGGCGCGGGGCCAGGCCATCCGCTACGGCATCGGCGTCGGCCGCGACGGCTTCCGCTGGTCCGGCGTGAAGACGGTGAGCGCCAAGAAGGAATGGCCCTCCTGGACGCCCCCCTCCCAGATGCTGAAGCGCCGCCCCGATCTGCCCCGCTACATGCCCGGTGGCATCGACAACCCGCTCGGCGCCCGCGCCATGTATCTCGGCTCCAGCCTCTACCGCATCCACGGCTCCAACGAGCCGGAGACCATCGGGCAGGCGGTGTCGTCGGGCTGCTTCCGCATGACCAACGACGACGTGGTGGACCTCTACAACCGCGTGCGCGTGGGCGCGACCGTCTACGTGCTGCGCTGATCTTCCATCGAGGCACGAAAGTCGAGGCACGAAAAAGGCCCGGCCGTCTTGCGACGACCGGGCCTTTTCTTGTCAACGCCGAGATTCTTGTCAGCGACAAGACCCATCGGTCCCGGCCCGCGATCAGCGCCGAGCGGGTTCGCTCAGGCGCCGCGCGGGCTTGGCCGCGGGCCTAAGGCGGACTTGGCCGAAGGGTCGTGAGCAGGCTCACGCACCCTCGGCTTCAAGCCGCGTCAGAGGGCGGCGAGGTTCGCAGCCTTGCTCTTGCCGCGGTTGTCCGGGACGACATCGAACGAGACCTTCTGGCCGTCGTTCAGGCTGTACATGCCGGAGCGCTCCACGTCGGAGATGTGGACGAACACGTCGGGGCCGCCCTCATCCTGAACGATGAAGCCGAAACCCTTCTGGGCGTTGAAAAACTTGACAGTACCCGTGGCCATGGAGGCCTCCTGTGGAAACGCTCTCCGGGAGTTTCCCGAAAAGCGCCGATCGTCCCGGCGACACGCGACCACAAAAGAGTCACGGCGCAACGGGACGCAGTTCAGGACAGGTTCGTACTTGGGGAAGGCTTTTGCGTCGCGGCCCGAAGGAAACGAAGAAGGCCGTCGACGAACTTGTCCGCTCGGCTCGCCCCTCCGCACATCCATGAAATGGAAAGCGGAGGAACGAACGCCCCATGCCTTGGTGCAATCTGCTCAGGCGGGATCGGAGTACATCCGTCCGTCTCCCGGAAGCGTCTGCGCTCAAAAGCGCGCCGCATCCATCGGCTGGGGTTGATGGGAAGATAGGGATCAATCGCGGCGGTTCAAGGGCGGCGGGGAAGATTTTTGCCCGCCGCTCCTGAACCTTTTGCCGAACCCACCCGATACCGGGGGTGAACGCCCACCGGCAAGGTGGTGAAACACACCCGAACCGGGGCCGGACTATTTGCCTGCCGCCGCCTTCGCCACGAAGGTGCCGTCGAACGTCTTGGCGAGGTCGATCTTCGCCGCCTTCAGCTCAGGATCGAACTCCACCAACATGTTGAGGGCATTTTGCATGCCCTTTTCGGGGATGAGGCCGGTGCGCGAATAGATCGGCAGGGAGTTCTTGACCGCGTTGAGGTAGAGCGCCTTGTCCCCGAGCAGATATTCCTCCGGCACCACCGCCGCCACATCCTCGGGCGTGGCGGTCTTAAGCCATTGAAGCGCCTTGTAGAATGCGTTCACGAGCTTCTGGGTAGTGACGGGATTCTGCTCCATGAAGTCGCGCTTCATGTAGAGCACGGCGGCCGGGTTCGCTCCGCCAAAAATCTTGTCGTTTCCGGCTTCCGTTCGGCTGTCCGCCAGAACAATCACGTCCCCATCGTCTTCCAGCTTGGTAATGACCGGGTCGAGATTGGACATGGCGTCGATTTCGCCACGCTTCATCTGCGCCACAGCTGAGGCTCCACCGCCGACACCGACGTAGGAGGCATCATCTGGCTTCAGGCCATCTTTCGCCATCAGGAAATTGACGAAGAAGTTCGTGGAGGAGCCTGGCGCGGTCACGCCGATCTTGGCACCCTTCAGGTCCTTCACCGACTTGATCGGCCGATCCTTCCGCGCCACCAGGACGATCCCCGGGAAGCGGCCCAATTCGATAACGGAAACAATGTCCTGGCCCTTGGCCTGCATGCGGATCGTGTGCTCGTAAGCCCCCGTCACCACATCGATGGAGCCGCCGATAAGTGCCTGCAAAGACTTGGCTCCGCCGCCGAAATCGTTGATGGCGACATCCAGCCCCTCCTCCTTGAAGAAGCCCTTCCGCTCGGCGATCGTCAGCGGCAGGTAATAAAGCAGCGGCTTGCCGCCGACGCCCAGCGTGAGCTTCGGCTTCTCGATCTTGGCGGCCTGCTGGGCCGCCGCAGGAGCGGCGAAGGCGAGCGCGAGGGCGGCCACCGCGAGCTTGAGCATCTTCATGATTTTCCTCCCGTTTTTCTTCACGCCTGCGTCGCCGGCGCGGGGCGCCAGACGAGCAGGCGGTTCTCGATTGCGCTCACCACCGTGTCGATGATGATGACGAAGATGGAGAGCACCAGCATGCCCGAGAACACGCCGGTGACATCGAACACCCCTTCCGCCTGGTGGATGCGATAGCCAAGCCCCGCCGCCGAACCGAGATATTCCCCCACCACCGCCCCCACCAGAGCAAAGCCAACGGCGGTATGGAGCGAGGAGAACATCCAGGTGAGCGCGGAGGGCCAGAACACGTTCCGCATGAGCTGTCGCTCGCTCATGCCCAGCATCCGGGCGTTGGCGAGCAGCGTCGGGCTGACCTCCTTAACACCCTGATAGACATTGAAAAAAACGATGAAGAACACCAGCGTGACGCCCAGCGCCACCTTGGACCAGATGCCGAGCCCAAGCCACAAGGCGAAGATGGGCGCCAGCACCACGCGCGGCAGCGCATTGGCCATCTTCACATAAGGGTCGAACACCGCCGCGATCACCGCCTTGCGGGCGAACCAGAAGCCCACCAGCACCCCGCCGAAAGCGCCGATGGCGAAGGCGAGCATGGTCTCCAGCAGCGTGATGCCGAGGTGATACCAGATCACTCCCGTGTAGAAGTCCTTGAAGGTCCTCTCGAAAACGGCCAGCGGCGTCGAGAAGAAGAAGGGATCGAGCGGGTAGAAGGGCTTCGGCGAGAGCGCCGGAATCGAGACCTTCACCGTGGAGCCGAAATGCCAGATGGCGATCAGCACCACCGCCACCAGCACCTGCAGGGTGAACAGCGTGAAACGGTTGCGCATGGTTCAGCTCGCGACCTCGGACTGGCGATATCCCTTCACCACCTCATCCTTCAGCGCCGCCCAGATCTCGCGGTGAAGGTGGTGGAAGGCGGGCTCCAGCCGCACATCGATGTCACGCGGTCGAGGGATCGGCACGCGCCACTGGCCGATGATGCGCGAGGCCGGCCCCGCGCCCATGATGACCACCCGATCGGCCAGCGAAATCGCCTCCTCCAGATCGTGGGTCACGAACATCACGGCCTTGCGGTCCTGGCTCCACAGATCGAGCAGGAGGTTGCCCATGATCTGACGGGTCTGGGCGTCGAGCGGGCCGAAAGGCTCGTCCATGAGCAGGATCTTGGGGTCACGGATCAGCACCTGGGCAAGGCCCACGCGCTTCCTCTGCCCGCCGGATAATTGGTGGGGGTAGCGATCGGCAAAGGCCGCGAGCCCCACGCGGGCCAGCCACTTGCGGGCGCGGGCGCGCGCCTCGTCCGTGTCGGTGCCGGCGACCTCGAGGCCGATGGCCACGTTGTCGAGCGCCGTCTTCCATGGGAACAGAGCCTCGGCCTGGAAGAGATAGCCGGCCGCGCGGTTGAGGCCGGCGAGGGGCTTGCCGTGGATCGTGACCGTGCCGGAGGCCGGTTTCAGCAGGCCGGCCGTCGCGTTGAGCAAGGTGGACTTGCCGCAGCCCGTAGGGCCGACGATGGCGACGAACTCGCCATCCGCAACCTCGAGATTGACGCCCTGCACCGCGACGAAGGGCAAAGCCGCACGGCTGGCACCGGGAAAGGCGATGGAGATGTTGCGCAGCCCGACCGCGCATGCCTGAGCCATGCGGCCTCCCTGGACCACGCTGAAGGGTTGCACCACTGAACGTCTCCCGATCCCGCGCCCCGACCGCGCGTCCGGTTGGCCCGGATCAAGCGGACAAGGTAGCCCAGGGCGCGCGGGAGGCAAGGGTGGAGGATCGCCGGTGGAGCGAACCTCACCCCGGTCGCGAGAAGGTGAGGATTTCGCGCTTTCCGGCGTGGTTGGCGGGGCCGACGATGCCTTCGGTCTCCATGCGCTCCATGAGGGAGGCGGCCTTGTTGTAGCCCACCTGCAAGCGGCGCTGGATGTAGGAGGTGGAGGCCTTGCGATCACGCATGACGATGGCCACAGCCTGCTCGTAGAGGTCGCCGCCCGCATCGGCGATGCCGGAGCGGTCGAACACCGCCTCGTCATCGTCCTCGGCCACGGCATCCTCGTCCAGCACCACCTCGTCGATATAGTCCGGCCCGCCCTGGGCCTTGAGGAAGGCGACGACCTTCTCCACCTCGCCGTCGGAGACAAACGGGCCGTGGACGCGGCTGATGCGGCCGCCGCCGGCCATGAACAGCATGTCGCCCTGCCCCAGCAGCGTTTCCGCGCCCATCTCGCCGAGGATGGTGCGGCTGTCGATCTTGCTGGTCACCTGGAAGGAGATACGGGTGGGGAAATTGGCCTTGATGGTGCCGGTGATGACGTCCACGGAGGGCCGCTGCGTCGCCATCACGAGGTGGATACCGGCGGCGCGGGCCATCTGGGCGAGGCGCTGGATGGCGCCTTCGATTTCCTTGCCCGCCACCATCATCAGGTCGGCCATCTCGTCCACGATGACGACGATGTAGGGCAGCGCGGTGAGGTCCATCTCCTGTTCCTCGAACAGGGCCTCCCCTGTCTCGCGATCGAACCCCACCTGGACGTTGCGGGTGATGATCTCAGCCCTGGCTGCCGCCTCGCGGACGCGGGCGTTGTAGCCGTCGATGTTGCGCACGGCGAGGCGGCTCATCTTGCGATAGCGCTCCTCCATCTCCTTCACCGCCCACTTCAGCGCGATGATCGCCTTCTTGGGGTCGGTGACGACGGGGGTGAGCAGATGCGGGATGCCCTCGTAGACCGAGAGTTCCAGCATCTTCGGGTCGATCATGATGAGCCGGCAGGCTTCCGGCGTGTGCCGGTAGAGCAGGCTCAGGATCATGGTGTTGATGGCCACCGACTTGCCGGAGCCGGTGGTGCCGGCGACCAGCAGATGCGGCATCCGCGCGAGGTCGGCGATCACCGGCACGCCGCCGATGGTCTTGCCGAGACAGAGACCGAGCTTGGGATGGGCCTCGGCGAATTCGTGGCTCGCCAGAAGCTCGCGCAGCCACACGGTCTCGCGCCGCCGGTTGGGCAGCTCGATGCCGATGACGTTGCGCCCCTCCACCACCGCCACGCGGGCGGAAACGGCGCTCATGGAGCGGGCGATGTCAGGCGACAAGCCGATGACGCGGGAGGACTTCACCCCCGGTGCCGGCTCGAACTCGTAGAGCGTGACGACAGGGCCGGGATTGGCATCGATCACCTCGCCGCGCACGCCGAAGTCGCGCAGCACCTGCTGCAGCATACTGGAGGACTGGTCGAGGAACTCCTCGGACAGCTCATAGTCCGGCTCCACCACCGGCGGCTCGCGCAGCAGGTCGAGGGGCGGGAGGAAATAGGGGCCTTCCGTGCCCTCCGCAGCTGCGGGCGCGAGATCGGGCGGGAGGGTTGCAACGGCCTGCACCGGAACGGGGGCGACGGCATCCGACACTGCAGGCGCCGCGGCCGAAGCCGCGGGAGCGGACGTGGCAGCCGAATGCAGGGCGCCGAAGAACTGGGCGCTGATGCTCTGCTGGTAGGGCCGCCAGGATGCGAACGCCTCACCCGAAAGGATCGGCGTGGCCGCGAGGGGTAATGCTTCGTCCTCGGCTTCGGCCTTGTCATCAGCCTGATCGTCGTCTTCAAGCGCGGCGGCGTCTTCCGCCTCGTCCTCGTCGAGTTCGGCGTCGATTTCCTCGTCTTCCTCGTCTTCCGTCAGCTCCGCGTCCTCGAAAGCATCGTCTTCGAGTTCGTCGTCTTCGAGGTCATCCTCCTCCAGCTCGGAGGAGAGCTCCGCGTCGTCCTCGTCCAGTTCGTCGTCGTCCTCGGAAAGGTCGACCTCATCGCCCTCCTCCTCGGCGTCGTCCGTGTCGCCGTCCAGTTCGGCGACCTCATCATCCTCGGCGTCCTCGTCCTCGAACGCGTCATCCTCGAGTTCATCCTCCTCGGAGGCGGCCGCCTCTAAGACCTCGTCTTCGTCGAAGTCGGCAGCCTCCTCGGTATCGGACAGCGCCTCGAAAGCCGTGTCCTCGTTCTTCACAAGGTCGTCTTCCGCATCGACCGCCTCTGCGGGCGCCGGATCAAGGTCCTGCTCCCCGGCCGGAGCGGGCGGGGTGGCGGCGCGGCCGAGAACGACGAGGCGCAGCAAGCTCCAGAGGTGATCGGGGACATCAGCCGTGTCGACCTCCGAAGCCGCCTCGGCCACAGCCTGCGGCGCGGTGTCGGCTTCAAGGAGCACAGGCGCTGTCGTTTCAGTCAGAAACTCCTCGCCCGGGGCAGCCTCTGCAAGCGCGACCTCGGAAGCGGGAGCCTCGTAGGCCTCAGCTGTTTCTTCCTCGACGGGAGGCAGGACGACGGGAGCCGCCGTCACCTCTTCCGGCACGGAGGCAGGCGCGGCGAAGGCTGTCTCCGTGGGGATATCCGCAAGCTTGGCGACGGGCTGTGCCACCGGCTGGACCACGTCGTCCGCCGGCTCGAACAGGAAGTGCCAGCCGCGGCTCGACCCCTGGGTCGTGACCGGGGTGGGGACCTGCGGCAAGACTGGCGGCAACGGGGCCGCGCCTGGCTCGCGGGGGCGCAGCAGATGGTCCGGGGTGCGGGTGAAGCGGGTGTTGGCGTCGAGGGTGAACGGCCGCAGCCAGCTCGGGACCAGCTCCAGGTCGATCCAGCTGTGGGTTTCGGCAGCCTCGAAGGCGCCGTCGTGGATGGCCGGGTCGTATTCCGGAATCCGCTCGTAGAACGAGGGCAGGCCACGTTCGGTGCCGGAATCGGCTGGTGGATCGAACGAGTCGTCCGGAGCGTAGGAAGGATACGCAAGAGGTCTCGGAGGACGGTTGAAGGAAGACATGGGAATCCGAAATCCGCAGCACCGGCGCCGTTTCGAGGACACTAGGGCGGGGGCGTTAAGGGGAGGTTTGCACCTCACAACAACGGTTTCAGAATACCTTATCTGTGAATTACGGGGACAAGACCGCGCCGCTTCACCTGCCTGCGAAGGGCTCGCTCCAGCCCCCGCAGGCCCTGCTGCCGGACCTCCATACGGTTGACATTCCGCCCTCCCGGAGTCCTTTTAAAAAGAACAAAATAGGAACATTGGTCCTTCATTCATGCACCCCGAGCAGGCTCCCCGCGAGGATCTGGCGGCCCTTCGCCGCCGCATCGTCGAGATGGAACGGCTGTCCGGCCCTCCGGACGGTCCTGCCCGGCCGCGCCTGTCCCTTGGGGGGCCGCTGGACGAGGCGTTGGGGGGTGGCCTCGCCCGCGATGCGCTGCACGAGGCTTTTCCGGCGGAGAAGGGCAATGCCGCCGCCGTGCTCGGCTTCGCCCTCGCGCTCGCGGCCGGTACCCGCAAGCCGGTGCTGTGGGTGCGGCAGGATATGGCGGCGCTGGAGGGCGGCGACATCTACGGCCCCGGCTGCGCCGCCTTCGGGCTCGATCCGTCCCGCCTGATCCTGGTGGCCGCAGCAGACGCCGCCGACACGCTGGGCGCCGCAGAGGAAGCCCTTGGCCATGGCGCCCTCGGGCTGGTGGTGGCCGAGCCCTGGGGATCCCCGCGCCTCATCGATCTCACCGCCACCCGCCGCCTCGCCTTACGCAGCGAGCGCTCCGGTGTGCCGTCCCTTCTGCTGCGGCCGGGGGCGGACCCCGGTCCCTCCGCCGCCGCCACCCGCTGGCGGGTCGCCGCGGCCCCCTCCCGGGTGACGGGGGATGTGCCGGCCTTCTGCCTCGGCCCACCCGCCTTCGCGCTGGAGATCGAGCGCAACCGCCTCGGCCCCACCGGCCGATTCACCGTGGAATGGAATGCCCATGCCCGACGCTTCGTCCCGACGCCTCGCCGCGCTCTTCCTGCCGCGCCTGCCGACCGACCGGCTGCACCGCAGCCGGCGGGGACGTCGCATGTCGTCGGCTGGCGCCGCACCGGCTGACCCGCCGCTGGTCACGGTCGAGGTGAAGGCCAATGCCCGCCGCCTCGCCGCGGTGGACGCCGCCGCGGCCCGCCTCGGGCTCCATCCCGGCCTCACGCTGGCGGATGCGCAGGCCCGCGTGCCGAAGATCGAGGCGGTGGAGGCGGATGCGGCGGCGGACGCGACGCTGCTCGCCGCCATCGCCTCGTGGTGCGAGCGCTGGACGCCCTTCGTCGCCGTGTCCGGGCCGGACGGCATCGTGCTCGATATCACCGGCTGCGCCCATCTGTTCGGTGGCGAGGCGGACCTACTGTCTGCCATGACGGAACGGCTCGCCGCCACCGGTCTCACCGCCTGCGGGGCTGTGGCAGGCACCGCCCGAGCTGCCCTCGCCCTCGCCCACTGGAGGCCGGGTCGGGTGGTGCTGGCGGGAGGCGAACGGGAGGCCGTGGCGCCTTTGCCGGTGGAGGCACTCGGCCTGGATGCGGAGGCGGCGCGCAGCCTTTCCTATCTCGGGCTGGTGCGCATCGGCGACATCGCCGGCAAGCCCCGCGCGGCCCTCGCCGCCCGCTTCGGCAGCGCCCTGGTGGAGCGGCTGGACGAGTTGTGCGGCGCCGCCTCTCCGCCCATTTCCCCGCTCAATCCCCTGCCCGTCTATGTGGCGGAGCGGCGCTTCGCCGAACCCATGGGTGACGAGGCGACCGCCCGCGCCGTCCTCGCCGACCTCGCCCGCGACCTCACCGGCGTGCTGGAGCGGCACGGCGAGGGCGGACGGCGCTTCGAGGCCGCCTTCTTTCGCAGCGACGGCGCGGTGCGGCGGGTGGCGGCTGGCACGGCTGCGCCACTGCGCGACGGCGCGCGCCTCGCCGCCCTGTTCCGCGAGCGGCTGGAGGCGTTGGCCGACCCGCTCGATCCCGGCTTCGGCTATGACGTCATCCGCCTGTCCGTCACCGCCGCCGAGCCGCTCGCCGCCACCCAATCCGGCTTCGACGCCGAACCGGACGGCGCAGGGCTCGACCAGCTGGTGGACATTCTCTCCGCCCGGCTCGGACCACGACGCGTCACCTGCCTTGCCGCGCTGGACAGCCATATTCCCGAGCGCGCCGCCGTGCGGGTGCCAGCGCAGAAGACGTGGCGCAGCCGGGAAACACGCGCCCAGACCTCCCTGGCGCACGACTGGGCCGAGCCGGCCGCCGCCGATGCGCCCCTCACCCGCCCGCCGGCGTTGTTTCCCGCGCCCGAGCCGGTGGAAACGCTGGCCGAGGTGCCCGACGGCCCGCCTTTGCGCTTCCGCTGGCGGCGGGTGCTGCACGAGGTGGCGCGGGCCGAGGGGCCGGAACGCATCGCGCCGGAATGGTGGACCGCCCTCGATGGCAACCGGCCGGGCCTGACCCGCGACTATTTCCGCGTAGAGGACACTGAAGGCCGCCGCTTCTGGCTCTATCGCGAGGGCACCTACGGGCGTGAGACGTCGGCGCCCCGCTGGTTCCTGCACGGGCTGTTCCCGTGAGCGCACCTTTCTATGCGGAGCTGGCGACGGCCTCGCATTTCTCCTTCCTGCGCGGGGCGAGCGCGCCGGCCCATCTGGTGCGCACCGCCGTCGCTCTCGGTCTCGACGGTCTCGGCATCGCCGACCGCAATACGGTGGCCGGCGTGGTGCGGGCCTATAGCGCCCTGGAGGACCTGCGCGCCCTCGACGAGAATCTGGAAACCGACGATCCCGAGGCGGAGGCCAAGCGCGCCGTCGCCGCCCGTGCCCGCGCCTTCCGGCTGGTGACGGGTGCACGGCTCATCTTCTGCGACGGCACGGGGGATATCATCGCCTATCCCTCGACCCGCGCCGGCTGGGGCCGGCTCTGCCGTCTCCTGACCACCGGCAACCGGCGGGCGAAGAAGGGCGAATGCCACCTTTCCCTCGCCGACCTCCTCGCCGACGCGCGCGACCTGATGCTCATCGTGCTGCCGGGCGAAGACGGAAGCGATCTTCCGCCCCTCCTCTCCCGCCTCGCCGAGGCCGCCCCCGGTGCGGTGTGGCTTGGCGCCGATATGCCCTTCCATGGCGCCGACCGCCGCCGCCTGGCCGCGCTGAAATCCGTCGCCCACGCCGCCGGCGTGCCTCTGCTGGCGATGAACGAGGTGCTGTATGCGACGCCCAAGGAGCGCGACTTGCAGGATATTCTCACCTGCGTGCGCGAGGGCACCACCATCGCCGAGGCCGGGCGGCGGCTCATGGCGAATGCCGAGCGCCACCTCAAGCCTGCCGCCGAGATGGCGCGTCTGTTCCGCGACGCCCCCGAGGCGGTGGCGGAAAGCGCGTCCCTCCTCGCCCGCATCGACTTCACCCTCAAGGAGCTGAAATACGACTATCCCGAGGAGCCGGTGCCCCCCGGCTGGACGCCGCAGGCGTGGCTTGAGGAACTGACCTGGCGCTGTGCCGCCGTGCGCTATCCCGAAGGGGTGCCGGAGAAGGTGGAAAAGCTGCTGAGGGACGAGCTGGCCCTCATCCGCAAGCTCGAGTACGCGCCTTACTTTCTCACCATCCACGACATCGTGCGCTTCGCCGAGAGCCAGGGCATCCTCTGCCAGGGGCGGGGCTCGGCGGCGAATTCAGCCGTTTGCTACGTGCTCGGCATCACCGCCGTGGACCCCGCCGACAACGATCTTCTCTTCGCCCGCTTCATCTCCGAGGAACGGCGCGAGCCGCCCGATATCGACGTGGATTTCGAGCACGCGCGGCGCGAGGAGGTGATCCAGCACATCTACGAGAAATACGGCCGCCACCGCGCCGGCATCGTCGCCACCGTCATCCACTACCGCCCGCGCAGCGCCATCCGCGACGTGGGCAAGGCCCTCGGGCTGACCGAGGACGTCACGGCGCGCCTCGCCTCCACCCAGTGGGGCAGTTGGGGGCGGGACATTTCCGACGCGCATATCCGGGAGGCGGGGCTCGACCCGTCAAATCCCTTCATCCGCCGCGCGGTGGAGCTGGCCGGCCGGCTGATGGGCGCGCCGCGCCACCTCTCCCAGCATGTGGGCGGCTTCGTGCTGGCCCGTGAGCGGCTGGATGACACGGTGCCCATCGGCAACGCCGCCATGGCGGACCGCACCTTCATCGAATGGGACAAGGACGACATCGACGTGCTCGGCCTGATGAAGGTGGATGTCCTGGCGCTCGGCATGCTCACCTGCATCCGGAAGGCGCTCGACCTGATGCGCGACCACGAGGGCATCGACTGGGGTCTTGCCGACGTGCCAAGCGGGCGAGCAGATGTCTACGCCATGCTCCAGCGCGGGGATTCCATCGGCGTGTTCCAGGTGGAGAGCCGGGCGCAGATCAACATGCTGCCGCGCCTGAAGCCGAAGGAGTTCTACGACCTCGTCATCCAGGTAGCCATCGTGCGGCCGGGACCGATCCAGGGCGACATGGTCCACCCCTATCTGAGGCGCCGCAACGGGCTGGAGGCGGTGGATTACCCCTCCCCCGCCCCGCATCTCGGCGACAAGGACGAACTGCGCGACGTCCTCCACAAAACGCTCGGCGTGCCGCTGTTTCAGGAGCAAGCCATGAAGCTTGCCATGGTCGCCGCCCGTTTCTCCGATGTGGAAGCCAACAAGCTGCGCCGGGCCATGGCCACCTTCCGCAACCTCGGCACCATCCACGAATTCGAGAGCCTGATGGTGGAGCGCATGGTGGCGCGCGGCTACAAGCGGGAATTTGCTGCGCGCTGCTTCGAGCAGATCAAGGGCTTCGGCAGCTACGGCTTTCCCGAGAGCCATGCTGCCTCCTTCGCCAAGCTCGTCTACATTTCCTCCTACATCAAGTGCCGCCACCCGGCCGCCTTTGCCTGCGCACTGCTCAACGCCCAGCCCATGGGCTTCTACGCCCCGGCGCAGATCGTGCGGGATGCCCGCGAGCATGGCGTGGAGGTGCGCCCGATCGACGTCAATTTCAGCCATCACGACAACACGCTGGAACACCGCGACGATGGCACCCTCGCCCTGCGTCTCGGCTTCCGACAGGTGGATGGCTTTCACGAGGACTGGGGCGGGCGCCTCGCCGCCGCCCGCGCCTTTCCCTTCGCAAGCATCGAGGACCTCGCCCGCCGTGCCCGCCTGCCCACCCGCGCGGTGAAGCTGCTCGCCGATGCGGATGCCTTCCGCTCCATGGGCCTCGACCGCCGCGCGGCGCTGTGGCACGCCCGCCGCCTGCCGGACGACGACGCTCTGCCCCTGTTCGCGGCGGCGGACGCCCGTGAATTGGGCGTTGAAGAGGAGGTGACGCTGCCGCGCATGGCGCGCTCGGAGCACATCGTCGCCGACTACCAGACGGTGCGCCTCTCCCTGAAGGGGCATCCCATGGGCGAACTGCGCGAGCATTTCCGGAAAGAACGCATTCTTTCCTGCGCCGAGGCATCAGCACTGAAGGACGGCGCCTTTGCCCGCACCGCCGGCGTGGTGCTGGTGCGCCAGCGGCCGGGCAACGGCAAGGCCATCTTCATCACCATCGAGGATGAGACCGGCATCACCAATATCGTTCTGTGGGAGCGGACGCTGGAGCGCTTCCGCCGCGAGGTGATGGGCGCGCGCCTGCTTTTGGTGGAAGGACGCATCCAGAAGAGCCCGGAGGGGGTGGTCCATCTCATGGCCCAGCGCCTCACCGACCGCACCGCCGACCTCGCCTTGCTCTCCCAGGTGCGGCAGCCGCGGATGGAGGTGGCGCGGGCCGACGAGTTCGCCCACCCCCAGCATCCGCGCAAGCATCCGCGTGACGTAAGGGTACTTCCCAAGTCGCGGGACTTTCACTGAGCACCACGCCCGCGATGCCGCAGAGGTATCCAGCAGCCCAAGTCCGTGAGGGGGCAGGTGAAAACCCGACAAATCGGGCAAAAAAGGCGCGAGGGTCCCGCGCACTTCACGATTTATCCACAAAAACACGTGAGGCTTCGAGACAGATGGAACCTAAGGCCGGGATACCGCCGCCGTGAAGCCGCTCCTCATCGTTACCGGATTTGTGGCCGCCGCCGCCGTTGGCGCAGGCATGGCCATCAGCCCGCTTCTGTCGGCCAGGGATGACGGCCCGGCGACCACGCAGTCCATTTCCCAGCCGGCGAACCCGGCTTCCGGACAGGCCGCCCAGGGCAAGGGCGCGACCGCCGCGCAGAAGAGCGCGGCCGCATCGGCCCAGCCGGTGCCGGCCCCCGCGCCGGAGCCCGCGGCTCCGCCGCCGGTCACGCCGCGCAAGAACTACACCTACAAGTCGTTCGACGTGGATGGCTCCTACATCGCCATGACCTTCGACGACGGCCCGAACCCGGAGACGACGCCGCGCCTCCTGCAGATCCTGCGCGAGCGCAACATCAAGGTGACCTTCTTCGTGCTCGGCAACATGGTCGCCAAGCACCCCGAAGTGCTGAAGATGATCGCCGACGAGGGCCACGAGATCGGCAGCCATTCCTGGAGCCATCCGCAGCTCACCCGCATCAGCCAGGCGGCCGTGGACAAGGAGCTGGGCAACACCTCCGAAGCCATCTTCCAGGTCACTGGCAAGCGCCCGATCTATCTGCGCCCGCCCTACGGCTCCATGAAGCCGTCGCTGCGCAGCTACATCGAGGACAAGTACGGCCTGACCATCGTCAACTGGTCGGTGGACCCCAACGACTGGAAGAACCGCAACAGCCAGGCTGTGCATGACGCCATCATGGCGCAGGTGAAGCCCGGCGCCATCGTGCTCTCCCACGACATCTACGCCACCACCGTGGATGCCATGCCGCGCATCCTCGATGAGCTGGCGGCCAAGGGCTACAAGTTCGCCACGCTGTCGCAGATGGTGGCCATGGACAAGCCGCTGAAGGTGGCCCTCGCCACCCCCGGAACAGCCGCCGCCAAGAAGCCGAAGCCCGCCGGCGCGAAGCCCGATGCGGCGAAGCCCACCGGCACCTCCAAGCCGGCCGCCGCCGCGCCGAAGCCGGCCGCATCCCCGGCCCCGGCCCGCAGTGCCGGCGTCTACTGACGCGAGAGGGGTATTCCTTCGAACGGCGCTCCGGTCCCCGGGGCGCCGTTTCTCGTTTCGGACCGGTCAGTCCTCGGTCGAATGAGCATGCCCGTGATGGTCGTGGTCGTGGTGGGCATCCGGCGCGGGGAGCGTGAGGCCGAAGGTCTTCACCAGATCGTCCACCTGTGCCGGCGACAAATAACGCGGATTGAGGCCGCGCAGCAGCAGATAGAGCTTCGCTGTCTCTTCCAGCTCCTCGGTAGCGAAGACCGCCGCCTCCAGCGTGTCGCCCGCAACCACCGGACCGTGATTGGCCAAGAGCACTGACGTGTACCGGCCGGCAAGGCCCCGGATCGCGTCAGCGACGGCGGGATCGCCCGGCCGATAATAGGGCAGAAGCGCCGTCTGCCCGGCACGCATGAGGTAATAGGGCGTCATGGGCGGCAAGGCCGCGCGCGGATCGATCTCCGGCAGCATGGTGAGCGCCACCGAGTGGGTTGAGTGCAGGTGCACGATGGCCCGGGCCGTCCCGCGGGTCTCGTAGAGCGCCGAATGCAGCGGGATTTCCTTGGTGGGCGGATCGCCACTCAGGAGCCGTCCAGCGGCATCGAGGCGGGAGATGCGCGCGGGATCAAGGAAGCCGAGGGACGCATTGGTGGGCGTCACCAGCCATCCGCCATCGTCGAGCCTCAGGCTGATATTGCCGGACGAGCCGGGCGTCAGCCCCCGCTCGAACAGGGAGCGCCCGAAGCGGCAGATCTCCTCCCGCAGTCTGGTCTCGTCCATGGCCGGCCTCCGCTTGTTCCGCCGACGCACCAAAGCGAAGCGGAACTCCCTTGGCAAGCGTGAACCGCACCGCGGCTAAAACGATTTGATCCACCATCGGCGGACTCTTACAAAGGCTCCGGATGCCGTCTGGCCAACAGGCGGCCGAGACACGGGGAAACGGCCATGGTCGAGCAGGCGGAAGGAACAGCGGGCAACCAGGGCGCCGGACGCGCGGGCGTGATCGGCCTCGGCTCCATGGGCTTCGGCATGGCGCAGTCTCTGCTGCGGGCGGGGCTCCATGTGGCCGGCTGCGATGTGGGCGCGGCCGCGGTGGAGCGTTTCAGCGCCGCGGGCGGGCGTGGTGTGGCCTCGCCGGCTGAGGCGGCCGAAGGGGCGGACATGGTGGTGAGCGTGGTGGTCAACGCCGCGCAGACGGAGGCCATCCTGTTCGGGCCTTCCGGCGTCGCCGAGACGCTGCCCGAGGGCGCCGTCTTCATCTCCTCCGCCACCATGGACCCGGACATCGCCCGCAGCCTCGCCGCACGGCTGGAGGCCACTGGGCGGCACTATCTCGACGCCCCCATCTCCGGCGGCGCCCAAAGGGCGGCGGAAGGGGCGCTTACCATCCTCGCCTCCGGCAGCCCCGCCGCCTTCGCCAGGGCGAAGCCAGCCCTCGATGCCATGGCCGCCAAGCTCTACGCGCTGGGTGACGCTCCCGGTCAGGGTGCCGCCTTCAAGATGATCAACCAGCTCCTCGCCGGCGTGCACATCGCCGCCGCCAGCGAGGCCATGGCCTTCGCCGCGCGGCAGGGGCTGGACCTGAAGAAAGTCTACGAGGTCATCACCGCCTCGGCCGGCAACAGCTGGATGTTCGAGAATCGCATGCCGCATGTGCTCGACGGCGACTACACGCCGAAAAGCGCCGTGGACATCTTCGTGAAAGACCTCGGCATCATCCAGGACATGGCGCGCAGCGCGAAGTTCCCGGTGCCGGTCTCGGCCGCCGCCCTGCAGATGTTTCTCGCCACTTCCGCCGCCGGCATGGGCCGCGACGACGACGCCTCCGTCGCCCGCCTCTATGCCCGCATCACCGGCACCAAGCTCCCAGGCGAAGAGAGCTGAGGCGCGGCGGGAGTCGCTTTTTTGCCGCGGCAGGGACGTTACACTCCGTCGCGATTCGTTACCTTCGGGGAATGCCTGTGCAACCTCGCCCCGCGAGGGTCAGGCATAGAACCGACGCAACCACACGAGGATCCTGCCGATGACCCTCTCCCTGCGCGCCTCTTTCCTCGCGCTCCCTCTTCTGGCCCTCTGCGCCGGCCCGGCTCCGGCGCAGACCGCCGCCAATCTCACCGCAGAGCAGGCCCAGGCCCTGCGCACCGCCTGTTCGGCGGACGTGAAGAAGCTGTGCGGCGACGTGCAACCCGGCGGCGGCCGCGTGGTCCAGTGCATGCAGAGCAAGAAGGAACAGACGACCCCGCCCTGCCAGGCCGCCCTCGGCGCCCTCGGCAAGAAGTAGTTTCCTCAGCGAACCTCAGGCGCGCGAGGCTGGCGTTATCTGCCGCAGCGCACGGCGGCTCGCGCGCTGACTTGCTCTGCTCTCCCTCCGTCAGCGCGACGATGGTTTTGCGGCATTGCATCATGGCTCAGGTGGCGTTTCACTGGAGGTGAATTCGGAGCCTGACCTTGCCCCATCCCTCGACCACCCTCGAGACCCCGTTGCTGCGGTTCCTGAAGGACACGCACGCGGACTTCTCCCGCATCGACGAGGGCGAGGTCGCCTCCTACATCCCCGAACTGGGCAAGGCCAATCCCGACCATTTCGGCATCGCTGTCGCCACCACGGACGGGCATGTCTACGAGGCGGGCGACACGCAGGTGCCCTTCACCATCCAGTCGGTGTCGAAGGCCATGGTGTTCGCCCTGGCGCTCGATCTGCTGGGGGCGGAGCGGGTGGAAGCGGCCATCGGCGTGGAGCCGAGCGGCGAGGCGTTCAACTCCATCCGCCTTCGAGCCGACAACAAGCCGTTCAACGCCATGGTGAATGCGGGCGCCATCGCCTGCTCGGGCCTGATTGCCGAGAGCACCGGCGGGGATGCGTTCGAGCTGATCCGCCAAGCCCTCGGCCGCTTCGCCGGGCGCGACCTCGGCCTGGACGAGGCGGTGTTCGAGAGCGAGCGCTCCACCGGCGACCGAAACCGCGCCATCGCCTACCTCCTGCGCACCTATGGCGGCGTCACGGGAGACGTGGACCGGCTGCTCGACGTCTATTTCCGCCAGTGCTCCGTGCTCGTCACCGCCCGAGACCTTGCAGTGATGGGCGCGACCTTCGCCAACCACGGCGTCAACCCGCTCACCGGCGTCACCGTGGCCTCCAGCTACGCGGTGGCGCGCACGCTGGCGGTCATGAGTTCATCCGGCATGTACGACTTCGCCGGCGAGTGGATCTACCGCGTGGGCGTGCCGGCCAAGAGCGGTGTGGGCGGCGGCATTCTCGCGGCGCTGCCGTCCCAGCTCGGCCTCGGCACCTTCTCTCCGCGGCTCGACATGCACGGCAACAGCGTGCGCGGCATCCGTACCTGCGAGGCCATTTCCGAGGCCTTCGACCTGCACATGCTCTCCCGGCGGGACGATGTGCGCACCTGCATCGTCGCCGATTACGATTTCCGCACCGTGCCCTCCAAGCCCGGCCGGCAGCCGCACGAACAGGACATCCTCTCCGCCCGTTCCGGCGCCATCCGCGCCATCGAGCTGGCCGGCAAGCTTTCCTTCGCCTCCATGGATTATGTCACGCGACGCCTCACCGCCCCCGGTGACGTGCCGGAGTTCCTCATCCTCAACCTGCACCGCGTCGCCACCATCACCGATGCCGGCTTGAGGCTGCTGACCGGCCTCATCAAGAACCAGCTGCCGGCCGCCACCACCGCGGTCATCGCCGGCGTGGAGGCGGCCTCCCCGCTCAATCCCCAGCTGAAGGCGCTGCGCGAGCAGGGCGTGCGCGTGCGCATCTTCCCCACCTACGACGCGGCGGTGGAGTGGGCCGAGGACCAGGTGGTGTACCGCCATGGCGGGTTCTCGCGCATAGAGGTGGAGGCGGACCTCAGCCGACAGGCGCTGCTCGCGGGCCTTTCCCCTCAGGAGTTGGCCGATCTGTCCCGGCTCGGCACCCGCGTCGTATTCCCGGCCGGCACAAGGATCATCTCCGCCAACGAGCCGCCGGCCAGGGTCTATTTCCTGCTGCGGGGCATGGTCAGCGCGCGCTCGGTGGGAGACGTGCGGCTCTCCACCATGATCCCCGGCATGGTGTTCGGGGAAATGGCCCTCATCGAGCAGCCGCGCAGCACGGACGTCTGGGCGGACACGGAGGCGGTGTGCGTGGAGGTGACGGCCGACCAGTTCCATGCCTTCCAGGAGACCCACGCCCGCGCCGCCGACAAGATCATGCGCAACCTCGCCATCCTGCTTGCCGGGCGCATCCGCATGGCCACCGCCCGCATCGAGATGCTGACCGGATAAACCCTTCCGCATCATTGGCTTGCATCATCACAGGCACAAGCCCCAGGAGGCCGTCCGGTCGCGCACCGCGCCTAGCACTTTCGGCCAGCCTTGAGCGAAGCCCTTTACAACCCCCCGTTCCCCTCCCAGTCTTCTTCCAAAGAGAAGAATTCGGGAGGTGAAGATGGTGGATACGGTGGAGAACCGGCCACAGGCCGTGCAGGCGATGCCGGCGGTCCGGGCGGTGACGTTCGCGGACGTGAAGGCCTCGCTCATCGAGGGACTGTCAGACTTCGCGCAGGCTCCGGCCTTCGGCCTTGCGTTCGGCGCGCTTTATGCGGCGGGCGGTCTCGCCATCGTTGCCTGCGTCTTCTTCTTCGAGCTGGGCTATCTCGCCTATCCGCTCTTCGCCGGATCCGTGCTGATCGGGCCGTTCGTGGCGGCCGGGCTCTACGATGTCAGCCGGGAACTCGAGGCGGGGCGCCAGCCCACATGGCAGGGTGTCCTGTCCACCATCTTCGCCCAGCGCCAGCGCGAGCTTGGCTGGATGGCGTTCGTTACCATCTTCGCCTTCATCATCTGGATGTATCAGGTGCGGCTGCTGCTCGCGCTGTTCCTCGGCTTCGCCTCCTTCGCCACGCTCAACGACTTCCTGAAGGTGCTGTTCACCACCTCGGACGGCATCGCCTTCCTGGCGGTGGGCCATGTGATCGGTGCGGCGCTTGCACTGGGGCTCTTCTCCATCACCGTCATCTCCTTCCCGCTGCTCATGGACCGGGATCTCGACGTGGTGACCGCGATGATCACCAGCGTGCAGGCGGTGCTCACCAGCCCTGGTCCGATGATCCTCTGGGGCATCTGCGTCGTGGCGCTGATCGCCATCGGCACGGCGCCGGCCTTCCTCGGGCTGATCTTCGTGCTGCCGGTTCTGGGGCACGCCACATGGCACCTGTACCGCCGGGCCGTGGCCCCGCTTCCCTGAAACGGCCACGCCGGCGCGAAGGCGCGTTGGCGCACGCCGCCTAGCGCTTCGGCTTGGACGGAGATTTAGGCGCGGCGGCCTTGCGCGCCCGCGCCTTCTTGCTGGCGGTAGCGCTCTCCGCGGCGGACGCGAGCGCCTTAGCGGGCTTGGCTGTCGTTGTCTTGGGCGTCGTGCCCTTCGCAGTGGCGGTCTTGGCCGTCGTAATCTTGGCAGCCGCGGTCTTGGCAATCGCGGTCTTGGCAATCGCGGTCTTGGCAGCCGGTTTCCTGACCCGCGCAGCTTTGCCCGAGGCGGTTTTGACTGCCGCAACTTTGGCCGGCTTCGCTGAGCCCTTGGCCTTCGCCACCTTCGGCTTCACGGCCTTGGGTTTCACCGACTTTGCGACCGTCGCTGTCCTCCCCGCCTTGGCGACCGTCGTCTTGGCAACGCCCTTGGTCCTCGCCCCCGCTTTTGCCGGGCTGGCATCGGCGGCAGGCACCGGGGCCTGAGCAGCCTTTGCCTGTGCTGCAAGCGCCTTGCTCACCTTGCCCTTGGCGCCCTTGGTCCGGGCGGGCGGCGCAGCGTCCTTCTCCTGCGCCTCATCGGCCAGCGACGGGCTTTCCGGGCCCATGGCAAGCGCCGCCCCGCCCTTCGCGGACTTCGTCTTGGCCGTTTTCGCCTTGCTCGCCTTCGCCTTTGCCGACTTCGGGGCAGCCTTTACCGGCTTCGGCGCCTTCGACGGCTTTCCGTTCGTCGCCTCGGGCTCGGCCTGCTCGGTTGCAGCGTCCGTGCCCTTGCCCACCTTGGCCTTGCCTTCACGGGCCTTGGTCACCTTCGCTTTCGCCGGCTTCGCCTTGGCGGCGGCTCCTTCGGCGGCGCTCGAGGCTTCGGCCTGCGCCTCCTCCCAGCGCCGCGCCATGATGGCTCCGAAGGACAGAATCAGCTCGGAGAGATCCTCCTCCTGAACCGCCGCAGCAGCAGTTTCGACGGAGAACCAGAATCCATAGCGCTGGAACCGTTCCGGCCACTTCTGCAGCAGGCGCTTGACCTTGAGTGGGAACACCAGCACGTCGCAGAGCACCGAGCGGGTGCCGAGGCGCTTCTCGTAGGTGTATGCGCCGAGCGGCTCGCGGGAGACCACGCCGACGAGGCCGGCCTCCTCATAGCATTCGCGGGCGGCCGTCTTTGGAGGCGTCAGTCCCTTGATGGGCCATCCCTTGGGGATCACCCAGCGGCGCGTCTCGCGGGAAGTAATGAGGCGGACCTGCACCTCGCCGTCGCGCCGCACACGGTACGGCAGGGCAGCATATTGCACCCTGCGTCCCGAAGGCCCGCCGGTGACCGCGAGATGGGGCCATTCCGACGAAGGCGCCATGACGATCCAACATCGGCGGTACGTGAAAAACAGACGCAATACACGGGGGACCCGTTCTCCGCCCGCCGACGGTAGAATCGGTCATTATGACTGATCTATCACAAAGCATTCCTGCCAAGAAATCGGCGTGGAACGCGACGGCCTGCCCCTATTGGGGCTCGGCTTCATAGACCAGGACGGTACGGGCCCGCACCTCGATCTCCCCAGCCTCGACCGGCACGGCCATGCGGGCCGAATCCGCCTTCATCATCATGGGCGCCGGCATGATGGGACCACCGCTCTGCCCCTCGGGCTGGATCGACATGATGCGCGTGAGCCGAAGCCCCGCAGCCGCCGCGACGCCCTTCGCCTGCTCGATGGCATCCTTCACGGAGGCGGCGCGCGCTTCGCTTTCCAGACGGTCGGTGTCGGCGAGGGCGAAGGAGAGGCCGGAGGACTGGTTGGCTCCGGACTGCACCACCTTGTCGAGGAGCCCGCCGAGCTTGCCCAGGTCGCGCACCGTGATCCGCACCGAATTGCGCACCTCGAAGCCGATCAGCTTCGGCGTCTCGCGCGACGGCGGCTGCGGATAGGACTGCTGCGGCTGGATGGAGAAGGAGGAGGTGGAGATGTCGTTCGGCGCAATGCCGGCCGCCTTCAGCGCCGCGATCACCTCCGACACCGCCTTGGAATTGGCGGCGAGGGCGTCATCGGCGGTCTTGGCGTTGCTGACGACCCCGGTGGTGAGCACCGCCATATCCGGCGGCGCGGTGCGCTTCGCCTCACCTACCACCGTGATGGTGGCCGCCGCTGCCGCAGGCCCCGCAACGGCAAGCGTTGCGGCCAGGGCTGCCGCGAACACGGCCGCCGTGCTGGCCGCGGCGCGCGGAAGGGAAACGATGCGGGCCGGCGAATGACGCATGGAGGTATCCTCGTTCGGCCCCGGGCGTTCTGTCACCGGGACTTGGACCCGCAGACGACAGCGCGAACACGGCGCCATTGCGGCGAGCCCGCCCCCGTCCCCACCCTAAGGGCACGCGTCTCCCGGCTGGACGGGAATCTGTTGTTCCCGAGAGGCAGGATTGGTAGAGCAGCAGGAACATGCCGCACTTTGGGGGCCTGTAGCTCAATGGTTAGAGCTGACCGCTCATAACGGTTAGGTTGCAGGTTCGAGTCCTGCCGGGCCCACCAAATCTCAATGGCTTGTGGACGAAGTGTGTTCTGGAGCGCTCACGCATTCGGCGGCTAGGCACGCCACCTGTGAATGGCTTTCGGGTGTCGCGTTCACTCTGTTGGCTGAGAGCGGCTACCACAATGTCCACAGACGGCGTCCGAACCTGTGAAGCTCAGACTCACCGGGAAGGCGAGCCTAGTTCTTCGCCCGTCCGGTCGGGGCGCCGGCCACGTACTGGATGGCGCGGTGAATCAGCTCGGCCAGATTCGTCGCACCGAGCTTGGCCTTGAGCTGAGAGCACGTGTTGGCCACCGTCTTGTAGCTGACGCCCAGTTCGTCGGCGATCTGGCCATAGGCCTTGCCCTCGGCAAGCAGCGCCAGCGCCTGCAGCTCGCGCGGAGTGAGATCGGCCATCACGCCGCTGCGCCCGCGTGTGCCGAGCAGGGCCACCTCCAGCGCGAGGTCGTGGCTGATGTAGGGCTGGCCGCGCCGCACCTTCTCGAAGGCTTCGAGGAGGTCGTCGGGCGAGGTGTCCTTCAGGAGATAGCCGGTCGCCCCGGCCTCCAGCGCGCGGCTCGCGATCACCGGGTCGGCGTGCATGGAGAAGACCAGGATGGGCATGCGCGCCGCCTGCGCCCTGAGCCGCCGCACCAGAGCGAGGCCGGCGAGGCCGCTGCCGTTGAGCGCGAGATCCACGATCACCACGTCCGGCCGCTTGCGACGGAACAGGCGATAGCCAGCCAGCGCCGTCTGCGCCTCCATCAGGTCGCTGATGCCCGCGTCCTCCAGCAAGTGCCGGCAGCCCTGCAGCACGATGGGGTGGTCGTCGATGAGGAGAACGCTGGTCATACCGAATGCCCTGGCCCTGAACGCACGCGCCTGCCCTCGGCGGAGGCCGAAGACGCAGAGGCAGAATGCCCCAACGGGATGGGAAGCTCCACAAAAAGGCGCGCCCCTCCTTCGCTACCCCGCTCCAGTCGACAGATGCCGCCCAGCGCGCGCACCCGTTCCTTCATGCCCGAGAGGCCATGACCCATCGATGGAATGGCCGGCGGCCCCTGCCCGTCATCCGCTACGACAAGGCGCAGCATGCCCCCTGCGCCACGTCGGCCCTCCTCGCCCACGATGATGCGCACGGAACGGGCATTGCCGTGCTTGAGCGCATTGGTCACGCCCTCCTGCGCGCAGCGATAGACGGTGGCGTCGAACGACGGCTCGTAATGATCGGCAAGCACACCTGTCTCCAGCGCGAATCGCCGCTCGGGATCGTGCTGGCGAAAATCGGCGACGAGGCTGGAAAGCACGTCCTTCAGCGGCACATGGTCGAGCGCAGCGGGGCGGATGCGGGTGAGCAGGCGGCGGTTGGCGACCTGCATCCGCTCGACGATCTCAATGAGGCTCTTCGCCCGCGCCACCATGCGCTCAGCATTCTCCGCAGGTGCGGTGGCCGCGAGGCGGGCGAGCGAATCGGCGCTGGCCTTCAGGCCGAACATGAGTGGCCCCAGCTCGTCATGCAGATCACCGGCGATCTGGCGCCGCTCGTCCTCCTGCAGGCTCACGAGACGGCCATAGAGGTGGGCATTCTCCTCCCGCGCCGCGCCGAGGGTTTCGGCGAAGGCGTTGAAGCGCTCCGCCACCTCGGCGAGCTCGCGCGTGCGGGGCGGTTCGACGCGGCAGGCGAACTCGTTGTGCTCCAGCTCGTCCAGAGCGCCGCGAAAGCGCGAGAGATCCCGTCGCACCTGTCCCAGGGCGACGAACAGGGCCGAGAGGATGGCGAAGTTCACCGCGAGGGCGACGCTGGCGAAATCGAATACGTCGTCCCAGACCTCCGCCACCTCGTCGTCGGGAACGCCCTCGATCCGCACCCGGCCGATGAGACGCCCGTCAGCCACCACGTCGATCCGTCGCGTGACCTGTGACACGCCGATGAGCCGGGCGAACCAGGAGGGCGCCGCCTCGCTGTTTGCCGGCGCGCCATCGGCGGGCAACACGGCTGGGCGCCCGTCCGGCCCTTCGAGGGAGATGCGCACATGGCGCAGGTGGCGCAGGTGGGGCGGAAAGGCCGCGGCGAGGGTCGTTCCCTGCTCCGTGGCCACACGCTCGGCCACCTCGCGGACCATATTTTCCGCCATCTCGATGGAGGCCACCATCTCGCGCCCGGCGGCGACGCGCGCATTCACCACCACCACGGCGCCCGCAACCACGGCGGCGACCAGATTGATGGCGAGAACGGCGCCGAGCACGCGGGTGCGCAGCGACACGCGGCGCACCGACGCCTCCCCCGCGCCCGCCTGTCCCGCCTCGTCTTTCGCGCCCGCGATGCCCCGCGGCAACGAGGCGCGCGTGGCGGGGTGGACGCTCATGGGTTCCTCCGTTCGGCCGCCGGCGCGGCAAGCGCGGCGAGGGCGTTCTCGCGACTCGCCCCGGCGGCCCGCAGATTGAAATAGTGCTGGCACAAATCACTATAGCCGATCCGCCGGACCGCGCGACCGACGGTGATGAAGCCCCCGAGCAGCGCCTGCGGGCTTTCGCCCACGGAAATTTCGCCCAGCATCCGCTCCAGCTGGAGCGTCCGGTTGGCGAGCATGCGGCGGTTCTCGTCGAACACGGCGTCGGCCTCGCTCAAGAGCGTCGCGATCTCCGCCACGGCCTCAGCCGACGCGGGGGCTCCGGCTGGCACGGACCGCGTGGCGAGAAAGACCTCGGGCGGAGTATTATCGCCGACATCCAGCCACTCGCGCGCCGCACCGCCTCGCGGGCCGGCTCCTTTGGCGGCGCTGCCGGCCCCGGGCGGTGGCGCCGCCTCCGGCGCAGAAGCCGCGCTGGAGGCAACCGGCCGACGCTCCTCCTCCTCGCCACACGACGCCAGCACGAGCGTGCCCGCCGTTGCCAGAAGGCACACTGCGAAGAGCCGGGCGATGGACAGCCGATGGGAAGCACGGCCAAGGCGCATCGGCAAAGCAGTCTCTCCCACGTAATCTGCCGTCTCTGCTGACATCTTTATCGCCCGGCCATCTGCGTAGGCCGCGACGATCTCTGAATATTTTCTCAGAACAAGAGGCATTCAGATTCCATCTTGGCGAAAACACGAATGATATAAAGCACAACACCTCCGACAACAGCACAAATAAACGAACCCGGACGGGGCTTGGAACGCTGCGGCAGCGGTCGGCAAACAACATACTTATCAGACACTTATGGAAGTCCGGCAACCGTCTTTGCCAAGTGTTCCCACAATGAATTGCCGAATGATCGGCAGACAAAGGTGCGGATACCGCTTCAACTGGTGCCACACAAGATAACGAACCATAAGAATTCAATAAGAAAAAGAAGAACGGGTCTCAGGTCGCAATCGGAGGACGACCGCCACCCTGGCCATCACCAGCTCTGCTTCCCGCGAGGTGCGATCTCCTGCGTCCCGGCCATGGGGCGGAGGTGCGGACCATCTGCGCAAGCGGAGGGGAAGCTTCGGCTCCCGTGTCGCTCCCGCTGCCATCCGGCCGCGTGGGGCATGCACGGGTGCGGGAGGGACAAGTCCAACCGAGTGAGGAACCACCCAAGGAAAACGCCAAATGACGAGATTGTTTTCTTCCGTCTCCCTCTGTGCCGTGACCCTCGCCCTGGCGGCGGGTTCCGCGGCCGTTAGTTCGCAGGCGCTCGCCAACGACAAGCTCGTCGAACTCGCCAAGAGCGACGACAACTGGCCGATGACCGGCAAGAACTACGACGCCAACAACTACAGCCCGCAGAAGCAGATCAACAAGGCGAACGTGAAACAGCTTCGCCCGGCCTGGTCTTTCTCGACCGGCGTGCTGTCCGGCCACGAGGGCACCCCGCTCGTCGTCAACAATATGATGTTCATCCACTCGCCTTACCCGAACACGACGTTCGCGGTGGGCCTGGATGATCCGGGCCACATCCTGTGGCAGCACAAGCCGAAGCAGAACCCCACCGCCCGCGCGGTCGCCTGCTGCGACGTGGTGAACCGCGGCCTCGCCTACTGGCCTGGCGACGGCAAGACCCCGGCGCTCATCCTCAAGACCCAGCTCGACGGCCACATCGTGGCGCTCAATGCCGAGACCGGCGCGGAGTTCTGGAAGCTGGAGAATTCCGACATCAAGGTCGGTTCCACCCTCACCATCGCCCCCTATGTGGTGAAGGACACGGTGCTGGTGGGCTCCTCGGGCGCCGAGCTCGGCGTGCGCGGCTACGTCACCGCCTATGACGTGAAGACCGGCGCGCAGAAGTGGCGGGCCTATGCCACCGGCCCGGACGAGCAGGTGAAGCTCGCCGACGACTTCAACAAGGCCAATCCCCAGTACGGCCAGAAGGGCCTCGGCACCGGCACCTGGGAAGGCGACGCCTGGAAGATCGGCGGCGGCACCAACTGGGGCTGGTACGCCTTCGATCCCGGCACGAACATGATCTACTACGGCTCCGGCAACCCCGCGCCGTGGAACGAGACCATGCGTCCCGGCGACAACAAGTGGACCATGACCATCTGGGGCCGCGACATCGACACCGGTGAAGCGCACTTCGGCTACCAGAAGACCCCCCACGACGAGTGGGACTATGCCGGCGTCAACGTCATGATGCTCTCCGAGCAGAAGGACAAGGCCGGCAAGATGCGCAAGCTCCTGACGCATCCGGACCGCAATGGCATCGTCTACACCCTCGACCGCACCGACGGCTCGCTCGTGTCTGCCGACAAGATCGACGACACGGTGAACTGGGTGAAGCAGGTGGACCTGAAGACCGGCCTGCCCCAGCGCGATCCGGAATACGCGACGCGCATGGACCACAAGGGCCGCGACATCTGCCCCTCGGCGATGGGCTACCACAACCAGGGTCACGACAGCTACGACCCGGAGCGGCAGTCCTTCTTCATGGGCATCAACCACATCTGCATGGACTGGGAGCCCTTCATGCTCCCCTACCGCGCGGGTCAGTTCTTCGTCGGCGCCACGCTGTGGATGTATCCCGGCCCGAAGGGCAACAAGCAGACCTATGAAGGCCTCGGCCAAGTGAAGGCCTACGACGCCATCAACAACAAGTACAAGTGGGAAGTGATGGAGCGCTTCGCGGCCTGGGGCGGCACGCTCGCCACCGCCGGCGGCGTGATGTTCTACGGAACGCTGGACGGCTTCATCAAGGCCCGCGACAGCGACACCGGCGAGCTTCTGTGGAAGTTCAAGCTGCCGTCCGGCGTCATCGGCCATCCCATGACCTACACCCACAAGGGCGTGCAGTACGTCGCCATCTATTACGGCGTCGGCGGCTGGCCGGGCGTGGGCTTGGTGTTCGACCTCAACGACCCCACCGCCGGCCTCGGCTCCGTGGGCGCGTTCAAGCAGTTGCAGAATTACACCCAGATGGGTGGCGGCGTGATGGTGTTCTCGCTCGACGGCAAGGGCCCCTACGACGACCCGAAGGTGGGTGAATACGCTTCCGGCGGCTGACCTCCGACAACCGCCCCTTGCCGGCCGCCGTCACCTCGGCGGCGGCCGGTTTCTTCTTTCGCCACAAGCGCATCCATCGCCACCCTGATCGCCCGCCGAACGACGGCGCGACCGGACGCGAGCCAGACGGAGGCCGAACCGATGACCTGTTCTGCGAGCACCCCCGCGCGCCACGCCGCGACGTCCGCCACCAGCCATTTCGTCGCCGGAGCCCTGGTCGCCGGGACACTGGCCCTCTTCGCCGCGCCAGCGCTCGCCCAGACGGCGGAATCCGGCAAGATGTCGCCGCAGACAGCCGCCGGGGGCTCGGCCGCGCCAGCGCAGGCCGCGACTCCGCCCGATCCCTCGATCCTGCGCGTCTGCGCCTCCGAGGTGGAAGCTCCGTTCTCGCAGAAGGACGGCAAGGGCTTCGAGAACCGCATCGCCGGGGTGCTGGCGCAGGCCATGGGCCGCAAGGCCGTCTTCGTATGGACTTCCAAGCCCGCCATCTACCAGGTGCGCGACCAGCTTGACGCAAAGCTTTGCGACGTGGTGATGGGCGTCGACACCGGCGACGCGCGGGTGCTCAGCTCCAAGCCCTATTACCGCACGTCCTATGTGCTGGTGACCAAGGCCGACCGCAACATCACCGCCACCGACTGGAACGACCCGCAGGTCAAGGCGCTCAACCGCTTCGTCGTCCGCTTCTACTCGCCGGGCGAGACCGTGCTGAAGCGCCTCGGCAAGTATGAGGACAATGCCGCCTATCTCTACAGCTTGGTGAACTTCCGCTCGCCGCGGAACCAGTATGTGCAGGTGCCCGGCGAGCGCGTCGTCTCCGAGGTCGCCAATGGCGAGGCGGACATCGCCTTCGCCTTCGCGCCGGAAGTGGCCCGCTATGTGAAATCGTCCCAAGTGCCGCTGCGCATGAGCCTTGCCGGCAACTCCGTCACCAAATTCGACGGCACCGAGATGCCCCTCCACTACGACCAGTCGGTCGCCGTTCGCCTTGGCGACACCGCGCTTCTCGCCGAGATCGACGCGGCGCTGGTGAAGGCACGGCCGCAGATCGACGAGATCCTGGCCGACGAGGGCATCCCCCTGCTCAAGCCCAATTCCTGATCCGGCCCAAAGCCGTCATTTCCATCGGAACTTTTCTGGAAGGTCCAATGCACAGCCGTTTTCTGTCGCGGGGCGTCAAGGCCCTCCTCGCCGTCGCGTTCGTGTCCGGCTTCGCCCTTGCCGCGCAGGCCACGCTCAACTTCACCAATACGGTGACTGGCCAGCCACTGGACCTGTCGGACGCTCCCGCGGAGGGCCGCGATACCGAAGCGGTGAAGAAGTTCCTCGCCACCGGCGTGAACGTCTACGTGGAGAATCCCACCTGCCTGCCCAAGGGCAAGGACCTGTTCCTCTCCATGTGCTCCGGCTGCCACGGTCATTATGGCGAGGGCAAGATCGGCCCCGGCCTCAACGACAGCTACTGGACCTACCCGAAGAACATGACCGATCAGGGCCTGTTCGAGACCATCTTCGGCGGCGCGCAGGGGCAGATGGGGCCCATGTACGGCGCGCTCAATCTCGACGAGATGCTGCTGGTGATGGCCTGGGTGCGCCACTTCTACAAGGACGATCCCAACGACGCGGTGTGGCTGACCCCGGCCCAGCGCGCGGCCTTCAAGCGCTTCAACGAAAAGGAAGATCAAACGCCGGATCTCGACAAGGCACCGGTGTGCAAGGCGACGGCCGCGAGCGCGGCCGGGAGCAAGTGAGAAGGGAGGACAACAGATGAAGCATAAGGTTCGCATGCCCATGCTCGCCGCCGCTGCCGCGTTCGCGGTCATGGCCCTCGCCGCCGGCGGTGCCGCTGCCTATGACGGCACCAATTGCAAGGCGCCCGGCAACTGCTGGGAGCCGAAGCCCGGCTATCCCGACAAGGTGGCCGGCAGCAAATACGACCCCAAGCACAACCCGGCAGAGCTGGCGAAGCAGGGCGAATCCATCACCCAGATGGAAGCGCGCAACAAGAAGCGCGTTGAGTATTTTCAGAAGACCGGCCAGTTCGTCTATGACGTGAGCAAGATTCCGTCCAACTGATTTGGCCTTTCCCGACCCCCACCAGCAAGGCTGAGCCTTCCGCGAAGCCGGGCAATCCTCCGATGGATGGTGGGCAACTGGCGCGGCCGCTCGGGACCTCCGCGCGGGACCAACATCCCCCGCTCCCGTCGGCTGCGCCTTTCTTGCCGCAAGGCCAAGGGGACATCTGATGCACGCCATCGCCGATCCGGACGGCGCGCTCGCCTTGTGGCGCGACCGCGCGCTCGATTTCGAACGGGCGGTCGGGCGCATCGTGCTCGGCCAGGAGCGGGTCATCCGTCTCCTGACCATCGCGGTGTTCGCCCGCGGCCATGTGCTGCTGGAAGGCGACGTCGGCGTCGGCAAGACGACGCTGCTGCGCGCGCTCGCCCGCGCCATCGGCGGCGCCTATGAGCGGGTGGAAGGCACCATCGACCTCATGCCGGCCGACCTCGTCTATGACGCCCGCGTCGGCGAGGACGGACGTCCACGGGTCGATCCCGGCCCGCTCCTGCGCCGGGGGCCGGAGCTCTCCGTCTTCTTCTTCAACGAGATCAACCGGGCGCGGCCGCAGGTCCACGCCATGCTGCTCAGGCTGATGGCCGAGCGCACCGTTTCCGCCTTCGGGCGCGAATACGTCTTCCCCTTCCTCCAGGTGTTCGCCGACCGCAACCGCGTGGAGCGGGAGGAGACCTTCGAGCTGCCCGCCGCCGCCCGCGACCGCTTCTTCATGGAAGTGCAGGTGAAGGCGCCGGAAGATTTCGCCGCCCGCCGCGCGCTGGTGTTCGACCCGCGCTTCCACGACACCGATCTCCTGATCGCGGAAGTGCCCGAGGCGATCATCGACTACCGGAGCCTCGATCAGGTCTCCCGCGAGATCCAGAACGCGATCCCCGCCAGCGACGCCATCGTCGCCTACACAATCGCGCTGTGGGATGCGATCCGCACCCCCGACAAGGCCGGCATTGCCGTTCCCGGCGTGCGGATGGACCGCCTGGTTCAGGGCGGCGCCAGCCCGCGCGGCATGTCCTACCTCATCCGTGCCGCGCGTGTGCGTGCGTGGCTGGAGGGGAGGGACATCATCGTTCCGGAGGATCTGCGCGCCGTCTTTCCCGAGGTGATGGCCCACCGCATCTTCTTCGATCCGGTCTATGAAATGCGGCGCGAGGAGATTTCCGCCGACCTCTGCCGCGCCGCTTTCGCCACGGTGCCAGCACCATGAGCCCCGTCACGACCGGGGAACCCGAAGAGGAATACGGCGGCAACGTCGTGCCTTATCGTCTCAAGTGGCGCCCGCGCGGGGTGCGGCCCGGCGCGCACCCGGGCCAGGGCGACGGCGGTGACGGCACCTTCCGCACCCTCGTGCCGCTGGTGGCGCGGCCGGACCCGCGCCGCATCGACCTGCGTGCCTCGCTGCGCGACCCGTTCGAAGGCGTGCATGTCCGCACCTTCGCCCCACGACGCGCCACGACCGTCGCGGTGCTCACCGATCTGTCCCGCTCCATGGGTTTCGACGGCACGGGCGCTGAGGTCGCACGCCTCGCCGCGACGCTCGCAGCTTCGGCCGCCGCGACGGGGGATGAATTCACCCTCATCGGCGCTGGTGGCGACCTGCGGGAGGATGCCTTCATTCCCGCCACGCGACGCCGGGGGCTCGGCGCACAGGTGGCGGCTGCTATCTCGGATGCGACGCCGTCCGGGACGAGCACGAAGGGTCTCGCCACCGCGGCGGAGCGCCTGCCGCGGCGCCGCTGCCTCGTTTTCCTCGTCTCCGACTTCCTCATGCCCGAGGCCGATCTCGACCTGACCCTCGATGCTCTGTGGCGGCACGATGTGGTGCCGGTGCTGGTGCGCGACAGCCGCACCGAGGGCGACGTGCCGGCCTGGGGACTGATGGAAGTTGCCGATGCGGAGACTGGCGGGCGGCGGCTGGTGTTCATGCGCCCAGGGCTGAGGGCAAGGTGGCAGGCGACGGCGCGGGCGAGGATCGCCGCCCTGGAGGCCCGCTTTGTCACGCGTGGATACGCGCCCTTCCACCTCGTGAACCGGTTCGATGCCGATGCGCTGGTCGCGTTCCTTGCCGGCCGCTAGGCACTGTCGCACGGTAGCCCTGGCGCTACTCTTCGGCGCGCTTCTGGCAGGTGCGCCCGCCCACGCGGCGGGGGTGGACCTCTACGCACCGCGCGCCTTCGGCTATCTCATCGGCGACACCATTTCGCTGGAAGCGGTCGTAACCCTCGATGCCGGCTGGCGGCTCGACGAAAGCGCCCTGCCCCGTCCCCGCCCCGTCACCTACTGGCTCGACCTGAAGCGCCTCGACGTAAAGCCGGAAACCGCGCCGGATGGCGCTCCGCGCTATCGCCTCACCCTCACCTACCAGACCTTCTATTCCCCTCTGGAGCCGCGCGCGCTCGACATTCCCGCCGTACCCCTCGCCGCGCGCAAGGGCGACGCGCGACAGACGCTGACCATTCCGGTCTGGACCTTCGTCTCTTCACCCTTGCGCGAACTGGTCGCGAGCCAGCGGGGCAACCCCATGGCACTGCAGCCGGATATCCGCCCCCGCCCCTATCCTCTCGCCGGGGATGCGCAACTCGCCGCTGCTGCGGCGGCCGTGGCCGCGGCAAGCCTCCTCGTCTTCGCGGCGGCCTCGGGATGGGGCCCGTTCGCCGGCCGGAGCCGGCCATTTGCGACCGCTTTGCGCCACATGCGACGGCTTCCCGACCTCGACGCACAGCTCGGCTATGAGGACGCCCTCCAACTCCTCCACCGCGCCTTCGACGAGGCAGCGGGACAACGGCTGTTCGCCGAGGATGTGCCAGGCTTCCTCGCGCTACGACCCGCGCTCGCAGGCGAGGCTGAAGCGATCGACCGCTTCTTCACAGCCTCCCGCATCGCCTTCTTCGGCGATGCGCCTGAGACGGCCATGGCCTTGCTGCCGCCCGAAGCGCTGATCGATCTCGCCCGCAAGCTCGCCGCCGTCGAGCGGCGGGGCGGCACGGGGCAGGGAACGCGAAAGGAGGCGGCCTGATGCTCGGCCTCGATGTGGATCATCCCGCGCTCCTGTTCCTGCTCGCGCTCGCCTTGCTCCCGCTCGGCGCATTGCCCCTGCGCGGCGCCGCGCTGCCGTCGGTGGCGCTAGTCCCGCGCGACGGACTTTCGATCGCTGTTTCCCTCGGAATACGCCTCGCCGGCATCTTCGCCATCGGCGCCCTCGTTCTCGGCCTTGCGGGGCTGAACCTGAAGGCGCGGGAGGTCGAGCGCATCGGCTCCGGCGCCAACCTGATGTTGCTCATCGACCGCTCGGCCAGCATGGACAACACCTTCGCCGATCGCGCGCCGGGCGCCGGGGAGGAGTCGAAATCCGCTGCCGCCAAGCGCCTGCTCACGGAGTTTCTGGGTCGCCGCCCGCGGGATCGCATCGGCATCGCCGCCTTCTCCACGTCACCCATCCCGGTGCTGCCACTGACCGACCATCACGAGGCCGTCGCCGCAGCCGTGGCCGCCATAGACCGGCCGGGCCTCGCATTGACCGACGTGGGGCGGGGCCTCTCGCTCGCCCTCGACAGCTTCGACGCATCAGCCGCTTCCGGCGGCTCGCGCGCCGTTCTGCTGGTGTCGGACGGCGCGGCCGTCATCGATCCACGGGTACAGGCAGCGCTGCGCGATTCCCTGAAGCGCTCGCCGGTGCGGCTCTATTGGCTGTTCCTGCGCACCGTTGGTTCGCCCGGCATCTTCGACAAGCCGCGCGTGCCTGGCGAGGACACGCCGCAGGCCATGCCGGAGCGCCACCTCAATCTCTTCCTCGCGAGCCTCGGCGTGCCCTATCGCGCCTTCGAGGCCGGCAGCCCGCAGGCCGTTGCCGATGCCATCGCCGAGATCGACCGGCAGGAGAGCCAACCCATCCCCTATCTGGAGCGCATCCCGCGCCGCGACCTCACGCGGCTCTGCTATGGGCTTGCCGCCGCCGCGTGCGCATTGCTGCTCGCTGCCCGCCTGGCCGAACGCGGCCTCGGCGCCCGACGGCGTACCGCTGCCGACCTGCCCGGCATCGACACGCGGAGGGCAGCATGAAGCTGCGTATCCTCAGCCTCCGCCGCATTGCCGCACTGGCCTCCCTCGCGGTGATGACAGTGGCACTGGCGGCGCTGGTCATAACGGGAACCCGCATGGCCCTCCATGCCAAAGCCAACCGCACCATCGCGGCGCTCGCTGCAGGCCGCGACCTGCCGGTCGAACTCGATGCGCCGGATCGACTGCTCATGGCCCGCGCGCATTTCCTCATGATCCGCGACCGGCTGGACGAGGCGCAGCCGCTTGTGGATCGGCTCGCCGCGGACCGCAGCCCGCTTGCGGTGGCCGCACTCTATGATCTCGCCAACGCCCGCCTCGCGACCGCCATCTCGTTTCTGGAGAAGACAGAGATCGATCCCGCCGTGCCGCAGGTGCGTCTCGCCAAGGCGGGCTATCGCGCGGCGCTGGTGCGCGCGCCGGACTTCTGGGACGCCAAGTACAATCTAGATATCGCCATGCGCCTCGTGCGCGATTTCCCGCAGATCGAGCAGGACCAGCAGGACGAGGCGCAGGAGACGCCGAAGCGGCTCTGGACCGACCTTCCCGGCCTGCCCAAGGGACTGCCGTGATGGGGCGACCGGACGCCCGCAGCCTCACCCTCGCCGCGGCATTCCTACTGGCCCTGTCTGCCATCGTCGCGCCGAGGCTCCAACGGCCAACCGACGCCTACCGGCTGCTGGCGGTGGTGGACATCACCGGCTCCATGAATGTGCGCGACTACAGCTTCGAGGGCCGCCCGGCCTCGCGACTCGACACCGTGAAGCGGGCTCTCAGCGGCCTCGCCGCCCGGCTGCCGTGCGGCTCGCGCATGGGGCTCGGTATCTTCACCGAGCGGCGCACCTATCTGCTCTTCGAGCCGATCGAGGTCTGCGCCGACTTCGCGCCGCTGGATGGTGCCATCGGTGCGCTCAACTGGCGGATGGCGTGGGAGGGGGACAGCTACATCTATTCCGGCCTCTATTCCGCCATCGACCTCGCCGGACCGCTCGACGCCGACCTCATTTTCTTCACCGACGGACAGGAGGCGCCACCGCTGCCAACCTCGGGCGCGCCTGCCTTTTCCGGCGAGCCGGGCAAGGTGCACGGCTTGGTCGTCGGCGTCGGCGGTATCGAGCCGGCACCCATTCCCAAATTCGACCGGGACGGGCGGGAAATCGGCTTCTACGCCATGACCGACGTGCCGCAGGAGAACCGACACGGCCTGCCGCCCTCCGGCTCGGAGCAGCGGGAGGGTTGGCACCCGCGCAACGCTCCGTGGGGCGCCGACGAGGCGACTGGGCAGGAACATCTCAGCGCCGTCCGCACCGACCACCTCAAGGATCTCGCCGAGGCGACGGGCCTTGCCTACGCGCCGCTGGCCGATGCCGCGACCCTTGCCGCCGAAGTCGAGGCATCGGCCCGCCCCCATCCGGTAGCCGGCATCATGGACACCGCGCCCCTACCGGCCGCCCTCGCCTTGCTGCTGCTCACCGGGCTCTACCTCGCCCAAGTGTGGGACCGGCGCCCGACTTTCCTGCGCAACCGAAGGATTTCCACTTCATGATTTTTGCCCGCCTCTCCCGCCGCGCCGTCCTGCCCGCCCTCGGCGTCCTCGTCGCGCTTGCCGCGCCCGCACAGGCCCACGGCCCGACGCCGCAGAAGGCCGAGGCCAAGGCCACCATCGCCGCGACGCCAGACGCCGTATGGAAGATCGCCGGCGACTTCGCCGGTATCGGCGCCTGGCATCCCATGGTGAAGGCGGTGAAAGCCAAGGGCGGCAATGTGGCCGGCGCGGAGCGTGTGCTGGTGCTGGAAAAGGGCGAGATCACCGACGGGCTCGATGATGTAGATGCCGCCCAGCGCAGCCTCTCGTGGCGGCTCAACACCGAGAATGTGGAGGCGCTGCCGGTCAGCTTCTACACCATCTCCCTCAGCGTGAACGATGCCGGCGGCGGCAAGAGCGAGGTGGTGATGGCTGGCCGCTTCTATCGCGGCGATACCTCCAACTTCCCACCCGACGAACTTAATGACGAAGCCGCCGTCGCGGCCATGACGGCGTTCTTCGAGGCCGGCGTCAACGGGCTCAAGGCCAAGGCCGAGGGCAAGTGAAGTTACTGGCGGCGCTTGTCTTTTCCTTCCTCGCCGCCCTGCTCCTCGGCTGGAGCGCGCCCGCGACCGCCGGCACGCTCCTCGCCCTGTGCCAAGGGGCCGCGGAGGTGGACGTGATCGACACCGCGACCGGTGCGGTGTCGACGCGGGTGAAGGTGGACAAGGTGCCGGCCGGGATCGCGATTTCTTCTGACGGCACAGCGGCTTACATCACCCACCCGGACATCGGCCTTCTCACGCGCCTCGATGTGAAGACATGGACGGTCGCGGGCACCGCCCATATCGGTGGGCAACCGTTCGGCATCGTGGCGGCGCCGGACGGCGGAGTTCTGTATGTAAGTGACTGGTCTGGCGACAGAATTCTGCGCATTGACGCCCGCAGCCTCGCCGTCACCGGCACCCTTGCGGTAGGGCGGTCGCCGGCGCATCTCGCCATCGATCCGGATGGGCGCACGCTCTACAGCGCCGATCGTGAGAGCGATGAAGTGAGCACTATCAACGCCTTAGACTTCACCCGGACGGCCGTCATCCCGGTCGGACGGGCGCCTTATGCGCTGGATGCCTCCCATCCCGAGCTGGTGGCGGTGGCGGATGTGCGGAGTGGCGATATTGCATTGATAACAAAGGAAAAACACGACATCAAACGCATCGCCGGCATGAAGATGCCCTATGGCGTCGCATTCGTGCCCGGCCGGGGGCTCCTGCTGGCGACAGACCAGCAGGCAGGCATGCTGGATGTCATTGATATTGCAACAGAAACCATCATCCACCGCATCCGGCTGGGCGGCTCCCCGGAGGGGGTGGTGGTAGATGCGGCGGCGGGGCGGGCCTATGTCGCCGAATGGTTCGCCAACCGCGTAACCGACTTGAATCTCGACGATTTTTCCATCGCGGCGCGCATCCCGGTCTGCGACGGGCCGCGGGTGATGGCGCTCGTGCCCTGACCCTTCCCGGCATGGCCGGATTCAGCTGCATTCGGCTGCGTTTCACCACCGGAATCGGTATGTTCGGGCCGGTGTCAGCGGACAGTCAGCGCGAGAGTCAGATTCTCGCGCCGCCCCCCGCCCGGAACGGATGAAGAGTCGCACATGAACGCATGGGTTGCAGCCGGGGTTGCATTCGTCACCATGGCCGTGACGATGGCGGCGGGGATGGCCATCGGCAGCCGGCTGTCGGACTCCCGCTACGAGGACGGCTCGGTCAAGAACCTGCGGACCAGCGTCGCCATCATCGCGACCATGTCGTCCCTGCTGCTGGGTCTAATGGTGAACTCGGCCCGCTACAATTTCAGCGACGCCTATTCCGACGTCCAGAAATATGCCGCCGTCCTCCAGATCACCGACCTCAACCTGCTCAGCTTCGGCGCGCCCGCCTGCCCGCTCCGGGGCGACCTCCAGGCCTATGCCCGCCAGCTCGTGGCGGAGACCTGGACCACGGGCGAGGATGAGGCCTCAGGCTCCGCGCAGGTGTCGGCCCTCACCGCGCTCCTGCGGTTCGATGCCGGCGTGCGGAACCTCAAGAGCGAGACCGCCGACCAGCAGGATGTGCGGGGCACCCTGCTCGCTCTCTCGCGGCAATTGGTGGAGTATCGCTGGAAGGTGACGGGCGTCGCCCGCACCACCACGCCGGCCGGCTTCATCTTCGTGGTCATCTGCTGGTTCGCGCTGATCTTCCTCTATTCCGGCGTGTTCGCGCCGCGCAACGCGCTGGTGCTCACGGGCCATGCGCTGGGCATGATCGGCATCTCCGCCGCCATCTTCCTGGTGATGGAGATGGGCCAGCCCTTCACCGGCCCCATCAAGGTGTCGCCGGCGCCGGTCGAGCGGCTGCTCCAGCGGATGCAGGCGCAAACCTGCCCCACCCCGCCGCAGGGCTGAAACGGCGACGGCCGGATCGCGCAAGGCACGACCCGGCCGCCGACACGTCCTTGAGGGAAGCCGCCTCAGTTCAGGCGCGGCTGCTGCGACGTACCCTTGTACCAGTCGAAGGCCTTGCCCTCGGTGGAGAGCATCACCGACTTCACGTCGAAATGGTCGTTGAAGCTCTCGATGCCGAACTCGCGGCCGATGCCGCTGTCGTCCACGCCGCCCCACGGCGAGGCGGGATCGAGACGGTGGTGGTCGTTGATCCAGACGATGCCGGCCTTCACCTTCGCCGCCACGCGATGGGCGCGGTGCACATCGCGGGTGCGGATGGCGGCGGCAAGACCGAACGGGCTGTCATTGGCGATGGCCAGCGCCTCCTCCTCCGTCTCGAAGGGGATCACCACCGTGAAGGGGCCGAACACCTCCTCGCGGGCGATACGCATGTGGGGGGCCACATCGGCGAACACGGTGGGCTCCACGAAGAAGCCGTTCTCGTGGCCGGGCACGATGCGCCGCTGGCCGCCGGCCACGAGGCGCGCACCATCGTCATGGCCCGCTTGCACGAAGGAGAGCACGCGGTCGAGCTGGCGCTGGGAGACCACGGGGCCGAGCTGGGTCTCGGGATCACGGGGATCGCCGATGCGGATGGCCTTGGTCTTGGCGGCGAGGCGCTCCACGAACTCGTCATAGATGGTCTTCTGCACAATGTGCCGAGCGGCGCAGACGCAGGTCTGGCCCGCGCCCACGAAGGCGCCGAAGGCGGCATAGTTCACCGCCTGCTCCACATCGTAATCGTCGAACACCATCACCGGCGTCTTGCCGCCCAGCTCCAGCGTCTGGTGGGCGAAGACCTTCGCCGCCGCAGAACCGGCGATGCGGCCGGCCTCGGTGCCGCCGGTGAGCACCAGCTTGTTGATGTCGTGATGCTCGGCGAGGAAGCGGCCGGAACTGGCGCCGATGCCGTTCACCACATTGAAAACGCCGGGCGGCAGACCGTTGTCGCTCATCAGCTTCGCCAGGCGCAGCGTGGTGAGGGGCGTGTATTCCGAGGGCTTCACCACCGTGGTGCAGCCGGAGGCGAGCACCGCCGCCAGCGACTTGCACAGGATCATCAGCGGGTGGTTGAAGGGCGTGCAATTGGCCACCACGCCGATGGGCGTGCGGCGGGTGTAGTTGAGATAATTGCCTTCCACCGGGATCACGTCATCCCGGCGGGCGAGCGCGAGGCCGCCGAAATAGCGCAGGAAGTCCGGCAGGCGGCCGAGCTGGGCGCGAGTCTCGTTCACCGGCCGACCGTTGTTTTGGGTTTCGAGCTGGTACAGCTCGGGCAGCGCGGTCTCGAAGGCGTCGGCGATGCGGTTGATGAGCTTCACCCGCTCGCGGATGGCCATGCCGCCCCAGGCGTCGCCGTTGAAGGCGGCGCGGGCGCTCTTCACCGCCGCATCCACGTCCTCGCGGGTGCTGTCGGGAATGATGGCGATGACGGCGCCGGTGGCGGGGTTCTTCACCTCCACCGTGCCGCCGCCGATGCTCTCCACCTCGCGGCCATCGATGAAATTGCCCCGCGCCGCGACGGCGGCTTCGGCTTTGGCGTTCATGACGTTTCTCCGGTTTTTTCTCAAAGGACGACGGCGTGGCGCGACAGGGCCGCGACCACCCGTTTCTCGGCATCGGCGATATGGTCCCGCAGCAGGCGGGCGGCCTTGCGGCCGTCGCGGGACTGGAGCGCCTCGATGATGGCGACGTGCTCGGCGATCAGCCGATCGGGGTCGCGCCCCTGCATGGTGCCGATGCTGACCAGCACCAGACGATCCGCCTGCGCGACCAGATCCACCACCTCTTCCCGCATGCGCCGATGGGGCGAGCACATGGCCACCGCGACATGGAAGGCGCGGTTGTAGCGGATGAAATCGGACTTCGACGCATCGAAGGTGCGGAAGGAATCAAGGGCGGCCAGCACCTCGTCGGTCGCGTGGCGGGCGGCGTCGGCCGCGCAGGCCGGCTCCATCACCTCGCGAAAGCGGAAGATGTCCCGCGCGTCGGCCAGCGACACCGGGTTCACCCGGTAGCCCTGGCGCGGCAGCACGGTGATGAGGCGCTCCTGCTCCAGCCGCAGCAGGGCCTCCCGCACGGGCTGCTTGCTCACCTCGAAACGGCCGGCCAGCTCCTGCTCGCGCAGCTCCTCGCCGGGCTGGAGATGGCAGCCGAGAATCTCGTCCTTCAGCCGCGCATAGACCGCGTCCCGCAGCAGCCCGGAGCCGCCCATGGCCTTATCAGAGGCGATGTTTTGATCGATCAACATATTTCATGACCTGACGAACTGGCGGAAGTTTGGAGGAGAGATAACGACAGAACAACGAAAAAATGTCGCTTGACGTGGGTTTTCGGTTCTGTCTGAAATATCACGACAAAAAATTTAGCCGTCAAGAGCATCTCAGGGAGAGAAAAAATGCCCACACTCACGAAGCGCACAACAGCCTCGTGGCTCGCCGCGACGGCGCTGTCCGCGCTCGCGGCCCTGCCCGCGGCGGCGCAGCAGCCGCCCATCAAGATCGGCTTCATGACCGTGCGTTCCGGCGCGCTGGCGGCCGGCGGCAAGCAGATGGAGCAGGGCATGGAATATTGCCTTGCCGAGCGGAATGGCATGATGGGCGGCCGCAAGGTGGAGCTCATCACGGTGGACACCGCCGGCCAGCCCGCCACCACCAAGACCCGCGCCCAGGAGCTGGTGGAGCGCGAGCGCGTCAACGCCATCATCGGCCCGCTGGCCGCCTTCGAGGCGCTGGCCATCGACGACTACATCCGGCAGGTGGGCGTGCCGGTCATCTCGCCCTCGGCGGCGGCGGAAGACCTCACCCAGCGCAAGCAGAATCCGTGGTTCGTGCGCGCCGTGGGCACCTCGGCCCAGGCCAACCATGCGCTCGGCGAATATGCCGCCAAGGACCTCAAGCTGAAGCGCGTCGTCACCATTGGCGACGACTTCGCCTTCGGCCACGAGGCCACCGCCGGCTTCCAGCGCGCCTTCGAGGACAATGGCGGACAGGTGGTGCAGAAGCTGTGGCCGCCGCTGAACGTCGCCGACTACGGCAGCTACATCAGCCAGATCCGCACCGACGTGGACGCGGTCTACGCCGCCTTCGCCGGCGGCAACGGCCTGCGCTTCCTCCAGCAGTACGCCGAATACGGCGCGCCGGTGAAGGTGATCGCGCAGATGACCACGGTGGACGAGGGCATCCTCAAGTCCATGGGCAAGGAAGCCGTCGGCGTCATCTCCTCCGGCTGGTACACGGCGACCCAGGACGTGCCCGGCAACAAGGAATTCGCCGCCGGCATCCGCGCCAAGTACGGCGCCGACCCCGGCTACTACACCGCCGGCGCCTACGAGGCGTGCGCCTTCCTCGATGCGGCCGTGAAGGCCATCGACGGCAAGGTGGAGGACAAGCAGGCGCTCATGAAGGCGCTGCGCTCCGTCAAGCTGGAGAAGGGTCCGTATGGCGAGGTCACCCTCGACGAATACGGCAACCCCATCATGAACGTCACCATCCGCAAGACCGAAGAGAAGGACGGGCGGCTGCAGAACGTGGTCATCAAGACCTATCCGAAGGTGACGCAGTTCTGGACCTACGACCCCAAGGCCTTCCTCGCCGAGCCGGTCTACAGCCGCGACTACCCGCCGGCCAAGAATCTGGGGAAGTGATCGTCAATAGAGCCGTCATGCCCCGGCTCGTCCGGAAGTCGGCTGTTGCCGACTTCCGTTCGCAGAGTCGGAACTCGGCAACAGCCGAGTTCTGGGGCATCCACCCCGCCGCCCGTCGGCTGACTGGCGCCCCGGAGCCAGCCCAGCCCCACCGTGGATCCCCCGGACAAGCCGGGGGATGACAGCTCGATGAGCGACAGCCGGTCTCGTTTCCGCACCTTATCCGAGGACCAATCATGACCTTCTGGGTCAGCCAAAGCCTCAACGCCCTCGCGCTCGGCGGGCTCCTGTTCATGCTGGCGTCGGGCTTCAGCCTGATCTTCGGGCTGATGCGGGTGGCGAACCTCGCCCACGGCGCGCTGTTCATGCTCGGCGCCTATCTCGGCCTTGCCGCGGTGAAGGCCGGGTTCGGCTTCTGGGCGGCGGCGGCTTCGGCCGCGGTGGCGGTGGGGCTGCTCGGCGGCATCATCGAGCGCACGCTGCTGCGGCGGCTCGCCGGGCGCACCCTGCCGCAGGTGCTGCTGACGCTGGGCCTCGCCTTCATCATCGCCGATGCCTGCCTGATGATGTGGGGTGGCGACCCCATGCGTCTTCCGCCGCCGCCGGAACTCTCCGGCGCGGTGCGCATCGGCGATGCGGTGTTCCCGCGCTACCGGCTGTTCGTCATCGGCGCCTCGGCGGCGGTGGCGCTGGGGCTGTGGCTGCTGGTGGAGCGCACCCGCGCCGGCGCCATGATCCGCGCGGCGGTGGACGACGTGGGCATGGCCCGCGCCATCGGCGTCTCCGCCTCCACCCTCTTCACCGCCGTCTTCTGCCTCGGCACGGCGCTGGCCGGCCTCGGCGGGGTCATCGGCGGCCCCATCCTCTCGGTCTATCCCAGCCTCGATCAGGACATGCTGCCGCTGGCGCTGCTGGTCGTGATCCTCGGCGGCGCCGGGAGCCTCGCCGGGGCGTTCGTCGGCGCCTACGCCATCGGTTTCATCTACACATTCGGACAGGTGCTCGTGCCCGACCTTGCCTATGTGATCCTGTTTCTGCCCATGATCGCAGTGCTCTCCGTGGCGCCGCAGGGCCTGTTCGGCCGGAGGCTCGGATGAGTGCGCGCGCCCTCCCCTTCGCGGTGGCGCTGGCCGCCATGGCCATGGTGCCGCTGTTCTCCACCTCGCCCTTCTACGTGAACCTGACCAGCCAGGTGACCATCGCCGCCATCGGCGCGCTGGGGCTGAACGTGCTGGTCGGCCATGCGGGGCTGAATTCGCTGGGCTTCGCGGTATTTCCGGGCCTCGCCGCCTATCTGGTGGCGTGGCTCTCCACCGTGGGCGGGATCGATCCGGTTTTCGCGGCGCTGGTGGCGCTGGGCGGGACGCTGGCGGTGGCCGCGCTGTTCGCCCTCGTCGCTTTGCGCACCACCGGCCTCGGCTTCGTGATGATCACCATGGCGCTCTGCCAGATCGTCTGGGGCGCCGCCTATCGCTGGACCTCGGTGACGGGCGGCGACAACGGCCTCTCCGGCGTGCCGCGCCCCGGCGGCGCGTGGCTGCCGCTGGAAAAGCCGGAATACTTCCTGTGGCTGTGCCTCGCGGTGCTGGCGCTGGCTCTCGTCCAGCTCGGCCGCTTCTTCGACAGCCCGCTCGGCGTGGCGCTGCGCGGCACGCGGGACCAGCCGCGCCGCATGGGCGCGGTGGGCTATGACGTGTGGCGCATCCGCTTCGTCGCCTGGATGCTCGCCGCCGCCTGGGGCGCTGCCGCCGGCCTGCTCTATGCCTGGTACCACCAGTTCGTCAGCCCCCACATGATGGCGGTGACGGCCTCCGCCGAGGTGCTGCTGATGGTGGTGGCGGGCGGGGCCGGGACGCTGGCCGGCCCGCTCATCGGCGCGGCGCTGGTGGTGCTCCTGAAGAACCTCGCCTCCATCTGGATCGACCGCTGGGTGATGCTGCTCGGCTTCACCTTCGTCGTCATCGTCCTCCTGATGCCGGACGGCATCGTGCCGGGCTTCAACCGCCTCACCGCGTCTTTGAAGCGGCTCAAGCCCGGCCCCGCCCCCAAACTCGTGCCGAGGGAGCGCGCCGATGGCTGAGCCCGCACTCCGCATCGACGGCCTGACCAAGCAGTTCGGCGGCCTGCCCGCCATCGCGGACGTCAGCCTCGACATCATGCCCGGCGAGCGGCACCTGCTGCTCGGCCCCAACGGCGCGGGCAAGACCACGCTGTTCAACCTGATCTGCGGCGACCTCACCCCCACCGGCGGCTCCATCCGGCTGTTCGGATCGGAACTCGTGGGCCTGCCGCCGCGCAAGCGCACCGGCTTCGGCCTCGCCCGCACCTACCAGATCCTCACGCTCTTCCCGCACGAGACCCTCTGCCGGAACGTGATGCTGGCCCTGAACGGCCTGCGCCGTGACAAGTGGCGGGCCTGGTCCCCCTTCGGCGCCGATGCGTCGCTGCGCGCCGAGGCGCTCGCCATCCTCGACCGGGTGAAGCTCGCCGACCTCGCGGACCGGCCGGTGTCCCAGACCGCCTATGGCGACCGGCGGCGGCTGGAAATCGCCATGGCCCTCGCCCTTGCCCCGCGCGTGCTGCTGCTGGACGAGCCCCTCGCCGGCCTCTCCCGCGACGAGCGGGTGATGGTGCAGGACCTCCTCGCCAACCTCCCGGAAGAGATGACGGTCGTCCTTATCGAGCACGACATGGACGTCGCCCTCGCCTTCGCCGAGCGCATCACCCTTCTTCATCACGGCCGGGTCGTGACCACCGGATCGCGCGCCGACATCGCCGCCGATCCCCGCACACGGGAGGTGTATCTCGGTGCCTGAAGCCCTCACTTTGTCCAACCTCCACGTCTATCATGGCGAGATCTGCGCCGTGCGCGGGCTGGACATCACCTGCGCGGAAGGCGCCGTGACCGCCCTGCTCGGCCGCAACGGCGCGGGCAAGTCCACGACCCTCTCGGCCATCGCCGGCCTCAACGACGCCCGGCAGGGCCGCATCGAACTGTTCGGCACGGCGCTGGAGAACCGCAAGCCGGAGGCCATCTGCCGGCTGGGCGTGGGGCTGGTGCCGCAGGGGCGGCGCATCTTCCCCTCCCTCACCGTGCAGGAACACCTCGCCATCGCCTACCGGCCGCCCCGACACACGGCTGCGCGGGTGTTCGACATCGCCTCGGTGGAGACCCTCTTCCCGCGCCTCAAGGAAAGGCGTCGGCAGCTCGCCGGCTCCATGTCCGGCGGCGAGCAGCAGATGCTGGCCATCGCCCGCGCGCTCGTGACCAATCCGCGCGTGCTGCTGCTGGACGAGCCGGCGGAAGGGCTCGCCCCGCAGATCGTCGCCGAGGTGGCCGACGCCATCGCTGCCCTCAAGGCGGACGGACTTTCCATCCTCCTCGTGGAACACAATTTGCCGCTGGCGCTGCGGCTCGCCGACACCTGCGTCGTCCTGTCTTCGGGAGAGGTGGTCTGGCGCGGACCGCCGCAGGTTCTCGCCGACGATCCCGCCCTCATGGCCCAACATCTGGGAGTGCACTGATGCTCACCGCCAATACAAGCGCCGCCGGCCTCTCCGCGCACATCACCGGCACCGGCCCCAGCATCGTGTTTCTGCATTCCCTGCTGTCCGATCGCGGCAGCCTCGAACCCATGGTGCCGCTGCTGTCCGACAGGTTCCGGCTGGTGCTGCTCGATCTGCCGGGCTTCGGCGGCTCACCGCGCGCGGGCGGGCTCGATGGGCAGGCAGATGCGGTGGCGGCGGCGGTGGCGGCGGCCTGTCCCGGCGAGATGCCGATCCTGTTCGGCAACGGCTACGGCTCGTTCCTCGCCCTCGCCACGGCGCTGCGCCATCCGCAGCTGTCGAGCGGCCTGTTCCTGGCCGGCTGCGGCGCCGGCTTCACCGAGGAGGGGCGCGGGGCGTTCCGCTTCATGGCCGCGAAGGCCGGTAAGGACGGGCTGGAGGCCATCGCCGAGACCGCCATGCTGCGCCTGTTCCCGGCGGCCATGGCGGCGCGGGTGCCGCAGACGCTGGCGGAGCGGCGCGCGGCCTTCGTCGCCACCAATCCGGAGGTGTTCGGCGAGGCCTGCGGGATTCTCGCGACTCTGGATCTGAAGGACGCGGCCCGGCATCTCGCCGTGCCCGTGTTCGCCTGCGCCGGGACGCTGGATGCGGCGACGCCGCCGGTGATGGCGCGGGAACTCGCCGACCTCGTGCCCAACGGCACCTTCCACGAGATCCCCGATTGCGCGCACGTACCGACCCTTCAGGCGCCGGCCGAGGTGGCGGTGCTGCTCACAGGGTTCGTCAGCACCGTGGAAGCGCCGCCGGAGCCGGTCGCCGCCGCCCAGGCGGGCTGAGCGCGCGCGTCAGGCGACGGTCGGCACGTCCATGGCGAGGGCCACCAGCGTGGCGCCGAGCGCCAGCAGGAAGTTGAGACCGCCGCTGCCGCCGAACACAAAGGTGACGCCGACGCTCAGCAGACCGGCGACGAGGGTGAGGAGAATTCCGAAAGCGATGCCCTTCATGGGTCTTGTCCAGAAACACGATCGGGCCAACCTGCCCGCTCTCGTCTGATGCTCCGGACGGCGGGCGGAATTTCGACGGCAAAGCGGCGACTTTGCTGCGGGCGGAGCGGGCGCCCACAGATCGACGAAACGTGATCTTTTCGCCACGGCGGACGCGGGGGCTCAGTCCGTGAAGCCGGCGACGCCGTGGGGCACGTAAGGCGCCTCCAGCGCCGCGATCTCCTCCGCCGTCAGGGTCAGCGAGAGGGCGGCCACGGCATCCGTGAGATGGCCGGGCTTCGAGGCGCCGATGATGGGGGCGGTGACGCCCTTCTTCTGCAGCAGCCACGCGAGGGCCACCTGCGCGCGCGGCACGCCCCTGTTGGCGGCGATGGCGCCCACCGCGTCCACCACCTCGCGGTCGCCCGCCACATAGAGCGTCTTGCCGAATTCGTCGCTCTCCAGCCGATAGGTCGCCTCGTCCCACGCCCGCGCCAGCCGGCCACGCGCCAGCGGGCTCCAGGGGATCACCGCAACCCCTTCCTCGATGCAAAGGGGCAGCATCTCGCGCTCCTCCTCGCGATAGAGGAGGTTCATGTGGTTCTGCATGCTCACGAAGCGGGTCCAGCCATTGAGGCGGGAGATGTAGATCGCCTTGGCGAAGCGCCATGCCGGCATGGAGGAGGCGCCGATGTAGCGCGCCTTGCCCGCCTTCACCACGTCGTGCAGCGCCTCCAGTGTCTCCTCGATGGGAGTGGCGTGGTCGAAACGGTGGATCTGGTAGAGGTCCACATAGTCCGTGCCGAGGCGCCGCAGGCTGGCGTCGATCTCGGCCATGATGGCCTTGCGCGACAGGCCCGCGCCATTGGGGCCGGGGCGCATGCGGTTGAACACCTTGGTGGCGAGCACCACCTCCTCGCGCCGCACGAAATCCTTCAGCGCGCGGCCGACGATTTCTTCCGACGTGCCGTCCGAATAGACGTTGGCGGTGTCGAGGAAGGTGATGCCGAGGTCGAGCGCCTGGCGGATGAGCGGGCGGCTCTCCTCCTCCTTGAGGGGCCAGGCGTGGGAGCCGCGGTTCGGCTCGCCGAACGTCATGCAGCCGAGGCACAGCTTCGAGACTTCGAGGCCGGTCGCGCCGAATTTCACGTAGTCCACTGCCCGTCTCCCGCGATTGAGGCGCCTACCATCGCCGCCGGCGGCGGACTTGCAAGCACTCAATGCATCACGATACCGCGCTCGGGCTCGGCTGGCGCGGATGGGCGCGCACCAGCGCGCCGGCGGCAGCGCCCGCCTCCTCGAACCAGCTCGCATCCCGGTGCACCAGCGAGGCGGAGAAGGCGCCGTCCAGCAGCAGCAGGATCTGCCGCGCGAGGGCGGTCGGCGTCTCGAAGCCGGCGCTCTCCAGTTCGCCCGCCAGCCACGTGGCGAAGGCTGCCTTGTGGCGGGCACCGATCTTCACCGCCGGATGTCCCGGCAAGGCGGCGAGTTCGGCCGTGGTGCGCAGGAAGCCGCAGCCCTTCCATTTGGGATGCCGCGCGCTCTTGGCAAGCGCCGCGAAGATGGCCGCGACCTTCGTATCCACCCCGCCCTCGGCGGCGGCGAACCACCCCGCCATCTGCGTCAGGTTGGGCTGGTCGCGGGCGTCGAGATAGGCGGCGACGAGGTCGTCCTTGCTGTCGAAATGATAGTAGAGCGTGCGCTTGGTGACGCCCGCCGTCTCCGCCACCGCATCCATGCTCACCCGGCCGATCCCCTCCGCATAGAACAGCTTGGAGGCGGCCTGGACGATCTTCGCCCGTGTGTCCTTGGCGCGGATGTCCTGGGCCCGGCCGTCCTGAGCGCGCCGGTCCTGGGAACGGGCATTTTGGGCGCGGGCTTCTTGGGCACGCTTGTCTTGAACGCGGGCATTGGGGGGCTTCGGCATGGCCGCAAGGTATACCGTACAGTGAGTATACTCAACCGGACGCCGCAGGCATGGTCGGGGCCTCATCGAACGGGGAGTTCCCTCATGACGGACCTTGTGCTGAAGACGGTCGACGGCGCCATCGCCACCCTCACCCTCAACCGCCCGGAAAAGCTCAACGCCCTGAGCTACGCCACCATCGAGACGCTGCTGCGCCACCTCGACGAAATCGAGGGCGACGACGGTATCCGCGGCGTCATCCTCACCGGTACCGGGCGGGCCTTCTCGGCGGGCGGCGACATTCCCGAATTCTCCCGCTCGGTGGCGCAGAGCCCCGAGGCGGCGCTGCGGGATTTCGTGGCGCGGGGCCAAAGGCTGACGGCGCGGGTGGAGGCGTTCCGCAAGCCGCTGGTGGTGGCGGTCAACGGCCTCGCCTACGGCGGCGGCTGCGAGGTGACGGAGGCCGCGCCGCTCGCCATCGCCAGCGACCGCGCGGTGTTCGCCAAGCCGGAGATCCGGCTCGGCATGCCCCCCACCTTCGGCGGCACCCAGCGCCTGCCCCGCCTCGCCGGCCGCAAGCGGGCGATGGAATTGCTGCTCACCGGCGAGACCTTCTCGCCTGAGCGCGCGCTGGAGCTGGGGCTGGTGAACGCCGTGGTGCCCCATGACGAGCTGCTGCCCCGCGCCCGCGACCTGCTGGAGCGCATCCTCGTCCACTCCCCGCTCGCGGTTTCGACCATCCTCACGGCGGTGACGCGCGGCATCAATCTGCCCATCGCCGAGGGCCTGCTGGTGGAGGCTGAACAGTTCGCACGCATGGCCCCCACCGCCGACCTGCGCGAGGGGCTGGACGCCTGGATCGCCCGCCGCGCACCGGCCTATCCCGGCCTCTGGACGGCTTCGGCGGAGGGCTGAGCCATGGAGGGACACACCAGCTTCACCCGCGAGACGTTCGCCGCCTTCGCCGCCAACGACCGCCCCGGCCCGGTGCATCTGCTAAACCTCATCCGCCTGCGCCCGCGCGTGACGTATGCGGACGGCCGCGTCACCACCGGCGCCGAGGCCTATGAGGCCTACAGCCGCCTCAGCGCGCCGGTGCTGGCGGAGATCGGCGGGCGCATCGTGTGGCGTGGCGACTTCGAGCTGTCCCTCGTCGGGCCGCCGGAGACCCATTGGGACATCGCCTTCATCGCCGAATATCCCAGCCCCGATGCGTTCGTGCAGATGCTGCGCGATCCGCGTTATCGCGAGGCCATGGCGCACCGGCAGGCGGGCGTCGCCGACAGCCGGCTCGTGCGCTTCGATCCGCTGCCGGCCGGTGCCGGCTTTGCGGGATGATCGGCGGCGCGGCATCGCCCGGTGCCGCGCCTCGCTCTCAGTCGGCAGCGCCCGGCGGCCACCCGGCCTGCGGGGTCGCCCGGCCCTCCTCTTCCAGCCAGCGCGCGAGGGCCTCCACATTGCGCGGATTGCGCGGCGCCTGGCTGCGGACGAAATAAAAGCCACTCTCCAGCGCGATCACCGGCCCCAGCACCCGCAGGCGGCCGGCGGCGAGGTGCGTGTCCAGATATCGCGCGTCGGTGAGGACGACGCCGGCGCCGGCCAGCGCCGCCTCCAGCGCCTGCGCCCGGTTTTCCACCACCATGCCGCCGGCCGGAGCCTCCCCCTTCTGCCGTGCCTGTTGCCACCACAGCGGCCAGTCGCGGAAGCGGGCGCGGGCGCGGATGACCGGCCAATCGGACGGCCGGCCCAGCGCGAGACCGGGCGCGGCGGCGGGCACCAGCGTCTCGCGGAAGAGCAGCCGCGCCTGAATGCCGGGCCAGTCGCCCATGCCATTGCGGATGGCGCAGTCCACATCCTCGCCGTCGAGGTCCACCACCCGCTGGGTGGTCAGCACCGCGATCTCGATGTCCGGATGGGCGCGCTGGAAACGCGGCAGGCGCGGCAGCAGCCAGTTGGCCGCCAGCGTGTTCACGGTGGAGAGCCGGATCTGCCGCAGCCGCCGCTGCAAGGGCGCCACCGCCGCCTCGATCCGGCCGATGGCATCGCCCATGGCGGCGAGCAGAGCGGTGCCCTCGTCGGTCAGCATGGAGACGCGGCCCGAACGGGTGACGAGCCGCGCGCCGAGTTCCGCCTCCAGATCCGCGATGCGGTGGGAGAGAGCCGAGCGCGAGATGCCCAGCGCCTCGGCCGCCGCCCCCTGCCTTTTGTGCCGCGCCAGCGCATCGAGGGCCGCAAGGCCCCGGAGCGAAGGCAGATTGGACGACATGGACGCTTCCCCGCACGCATCGGACAGGTGAGAATTTCTCACCCATTTGAGCCCAAACATCCGCTAGCTTCCAGCAAGTTCTTGATGAGGACACCCGATGACAGGCCCCGCCCGCACGCCCCTCGCCGCCGAGGCTGTGCCGCCCCGCACCAAGCCCTCGAACTATCCCGCCCCCTTCGCCGCGCGCATGGCGGGCCGGGAGAAAAGGCAGCTCGGCGATGCGTTCGGCCTCTCCCGCTTCGGCGTGAATCTCACCACGCTGGCGCCCGGCGCCCAGTCCGCGCTGCTGCACCGGCACTCGAGGCAGGAGGAGTTCGTCTATATCCTCTCCGGCACGCCCACTCTGCGCACGGACGCGGGCGAATTCCCGCTCGGCCCCGGCATGTGCATCGGCTTTCCCGCCAACGGGCTCGCCCACCACCTCGTCAACCGCAGCGAGGCGGAGGTCCGCTATCTGGAAATCGGCGACCGCGACCCGCAGGATGCCGGCACCTATCCCGAGGACGATCTCGTGGCGCATTTCTCCGCCACCGGCTGGTCCTTCACCCGCAAGGACGGCACCCCATGGTGAGGCCCGCATGATTTCCCACGTGAATGTCGGCACCGACGATATCGTCGCCGCGCAGGCCTTCTATGATCCGCTGATGGCGCGCCTCGGCTGGCGCCTGCGCTTCTTCAACCGCGAGAGCGGCATGGCGGGGTGGGAGCCTGTGGCGGGCGGACGGCCCCTGTTCCTGCTGTGCCGGCCCTTCGACGGCGGCCCGGCCGTTCCCGGCAACGGCGCCATGGTCGCCCTGCTCGCGCCGGATCGGGCCAGCGTGGACGACATCCACCGCATGGCGCTGGCCGCCGGCGGCACGGACGAAGGCGGCCCGGGCCTCAGGCCGCATTATCACCCCAACTATTACGGCGCCTATTTCCGCGACCGCGACGGCAACAAGATCTGCGTCTGCTGCCACGCGGCGGAGGCGCCATGAGCCAGTCCGAGGACCCGACCGTGACGCTCACGCGCGAGCAGATGCTCCACCATGCCGATGCCTGGATCGCCGCCTGGAACCGGCGCGACGTGGAGGCGGTCCTCTCCGCCTTCACCAACGATGCCCGGTTCCGCAGCCCCATCGCCCTGCAGATGACCGGGAGCCCCACGCTGGAGGGCCGCCCGGCCATGGAGGCCTATTGGCGCGCCGCGCTGGCGCGGATCGAGCGGCTGGAATTCCGCCTGCTCGCCGCCATCTGCGACGAGCCGGGCCAGCGCATGGTGGTCCACTATGAGGCGACGCTGGGCGACACCACCCGCCGCGCGTGCGAAATCTTCGTCTTTCGCGGCGGGCTGAAGAGCGAGGCCGAAGCGCTCTATGGCGACACGGTCGCGCTGCCGGGCGGCGGCACGGCGGGTTCCTTGGTGCCCGCAGCCCCCGTCTCCGGCATGGCGAACAGATAGAGCAGGAAGCCCGCTGCCCCGATGGCGGAGAGGGTGAGGAAGGCAGCGCTGTAGCCGGCGGAGACGATGATGACGCCGGCGATGGAGGCCGAGAAGGCCGCCCCCAGCCCCTGCGCCGTGGCCACTGCCCCCTGGCTGACATTGAAGCGCCCGGTGCCGCGCGTGAGATCGGCCACCACCACCGGGAAGAGCGCGCCGAAGATGCCGGCGCCCACGCCATCGAGGCACTGCACGGCGAACAGCCAGAACGGATCGTTGGACAAGGGATAGAGCGCGCCGCGCAGCGCCAGCACCGCGAAGGCAACCAGGAAGATGGGCTTGCGGCCCCACGCGTCCGTCTTCGCGCCCACCATGATCGCCATGGGCACCATCACGCATTGCGCCGCCACGATGCAGAGCGCGATGAGGGAGGTCGCCTGATCCTTGCCCACCACATAGGTGAGCAACTGCCCCGTGGTGGGCAGCATCGCCGCGTTGGAGAGGTGGAAGAGGAAGCAGGTGAGCGCGAAGATCAGCAGCGGCCGGCTCGACAGCAGCATCTTCAGGCCGGAGGGCTGCTCGTGGTGGGCGGCATCATGGGAGAGGCCGCGCGCCAGCGTGTCGTCGATCTCCCGGCGCGGCACCGCCAGCATGGCGCCGATGCTGAGCACGGCCAGCACCGCCATGAGCCAGAACACCACGATGGGGCCGAAGATCACGGCCGTTCCGGCGGCGATGGCGGCGGAGACCGCGTTTCCGAGATGGTTGAACGCCTCGTTGCGCCCGATGCGCCGCGCGAACGCCTTCGGCCCCACGAGGCCCAGCGTGATGCCGGAGAGCGCGGGCGGAAAGATCGCCCCCGCCATGGCCGCAAGAGACTGGCTGCCCGCCACCAGATAGAAATTCGACAGGAAGGGCAGCGAGAGGCAGGTCAAGGTCACCGCCAGCGCGCCGGCGATGACAATGGCCGGCTTGTTGCGGCTGCTGTCGATGAGCGCGCCGGCCGGGGTCTGCGCGAGCAGCCCGGTGAGGCCGGCGATGGTCATGACGAAACCGACGGTGGCCTCCGTCCAGCCCTGCTCCGGCCCGCGCACGGCGAGCAGGTAGATGGCGAGATAGGGCCCCAGCCCGTCGCGCACGTCCGCCAGGAAGAAATTGAGCGCATCGAGCCCCAGCGCCGCACGCCGGGACGGCCCCGGGTGGGCCGTCTCCGCGCCGGCGCCATCCCGCCCCACCCTTTGAACATCACCCGTGACCATCGGCAGCCCCCAAACTCGTCATTCCATGCGCGGAAAAGGCGGCCGAAGCGTCCCGCCATCCGGCAGGAAGCAGCGGCAGCGTGACAACGCCGCTTGGTGCTGTCCAGATCCAGTTCATGCTCAAGATTGCGACGGCTGGTTCACGGCTCGGCGCGGTGCTCCTCGCGGGCGGCTTCCCAGACTTCGCGGGCGGCATCGAGATTGAGAGCAGCGATGGCAAGGCCGACGATGAGGTCCGGCCACGCGGAGCGCCACAGAAAGGCGGTGACGGCGCCCGCCGCGATGATCGCCACGTTGGCGAAGGCATCGTTGCGGGCGGAGAGGAAGGCCGCCTTCGTCAGGCTGCCGCGATGGTGCCGGTAGCGGGCAAGAAGAAAGGCGCAGGAAAGGTTCACCCCCAGCGCGCCGAGGCCGGTGAGGGACAAGGCGAGGGGCTGCGGCGCCACCGGATCGAGGAATTTGTCCCAGGCGGTCCACACCGTGGCGAGGCCGGGAATGAGCAGGATCAGCGCCAGCGCCATGCCCACCTTCGCCCGCGCCCGCGCCGACCAGGCGAGGGCGACGAAGATCAGGAGGTTGACGCTGGCGTCTTCCAGAAAGTCCACGCTGTCGGCGAACAGCGAGACCGAGCCGATGGCCAGCGCCACCGCGAACTCCACGCCGAAATAGGCGAGGTTCGCCAGCGCCACCACCAGCACGGTCCGGCGCAGGCCGGCGTGGTCCGCAACCTGCCCCTCCGTCATCGCGCCCCCTCTTTCCTCGCGGCCGTGGCGCAGAGGTTACGCGAGGCGCCCGGTGTGTCGAGCACTCAGGAGAGCACGCCCCGCCACACCGCCACCAGCAGGAACACGCCCATGCCGATGCGGTAGAACACGAAGGGCCAGGAGGAGAGGCGCTCCATCACCCGCATCAGCGTCCAGATGGCGACGAAAGCGGAGAGCGAGGCGGTGAGGAGGCCGACGCCCAGCACCTCCCAACCCTGCATGTCGAGGCCGGCGTGGTGCAGCTCCAGCAATTCCTTCACGCCCGCGGCGAAGATGGCCGGCAGGCCGAGCAGGAAGGAGAAGCGCGCGGCATCCTCGCGGCGCAGGCCGAGGAACATGGCCGCCGTCAGCGTCGAGCCCGAGCGCGACACGCCGGGAATGAGGGCGCCCACCTGAGCGAGGCCCACCACCAGCGCGTCGGGCAGCTTGATCTGCGCGAAGGTGCGAGTGTGGCGGCTGGTCATTTCCGCGATGCCCAGCAGGAGACCCATGACGAGGCTGGCCGCGCCGATGACCCACAGTTCGCGGAAGGACGAGCCGCAGGCGTTCAGCTTGCTCTTCAAGAGCACGCCGGCGATGACGATGGGGATGGTGCCGAGGATGATGCCGAGCACGGTCTTCGGCGCGTGGGCGGTGAAATCGCCGGCGCGCACGGCCGAGATGGAGCCGCAGGCCAGCGCGCGCAGGTCGCTCCAGAAATACGTCACCACCGCGAACAGAGCGGCGAGCTGCATGGCCGCCGAGAAGGCGGAGCCGGGATCGGGCCAGCCGAGCACCGCCGGCACGAGGCGCATGTGCGCCGTGGAGGAGATGGGCAGAAGCTCGGTGATGCCCTGGACGACGCCGAGGACGGCCACCTTGCCGGTGCCGAGGGCGACGAACCCGGTGTCCACCCCATTGGTGCAGACGCTGGCCATGGTGTCGAATTCCGCTTGCTGTGAGGACGGCGTGGCGCCCGCAGGAAGAGCGCGCGCAAGCACGGGCAAGCGCGCGCGAATACAGGCGTCCCTTGCTATCTGCTTCGCACGCGCGACGGAACCGGGCGGGGTGCGCGTTGTCACCGCAGTGCCGCAGCGGAAGACTTGCGCAACGGCGGTTGCCGGCTCCTCCCGGTGCGCCACCTCGCGGAACGGAAGGGATGCCGCGCGCCGCCGGCCAGGCTCCAGAAGCATCAGCCAACACACTGTCCAATAGACTAAAATTGCATTTCACCGGTGCCGGAAGCGGGGCCGCGAGATGCCGCACCCAAGGCGAGACGCGGGCAATTGCGAACAGAGATTGAAATCTTCTATGGTCCGTCGCCATCCATTGGGCCTGCGCCGCCCATTACTTTAGGTAATATCAAAAATTACCTGACCTGAGGTCAGCCTGAATGGCGAATATTGAAGCCGTGCCGCCGACTGAAGAGACTTCACCGCCCGCGGGCGTTCCGGAACCGGCGCGTCCGCAGCCGTTCGAGGGGCTAGCGCGGGAGCAGGTGTCGGAGATGCTGCGCCTGCCCCATTTCGGGCGGCGCGGCGCGCTGGTGGCGGTGGGGCTCATCGCGGTGCTGTGGGCGGCGAGCGGCTTCTACCGGGTGCAGCCGGACGAGCAGGGCATCGTGCTGCGCTTCGGCAAGTGGGTGGCGACGGAGCCCTCCGGCGTTCACTACCACTGGCCCTACCCCATCGACACCATCCTCCTGCCCAAGATCACCCAGATCAACCAGATGGTCCTCGGCTCCCGCGACGGACGGCGCGAGCGCAGCCAGATGCTGACCGGCGACGAGAACATCGTCGAGGTGGACTGCGTGGTGTTCTGGCGCATCCGCGACGCCGGCCAGTTCCTGTTCAATGTCGCCGATGCGGAAGGCACGCTGCGCGTGACCGCCGAGAGCGCCCTGCGCGAGGTCATCGGCCAGAACCCCATCCAGGCGGCGCTTTCCGACAAGCGCCAGCAGATCGCCCAGCAGACCGAGGTCGTGCTCCAGCGCCTGCTCGACAAGTATCAGGCCGGCATCGTCATCACCCAGGTGCAGCTGCTGCGCATCGATCCGCCCGCCGCCGTCATCGACGCCTTCAACGACGTGCAGCGCGCGCGGGCCGACCAGGAGCGGGCGCGCAACGAGGCCGAGGCCTACCGCAACGACATCCTGCCCCGCGCCCGCGGCGAGGCCGAGCGCATCGTGCAGGAGGCGCAGGCCTATGGCGAGCAGGCGGTGGACCTCGCCAAGGGCGAGGCCCAGAGCTTCCTCGCCGTGGAAGCCGCCTATGAGCGGCACAAGGACGTGACCCTCCGCCGCCTCTATCTGGAAGGCGTGGACGAGGTGCTGAAGCATTCCGGCCGGGTCATCGTGGACCTCTCCGCCCACGGCAGCAGCATCGTGCCCTATCTGCCGCTCACCGAGGCGGAGAAGCGCGCCGCCACCCTCCCCGCCCCGCCCGTCGCGGATCAGGCCAGCACGGGAGGCTCCAAGTGAAGCGCGCCGGTTTCATCGCGCTGGGGGTGGGCATCCTCCTCGTCGCCTTCGCCTCCTCCTTCGCCTTCACGGTGCAGCAGACCCAGCGCGCGCTGGTGGTGCGGCTCGGCATGCCCATCGCCATCCACGATCAGCCCGGGCTCTACTTCAAGGCGCCGTTCATCGACACTGTGATTTATTTCGAGCGCCGCCTGATCTCGCTGGAGCCGCCCGCCGAGCAGATCATCCTCGGCGACCAGAAGCGCATCGAAGTGAGCACCTACACCCGCTTCCGCATCACCGATCCGCTCGCCTTCTACCAGGCGGTGGGCGGCGTGGAGCAGGGCCAGTCGCGGCTCGCGCAGATCGTCAGCTCGGCGGTCCGGCGGGAGCTGGGACAGGCCAAGCTGGTGGATCTCCTCTCCACCGAGCGCGACCGCATCATCGACAAGATCCGCAACGAGGTGATCGAGCGCGGGCGCTCCCTCGGCGTGGACGTGGTGGACGTGCGCCTGCTGCGCGCCGATCTGCCGGCCGAGACCAGCCAGGCCATCTATGACCGCATGAAGTCCGAGCGCCAGCGCGAGGCCAAGGAGCTGCGCGCGCAGGGCTTCGAATGGGCGCAGGAGATCCAGGCCCGCGCCGACCGCCAGCGCACCGTCATCCTCGCAGAGGCGCAGCAGAAGTCCAAGGTCGCCCGCGGCGAGGCCGACGCCAAGGCCTCCCAGATCCTCGGCGAGGCCTATGACCACAGCCCCGCCTTCTACACCTTCCTGCGCACCCAGCAGACCTACCGGCAGACGCTCGCGGGCGCCTCGCCCATGCTGCTGCTCTCGCCGGATGCCGACTTCCTCGGCGCCCTGACGCGCGGGCCGACCCTCGCCGACGGCATGAGCGCAACAGGCGTGAGCGCGACAGGCGTGAGCGCAACAGGCCCGGGCGGACCGGCCAAGGGCACGCCCCTGCCCGGCCCAGCCCCGACCGGCACCCCGAAGCCCTGACCGGCCGCCCCCCGACGCATTTGAGAAGGACACCCGGCGATGGATCTCGGCGCTGACCTTTCCTGGTTCGGCACGAGCCTGAAGATCTTCCTCATCGACATCCTGCTGAGCGGCGACAACGCCTTGCTCATCGCGCTCGCCTGCCGCAGCCTGCCGGCGGAGCAGGTGCGCAAGGCGGTGATGCTCGGTGCGGCGGGGGCGGTCTTCTTCCGGCTGGTCATCGCGGCCCTCGCCGGCACGCTCATGGCCATCCCGCTCTTGAAGATCGGCGGCGGGCTGCTGCTGGCCGTCATCTCCATCAACCTGTTGGCGGGGGAATACCGGCGGCGGCGCGAGGGCGACCGGGAGGTGGAGCTCGACCCCTCCCTCGGCCAGGGCGGCGGCCTGCTGGGGGCGGCGCTGGTGATCCTCATCGCCGACGCCATCATGAGCCTCGACAATGTGGTGGCCCTCGCCGCCGTCTCGGAAGGCCATCTCTCCTATCTGGTGGGTGGCGTGCTTCTCTCCGTGCCGCTGATCTTCTTCGGCAGCTTCGTGATGGCCGAGGCGATGAAGCACATCCCCGCCCTCACCTTCATCGGCACCGCCTTCCTCGGCTGGATCGCGGGCAGTCTCATCGTCAGCGATCCGCTCTGGTCCGGCTGGGTCGCGGCCAATGCGGAAGCCCTGTTCGTGCTGGTGCCGCCCGCCGCCGCCATCTTCGTGCTCGCCAACGCGCGCTTCACGGCGGATGCGCGGACCGCCGGAGACGGGAAAAGGCAAGCCCCACCACCCAGGCGCGCGCGCATCCTGCCGGCGGTCGCAACGCCGGCACCCGTGGCCGTGCCCGTGAGTGTTGCGGTGCCCGTGAGTGCGGCCGCAGTCCTCGTCCCCGCCCCCATGGCCATTGCCGTCGCCGAACCCGTCCGCACGGCGGAACCGGTCATCCCCGCCGCGCCCGTCGTCGCGGTGGCGGAAATCCCGGCGGCCCCGCCCCCCCCGCCTCCCGCCCGGCCCGCCGCCCCGGTGCGGCGGCCGTCCCAGAACCTGCCGCCTGCGCCCGATTATTCGGACAAGGTGATGATCTACGGGCTGATCGGGCTGTTCGGCCTCGTCGCCGTGGTGATGATCAGCGTGCTCATCATGGCCCACGGGGTCGGCTGAAACGGCGCTCTATCGGCGCCGCGCCCACGGCAGCACCACTGTCTCGCCGTCATGGGTGAGGCGCACGGCGTCCACGCCGAAGGCCTCGGCGAGATAGGCGTCGTCGAGCACCGCGGCCGGCGCACCCTCGGCGAGGAGCCGGCCGTCCTTCATCAAAGCGAGGCGATCGCAGAAGCGGCCGGCCAGCGTCAGATCGTGCAGCACCGCCACCACCACCGCGCCACGCCGGGCGGTGTCGCGCAGCAGGGCCATCACTTCCAGCTGGTGCAGCGGATCGAGCGCGGCGGAGGGCTCGTCGGCGAGGAGGATGGGTGCCTCCACCGCCAGCGCGCGGGCGAGCAGCACCCGCGCCCGCTCGCCGCCGGAGAGGGTATCGGCGGAGCGAGTGGCGAGCGCCTCCACCCCGGCCGCCGCCATGGCCCGCCGCGCAGCCTCATCCACCGCCGCCGTGCCGTGCGGCAGGCGCCCGAGCGCCACCACCTCCTCCACCGGCAAAGGCCAATGGATTCGCCCGTCCTGCGGCAGGTAGGCGATGGTCCGCCCGAGCCCGCGCCGGCCGATCTCGGCGGCGTCGCGGCCATCGTAAAGAACGTTGCCCGAGGTCGGCACTTCGAGGCCGGCCAGCACCCGCATCAGGCTGGTCTTGCCGGCACCGTTGGGGCCGAGCAGGCCGAGGAAGGTGCCGCCCTCGACATCGAGGCTGAGGTCGCGCACCAAAGTCGCGGCGCCGCGCGTGACGGTGACGGAGCGAGCGGCGAGCCTCATGCCTCCCTCCCCCTGAGACGGGCGAGGAGGAACAGGAAGAAGGGCGCGCCGATGAGCGCCGTCACCACGCCGAGCTGAAGCTCCGGCCGGGTGGGCACGAGCCGCACCAGAATGTCCGCGCCGAGGGTCAGCGCCGCGCCGGCAAGCCCGCTCGCCGCCAGCAGCCGGCCGGGCCGGTGGCCCACCAGCGGGCGCACCAGATGCGGCACCACCAGCCCCACGAAGCCGATGGCCCCCGCCACCGCCACGCTCGCCCCCACCGCCGCCGCCGTGCCGCCGATGACCAGCAGCCGCACCCGGCGCAGCGGGAAGCCGAGGCTTTCGGCCGCGTCCTCGCCCAGTGTGAGGGCATCGAGCGCCGGGCCGGTGGCGAGCACCAGCCCCCAGCCCACCACCATGAAGGGCAGCGCCAGCGCCACATGCACGAGGCTGCGGTCGGCGAGCGAGCCCATGAGCCAGAACACCAGCTCCAGCGCCGCATAGGGGCTCGGCGCGAGGTTCAGCGCCAGCGCGGTGAGCGCGCCCGCGAGGCTGGAGAGAGCGACGCCGGCGAGGATCAGCATCACCGTCCCCGCCCCGCGTGCCGCGAGCGCGAGCAGCACGGCGGTCGCCGCCGCCGCGCCCATCAGCCCGCCCAAGGGCAGCGCCAGCGCGAAGGAGGCGGAGAAGCCGAAATAGAAGGCGATGACCGCCCCCAGCGCCGCCGCGCCGGAGACGCCCACCACGCCGGGATCGGCGAGGGGATTGCGCATCAGCCCCTGCAAGGCCGCCCCGGTGAGGCCGAGGCTGAAGCCCACCGCCGCGCCGAGAATGGCGCGCGGCAGGCGCAGTTCGGACAGCACCAGCGCCGCAAGGCTCTGCCGGCCGGCGAGAAGATCGCCGAAGGCGGCGCTAAGATCGAGCGGCGCATAGCCCACCGCCACCGAGGCGCAGAACAGCACCAGCACCAGAAGGCCAAGGGCTAGGACGAGGCGCGATGGCATCAGCGCACACCCTCGGCGGACGCGTGGTGGATGGGGGCCGGTCGCGCCGCTTCCGGACCGGCGAGCCGCGCCCGCGCCGCCGCGAGCTGCGCCGCCGCCTCAGCGAGGTCCGGCCCGGCGCAGGTCCACAGCTTGAGCGGCAGCGCCAGCGTGCGGTCCTTGAAGGGGGCGAGCGCGGGGTGGTGCAGCAGGGCGTCGGCGAGCGAGGGCGGCGCCGCCTCATCGGCATTCACCACCACGAGATCGGGCGCGGCGCGCACGATCTCCTCCAGCGCCAGCTGGTCCATCTTGTCGGTGGGGAGCTGGGCGGCGAGGTTGGTGAGGCCGGCCTTCTCCATCAGTTCGTCCGCCAGCGAGCCGCGGCCGGTGGTGAAGCCGTTGGGCCGCAGCACCACGGCGGTGGGGCGCGGCCCCGCCACCGGCGGCAGGCGGGCGAAGGCCTGCTGCATCTCCCGCACCATGGCCACGCCCCGCTCCGGCACGCCGAGCCGCGCCGCCACCATGCGGATCTGGGTGTAGGCCTCGTCGAGGGTCTGCGGTTCCGTCAGCTCCAGCACCTCGAAGCCGAGGCGGCGCAGCACGGCGGTGGCGGTGCGGGTGGTGTAGGCGCCGGCAAGCACGAGGTCCGGCTTCAGCGGCACCACCTCTTCCGCCAGCCCGCGATTGACCGGCACGTCGCGCGCGATGTCCGCCACGTTGGAGGCGAGCGGGTCGCGCGCGAGATGGGTGACGGAGAGCACCTGTCCGGGATCAGCGAGGCGCAGGGCCAGCTCGTCCGTGCACAAATTGAGGGAGACGACGCGGGGCCGGGCGAGCGCCTCCTCCGCCCGCGCCGGAGCGCAGGCCAGAAGGGCCGCGAGCATCAGCCCGGCCGCCGCGCCTTTCACCAAAACCTCACCGATCAAACCTCACCGATCATTCCTCACCAATCAAACCTCACCAACCAAACCTCACCAGGTGAGCTTCACTCCGCCATAGGCACCGAAGCCGGGGGCGAGGAAGCCGTTGGGGTTCTCGTAGGTCTGGTTGAACAGATTGTCGATGCGCCCGAACACGGTGGTGACGGTATTCAGCCGGTAGTTGGCCGCCAGATTCACCACGGTATAGCCGGGCTGGTCGATGTAGTTCGACGTGAGGCGCACGATGTCCCACCAGGAGGAGGCATAGACGAGGCTCGCCGCCAGATCGAGTTCGTCGGTCGGCCGCCAGCCCAGCGTCAGGCTCACCTTGTTGTTGGGCCGGCGCAGGGGATAGCAGGAGGTGGCGTTGATGGGCGCGCAGGCGGCGCCGAAGGGCTGGCCCGGCGGCACATAGCCCACCACGTCGGTGTAGGTGTAGTCCACCCGCGCATCGATGCGGTCCGTCACCTTCACCGCCACGAACGCCTCCACGCCCTGGGTCACGGCGCTGGAGATGTTGACGTTCTGGAACGTCACCGGATCGTAGCTGATGAGATTGGTGATGTTGTTGTGGAAGTACGTGACCCCGAACAGCACGCGCTCGCCGAACGCCTTCTGCTCGAAGCCCGCATCCCAGCCTTCGCTCTCCTCCGGCTGGAGGTTCACATTGCCATAGTAGGGCGCGTAGAGCTGGTAGAGGGTGGGCGCCTTGAAGCCGGTGCCGTAGCTCGCCTTCAGCTTGGTGCCCGTCTCGTCGAACAGCAGCGCCGGGGCGAGGCGGAAGGTGGTGTGGTCGCCGAAACTGTCGTCGGCGTCGTAGCGCACGTTGGCGGCGAAGAAGAGCCGGTTCCAGACGTTGCCCTGGTACTCGGCATAGACGCCCGTGTCGCCGGTGGCGGCGTCCACATTGGTGTAGGCGGTGGAGGAGGTGATGGACTCGTTCCGCCGCTCGGCGCCCACCAGCAGGTTCTGGCCCGGCGCCATCAGATAGTTGGAGCGCACGTAATAGACCTGCCGGTCGCCGTCATAGGTGCCGTTCACGCTCGGGTTCGGCCCCACGGTGGGGTTCGACGTGGTCAGCTCGCTCGCGCCGAAGGAGGTGACGAGAGCGCCGTCCAGCGCGGTCCACACGCCCTCCCCCTTGGTGAAGAACATCCCCGTATAGGCGGTGGAGCGCAGCGCCGCCGGGATGCCGGCATAGGTGGGCGGGGGGAAGACGTCCGGCGTGAAGGCGAGGCTGGTGTCGATGTAGCGGGCGACGAAATTCACCGCGAAGGTTTCGGTGGCCTGCCAGTCGAGCCGGGTGGAATAGGTCCAGTTGTCATAGGCGTTGGGATTGCGCGGCCAGAAGGGGGGCACGATGTTCTGCGGCGTCACCGGGATCTCGGTGGACGAGAAGTGGGTGACGTTGAACGAATAGGCCAGCTTCTCGGTGGCGCCGGTGAGGCTCGCATACTGGTTGAAGGTGCCGAGCGCGCCGCCCTCCGCATAGGCGGACACCTTGGGCGGCCCCTCCCCCTTCTTGGTGGTGATGGAGATGACGCCGCCGATAGCATCCGAGCCGTAGAGGCCGGACTGCGGGCCGCGCAGCACCTCCACCCGTTCGAGATCGGAGGCGAGCAACTTGCCGAAATCGAACGCGCCGTTGGTGGCGGCGGGATTTCCGGCGTCGATGCCGTCGATCAGCACCTTCACATGGTTGGAATTGGTGCCGCGGATGAACACCGAGGTTGTGCCGCCCGGCCCGCCCGTCTGCACCACGTTGAGGCCGGGCAGCGATTGCAGCACGTCCGGCAGGGTACGCTGCTGGTTGCGGGCGATGTCCTGCTCGGTGACGATGCTGACGGAACTCGCCACCTCGGTCTCGGGCGTGGGAATGCCGGTGGCGCTCACCACCAGTTCGGGCAGATCGCCGGCATTCTGGTCGTCCGCCGTCTGGGCGAGCGCGGGCGAAACACAGGCAAGCGGAACACAGGCGAGCGTGAGCAGGGCCGCGGCCGGCAGTGCGCGGCGGGATCGGGACGGGACGGCGGAAGACATGAAGGCACTCGACGGCACGGGTGGTCCGTCACCGCGAACGAGGCATCCCCGGCCATATCGGGCCCGGAAAAACCGCCATCAGGAGAACCCCGCCCGACGTGCTCGCGCGTGACCACGGCTGACGGCAGGTCTCCTGGCTCGCGGGTCATCGCCCAGACTGCCGCCTTCCCAGGTCTCGCGACCCAGTGGCTGATGGCAGAGGACTCGCCGCTTACAGTTGCGGGGGCAGCCACGGCATTTCCGGCAAGGCCGGAGCACCGCGTTCCCTTTTGATCCCTTGCGGGAACCGTCACCGCGACCATAGGCGGCGGTCGCCCCCTGCGTCAACGGCACCTTCGCAGATGCAAAAACCTGAACGCAACTGCGGAAAGACCGCGCCGGGAGGCGTATCGCCCGATCACATCTTGCTCATTGCTTCAAGAATGCGTGGTCCGAAATCACCGGCGACCCGTATCGCGAGCGTGCGGCTGCCTGCAAAAACGGCAGCAGCAAAGGCCGCACCCGACATTCCGCTAGGTTATGGTGGCGCGCCCCGCGCAATTCGCTTAAACGATTGAGAGCCGCCCCGCCACCGAGCGGGCGGGTACTACAAAAGTATAATAACCGAATAATCGGGAACACAGGGAGTAGAAGATGCGACTGAGGAGCATGGTCGCGGCTTTGGCCGCAGGCGTTGCCGTTTTCGGGCTTGCCTTTTCCGGTGCAGCTTACGCCGCCGACCCCATCAAAATCGGCCTGACCGGCCCCTTCACCGGCGGCTCGTCCTCCATGGGCGTCAGCATGCGCGACGGCGTGAAGCTCGCCGTGGAAGAGGTGAACAAGGCCGGCGGCGTGCTCGGCCGTCCGCTGCAGCTCATCGAACGCGATGACGAGGCCAAGAACGAGGTGGGCGTGCAGATCGCCCAGGAGCTGATCAACAAGGAAGGCGTCGTCGCCACCCTCGGCTACATCAACACCGGCGTCGCCCTCGCCTCCCAGCGCTTCTATCAGGAAGCCGAGATCCCGGTGATCAACAACGTGGCCACCGGCACCCTGATCTCCAAGCAGTTCGTGCCGCCGGACAACAAGAACAACTACATCTTCCGCACCTCCGCCAACGACGCCATCCAGAGCGCCATGATCGCCGAGGAAGCGGTGAAGCGGCAGGGCTTCAAGAAGCCGGCCATCCTCGCCGACTCGACCAATTACGGCCAGCTCGGCCGCGCCGATCTGGTGAAGGCCCTCGCCACCATGGGCGTGAAGCCGGTTGCCGAAGAGAAGTTCAACATCGGCGACACCGACATGACCGCGCAGCTGCTGCGCGCCAAGGAAGCCGGCGCCGACGTGGTGCTGACCTACGCCATCGGCCCCGAGCTGGCGCAGATCGCCAACGGCATGGCCAAGCTCGGCTGGAAGGTGCCGATGATCGGCTCGTGGACGCTCTCCATGGCCAACTTCATCGACACCGCCGGTGCCAACGGCAACGGCGCGATGATGCCGCAGACCTTCATCCAGCTGCCCGACACCCCCAAGCGCAAGGCGTTCATCGAGGCCTATCAGGCGGCCTACAAGATCGACCGCATGCCTTCGCCGGTCTCGGCCGCGCAGGGCTATGATTCGGTGCTGCTGCTCGCCGCCGCCATCAAGCAGGCCGGCTCCACCGACGGCCGCAAGGTCCGCGACGCGCTGGAAAACCTCAACACCAAGGTCGAGGGCGTCGTCACCGTCTACGACAAGCCCTTCTCCGCCACCGACCACGAAGCCATCACCGCCAACATCCCGGTGTTCGGCCTCGTCAAGGACGGCCGCGTCGTCGCCGCCCATCCCGAAGACATCGCCGGCGACAAGGCGGTGCGTGTGAAGCCCAAGAACTGAGGCTGAGGGCTGGCGTTCGAGCGCGCGACCCGACACTCGATCACCGTCATCCCCCGGCTTGTCCGGGGGATCCACGGGGCGACCGGGAGTAGCGCCTGAGCCGTTAATGCCGGCCCAGCTGCGAAGTGGATGCCCCGGACAAGCCGGGGCATGACGGCGGTGATGGGGCCGGCAGCGGTGAGCAATGTCAGCCGCCTTCCCCAACGACCCGCCCCTTCGCCCACACCATTCGGATCGCCGCGCCATAGAGCGCGGCGGCCGGTTCGCCCGGAACCCTGCCCCGACGCGGGGGCCGCGCCCCCTTCCGGAGACCGTCATGAACGTCCTGTCGCAGCTCATCGTGAGCGGCATCGCCGTAGGCATGATCTACGGCGTCATCGCCTTCAGCTACCAGCTCACCTTCGCCACCTCGAAAACCCTGAACTTCGGCCAGGGCGAGGCCCTGATGCTGGGGGCGCTGGTGGGCCTCACCACCATCAATTTCCTCATCGGGCAGGCGCTCGGCACCCTGTGGGCCTACCTGCTCATGCTGCCCATCGTCTTCGCCTTCGGCCTCGCGCAGGGCGCGGTGGTGGAATGGCTCGGCGTGCGGCAGGCGGTGAAGGCGAAGTCGGAAGCCGGCTGGATCATGGCGACCATCGCGCTGGGCATCATCTTCCGCAATCTCGCCGAGAACATCTGGGGCCGCGACGCTTTGCGCTTCCCCTCCCCGCTGCCCGAGGCGGCGCTCACCATCGGGCCGGTGCGCATCCAGCCCATGGAGATCGCCATCGTCATCGGCGCGCTCGCCATCATGCTGGCGGTGGAAATCTTCAACCGGCGGTCCATCTTCGGCAAGGCCGTGGTAGCCACCGCCAATGACCGCGACGCGGCGGGCCTGATGGGCATCGACACGCGGCGCGTCATCACCTTCTCCTACGCCCTGTCCTCCATGACCGCCGCCTTCGCCGGCGTGCTCATCGCCCCCGTCACCCTCACCGGCGCCACCATGGGCGCGGTGCTGGGGCTGAAGGCGTTCGCGGTGGCCATCATCGGCGGCCTGTCGAGCGGCATGGGCGTCATCGTGGGCGGCCTCATCCTCGGCATCACCGAGACGCTGACCGGCTACTACATCTCCACCGGATACAAGGACGTGCCCGGCCTCGTCCTGCTGCTGCTGGTGCTCTCGCTGAAGCCCTCGGGCCTGTTCGGCCGCGCCACCATCAAGAAGGTCTGAGCCCCATGCTCGCGCGCCGCCTCCTCTCCTCCACGGGGTCGCTCCTCGGCCTCGCGGTGCTCGTCGTTCTGCCCTTCGTGGTGACGAGCCCCTATTATCTCCACCTGCTCGTCACCATCGCCATCTTCTCGATCCTGCTGCTCGGGCTCGATGTGGTGTTCGGCTATACGGGCGAGGTGTCCATCGGCCATGCCGCGCTGTTCGGCATCGGCGCCTACACGGCCGGCTGCCTCGCCATGCATTTCGGCATCGGCTTCTGGCCAGCGCTGCCGCTGGCGATCATCGTCGCCTCCGTGTTCGGCGTGGTGCTGGCCCTGCCGGCGCTGCGCGTCACCGGCCCCTATCTCGCCATGGTGACTTTGGCCTTCGGCACGATCGTGCAGATCCTCATCAACGAGATGACGGACCTCACCAACGGCCCGCTCGGCATCAAGCTGACGACGCCCCTCTTCCTCGACCTGCGCTGGCTGGGCGACAGCATTCCGCTGTTCGACATGTCGCTCAAGCGCATGAAGGAAGTGGAATATTACTACATCGCCGCCATCGCGCTGGTGCTGACGCTGATCATCATCAACCGCATCCTCGCCTCCCACCTCGGCCGGGCGTTCGAGGCGCTGCGCGACAGCCCGATCGCGTCCGACTGCATGGGCGTGTCGGTGTACAAGCACAAGGTGCTGGCCTTCGTGGTCTCCGCCGGCCTCGCGGGCCTCGCGGGCGCGCTGTTCGCCTATTCCGAGCAATATATCGCGCCGAACAATTTCGGCTTCGAGCTGTCGGTGCAGTTCCTGCTGGCGGTCACGGTGGGCGGGCGCAAGTCGCGGCTGGGGCCCATCCTCGGCGCCGTCATCATCGTGTTCCTGCCGAACCTGCTCTCCGACATCGAGCTGTTCCGCTACATCGCCGGCACCATCGCGCTGATCGCCGTCATCGCCGGGGCGCGGGCCTTCGTGAAGGACCCGGAGAACCGGGTGCGCAACGCCATCCCCGTGGTGCTGTGCCTCGCCTTCTTCGTCTTCTCGCTGCTGCTGCAGAAGATCACGGACTACAAGCTTGCCGTCTTCGGCGTGATGATCCTGTTCGTGGTCTACTACCTGCCGGATGGCATCGTCGGCTTCCTGAAGCGCGCCGCCGCCCAGCTCTGGCCGAGCCTGGTGCAGACCCACGCGGTGATCCATGCCGACACCCACGGCAAGGCCGTCACCGCCTCGCACGAGGGCCATGAAGGCGTGCTGCTCCACGTGGACAATGTGGTGATGCAGTTCGGCGGCCTCAGGGCGCTGGATCAGGTGTCCATCGAGGTGAAGCCCGGCACCATCCACGGCCTCATCGGGCCGAACGGCTCCGGCAAGAGCACCATGATGAACGTGCTCACCGGCATCTATGTGCCCACCGCTGGCGCCGTCCGGTTCAAGGGGCAGGCGGTGACCGGCAAGACCTCCGCCGACATCGCCAGCGAGGGCATCGCCCGCACCTTCCAGAACGTGCAGCTCTTCGCCGAGCTGACGCTCATCGAGAACGTGCTGGTGGGCCTCCACCACACCTATCAGGCGACCTTTGCCGAGGTGGCGCTGGGCCTGCCGCGCATCAGGCGGGAGGAGAAGGCGGCGCGCGAGCGGGCCATGAGCCTGCTCCACTTCGTCGGCCTCGCGGACCTCGCCAACGAGGAGGCGCGCAACCTGCCCTACGGCAAGCAGCGCCTGCTGGAAATCGCCCGCGCGCTGGCCCTCGACCCAGCCCTGCTGCTGCTCGACGAGCCCGCCGCCGGCCTCACCGCGCCTGATATCAAGCACCTGGTGGAGATCATCCGGAAGGTGCGCCACGCGGGGCTCACCATCGTGCTCATCGAGCATCACATGGATGTGGTCATGGGCCTGTGCGACACGGTGACGGTGCTCGATTTCGGCCAGAAGATCGCCGAGGGCAAGCCGGCCGAGGTGCAGGCCAACGAGCGCGTCATCGAGGCCTATCTCGGCGGCGTCGCCGCTGCGGCGGAATGAGGAGATCGCCATGCTCGAAGTGAACGATCTCGTCGCCGGCTACGGCAAGGTGAAGGTGCTGCACGGCCTCTCCCTCCATGTGGAGGAAGGCCGGCTCGTCACCCTCATCGGCTCCAACGGCGCCGGCAAGACCACCACGCTGCGCGCCATCTCCGGCATGATCGTGCCGGAATCGGGCACGGTGCGCCTCGGCGGGGAGGACCTCACCGGCCAGCCCTCCTTCAAGATCACCAAGAAGGGCCTCGCCCACTCGCCCGAGGGGCGGCGCGTGTTCCCCACCCAGAGCGTCAAGGACAACCTCCTGCTCGGCGCCTTCCCCCGCCTCACCGGGGCGCGGGAGCGCGGCGACGTGGAGGGTGACCTCGACCGCATGTTCACCCTTTTCCCGCGCCTCGCCGAGCGCCGGGCGCAGCTTGCCGGCACCCTCTCCGGCGGCGAGCAGCAGATGCTCGCCATGGCCCGCGCGCTGATGCTGAACCCGCGCGTGCTGCTGCTGGACGAGCCCTCCATGGGCCTCGCCCCGCGCCTCGTGGCGGAGGTGTTCGCCACCATCGCGCGGCTCAAGGAGCAGAAGATCACCATGCTGCTGGTGGAGCAGTTCGCCGCCGCCGCGCTGGAGGTGGCCGACTTCGGCTATGTGCTGGAGAACGGCCGCGTCGCCGCGAAAGGCCCGGCCGAAGCCCTGCGCAACGACGCCGCCGTGCGCGCCGCCTATCTCGGCCACGCCCACTAGCGGCAACCGCCTGAACCCATGCGAAGGGCGCCCCCACGGGCGCCCTTTTTGCTTTTGCGCAGGCCTCCCCGCCGCGCTTTTCTTTATGCGTTTTTTATTTCGGCCCATTGCGGCCCGTCTCGAATCTTTATGCGCAAGGTGACACCTTCCCATCGCTGAGCAGCGGCCGGGCGAAAGGTTCCCGGCGCTGCGGCCGACCGCGACGCAGGTCTTCCCGCGTCTTCGCGGCCCGACACTTCTGCGAGACCAACGTCCCATGCTCGACATTCTGATGCTCGCCCTGGCGGCAGGGCTTTTCGCCCTGGCCATCGGCTACGGCTACGCCTGCGAGCGGCTCTAGAGGCGGCCGAATACAGGCCGCGAACGCGGCCGTATCGAAGGAAACTCCAATGACCCTCGATTTCGCACTGGGAGGCCTCATCACCGTGGGCCTCCTCTTCTACCTCACCCTCGCGCTCCTGAAGCCCGAGCGGTTCTGAGGAGGCCCCGATGACTCCCAACGGCTGGATCCAGATCGCCCTGTTCTGCGCGATCATCCTTGCGCTGACGCCGCTTCTCGGCGGCTACATGACCCGCGTGTTCGCGGGCGAGCGCACCTTCCTCTCCCCCGTCCTGCGCCCGGTGGAAGGCGCACTCTACGGCCTCGCCGGCGTGGACCCGAAGCGCGAGCAGACGTGGCTCGGCTACACCCTCGCCATGCTGGTGTTCCATGTCGGCGGCTTCCTGATCCTCTACGCCATCCTGCGCCTGCAGGACCTGCTGCCGCTGAACCCGCAGGAGATGGCGGCGGTGCCGCCCGACCTGTCGCTGAACACGGCCATCAGCTTCCTCACCAACACCAACTGGCAGAACTACGGCGGCGAGAGCACGCTGAGCTATCTCGCCCAGATGCTGGGGCTGACCCACCAGAACTTCCTCTCCGCCGCCACCGGCATCGCGCTGGCGGTGGCGCTGATCCGCGGTTTCTCCCGCGCCTCGGCGCAGACGGTGGGCAATTTCTGGGTGGATGTCACCCGCTGCACCCTCTACGTGCTGCTGCCGCTCTGCATCCCCTACACCCTGTTCCTGGTGTGGCAGGGCATCCCGCAGACGTTCGGCCCCTATGTGGATGCGACCACGCTGGAAGGCGCGAAGCAGACCATCGCGGTCGGCCCCGTGGCCTCGCAGGTGGCCATCAAGATGCTCGGCACCAATGGCGGCGGCTTCTTCAACGCCAATGCCGCCCACCCGTTCGAGAACCCCACGGCCCTCTCCAACTTCGTGCAGATGATCTCCATCTTCGCGCTGGGCGCCGGCCTGACGAACGTGTTCGGCCGCATGGTGGGGGATGAGCGCAAGGGCTGGGCCATCCTCGCCGCCATGGGCGTCATCTTCGTCGCGGGCGTCGCCGTCACCTACTGGGCGGAAGCGTCAGGCACGCCGGGGCTGAATGCGCTGGGCCTCACCGGCGGCAACATGGAAGGCAAGGAGGTGCGCTTCGGCATCGTCGCGTCCGCCCTGTTCGCCGTCATCACCACCGCCGCCTCCTGCGGCGCGGTGAACGCCATGCACGACAGCTTCACCGCGCTCGGCGGCATGGTCCCGCTCATCAACATGGAGCTGGGCGAGATCATCGTCGGCGGCGTGGGCGCCGGCATGTACGGCATGCTGCTGTTCGTGGTGGTGGCCATGTTCGTGGCCGGCCTCATGGTGGGCCGCACGCCCGAATATGCCGGCAAGAAGATCGAGGCCAAGGAAGTGAAGATGGCCATGCTCGCCATCCTCGTCCTGCCTTTGATGATGCTCGGCTGGACCGCGGTCGCGACGGTGCTGCCGGGAACGGTGGCGGCCATCAGCAATCCCGGCCCGCACGGCTTCTCCGAGATCCTCTACGCCTTCACCTCGGCGACGGCGAACAACGGCTCGGCCTTCGCGGGGCTCTCCGCCAACACGCCCTTCTACAACGTGACGCTGGCCGTCTCCATGTTCATCGGCCGCTTCATGATGATCGTGCCGGCCATGGCGCTGGCGGGATCGCTGGCGGCGAAGAAGACCGTGCCGGCCTCGGCGGGCACCTTCCCCACCCATGGCGGGCTGTTCGTCGGCCTGCTGGTGGGCGTCATCCTCATCGTCGGCGGCCTCACCTTCTTCCCGGCGCTCGCGCTCGGGCCGATCGTGGAGCACCTCGCGGCCGTGGCCGGCCAGACCTTCGGAGGCTGAGATGGCACGCCGCTCCCTGCACGCGCGGGCTCCGGCCCTGCGCACCTCCGAACTCATCCTCATCGTGACCCTCGCCGCCTTCGTCCTCGTCGCCGCCATCCAGATGGTGGTGCTCGTTGTCGGCACACCCTGATCTATCGGGAGCCATAAATGGCCAAGCCCCGTTCCAGCAGCATCCTCGACCCGGCCATCCTGGTGCCGGCCATCGGCGCGTCGTTCAAGAAGCTCGATCCGCGCGCGATGGTGAAGAACCCGGTGATGTTCGTGGTGGAGGTGGTCGCCCTCCTCACCACCGTCCTCTTCGTGCGCGACCTCGTGACGGGAGGCGCCGGCCTCGGCTTCTCCTTCCAGATCATCCTGTGGCTGTGGTTCACCGTGCTGTTCGCCAATTTCGCGGAAGCGGTGGCGGAAGGGCGCGGCAAGGCGCAGGCGGATTCGCTCCGCCGCACCCGCACGGAGACGCAGGCCAAGCTCCTCACCGGCTCCGGCAATGACTGGCGCGAAGTGGCCGGCACGTCGCTGAAAGTCGGCGACGTGGTGCTGGTGGAGGCGGGCGATGTGATCCCCTCCGACGGCGAGGTGGTGGAAGGCGTCGCCTCGGTCAACGAGGCCGCCATAACAGGCGAGAGCGCGCCGGTGATCCGCGAGAGCGGCGGCGACCGCTCGGCCGTCACCGGCGGCACCACGGTCATCTCCGACCACATCAAGGTGCGCATCACGGCAGCGGCGGGCTCCACCTTCCTCGACCGCATGATCCACCTGGTGGAGGGCGCCGAGCGGCAGAAGACGCCGAACGAGATCGCCCTCAACATCCTGCTCGCGGGCATGACGCTGATCTTCGTCTTCGCCACCGCCTCCATCCCGAGCTTCGCCGCCTATGCGGGGGGCACCATCTCCGTGGTCGTGCTGGTCGCGCTGTTCGTGACGCTGATCCCCACCACCATCGGCGCGTTGCTCTCAGCCATCGGCATCGCCGGCATGGATCGCCTCGTGCGCTTCAACGTGCTCGCCATGTCCGGCCGCGCGGTGGAGGCGGCGGGCGACGTGGACACCCTGCTCCTCGACAAGACCGGCACCATCACCCTGGGCAACCGTCAGGCGGCCGAATTCCGCCCGGTGCGCGGCGTGAGCCCGCAGGAGCTGGCGGACGCGGCACAGCTCGCCTCGCTCGCCGACGAGACGCCGGAGGGCCGCTCCATCGTGGTGCTGGCGAAGGAGAAATACGCCATCCGCGGCCGCGACATGGCGACCCTCAACGCCCATTTCGTACCCTTCACCGCCCAGACCCGCATGAGCGGCGTGGACGTGGACGGCACCGTGATCCGCAAGGGCGCGGTGGATGCCATCCTGAAGGATCTCCAGTCCCCCGGCTCGGCCATGCGTCCCGTCTCTCCGGAGACACTGCGCGAGGTGCAGGCCATCGCCGAGGAGATCGGCAAGGCCGGCGGAACGCCGCTGGCCGTCGCCCGCGACGGCAAGGTGCTGGGCGTCGTCTATCTCAAGGACATCGTGAAGGGCGGCATCCGCGAGCGCTTCGCCGAGCTGCGCCGCATGGGCATCCGCACGGTGATGATCACCGGCGACAACCCGCTCACCGCCGCCGCCATCGCCGCCGAGGCGGGCGTGGACGACTTCCTCGCCGAGGCCACCCCCGAGGCGAAGCTGAAGCTCATCCGCGACGAACAGGCCAAGGGCAAGCTGGTCGCCATGTGCGGCGACGGCACCAACGACGCCCCGGCGCTCGCCCAGGCGGATGTGGGCGTCGCCATGAACACCGGCACGGTGGCCGCCCGCGAGGCCGGCAACATGGTGGACCTCGACAGCGACCCCACCAAGCTCATCGAGATCGTGGAGATCGGCAAGGCGCTGCTGATGACGCGCGGGTCTCTCACCACCTTCTCCATCGCCAACGACGTGGCGAAGTATTTCGCCATCATCCCCGCCATGTTCGTGGCCTTCTACCCGCAGCTCGGCGCGCTGAACGTGATGGGGCTGGCCTCGCCGCAGAGCGCCATCCTCTCGGCCATCATCTTCAACGCCCTCATCATCATCGCCCTCATTCCGCTGGCGCTGAAGGGCGTGAAGTTCCGGCCCATCGGCGCGGCGGCGCTGCTCAAGCGGAACCTGCTCATCTATGGCCTCGGCGGGATCGTGGTGCCGTTCGCCGGCATCAAGATCATCGACGTGGCCGTCACCGCCCTGCACCTCGTCTGAACGTCTGAAAAGGAGCACGCCTCCCTTCTCCCTTACGCCGTCATGGCCGGGCTTGTCCCGGCCATCCACGTCCGGCGGCTGGGCGCCCGCAAATCGAGCAGCGCACCAGCGGCACGACGTGGATGCCCGGGACAAGCCCGGGCATGACGCAGGTGAAGGCAGGCGCCACGGCTCCAGGGAGATAGAACATGCTCAACACTCTTCGCCCCGCCTTCGTCCTCATCGTCCTGCTGACGGGGATCACCGGCCTCGCCTACCCCTTCGCCATGACCGGCGCCGCGCAGCTCGTCTTCCCGTCGCAGGCCAATGGCAGCCTCATCGAGAAGAACGGCACCGTGGTCGGCTCCGCCCTCATCGGACAGACCTTCACGTCCGACCGCTACTTCCACGGCCGCCCCTCCGCCACCACCGGGACCGATCCGGCGGACGCCTCCAAAACCGTGCCGCAGCCCTACAATGCCGCCAATTCCATGGGATCGAACCTCGGCCCCACCAACCCCGCCCTTATGGATCGGGTGAAGGGCGACATGGCGGCGCTGAAGGCCGAGAATCCCGGCGCGGCGGTGCCTGTCGATCTCGTCACCACCTCCGCCTCGGGGCTCGACCCGGACATCTCGCCGGAGGCCGCCTTGTTCCAGGTGCCGCGCATCGCCAAGGCGCGCGGCCTCAATGAGGACGTGCTGCGCCGGCTGGTGACGCACGAGACGGACGAGCGCACCTTCGGCCTCCTCGGCGAGCCCAAGGTGAATGTGCTCGCCCTCAATCTCGCGCTGGACCGCTTCGCCGGCGCAAAATAGAACAGGCGGGACCTGAGCGGCCCGGCCGGGAGACGGCAATGCCCGAAGAGCGCGAGAGCGACCACCGCCCCTCGCCGGACGCCCTCCTGAAGGAGGCGCAGCGGGAGAGCCGTGGCCAGTTGAAGATCTTCCTCGGCGCCGCCCCCGGCGTCGGGAAGACCTATGAGATGCTCGCCTCCGGCCGCACCCGCCTGAAGGAAGGCGCCGACGTGGTGATCGGCGTGGTGGAGACCCACGGCCGGCGCGAGACGCAGGCGCTGGTGGAGGGCTTCGAGATCGTCCCCCGCCGGAAGGTCTCCTACAAGGGCCGGCAGCTGGAGGAGATGGACATCGACGCCATCCTCGCCCGCAAGCCCGATCTGGTGCTGGTGGACGAGCTGGCCCACACCAACGCCCCCGACAGCCGCCACGCCAAGCGCTACATGGACGTGGAGGAACTGCTCGCCGCCGGCATCAATGTCTATTCCACGCTGAACATCCAGCATGTGGAGAGCCTGAACGACGTGGTGGCGCAGATCACCCGCATCCGCGTGCGCGAGACGGTGCCCGACGCCATCATCGACCGCGCCGACGAGATCGAGGTGATCGACATCACCCCCTCCGATCTCATCCAGCGGCTGCACGACGGCAAGGTCTACGTCCCCGACACCGCCCGGCGCGCGGTGGACAATTACTTCTCCCCCGGCAACCTCACCGCTTTGCGCGAGCTGGCCCTGCGCCGCACCGCCCAAAGGGTGGACGAGCAATTGCTCAGCCACATGCGCGCCCATGCCATCTCCGGCCCGTGGGCGGCGGGCGAGCGGGTGCTGGTCTGCATCAGCGAGGACAAGCGCTGCGCGGCCCTCGTGCGCTATGCCAAGCGCCTCGCCGACCGGCTGCGGGCGCCGTGGGTGGCGCTCTATGTGGAGACGCAGCGCAGCTTCCAGCTCGGCGACACCGAGCGCGACCGCATCGCCGAGGTGCTGCGCCTCGCCGAGCGGCTGGGGGCGGAGGCCGTTACCGTGCCCGGCGGCGCGCATATCGCCGACGATGTGCTCGGCTATGCCCGCTCCGCCAACGTCACCCAGATCGTCATCGGCAAGTCGGACCGCTCACGCTGGTTCGAGATCCTGCACGGCTCGGTGGTGCACGACCTCGTGCGCCGCTCCGGCAACATCTCCGTCCATGTGATCGCTGGCGACGCCGGGCCGCCGGCATCCGAGGAGGCGCGCGCGGTCGCCCCGCTGCCGGTGCGCCGGGAGGTGCGGGCCTATGCGGAGGGCGCGTTCCTCGTCGCCGCGGCGACCCTCGTGGGCGTCGCCCTGCAACGGCTGCTGGGGCTGCAGAACGTCGCCCTCGTCTTCCTCACCGCCGTGCTGGTGAGCGCCGTGCGCTCCGGCCTGTGGCCGGCGCTGGCGACCTCGGTCGCCGCCATGATGGCGTTCAATTTCTTCTTCATCCCGCCGCTCTACACCTTCACCATCGCCGATCCGGAAAACGTGATCGCGCTGTTCTTCTTCCTGGTGGTGGCGGCCATTGCCAGCAACCTCACGGCGCGGGTGCGCGGGCAGGCACTGGCGGCGCGGGCGCGGGCGAAGACGACGGAAGACCTCTATCTCTTCTCCAAGAAGCTCGCGAGCGCGGTGAGCCTCGACGATCTGCTCTGGGCCACCGCCTTCCAGATCGCCTCCATGCTGAAGGTGCGTGTGGTGATGCTGCTGCCGGAGGATGGCGCGCTCACCGTGAAGGCCGGCTACCCCCCGGAAGACGCCATCGACGCGGCGGATCTCGCCGCCGCCAACTGGACCTATGAGAACAACCGCCCCGCCGGCCGCGGCGCGGACACGCTGCCCGGCGCGCGCCGCCTGTTCCTGCCCATGCACACCGGGCGCGGGGCGGTGGGCGTGGTGGGCATCGACAAGGACAAGGAAGGCCCGCCCCTCTCGCCCGAGGAACGCCGGCTGCTCGACGCCCTCGCCGACCAGGCGGCCCTCGCCGTAGAGCGGGCGAACCTCGTCTCCGACGTGGAGAAGGCGCGGCTCGACGCCGAGACCGACCGGCTGCGCTCGGCCCTGCTCACCTCCATCTCCCACGACCTGAAGACCCCGCTCGCCTCCATCCTCGGCGCAGCGGGCACCTTGAGGAGCTTCGCCGCCGCCCTCACCGAGGACCAGCGCGGGGAGATGCTGGCGACCATCGAGGAGGAGGCGTTGCGGCTCAACCGCTTCATCGCCAATCTGCTCGACATGACGCGGCTCGAATCCGGGGCCATCGTGCCCAATGCCTCGCCCACCGACCTCGCCGAGATCGTCGGCAGCGCCATGCGGCGGGCGGCCTCCATCCTGAAGGACCACCGGGTGGAGATCGACCTTGCGCCGGACCTGCCCATGCTGAACGTCGATCCGGTGCTGTTCGAGCAGGCGCTGTTCAACCTCCTCGACAATGCCGCGAAATACGCGCCCGCCGGCTCCCTCGTCTCCCTCCACGGCTGGGCCGAGAATGGACATGTGACGTTGCAGGTGCTGGACGAAGGGCCGGGCATTCCGGACGAGGACGTGGACAAGGTGTTCGACAAGTTCTTCCGCGCCCGCAAGCAAGATCAGGTGCGCGCCGGCACCGGGCTCGGCCTCGCCATCTGCCGCGGCTTCATCGAAGCCCTGGGCGGCACCATCGCCGTGGCCAACCGGGCCGACCGCTCCGGCGCCGTCTTCACCATCGACCTGCCGGCGCGGGCGCTCGCCCCCATGCTGGAGGCGGCCCCGTGAGCGCGGCGGTGAAGCTCCTGGTGGTGGACGACGAGCCCGCCATCCGCCGCCTGCTCGCCACCGGCCTGCCGACGCAGGGCTACGGGGTGGAGAGCGCCGCCACCGGCGCCGAGGCACTGGCGCTCATGGCCGCGGGCGCGCCCGATCTCGTCATCCTCGACCTCGGCCTGCCCGACATCCCCGGCCGCGACCTGCTGCGCCGCTGGCGCGAGGAGGGGCTGACCTGCCCCATCATCATCCTCTCCAGCCGCACCGACGAGCCCGGCATCGTGGAGGCGCTGGAGGCGGGGGCGGATGATTATGTCACCAAGCCGTTCGGCATGAACGAGCTGGTGGCCCGCATCCGCGTCGCTTTGCGCCACCGCCTCCAGCAGCAGGGCGAGAAGCCCCTGTTCGTGGTGGGCGACCTTTCGGTGGATCTGGTGCGGCGGATCGTGAAGGTGAAGGACCGGGAGGTGAAGCTCTCGCCCAAGGAATACGCCATCCTGCGGGTGCTGGTGCAGCATGCGGGCAAGGTGCTCACCCACCATTATCTGCTCTCGCAGGTGTGGGGCGAGATGCACGATCTGCAATATCTGCGCGTCTATGTCCGCCAGCTCCGCCAGAAGCTGGAGGACAATCCCGAAAAGCCCCGCTACATCCGCACCGAGACGGGCGTCGGCTATCGCCTCGCGGAGCCGGAGTGAGCCGCCCCGGCTAGAGCTGCGGATCGCTCATGCCCAGCAGCGCGGCGAGGAAGACGGCGACAAGGGCCAGCGCCACCTCCAGCCGGCTGTTCATCGCGATGCGCGCAAGGTCCGCGCCCCGCGCGTCCGAGCGGGCGAGGCGCAGGGCTATATGCCGGTTGCGCAAGGCGAGGCAGACAAGGCCGGCGAAGACCGTCGCCTTCAGCAGAACGATGCGGCCGTAGATCGTCCCCGGCAGCGCGGCTGGCGTCTCGATGTGCAGGATCGCGGCAAGACTACCGCCGAAGCCCACCATCAGCACCGCCCCGATGCCGACGCAGGAGAACCGCCGCAGCACGGCGCCCGGCGCCTTTGCGGCTTCATCAGGCGCTTTCGCCCACCCGTCCAGCAGCACGATGAGCGGCAGCAGCCCGCCGATCCACACCGCCGCGCCCGTGCCATGGACCGCATGGACCGCCACCAGCATCACCGCCCGCGCCCCTTCGGCGGCACCGGGATGGCCCAGGTGGCTTTCACTCGCCATCAGCACCACCCCCGCGCCGGCGACCGCCGCCAGCCTTCTGCGTCCGCGCGGGGCGAGGCAGGCGAGCGCGGCCACGACGAGCACGGCCAGCCGGAACGCCATGGCCCGGCCGAACCCTGTTTCCAGCAGGAAGCCGGAGACGAGGCTCGAATCGGCAAGGCTCGCCGGCGCACCAGTGATGTCCACCAGCGCAGCCCCCGCCCACATGAGCGCGGAGACAAGCGCGGCCGGCAGCGCGAGCAAAACCATCCGCTCCGCCGCCCGCACGGCTATGGCGCCCGCTGCCCCGGCCCACACCGGAACGGCGGGGAACACGAACAGCGGCGCCCCGAGCAGCACCAGCCCCGCCGCGAAGTGCACGAACCGCGCGGCGAGGATGAGGGGGAAGACGTCCACTATTTGCCGACCTGGAAGCCGAAGCTGCCCTCGGTCTTGTGGGTGTCCACCGAGACGATCTTCCACTGCACCTTGTAGGCGCCGGCCGGCAGCGCCGCCCCCAGCTTCAGCACCAGCGCCTTGGGATCGGAGGCATCGGCCGCCGCGCCGGAGGCGACGGCCGAACCGTCCGCACGGGTGACGACGATGGAGGAAAAACGGGGCTCCACCGCCTCGCTGAAGACGAGGCGGACCTCGCTGGGACCGGCCGAAACGGTGGTGCCCACGCCTGGCACCGCCTTTTCCAGATGGGCATGGGCGAAGGCGGCGGTGGCGGACAGGAGGCCGAGGGCGGCCGCGGCGACGAGGGTTGCGATGCGCTTCATGATGGATCTCGCGAAAAGGGGATCAGGGAAGGGAACGGCGTCTCAGGGAAAGAGAGGCTTTCCGATGCCGTTCGGGAAGATATCGTCCAGGAAGAAATGCAGCTGGCCGATCACGCCCACATGGCTGCCGCTCTGGGCATTGATGGGAATGAGCGCCTCAAGGCCCACCTGCACCGCGCCATTGGACCAGATGACACCGGGATTGATGGTGCCCGTGGTGATGCGCGCGCCGTCGCCGATGTTGGAGACCGGCGACTGGAAGCTCGCTTCCACGATGGGCGTGAGCTGCTTGATGAAATCCGGCTGGCCGGTCATCTCGCGCACGTTCTGATTGAGGTAGGGCAGGCTGTATTGCAGCGACAGGCCCCAGGTAAGCACGCGCGGGTTGGATTCGAAGGTCAGCGGATCGGTGAGCTGGGTGGGAAGGCCATAGCCCAGCTGGCCGGTGATGGCGAAGGGGCGGAGCAAGGCGAGGCTGTCCGGTAGGTCGCCGAAGCCCTTGCCGAAATAGAGATTCGGCGAGACCGTGGTGTAGCTGTCCACCACCTTGGAATTGCCGGTGCCGCCCCATTCGATGCTGAGGCCCAGAGAGAAGATGAATTCATGCTCCGCATTGTTGAGGAGCATCCATTTCAGCGTCGTCTCGATGTTGTCGAAGCCCGAATGGCCGGGGGTGTTCTGCAGCCATCCGCTTTCGACCGAGATGCCGAGCCACGGGGTGATGGTCTTGGCATATTCTAACGAATAGCCGGTGCCGCCGACGCCGTCGCTATCCTTCAGATATTGCACGGTGGGCAAGGCGAGCTCATCGGCCACGGCCGGATCGTCGAAGGTGAGGGTCGCCGGGAACACGCGGTCGCCCGCGATTCCATGGGCGTGCGCGGAGGGCGGATGCGCAGCGAGAAGAAGGCCGGTCAGCGCGCAAAGGCTGACGGCACCGTGAAGCCTGGTCATGAAAAATCCTCGTGAGAAACCGAAGGCGCGCGAGCGCGCCGGTTCAGGCGGCCGTGATGGCGGTCACGAGGTGGGGAGGTGCGCGTGGCGGCGGCCCGCGCTTGAAGGGAAATTGCGTGGCCAGCTGGGCGGCCGGAAGATCGGCACGCACCATGTGGAATCTGCCCACGGCACCGAGGGCGACAGGCGTCGGCGGCGGCGCCAGCATCCCGTCGGCACAGGGACAGGCGATGCAATCCGCGCAGCAGGGATGGGCGGGGGATTGATCGGGGGCGGAAGAGCCCGCCTGCCCGCTCTCGTGCTCGCACAGCAGGCCAGAGGCGACGAGCCCTTCGACCTCGACCGCATTCCACCTGAGGCCCGCGGCATTGCCGGCCTGAACGAAGGTGGCGACACCGTTGACGAGGATCAGGACGACAAAAAGCAGACGCAACGCAACGGGAAGGCGCATGACGACCGGAAGGCGCAAAGCCAAGCGCGCGCGTCCGGCCCATCCGGCCGCGCCGTCATGCGCCCCACTGCCTGCCCCGCCCCGCATCCCGCCCTGCGTGTGTTCGTGTCCCGAAGGCTGCGAGAATACCAGCGAAGATGAGGATGACGCAACCAACGGCGCGGTTCGTCTTGCAGCCTTCGTCGAATTACAGAGAAAAACCGGAAATGACGCTAGGTAAAACCACGCCACCCCTCCCGACACAACCTGAACGCGCAGCCCCTATCCGCCGAAGAACACCCGCTCGGCCGTTCCCCGCAGCAGAAAGTCCCTTTGTTGATCGTCGAGGGGCGCGCGGCGGGCGATGAAATCGAAAGCCGCCTGGAGGGTGTTGGGCGGTTCGCGCTCCAGCACCGGCATGTCGCTGCCCCACATCAGCCGGCCGGCACCGAAGGTGGCGATGAGGGCGACGAGTTGCGGGATCACCCGGTCGTAAGGAGGCGTGTCGAACTTGTTGAGGCCCGACACCTTCACCGTCACGCCCGGAAAGGCGGAAAGCGCCAGAAGCCTGTCCAGCTGCCGGGTGTCGCCGGGCTTCACATGGGCCATGTGGTCGAGGCAGACATTCGTCGCGGGGTAGCGCCGACACATCTCGGCCACATGCACGAGCGCGTCGTCGCTCATATCCGGGCTGTCGCGCAGGAGCGGGCACAGCACGAGGTTTTCTTCCGCCGCCGTCGCCCAGATGGTCGCCATCACGGAAGAGGTGAGCCAGGAGGCGGTATTGACGCCCCTCAGGCGGACCCCCTTCACGCCCGCCGTCTTGGCCGCCTGCATGGCCTCCGGCGCGTCGGCCCGCCGATCGTCCACCGCGCCGACCACGGCGAAGGTGCCGGGGTGCGCCCGCGCGGCATCCGTCAGGTAGGAGCTGTCGAAACCGAAATAGCCGATGTGCTGAACCAGCACGACCCGCGACACCCCGATGGCCGCCTCCCGCGCCAGCACGGTGTCGATATCGTAGTCCGGCGGATCGCGGTCGCGCGCGGTCTGGCCGTTGACCATGGGATAGCGGGAGAGATCGCCGCCCCAGCTGTGGCTGTGTGCATCAATGAGCCCGCCGGCCGCGGCCCGTGCGCCCGAAGCGATACCCCCGGCGACGGCGAGTGCCGCCGCGCCTTTCAGCAGGCTGCGGCGATCAAAGCCGCCTCTGTCCCGCGCCCCGACCCGGCCCTCGCTTTGCGACATCGCCTGCCTCCCGCCCGGAACAGCCGCGCCCTAGATGGGCACGGCCCGTGCCGTTCTGGCAAGAGCATCGACCGCCGCCGGCCGCGGATCAGATCAGCGCATCCGCGCTCCCGTGCACGGGATGAAGCACGTCATGCACATGCGCCGCCAGCGCCGCCGCCCGGTCGGACAGCTCGTGCACCAGCGCGGGATGCGCCGACTGCGCATGGTCGAGAATGGATGAGCCGATGGCATCGAGATAGTCGGCGACCGCCGCCGGCAAATGGAGGTCCGGCAGATGATCCGCGCCCAAGGCCCCATGAGCGTGCGACGCCGCCTCCAGCAACCCCGCCGCCCGCGCTTCCAGCGTGGCGAACACGGCGGAGAGATCGTCCGGCGCGCCGGACGCGGCCGCCTTCAGGGTCGCGAAGGGGTCGGAGACCATGGCGTTGGCGGACAGGAGGGTCGGCGCATCCGCTTCGAACCCCAGCGAGACATGCGCGCTCGTCGAACTCTTCTCGGCGTCGGTGACGGTGAAGGTCACGTCCCGCGCGCCGCTCGGGGCGGAGGCGGCGGTGGAGCGATAGGACACCTGCTCGGCGAGTTGGCTCGCTTGCGCATCCGATATGGCGGCGGAGAAGGTGAAGGCGAGGTCGTGCCCGTTGTGTCCATCGGCCGAGACCGTGCCGACCTGCTTCCCATCGAGATAGAGTTTCTTGCCGGTGATGCTGAAATGCCCATCCGACAGATAAAGCTGATCGGTCGCGGTCGCGCCGGCGAGATGGACGGCGAGCTTGCCGCCCTTGAAGCCGGTCAAATCGGGATTGGCCACATGGACGTCGGCGTCGATGACGACGCCCGCTGCGGCCTGCGAGGCGGAATGGACCGACTGGGCATCGAGGCCGGAGAACACGGGCGCGTCGTTCTCGGGCTTCAGCTTGAGCTGCATGGTGGCTGAGGTATCCGCACCGGACGAGTTTAAAACTCTATAAGTGACGACGCGACCGAACGCTGAGGGTGTGTCGCCATCGTAGTAATATGAGACCGCTCTCGCCATAGCGGTCATAGATTCTGCTGTTACGTTCGGCTCAAGAGTGACCGATATGTACGGACCGCCTGACGTGACTGTTCCGACCAGCACATCATTATAATAAACAGATCCAAAATCTTGTCCGTAAACGACCTTTATACCCCCACCGTCTTTAAGGTAGAAATGGTCATTTCCACCAAAATTGGTAACATCGACAAGAAAGTATCCTTGGGTGAAAATATCAGGCGATGTCGCCGTAAACGTCACATTCGAATCCAGCACCACCGGACCCGCATTCACCGTGTTCTCGGCCAGCGTCTTGCTCTTATCGAGCCCGCTGAAGCCGGTTTTTGCCTTTGCCGCCATGACCGCAACTCTCCCTGACCAGAGTTGCAATTAGGGGTAGCTAAGCGCCGTGGCGCGGTCTAGGCGGTGACGGAACGGCAGGCGGAAGACGGAGCCGGCAAGCGACCAAAGGGCAACAGTGACGGGCGGCGGCGCCGGCCGCCGAAGAGCCGCCCGTTCGCAACCCGCGGCAACGGCGGCGCGGGAACCGAAGCCCCTGCCCTACCAGCGCAGCAATCGGCTACCCACGAGCGCGCCCACCGCCGTCACCACCGCCACCGCGATGCTGTACCAGGCGAGGACGAACAGCGGGGAATCGTCCACGCAATGGAGGGCGTAGAGGGCGGCGCCGATGCCGCCCGCAGCGAGGCCCGCGGCGGCGCCGGCCAGCGTCGGGTGGGTGGGGGCGCCGCGCCGCAGGGCGAGGAGGAGCGCGCCCAATGCCGGGGCGGCGATCATGGGAATGAGCGTCGTGCAATAGATGGCGTAACGGCCGACGAGTTCGTGCCGCCACTGGCTCGCGGGCGTCGTCACCAGCTCGGACGCGACACCCGCCGCAAGCAGGAGGGCCGGCACCAGCAGGGCCCGCGCTGCCCGTCCCACCGGCGCGCCGGGCTGCGACAGGCGCAGCGCCAGCACCACCGCCGATGCGGCGAGCGTGAGCGTCACCGCGAACTTGAAGGCGAGGCGCCATTCCACCAGCTGGGTCAGAAGATGCGGCCGCGGCGAAAGACGCAGGGCGAACACGCACGCCGCCGCCACGACGCCGACGACAAGCGCCAGCGCCAGCGTGCTCCTGAAGCTGCGCACCGGCCGCGCGTCGGCGGCGAGGGCGCGTATGAGGTCATCGGTCTTCACGTCGTTCCTTCACTCCTCCCTCAGGCGGGCCGAAAGGCTCGCAAAGGCGCGATGCAGCGCCACGCGCACCGCGCCGGGCGTCATGCGCATCCGCTCCGCCGTCTCGGCGACGGAGGCGCCCTCCACCGCCACCGAGCGCAGCACCGCCTGCTGCTTCTGCGGCAGCAGGGCCAGGTGCTGTTCCACCTCCATGGCCCCGGTGTCGGGCCGCTCCTCCGGCGCCGGGAGAAATTCGGCGAAATCCTCCACCGGGACCTCCACCCGCCGCCCCCGCCGACGCAGATGGTCCACCATCTTGTTGCGGGCGATGGTCCAAAGCCAGGGCCCGAGGGGGTCCTCGGCGCGCCAGGTGTGCCGCTTCAGGTGCACCGCCAGCAGCGTCTCCTGCACAATGTCCTCCGTCTCCGCCGTGGGCGCGCCAAGGCGGACAAGGCGGCGCTGGACCACCATGCGCAGCGCGGGCGCCAGCTCACGGAGCAAGTGCTCATAGGCCGCGCCATCGCCGGCAAGCGCGCTCCGCATCAATTGCGCCCACCGCAGTTCGCGGTCGTCCATCTACACGTTCCCGAGGGTCAGTTCGCACGCGCCCACCCGAACGTTACAGCCCGAACCGGCGACGCGCTCATTTTTCGCAAGGATCATTCTTCGCCGCGTCCCGCAAGGCAATGGGCGAAGGCGGGGCGCTTGGCCGCGCCACCCGGATATTGGCCGCCCCCGAACTTCGCCGCGCCATCGGAAATCGTGCAAGGCGCGGTGCGCAAAGAGGGCGATGGTCGGCCCGAAGGCCATCCTTTGCGCACCGCGCCTCATCCAGAGGCGGCGCGCAGCCGGGCAATTGCGCCCTGTCGAGGCAAAGCGCCCCCGGCACCGGCCCCGGAACCGCGCCCACACCTGCCGCATAGGAATATGCGCAAGTGCCCCTGCACATTTGCGCCCTTCCGCACACGGGACACCACGCCATCATGAGCCGGCGTACCCACCGCCGCCCCACTGGCAGAAGAGCCCGATGACCGTCCAATATCCCCGCTTCAAGGCCGCCGCCTGCCACGCCTCGTCCGTCTTCCTCGATGCGGACAAGACCGCCGAGAAGGCCTGCGACCTCATCGCCGAGGCCGCCGCCAACGGCGCCGCGCTGGTGGTGTTCCCGGAATCCTTCCTGCCGGGCTTCCCGGTGTGGGCGGCGCTGCAAGCGCCCATCTACAATCACGGCTTCTTCCGCGCGCTGGTTGCTGAGGCGCAGAAGCTCTCGGACGGTGCCATCCGCACCATCCGCATGGCGGCGCGCCGGCACGGCGTCCACGTCTCCCTCGGCTTCACCGAGGGCACCGACGCCAGCGTCGGCTGCATCTGGAATTCCAACGTGCTGATCGGGCCGGACGGCGCGATCCTCAACCACCACCGGAAGCTCGTCCCCACCTTCTACGAGAAGCTGGTGTGGGCGAACGGCGACGCGCGCGGCCTGCGCGTCACCGCCACCGAGATCGGCCGGGTCGGCATGCTGATCTGCGGAGAGAACACCAATCCCCTCGCGCGCTATGCCCTGATGGCGCAGGGGGAGCAGGTGCACATCTCCTCCTATCCGCCGATCTGGCCGACCCGTCCGCCCGAGGAGGATGGCGCCTACGACCTGAAGCGCGCCATCGAGATCCGCGCCGGCGCTCATGCCTTCGAGGCGAAGGTGTTCAACATCGTCGCCTCCGGCTTCGTCGATGCCGCCATGCGCGAGGCCATGGGCAGCATGGGGAAGGCGAGCCTGGAGGTGATGGACAAGTCCCCGCGCGGCATCTCCATGGTGCTCGATCCCACCTCGCAGGTGGTGGGCGAGGTGCTGGGCGAGCACGAGGGCATCCTCTACGCCGAGATCGATACTGCCCGCTGCGTGGAGCCCAAGCAGTTCCATGACGTGGTGGGCTATTACAACCGCTTCGACGTGTTCCACCTGGAGGTGGACCGTTCCGCCCGCGAGCCGGCCTATTTCTCCGAGGGCGCGGCCATCGCCCGCGCCGCCGACGACGGGGCGCTCGACCCCACGGCGGACATGCTCTTCGCCGACGGCGCGGCCTGAATTTTCCTCGACCGGGGCCGGCAACGACCGGCGCCGCACGGCCTCACCAGAACAAACCCTTCCAGAGGATCATCACATGGCAACGGATCAAATGTTTGCCCGCCGAAAACTGCTCAACGTCGCCGGCGCGGCGCTCGCCGCGCTGTCGCTGGCGACGGCGCCCGCGCTGGCCCGCGACACGGTGAAGATCGCCTTCATCGGCCCGCTCACCGGCGGCAATTCCGCCACCGGCCTCGGCGGCCGCAATTCCGCGTCGCTGGCCGTGGACCTGCACAACGCCAAGCCCGACGCCAAATACACCTATGAGCTGGTGCCGTTCGATGACGAGTGCAAGCCGAACGTGGGCGTTCAGGTGGCCACCAAGGCGGCCTCCGACAAGTCCATCATCGCCGGCATCACCCATTACTGCTCGGCGGTGGCCATCGCCACGGTGGACACCTACAACCGCTTCGGCCTGCCGGTGGTGGTGTGGGGCGCGGTGCTGCCGGAGATCACCTACGGCAACGACTACAAGGAAATCCACCGCGTCAACGGCACGATGATCAACGAAGGCAAGATGGCCGCGGAGTTCCTCACCAAGCAGGGCTTCAAGACCTTTGTGGTCATCCACGACACCACAGACTACGGCAAGGGCCAGAACAAGTATTTCGCCGAAAATCTGAAGCCCCAGGGCGGCGAGATCCTCGCCACCTTCCCGGTGCCGCCGGACCAGCAGGACTTCACCGCCGAACTCACCAAGGTGAAGGAGCTGAAGCCGGACGTGGTGTTCATCGGCGGCCTCACGCCGCTGGGCGTGCGCGTGCGCTCGCAGATGGACCGGCTCGGCATCCCGGCGCAGCTGGCCGGCGTGTCCGGCATCATGAGCGCCGGCTTCATCGAGGGCGCCGGCCCGGCAGCCGAGGGCACCGTCTCGTTCCACAACGGCGCGCCGCTGACCAAGTATGCTGACGGCAAGGCCTTCATGGACGCCTATGCCAAGGCCGGCTATCGCGAGGACCCGGACGCCTACGGCCCGTTCGCCTTCTCCGCCGCCAATCTCATCATGGACGCCATCGAGAAGGCCGGTCCGGACCGCAAGAAGGTGCGCGACATCCTCAACACCACCAAGGGCTACAAGGCGCTGGTCGGCGAGATCAATTTCGACGACCACCGGCAGAACATCGTCTCCGCCAACGTCTATGTCTCGCAGGACGGCAAGTGGGTCTACTGGCCCGACAGTGCCTATGCGACGGGCAGCAAGAAGCTGCCGGGGAAGGCAGCGAGCAACTGAGGGGCCGGCTCTGGCCCCTCAGCCCGTCATCCCCCGGCTTGTCCGGGGGATCCACCGCAGCGCCACGACCGACGCCTGGCTTTCGAGCAGCGAACCCGCGGCCAAGTGGATGCCCCGGACGAGCCGGGGCATGACAGCCCCCCTTCGCCCCCGGCGCCCTTCTTGCAGCGCGCCGGCCTGTGCTCCCCTTGAGAGACCCGCCATGGATCCCGGACTTCTCGCCCAATACCTGTTCAACGGGCTGATGCTCGGCACCATCTACGCCATCGTCGCGGTCGGCTTCTCGCTGTTCTTCGGCGTGCTGGACGTGATCAAATTCTCCCACGGCGACGTGGTGACGGTGGGCGCCTTCTCCGCCTTCGGGGCAGCGGGGCTGATGGCCGCGCTCGCCACCCTCTCCGGCCCGCTGGCGCTGGCGGTGGGGCTTATCGCGGCGCTCGGGGCGGGCGCGCTCTCCGGCGTCATCATCGGCCGGCTTCTGGTGCTGCCGCTGAAGAACGCGCCGGGCGTCAACGTGCTGCTCGCCACCCTCATGGCCGGCACCGTGCTGCGCGAGGCCATCCGCCTCGGCGTGCCCAACGGCGGCAATCCCAAGCCCTTCCCGGCCCTGCTGCCGGACGGCGTGCTGAAGGCGGGATCCTTCAGCGTGGGGATCGACAGCGTCATCATCCTCCTCGCCGGCCTCGCGGTGGTGCTGGCGACCCACCTCGTCATCACCCGCACCCGCCTCGGCCTTTCCATCCGCGCGGTGGCGCAGGACGAGGAGGTGGCGCAGCTCGCGGGGGTCAGCTTCAACCGCACCGTGCTCGGTACCTTCGCGCTGGGATCGATGCTCGCCGGCCTCGCGGGGCTGATGCTCGGGCTCTACTACCGGGAGATCAACTTCAACATGGGCGTCATGCTGGGCATCATCGGCTTTGCCTGCGCGGTGGTGGGCGGCCTCGGCAGCCTCATCGGGCCGATCATCGGCGGCTTCCTGTTCGCGGGCGTGCAGACCCTCGTCACCGTCGTGCTGCCCTTCACCAGCGCCTACAAGGACGTGGTGGCGTTCGCCGTCATCATCGCCCTGATCGGCCTGTTCCCCACCGGCCTCATCGCCGAGAAATCCAGCGAGCGGGTGTGAGATGAGCATGGCGGACCTTGCCCCCTCCCTTCCCGCTGATACGGCCCGCACCGGCGGCCGCGCGCGCCTCGCCGTGGCTGCCACCGTGGCCCTCCTGTTCGCCGGCGGCGGCTTCCTGCTCCATGCCGAACAGCAGGGCCAGGTGATCGCGCTGCTCGCCGCCTTCGTCGCGGTGTTCGCGCTGGCGGAGAAGGTGCCCGTGGGCCGACGCATCGTCGGCCTCTGCCGCGCCCATCCGGGCACGGTGAACCTCACCGCCGCCGTGAGCATCCTCGCCATCGCCGCCGCGCTGCGCGAGGAGCATTACACGCTGCTGATGATGGCCACCGTCGCCCTCTTCGCCACCGCTGCCGCAGGCCTCACCTTGCAGATGGCCTTCGCCGGCGTGCCCAATTTCGCCGGCGCCGCCTTCTTCGCGGTGGGCGCCTATGTGGCGGCTCTCTTGGGGAATACGGGCATCCCGCACCTTCTCGTCCTGCTCATCGCCGGCCTCGCCGCGGCGGTGCTGGGGCTGGTGCTTCTGCTGCCGGTGCTGCGCACGCGGGGCCATTATGCGGCGCTCGTCACCATCGCGTTCGGCCTGCTGCTGCGCGCGTTTCTGGAGGTGAACGACGTGCTGGGTGGCCCGCAGGGCATGAAGGTGAAATCCTTCTCTTTGTTCGGCCTCGACTTCAGCCGGATGACCGAGATCGAGCCCTACGACGTCTCCTTCTATCTGCCCTATGCGCTCGCCTCCTGCGCCCTGTTCGGCCTCGCCTTCTTCCTGGTGCGGCGGCTGGAGACCTCGTTCGTCGGCGTGGCGCTGGACGCGGTGCGCTCGGACGAGGTGGCGGCGAGCGTGTTCGGCCTCTCCATCGCCCGCTGGAAGGCCACCGCCTTCCTGCTCGGCAACGCCATGATCGGCGTCGCCGGCGCGCTCTACGGCATGATGAACGGCTTCGTGAACCCCAACAGCGCCAATTTCGGCGACAGCCTCATCATGCTGTCCATCCTCGTGCTAGGCGGGCTCGGTAATCTCTGGGGCGCCGTGGTGGCGGCGGTGGTCATCCTCGTCATCCCGGAGAAATTGCAGGCGATCCAGGAATTCCGCCTCGTCATCTTCGCCCTGCTGGTCATCGCCATCCTGCGCTTCCGCCCGTCCGGCCTCATGCCGCGCGCGGTCCGCGACTTCTCCGCGCTCGTGAAGGGAGGTTCCCGATGAGCCCGCTGCTCGCCTGCTCCGGCCTCACCATGCGCTTCGGCGGCCTGACGGCGCTGGACGCCCTCGACATCCGCGTCGGCAAGGGCGAGACCATCGGCCTCGTCGGGCCGAACGGCTCGGGCAAGACCACCTTCTTCAATGTGCTCACCGGCCTCTACAAGCCCTCGGCCGGGGCGGTGCAGCTTGCCGAGCAGGACCTCTTCGCCCGCTCGGCGCAGGAGATCGGCCGGGCCGGCGTCGCCCGCACCTTCCAGCGCTCGCGCCTGATGCTGGACCAGACGGTGTTCGACAACATCGCGCTGGGGGCGCTGGGGCGGCTCGACCTCAGCCTCCTCTCCGCCCTCGTGCTGCGCGGCCGCTTCCGTCGCCAGCTGTCCGAGCTGGTGGAACGGGCGACCGCCCTCACCCGCCGCTTCAACCCGCAGATCGCGGCGAACCTGTTCAAGCCGGCCGGCAGCTTCACCATGATCGACCGGCGGCGCATCGAGATCTGCCGGGCTTTGGTCGGCGCCCCGCGCCTCCTCTTGCTGGACGAGCCCTCCGCCGGCATGACCCATGAGGAGACGCGGGCGCTGATGGATGACCTCCTCGCCTTCCGGGAGGAAATGCCGGACCTCGCCATCGTCCTCGTGGAGCATGAGATGGACGTGATCCGCCGCATCTCGGACCGCTGCATCGTGCTCAACTTCGGCAAGAAGATCTTCGAGGGGCCGTTCGACGCCCTCATCGCCGATCGCGAAGTGCAGACCGCCTATCTCGGAGGCGCCCAATGAGCCGGACCGAAACTCCCCGTCCCGAAGCCTCCCGCCGCCTCTCCGTCTCCAGCGTCACCACAGGCTATGACCGGGCGGACGTGCTGCACGACGTCTCCATCGAGGCAAAGCCCGGCCGCATCACCTGCATCCTCGGCGCCAACGGGGCGGGCAAGTCCACCCTCATCCGCTCCATCCTGGGGCTGACCCCGGTGCGGCGCGGATCGGTGGCGTTCGGCGGCGACACCATCACCAATCTCGCCACCCACCGCATCGCCGCGCTCGGCATCGCCACCGTGCCGGAGGGCAACCGCGTGCTGCCACGCATGACCGTGCTGGAAAACCTGAAAGTCGGCGGCCTTCTGGAGAAGGACCGCCACCGCCTTGCCGCGCGCATGGAGCGCATGTTCGAGACCTTCCCGCGGCTGAAGGAGCGGCGCAACCAGCTCGCCGGCACCCTCTCCGGCGGCGAGCGCTCCATGCTCTCCATCGCCCGCGGGCTAATGACCGACCCGGAGCTGATCGTGTTCGACGAACCGTCCCTCGGCCTGTCGCCGCTGTTCGTCTCGGAGGTGTTCCGCATCGTGCGGCAGCTGAAGGAGGAGGGCTACACCATCCTCCTTGTGGAGCAGAACGTGCGGCAGACGCTGGATGTGGCGGATGACGGCTACGTGCTGGCCCAGGGCCGCGTCGTCGCCTCCGGCACCAGCGCGGCGCTCGCCGCCGATGGGGAGCTGCACAAGGCCTATTTCGGCGTTCACTGACGAACTCACCAATAGCCCGCGCGGCGCATGAGCGGGTCCACTTGGCATCGGTCGAAGACCGAGGCCGATGGCAAAAGAGGAAAACGACCCATGGCCATGCCCGTCTATGACCGCGTCCATCCCCTGCGCAAGCCCAAGGGCTTCGAGCCGGTGGTGCAGCGCTGGTCCACCGCCTTTGCCAACAATTGCCGCGCGCTCTGCGTCGCCTTCCACGGCGTGCAGGGCAAGAGCGCGGAGGAGGTCCAGGCCTCGCCCTTCTTCGGCTGGATCGAAAAGGTGCTGGCCCTGCCGGACGGCCCGACCGTCAGCGACCATGCTGCCTTCGTGGACCAGAACGGGCTCTACACCCACATTGTTGCCGCCTACTGGTTGGACGAGGCGAAGCGCGACCGCTTCCTCGCCGACCCGGTCGTCGCCGGCTGGTGGGAGGACGCCGCCCGCCTCACCGAGGCCACGGGCTATTTCCGCGAGAGCATGACCGTGCCGGTGGAGCGGCAGGAGAGCATCTACTGGCAGGACTATGCCGGCGGCCTCTCCGCCGCGCCGGATGTGGCGCTCTATCCCACGCCGTGGTGCGGCTATTACGGCGCCATGCGCGACCGCATTCCGCTCGCCGCCGCCGACACGCTGGAAAGCCCCGTTGCCGCCCTCGTTCCGGTGGAGCGTGAGACGAAGGGCGCCCGCTGGCGGCTCGCCATTCCGCACAATTTCGCGGTCATCCGCTCGGCCGCCTTCTGGGGCCGCTGCGATCCCGAGCAGGCGGAGAACTACATGCGCGAGCTGCGCGAGCCGCTGATGAAGGGCATGGACTTCCTGAAGGAGAATGGCGAAGCCTCCGGCTGCGCCTCCCTGCGCTTCCAGCAGACCTGCGACGCGGCCGGCGTGCCGGTGCTGGAGACCCATGCGCTGGGCTATTTCCTCTCCCTCGGCCATCTCGAGAACTGGGCGGAGCACCACCCCACCCACGAAGCCATCTTCTCCGCCGCCATGGCCCGCTATCGCAAATACGGCAAGGCCAACCAGCTGCGCACCTGGCACGAGGTGTTCGTGCTGCCCGGGGACGACACGCACCAGTTCGAGTATGTGAACTGCGCGCCGGGCACGGGGCTGCTGGGATTTTTGCCGGGGGAGCGGGTGTAGAGGCGCTTGCGCGGGCGCCGTCATAGCCGACGCGCCCTGCCTGAAGCCGTCATGCCCCGGCTTGTCCGGGGCATCCACCGGGCCGCATGTCCACCGCAAACTGCGAAGCGCCGGCCCGGCCGTTCCGTGGATCCCCCGGACAAGCCGGGGGATGACGGCTGTTCGGGCGCCCGGCGGCCGCCGATCGGCTCAGAACTCCGTCAGATAGGCCGCGTCCCGCTGCACCACCTCGGCGAGGTGCTGGAGCACGGCGCGGAAGCGGCCCATGAATTCCAGATCCTCGTGGACGCTCACATAGATGTCGCGCATCACCACCACCTCGTCGGTGAGGATGGGAATGAGGCGCGGATTGCTCTTGGCGGAGAACAGCGGCAGGAGGCCGATTCCGGCGCCGCGCGCCACCGCATTCTGCTGGGCGTGCATGGAGGTGGAGCGGAACGACACCTTCAGCGGCTCCAGCACGTCCAGCAGCCAATGCACCGGCTGGATGGCGACGAGATCCTCCACATAGTCCACGAAGGTGTGGGCCGGCAGCTCCGCCCGCGTCCTCGGCATGCCGAAGCGCCGCACATAGTCCGGCGCCGCATAGAGCGCGAGGCGGAAGGCGCCGAGGCGGCGCACGGCGAGGCGCTGGCCCTGCGGCGGCACGAAGGAGATGGAGATATCCGCCTCGCGCTTGGTGAGATTGATGAGGTGGCGCTCGGTGACGAGTTCCACCACCAGCCCCGGCTCCTTCTCCGCCAGCTCGGCGAAGCGCTCCGCGAGGTAGAAAGCGCCGATGCCCTCCATGGAGGCGACGCGCACATGCCCGCGCGGCGCGCTGGGGGCCGCCTGCAGCGTTTCCTCTACCCCCACCGCCTCCTGCTCGATGCGCTCGGCTACCGCGAACAGGCGATGGCCCGGCTCGGTCAGCACGAAGCCGTCGGGCTTGCGGTCGAACAGCTTGAGGGAGAGATCCTTTTCCAGCTCGCTGATGCGGCGGGAAACCGTCGTGTGGTCCACCTTCAGCCGCCGCGCCGCCGGCATCAGCCGGCCCTGCCGCGCCAGTTCGAGGAAGAAGATCAGGTCGTTCCAGTTGAACATGGCTGAAGATCCTCGGGCGCCCGCCCGGTGATAGCAGCAGCAGGCGCCCCGCCCAACCCCGCCCCGGTTGCAGGTGTCGGCACGCGAAGACACTGGAGCACGCGGAGACACGGGCGCGCGGATCGGATAAGCCTTGTCGCCTCACCCTGCCCTCTCGCCACCCGCCGCCCCACGGATCGCTCATGCCGGTGAATGACACGCTCGACGCCTTCGTCTCCCATGGCCATTTCGAGCTTGCCCCCACAAGCACGGGGCCGCTCGAAGGCCTCACCTTCGCGCTGAAGGACCTGTTCCATGTGGCCGGCGTGCCCACCGCGGCCGGGAGCCCGGCCTGGCTGGCGAGCCATGGGGTGCCGGCCGAGAATGCGCCTGTCGTGGACATGCTGCTCGGTGCCGGCGCGCGCCTCGTGGGCAAGACCCATACGGACGAGATGGCCTGGAGCCTCAACGGCGAGAACCACCATTACGGCACGCCCATCAACCCCGCTGCGCCGGAGCGCATTCCCGGCGGCTCCTCCTCCGGCTCCGCGGCGGCGACGGCCGGCGGGCTGGTGGATTTCGCCATCGGCTCCGACACCGGCGGCTCGGTGCGGCTGCCCGCGAGCTATTGCGGCCTGTTCGGCCTGCGGCCGACCCACGGGCGCATTCCCATCGCCGGCGCCGTGCCGCTGGCGCCCTCCTACGACACGGTGGGCTGGTTCGCGCGCGATGCGCAGACCTTCGAGAAGATCGGCGCCGTGCTGCTGGGCGACCCCGTGGTGCCCCCCGCGCCGCGTCTGCTGCTGGCCCGCGACCTGTTCGAGGCCGCCGGGCCGAAGGTGACGGCCGCGCTGGCGCCGGCCCTCGCACGCATGACGGCGCTTTATGGCCCGGCGGAGGCCGTGGACGTGGCCCATGGCGCCCTGCCCCACTGGCGCAACGTCTTCCGCATCCTGCAATCGGCCGATGCCTGGGCGGCGCATGCCGACTGGGTGCGCGCGGCGCAGCCGGACTTCGGCCCGGGCGTCAAGGAGCGCTTCGCCGCCGCCGCCACCCTCGATCCCGCAGAAGTGGCCGAGGCGCGCGCCTTGCGGGCGCAGGTGCGCGCCCGGATCGATGCGCTGCTGGGAGAGGACGGCATCCTCCTTCTGCCCACGGCGCCCGGCATCGCGCCCCTGCGCGGCACGCCCTTGGCCGATCTGGAGGCGTTCCGCGCCCGCGCCATCGAGCTTCTGTGCCTCTCCGGCCATGCCGGGACGCCGCAGATCTCGCTGCCGCTCGCGACGCTGGAGGGCTGCCCGCTCGGGCTCTCCGCCATGGCGCCGCGCGGGAAGGACGAGATGCTGCTCGCCTTGGCCGTCGCCGTCGCTCGCGCTCGATGATGGGCTCGGGCAGAGCGTCCGTCTGCGGATAGCACTGCCCCGCCTATTCCCTTGCGGTGAAGCCCAAGCCATTGTCCCGGGGATTGGCGGCGCCGCCCCGGGGGGAGGGGCATCGGGATGCACGAGATTTCCTTGATCGTCACCTGCCTCCTGATCGGCGTCCTGCTGCGCTGGTCCGGCCGGCTGCCCGACACCGCCACGAAGGCCTTCGGCGGCTGGGTGATCAATGTCGCGCTGCCGGCCACCGCCCTGCGGAGCGTCCATCACCTGAAGATGGATGACAGCTGGTGGCTGGCCGCGGCCACGCCGTGGATGGGCGCCCTCCTCGCCATCCTCGTCATCGTGCCCCTGTGCCGCGCCTTCGGCTGGTCGCACCGGCGGGCCGGCGCACTGCTGCTGGTGGGCGGCTGGGGCAACACCTCCTTCGTCGGACTGCCCATGATCGCGGCCTTCGCCGGCAGCCAGTGGCTGGGGCTCGGCATCGTCATCGACCTGTTCGGCTCCTACCTCGCGTTGTCCACGCTGGGCCTCGCCATCGCCGCCGTGGCGAGCGCGGGGCATTTCGACTGGCGGGCGGTGGCGAAGCGGATCGCCACCTTCCCGCCCTTCTGGGCCATCCTCATCGCCTTCGCCACCAACGATCTGCCGCGCCCGGAGTGGCTCGACCATCTGGTCGAGGCGCTGGCCCAGACGCTCACCCCCATCGCCCTCGCGGCCGTGGGCTTTGCCCTTCGGCTGGATCGCTTTTCCGGCCGGGTCGGGGCGCTGGCGGTGGGGCTCGGCTATCGGCTGCTGCTGGCGCCGCTGGCCATCTTCCTGATGTATGCGGCGCTTGGACGGACCGGCGATCCGATCGCGCAGGTGGCGATGCTGGAAATGGCCATGCCGCCCATGCTGGGCGCCAGCATCATCGCGCTGGATCACGATCTGGAGCCGGACCTCGTGGCGCTGGTCATCGGCATCGGCGTGCCGCTCTCCATGCTCACGGCGTGGATGTGGTGGGGCCTCGTCATCCACCCATGAGCGGCGGGGCACCGACTGCGAAGCCTTGGCAGTCCAGCGTTTCAGCCGGCGGGCGCGTTTTCGTCAGGCCACCTTCTCAGGCAACCTTCGCCATTCGGTGGATCACCTTGTCGGCGATCAGCTCCCCTCCGCCGGCCGCAGCGAAATTGGCCAGCGCCGCGCCGTCGATATGGGCGCGCCACTTGGCCTCCGTCTCCCAGGTCTCGACGAAGATGAGGATGTGCCCGTCGTCCAGCGACTGGTTCAGCTCGTAGCGCAGACAGCCATCTTCCTTGTGCGTCTCCACCACCAGCTTTTCCTGAAGCGCGCGCAGGGCGCTCTCCTGCCCCTCCTTCGCGGTGATGATGGCGATGACGGTGAGGGGTGCTGCGCTCATGTCTCAGTTCCCTAAAGCGTTTCCCCGCGAAGTGGGTACCGGTTCGCGGACAGGAAACGCGGTCTCGATCTCGGCCGCCCGGCGCGGCCGGCGCCACCATAGCGCATGGGCGGCGGGACGCACCCCTCCCCCGGCCCCGTTCTTGCTCGGCCATTCCCCACGCCCGCGCCCCGAGGAGCCGTGATGACCGAAGCCGACACCGCCACCCGCCTGCGGACCATCGCCTGCCCCGCCTGCCACACGGTGACGCCCGTGCCGGCCGGTACGGACGCCCGCGCGCTTTCCTGCCCGGCCTGTGGCGGGCCGCTCTTCACCGGCAAGCCCATGACGCTCACTGCCGAAAGCTTCACCGCCCACACATCCGAAAGCGATCTGCCCCTCGTCATCGACTTCTGGGCGGACTGGTGCGGCCCCTGCAAGACCATGGCGCCGGTGTTCGAGGCGCTGGCCGCCGAGTTCGAGCCCCATGTGCGCTTCGCCAAGGTGGATACGGACAAGGAGCGGGAGCTGGCCGATTATTTCCGCATCAGCTCCATCCCGACCCTGAGCTTCATCGCCAACCGCCATGAGGTGGCGCGGGCGGCCGGCGCCATGTTCGCGGGCGACCTCAGGCGCTGGCTCTATGACGCGCTTTCCCGCGCCGGGGAGGCGAAATAGACGCGTCGGATTTCCGACAATTGGAAGGGGTCCGGGCTGGCCCTGATCTTGCGTTGCGGCCTGCCGAAGCTTCACCGGACAGGATGCACGCGCCATGGCCTTCACTGTCATCTGCAACAAGGATGCCCTCGCCGAGGGCGCGATGGGCCTTTTCCAGGTCGGCAAGAAGAGCGTGCTGCTGGTGTGGCCGGCGGGCGGGGAGATCAAGGCCTATCGCGGCCGCTGCCCGCATGCCGACATGCCGCTGACGGAAGCCACCTTCGACGGCAAGACCCTCATGTGCACGCATCACATGTGGGGCTTCGACTGCGCCACCGGCAAATGCTCCACCCACCTCGTGCGCAATGCGCTGCACCCCTATGAGATCAAGATCGAGGGCGACGAGATCCAGGTGGATGTCGGCCCGGTGAAGCCCGCCCGGACGCCGGCCTGATCGCCGGTCGCCGGCTCTTCGCGCCTGTCCTATGCTGGGGCCGGGAGGCTCCGGCAATGACACAGAACGCGGGAACACAGCGCATCGTCGTGATCGGAGGCGGCTTCGCCGGCCTGTGGGCCGCCGCTGCGGCAGCGCGGGCGCGGGAGCTGTTCGGCATCGATCCCGGCGCGCTGGAGATCGCCCTCGTGGCGCCGGAGGCGTTCCACACCATCCGCGTGCGCTGCTACGAGAACGACCTCGCCGCCATCCGCCTGCCGCTGGACGATCTGCTCGCGCCCATGGGCGTGAGGCGCATCGAGGCCGCCGTGACGGCCATCGATCCCGCCGCGCGGCGCCTCGCCACCGGGGCCGGGCCGCTCGCCTATGACCGGCTGATCCTCGCCGCCGGCAGCGCGCTGAGGATGCCGGACATTCCCCGCGCGCAGCCCACCTTCGATGTGGACAGCTATGCGGGCGCCGAGCGGCTCGCGGCGCACCTTGCCAGCCTCGCCGCCGGCCCGCGCGATGCGGCGGCAGGAACCGCCGTGGTCATCGGCGGCGGGCTGGCTGGGGTGGAGATCGCCTGCGAGCTGCCGGGCCGGCTGCGCAGCGTATTGGGGGATGACGCGCCGGTGCGCGTCGTTCTCGTGGATCGCCACGAAATCGGCGCAGCCATGGGTGCGGGCGCGGCCACGGTCCGCACCGCCCTCGCGGCGTCCGGCGTGGAGGCGCGCGACCATTCCGGCATCGCGGCCGTGGAGGCGGACGGCGTGCGGCTCGCGGACGGCACTTCCATCCCCGCCCGCACGGTCGTCTTCACCACCGGTGCCCATGCGAGCCCGCTTGCCGGACAGCTCGGCGTGCCACTCGACCGGCTGGGGCGGGTGGCGGTGAATGCCTTTCTCAAGGTGGAAGGCGTCACAGATATTTATGCGGCGGGGGATTGCGCGGTGGCGGCGGCGGACGGTCTCGGCCACGTCACCGTCATGTCCTGCCAGCACGCCCGCCCCATGGGCCGCCTCGCCGGCCACAACGCGGTGTGCGACCTCGCCGGTCGGCCGCAGGACCGCGTCGCCTTCTCCGCACCGGACTATGTGACGGTGATGGACCTCGGCCCCGAGGGCGCGGTCTACACCTCCGGCTGGGATCGCGGCACGCTGGTCGCGTCGGGTGCCGCCGCCAAGACGGTGAAGCAGACCATCAATTGCAGCCGCATCTACCCGCCGCTGCCCGCGACGAAGGAGGCCATGTTCGCCGCCGCCGCACCGGTCTTGCAGGCGCCACCGGCGACGAAGTGAGGGAGCGATGGGCCGGTATTCGTGCCCGTAGCGCCGTCATGGCCGGGCTTGTCCCGGCCATCCACGTGGGCTGGCCGGGGACATCTCTTCGGGCATCGTGCCTGCGGCCCGACGTGGATGCCCGGGACAAGCCCGGGCATGACACCCATGCTGTAAGAGCCGCAGTTCACAGGAAAGACGCCCCTCACCGCATCTCCGCGAGGAAGGCGCGGACCTCGTCCGGGTTCACGTCCTTGGCGATGAAGGCTTCGCCGATGCCGCGCACGAGGATGAAGGTCAGCGCGCCGCGGCTCACCTTCTTGTCCTGGGCGATGAGGGTCATCAGCCCGTCCGTGTCGGGCAGTTCGCCGGGCACGTCGGAGATCTTCGTCGGCAGGCCCACGGCCTCCAGATGCCGTACCACCCGCGTCACGTCCTGCCCGGAGCACAGGCCGAGCTTCGCCGAGAAGGCAAAGGCCAGCGCCATGCCGATGGCGACGCCCTCGCCGTGGAGCAGGCGCTGGGAATAGCCGGCGCCGGCCTCCAAAGCGTGGCCGAAGGTGTGGCCGAGGTTCAGCAGCGCCCGGTCGCCGGTCTCCTTCTCGTCGCGGGCGACGATGGCGGCCTTGGCCATGCAGCTCGCGGCCACGGCGGTGATCCGCTCCTGCCCGCCGCCGATCACGCCCGGCCAGTCCCGCTCGAGGGTCTCGAACAGCGCGTAGTCGCCGAGCAGGCCGTATTTCACCACCTCGGCATAGCCGGCCTTCACCTCGCGCACGGGCAAGGTGTTCAGCGCGGCGGTGTCGGCAAGCACCAGCACAGGCTGGTGGAAGGCACCGATGAGGTTCTTGCCCTGGGGCGAGTTGATGCCGGTCTTGCCGCCCACGGAGGAATCCACCTGGGAGAGCAGCGTCGTCGGCGCCTGCACCACGTCCACGCCCCGGCGCAGCACCGAAGCGGCGAAGCCCGCGAGGTCGCCCACCACGCCGCCGCCCAGCGCCAGCACGAGGTCGCGGCGCTCGATGCGGGCTGCGATCATCCCTTCCACCACCTGCTCCAGCCCCGGCCAGCCCTTGGTCTTCTCGCCGGGCGGCACGATGATGGCGGTGTGGGGGATACCCGCCGCGTCCAGCGAGGCGGCAACGGTGGCGAGATGGCCGGCGGCCACCACGTTCTCGTCGGTGACGATGGCCACGCGCGCGCCCTTGCGCAGGGCCGTCACATGGGTGCCGGCCTCGGCCAGGAGGCCAGGGCCGATATAGATGTCATAGGGCTTGCCGGCCACGTCCACGCGCACGGTGCTGCGGGTGATCTCACCCATGGGGAGGCCTTCCGCCTCGGCGGAGATGGCGGTGGCGGAGGAGAGGGGCGCCATGGCAATGCTTTCGGGATGCGCGACGAGATGGGCGTGGACGGCGCCGATCACCTCTTCCACCACCAGCTCGTGGACCACGTCGCGGCTGTCCACGGTCACGTCGGCGAGGGCGTAGGTGTCGGCCCGCTGGGCGTCGAGCGCGGCGAGCTTCTGCGCCGGGTCGCCCTGGGCGAGGAGGGGGCGGTCGGTGCGCTTCTTCACGCGCCGCAAGAGAGTGTTGAGATCGGCCCGCAGCCAGACCGAGACGCCGTGACGTCCCACCGCCGCGCGGGTATCCGCATTCATGAAGGCGCCGCCGCCGGTGGCGAGCACGCAGGGGCCGGATTGCAGCAGGCGCGCGACCACGCGCTTTTCGCCCTCGCGGAACTCGGCCTCGCCGTGGCGGGCGAAGATTTCCGGAATGCTCATGCAGGCGGCGCGCTCGATCTCCTCGTCGGCATCGACGAAGGTGAGCCCCAGCCTTTTCGCAAGGCGCCGCCCCACGGAGGACTTGCCGGCGCCCGGCATCCCCACAAGCACGATGGAGCGTCGCCCCAGCCGCTTCAGCATCTCGGGGGAGGAGATCGGCCCCGTCGTCTCGGTCTCGCCGGTGCGGGGCTCGGGGAACTTCTGCGTCTGCACCGGTGGGCCTCGTTCAGCGCGCTCAGGACGGATGGGGGATCGGGCCTCAAGGATTTCCACCCTTGCCGAGCCTGCGGCTCTAGCATCCGCCGCGCGAGCGGGCAATCAGGGCTGTCCCCAGCCCCGGCGTCCGCAGGCCCCATTCCTCCCCAGCCGACAGCCCTGCCAGGGGCAACGCCCCAATCGCCCTCCCGGCCTACCGCCGCAAGGCTTTGCCCCTTCACAAACCGAGGCGTGGCCGTAGTTTTGTGCCTCTTGACTCACGCGGACTCTAGACAACAGCCCCCCGATTCGATTCCAATGGCCTTGATTCGGAGAGATGCGGCACGTCCCTCCAGATCGAGGACGTGGGGGCGTGGGACTTAGGCCGTCCGGTGCCCCCGGAGACCCGGAGGAGACCGGCGATGGCACGCGCCAACGCTGCGAGCGTAGGCGCGCGCGACCAAGCCATGCGAGGCCTGGCAAGGTCGATCGCGCGCCCTGCCTACCAGCGCCTGCTGGATGCGGAGCCGGTCCTGCGCCGGATCGTCCCGGCCCTCATTGTCACCTTCCTCGGCGTCATCGGCGTCGGCGCGGTCGTGCAGGTGCACGCCCATCGCGTCGCCGAGCTGAACAACGCCAAGGACGACATCGCCCTCCTCGCCCTCGCCACCGCCGATGCGCTGACGCTGCGCGCGGGCAATGCGCTCGCCAAGGTGCCCGGCGCCCTCGCCGAGAGCCTGCCCCCCCGCGCCACCGAGGCCGGACGGCGGGTGTTCGTCACCGACGGGCAAGGCCACATCATCGCCGCCGCCCCGACTGGCGAGGCTCCGGCCAATCTCTCCGACATTCTCGATCCCTCCCAGCCCCTCGTGATCTTCGCCGAGCGGGCGGGCGTGCTCGAAGTGCCCTACGGCACCGGGACCGCGCTCGCCACCGTGCGCAATCTCCAGGCGCCGCTGGGCCAGATCGTCTATCTCCAGCCCACCGAGAAGGCGCTCGCCGCGTGGTCGGACACCACCACGCTCACGGTGACGCTGTTCACCACCACCGGCGCGGTGCTGCTCATCCTCGGCTTCTCCTTCCACTGGCAGGCGAGCCGGGCCCGTGAGGCGGACGTGATCTACGAGACGGTGCGCCGCCGCATCGACACGGCGCTGAACCGCGGCCGCTGCGGCATGTGGGACTGGGACATGGCCCGCGGGCGCATGTACTGGTCCGACACCATGTTCGAGATCCTCGGGCTGGAGCACCGGGACGAACTGGTCTCCTTCGGTGAGATCTCCCGCCTCGTGCATCCCGACGACGGCGACCTCTACGAGCTGGCGCAGGAACTCGCCGAGCGGCCCGGCACGCCGGTGGACCGGGTGTTCCGCATGCGCACCGCCAAGGGCGACTTCGTGTGGCTGCGCATGCGCGCCGAAGTGGTGCAGCAGGCGGGCGAGGACGGCCCCCACCTCATCGGCATCGCCATGGATGTCACCGAGGCGCAGCGCATGGCGGAACGCACCGTCACCGCCGACATGCGCCTCAGAGACGCCATCGAGAGCATTTCCGAGGCGTTCGTGCTGTGGGACAGCCAGAACCGCCTCGTGCTGTGCAATTCCAAGTTCCAGTCGCTGCACGAGCTGCCGGACGAGACCATCGTCGCCGGCACCTCCTTCGACACCATCGCCTCGGTCGGCCGCCACCCGGTGACGCGCACGCCGCTGAAGCCGGAAGACAAGCCGGAGGAAGGCTCCCGCGCGTTCGAGGCGCAGCTCTCCAACGGCCGCTGGCTCAAGATCGCCGAGCGCCGCACCAAGGATGGCGGCTACGTCTCGGTGGGGACCGACATCACCACCATGAAGCGCCACGAAGAGCGCCTCATGGACAATGAGAAGCGCCTGATGGCGCTGGTCGCCGACCTGCGCAAATCCCAGCAGACGCTGGAGCATCAGGCCCAGCAGCTCGCGGAACTTGCCGAGAAATATTCGGAAGAGCGCAACAAGGCCGAGGACGCCAACCGCGCCAAGAGCGAATTCCTCGCCAACATGTCCCACGAGCTGCGCACGCCGCTCAACGCCATCATCGGCTTCTCGGAGATCATGGAGAGCGGCATGTTCGGCCCGCTCGGCTCGGCGAAGTACGCGGAATACTGCTCCGACATCAAGGGCTCTGGCACCTACCTCCTCGACGTCATCAACGACATCCTCGACATGTCGAAGATCGAGGCGGGCCGCATGCAGCTTGAGGTGGAGAACGTGGCCCTCGGCGAGATCATCGCGGACGCCATGCGCGTCACGGCGGTGAACGGCGACGAGAAGGGCGTGGCCATGACCATGGAGGCCGCCGACAACCTCGTCATCAAGGGCGACCGCCGCGCGCTGAAGCAGATTTTGCTCAACCTCCTCTCCAACGCCGTGAAGTTCACCCCCGAGGGCGGCCGCATCGCGGTGAAGGCGCGGGTGAACGGGGCGGCGGCGGTGATCGCCATCGAGGACACCGGCATCGGCATCGCCAAGGGCGCGCTCGCCCGCATCGGCCGGCCGTTCGAGCAGGTGGAGAGCCAGTTCACCAAGACCCACAAGGGGTCCGGGCTGGGGCTCGCCATCGCCAAGTCGCTGGTGGAACTGCACGGCGGCGCCATGCGCATCCGCTCCATCGAAGGCTCCGGCACCACCGTCTTCGTCCGCCTGCCGGTGGACGGACGGGCGGCGAACTCCAACGAGACGCCGCGGCTCGCGGCGGTGATGTGAGGGCTCCCGCTCTCGTCATGCCCGGGCTTGTCCCGGAAGTCGGCTGTTGCCGACTTCCGCTCCCGAGAACGGAACCCGCGAACACGCGGGTTCCGGGCATCCACATCGGGCCGACGGCGCAACCGTTGAAAGCTGTTCCCGGCCCAACCACGTGGATGGCCGGGACAAGCCCGGCCATGACGGCAGCGAAGGGACATCACCCGTTGTCATTCCCCGCCGCCTGCCCGAACGGCCCTGCTGTGATCCTGAGGCAGAAGCCGAGGCCGGCCGCATAATCGATCACGCCATCGGCCCAGCGCCCCGGCGGCACGTCCGACAGCACCAGCGACAGACCGCCCGCCTTCAGAGACGGCCCGGCGGGCGTGGGATCGCCCGGCCGCAGGAACACCGCCGCCACCTCGCGACACGGGCTGCCGTCCAGCCAGAAGGTGGCGCCGGGATCAAGCCGCACATGCCCGGAGAGCGGGGTATCAGCGACCACATCGCGGCAGGCGGAGAGAGCGGCCACCGCCGCGTCCGAGAGCGTCACTGCAGGCGCGCCCGTTGCCCGGTCGCCGATCAGCAGCGCGTCGTATCCCTCGTCCCACATCGCCTGAAGCGGCACCATGCCGGGCCAGCGGATCTCGGGGCCGAGCGCCCCCAGCCGCGCCCCGCGTGCTACCCAGCGCGGCCAATCCGAGCCGCCGAGGGCGCGGAAGCGGTTGTCCGCGCCGCTCACGGGATCGCGCAGGAAGAAGCCGTCGCCCTCGGCATGGTCGATGATGCGGCCATCGAGCGCCGCGTGGTCCCCGTCGTCGGTGATGAAGAGGATGAGGAGGCCATCCAGCATCCCGGCGAGGGCGCGCAATTCCGCGGACCGCGAGGCCGGCTCAACGACGATTTGGACGGTCTCGACCGCCGAGCCGCTGTCGAGCGGAACGAGACCGAGGGAGACGATCAGCAAAGCAGGACCGCCGTCCTCGGCCTGCGAACACGTCGCGACCAGCGCCGCCATCTGCCGGCGCGCATCCGGCGTGAGGCGACAGGTGACCGGACGAAGCCCCTCCAGCATGACGATCCCCCCAGCAGCCGCGCCACGCTAGCCCCCGTCCCGTGGCGCCGCAACGGCACCTGCCCTTGCACGCGACCGCGCGGAGCCGTTAAGCCTGTCGGCTGCGGGTGCACGGCACGATGCCCGCCACCGGAGGCCGCCCCATGATGACCCCGCTCAGCCTCGCCCGTCTCTTGCTCACCCGCCCCCTCCTCGCCGCCCTCCTGGCCGCGGCGCCCCTCCCCGCCTTCGCCCACGACCCCATCGACGGGTCGAAGCCGCCGCCCCAGACCTCGGGCGTCTCCATCCCGCCCGGCCAGATCGGGCGGGCGGTGAAGGAGATCGACTCTCTGGCGCAGGAGATGATGGCGCGCTCCGGCGTGCCCGGCCTCGCCGTGGTGGTGGTGCAGGACGGCAAGGTGCTGGCCCTCAAGGGCTATGGCGTGCGCAAGGCGGGCGAGGCGGCGCCGGTCGAGGCGGACACCGTGTTCCAGCTCGCCTCCCTGTCCAAGGCGGTGGGCGCGGGCGTGGTGGCGCATGAGGTGGGCAAAGGCCGGGTGAAGTGGGACATGCCGGTGCGCACCCTGCTGCCGTGGTTCGCACTGAGCGACCCGTGGGTGAGTGACCACGTCACCCTCGCCGATCTCTACAGCCACCGCTCCGGCCTGCCGGACCATGCGGGCGACGAGCTGGAGAGCATCGGCTTCGACCGCCGGCAGGTGCTGGAGCGCCTGAGGCTGCTGCCGCTGGCGCCGTTCCGCGCGAGCTATTTCTATACCAATTTCGGCCTCACCGCCGCCGCCGAGGGCGTCGCCACCGCAGCGGGGAAGGAGTGGGCGGACCTCTCGCAGGCGGTGCTCTACAAGCCCCTTGGCATGGCGGCGACCTCCTCCCGCTTCGCCGATTTCATGGCCCGTCCCAACCGCGCCATCCCCCATGTGCGGGCGGACGGGAAGGCGGACGGCAGCTTCGTGCCGAAATATCAGCGCGATCCCGATGCCCAGGCGCCGGCGGGCGGGGTGTCCTCGTCCGCGCGGGACATGGGGAAGTGGCTCGCCTTCGTGCTCGGCAACGGCACATTCGAGGGCAAGGAGATCGTTCCCGCAGCCGCGCTGCTGCCGGCCATGCGGGGCGAGACCATCTCCTCCCCCGCTTATGCGGTGGATGCCCGCCCCGGCACCTATGGCTACGGCTTTGGCGTCGGCGTCTCCCCGGCCGGGCGGGTGACGCTGGACCATTCCGGCGCCTTCATCCTCGGCGCGGCGACGAACTTCGTGCTGCTGCCCTCGGAGAAGCTCGGCATCGTCGTGCTCACCAATGCCCAGCCCACCGGCGCCCCCGAGGCGCTGGCCATGAGCTTCATGGACTTCGTGCAGTTCGGCGGGCTGACGCGGGACTGGTACGCCGCCTACCAGCCTCTCATCATGCCCATGTACAAGCCGGCCGGCGACCTCGTGGGCAAGGCGCCGCCGCAGAAGCCGGAGCCGGCCAAGCCGCTGGCGAATTATACCGGCACCTATGCCAACGCCTATTTCGGCGACGCCACGGTGGCGGAGGAGGCGGGCGGCCTCGTGCTCATCATCGGCCCCCTGCCCCGCCGCTACCCCCTCGCCCACTGGAGCGGCGACATCTTCACCTTCCGCCCCGTGGGCGAGGAGACGTTCCCGCCGGGCACCATCTCGCAGGTGAAATTCGCCGACGGGCGGATGAGCGTGGAGATCTTCAACGACAACGGGCTCGGCACCTTTGCCCGCAAGTGAGTGCGCCCACAAGTGACGGGCTGACAGGGAGAGCGCCATGGTCTTCTGGGTTCCGCTCATCGCCTATGCGGCGGTCGTCCTGCTGACGGCGCTCTCCTTCGCCCGCCAGCCTGCGCCGCGCCGGCCCCTCGATCTCGCGCGGGCGCTCCTGCGATACATCAATCTCTTCCCCGTGGGCCTCATGGGGCTGTGGGGTGCGCTGGGGCATATCGTGTTCCCGGCGCAGGCCGCCGCCGCCATCGGCTGGGCGACGAGCCCGTTCCAGACCGAGGTGGGCCTCGCCAATCTCGGCATCGGTCTCGCCGGTATCATCGCCGCCTTCTGGCGCGACTGGGGCTTCCGCGCCGCCGTGGCGGTGATGATGGCCGGCTTCCTCGGCGGGGCGGGCATCAACCACATCATCGAGATCGGCAGGACCGGCAATTTGGCCGCAGGCAATGCCGGCCCCATTCTCTATACGGACCTGCTCACGCCGCTTTTGCTCGTCATCCTCCTCGCCCTCACCTACCGATCCGACCGGGCTTCGCGCCCGTAGGACGGGATAGAGCTGGAGCGCCTGGACGGGCATGGTGGACGAGGAAAGAAACCGCTTCTCCGCGCGGGCCGCGCGCTATGCCCGGGTGGGCGCCAATGTGGGCGGGGTCGCCGCGCGCATCGCCGGCGCCCGCCTCATGGGGCTCGACCGCGACGGCAACAACGCAGCCGCCCTCGCCTCCGCCCTCGGCGGCCTGAAAGGGCCGCTGATGAAGGTGGCCCAGCTCATGGCCACCATTCCGGACGTGCTGCCCCCCGAATATGCCGCCGAATTGCAGAAGCTGCAGAGCGATGCCCCGCCCATGGGCTGGGCCTTCGTGCGCCGGCGCATGATGGCGGAGCTGGGCCGCGACTGGGAGCAGAAATTCGCGAGCTTCGAGCACGCCCCCTCCGCCGCCGCCTCCCTCGGGCAGGTACACAAGGCGGTGACGCTGGAGGGCGCGCGCGTCGCCTGCAAGCTCCAGTATCCGGACATGCAGGCCGCCGTTGAGGCGGACCTCTCCCAGCTCGACGTGCTCTTCTCCATCCACCGCCGCATGGACGGCGCCATCGACACCCGCGAGATCGCCCGCGAGATCGGCGAACGGGTGCGCGAGGAGCTGGACTATCGGCGCGAGGCCAAGCACGCCGCGCTCTATGCCCACATCCTGAAGGACGAGCCCAAGGTCCGCGTGCCCGGCACCCATGCCGATCTCTCCACCGGCCGGCTCCTCACCATGGACTGGCTGGACGGGGAAAAGATCCTCGGCTTCACCGACCATCCGCTGGCCGAGCGCAATGCGCTGGCCGAAGCCATGTTCGCCGCGTGGTGGCAGCCCTTCTCGCGCTTCGGCGTAATCCATGGCGATCCCCACCTGGGCAACTACACCGTCTTCTCGGTGGAGGGCCGTCCGGCCGGCATCAACCTGCTCGATTACGGCTGCATCCGCATCTTCCCGCCGGCCTTCGTGGCGGGCGTGGTGGACCTCTATCGCGGGCTGATGGCGGGCGACGACGCGCGGGTGGTGCATGCCTACGAGACGTGGGGCTTCAAGGGGCTGAAGCGCGAGCTGATCGATGTCCTGAACATCTGGGCGCGCTTCATCTACGGCCCGCTCATGGACGACCGGGTGCGCACCATCGCGGATGGTGTGTCTCCCGCCGCCTATGGCCGCAAGGAGGCCTTCACCGTCCACACCGCGCTGAAGCAGCTCGGGCCGGTGACGGTGCCGCGGGAATTCGTGTTCATGGACCGCGCCGCCATCGGCCTCGGCGGCGTCTTCCTGCATCTGAAGGCGGAATTGAACTTCCACCGCCTGTTCGAGGATGCCATCGCCGATTTCTCCGCCGAGGGCGTCGCCGCGCGGCAGGCGGAGGCGTTGAGGGTGGCGGGGCTCTAGGCCTATCGCGTCCCGGACCAGCGACACCGAAGGTGGAGCGCCGATCCGGGACCCAGGGGAAAAGGCGGCGAAGCCGGCAACGCCTGCCGCATCCCCGCTTGAGCCGCCTTCGGCGTACCTTCGCGCTGGACCCCGGCTCTCCCTCCGCTCGGCCGGGGTACAGAGCCGCTAGACCGGCCGCCCCTCGATCACCAGCGCACCATCCCCCGCCCGCGCGGCCGGCAGCGGGGCGAGGCGGCGGTGGAGGTGGACCATGAAGGCGGTGCCGAACACCGGCAGGATCAGGTTGAGGATCGGCACGAAAAGGATCGGCGCGATGAGCAGGCCGGCGACGAACACCGTCACCCCGTTCGCCCGCCTGAGCGCCCGTGCCTCTTCCGGCGTTCGATAGCGCATGGCGGCCAGCTCGAAATATTCCCGGCTGATGAGATAGGCGTTGGCCACGTAGAAGATGATGACGTTCACCCCAGGCACCAGCAGCAGGAGCAGCGCCGCGAGATTCACCAGCAGCACCAGCCCGAAGAAGCGCACCGAGTAGAACAGCGCGCGCAGGAAAGGCTGCGGCTGGCCGGACGGATCGTTGGGATAGGTCGTGGTCTCCACCCGCTCGGCCACCTCGTCGAGGAAGAGGCCCGCCACCAGCGATGACACCGCCGGCATCAGATAGACGATCCCGAACACCAGCCCCAGCCCTGCGATCACCGCCAGCGTGGTCTCGATCCACGGATAGGACGCGATGTGGACGAAGTGGGTGAGCGCCGCCTCCAGTCCCACGGCGAGGGCGATGAGCAGCGCCAGCGCCAGCCCCATGGATTTCAGCAGCACGCCGCGCAGCAGCGGCGAGAAGGTCTGTCGCAAGGCGAGAATGGCGGCGGCGAGCATGATCGTTCCCGGTGAGCGCGGACCTTCAGGCGCAGGCGAGAGGTAGGGTGTGGGGCGCTGGGGCTCAAGTGCGTATCGTCTGAAACGCGTTCCAAAAGCAGGGTCGCCCCAGACAGCGCGCTCGTCATGCCCGGGCTTGTCCCGGGTATCCACGTCGGGCCGACAGAATAGTCCTCGAAAAGCCGTTCCCGGCCGAGCCACGTGGATGGCCGGGACAAGCCCGGCCATGACGGTGGTGAGGGTTGAAAGCGCCGGCAACGGATCGCCGACGATCCGAAGTGGTCACAGCGTGACGCGCACCGCGTTCGTCACCTGCAGCACGCCCCACTGGTGGAAGCGTTCGGAATAGAGCTTGCGGATTTCGGCGAGCTTGGCGGCCGCCTCCGGCGTGTCCGGGTGATAGATGAGCACGAGGCGCATGCCCTCGCGCACCACCTGCGCCGTGCCGTGGGCCTCGCCCTTCACCTGCCCATAGGCCGCGATCACGGTAAGTCCATCCGGGAAGCGGGGCGTCACCTCGGTGGTGAGGAAGCTCTCCCATTCCTGCTCGCTCACCCCGCTGCCGTCGGCGCTGGCGAGGCCGAAGAGCAGCTTGGTTTCGATCATCACCACGCTGATGCCCGGCTTGAGCGTCGCGGGGGAGGCCTCCTCCGCGCGAGCGGGGGCAGGCGGGAGGCCGGTGGACAGGAGGAGGCCGGCGAGCAGCAGCGCGGCGCATCGCCATGCTTCGCGTCTGATGGCGGAGAAGGGCGTCGGAAGCGGCATCGGGAATCAGGGCTCCGCTAAGGAAGCCTGAGCATTGGCGGCCCCGCGCCCGGCCGCAAGCACCCGCCGCCGTGCGCGCGGGAGCGGTCCTCGCTCGGACCGAGAACGAACGTTCACTCTTGCGCCGCAATCGTGCCCGCAGTATTGCGAACGAACATTCGCTCTCGCTCATGTTCCAAGGTGCCGATCCGCTCTGATGTCACGCCCCATCCCAGAGACCGCGCTGCGCGAAGCCGCCGCCCCGCGCCCCGACCACCGGCAGGAGCAGCGCAAGCGCATCCTTGATGCCGCCAAGGCCTGCTTCGGCCGCGACGGCTTCCATGGCGCCTCCATGCAGAAGATCTGCGCCGAGGCGGACATGAGCCCGGGGGCGCTCTACCGCTATTTCCCCTCCAAGGAATCCCTCATCGCCGCCATCGTCGAGAGCGAGCGGGCCGAACGGCTCGGCATGTTCGACATGATCACCAGGGCGCCGTCCGTGCTGGGCGCCCTGTCGTCCTGCCTCGCCCTGCTGCTGACCGAGGATCACATGGCCTCGGCCCGGCTCGGCCCGGAGATCATGGCCGAGGCGATCCGCAATGCCGACCTGCGCAAGACCATCGACGCCTGCGAGGCCGAAACCGGCACCCTGCTGGCCGATGCGCTTGCGGCCGCCGTGAAGCAGGGCGAGATCGACCCCGCGCTCGACATCGAGAGCGTCGCCATCGTGATCCAGCTCATCGGCGACGGCGTGCTGCTGCATCACCAGCTCCATCCCGAATGGAAACTGGAGGAGCGGATGCCCGCCATCGAGGCGATGGTGCGCCGGATGCTGGCCCCGGCCCAACCGAAAGCGGTGCCGGAATGACACGCACCATCGAGAACTGCATCTTCGCCCCCTTACGTCACGGGAATGCCGCGGTTGAACCGCACGTTCCCGCGCCCATCCGGAACGAGGTTCTTTCCGCCATGTCCGCGTCCGTCCGTCCGGCGCTCCGTCCCGCCCGCTCCGCGGCGTCCCGCCTTGCCGTATCGGCCTGCTTTGTCCTCGCCGCCGGCGCCCTTGCCGCGCCCCACGCGACTGCGGCCGAGCCCGCGAAGGCGGCCGACGCGGCCCGCGCGTCGGCGCTTTCGGTGACGGTGGTGAAGCCCCGGCCCGATACCCTGACCGACACGCTGCTCGTGACCGGCTCCATCAAGCCGCGCGAAGAGATCGAGGTGGGGCCGGAGATCGAGGGCTATCGCCTCATGGAGATCCTGGTGGAGGCCGGCGACCGGGTCCAGAAGGGCCAGGTGCTGGCGCGCCTCTCGCGCGACGTGCTGGAGACCCAGCTCGCCCAGAATACCGCCTCCGCCGCCAAGGCCCGCGCCGCCATCGCCCAGCAGCAGGCGGCGCTCGATCAGGCCATCGCGCAGGAGACCGAAGCCACCTCCGCCGTGGAGCGCACGCGCCAGCTCAGCAAGACCGGCACCTCCTCCCAGGAGCAGCTGGAGCAGCGCGAGCGCGCGGCCAAGGTCGCCACCGCCCAGGTCGCCGCCGCCCGCGAGACGCTGATTGCCGCCCAGGCGGAAGCGGTGTTCGTGAAGGCGCAGCGCGACGAGATCGAGGTGAAGCTGAAGCGCACCGATGTGCGCGCCCCCGCTGCCGGCCTCGTGCTGTCGCGTGAGGCGAAGCTCGGCGCCATCGCCCTCTCCACCCGCGCCGCGCCGCTGTTCCGCATCGCCGAGGACGGCGCCATGGACCTCGACGCCGACGTGCCGGAAGGCGCCATGCCGCGCATGAAGGACGGGCTTTCCGTGCAGGTGGTGCCGGCCGGCTTCGATGAGCCCATCGGCGGCAAGGTCCGCCTCGTCTCTGCCGAGGTGGACCGCGCCTCGCGCCTCGGCAAGGTGAAGATCGCGCTGCCCGACGACCCGCGCCTGAAGTCCGGTGCCTACGGCCGCGCGGTGATCGCGCTCGGCGAGGTGAAGGGCCTCAGCCTGCCCCAGTCCGCCGTGATGTTCGACGCGGAGGGCGCCTATGTGCTCACCGTCACCGACGGCATCGTCGGCATCCAGCGCATCACGCCCGGCCTGAAGAAGGAAGGCCGCATCCTCGTCACCGAGGGGCTCTCCGCCGACGCGGACGTGGTGGCGCGAGCCGGCAGCTTCCTGCGTGACGGCGACCGGGTGACGCCGGTGACGGCGCCCGTCTCCCTGGGCGAGGCGCGCTGATGGCCCTCAATGTTTCCGCCTGGGCGATCCGCAAGCCCGTCCCCGCGCTCGTCTTCTTCTTCATCCTGACGGCGCTCGGCATCGTGCATTTCCGGGAACTCCCGGTGACGCAGATGCCGAACATCGACCTGCCCATCGTCATGGTCACCGTCACCCAGTCCGGCGCCGCGCCGAGCGAGCTGGAGACGCAGGTGACGAAGAAGGTGGAGAACGCCATCGCCGGCATCTCCGGCGTCAAGCACATCACCTCCTCCATCAGCGAGGGGGCGAGCGTCACGCTGGTGGAGTTCCACCTGGAGACGCTGGTGGACCGCGCCGTGAACGACACGCGCGACGCCATCACCAAGATCCGCATGGACCTGCCCCGCTCCATCGACGAGCCGCAGATCCAGCGCATCGACATCGAAGGCCTGCCCATCGTCACCTACGCGGTCTCCGCGCCCAACATGACGACGGAGCAGGTGAGCTGGTTCATCGACGACACCCTCGCCCGCGCCTTGCAGGGCGTGCGCGGCGTGGCGCAGGTGAAGCGGCAGGGCGGCGTGGACCGCGAGATCCGCATCTCCCTCAATCCCGACCGGCTGATGTCGCTCGGCATCACCGCCGCCGAGGTCAGCCGGCAACTGCGCGCCACCAATCTCGACGTCTCCGGCGGCCGCGGCGAGGTGGGCACGCAGGAACAGCCCATCCGCACGCTCGCCGGCGCGTCCTCGGTGGAGGCGCTGGCCGATACCCGCATCGTGCTCTCCAACGGCCGCTCGGTGCGGCTCGGGGAGCTGGGCACCGTGGTGGACGGCGCGGCCGAGCAGCGCGTTTTCGCGCGGCTCGACGGCAAGAGCGTTGTGGCCTTCGGCGTCTACCGCGCCAAGGGCTTCTCGGACGTGACGGTCTATGACCGCGTGACCGAGGAACTCGCCAAGCTGCGCGCCGCCCATCCCGACGTCACCATCACCGAGATCGACACCACGGTCCGCTTCACCAAGTCGGACTACCAGAGCGCCATGCACACGCTGATCGAGGGTGCCATCCTCGCGGTCATCGTGGTGTTCCTGTTCCTGCGCGACATCCGCGCGACGCTCATCACCGCGCTCGCAATCCCCCTGTCCATCCTGCCCACCTTCTGGGTCATGGACATGCTGGGCTTCTCGCTGAACGCGGTGAGCCTGCTGGCCATCACGCTCGTCACCGGCATTCTGGTGGACGACGCCATCGTGGAGATCGAGAACATCGTCCGCCACATGCGCATGGGGAAATCTCCCTATCGCGCGGCCATCGAGGCGGCGGACGAGATCGGCCTCGCGGTGGTGGCAACCACCCTCACCATCGCCGCCGTGTTCGCGCCCGTGTCCTTCATGGGCGGCATCGCGGGCCAGTACTTCAAGCAGTTCGGCCTGACGGTGGCCATCGCCGTGCTGTTCTCGCTGGCCGTGGCGCGGCTCATCACGCCCCTGGTGGCGGCCTATTTCCTGAAGGACACCGGCCACCGCGAGGGCCGGGACAGCCTCGTGATGCGCGGCTACGTGCGCCTGCTCTCCTGGTCGGTGAAGCACCGCTTCGCCACCATCGGCATGGGCATCGCCATCTTCGCCGGCTCCATCTGGCTGTCCACGCTGCTGCCCTCCGGCTTCCTGCCCACCAACGACATCTCCCGCGCCCTCCTCTCGGTGGAGCTGCCGCCCGGCAGCACGCTCGCGGAGACGCAGAAGGTGTCGGACGAGATCGCCCGCTCGGCCCTCAGCCTGCCCGAGGTGAAGAGCGTCTACGCCACCGCCGGCTCCGGCGGCTCCGGCGGCCTCGCCCTCACCTCCGGCGAGGTGCGCAAGGCGCAGGTCGTCATCAACCTGAAGCCGCGGAGCGAGCGCAAGATCGACCAGAAGACCTTCGAGACCCAGTTCTCGAAGACGCTGGCCGCCATGCCGGACCTGCGCGTCTCCTGGAGCCAGAACGGGCAGAACACCCAGCGCGGCTTCCAGGTGATCCTCTCCGGCAGCGATGGCGCGTCCGTCGCGGATGCCGCCGTGGCGGTGGAGAAGGCGGTGCGCGCCGACGTACCGGAACTTGCCAACGTGGTCTCCTCCGCCGCCCTGGACCGGCCGGAGATCCGCATCGTGCCCAAGCTGGACGAGGCGGCGGAGCTGGGCGTCTCGGTGGACACCATCGCCGAGACGGTGCGCATTGCCACCATCGGCGACATCTCCGCCAACCTCGCCAAGTTCTCCGCCAAGGACCGGCAGATCGACATCCGCGTCCAGCTCGCCGAGAACGCCCGCACGCGGCTCTCCACGTTCGACGCGCTGAAGGTGCCAACCGCCACCGGCGGCGCGGTGCCGCTCTCCGCCGTGGCAGACGTCCAGTTCGGCAAGGGCCCCACGGCGCTGGACCGCTACGACCGCGCGCGGCGCGTGGCGGTGGAGGCGGACCTCGTGGGCGACACGCCTTTGGGCGACGCACTCGCCAAGGTGAAGGCCCTGCCCGCGGCGCAGAACCTGCCCGCCGGCGTGACGCTGAAGGAGGCCGGCGACGCCGAGATCATGGCGGAGGTGTTCTCCGGCTTCGCCATGGCCATGGCGGCGGGCCTGATGCTGGTGCTGGCGGTGCTGGTGCTGCTGTTCCACGATCTGCTGCAGCCCATCACCATCCTCGTCTCGCTGCCGCTGAGCGTGGGCGGCGCCTTCATCGCGCTGCTCATCACCGGCAATTCGGTATCCATGCCGGTGGTCATCGGCTTCCTGATGCTGATGGGCATCGTGACGAAGAACGCCATCCTGCTGGTGGATTTCGCCATCGAGTCCATGCACCAGGGCGTGGACCGCTTCACCGCCCTCATCGAGGCCGGCCGCAAGCGGGCGCAGCCCATCGTGATGACCACCATCGCCATGGTGGCGGGCATGGTGCCCTCGGCCATGGCGCTGGGCGAAGGCGGCGCCTTCCGCGCGCCCATGGCCATCGCGGTCATCGGCGGCCTCATCACCTCCACCGTGCTGTCGCTGGTGTTCGTGCCGGCGGTGTTCACGGTGATGGACGATTTGAGCCACATCCTCGGCCGCATCTTCGGTCGCTTCATCGGCGCCAAGGACGAGCCGGATGGCCACGATCTGCCTCCGGCCCTGCACCATCCGGCAGGCGAGTAGCCGGCCTTTCATCCCCCAAGCCAGCGGCCCTCCCCTCCACCCGGACGGGAGGGCCGCTTGACTCGCGCCGCAATCTGTACCATTTGGTAAAGTATTGACTGATTGGTACAGGAGACACCCATGGCCCGCCCGCCGCTTCCGCCCTTCACCGTCGAGACCGCCACGCAGAAGGTGCGCATGGCGGAGGATGCCTGGAACACCCGCGACCCCGAGCGCGTCTCCCTCGCCTACACGCCCGACAGCCGCTGGCGGAACCGCTCGGACTTCCTCACCGGCCGGCCGGAGATCGTCACCTTCCTCACCGCCAAGTGGCGGCGGGAGCTGGACTATCGCCTCATCAAGGAGCTGTGGGGGCTGAACGACAACCGCATCGCGGTGCGCTTCCAGTATGAGTGGCACGATGCCGATGGCGCGTGGTACCGCTCCTATGGCAACGAGCAGTGGGAGTTCGACGCCGAGGGCCTGATGCGCCGGCGCGAGGCTTCCATCAACGACGTGGCGATCGCCGAGAGCGACCGCCGCTTCCACTGGCCCCTCGGCCCGCGTCCGGCGGACCATCCGGGCCTCACCGAACTGGGGATGTGATGGCACGAACGGTGGCCGAGCGCGCGGACATCCTGCCCCTGCTGGGCGAGGTGTTCCGCGAGCACGGATACGAGGGGGCGAGCCTCGCCCACATCACCGCCCGCACCGGGCTCGGCAAGGGCAGCCTCTATCACTTCTTCCCCGGCGGGAAGGAGGAGATGGCGGCCGCCGTGCTGGCCGAGATCGACGGCTGGTTCGAGGCCAACGTCTACGCCCCCCTGCGCGAGCAGGACGATGCAGCCGCCGCCGTGCGGGACATGCTGGCGCGCACCGATGCCTATTTCCGCTCGGGCCGCCGGGTGTGCCTCGTGGGCGTGTTCGCGCTGGGCGAGGTGCGGGACCGGTTCGGCGCAGCGGTCGCCTCCTATTTCGCCCGCTGGCGCGATGCGCTCGCCGCCGCCCTCACCCGCGCGGGCTTCCCCTCCGCTGAAGCGGACGACCGGGCGGAGGAGGCGGTGCTCGCCATCCAGGGCGCGCTGGTGCTGGCCCGGGCGCTGGACGATCCCGCCGTGTTCGGCCGGGCGCTGGAGCGGCTGGGCCGGCGGCTGCTGGACGGACTATAATTCAATAAATATAATCAACTTTATTCAGACTTGACGCGTTCGATAAAACGAACGATATTGCCGCCATGTTCGCCCCGGAACGGATGGGCCCTCCTATGATGATGTGTCGCTGACAGCCGCTGGAGCGGCGTGAAACCGCCGAATGCCGCGCAGAGCGTGGCCCTGTCCCGGTTGCGCCGACACCCATCCCTTCCCGAGCCGCCTGTTCCCCCGTCCTCCGCTCCCTCCCGCCGCGTCTCCGCGCCGGACGAAAGACCGGATTGACGAACAGCCGGCAATGCCGGAGCCTTTCATGAACGCCCCCCTGACTTTGGCGGCCGCCGTGCCTACCCTTCCAGACCCGTCTGCCGCCCCTGCCGCCATCCACGCGCCCGCGCGCTCCATCATCCGCTTCGAGCGGGTGGCGAAGACGTATCCCGCCCGGAGCGGCCACGCGGCGGTGCATGCCCTCTCCGACATCACGCTGGACGTGCCGGAGGGCGCCATCCTCGGCGTCATCGGCCGGTCGGGGGCGGGCAAGTCCACCCTCATCCGCCTCGTCAACGGGCTGGAGAAGCCCTCCGGCGGGCGCGTGCTGGTGGATGACGTGGACATCGGCGCCCTCGACGAGGCCGCGCTGCGCAAGGAGCGGCGCTCCATCGGCATGATCTTCCAGCACTTCAACCTGCTGGCGCGCCGCACCGCCTTTGACAATGTGGCCCTGCCGCTGGAGATCGCCGGCGTGCCGCGCACCGAAATCAAGGCGCGGGTGGAGCCGCTGCTCGATCTCGTCGGCCTGTCCGACAAGCGCGACCGCTACCCGGCCGAACTCTCCGGCGGCCAGAAGCAGCGCGTCGGCATCGCCCGCGCGCTCGCCACCCGCCCCCGCGTGCTGCTCTCCGACGAGGCGACCTCGGCCCTCGATCCCGAGACCACCGAGCAGATCCTCGCTTTGCTGCGCCGGGTGAATGCGGAACTGAACCTCACCGTGCTGCTCATCACCCACGAGATGGCGGTCATCAAAGCGGTGGCCGACAAGGTGGCGGTGATCGACGGCGGCCGCATCGTGGAGGACGGCGCCACCTATGAGGTGTTCGCCCGCCCGCGCCACCCCACCACCCGCTCCTTCCTCGCCGCGCTGACCGCGAAGAGCCTGCCGCGCCGCGTCGCAGAGCAGCTTTCCGCCGAGCCGCGCGAGGGCCGCGACCAGGCGGTGCTGCGCATCGTCTTCACCGGCGAGCACGCGCAGGACCCGGTGCTGTCGCGGGTGTCGCGCCTGCTCTCGGTGGACGTGAACATCATCCAGGCCCAGGTGGACGAGATCGCCGGCACGCCCTTCGGCGTCATCGTGGTCTCGGTGCCGGGCGACGCGCCCACGCTCAGCGCCGTCATCAATGCCGTGGAACGGCTCAATCTGACGGCGGAGGTTCTCGGCTATGTTTGACATCACCTTCGGCCTGCTGCCGCCCACCATCGTCGACCTCATCATCGACGCCACCCAACAGACGCTCTACATGGTGGCCGTCTCCGGCGCGCTCGGCACCCTCATCGGCCTGCCGCTCGGCGTGTTCCTCGCCACCAGCCGGTCGGGCGAGCTGTTCGCGGCGCCGTGGCTCAACCAGTCCCTCGGCCTCGTGGTGAATGCGGCGCGCTCGACGCCCTTCATCATCCTCGTGGTCGCCATCATCCCCTTCACCCGCCTCGTGGCGGGCACCTCCATCGGCACCAGCGCGGCCATCGTGCCGTTGACGGTGGCGGCGGCGCCTTTCATCGCCCGTCTCATCGAAGCCGCCATCCGCGAGGTGGACCAGGGGCTGGTGGAGGCCGCGCGGGCCATGGGGGCGAGCCCCATCCAGATCGTCGCCAAGGTGCTGCTGCCGGAAGCGCTCCCCGCCATCACGCTGGCCCTCACCCTCGCGGCGGTGTCGCTGCTCGGCTACTCGGCCATGGTGGGCGCGGTGGGCGGCGGCGGCCTCGGCGACCTCGGCATCCGCTTCGGCTACCAGCGCTTCATGCCCGAGGTGATGGCGGCGGTGGTGCTCGTGCTCATCCTTCTCGTGCAGGCGGTACAGACCCTCGGCGACCGCCTCGCCCGCCGCCTCGACAAGCGCAGCCGCGGCTGAGCCCCGGCGCGCGCAGACCCTTACAAGTTCAGATGGAGGTTTCCATGAAGGCCCTCGCTCTGGCGCTCGCCGCCGGCATTTCCCTCGTCGCGTTCTCCGCCGCCGCCGAGACCATCAAGGTCGGCGTCACCCCCGGCCCCCATGCCCAGATCCTGGAGAAGGTGAAGGAAGAGGCGGCCAAGAAGGGGCTCGACATCAAGGTGATCGAGTTCTCCGACTATGTGGTGCCCAATGCCGCCTTGTCGTCCGGCGACATCGAGGCCAATTCCTTCCAGCACCAACCCTATCTCGACAACCAGATCGCCGATCGCGGCTACAAGATCGTTTCCGTGGGCAGCACGGTGAACTTCCCGATCGGCATCTATTCCACCAAGTACAAGAAGTTCGAGGACATCCCGGCCGGATCGTCCATCGGCATCCCGAACGATCCCACCAATGGCGGCCGCGTGCTGCTGCTGCTCGCCGACAAGGGCCTCATCAAGCTGAAGCCCGGCGTGGGCGTGAAGGCTTCGGTGATCGACGTGGTGGAAAACCCCAAGAAGCTGAAGTTCGTCGAGATCGACGCGGCGCAACTGCCGCGCTCCCTCCCCGACCTCGCGGCGGCGGGCATCAACACCAACTATGCCAAGGAGGCCGGCCTCGATCCGGTGAAGGACCCCATCCTGCGCGAGGACCCCAAGGGGCCCTACGTGAACGTCATCGCCGTGCGTGCGCAGGACAAGGACAAGCCGTGGGTGAAAACCTTCGTCGACACCTACCAGTCGCCGGAGACGCGCACCTTCATCCTCGAAACCTTCAAGGGCGCGGTTCTGCCGAGCTGGTGAGTGGTTGGCGGTGAAGCTTTACTTCACCGCCACGATGAAGAAGCGGGGGAAGGCGAGGAGCACCTTGCCATCCACCCGCGGCAGGTAGGAATCGGCGAGGCGGGCGGCGTATTCCTCCAGGAATTGCGTGCGCTCGTCCCCCTCCAGCGGATCGATGAAGGGCCGAAGGCCCGTGCCCTTCACCCATTCCACGATGGCCGGGATGCCGTCGAGCGGGTGGTTGTAGATGGTGTGCCACACGTCCACTGCGCCCGCGTGGGGCTTCAGCATGTCGTAATAGGCGCCGGGCTCCGGCAGCACGGTGCGGGCACGGGTGGCGGCGTGGAGCGTGTCCGCCCACGGTCCGGCCATGGCGGTCTCGCGCATGGCGACGTGGGACGGCTCCTCCAGATTGTCCGGCATCTGCACCGCCAGCACCCCGCCGGGCGCCAGCAGCGACATGAGGCGCGGCAGGAGGGTGGCGTGGTCCGGCACCCATTGCAGCACGGCATTGGCGTAGATGAGGTCCGCCGGCTTCGGCAACGTGAAGGTTGAGGCGTCGCCGAGCGCGAAGGTTACGCCGGGCAGGCGGGCGCGGGCGGCCTCCAGCATGGCCGGCGAGGTGTCGAGCCCGAGCAACTCTGCGCCGGGAAAGCGCTGCGCCAGGATTTCGGTGGAATTGCCGGGGCCGCAGCCAAGATCCACCACGAACGCCGCGCTCTGAAGCGGCACCGCCGCGAGAAGATCGCGCGCCGGGCGGGTGCGCTGATCCTCAAACTTCAGATATTGGCTGGCGTTCCAGTCGGCGGGCATCGGCGGCTCCGGGCGCGAGGGGGTCGGCGGCGCCACGGCGCGGCGCCGCAAGGGGTGTCCCCCGCTTATACCAGCTTCGCCGCGGAGGGCGACCGGCGCGGCGCAGGTTCTCATTCCCAGGGGACGGTGCTTGCCGGAGATCGGACGGAAAATCGGGCGCGAATGGCGCGGGCTCGACGGCAAAGGCCGGAGGAAGGGCGCGAGAAGAAGCGCGCGCGGCAGTCGGCGGAACGAACAGGTCGTCACGGCCACAAAAAAACGCCACGGCGCGCGGAGGGCGCCGTGGCGAAGGCGTCAGGCCGCAGCCGAGACGTCGGTGGAAACCGAAGAGATGGTCTTCAGGATCTGGGAGGCGATCTGGTAGGGGTCGCCCATGGAGTTCGGGCGGCGATCCTCGAGATAGCCCTTGTAGTCGTTCTTGACGAAGGAGTGCGGGACGCGGATGGACGCGCCACGGTCCGCAACGCCGTAGGAGAACTTGTTCCACGGCGCGGTCTCATGCTTGCCGGTGAGGCGCATGTGGTTGTCCGGGCCGTAGACGGCGATGTGGTCGTCGAGGTTGGCCTCGAACGCCGCCATCAGCTTCTCGAAATACGCCTTGCCACCCACTTCACGCATGTAGGAGGTGGAGAAGTTGGCGTGCATGCCCGAGCCGTTCCAGTCGGTATCGCCGAGCGGCTTGCAGTGGAACTCGATGTCCACGCCGTACTTCTCGGTGAGACGCAGGAGCAGGTAGCGGGCCATCCACACTTCGTCAGCGGCCTTCTTGGAGCCCTTGCCGAAGATCTGGAATTCCCACTGGCCCTTCGCGACTTCCGCGTTGATTCCCTCGTGGTTGATGCCGGCGGCGAGGCAGAGGTCGAGGTGCTCCTCGACGATCTGGCGGGCGACGTCGCCCACGTTCTTGAAGCCGACGCCCGTGTAATAGGGGCCCTGCGGCGCGGGATAGCCGGCCTCGGGGAAGCCGAGCGGGCGGCCGTTCTTGTAGAAGAAGTATTCCTGCTCGAAGCCGAACCAGGCGCCGGCATCATCGAGGATGGTGGCGCGCTTGTTGGTCGGGTGCGGGGTGACGCCGTCCGGCATCATCACTTCGCACATCACCAGGGCGCCGTTGGTGCGGGCCGGGTCGGGATAGACGGCGACCGGCTTCAGCACGCAATCCGAGCTGCGGCCTTCGGCCTGCTGGGTCGACGAACCGTCGAAGCCCCAGAGCGGCAGCTCCTCGAGGCTCGGGAACACGTCATATTCCTTGATCTGGGTCTTGCCCCGGAGATTGGGAACCGGGGTGTAGCCGTCGAGCCAGATATACTCGAGCTTAAACTTTGGCATTGCAGTCTCTCTGAGCCGATGACGTGAAATTCGGGACTTTGCTTCTCGAACTCTTTGATTCAGGAACTCTTTGCAGCGTCCGGCCGTGAAGGGTCCACCGGCCGCGGGGGCCGGCGCATATCTAGCAATCCGCGTGCCAGCAGCGAGCCCATAGCCGGACAACGGCTTTTTAACCGCCGCCGCAACGTCAGCTGCCCATTACTGCATCAGGATTAGGCCGAACCCTTAGGCGCCCCGCACACCCGCTGTGCAGCTACCCCCGTGCGCAACGCGGCGCCAGGAACATTCGCCATCGCCCGGGAACAAAAGCGCGGCTCCCACGCTTGGAACAAGGCATTCCGCTGCACTGCGAAAGACGCGCGCGGGCCATGCAGCAAACGCGCAAATAAAAGAGATAAGTGACGTCAATTTATATCCGCCTAAAAAATAGGCACTAAACTAAAATATACCGGCCTTGATGTATATGCAGGATGCAAATCATGTTATGAAGTTCCCAAGTGATGGCGCCCAGGAGGCTCATCGGACAGGAGACCGGAGTGATGACTGCGAACCACGAGCGCGAGACCGCGAAAATCTATGTCTTCCCGGTGAAGAATGACGCGAAGAACGGCATGCCCTCCAAAGAGGCGAAATGGGCTGCCGAGATCGCTGCCGTGGGAGCCGCGCAGGCCGTGATCGGAAGCAGCTGGTATCACGAAGAGGCGGTGAAGGCCGCCGATCTCCCCAACCGCCGCTGAACCATCAGGCTTGGGTCGGCGCCCTGCGCGCCGGCCATCCCGCGTCAGCGATGGACCGCTTCTTGCGTGACGTCCTCCCCGAGACCTCATCGGGTAGGACTTGCGACAATGGCCCTCGACCTCAACACAGACTGGACGAACGCGGAGCTTGCGGCCCTCATCGGCTCCGTGGTGGATGATCGCGACTGGCGTCTGGAAGTGAGCAGGGACGGCATCGCCTCCCTCGCCGACAAATCCGCCAATCCCACCGGCGCGGATTATGACGAGGGCCTGCACGGCTTCTTCGAGACCTGGATGGCCGGCACCGATTTCGTCGGCCCCTCGGCTGCGGGCGACAAGGACCTGATCGGCAAGATCGCCACCGCGCTCCGCGCCAACTACCCCACCCTGAAGGCCGACAAGTTCATCTACGTGGCGCTGTAGCCGCGCCGCGCGCTCTGCCGGCAACGGTCCCGCGTGCAGCACGCGGGACAAGCCTCTGGAGCGCTTTCCCCTTTTTCCCAAACCCTTTAGGTTCACCCGGCCGGTTTCCGCCGGATCGCCTCATGCCGTCACGCGCCATGCGAGATGAGTCGCGCGGGCCGCCCTGAGCGGGGTCTCGGCAGAGCAGACAAAGAGCCGCCAAGCGGCCGGGTTCGGGAGGGGCGCGTGGGAACGGGCAGGCTGCGATACGATCACGAGTCCCATCCGCCGTTGGCCGTGCTCGTCGGCTCGGTGGCGCAGCACATGGGCCTGATGGCGGTGACGCTGGTGTTTCCGCTGCTGGTGGCGCAGGCGGCCGGCGTCGATGCCGAAATGCAGCGGCGCTATATCGACCTCGCCATGCTGGCCATGGGGGTCGCGACCCTCTTCCAGTGCTGGGGCCGGCCTGTCCTTTTCCTGCCCCGCATCGGCTGCGGCTATCTCCTGCCCGCGGTCTTCACCGCCGCCTATCTGCCCGCCGCCCTCTATGCCGCCCGCGCCGGCGGGCTGGGCGCGGTGGCAGGCATGACCATCGCGGCCGGCCTCGCGCAGGTGCTGTTCAGCCGCGTGATGCATCGGGTCCGCCCCTTCCTGCCCATCGAGATCGTCGGGCTGGTGGTGATGCTCATCGGCATCATCCTCGGCGTCGTCGCCATCAAGCTGATGGTGGGCTACAGCCCGTCGATGGCGCAGGTGACCCTCACCGGTACCGGCGGCGCATTGGCCGGCCTCGCGGTGATGGTCGCCCTCGCCGCCTGGGGCAGCCCGCCGCTGCGCGCCATGGCGGTGCTGGCGGGGCTGGCCGCCGGCACGCTGGTGCATGTGGGCCTTGGTTTCGGCCTCGGCGCGCCGCGGCCGCCCGTGGCGGTCGCGCCCCTGCTGGAGCCGATCCGCTGGCCGCTGGCGGTACCGAGCTTCAGCGTCGGGCTGCTGCCCGGCTTCCTCGCGGGCGCCCTCGCCTGCATCCTGCGCAGCTTCGGCGACATGGTGGCGAGCCAGCGCGCCAATGATCCGAACTGGCGCCGCCCGGACTATGCCAACATCGAGGCCGGCGTGATGGCCGACGGCCTCGGCACGCTGTTCGCGGGCCTCATCGGCACCATGGGCCTCAACACCTATTCCGCCAGCGTCGGCCTGTCGGTCGCCACCGAGGTGAAGGCCCGGCGGGTGGGGCTGGGCGTCGGCCTCGGCTGGATCGCCCTCGCCTTCATTCCCGGCTCGTCCGTGGTGGTGATGGCCATTCCCCGGCCGGTGCTCGGGGCCGCCTTGCTGTTCGCCTCCGCCTTCATCGTGCTGTCGGGCATTTCCATCCTCGGCCAAAGGATGCTGGATGCGCGGCGCACCATCGTGGTGGGCCTCGGCTTTCTCGTCGGCATCTCCTTCGACGAGATTCCGGATTTCTACGCCCGGGCGCTCTCCGCCTCGGCGCAGGAACTGCTCACCTCGTCGCTGGTGCTGGGCCTGTTCACCGCGCTCGGCCTCAATGCCTTGTTCCGCATCGGGGCAGTGAAGAGCCGCCACCTCGTCTGGACGCCGTCGGCGGGCCATGCGGTGCTGCGCCAGTTCCTCATGGACAGTGCCGCCGCCGATGGCGCCCGCACCGAGGAGGTGGGGCGCATCGCCCAGATCGCCGAGGAATTCGCCACCGCCGCCCCCTCCCTCGTGGATGGGCCGGTGGAGGTGACGACGCGATTCGACGAGTTCGTGCTGGACGTGGCCTTCGCCTGGACCGGCGGCGCGCTCCAGCCGGGGCCGGTGCCGAGCTTCGATGCCGGTGTGGACGAGGAGGCCATGCTCAACGGCATCACCTTCCACCTCATCCAGCGCCTCGCCGACCGCACCCACCGCCGCACGCTGCCGGATGGCCGGCAGGAACTGCGCTGCGAGGTGGACCAGTAGGCGGATGGCGGGCAGCAACTGCGGGTGGTATGCCTGACGCGGTTGGTCGCACTATCTTTCGGGGGCAGGATGATGCCGGACATGCGCGCTGTCGGGGCGACCCTTGTCACCCTGGCATTAGGATTCCTTGTCCCGGCGGGCGTCACCATGGCGGCGACAGCGCCGGGGGCGACCGATTCGAAGAAATTCCAGAGCTATCTCTATTCGGACGCCTACCGGGCCGCGCTGGCCGCGGCGTGGAAGAAGGTGCCCCCGGTCTCCCTGCCCGCCTGCACCAACCTCTCGGATGGCGATGTCTCGGTGACGCTGCAGCAGGAAGTGTCCTTCGACGCAAAGGGCCTGCCCAAGTCCGGCGCGTGGTGGGGACATTATCCCATCAAGGGCTGCGGCACGGAGCGCACCATCAACATCCTGTTCCGGGCCGAGCCTTCGGGCGTGCGCTTCCTCGTGACGCTGCCGGGCCACACCCGCGCCAACATCGTGCTCCAGCGCGATGCGCTCACCTATGCCTTCATCGGCGCCGGCACCAAGGTGGCCGACTGCAAGGACATGGAGGTGGCCGACACCGCGTTCGACGGCTTCGGCCTCACGCCCGGCGACAAGACGGCGCCCGAGAGCGGGCCATGGCGCGAGACCTGGACGGTCGCGGCCTGCAGCAAGATGCTGGCGGTGCCGCTGGAATTCATCCCCGACGCCACCGGCACCACCATCAACCAGCACCCCGCCGAGATCCGCGAGTTGAAGAAGTAGCTCAGCCGAATTCCCGCGCCGCCTCCTGAAGGAAGGCATGGACATAGGGCGCAAACGAGCGCCAGCACTCCAGCCGGAACGCGTCACCCACCCGCACCACCACCACCTCGGCCTTGCCGAGCAGCGTGCGCGTGGCCGAGCCGGGCGGGAATGCGGCATCCGAGAGGTCGAGCGCGATCCCGGCGTTGAGAATGTCCGCCGCATGCGGACCGCTCAACAGGAACGCCGCATTGCGGTGCCCCACCGCCACCAGCGAAAAGAAGCGGCCGGCGAGATCGCTGGCGATTGCCGGCCCGGCGGCAGCCCCCTCCCCTGCGGGACAGACGAGCAGCCATTCCCCCGGCCCGAGGCGGGCGGCGAAGCGCTCCGGCGTACCGCGCGCGGAATTGAGCGGGCCGGAGAGATCGAAGCCACCGGCGCTTGCCGGCAGATCGGCGCCGCGTGGCGCCTTCATCTGCAGCACGAAGCGGTCGGCGGGCGGCAGCACCCGCACGAAGCCGGACGCGGAAGGGGCGAGGATGGGCGCGCGCCGCGCGTGGATGGCAACAGGCTCAGGCATGAACGCCTCCTTCCACAAGACCTTCCACCCTTTTGCACTCGGGATCGAGGAACACCGGGGCCACCACCTTCACCGCCGTGAAACCGGCCGGTGTCGTCACAAAGAGCGTCTCGCCCATCCGCGCCCGACCGCCGGAGACCACCGCCAGCGCGATGGGATGGTTGAGGGTGGGGCTGAGATAGGACGAGGTGACATGCCCCAGCATGGTCATGGGCAGGGCCTGCCTGGTATCGGCGACGATCTGCGCCCCCTCCTCCAGCACCGTCCGCCCGTCCGACGAGAGCAGGCCGACCAGCTGCTTGCGATCCGCCCGCGCCATGTCCAGCCGGGCGAGCGAGCGCTTGCCGACGAAATCCTTCTTCGCCTTGGAGACCATGCCGGAGAGGCCGACATCATCCGGCGTCACCGTGCCGTCTGTCTCCTGCCCGACAATGATGAAGCCGCGTTCCGCGCGCAGCACATGCATGGCCTCGGTGCCGTATGGTGTGATGCCGAAGCGCTGGCCGTAGCCGAACAGCGCCTCCCACACGACTTGCGTGAAATCCGCCGGCACGTTGATCTCGAAGCCCAGTTCGCCGGTGAAGGACACGCGCATGAGCCGCGTCGGCACGCCGAGAATCTCCCCCTCGCGCACCGTCATCTGGGGGAAGGCCTGGGGCGACAGGTCGATGCCGGTCACGAAGGGGGCGATCACCTCCCGCGCCCGCGGCCCCTGCACGGCGATGACGCCCCATTCCTCGGTGATGGAGGTGAGGAACACGTCGAGGTCCGGCCACTCGGTCTGGAGATAATCCTCCATGTGCGCCATCACCCGCGGCGCGCCGCCGGTGGAGGTGGTGACGTGGAAGCGGTCGGTTGCCATGCGGGCGACGATGCCGTCATCGAAGATGAAGCCGTCTTCCTTCAGCATCAGGCCGTAGCGGCACTTGCCCGGCTCCAGCTTGGTCCAGCCGTTGGGATACATGCGGTTCATGAACTCGGCCGCATCCGGCCCCACCACCTCGATCTTGCCGAGGGTGGAGGCATCGAGCAGGCCGACGCTCTCGCGCACCGCCCGGCATTCGCGGGCCACCGCCGCGTGCATGTCCTCCCCCGCCTTGGGGAAGTACCAGGCGCGGCGCCACAGGGCGACGTTCTCGAACTTGGCGCCCTGCTTCACCGCCCAGTCGTGCACCGGCGCGGTGCGAATGGGGTCGAAGGTCTCACCCCGCGCCGTGCCGACGATGGCGCCGAATGTGACGGGCGTGTAGGGCGGCCGGAAAGTGGTGGTGCCCACCTGCGGAATGTCCTTGGCCAGGATCTCCGAGACGAGGCCAAGGGCGGCCATGTTGGAGGTCTTGCCCTGGTCGGTGGCCATGCCGTTGGTGGTGTAGCGCTTCACATGCTCGACGCTCTCGAACCCCTCGCGCACCGCAAGGCCGATGTCCTTGGCGGTCACGTCGTTCTGGAAGTCGAGGAAGGCGCGCACCTTCTTCGGGTCGGCATCGGTGGGCAGCACGCGCGCCGCCTTGAAGCCGGTGGGCGTGGCCGGCGTTGCAGCGAAGGCGCGGGTTGACGGCGCGCCGGCCGCATCCGCGCCGGCCGCCCAGCCTTCGGGGAGGATGCTCGCGAGGTCATAGGTGCCCTTGCACGCGCCGGCCGAGCGCTCCGCCTGCACCGAAGTGCCCGGCACGAAGGCGTCGATCTCGGTGCGGAAGGTGAGTTTGCCGCGCGACTGGGAGAAGAGATGCACTGCCGGCGTCCAGCCGCCGGACATGCCGACGCAATCGCAGGCCAGCGTCCGCCGCGCGCCGACGCGCCCGCCCGAAAGCGGCGCCACGATCAGCCCCGTCACCGACTTGCCGCCGGTGGAGCCGACCACCGTATGGCCGGCGAGGAGCTCGATGCCGGAAAGGAGTGCCCGCTCGGGGCCGATCTCGGCCTCGGGGCGCAGGTCCACGAGGGTCACGTCCAGCCCCACCGCCTTCGCATCCGCCGCCGCGCGATAGGCGGAGGCGCCGTTGGTGGCGAAGACGATGCGCCGGCCGGGCGCGACGCCGTAGCGGTTGACATAGGTGCGCACGCTCTCGGCCAGCATGATGCCCGGCCGGTCGTTGTCGGCGAAGCCGAGCGGACGCTCGTGGGCGCCGGTGGCGAGCACCACCTCTTTTGCCCGCACCTGCCACAGCCGCTCGCGCGGCAGCTTCGGGTCAGGGGCGGCGAGATGGTCGGTGACACGCTCGGTGAGGACGACGTGGTTGTGGTTGTAATAGCCGAAGGCCGTGGTGCGGCTGAGCAGCGTCACATTTGCCCGCGCCGCCAGCGTCTTCAGCGCCTCGGCGACGAAGGCCGAGGCGGTCTTGCCGTCGATGGTGGAAGTGAGATCGGCGAGGAGGCTACCGCCCATCTCCGCCTGCTCGTCGGCGAGGATCACCCGCTTGCCCGCCTCCGACGCCGCCAGCGCGGCAGCGAGGCCGGCCGGGCCCGCGCCGACGACCAGCACGTCGCAATGGGTGTTGCGATGGACGTAGCGGTCCGCATCCGGCGCGTCCGGCGCGACGCCGAGGCCGGCGGCGGCACGGATGGCCGGCTCGTAGAATTTGTCCCAGAAGGACCGCGGCCACATGAAGGTCTTGTAGTAGAAGCCCGCCGTCAGCACCGGGGCGACGAGGTCGTTCACCTGCCCGATGTCATGCTCCAGCGAGGGCCAGTGGTTCTGCGAGGAGACCGTCAGGCCGGCGACCGCCTCCACCACAGTGGCGCGGTTGTTGGGATCGGCCCGGCCGGTGCCGCGATCCACCTGGAACAGGGCGTTGGGCTCGTCCGCGCCATGGGTCAGCACGCCGCGCGGGCGATGATACTTGAAGGAGCGGCCCATCAGCCGGATGCCGCTGGCGAGCAGCGCCGAGGCGAGCGTATCCCCTTCATAGCCCCCGACGGTGCGGCCGTTGAAGGTGAAGGCAATGGGCTTCTTGCGGTCGATGCGGCCCCGGCCGGGAAGACGGAAATCCTGGGCCATCAGCGATCTCCCGCGATATCGGGGCGCGGCTGGCCCATCTCGTAGGTGGTGATGAAGGCGTCGCTCACCGTGTTGCGCAGCGCGTTGAACCAGCGGCCGCAGCCGTGGGCGTGCAGCCAGCGCTCGGCATGGACGCCCTTCGGGCTGGTGCGGGCGAAGAGGTATTCGGCCCAGGCGGCGTCATCGAGGGCATCGGGATCAGCCGGGCGGACGATGTGCGCCTCGCCGCCGCAGCGGAATTCCACCTCGGGGCGCGGCCCGCAATAGGGACAGGGAACGAGCAGCATGGCCTGATCTCAATGCGCCACCGCCGCCGCCGCCGCCTCGTCGATGAGGCGGCCGGTGCGGAAGCGGTCGAGGGTGAAGGGGGCGTTGACGGGGTGGGGCTCGTCGCGAGCGATGGTGTGGGCGAACACATGGGCCGAGCCCGGCGTCGCCTTGAAGCCGCCCGTGCCCCAGCCGCAATTCACATAGAGACCCTTCACCGGCGTCTTGCCGATGATGGGCGAGCGATCCGGAGTCACGTCGACGATGCCGCCCCAGTTGCGCAGCATCTTCATGCGCGTGAACTGGGGGAACAGCTCGCAGATGGCGTCCAGCGTGTGGGTGGTGATGTGGAGACCGCCCTGCTGGCTGTAGGAGACGTACTGGTCCGTGCCCGCGCCGATCACCAGCTCGCCCTTGTCGGACTGGGAGATGTAGGCGTGCACCGCGTTGGACATGAGCACGCAGGGAAAGCACGGCTTCACCGGCTCGGAGACCAGCGCCTGAAGGGGAAAGCTCTCCAGCGGCATCCGCACCCCGGCCATGGCCATGACCATGGAGGTGTGCCCCGCCGCCGAGACGCCGATCTTCTTCGCGCCGATCGGCCCGCGCGTGGTCTCCACCCCGGTCACGGCGCCGTCCGGCCCGCGATGGATGGCCGTGACCTCGCAGTTCTGGATGATGTCGACACCGAGCGCGTCTGCGCCGCGGGCATAGCCCCACACCACCGCATCGTGCCGCGCCGTGCCGCCCCGCCGCTGGAGGGCACCGCCGAGCACGGGATAGCGGATGTCCGGCGAGATGTTCAGCTGCGGGCAGAATTCCTTCGTCTGTTCCCGCGTCAGCCACTCGTTGTCGATGCCGTTGAGGCGGTTGGAATAGACGTGGCGCTTGAAGCTCTGCACGTCGTGCTGGTTGTGGGCCAGCATCAGCACGCCGCGCTGGGAGAACATGACGTTGTAGTTCAGCTCCTGCGAGAGCCCTTCCCACAGCTTCACCGCGTGCTCGTAGAGGGCGGCGCTTTCGTCATAGAGGTAGTTGGAGCGGATGATGGTGGTGTTGCGGCCGGAATTGCCGCCGCCGATCCAGCCCTTCTCCAGCACCGCGATGTTGCGGATGCCATGCTCCTTGGCGAGGTAGTAGGCGGCGCCGAGGCCGTGGCTGCCGCCGCCGATGATGAGGACATCGTAGGCCGGCTTGGGCGTCGGGTTGCGCCACTGGCGGCTCCAGCCCTTGTGGGCATTCAGCGCCTCGGCGAGGAGGGTAGGAAGGGAGAAGCGGCGCATGGGGGTCTCTGAATGGAGAAACCGGGGGTGTCCCCTGTTCGACCGCGACAATGCGCCTGCCCGGTGCCCGGCTCTCGTGGAAATGCGACGGCAAACTGGAATGAAAGCGACACAGACGCCCGTCTGCCCCTCCGTCTGCCGCTGCGCCGTATGCCCCTCCGGCACCGGCGCGGCCGGGCAGAAAATGGCGCCATCCCTCAAAAATGAACGCAAGATAAGGTGTGACGCGGAAGCCGCGACGCTATAAGGAGCCGATGAGGCGCTCTCCCGGCGGTGGTGCAGGGGGAGCAGCCGCCCCGCCATGGCGCCGACGGGCCCCGTGGCCGAACCCGAGAGTCGAGCGCGAGCAAGAGATGAGCACGAGCCGAGACGCGTCCTTCCTCGATGCCGCACGCCGGGAGCCGCCCGCCGCCTCGTCTGCCCGCCCGCGCCCGCCGGTCATCGACCGCAGCAGCCTCGCCCGCGCCTTCGACGACCTCTCGGTCTATATGAATGCCTGCATCCTCGGTCAGCCGGCCTTCGTGGAACTGCTGCTGATCGCCGTGCTCGCCGACGGCCATCTTCTGGTGGAAGGCGCGCCGGGCCTTGCCAAGACCAAGGCCATCAAGGCGCTGGCCCATGCCATCGACCTCACCGACCAGCGCATCCAGTTCACGCCGGACCTTCTGCCCTCCGACCTCACCGGCACCGACATCTACCGGCCGGAAGACGGCAGCTTCCAGTTCCAGGAAGGGCCGGTGTTCCACAATTTCATCCTGGCGGACGAGATCAACCGCGCGCCCGCCAAGGTGCAGTCGGCGCTCTTGGAAGCCATGGCGGAGCGTCAGGTGACGGTGGGGCGCACCACCCGCCGCCTGCCGCCGCTCTTCATGGTGATGGCGACCCAGAACCCCATCGAGCAGGAAGGCACCTATCCCCTGCCCGAGGCGCAGCTCGACCGCTTCCTGCTGCATGTGCGCATCGATTTCCCTGATCTCGACGCCGAGCGCCAGATCCTGCGCCTCGTGCGCGGCGAGGCCCGGGGCGAGTCGCCGGATTTCGGCGCGCCCTTGCCGCAGGAAGTGGTGTTCGCCGCCCGGCGCGAGGTGCTGGCCGTGCACATGGCGGAGCAGGTAGAGGAATATCTGCTCCAGCTGGTACAGGCGACGCGCCGTCCCGAACTTTACGGAGCGGATCTCCAGGGCCTCGTCGGCTTCGGCGCCAGCCCGCGCGGCACCATCGCCCTCGACCGCTGCGCCCGCGCCCATGCCTGGCGGCGCAAGCGGGACTATGTGATTCCCGAGGACGTGCAGGCCATCGCCAAGCCCGTGCTGCGCCATCGCGTGCTGATGACCTTCGAGGCCGAGGCCGACGGCGTGACCAGCGACGACTTCATCGACCTGCTGCTCGCCCGCGTGCCGGTGGGCTGAGGCGACACACGCCATGGCCGAGCGCGATCCGCTCCGGGGCGTCGTTGCCCGCCTCGCCGACCTGGTGGCAGCGCGTCCGCGCGTGCAGGGCGGCTTCTCGGGCGGCAAGCGCGTCAGCAGCCAGCTCTACGGGGGCCACAGCTCCTCCTTCCGCGGCCGCGGCATGGAGTTCGACGAGGTGCGCGTCTACCATCCGGGCGACGACGTGCGCACCATCGACTGGCGGGTCACGGCCCGCACCGGCAAGACGCACACCAAGCTGTTCCAGGAGGAACGCGAGCGCCCGGTGCTGGTGCTGGTGGATGCGCGCGCCTCCATGCGCTTCGGCACCCGTGACTGCTTCAAGTCGGTGCTGGCGGCCAAGGCGGCGGCGGTGCTGGCGTGGATCGGCATCGGCGGCGGCGACCGGGTGGGCGGGCTGGTGCTCTCCCCCTCCGGCATCATCGCGCTGCGCGCCGAACGCACCCGCCGGCGCATCCTCGCCTTCGTGCGCTCCATCGCCGACGCCACGGCCGAGCGCCTCGGCCCGCCCGGCTCCGAACCGACGCTGGGCGAAGCGCTGCCCCGGCTGCGTCCGCTGGTGAAGCCCGGCACGCTGATCTTCCTCGTCTCGGATTTCGCCGACCTCGACGAGCACGCCGCCCGCGAGCTCGGGCGCATCGCGCTGGACGGGCACGTCACCTGCCTGTTCGTCTATGACCGGCTGGAGACGCAGATGCCCTCCGGCGGCGTCTTCCCCGTCACCGACGGAGTGGCCGTCGCCCGCCTCGACGACAGCCGCGCGTCGGCCCGGGAGGGCTATGCCCGGCGCTTCGCCGATCGACGCGGCGCGCTGGAGCGCCTCTGCCGCGAGCGCGGTCTCACCCTGATGGACCTCGAGACCGGCTGCGACCCGGCGGAAGTCCTCAACCCCGAGCGGATGCGGCAGGCGGCCGTCTCGGCGCGCGCCGGCGCAGCCGGGGCGATCGCCCCTGGCGCAGGACGGACGGCGGCGCGATGACCACCCCTGCCGTCCCGCCCGCAACCACCACGCCGGGGGCCGCCGCCGGCCCCACCCAGCTCATTGCGCCCGGCGGTGCTCCGGCGGCGACACCGCCCAATTTCCAGACGCCGGATTTCCTCAACGGAGCGCCGCCCGCCCCGCCCGTGCCGGGATCGGCCGAGGACCCGCTGGCGGCGCTGCGCGACATCCATCTGCCCCCGGACGTGCCCCTCTTTCCGCTGGCGCCGGGCTGGTACGTGCTGGCCGGGCTGGTGGTTCTGGTGCTCATCATCCTCGCCGTGCGCGAATGGCGCTGGCGGCAGACGCTCGCCTACAAGGCCCTGAAGATGTTCGATGCCGAGGTCGGCCGCGCCGAACCGGACGATACCCACGCCGTCGCGGTCGCCGCCTCGGACGTGCTGCGCCGGCTGGTGCGTGCCGAGTCCGGCGAGGCGAAGGCGACGCTCACCGGCGAGGCCTGGGCCCGCCTGCTCGTCACCGGCCGTGCGCCCTTCGCCCCGCGTGAAGCCGCCTTCCTCGCCCGCGCCCCCTACATGCCGGCGCAGACGGCGGAGCAGGTCGCCGCCGGCAGCATCACCCCCGCCACCCTCGCCGACGCGGTGCGGCGCCATATCCGGGCGCGCCGATGATCACGCTCGCCTGGCCCTGGATGCTGGCGCTGCTGCCGGTCCCCCTCCTCGCTTACTTCGCGATACCCCGCGCCCGCGAGCAGAAGGCCGGCGCGCTGCGCCTGCCCTTCTTCGCCGCCCTCGCCCGCGCCGGGCTGGTGACGCCGGGCCGGCCGGCGTGGCGCAAGACGCGCCTCGCCGCGCTCGCCTTCATCTGGACCCTGCTCGTGATCGCCGCCGCCCAGCCCATCTATGTGGGCCGGCCGGTGGAGGTTCCGGTGGAGGGGCGAGAGATCATGCTGGTCATCGATCTCTCCGCCTCCATGGCGCAGCGCGACCTCGCCCTCAACCAGCCGATGGACCGGCTGCAGGTGGTCAAGAAGGTGGCGGACGACTTCATCGCCCGCCGCGCCGGCGACCGGGTGGGCCTCATCCTGTTCAGCACCCGCGCCTATGTGCAGGCGCCCCTCACCCTCGACCGCCGGGCGGTGCGCGAACTGCTCGCGCAGGCCACCATCGGCATGACCGGGCGCAACACCTCCATCGGCGACGCCATCGGCCTCGCGGTGAAGACCCTGCGCGACGGGCCGGAGAAGGAGCGGGTGGTGGTGCTGCTGACCGATGGCGCCAACACGTCAGGCGTGCTCGATCCGCTCCAGGCCGCGGCCATCGCCGCCAAGGAGCACCTGCGCATCCACACCATCGGTGTCGGCTCCGATGCCGGGGAGTTCATCCCCGGCGCGCCCATGAACCCGTCCTCGGACCTCGACGAGGGCGCGCTCAAGGCCATTTCCGGCCTCACCGGCGGCAAGTATTTCCGCGCCCGCGACCAGCAGGCCCTGGCCGGCATCTATGCCGAGATCGACAAGCTGGAGCCGGTGGCCGGCGATCCGCAATATGTGCGGCCGGCCCTCACCCTGTTCTTCTGGCCGCTCGGCGCCGCGCTGGTCGCGAGCTTCCTGTTCGCCGCCGCCGTGCTGCTTCGGCTGCCGGCCCGCCGCGCGGCCGAAGCGCCCGCGCCGCAGGACGGCCCGGCGGCCGATGCCCCGGCGCTGCCGGTTGCGGAGGCGCGCTGATGGCGAGCTTCCACTTCCTGCGGCCGGAATGGCTCCTGGCGCTGCTGCCCGCGGCGATCCTCGCGGGCCTGCTCCACCACCGCCTGCGCGAGGGCCGCAACGACTGGGCGCGCGAGGTGGACCCGCACCTCCTCGCTCACCTCGCCCTGCCGGGACGGCGCGCCTCGGGCCAATGGCCGGCCGTGCTGCTGTTCGCCGGCTGGGTCGCCGCCGCCTTCGCCATGGCCGGCCCCACCTGGCAGAAGCTGCCGCAGCCGGTGACGGGCCGGCTCGATCCGCTGGTGATCGCGGTCAACCTCTCGCCGACCATGAACGCGCCCGACGCCAGCCCCTCGCGCCTCGTCGCCGCCCGCTACAAGATCGCCGACGTGCTGCAGCAGATGCGCGGCAGCGAGGTGGCGCTGGTGCTCTATTCCGACATCCCCTTCGCCGCCGCGCCGCTGACCGAGGACGCGCACGTGGTGGCGCAGATGCTGCCGGACCTCTCCACCAGCCTCATGCGCGGCAATGCCAACCGCCCGCAGGCCGCCATCGCCATGGCCGTCGACCTGCTGAAGGGGGCCGGGGCGGCCAGCGGGCGCATCCTGCTCGTCACCGACGGGCCGGGCGACGAGCCGGGCAAGACCCAGGCGGCGGCGAAGGCGGCCGCGGCGGAGGGCTACAAGGTCAACGTGATCGGCGTCGGCGCGGATGGCGCCAACGGCGCGCCGGCGGTGGACACCGCCGCCCTGAAGGCCATCGCCACCGCCGGACAGGGGGCCTATACGCCGCTCACCGCCGATGACCGCGACATCGCCGCGGCCCTGCCCCCGGTGGCGACATCGAACGGCGCCGTCACCGACAGCGAAGGCTTCACCGCCGACGTGTGGGCGGACATGGGGCCTTACGTGCTGCTGCTCGCTCTGCTGCTCGCCCCCCTCGCGTTCCGGCGCGGCTGGATCGCCGTCCTCGCCGTCACGGCCCTCGGCGGCCTCGCGACGCCGCAGCGGGCGGAGGCGCAGACGATCCAGGAGACCGTGTCGCAGAACCTGCCGCAGAGCTGGGCCGACCTGTGGTGGCGGCCCGACCAGCAGGGCGCGGCGAACTACGCCCGGGGCGACTATTCCGCCGCCGCGCAGAAGTTCGAAGACCCCGCCTGGAAGGCCGATGCGCTCTACAAGGCCGGCGACTATTCAGGCGCCTCCGCCGCGCTCTCCCGCCTGCCGGGCCGCGACTACAACCGCGGCAACGCGCTCGCGCGCGCCGGGCAGCTCGAGGAGGCGGTGGCCGCCTACGACAAGGCGCTGGCCGCAAACCCCGACAATGCCGACGCCAAATTCAACCGCGACCTCGTGCAGAAGCTGATCGACGCGAAGAAGAAGCAAGAGGAAGACAAGCAGAAGCAGAACCAGGCCGGCGGCGGCGGTGGGCAAGACCAGAACAAGGACCAGAACAAGGACCAGAAGCCCGACCCCAAGTCCGACCAGAAGCAGAAGCAGGACCAGAAGCCCGGCGGGGACAAGCCGCAGGAGGCGCAGAACGGCCCGCAGCCGGGCCCGCTCCCCCCGCCTGCGCCGCTGCCGCCGCGCCGTCCGCCCGAGCTGGCGCAACAGCCGCCCCCCCCGCCCCGGCAGCCGCCGCAGGAGCCGCCGCCGCAGGAGCAGGCGCAGCAGGCGCCGCCGCCCGATTCCCCGCCGGCCCAGCCGCCGCTGCAGAATCCCCAGCAGCCTCCGTCCGAGCAGCCGGAGGCCATGGCCGGCGGCATACCCGCCGCGCCGGTGACGCCCAAGGAGCCGCCCCCGCCCATGCCGGACGACAAGGGCGACGGGCAGGAGGCGGGCAAGCAGGACCCCAACTCAGCCTTCGCCGCGCCCCCGCCCTCGCCCGCCCAGGTCGCCCAGCCCAAGCCGGCCCAGCCCGCGCCCCAGACGCCGCCGACCGTGGCGTTCAGCGACGACGACCAGAGCCGCGAGCAGGCGCTGCGGCAGGTGCCGGACGATCCCGGCGGGCTGCTGCGCGCGCGCATCCGCTCCCAATATACCGGCGCGCCCGTGTTCCTCTCCGAGGGAGACGCGCAATGATCCGTGCCGCGCTCCGCACAGGCCTGATCTCCCTCGCCCTTGCGCTGGGGGCGACGGCAGCCCTCGCCGCATCCTTCAAGGCCACGGTGGAAAAGCCGCCGGCGGACCAGGGCGACACCTTCGAGCTGGTGCTCAGCGTCATCGGCCGGGACAGCCTCGAGCCGCCCAATATCAGCCCCCTCAACAAGGATTTCGAGATCCTCGACCGCGGCAAGCGCAGCCGCATGGAGAGCCTGAACGGCCGCATGGTGGAGGTGAACGAGTGGGTGCTGACGCTGGCGCCCAAGCGCGCCGGCCATCTCGTCATCCCGGCCCTCACCCTCGGCAGCGAGACGAGCGCGCCCATCGAGATGAACGTGGCGCCCGGCTCCACCGCCGAGCCGCCGGACGACGGCCCCATCGCCCTCTCCGTGGATGTGCTGGGCACACCGCCCTTCTATCTCCAGAGCGAGATTCCCGTGGTCGTGCGCATGTATGACCGCGTGGGCGCCCTGGAGGCGTCGGCCGACCAGCCGGCGGCGGACGGCGCCACCTTCACCCCCGACGGGACGCTGAAGCGCTTTTCCCGCATCTACGGCCGCCAGCGCTACCGCGTGGTGGAGCTGCGCTACATCATGCGGCCGCAGCGCACCGGCACCATCCAGATCTCCTCGGTGGCCCTGCGCGCCTCCATTCCCACGTCCCCGCCGGGCGCGCAGGAGCAGGCGCGGGCGCTGGGCCGCCCCGCCATGCCGTGGCTCGGCGGCGGCTTCGATTCCGGCCGCAAGGTCACGGTGTTCGCCAATCCGGTGGAGGTGACGATCCTGCCCCGCCCGGCCGGCGTCACCGGATGGTTCCTGCCGGCCCGCGCGGTGCGCCTCAAGGAGACCTGGAGCAGCCCGCCGGCCAAGGCCAAGGTGGGTGTCGCCCTCACCCGCACGCTGCGGCTGGAGGTGCAGGGTGCCAGCCCCGCCCAGCTGCCGCCGCTGAAGCCGGCGGAGACGGACGGCGTGCGCCAATATGCCGACGAGGAGCATCCCGAGGCGGCCCAGGTGGGCGGCGCGCCCGGCGCGGTCGCCGAAGTCCACATCACCGTCGTGCCCACCCGTGCCGGATCGATCACGCTGCCCGCCGTCACCGTGCCCTGGTGGAACATCGCCACCAACCGTGCCGAGACCGCCCAGCTGCCGCCGGTGACGCTGCAGGTGGCGGGATCGGCCGATCCCGCCGGTCTCGCCCCGCCCCCGGCGCCGGCGGCGAAGTCCGCGCCCAAGCCGCAGGCGACACCGGGCGACGACGCCCCCCTGCCCTGGCGCGACATCGCCGCCATCGCGCTGGTGGTGGTGATCATCGCCAGCTTCCTGCTGTTTTCCGGCCGGCGCGCCGGACGCAGGGCGAGCGCCATTCCCCAGCCGCCGGAGCGGCCCGTCGCCGCCCCGCCTGCGAGGCCCGGCCGCCCGACACCGACGCGCCCCGCCGTGCGCCGGCCGATGGTGATGGCGCCGGATGAAAGGGCCGCCGCCGGTGCGGTGGAAGCCGCGTGCGAGGCCGGCCACGCCACGGCCGCCTATCGCGCCTATCTCGACTGGAACCGCGCCTCAGGGCCCGGCCATTCGGGCACAGCCTCAGCCCGCACCCCGGCCATGGCGGCGGCGCTGCATGAGGTCAGCCGCCACCTTTATGCAGGGGAAGGGGACACCTGGGACGGCCGCGGCTTCCGCTCCGCCTTCACTGCGGAGCGGAAGGCTGCCCTGAAGCCGACGAAGGCACGCACCGCGCGGGGCCTCGCCCCGCTCTATCCGAAGGCGCGCTGAGGGGGCTGCGCTGCCCCAGAAGCCCGCGCGGCGCTTGAGCGAAAGCCATGTCAAAAACCCGCGCGGCGCTTGAGCGGAGGCAACGCTCAAGTCCCGCCCCACACCCGCCGCATGTAGTCTGTGAAGACCGTCACGGCAGGCGCGCGCACCGGGGTGGCCCAGGCGGCGCAGGTGACGAGCTTGTCGGCCACGTCGTCGAGATCGCGGATGACGATGCCGCGCCGCTGCAGGTTGCGCACGCAGCTCGCATAGACCGAGACCCCCGCCCCCGCCGCCACCAGCCCGAAGATGCCTTCGGAGGACGACGCCTCCTGCACGATGCGCGGGGTGAAGCCGGCGCGGTGGCAGACGGCGAAGAAGGCGGTGCGGAAGGCGCCCCAGTTCTCGCCCGAGCCCAGCACGAACGGCTGGTCGGCAAGGTCGGCGAGGCGCAGCACCCGCACGTTGGAGAGGGGATGGGTGATGGGGAGCAGCGCCACGTAGCGATGGTCGTCGAAGGTGTAGCTCTCCATGCCCGCCTCCTCGAACGGCCCGATCATGAAGCCGATGTCGATGCGCTCCACCAGGAGCGCCTCCTGCTGCTGCAGCGTCGGGGTGAACGACAGCTCCAGCCGGATCTCCGGCCGGTAGCGGCTGAAGGCGTTCAGGAATTCCGGCAGGCGGCCGTTGATGGCGAAGTCCATGTAGCCGATGCGCAGCACGCCCACCTCGCCGCCCGCGGTGCGCCGCGCGCTGGTCACCGCCCGCTCCAGCCGCGCCAGCGCCTCTCGGCTTTCCGCAAGGAAGGCTTTCCCCGCCTCGGTGAGCACCACGGTGCGGGTGGTGCGGGCAAACAGCGGCACGCCGACATCCTGCTCCAGATCGCGGATGAGGCGGCTCATGCCCGGCTGGGTCATGTGGGCGCGCTGGGCGGCGCGGCCGAAATGCAGCTCCTCGGCGAGGATCACGAAGCAGCGGACGTGGCGGAGATCGAAGCGCATGCCTATTGATACCACAAAAGATATCAATAGCGCCGAAATTAGAATTTCCCAAGCCGACTGACCTCGCCCAATCTTCTCCCTGCGAGCCCGGTGGCAACGGGCACAAAACCATCAGGGATCAAGGACATGGCCTTCGAGGAAGACCTCGACGCAGCGCTGACGCGCGCCTTCGAGCAGGCAACCCAGCTGTACCAGCGCAACGGCTTCCAGCGGCGGGTCGGCTTCGGCCGGCGGCCGGCGCTCATCAATGTGGACCTCGCCAATGCGTGGACCCGCCCGGGCAACCCGTTCACCTGCGAGAAGATCGACGACCAGATCATCCCCGGCGTGCAGGCGCTGCTCGCCGCCTGCCGTCGCAACGGCCATCCGGTGGTTCATGTCACCACCTGCTACCAGGTGACGGACGAGACCAAGACCGCCACCGACATGGGCCTGTGGCACCACAAGATCCCGATCGAGGTGGTGGACCAGGCCAAGCCCGAGCTGTGGGCCATCGACAGCCGCATCGAGCCGGTGGCAGGCGAGCAGGTGCTCATCAAGAAGCGGGCCTCGGCCTTCCACGGCACCTATCTCGCCGGCTTCCTGCGCGCCAACAACGTGGACACCATCCTCGTCACCGGCGTCACCGCCTCGGCCTGCGTGCGCACCACGTTGTGCGACGGCCTCGCCGAGGGCTTCCGCACCATCGCGGTGAAGGAATGCATCGGGGATCGCGTGCCCGGCGCCGTGGCGTGGAACCTGTTCGACATCGACGCCAAGTTCGCCGACGTGGAGCCGCTGGAGCGCTGCATCGCCTATCTCGACGAGGTGGGCGGCAAGTCCAAGGCGGCCGCGTGAGGCCGAAGTACTTCTGACAAGACCTGCCGGTGGCGCCCCCAGCGCCGCCGGTTTTAAGCGTTCGACTTCAAATCATAATCCAGAGGCGAACATGACCAAGCTCATCACCCAGCTCACCGGCGCTCCCTCCCGCCGCGCCGTCCTTGCCGGCCTCGGCGCGGGCGCCACCGCCCTAGCCATGCCCGGCCTCGCCCGCGCGCAGGACAAGACCCTCGTCGTCTCCAACTGGGGCGGCGACTGGAACGAGCGCACCATCAAGTTCGTGGAAGCCCCGCTCGTGGAGAGCCAGGGCATCAAGATCGTCCGCGACCTCGGCATGGAGCCCGAGCGCAAGGCGAAGCTGATCGCCGAGAAGCGGCTGCGCCGCGGCACCATCGACGTCATCCACATCAACGAGGGCGACAGCGTCGAGCTGTACGGGCAGGAGGTGATCGAGAACATCGACTTCTCCAAGGTGCCCAACTACGCGAACGTCGTCCCCGCGCTGAAGTCCAAGCCCTTCTTCGTGCCGTGGCTCTACAGCGGCGTGACCATCATCTACAACAAGGACAAGGTGCCGAAGCCGCCCAAGTCCTATGCCGAGCTGTGGGACAAGAAATGGGCCGGGAAGATCGGCCTCACCAACCAGCTCTATTTCAACTACATCATGATGGCCGGCCTGATTAAGGGCGGCAACGTCACCAATACCGAGGAAGGCAAGGCGCGCCTCCTCGAGCTGAAAGAACTCACCCAGCCGCGCATCTATGCCGCCCACCAGCAGCTCGGCGCCGGCCTCGTCAACGGCGAGGTCGACATCGCGGTGAACTACAAGGCGCGCGGCCTGCAATGGGCCAATGACGGCGCCCCCCTCGCCATCGGCTATCCGTCCGAGGGCGCCATCGCGGTGATGTTCGGCGCGGCCCTGCCGAAGAAGGCGCCGAGCCCGGATTTGTCCTACATCTATTTCAACGCCATGCTGGACCCGAAAGCCATGGCCGGCCTTGCCGGCGCGAGCTTCTACGCCCCGGCCAACGGCAAGGCGGAGCTTTCGCCCGAACTCAAGGCGAAGGTGGACTTCACCGCCGCCGAGGCCGCCGCACTGAAGTTCCCCGATTACGCGCACGTGGCCAAGAATACGGCGGAATGGCTGGAGTGGTGGAACAAGAACATCGCCCGCTGAGCGAGGCCCCCATGACCTCCTCCGCAAGCTCCGGCGCCACCGCGCCGGTGGCAACAACGTCTCCGCCCGCACCGCGCGGGCGGGAGGGGCGGCGGCTCGCCCCCGCCTACGGCCTCACGGCGCCGGCCACGATCTTCGTGCTGGTCGCGCTGATGGGGCCTCTGGCGCTCATGTTCCGCTATTCGCTGAACCGGTTCGTGCCGGGGCAGATGATGGTGGAGGCGCTGACGCTGGACAATTACGCCCGCTTCTTCGCCGACAGCTTCTATCAGGAGGTGCTGGGCACCACGCTGTGGATCTCCGCCCTCTCCACCCTGCTGTGCCTCGTGGCGGGCTTCCCGGTCGCCTATTTTCTGGTGCGGCAGGCCAGCGACAAGTGGAAGGGGCGGCTGCTCCTGCTCATCGTGCTGCCCCTCCTGATGGGCAATGCGGTGCGGACGGCGGCGTGGATGGTCATCCTCGGCGACAAGGGGCTGTTCAACGCCGTCATCGGTGCCGTCGGCCTCTCGCCGGTGAAGCTCATGTACACGCCCACCGCCGTGGTCATCGGCCTCGTCTCGGTGCTGCTGCCCTTCATGATCGTGACGCTGCAGAGCGTCATCGAGGGCATCGACGCGAACCTTGAGTCCGCCGCGCAGTCGCTCGGCGCCTCCCACCTCACGGTGCTGTGGCGCGTGGTGCTGCCGCTGGCTCTGCCCGGCATCCTCGCCGGGACGATGCTCTGCTTCATCCTCTCCATGAACGCCTATGCGACGCCCGTCCTCATCGGCGGGCCGAGCTTCCACATGATGGCGCCCACCGTCTACCAGCAGGTGGCGAAAGCCATGAACTGGCCGTTCGGCGCGGCGCTCGCCTTCGTGCTGATGGCGGTGACTCTGGTGCTCACCACCACCGCCAACGTCCTGGTGCAGCGCCGCTACCGGCGCTGGAGCGAGTGAGGGGCAAATGGGACTTCTCGCCGTCAACCGCATCTATGCCGCCATCACCGCCCTCGTGCTCGCCTTCGTGGTGCTGCCGCTGGGCGCGGTGATCTGGGTCAGCTTCTTCGCCAACCGCATCCTCTCCTTCCCGGCGACGGGCTACACGCTGGACTGGTACGCGCGCGCCTGGCAGCTCGACTCCTTCCGCAACGGCTTCATCACCAGCGTCGAGACGGCGCTGGTGGCGGTGGCCCTCTCGCTGGCGCTCGGCGTGCCGGCGAGCCTCGCACTGGTGCGCTACCGCTTCCCCGGGCGCGATGCCATCCAGACGCTTCTGCTCTCGCCCATGGTGGTGCCGGGCATCGTCGGCGGCGCCGCGCTGTTCATGGCCTTCATCGAGCTGGAGATCCTGCTGGACGTGGACATTTCCGGCACCCTGCCGGGCCTGTTCGTCGCCCACGGCCTCATCGCCTTGCCGTGGACCGTGCGGCTCGTCACCGCCTCGCTGGTGGGTATGAGCCCGTCCTATGAGGAAGCGGCGCAATCGCTGGGGGCGGGGCGGCTCACCACCTTCTTCCGGGTGACGCTGCCCATCATCAAGCCGGGCATCGTGGCGGCCGCGCTGTTCTCCTTCGTCATCTCCTTCATCGATCTGGAGAAGTCGATCTTCCTCGTGGGGCCGGGGCGCACCACGCTGCAGATCGCGCTCGTCTCCTATCTCGAATGGAACCTGGATTCGACGGTGGCGGCGGTGGCCACCGTGCAGATCCTCATCATCGGCGTGCTGCTCCTCGTGTCGGATCGCTACGCCCGCCTCTCCCGCGCCTTCTGAGGAGCGAGCCCCATGTCCGATGTCGTGCTGCAATCCATCGTCAAGCGCTACGACGCCATGACCGCCGTGGACCATGTCTCCCTCACCATCGGCGAGGGAGAACTGGTGGCCCTGCTCGGCCCCTCCGGCTGCGGCAAGACCACGACGCTGCGCATGGTGGGCGGCTTCATCCCCGTCACCGAGGGACGCATCCTCGTGGGCGGGCGCGACCTCACCCATTTGCCGCCGAACAAGCGCAACATGGGCTTCGGCTTCCAGAACTATGCGCTGTTCCCGCACATGAGCGTGGCCGAGAACGTCGCCTTCGGGCTTCAGATGCGCAAGCTTCCCAAGGCCGAGATTGCGGCGAAGGTGAAGACCGCGCTGGACCGGGTGAAGCTCTCCCACCTCGCCGAGCGCCTGCCCAAGCAGCTCTCCGGCGGCCAGCAGCAGCGCGTGGCGCTGGCCCGCGCCCTCGTGATCGAGCCGGACGTGCTGCTGCTGGACGAGCCGCTCTCCAACCTGGACGCCCAGCTGCGCCACGAGATGAAGACGGAGATCCGCACCCTGCAGCAGCAGCTCGGCATCACCACCATCTTCGTCACCCACGATCAGGACGAGGCTCTGTCGGTGGCTGATCGCGTGGTGCTCATGCGCAATGGCAGGATCGAGCAGCAGGGCTCGCCGGACGACCTCTTTGGCCGCCCCGCCTCGCGCTTCGCGGCCGAGTTCATGGGCGTGACGAACCTGCTGCCCGGCGAACTCGCCGGTGTCGGCCGCTTCCGGCTGGCGAGCGGTGAGGAGGTCCGTGTCGATCCGGCGGGCCTCTCCGGCGACCTCTCCCTCGCCGTGCGGCCGGAGCGGCTGGTGCTAGACGGCACGGAGGACGACCACAACGCGCTTCCCGCCGTGGTGGAGCTCGCCACCTATCGCGGCCTCGTCATCGACTATCGCGTGGCCACCGCCTCCGGCCTCGCCCTCATCGCCCGCCGCCCCTCACCCGCCGTCGGCGGCCCCGCACCGCTCAAGCCCGGCCAGCCCGTGCGCGTCTCCTGGCACCCAAACGCCGGAACGCTGGTGGCCGCCTGAGCCTTCCTGAATTTCGTTTCCAATAAAGGGGAAAACCCGGTGTCCGACCTTCACGACAAGCTCATCGTCATCGACGGGCTCATCATCTCCGACTTCTCCCGTCCCGTCTTCGAGGACATGCGCAAGGGCGGCCTCACCGCCGCCAACTGCACCTGCTCCATCTGGGACAACTTCACCGAGACGATGCGCAACATCGCCCGGTGGAAGAAGGATTTCGCGGCGAATGCGGACCTCATCTCGCAGGTCTACACCACCTCCGACATTCTGAAGGCGAAAGAGGACGGCAAGACCGGCATCATCCTCGGCTGGCAGAACACCACGGCCATCGAGGATCACCTGGAATATCTCGAGCTGTTCCACGAGCTGGGCGTGCGCATCATCCAGATGACCTACAACACCCAGAACTGGGTGGGCTCCGGCTGCTACGAGGGCCGCGACAGCGGCCTCTCCGACTTCGGCCGCGACGTGGTGGCGGAGATGAACCGCCTCGGCATCCTGTGCGACCTCTCCCACGTCGGCCCGAAGACCTCGGAAGACACCATCCTCGCCTCCAAGCAGCGCGTCGCCTATTCCCACTGCCTGCCGGCCGGCCTCAAGGCGCATCCGCGCAACAAGACCGACGAGCAGCTGCGCTTCATCGCGGACAAGGGCGGCTTCATCGGCGTCACCATGTTCCCACCCTTCCTGAAGAAGGGGCCGGCCTCCACCGTCGCGGACTATGTGGAGGCGATGGAATACGTCATCGATATCGCCGGCGAGGACATGGTGGGCGTGGGCACAGACTTCACCCAGGGCTACGGCAAGCCCTTCTTCGACTGGATCACCCACGACAAGGGCAATGGCCGCAAGCTCACCGACTTCGGCGAGGTCATCAATCCCGAAGGCTTCCGCGTGATCGGCGACTTCCCCAACCTCACCGCGGCGATGGAGAAGCGGGGCTGGTCCACGGGGCGCATCGAGAAGGTGATGGGTGGAAACTGGCTGCAATTGCTGAAGGATGTGTGGGGGAAGTGAGTCCCCCTGCTCCGGAGCGAGGTCCCGATGGCGAAGCCTGAAATCGAGATCGATGTGGACGAGGCCACCGGCCGCTGGTTCGTGGACAAGATGCCCATGATCCTGGTGCCGCAGCACTTCTACAACAACAACCACTTCGCCATCGAGGCGGCGCTGGGGGCGGAGGCGTTCGACGCGACGCTCGCGCCCGCCGGCCGGCTCTCGGCCTTCGTGTGGTGCGAGCGGCAGGCGCAGGTCTATGGCCTCGCCGGCACCGACGTGTTCGCGCACTACATGAAACGGCTGTCGCAGCGCGGCTGGGGGCGCTTCTCCATCCTCGCGCTGGACCCGGTGGCAGGGACGGGGACGATCCGGCTGGATCACTCCTCCTTCGTCACCGAGGCGACGAAGGGCGCTGGCCGCAAGCTCTGCTACATGTTCGCGCCGTGGCTGGCCGGAGCGCTGGAATTCGTCTGCGAGCAGGCAGGCGCACCGCGCCGGCTTCAGGCGCGCGAGGTGCAATGCGCCGCCGAGGGCTTCGACCACTGCCTGTTCGAGGTGGCTCCCACCGCAGAGTGAGTGCCAGCCAGCACGCCGGACGCAAAAAAGCCGGGCGACCTCGCGGCCGCCCGGCTTTTCTTTGGATCGATCAGTAGTTGATGGTGGTGCGCACGCCGAACACGGCGGCGTTCTTCACGAGCGAGATGCCGAGGGGATCGTTCGGGTTCAGCACGCCGCCACCGGGGTTCCAGATGTACTGGAAGTCGGGCTGGATGGTCCAACCGGGCATCACCTGCGCCGAATAGGTCACTTCCAGCACCGTCTCGCTGCTGCGGATGGGATAGTAGGACCCGTTGTAGAGGGCGGTGTAGAGGTCGGCCTGCTGGGCCGCGTTGGTCACACGCGCATTGCCGAAGGCGACGCCGAACGAGTCGTCCTCGCGGCCCGGGACGAGACCCTTGAAGGTGATACCGCCATCCCAGTAGAAGCCGAGCTGGTTCTGCTCGCTGGGCGCCGCCGTCACGCGCCCGAAGACGCTGATGCCCTTGTCCTTGGTGCCGGGCTTGCGCCAGATCATCTGGTCGATGATGGCGTAGAAGGCGTAGTCACCCTGGATCTGGTTGGGCAGGCCGATGGAAGCGGGGCTCGCCAGCGGCACGCCGAAGATGTCGTAGACTTGGCTGTTGAACGAATTGGAGTTGTACCAGCCGCCCACCTTCACGGTGCCGGGCAGCCACGCCGCATTCTCCGCCTTGTTGTAGCTGTAGGCCACTTCGCCGATCACGAACACGCCCTGATCGACGATGAAGTTCAGGCCGTACTTGTTCTCTTCCTGGGGGTCGCCGCAGCAGGGCGCGGGGTTGCCGTTGAACAGGCCGACGAGCACCGTCCACTCGTCGTTCGGCACCCACTTCACGCGCACGCCGGGGGTGGCGAGGGGATAGGCGGGGCCGCCGCTCGGCAGGTCGGCGGCGAACAGGGCCGGCCAGCCGAACGTCGAGTTCAGGAACAGCGAGCCGTTGTCCGATATGGCGAATTCCGAATCGGCGGAGAGCTGGCCGAAGCGGATGGAGGACTTGCCGTCACCGAACGCCTGCTCGATGTACAGCTCGAACAGGCGGGTGGTGGAGAGGGCGTCCACGTTGCTGACGCCCATGATGTTGCCGAGATACTGGCCGGAGAAGCCCGAGCCCTGGATCTGCAGCACGCTGGCGTGGAAGGTCGCGCCCTTCCAATTGAACAGCTTGTCGAGGTCCGCATCGAGAGAGAACTGGAAGCGGCCGTTATAGGCGGTGCCGGTGCCGAGCCCGCCCTCGGTGTTGCGCCAGAGTTCGCCGATATAGTTCACGCCGATCTTGATGCCCGCTTCGGCGAGCTTGGGACGGTAGCCGCCCCAGTCGCCCAGCCAGCCGAGCTGCGGGGCGATGGAGGGCTCGGCCTCCTCTTCCGCGGGGGCGGCTGCGGCCGGCGCCTTGGTCGCCACGTCGGCCGCGTGCGCGGTGCCGAGCAGGGGTGCGCCCAGCAGCGCACCGGCGGCGACGCCGGCGAGGAGATAGCGGGCAAGTATGGTCCGCGTACCCGGAAGGTCCCCGCGGCTGCCGCGGGCGGCGGTCCGAAACACGGTGTCCAGCATCTTAAATTCCCCCATCGGCAGAAGGAGCGCAGCAGAAGGCCCGAACTGCCCTACCGCGCCGGCGCGACTACCATGTTACAGCGCGGCCTTCCGCAAGGCTGAAAAAGACCCGCAAATCGCCGCTAACGAGGCCGGATTGGGGGCGAGCGGCCATGCTTTGTCAATCAGGTCCGCACCCTTATTGATATAGAATATCTCTAAACTGGTGGTATGGAGATGACGGGAACTTTTGCCAAACTGCGGAATTCATACCGCGATATCCGATAGTTAGATCGCCCGCCCCGGTTACCGCCAACCTCCACGACCAGCCGGACAGGCCAATGGGCCATGATGGTTCGCTGGCCGATGTGGTAACTATGCAACGCGCCGCGACGGCGACCGGGACGGGAGCGACACACTGGGCGCCATGACCGACGCCAAATTGACCGACGCCACATTCCTTCTGCTCATCAATGGCGCGATCGGCCTGACATTCGCAGCGGCGTTCCTTGGAACCACCTGGCGCTCGTCGGTGGAGCTGGGGCGCTGGTGCGCCGCGGCCTTCGTCTGCGCCGCCGCCACCGTCCTCATCGAGGCGCTGGCGCGGGACATCCCCTCGGTCAGGCTCGCCTCGACCCTCTCGTTCGGATCGCTCATGGCGGCGCTGTCCCTGATCGCGGCGGGGCTGCGGCGCCACTATCGGCCTGATTCGCGCCTCGGCTGGCTCGGCGCGGCGGCGCTCCTCGCGGTGGTCTTCACGGCGCTTGCAGGCGTCGACCTGCCGCGCGGAGGCTGGGCGCAGGCGCTGACCTATCAACTGCCCTTCGCGGCCATCCTCGCGTTCGCCGCCGGCACCGTGCTGCGGCACGCGCCCGGGCGCGCGGTGGACCTTGTCCTCGCCGGCGTGCTGGGGCTCTGCGCTCTGCAGTTCGCAGCGAAGGCGGTGCTCATTCCCCTCGAGGGAGCCGACAACGGGGTGCGGGACTATCTCACGAGCGCCTATGCCCGTTATTCGCAGACAGCCGGCAGCATCCTCTCGCTCATGCTCGGCGTGGCGCTGCTCGCGCTCGTCGTGAGGGAGGTCATCGCCGAAGCCACCGGACGGCTGGAGCGGGACGGCCTCTCCGGCGTCCTCACGCGCACGGCCTTCCTCGAACGCGCGGAGCGCCTCGCGGAAGCCGCGCCGCCGGGCACCCGCATCGGCCTGCTGCTCTGCGACCTCGATCATTTCAAGGCGATCAACGACAGGTTCGGGCACCCGGCCGGCGACGAGGTGATCCGACGGTTCGGCGCGCTGCTCGCAGCCTGCGCGCGCCCGCGGGACCTGTGCGGCCGCATCGGCGGCGAGGAATTCTGCCTGCTGATGCCCGCCGCCGATGTCGAGGCCCTCGCCCGCATCGCCGCCGCGCTGAGAACCGGGGCGGAGCAGATGCGCTTCGCCTGGCTGCCGGAGGAGCGGCGCATCACGGCCAGCCTCGGCGGCACGCTGATCGCCCCCGGCGAGCCCCTCGCCTCCGCCATCCGCCGCGCCGACATCGCCCTCTACCAGGCCAAGGCGGACGGCCGGAACCGCTACCGGATGGCGGACCGCCCGGAAGCCGCCTGAGCGCCCTCCCCCAGCGCCGCCGCGCGCGCGAGCAGTCGCTTTGCCGAGAGATAGAACGGCACCTCGATGATGAGATCTCCCAGTCGCGCCCTGTCCTGACCGGCGGCGCGGGCCGCTTCGAAGGCCGCGACGATCTCCTCCGCCTCGGCGACAGCGGCGGCGGAAGGGGTCATCACCGTGTTGATGAGCGCGATGTGGCCGGGCTCCACGGCGCTCTTGGCGCTGTAGCCCAGCGCCCGGCCGGCGCGGGCATCGGCCTCGCAGCCTTCGGGATCGGCAAAGGTGTAGGGGCAGTCGATGGAGAGCACCTTCGCCGCCCGTGCTTCCAGATGCAGGCGCTGGCGGGCATAGGCCAGCTCCACGGCCGCCCGGCTGCGCGGCGCGTCGAGGTCTTCCGCAAGATCCTCGGTGGAGCACAAAACGGCCGTCACGCGCGGGCTGGCGGTGGCGATGGCATAGGTCTGCATGATGCCGCGCGCGGTCTCGATGTTGGGCACGATCTCGATGGCGCCGGGCGGCAGGCCGAGCCGCGCCTCGTGGCGGCTGATCTCCGCATCCAGCGCCATGACCTGCTCGGGCTCGGCGATCTTGGGCAGGTGTATGGCGTCCGGTCGCCCCGCGATCACGCCCGCGAGGTCGGCGAGGCCGTCGCCCTCCAGCGGATTGATGCGCACGCACGCGACGATGCCCGCCGCGCGCCATGCCGCCATCACCTCCGCAGACAGGGACCGCGCCGCGGCCCGGAGTTCCGGCGGCGTGAAGTCCTCCAGTTCCTGGATCAGCGCATCCGCACCGCAGGCCATCGCCGCCATCAGTGCACTCTTGTCGCCACCGGGCGCGAACAGCCAGCTCCGCCGGAGCGCCGGCGGCCGGCGCGTGCTGTCCTGCCGTGCGGTGGTCTTCTGTTCTGTCGCCGACATGGGTCTTCCTCTCCCGAGGCGGCGAGATGAGCCGGAACGCGGCCGGCGCACAAGAGGCGCGCGCGGTGGGCTTTGGGATCGCGTCACGTCCCCGGATGGGCGCCGCGGAGCTTTTCGGCGAGGAAATCCACGAAGACGCGCACGCGGGCCGGCGTGTTGGCGCCACCCACGAACACCGCGTGGATGCTTTCCTTGTCCTGCGGGTTGAACGTTTCGAGCAGCGGTACCAATGCGCCGCTGGCGAATTCGCCGCGCGCATTGGCTTCATCGATGTGGAAATTGCCGACGCGGGTGATGCCCACGCCCTGCGCGGCGAGCTGCACCAGCGTCTCGCCGTTGTTGGCGGTGATGTTGCCCTTCACCTCCAACATGTAGTCGCGCCCGTCCTCGCGGAACGGCCAGCCGGGCTCGATGCGGCGGAAGCTGAAATCGAGGCAGTTGTGATGAGCGAGGTCGGCCGGCACGCGGGGCGTGCCGTGGCGGGCGAGATAGGACGGCGCGGCGATGACGGTGCGCCCGGTCTCGCCGAGGCGGCGGGCGGTCAGCGGGCTGTCGGCGAGGGGGCCGAAGCGGATGGCCACGTCCACCCGCCCGCCGAGCACGTCGGCGATCTCGTCGCTCAGCTCCATCTCCACCTCGATATCCGGATAGCGCGCCACGAATTCGCCGAGCAGCGGCACGATGACGAGGCGGCCATGGGCCATGGAGGCGCTGACGCGGATACGGCCGCGCGGATTGGCGCGATCAGCCAGCGCCGCCTCCGTCTCGTCGATGTCCGCAAGGATGCGCCGGGCAGCGCGGGCATAGGCCTCGCCTTCTGCCGTGAGGCGCAGCTGCCGGGTGGTCCGCACCATCAGGCGCACGCCGAGCCTCGCCTCGATGCGGGCCAGGATGCGGCTCACAGCCGAGGGGGTGAGCCCCAGCTCGCGGGCCGCCCCGGAGAGGCTGCCGGCACACGCAACCTTGAGGAACGCGGCCATCTCTCCGGTCCGGTCGGGGCGGTCCATTCGTGACTCCGGCGCACAGATGCTGGTCTCGGATGCTCTCTATTGCCGCACTGCAATGTCAACCATATTCCGGGACAACTCGATCTGCCCCGGAGTTCCTCCCATGAAGATCAACCTGCCGCTGGTGGCGCTCGCCATCGGCGCCTTCGGCATCGGCGTCACAGAATTCTCCCCCATGGGGATGCTGCCGATCATCGCCACGGACCTCGGCGTCTCTATTCCCGCCGCCGGCCTGCTGGTCAGCGCCTATGCCTTCGGCGTGCTGGTCACCGCGCCCATCATGACGCTGGCCTTCGCCAGCATGCCCCGGCGCCGCCTGCTGGTGCTCTCCATGGGCATCTTCACCGTGGGCAACCTCATCTCCGCCTTCGCTGACAGCTACTGGATGCTGCTCGCCGGTCGCATCGTCACCTCGTTCAACCACGGCGCCTTCTTCGGCGTCGGCGCGGTGGTGGCGGCGAGCGTGGTGCCGGCGCATAAGCGCGCCGGAGCGGTCGCGGCCATGTTCTCGGGCCTCACCATCGCCACCATCGGCGGCGTGCCGCTCGCGGCGTGGGTGGGCGAGGCCATCGGCTGGCGCGCGGCCTTCTTCGGCATCGCCGTCATCGGCGCCGTCGCCATGGTGGCGGTGCGCCTCTCCCTTCCTCCGCTCAAGGTTCAGGGCGAGAGCGACATGCGCGCGGAACTCAAGGTGCTCATGCGCGGCCCGGTGCTCGCCGCGCTGTTGCTGACGGTGGTCAGCTCCAGCGCCATGTTCACGGTCTTCACCTATATCGCGCCGATCCTGCAGGTGGAGACCGGCGCCGCCTCCGGCTTCGTCACCGCCATGCTGGTGGTCTACGGGCTGGGTCTCGCGCTGGGCAACTGGCTGGGCGGGCGCTTCGCCGACCGCTCGCTCGACGGCACGCTCATCGGCTCGCTGACGGCGGTGGCGGTGCTCCTCGTGCTGTTCGTGCCGGGCATGCACTCGCACCTCGCTACGGTGCCGCTGGTCTTCCTCTGGGGCATCGCCAGTTTCGCCCTCGTGCCGCCGCTCCAGATGCGGGTGGTGCACGAGGCGGCCGAAGCGCCGCACCTGGCCTCGGCCATGAACATCGGCGCCTTCAACCTCGGCAATGCGCTGGGCGCGGCGCTGGGCGGCGCGGTGATCGATGCCGGCCTCGGCTATCCCGCCGTCTCCCTCGCCGGTGCGGGCACCGCCCTCGCGGGCCTCGCCTTCACCCTGCTGCTGCGGCGGGGCCGCCGGGGGCTCGAAGCCGCGCCCGCCCGGGGCTGAAGACCAAGGGATGGCCGCTACGGAAGCGGCCATCCTTTCCCCAACGGAAAAGACCGGCGCCGGAATCGTCCGCTGCGCGCGGAAGGAACGCGCCCCCTCCGTATCATCCCGAGGGGGACCGGCGTGGCCGTGGAAATGCCTTAGTGCAGCGCATGGTGGTGCCGTGCACCCTCAGGCGCACCACTTCCCCGGACGGCCGATGCGCGTTCTCATTCTCGAAGACAATTCCCGCTTGCGGGCGCTGACGGCCGGAGCCCTGCGCGCCGCCGGCTTCGCCACCGACGCCTTCGAGACCCTCGCCGACGCCCGCGCAGCCGCCGAGACCACCGCCTATGACTGCATCGTGCTCGACCTCGGCTTGCCGGACGGCGACGGCATGGATCTGCTGGAAGCGCTGCGCCGGCGCGGCTCCTCGACGCCGGTACTGCTGCTGACGGCGCGGGACGACAAGGCCTCCGTGGTGCAGGGCCTCAACCGGGGTGCCGACGACTATCTGCGCAAGCCGTTCGACGTGGACGAGCTGATCGCCCGCATCCGCGCCTTGCTGCGCCGTCCGGGCACCGCCTTCCAGACGGTCCTTGCGGAAGGCAACATCGCCCTCGATCCCTCCGAGCGGCGCGCCGTGGTGGATGGCACGGCCATCGACTTCAGCCGCCGCGAGGTGGGCGCGCTGGAGATGCTGATGCGCTCCTCCGGGCGGGTGGTGCAGAAGTCCGCGCTTGAGGAAGCGCTCTACGGCTATGACGAGGAAGTCAGCGTCAACGCCATCGAGGTGCTGGTGCACCGGCTGCGCAAGAAGCTCTCCGGCGCCGGCGCCAACCGGGAGATCGTGACCCTGCGCGGCATCGGCTATCTGCTGGCGGAGCCGCGGGCATGAGGCAGGAGCCTTGAAAATCCTGCCCCGCGACGTGTTCGGCCGGCTGGTGCTGGGCCTCGTGGGGGTGAGCCTCGTCGCGGTGGCGGTTGGCGCGTTCTATCTCTACACGCGCTTCCACAACACCCATTCGCTGTTCTTCGAGGGCACGCTGCAAGCCTTCATCGGCGACATCGCCGACGACATCCATGTCGTCGACGGCAAGCTGACCGCCAATGTGGATGCCACCACTCGCAAACGCATCGCGGACGAATCCGGCCGCTACGTCGTGCTGGATGAAAAGGGCGACATCGTCGCCGCCTCCCCCGGCGTGACGGAGCGCTTCACCTCGTTCCGCACAGTTCGCCCGCTCTATTTCTGGATTCCCCGGCAGGCGGAGGAAGGCGAATATTACGGCCTCTCGGCCCGCATTCCCGATGTACCGGTGCCGGTCTATGTGCAGCTGATGTTCCCCAAGGGGCACATCATCTTCGAGTCGGTGCTGCACGAATTCATGAAGGATATCGCCTGGATCTGGCTGCCCTTCCTGCTCGCCATTCTCGCGGTCAACGTCATCGTCGTGCGTATCGCCCTCTCCCCCCTCTCGCAGACGGTGGAGGAGGCGCGCGCGATCCAGCCCGGCGGGCCGGCGACGCTCACCGAGAAGGGGCTGCCGGACGATCTTCTGGCGCTGGTGCGCACGGTGAACGCCGCCTTTGAGCGGCTGAGGGAGGCCCATCGCCTTCAGGAGGAGTTCGTCGCCGACATGGCGCACGAGCTGCGCACGCCGCTTGCCGTGATGAAGGCCGAGTTGGCGACCATGAAGGACCCGCACGCCCGCATCCTCGAACACGACCTCGGCGCCATGGAGCGTCTGGTGGAGCAGTTGCTCGACCGCGCGCGGGTCTGCCGCTTCAATCTCGAACCCGGCAAGATCGTGGACCTGAGGGAGGTGGCGCGCGAAGCCTCCGCCTTCCTCGCGCCCCGCATCGTCGGCCGGGGCCGGATGATCGAGGTGATCGCGCCGGATGTCCCCGTCCTCGTGGCCGGCGGGCGGGACGACGTGTTCCGGGCAGTGCGCAATCTGGTCGAGAACGCCCTTGAGCATACGCCGGAAAAGGGGCTGATCTCGGTGGAGATCACCGGCGAGCCGGCCATCGTCGTGCGCGATCAGGGACCGGGCTTTCCCGCGCAGGTGCTCGACCGCGAGGCGAGGCGCAGCGGGCGGGTGCGCAGCGAGCGCCGGGAGGGGGTGGGCCTTGGCCTCTCCATCGTGGAGCGCACCATGATGGCGCACGGTGGCGACCTCACCTTGTCCAACGATCCCGGCCCGGGCGGCCGCGCCATCATGCGCTTTCCCGATGCCGGCTGGCTGCCGGCGGCCTGACCGCTCACGCGGCCCGTGCGACGGCGACCAGCCCCTCGACCCCGAACGGCAGCCGGTGGGCAACGACGCGGATATCCGCATCGCGGAATCCGCCTTCGACGAGGAGGCGCCGCAGCCCGGCCGCGTCATAGGTCCGGTGGGTATCCGCGCCGGCGAACGGCCAGCGCGCCATGGTCGATCGGTCCGTCACGTAGAGCACCGCGCGCCCGCCGGGCTTCAGCACCCGCCGGATCTCGGACGCCGCGGCGCCCCCCGCATCGAAGAAATAGGCGACATTGACGGCGAGCACCCCGTCGAAGCTCGCACCGGCCCACGGCAGAGCGCGGAAGTCCCCCTCCCTCAACTCCACCTGACCGCCCGCGACGGCACCGCGATTGCGAGACGCCGCGAGCCGGAGCATGGCCGGCGAGCCCTCGATGCCGGCCACATGGCCACCCGGCACGCACTCCGCCAATGCCGCGATGCCGGCGCCGGGCCCGAAGCCGATTTCCAGCACGCGGTCCCGCTGCGCGGGGCGAAGGGCCCCGATGGCCAGCCGGTAAGGCGCGCGATTGGCGAGCGACATCGCTCGCCCCACCAGCACGCCCCCTCCCCCCTCGGGGTGGGCGAGCTGGTGGCCGAGCCAGCGCCACAGGGGGGCGACGCCCGCGGAGGCGATGTTCGCCATCAGTGCTTGGCCTTGATCTGTTCGAGCTTCTCGGTGATGACCAGCCGGCGGTTCTCGTCCCACACCTTCCGGTCTGCGCGCACGGGAATGGCGAGCGCGTGGATGAAGGCCTCGCGGGCCTTCCCATACTCGCCCTGGGTCATCAGGAAATCGCCGTAGAAATACCAGGCGTCGAGCCCGTCCGGCGCGGTCCTGGTGGCCTGTTCCAGCAGCGCCCGCGCCTTCGCCTTGTCGCCGAACGCTACGGGAAACCCCGGCACCCGGTAGTAGAGCACGCCGAGGCTGGTGGGCGCGCCGGCATCGAGCACGGTGGGGTTCATCTTGTAGGCCTTCTCCAGCGTGTCGCGGGCGCGGGAGGCGAGCGACAGCGCCGAGATGGGATTGACCAGGGAGGCGCGCTCGCTGGTGACGATGCCGTCCCAGATCAGCACCTCCACCCGGTCAGGATATTTGGCGGCGAGGCTGTCGGCATCGGCGCCGAGGGCGGTCATCTCGTCGGTCTGCTTTTCGCCTTCCGGCACGGTGAACTTGATGGTCTCCCATCGGGTCTGGATCTGCTTCACCTGCCCGAGCACGGGGTCGTCGGCGGGGGCGGAAGCGGCCGGTGCCGCATGGGCCGAAACGGCGAAAGTGGCGGAGAGGAGAGCGCCGAGGAAGAGGGTTGCGCGCATGGTGATGTCCTTGGTGTGCAATGCGTGGATGTGATCCGTCGGCTCAGGCGCCGGAGCGCGCGAGGGACCGGTCAATCAGCTTCGGGAACAGGCGCTGGAGCAGCACGAACAGGCGCTCGGGGCCGGCGGGATAGACAGCATCGCGGCCCGCATCCACCGCCCGCCAGATGTGGGCGGCGACCTTCTCCGGCGTATCGAGGCGCATGCCGGTCCGGACGATGAGGTCACTGAAGGCCACCGCCGCATCGGTCTGCGTCGCCCGCGGCGCCGCGTAGGTGACGGCAATGCCGCGCGCCTTCCATTCCCGCCGCAGCGCACTGGAATAGCCGCGCAGGGCGAACTTGGAGGCGGAATAGGCGGCAAAGCCGGGATAGGCGATGTCGCCGAACACCGAGCCCACGTTCACCACCCGCGACGGACGGGCGGCGGCCAGCAGCGGGGCGAGGTCCCGCGTCAGCGCCATGGGGGCGAGGACGTTGGTGCGGAACAGATTTTCCAGCGCTGCGTCGGCCATCTGCTCCACATCGCCGCCATCCACGCGGCCTGCATTGTTGAACAGCAGGTCGAGCCGGCCCCAGGCCTGCTTCAGCCCGGCGGCGATGCGGGCGCGGTCCTCCGCGCGGGTGAGATCGGCCGGGATGACGATGGGGCGGGCGGAGGGCGGCAGCGCCGCCGCCGTCTCCTCCAGCGCCGCGGCGCGGCGGCCGCACACCGCCACGAACATGCCACGCCGGCCGGCCTCCAGCGCCAGCGCCCGGCCGATGCCGGAGCCGCCGCCGGTGACGAGCACGCACTTCACCTCGCGCGGCAAGCCCGTGCGGGGAGCGCCCTGGTCCGACATGTCCTCACGCCGCACGGCTCAGCTCCGCGCGAGCGCCAAGCTCGCGGAAGATGTCGCCGTAGAGGCGATGGAACATCCTGGAATGGTCGATGATGATGTCCTGAACCGCCGTATCCTCGATGCCGTTCACCAGCGCGCGGAAGAAGGCCACGTGCGCCTGATCGAGGCTGCCGTGGGAGGTGAGGTAGGAGAAGCCGGCGCCGCCCGCGCTCCCGAACGTCTTGGCCAGCGTCGCCGCGAGCTGGTCGGCGAGCAGCACCGACATGCCCTCCAGCACATGCACACTGCCGAGCATGGCATAGGGGCTCACATGCTCGATGGCGTAATAGGTGAAGCCCACCATCACGCGGCAGGCCTGCCCCGGCTGGCCGGTGCGCACCGCCTCGGCATCGCCGCCCATGGCGCGGATGTCGTCGAGGATCCATTTCTCGTGCCCGCGCTCCTCCTCCATGTATTCGAGGAGGGCTGCCTGATAGCGCTCGTCCGTGGTGCGGGAGGCGGCCAGCGCCAGCAGCGGGAAGGTGTGCTTCACGTGGTGGTAGGCCTCGGTCAGGAAGGCCAGATAGAGTTCGCGCGTGCCGCCCGTGCGGGGCGCGTTGGCGACGAGGGGAATGGCGAGGAAGCTCTCGCGCGCCGCCGCGGTCTCACGGGTCAGGCGTTCATGGAAGCTCATGGCCGATGCCTTTCTGATGATGGCCGGGAAGGGGTGTCAGAGGGTCACGGCCACGTCGGCAGCGAGCAGATCGTGCGCCACGCGACGGCGGATGCGGCCGTTGTCGGTGAACAGGCCCGCGGCCCGGGCGGGAGCCATTTCGATGACGCGCACACGGGCCGGCCGCGCATAGGGCGGCAGCCCCGCGCAGGCGGCGGAGATGCGCGCCTCCACCGCCGCGCGGCCCGCATGGGCGAACCATTCGGCCGCGGGGGGAACCGGCACCACCAGAGCCGCGAGGCCCTCAGGATCCGCCGCGACGGCGCAGGCGGCGATGAAGGGATCGGCGAGGAGGGTCGTCTCGACCCATTCGGGACTGACGTTGCGCCCAAGCGGCGTGACGATGAGATTGTCCTTGCGGCCGGAGATCGTCAGCCGGCCGTCCGCGTCCAGCGCCACCAGATCGCCCGTCGGCCATGGCCGGAGGGCGGGCGCGCCGCGCAGATAGCCGTCCGTGACGCACGGCCCGTCCACGTGCAGCTCCCCATCGACAACGGCGAGGGTCAGGCCCGGCAGCGGCTCGCCCACGGTGCCGGCCACGCGCCGGCCCGGCCGGTTCACCGCCACCACCGAGCAGCATTCGGACAGGCCGTAGCCTTCGTGCACGGGAATGCCGAGGTTCCATGCCGCCTCCGCCACCTGGGGCGGAACGGCGGCGCCGCCGACAGCGACGAAGCGCAGGCTGTCCGGGGCGCGGGCCCGCGCGGCAGCAAGCTCCACCACCCAGAGCCGGAGCAGCTCGGGCACCAGCACGCCGGTGGTCGGCTGATGGCGGGCGAACGCCTCGGCGATGCCGGTGACCGCACCGCGGCCGATTCGCTCCGAGACGGGGGTGTCGAAATGCACGCTGCCGCCCACGAGGGCCGGGATAAACAGAGCGCAGATGTTCTCCAGCAGCAAAGAGAGCGGAAGCACGGAGAGATAGGTGTCGTCCTCCCGCGCGCCGATGGCTTCCGCCAGCGCGGCGGCGGACCAGCCCACCTGCCCGCTCTCGTGCCGCACGCCCTTGGGCTGGCCGGTGCTGCCGGAGGTGTAGATGAGCGTGCCGTAGCCCGCGCGGAAGGCCGGCGCGGCGCCCGGCGCGCCGGTCACGGTGACCGGCTGACAGGCGACGCCTTCCGGTACAGCCCCCTCCCCGCCCGGCGCGACGAGGATCAGCTCGATGCCCGCATCGCGCACCACATGGGCGATCTGGGCCGGGCTGAAGAAGCCGGGCAGCGGAACGGCGATGCGCCCAGATGCCACCAATGCGAGCTGAGCCACGGCATAGGCTCGCCCGTTCGGCAGGAGCAGCCCGACCACCCGCGCGGCCGGGGGAAGCCCGGCGACGAGGCGCGCCGCATCGGCCAGCAGCCCGGCGCGGGTGATGGCGCCATCCGGATCGGTGAAGGCGACGCGGTCCGGTGCCCGGCGGGCATGGCCCGCCACGGCCTCAAAGAATGTCTGCATGGTGCAGCACCCGGCCGGCGTCTGACGGAATGCAAACGGAAGCCGTCTGCGTCCGGCGATAGGCGGCGAGCATGTCCACGCCGCACACGCCGAAGACCTTCGGCTCGGTCTCGTAATAGCGCCCCCAGACCTCGGGATGAGCGACGCGGGCGGGATCGGCATCGCCGAGATAGATCGGCGACAGGCCGCGCCGCCGCACCAGCAGGCTCAGGCGGCGGGTGAGGGTGAAGAAGCACCAGGACAGGCCGTTGGCGCCACCGAAGGCCACGATATCGGCGATGAACGGCACGAGGTCGTGCGGTGCGCCGCTGGCCAGCGTCGTCACCTCATAAACATCGGCGCGCCGGAGCCTGCGGCCGGTGGCGTGGGAGAGCGCGGCTTCCACCGGCATATCCAGATAAAGCTCGGAGAAGAAGCCGTCTTCGGCGAGGCGCAGACCGGCGGCGCACAGGATCTCGCCCGCCGCATTCCGTCGGCACAGAAGCCGCTCGGCAAACGTGCCGACGTGAGCGCCGTACTCGCGGGCATAGACCGATCGGATGAAAGCTTCGACCTCGGCGCGCTCGGCGTCGCCGGGTTCAACAATATGTGCAGATCCCATGTCCGCTCGTCCGTCCGCTCGTGCGTTGATTGCTCTGTCACGGACGTTGCAAGGCTGAGCTTACGCCTCGCTTACAGGCGAGCGGTCAGGGCGGGGAGAATTTGAGGCGGTTTCGGGGCACCGGAAGGCCCTCGCGCCACGAGAGGAGGCCGGCGCCCCGCGGCGAACTTCCGCCGTGCTCGCACCCCAGGTGGCGGATTTCCGCCACCCCATGCGGACGAGCTTGGAAAACATTTTGTTATTTCAATGAGTAAGGCCAGACCCGCGCATTCCGCAGGGGTGGCATGCGCGGTGCAAGGGCGGGAGCATCATCCGAACCGGCACCAATGCCGGACTCCCTGGGAGAAACGCCGTGCTGAAACGACTTCGCATCACCGCCACCCTTGTGTCCGCTGTCCTGATGTCCGCTGTCGCAGCGGGGGCGGTCTCGGCGCAGGAGACGGTGCGGGTGGGCAACCTCAAGCTCGCCCATTTCGCCGGCGTCTCCTACATGAAGGAGATCGCGCCGAGCTGCGGGATCAACATCGACCTCAAGCTCTTCCCCAAGGGTCCGGACGTGATGCAGGCGATCCTCGCCGGCGAGCTGGACGTGGGCGCCACCGCCTCCGAGGCCGCCATCTCCGGCCGTGGCAACGGCGCGCCCATCTACATCGTCGGCGGCTTCGCCAGCGGCGGCGCGCGTCTCCTCGCGACGCCCGATAGTGGCATCAAGTCTGTGCCGGACATGAAGGGCAAGCGCGTGGGCGTCACCCGCGGCTCCATCCAGGAAGTGCTGCTGGCCGCTGAATTGGGCAAGAACGGCATGTCCGCCAAGGACATCACCATCGTCTATCTCGGCTATCCCGACCTCAACCAGGCGCTGCTGCAGAAGCAGGTGGACGCCATCATGCAGACCGAGCCCCAGTCCGCGCAGGCCATCGCCCGCGGCTTCGGCGTGGAAGTGCTGAAGCCCTACGACACGCCCATCGGCTCGCCCATCCGCACGCTGGTGATGAGCGAGAAGTTCTACAAGGAACACCCCGAGACGGCGAAGAAGCTGATGGACTGCTTCGTGAAGGCGCAGAAGACCTTCATGAACGACCCCAAGGCCGCCGAGAAGTTCGTGACGCAGGACGTGTTCAAGGGCCAGCTGACGGGCGAGGAATTCCAGGAAGCCCTCGCCAACTCGCCCTACTCCCTCGACATGAGCGCCGACCACATCCAGAAGACCACGGACGTGATGGCCAAGTACGGCGTCGGCAAGATGTCCGCCCCCGCCAAGGCCGAGGATTGGGTGAAGCTCGACCTGCTCAATGCCGCCAAGGCGTCCAACGGCGTCAAGTGAGGGCGGCCCCATGAATATCTCGCGCTTCAAGGCGCTCGGCGAGGGGCTGCTCGTGCCCGTCGCCGTGTTGCTCCTCTGGCAGGTGGCCTGCTCCGCAGGCTGGGTGAACCCCATGGTCCTGCCCTCCCCCGCCGCCGTCGCGGCGCGCTGGTGGAGCTATCTTGCTCCACTGGAAGCCTATGATCCGGCAACGGAAAGCTGGATCGCGTGGATCTTCTCAGGCGAATTGATCCACGATTCCCTCGCCAGCCTCTCGCGCGTGGTGATGGGATTTGCCGTGGGCGCTGGCCTCGCGCTGCCGCTGGGCCTGTTCATGGGCACGAGCGATTCCATCTATCGCTATGTCAATCCGCTGATGCAGCTGCTGCGGCCCATCCCGCCCATCGCTTACATCCCGCTTTCGATCCTGTGGTTCGGCCTCGGCAACGCGCCGGCGGTGTTCCTCATCGCCATCGGCGCCTTCTTCCCGGTGCTGATGAACACCATCGCCGGTGTTCGGCACGTGGACAGCATCTACATCCGCGCCGCCCGCAGCCTCGGGGCGAGCCGCCTCACCATCTTCCGGCGGGTGATCCTGCCGGCGGCCACGCCCTACATCCTGTCGGGTGCGCGCATCGGCATCGGCACCGCCTTCATCGTGGTGATCGTGGCCGAGATGATCGCCGTCAACAACGGCCTCGGCTTCCGCATTCTGGAGGCGCGGGAATACTTCTGGTCGGACAAGATCATCGCGGGAATGCTGACCATCGGTCTTATCGGCCTCGCCATCGATCTCGCCGTCAGCCGCCTGAACAATCATCTGCTGCGCTGGCATCGCGGCCTGGAATCGTGAGGACCGACATGCCCATCGCAGCTCCCCTCGCGGCCAGCCCCGCCCCCTCCCCCGCCGCACTCGCGCACGCTGCCCGGCCGCACATCGTGGTCTCGGGTGTCGACAAGCGCTTCGTCATTCCAGGCGGCGAGATCGTCGCCCTGAAGGACATCGACCTCACCATCAATGAGGGCGAGTTCGTGTGCCTGCTCGGCCCCTCGGGCTGCGGCAAGTCCACCCTGCTCAACGCCATCGCCGGCTTTTCCGCCCCCACCACCGGCACCATCACGGTGGACGGCCGCGCGGTGAAGGACCCCGGGCCGGACCGGGGCATGGTGTTTCAGGAATACGCCCTGTTCCCGTGGATGACGGTGGCGCAGAACATCGCCTTCGGGCTTGAGATCAAGGGCATGAGCCGCGCCCAGATCGAGCCCAAGGTGAACGAGCTGCTCGCCATGCTGAAGCTCGCGGAGTTCCGCGACCGCTTCCCGAAAGACCTCTCCGGCGGCATGCGCCAGCGCGTGGCCATCGCCCGCGTGCTGGCCCTCGACAGCCCGGTGATGCTGATGGACGAGCCGTTCGGCGCGCTCGACGCCCTCACCCGCCGCTCGCTGCAGGATGAACTCATCCGCATCTGGTCGGCGACGGGCAAGACCATCGTCTTCGTCACCCACTCCATCGAAGAGTCCATCTATCTGGCGGACCGCATCGTCGTGCTCACCTACCGGCCGGGCACCATCAAGCGGGACATCAAGGTGGAGCTGCCGCGCCCGCGGGATTCGGCTTCAACCGCCTTCAACGAGCTGAAGCGGGAATTGTCCGCCCTCGTCACCGCCGAGCAGCACCGCTTCGAGGAGGTGGAGGTCAAAGGCTTGACCACCGACTGAGGGCGGACCAGCATCCCCGCGACATGGCCGGGCCGCGCGAGGCCCGGCCGCACCACCTTGAGGACGCGGAATTTTCCATGCGATCGAACCGCATCACGGCCCTCGGTGCCGTGCTGTCCGCCGTGCTGGCGGCGGCTGCGGTGTTCGCCGTTCTCGAAGCCGGAGAGATGGCCGAGGCACGGGTGGGCGAGCGCCTCGCATCGGATGCGCGCCACCGGGCGGAAATCTATGCCCAGAGCCTCGAAGGTGTCATCGAGCGCTTCGGCTACCTGCCCACCGCCGCCGCCCTCGACGACAATGTGAAGCGCCTCCTCGCCACCCCGCATGACACCGAACAGCTGGCGCAGGTGAACGCCTACCTGGAAACGCTGAACCGCGCCGCGGGCGGCACCGTGCTCTATCTGCTGGCGCCCGGCGGCATCACCATCGCCGCGTCCAACTGGAACACGCCGCAAACCTATGTGGGCGCGGATTTCAGCTATCGCCCCTATTATACCGAGGCCATCGCAGGCCAGACCGGCCGCTTCTATGCGGTGGGCACGCTCACCGGCGTCCCCGGCTATTTCATCAGCGCGCCGGTGATGGTGGACGGCAAGGTGGCCGGCGTGGTGGCGACCAAGGTCAATCTCGACCCGCTGGAAGCCGTCTGGCACGAGGCCGCCGATACCGTTCTGGTGGCGGACGGGCACGGCATCGTCTTCCTCGCCTCAGACCCGAAGTTCAAGTTCCGCTCCCTCCGGCCCATCGATGCCACCGCCGCCGCCGAGATCGCGAAGACCCGCCAATATGGCCACAAGTCCTATCCCCTGCTGCGCATGGGGCAGGCACAGGACGAAGGCGGCCTGAAGGTGCTCTCCGGCTCCGACCTGAGCCCCGCCGGCCTCGTCATCCGCGATGAGAAGGACCTGCCGACCTACGACTGGCGGCTCCTTCTCTTCACCGATGCCGCACCGGTGGTGCTCGCGGGACGTTCCGCGCGCATCGGCATGACGCTGGCGCTGGTCATTCTCGGCCTTATCGGCCTTTACTGGCGCCAGCATCTCAGGCGGGCGCGCGAAAGCCTCGCCGCGCAGGCGGCACTCGCGGCTGCCCATCGGGAACTGGAAGGCAAGGTCGCCGAACGCACCGCCGACCTCTCCGCCGCCAACACCCGCCTTGCCGCCGAGATCGAGGAGCGGCGCCGCGCCGAGAACGACCTGCGCGCCGCCCAGGACGAGCTGGTGCAGGCTGCCAAGATGGCCACCCTCGGCCAGATGGCGGCCGGCGTGACCCACGAACTGAACCAGCCGCTCACCGCGCTCCGGGCGCTGGCCGACAACACCGCCAAGCTGCTCCAGCACGGACGCGAGGAGGATGCGGAGGCGAACCTCGCCCGCATCGCCGCGCTGGTGGATCGCCTCGGCAAGATCACCGGCCAGTTGCGCGCCTTCGCCCGCCGCACGTCCAGCGAGAAGGGGCCGGTGGACGCAGCCGCCGTGCTGGCGGAAAGCCTCGCCATCCTCGCCCCGCGCCTTCGGGCGTCCGGGGCGCGCGTCGTCAGCGCACTGGACCCCGACGCCACGCAGGTGATGTTCGAGCCAATCCGCCTCAGCCAGGTGCTGGTGAACCTCGTGGGCAATGCCCTCGACGCGGTAAAGGGACGGCCGGAGGCAATGGTCCGCATCGCTTCCCATCGCGACGGCAGCCGCATCGTGCTGACCGTGGAGGACAACGGGCCGGGCCTCGCGGAGGGGGCAGCGGCGCGCATCTTCGACCCCTTCTTCACCACCAAGCCGGCGGGTGAGGGGCTGGGGCTCGGCCTGCCCATCTCGCTCGCCATCGCCCGCGATTTCGGCGCCACCCTCGTCGCCCGCAATCGGGTGGAAGGCGGCACCGCGTTCGATCTCGTCATGGACGCGGCCGAGGCCGAAGAGCACCTGACCTATCCCGCGGAGCCGCTGCGCCATGTTTCCTGAACGCGCCTTCTCCGCCGAGGCCGAAGCGCCCCGCCACGCCAACCGCCCCCGGGTGCTGCTGGTGGACGATGAGGAGATGATCCGCCTCTCCATCGAGCAGACCTTGGACCTCGCCGGCATCGACGTGACCGCCTTCGGAAGCGCCGAAGCCGCTTTGCCCGCCATCGGCCGGGACTATCCCGGCATCGTCGTCACCGACGTGCGCCTGCCCGCGCGCGATGGGCTGGAGCTTCTGGCGGATATCCGCCGCCGCGATCCGGAGCTGCCGGTGGTGCTCATTACTGGCCATGGGGATGTGGCCATGGCGGTCAGCGCCATGCGGGAAGGCGCCTACGACTTCATCGAGAAGCCGTTCGTGAGCGACGCCTTCGTGGAGGTGGTGAAGCGGGCGCTGGAGAAGCGTGCCCTCGTGCTCGAAAACCGGCGCCTGCGCACGGCACTCGACCGGGGCGATGCCATCGAGCGGCATCTCGTCGGCCAGTCGGCGGCCATGCGGCGGCTGCGGGACGACATCGCCCAGCTCGCCTCCACCAGCGCCGACGTGCTGGTGCTGGGCGAGACCGGCGCCGGCAAGGAGCAGGTCGCCCGCGCGCTGCACGAGGGGGGCGCGCGGCGCGACAAGCCGTTCGTTGCGGTCAATTGCGGTGCCATCCCCGAGAGCATGTTCGAAAGCGAGATGTTCGGCCACGAGGCCGGCGCCTTCACCGGGGCCGGCAAGCGGCGCATCGGCAAGATCGAGCATGCCTCCGGCGGCACCCTCTTCCTCGACGAGGTGGAGAGCATGCCGCTCGCCATGCAGGTGAAGCTGCTGCGGGTGCTGCAGGACCGGCGCATCGAGCGCCTCGGCTCCAACACGCCGGTGCCGGTGGACCTGCGGGTCATCGCCGCGACCAAGGAAGACCTCGGCGCGCTGGCCGATGCCGGCGGCTTCCGGAAAGACCTGTTCTTCCGCCTCGACGTGGTGAAGCTCGCCCTCCCGCCCCTGCGCGAGCGGCGGGAGGACATCCCGCTTTTGTTCGAGCTGTTCCTGGTGCAGGCGGCGGTGAAGTATCAGCGCCCGGTGGTGGAAGTGCCCCCTTCGCTCCGGCGGGCGTTAATGCTCTCCGACTGGCCGGGCAATGTGCGCGAGTTGAAGAACGCCGCCGAGCGCCACATGCTGGGCTTCCTCGCCCCCGACTTCACCGGCGGCGCGGCCGCCGCCCCGAGCCTCAACGAATTGCTGGACCGGGTGGAGCGCCTCGTCATCGAGGATGCGCTGAAAGCCTCCGGCAACCGCGTCTCCGCTGCCGCGCTCGCCCTCAACATTCCCCGCAAGACCCTTCACGACCGCATGAAGCGGCTGGGCCTCACCACCACCGACTGACACATCCGGACCGTTCATGACCGCTACCGCCCCCGCCGAGGCCCTCCTCTGGCCGCCCCTCGTCATCGCCAACGCACCCAATGGCGCGACCCGCACCAAGGCGGACCACCCGGCTTTGCCCATGACCGCCGCCGAGCTGGCGCGCAACGCGGCCGAGATCGTCGAGGCGGGCGCCGCCCTCATCCACATCCATGTGCGCGACTCCGAGGGCCGCCATCTCCTGGATGCGGACGCCTATCGCGAGGCCACCGCCGCCATCCGGCGCGAGGTGGGGGACAGGCTGGTGGTGCAGGCGACGTCCGAAGCGGCGGGGCGCTACAAGGCGCCGGAGCAGATCGCCGTGGTCCGCGCCCTGCGGCCGGAGGCAGTCTCCCTCGCCTTGCGCGAGATCATCCCGGATGAAGCGCACGAGGCTGCTGCCGCCGACTTCTTCGCCTGGCTGCGGCGCGAGCGCATCCTGGTTCAGATCATCCTCTATTCGCCGGAGGAGGTGTTACGCTATCACACGCTGAAGGGGCGCGGCGTGCTGGGCGAGGGGGAGGACTTCCCGCTCTTCGTCCTCGGCCGCTACACCAGCGGGCAGGTCTCCACGCCGGCCGATCTGGTGCCCTTCCTCGCCGCCGGCACGCCGCCGCGGCTGTGGGCCATGTGCGCCTTCGGGCCGAAGGAGAACGCCTGCGCCACCGTCGCTGCCGGCCTGGTCGGGCATGTGCGGGTGGGTTTCGAGAACAATCTCTTCGCGCCGGACGGTACGATGGCGGAGAACAATGCCGCGCAGGTGCGGCGCGCGGCAGGAGGCGCACGGCTGCTCAACCGCCCGCTCGCCACGGCCGATGTGGTGCGCGGGCTCTACAACGCCTGACGGCGTTCGCGCAGGCGGCGAAGATGCAGGCGTCTTGCGATACGCATTTTCTTCATGCGAACCGGAATCCACTTCGCTTGAAAATGCTCTAGAACGGCAGCGCTCCTCTCACCGGGCGTGCCGCCGACATGCAAGACTCCGCCGTCCTCGCCTGGGTGTTCTACGCCGCCCACCTCAGCCTGCAGATCATCTTCGTCATCCGCGCGCTGCTGCGCCCCCATCGCGAGCCCGCCTCGCGCATGGCGTGGGTGCTGGTGATCCTGCTGGCGCCGGTGGTGGGCATGCTCGCCTACGTCCTGTTCGGCGAGGTCAATCTGGGCCGCAAGGCGGTGGAAAGCCTGCGCGCGGCGGTGGCCGCCCTGCCGCCTGCGGAGGGTGTCGCCGGCCCCTCGGCGGAGGCGGAACTTCCCGAGCGCCACGTGCCGCTGTTCCGGGTCGGCCAGTCGGTGAACCACTTCCTGCCTGTGGCGGGAAACCGCGCCGAGCTGCTACCGGATTCCGCCTCTGCCATTGCGTCCATGGTCAAGGACATCGACGCCGCGCGGCAGAGCGTCCACGTGCTCTTCTACATCTGGCTCGACGATGCGAGCGGACGCTCGGTGATGGAGGCGCTGAAGCGCGCGGCGGCGCGGGGCGTCACCTGCCGGGCGATGGCGGATGATCTCGGCTCCCGCGCCCTCATCCGCTCCCCCTTTTGGCGGGATATGGCGGCGGCAGGCGTGCGGCTCGCCACGGCCCTGCCCATCGGCAACCCGCTGCTGCGCCCGTTCAAGGGCCGCATCGACCTGCGCAATCACCGCAAGATCGTGGTCATCGACAACACCATCACCTATTGCGGCAGCCAGAACTGCGCCGACGCCGCCTTCGCGGTGAAGGCGAAGTTCGCCCCCTGGGTGGATGTCATGGCGCGCTTCGAGGGGCCGGTGGTGCGGCAGAACCAGCACCTGTTCGCCAGCAACTGGATGGCGCAGGTGGAGGAAGACCTCGCCCCCCTCTTCGCCGAGCCCCTGCCGACGCCGCAGCCCGGCTTCATCGCGCAGGTGATCGGGTCCGGGGCGGGCGTGCGCTACTCGGCCATGCCGGAGATGTTCGTGGCGCTGATGAATGCGGCGCGGCGCGACCTCGTCATCACCACGCCCTATTACGTGCCGGACGAGCCGCTTCAGGCGGCGCTGTGCTCCGCCGCCCGGCGCGGGGTGGCGACCACCATCGTGTTTCCGAAGCGCAACGACAGCTGGATCGTCGCCGCCGCAAGCCGCAGCTATTACCACGAGCTGCTGGAGGCAGGCGTCGAGATCCGGGAATATGTCGGCGGCCTGCTCCACGCCAAGACGCTGACCCTCGACGGCGAAGTGACCCTGATCGGCTCGGCCAACATCGACCGCCGCAGCTTCGAGCTGAATGCGGAAAACAACATCCTCCTCTACGACCCCACCTTCACCCGGACCCTGCGGGCGCGCCAGCAGGTGTTCCTGGATGCCGCGACGCCGGTGACGCAGGACGATGCGGACGCCTTCAGCGCGCCCCGCCGCCTGTGGAACAACACCATCGCCATGCTCGGCCCGGTGCTGTAGGCGCTGCCGATTTTCCAGTCGCCCATTTCTTAGGCGCCAACGACCGAAATCAGAGCAGATCGGACGAGGCCTGCCGCCCGCCGTGGGCCGCGACGATTTTCTTCATGGCTTCAATGAATTGCCGACGCTCCTCGGGCGCCAGCATCTCCACCGTCACCGCATGGGCGCGGCGGGCGCCGGCCTCCATCTCCTCCAGCATGCGGCGTCCCTCCTCGGTGAGCGAGCAGCTTTGCGAGCGGCGGTCAGTGGCCGACGTGCCGCGCCGCACGAGGCCCCGCGCCTCAAGGCGCTTCAACGCTCCGGTGGTGGTGGTGCGATCCAGCGCGACGATGCGCGACAGGGTGGTCTGGTCCGCCTCGGTCCGGTCCGCGAGCGCCGACAGCAGGCTGTATTGCACCGGCGTCACCCCGAACGGAGCACACAGCTCAGAAAACAGGCTGACATGGATCTGATGCACCCGGCGCGCGAGGAAGCCGGGGCGGTCGGCAAGCGGCCAATCCTCATGCATCCCAGCCTCGGGCTCCACCGTGGAGCCCTTTGATTTTTCACGCGATCTCGTCACGTCCATCCCCTCCGGCGCGCGGCGCCGCTCTCGAAAAATTGATCTAAATCAAAACTGGCACGCGCCCTGCATTTGAAAAATGCGACGTATGCTTCGCTTTTCCAAGGCGGTCCCGAGACCGCACATGCATGGACGGAGACCCCTGATGGCTGAACCCGCCGGCTACGATATCCTCCTCAAGGGCGGACATGTCATCTGCCCCGCCACCGGCATCAACGGCATCCGCGACGTGGCCGTCCGCGACGGGCGTATCGCCGCAGTGGAGGAGACGATCCTCCCGTCGAGCGCCACCGAGACCATCGACGTTTCCGGCAAGCTGGTGCTGCCGGGCATGATCGACACCCACGGCCACATCTACCAGTACGTGACCGGCCGCTTCGGCCTGAACCCGGACATGGTGGGCGTGCATTCCGGCGTCACCACGGTGATCGACCAGGGCGGCCCTTCCTGCATGACGCTGCCGGGCTTCCGCAAGTTCATCGTCGAGCCTTCCGACACCCGCATCTACGCCTTCCTCTCCGCCTATCTCGTGGGCGGCCTAGAGGGCCATTACTACCCCAACCTCTACAGCCCGGATTGCGTGGACATCGACGCCACCGTGCGCTCGGCCATCGCCAACCGCGACCTCGTGCGCGGCATCAAGGGCCACGCCGAGATCGGCGGCTTCGCCCGCTGGGGTATCAAGGTGATGGAAATGGCGGCTGAAATCGCCCGCCGCGCCGAAATCCCGCTCTATGTCCATTTCGGAACGCTCTGGGGCTTGCCGGAGAGCGGCGCCAACGGCGAGGATGCCGACACGATCCTCGAGCGGGTCATCCCGCTTCTGAAGGAGGGCGACGTACTGGCCCATCCCTTCACCCGCCATCCCGGCGGCTTCGTGAACCAGCAGGGCGAGGTCCATCACGTCATCCAGGCGGCGCTCGACCGTGGACTGAAGGTGGACGTGGGCCACGGCAGCCACTTCTCCTACCGCCTCGCGAAGAAGGCCATCGCCGCCGGCGTCGTGCCCCACACGCTGGGTGCCGACATGCACGGCTACAACACCCATGTCCCCGCCCCCGCCGGCACGCCGGAGGAGCATTATGACGACGAGAACCACCCCTTCAAGGGCCAGGCCCGCTTCAGCCTGACCCAGGCCATGAGCTCCATGATGGCGCTGGGCCTCTCGCTGGAACAGGTGGTGCCCATGGTCACCATCAATCCCGCGAAGATGATCGGCCTGACCGACCGGGTGGGCTCGCTCACCGTGGGCTATGCGGCCGACATCTCGGTGCTGGACGACAATCGCGGCCGCTTCCTGCTGCGCGACAACGAGGACACGAAGGTGGTGGCCGAGCGCCTGCTTACCCCCGCCTTCTGCCTGCGCGCCGGCAAGAAGTTCGATGCCGATGCCGTCATCCTGCCCCGGGCGGTGGCCGCGTGAGCCCGGCATCCGCAGCCGTTCGGCCTGCCCCGCAGGAGGTCTGGGACACCCTGTCCCAGGCCGAGCGGGATGCGGCCTACAACAACAATGCCGCGGTGAAGGACAGCGCGGCATGGGTCGAGGCGCGCGATAAGGCGGCCCCGCTCTTCCGTGCCGCGACGCCCGCCCATCTGGACATTCCCTACGGCTCCGGCGCCCGGCAGAAGCTGGACATCTATCCCGGCACGCCGGGCGCGCCCTGCCTCGTCTTCATCCATGGCGGCTACTGGCAGCGCAACACCCGCGAGGCCTTCGCCCATTATGCGGAAGGCCTCCTCGCCCACGGCTGGTCCGTGGCGATGCCCAGCTACACGCTGGCGCCGCAGGCGCGCCTCGGCGCGATCGTTGACGAGATCGGCGCGGCGCTCGATCTCATCGCCAAAGACGGCGCGCTTTATGGCGTCACCGGCCCGGTGGTGGTCTCCGGCTGGTCGGCGGGCGCGCAGCTCGCAGTGATGCAGCTGGACCATTCCGCCGTCGCCGCCGGCCTCGCCATCTCCGGCGTCTATGAGCTGGCGCCGCTGCGCGACACTTTCCTCAACGCCGCGCTCGATCTCTCGGACGCTGAGATCGCCGGCTGGTCGCCGCTGCGCCACGCCCCGTCGCCGAAGCCGCTGGCCATCGCCTACGGCACGGCGGAAGTGCCGGCGCTGGTGCATGATTCCCGCGCGCTGGCGGCAAAGCGCGTGGCGGCCCATGCGCCCGGCGCGCTGCTGCCCATCCTGGGCGCCAACCACTTCTCCATCCTCGACGAACTGCGCCGCCCCGACGGCCTTCTGGTGCGCGCGGCGCTCGACCTGATGCCGGGAGCCCACGCATGAGCGAACCCCGGTCTCAGGAAGGCGTCGGCGCCCGTCTTCCCCGCAAGGAAGACGATCGGCTGATGCGCGGACGCGGCCAGTTCATCGCCGACATCCGCATGGCGGGGATGCAGGACGTGGCGTTCGTGCGCAGCCCGCTCGCCCATGCGCGCATCCGCGCCATCCATGTGCCGGAGGATCTGAAGGGCCGCGTCTTCACCGCCGCCGATCTCGACGGGGTGAAGCCCATCCGCGCCGTCTCCGGCCTGCCCGGCTTCAAGGTGTCGGAACAGCCCGTGCTTGCCACCGGCAAGGTGCGGCAGGTGGGCGAGCTGATCGCCATGTGCGTCGCCGACACCCGCGCCGAGGCCGAGGACATGGCCGCCCGCGTGGAACTCGACCTGGAAGAGCTGCCCGCGCTCCACGACATGCTGGACGCCCGCAAGCCCGGCGCGACGCTGGTGCATGAGCACTGGGGCGACAACGTCTTTCTCGAAAGCCTCGTGAACATCAACATCGAGGCCGCCTTCGACGCGCCGGTGAAGGTGTCGCGCACCATCTCCACAGCCCGCCAGTGCATGGCGCCCATCGAGGGGCGCGGCACGGTGGTGCATTTCGATCACCGCACCGACCAGCTGGTGGTGCACACCGCCAGCCAGATGCCGCACATCGTCCGCTCGGGCCTCTCCGAATGCCTCGGGCTGGAAGAGGGGCAGATCCGCATCATCTCCCCGGATGTGGGCGGCGGCTTCGGCTACAAGGCCATCCTGCTCAGCGAGGACGTCTGCCTCGGCTGGCTCACGCGGAAGATCGGCCGGCCGGTGCGCTGGCTGGAGGATCGCCGCGAGCACCTGACCGCCAGCGCGAACTGCCGCGAGCATCATTACGAGATCACGCTCTATGCCGAGCGCGACGGCACGCTGCGCGGCATCGACTGCGAGGCGAGCGTGGATAGCGGCGCCTATTCCGCCTATCCCTTCTCCGCGTGCCTTGAAGCCGCGCAGGTGGCGAGCATCCTGCCCGGCCCCTACGATTTCCCGTCCTATCGCTGCCGCACCTGGTCGGTGGCCACCAACAAGTGCCCGATCCTGCCCTATCGTGGCGTGGCGCGCACCGGCGTGTGCTTCGCGCTGGAAGTGGCGCTGGATGCGCTGGCGGCCGAACTCGGCCTCGCGCCGGAAGTGGTGCGGCTGAAGAACCTCGTGCGGCCCGAACAGATGCCGTTCGACAACATCACCAACAAGCATTTCGACAGCGGCAACTACCCTGAGGCGCTGCGGCAGGCGCTGGACGCCATCAAGGCCGATGCGGTTCGCACGCGCCAGCTCGCGGGGGAGCCGGACGGCCGCCGCATCGGCCTTGGCCTCTCCATCTATTGCGAGCAGGCGGCCCACGGCACTTCGGTCTATTCCGGCTGGGGGATTCCCATGGTGCCCGGCCACGAGCAGGCCGGCGCACGCCTCACGCCCGATGGCGGGCTGGAACTGCGCATCGGCGCCCATTCCCACGGCCAGGGGCTGGAGACGACGCTGGCGCAGGTGGCGCACGAAATCCTTGGAATGCCCGTCGCCCGCACCCGCCTCGTCCATGGCGACACGGCCATGACGCCCTATTCCACCGGCAGCTGGGGCTCGCGCGTGATGGTGATGGCCGGCGGCGCCGTGGCCACCGCCTGCACCGAGCTATCCGAGCGCATCCGCCGCATCGGCGCGCACATGCTCCAGGCGCGGCCGGAGGACGTGCGGCTCGAAGCCGGGCGCGTCATCGGCCCGTCGGGCGACGTGACCATTCAGCAGGTGGCGCACACCTGGTATCGCCGCCCGCAGGATCTGCCGGCGGACGTGGACCCGCACGGCCTTGAAGTCACCGCCGGCTACAAGCCGGTGCGCGACAGCGGCACCTTCAGCTACGCCGCCCACGCGGTAGTGGTGGCGGTGGACCCGGACCTCGGCGAGGTGGAGATCCTCGACTACGCCATCGTGGAAGACGGCGGGACGCTGGTGAACCCCATGGTGGTGGACGGCCAGATCATCGGCGGCCTCGCCCAGGGCATCGGCACCGCGCTCTATGAGGAGATGGCGTTCGATGCCTCCGGCCAGCCGCTCGCCTCGACACTGGCGGACTATCTGCTGCCCGGCGCGCCGGAAGTCCCCATGCCCTTTATCGGCCATATGGAAACGCCTTCGCCCTATACCAAGTTCGGCGTGAAGGGCATCGGCGAGGGCGGGGCCATCGCGCCGCCCGCCGCCATCGCCAACGCCATCAACGACGCGCTGCGCCCGCTGGGCGCGGAGATGTTGCGCGCACCCGTGACGCCCCGGCGCATCGTGGAGCAGGTGCTGGCCGTGCGCGCCGGTGAAAGGAGCGCGGCATGAAGCCCGCACCCTTCCGCATCGAGCGCCCGCGCACCATCGCCGACGCTGTCGCGCTCCTCGCCTCGGGCGGAGACGGCGCGAAGGTCATGGCCGGGGGCCAGTCCCTCGGCCCCATGCTCAATCTGCGCCTCGCGACGCCCGACCTCATCGTCGATCTCTCCGGCATCGACGATCTGCGCACCGTGCGCGAAGAGGCCGGGCACATCATCTATGGCGCCCTCGTCACCCACGCGGACGTGGAGGACGGTCGCGCGCCGGACGTGGGCACGAACATCCTGCGGCGCGTGGCCGGCGGCATCGCCTATCGCGCCGTGCGCAACCGCGGCACCATGGGCGGCAGCCTCTCCCACGCGGATCCTGCCGCCGACTGGGTGAACGCCCTGTCCGTGCTCGGTGCCGAAGTTGAGATCGCGGGCCCGGCCGGCGCGCGCCGCCTCCCCATGGGCGCCTTCCTTGCCGGCGCGCTCGCAACGGCGCTCGAGCCGGGCGAAATTCTCGTCGGCGTGCAGGTGCCGAAGGTGCCTGCCACCGCGCGCTTCGGCTATGTGAAGCACTGCCGCAAGGTGGGCGAATTCGCCCACGCCATCGGCGCCGTACTGATCGATCCCGCCACCGGGACCGGCCGCGCGCTGATGGGCGCCATCGACGCGCCGCCCCTCGTCTTCGCCGATGCCGCGCCGCTCTTCGGCGGCCGGATCGATGCCGGTTTCGCCGTCCGCTTCGACGCATCCGCCGCCAATGCCGCGCTCGTCGCCGCCGGCCTGACGGACGCGGTCGACCGCCATGTGCATGTGGAGGTGCTGCGCCGCGCCGCCACGCAGGCCGCCAGCCTCTTCACCGACACGCGGAGCGCCGCATGACCGCTTCGCCAAGGCCCGAGACCCTCGCCATGGGCGCGTCCCGCATGATTTCGCTGACCCTCAACGGCCGCCCCGTGACGGCCGCGGCGGAGGGGCGCACCAACCTCGCCGATTTCGTGCGTGACACGCTGAATCTCACCGGCACCCATCTCGGCTGCGAGCACGGCGTGTGCGGCGCCTGCACCATCCTCGTGGACGGCGAGCCGGCGCGCGCCTGCCTCTCCTTCGCCGGCGCCTGCCAGGGGGCGGATGTCGTCACCATCGAGGGGCTGGACGACGATCCCGTCACCGCCGAGCTGCGCGCCGCCTTCAATCGCGAGCACGCGCTCCAGTGCGGCTTCTGCACGCCGGGCATGCTCGTCTCGGCCCGCGACCTCGTGCTGCGCCTTCCGGAAGCGGACGAGACGCGCATCCGCCTCGGGCTCGCTGGCAATCTCTGCCGCTGCACCGGCTATGCGGGCATCGTGAAGGCGGTGGCCTCCGTCATATCAGCGCGTCGGGCGCAGGGCATCGGCCCGCTGACCGCCGAGCGGCCTCTCGGCCCGGTGGGCGCGCGGGCTGGCGGCGCGGTTTCCGCCGCTTTGCCGACCACCGTCGCGACCGCAGCGGCGCCCTCGGCAACCACCACCGCTCTCGCCGAGGATTTTACCCCCGCCCACAGCTTCGAGCAGAGCTTCGAGGTGCCCTTCCCGCCGGCCGAGGTGTTCGCCTTCTTCGGCCGTATCGAGGAGGTGGCCGCCTGCCTGCCCGGCGCGGTCATCGATGCCATGCCCTCGCCGGAAAACGTGCAGGGCGGGATGCGGGTGAAGCTCGGCCCCATCGCCACCACCTTTCGCGGCAGCGCCCGCATCGGCCGCGACGACGCGACGAAGAGCGGCACCATCCATGGCGCGGGGGCGGACGGGCGCTCGCGCACGGAAGGCCTCATCCGCTATCGCGTGACGGACGGCGCAACACCCGGCACCGCCCGCGTGGTGCTCGACGTGGGTTACACGCTGAAGGGGCCGCTCGCCCAGTTCGGCCGCCCCGGCCTCGTGCGCGAGGTGGCGGGCCGTCTCATCGCCGAGTTCGCAGCCAACCTCGAGGCCCGCCTCGGCGGCACGCAGCCCTCGCCGACGCAGGCGCGCGGCCTCGACCCGCTCAAGCTTCTCATCTCGCTCGTTTCCGATCGCATCGGCCGCCTGTGGCGCCGTGGCGGTCCCACTTCTTGACCCTGACTGCCCTTCTCGAGACTGGAGACCAACAATGTTGATGTCACGCCGGACGACACTCGCCGCTCTCGCCTTCAGCCTCCTTGCCGGCACGGCCTTCGCCGCCGACACCATCAAGATCGGCGTCAACGAGCCCCTCACCGGCGCCTTTGCGGCCTCCGGCACCTATGTGGTGAACGGCGCCAAGATCGCCGCCGACGAGATCAACGCCAAGGGCGGCATCCTCGGCAAGAAGGTCGAGCTGGTCATCGAGGACAACAAGAGCAACCCGACCGAGGCCGCCTCGGTGGCGGAAAAGCTCATCACCTCCGACAAGGTGCCGGTGCTGATGGGCGCCTGGGGCTCCTCGCTGACGCTGGCCACCATGCCGAAGCTGGAGGAATATTCCGTGCCCATGCTGGTGGAGACCTCCTCTTCCGGCAAGATCACCACCTCCGGCAACCCTTTCATCTTCCGCATCTCGCCGCCCTCCTCCGTGGAAGCCGAGGCGTTCGAGCCCAGCGTCAAGAAGCTCGGCCTGAAGAAGGTGGACTTCCTCGTCATCAACAACGACTGGGGCCGCGGCGCCGCCGCCGACTTCTCCAAGATGCTGAAGGCCAACGGCGTCGAGGTCGGCCTCGTGGAGACCATGGACCAGTCGGCCCAGGACATGAGCGCCCAGCTCGCCAAGCTGAAGGCCTCCGACGCCGACACCATCATGGTGACGAGCGCCGTGGATCAGCTCACCCTCCTGTTCAAGCAGATGGCGGCCCTCGGCCTGAAGAAGCGCATCATCACCACCGGCGGCTCGCAGAACCCGGACCAGATCATCGCCCAGGCCGGCGCTGCGGCGGACGGCACCATGCACCTCACCACCTTCCTGCCCTGGTGGCCGGAGAAGACCCCGAACCCCGAGGCCACCGCCTATTTCCTCAGCGAGTGGAAGAAGCGCGGATTCGACTTCGCCGGCGCCACCGAGAGCTTCCGTGGCTATGACGGCATCCGCACGGTCGCGGCCGCCATCGCAGCGGGCGGCGGCACCGACCCCGCCTCCATCCAGAAGGGCTTCTGGAAGGTGGACTTCAAGGGCCTCAACGGCCCCATCAAGTTCAACAAGAGCGGCCCGGCGGGCAAGGAGAGCGGCCAGTCCAAGCCCAACGTCTACATCATCGAGATTTCCGGCGGAAAGGTGAACCAGGTTCAGCTCGGCGGCTGATCCGGCGCCTCGCGCATTCCCCCGCCTTCGGGCGGGGGCTTCGGGGTGAAGGCGGGCGCGCGGGACCGACTGCCCGGCCACGCCGCCCGCCCTCACCCCGCTCTCGCCGAGCGGACATGCTTCAGCCCCGAACGCCAGACCGGACAGGCCAGATGGACCAATTGCTGCAACACATCTTCAACGCGCTGGTGCTCGGCGGCACCTATGCGCTGCTGGGCATCGGCCTCACCTTGATCTTCGGCATCATGAACGTGGTGAACTTCACCCATGGCGCCCTCTACACCTTCGGCGGCTACGCCATGTATCTGGCGGCGGTAGCGCTGGGGCTGAACTTCTTCGTGGCGCTGCCGGTGGCCCTCGTGGCGGGCCTCCTGGTCGGCGCGTTCATCGAATTCACTTTGCTGCGGCCGCTGCGCCGCTCCGACATCGACACCACCATGCTGGTGATGATCGGCGCCGGCATCATCATGCAGTCGGGCACGCTCTGGATCTTCGGCGGCGTCGCCAAGGCCGTGCCGACGCCCTTCCCGGCCCAGCCGCTCACCTTCGGGCCGGTGTCGCTGTCCTATGTGAACCTGTTCGTGCTGTGCGCGGCGGTGGCGCTCATCGCCATCACCTATTTCACCATCAACGGCACCAAGCTCGGCCGCGCCATGCGCGCCACCTTCCAGGACCACGACACGGCGTCTCTCATGGGCGTCAACGTCTCCCTCATCTACACCGCCACCTTCGCCATCGGCTCGGCGCTGGCATCGGCGGCGGGTGCGCTGCTCGGGCCGGTCTATGTGGTGACGCCGCAGATGGGTGACCTCGCCGCGGTGAAGGCCTTCGCCATCGTCATTCTCGGCGGCCTCGGCTCCATCTCGGGCGCCACCATCGGCGGCTTTATCCTCGCCTTCGCCGAGGAGCTGGGCGCCGGCTACATCTCCTCGGGATATCGCGACGCCATGGGCTTCCTCATCATCATCGCGGTTCTGCTGGTGAAGCCCACCGGCCTGTTCGCGCGTGCGGAGCGGATCGGATGACGCGCTTCATCGCCCCCCTCTTCCTCGTCGTCTTCGCCCTGCTGCCGCTCGGCCTGACCGACCCCTATCTGCTGAATGCCCTCATCATCACGGGCATCCTCACCATCTGCGCCATGAGCCTCAACCTACTGCTCGGTTTTACCGGACAGCTCAGCCTCGGGCATGTGGCCTTCTTCGGCATCGGCGCCTATGTGAGCGCGCTCACCGCGCTGGGCTTCGACGTGAGCCTGCCCTTCGGCCTGCGCGTGACGCACGAGGGCGGCGCGCCGCTCCTCGGCTTCCTGCTCGCCATCCTGATCACGGGGCTCGCCGGCTATCTCATCGGCCGGCTGTCGTTCCGGGTGCGCGGCGCCTACTTCGTCATCGTCACCATCTCGTTCGCCGAGGTGGTGCGGCTCGTCGCGCTGAACTGGGTGGAGCTGACGCAGGGGCCCCTCGCCCTCACCGCCATTCCCAACATGGTGCTGCCGGTGCCGGGCCTCGGCGACATGGCGCTGCGCTCCAAGATGCAGAACTATTATCTGGTGCTGGCGGTGGCGGTGGCGAGCTATCTCCTCATCGCGCGCCTCGTCGCCTCGCGCTTCGGCCGCGCCATGCGGGGGCTGAAGGAGAACGAATCCCTCGCTTTGTCCCTCGGCATCAACGCGACGCGCACGCTCACCGTCGCGGCCACCATTTCCGCCGCCATGGCGGGGGCGGCGGGCAGCCTTTATGCCCACTACATCCGCATCATTGATCCCGACGTGTTCCTGTTCTCCTACACCGTCACCATGGTCATCATGGTGGTGTCCGGCGGAAAGGGCACGCTGGCGGGGCCGCTGGTGGGCGGCATCCTGTTCGGCCTGCTGCCGGTGGCACTGCGCCCGGTGATGGCGCCGGAAGCCCAGTGGATCGTCTACGGCGCCATCCTCATCGCCATCCTGTTCCTGATGCCGCGCGGCATCGTGCCGGCATTGGAAGGCCTCGGCGAACGCATCGCCGCCCGCCGCAAGGCCGGCGACAAGCCGACGGACGTGATGCCTGCCAAGATGGGAGCGAACCCATGAGCACGACGAGCAGCAGCGCCATCCTGAACGTGGAGCATGTGGGCATGAAGTTCGGCGGCCTCACGGCCATCGCCGACCTGCATTTCGACGTGCAAGAGGGCGAGATCCTCAGCCTCATCGGCCCCAACGGCGCCGGCAAGACCACCGCCTTCAACATCATGACCGGCTTCCTCAAGCCCACGCAGGGCCGGGTGCTGTTCCGGGGCCGCGACCTCTCGCAGACGCGGCCGAACGAGATCGCCCGGCTGGGCCTTGCCCGCACCTTCCAGCGCACCAGCGTGTTCGCCGACGATACGGTGCGCGACAACGTGCTCATCGGCCTCCACCGCTTCGGCGACGACACGCGCGCGGCAGCCCTCCTCGACCGCCTGTTCCCCACCCCCGCCGCACGACGGGCGGAGAACGCGGTGCGCGAGCGCGCGGATGCCATCATTGATATGGTGGGCCTCACCGCCCGCGCCGGCGACAAGGCGGGCTCCCTCTCTTATGGCGAGCAGCGGCTCGTGGGCTTCGCGCTGGCGCTGGCCGTGGAGCCGAAAATGCTGCTGCTGGACGAGCCGGTCTCCGGCATGAACGCCTCGGAGACGCAGGGCTTCGTGCGCCTCATCCGCAAGGTGCGGGACGAGGGCGTCACCATCCTCCTCGTGGAGCACGACATGCCCATGGTGATGGAGGTCTCCGACCGCATCGTCTGCCTCAACTACGGCCGGCTGATCGCGGAAGGGCCGCCCGAGGCCATCCGCACCGATCCCAAAGTCATCGAGGCCTATCTCGGCAAGAGCGCCGCGAAGCTGGAGCAGCGGGAGGTGGCCCATGCTTGAGATTTCCGATCTCGTCTGCGGCTACGGCCAGGTGGCGGCGCTCCGGGGCATCTCGCTCAGCGTCGGCGAAGGGCAATTGGTGGCGCTGGTGGGCGCCAACGGCGCGGGCAAGTCCACGACGCTGCGCACCATCTCCGGCCTCGTGCCGGCGCGCGCCGGCTCCATCCGCCTTCAGGGCGACGACGTGACCCGCGCCGGGCCGCAGAAGATGCTGAAGCTCGGCGTCGCCCACTGCCCGGAAGGCCGGCGGGTGTTCCCACACATGAGCGTTTCGGAAAACCTCGCCATGGGCGCCTATCTGCGCGCAAGCGATGCCGGACTGAAGGCGGATTACGAGCGCATCTACACGAGCTTTCCCCGCCTCGCCGAGCGCCGCCACCAGATGGCCGGCACCCTTTCGGGCGGCGAGCAGCAGATGCTGGCCATCGGCCGCGCGCTCATGTCGAGGCCCCGCCTCGTGCTGTTCGACGAGCCTTCGCTCGGGCTGGCGCCCAACATCGTGGAGCAGATGTTCGCCATCATCGGTTCCATCCGCGACGCCGGCACCACCGTGCTCCTCGTGGAGCAGAACGCCTTCGCCGCGCTGGAACTGTGCGACTACGCCTATCTGCTGGAGGCCGGGCGCATCGTCATGTCCGGCAAGGGCGCGGACCTCATCGACGATCCCCACGTGCGGGCGGCGTATCTGGGAAGCTGACGCCGGCATCCCGCCCCGCCGGGCGCGTCCGAACGCGGCAAGCGCATGGAGTTCGACGCGTTCAGGGCACGGGCGCACCGATTGTTGCTGGTTGCAGCCGGTCGCGGTGGCGGACGATCATCGCCCGGTAGAGGCCTTCGAGGGCGAGGGTGTAGGCTGACACGTCGAACAGAGGCGTCGCCAGCCGGTTGGCATCAAGCTGCGCCTTGAGGGCCGCGAGGCGGCCGGGCTCCGTGGCGATGCCGTAGGCCAACTCGAAATAGTCGGCGTGGTCCTCGGCGACCAGCTCGCCGAGACCGACCGCGTGCAGGATGGAGCCCGCCACCCGCGACGGAAAGGTTTCCCCCGGACAAGTCACGATCGGCACGCCGGCCCAGAGCGCGTCGCTCGCCGTGGTGTGCGCATTGAATGGCGCGGTATCGAGCATCAGGTCGGCGAGCTGGAGTCGGGCGAGATGGGCCGCCTGTGGCAGGTTTGCGCCAAAAACCAGCCGCCGCGCATCCACGCCATGGCGGATTGCCTCCGAACGGAGGTTGCCGGCGGCATGGGGATGGTCGAGCAGCCACAGCACGCTGTCGGGCACCAGGGCGAGCAGCCGGCACCAGATTGCGAAGATGTCGGGGGAGATCTTGTAGGGCTGGTTGAAGCAGCAGAAGACGAAGCCCTCCTCCGGCAGCCCGACCTCCCGCCGCCCCGGCCGCGTGCCCGGAGGCGTCCGCCGGCCGTGAGGGTGATAGGTGTGCGGCATGTAGGCCAGGGCCTCGGCATAATCCGGGGCGCTGGCGGCGGGCGTGAGAAAGCGGTCGGTGATGAGGTAGTCGCACATCCCTGCGCCCATGGTGCCGGGATAGCCGAGATAGTTCACGATGATCGGCGCCGGCCGCAGGAGGACGATGCCGCTGCGCGCCCCTGACGTGAACCCCTTCAGATCAATGAGAATGTCCACGCCGTCGGCATGGATGCGCGCGGCCGCAGCCTGGTCGTCCATGTCCGAGATGTCGATGAAATGGTCGCAGGCGGCCATGGTCCGGCGGCGCATGGATTGACCGTCGTCCGCGCCGAAGGAATAGGCAAGCACCTCGAAATCCGCACCGGCATGGGCCTCCAGCACCTCGATCAGAAGGTGGGCGGTGGCGTGCTCCTGAAAATCGTTGGAGAGATAGCCGAGGCGCATCTTGCGGCCACGCCCGTCATCGAAGGCATAGCGCAGCCCGGAATCTGCCGTCCCGGCCGCGGTCCGGCGCGCGCGGGTCCACAATTCCGAACACGCCCGCTGCTGCTTCGCGCTCACGCCGGGCGTGGACAGAAGATGGAAGGGCGGCAGCAGGTGATCGCCATCGCCGGCGAGAATTGCGCCGATGGCGATGTCTTCGGGCGCGAGATCGTCCCATTCGCAGACGCTGCGCTGCCGCACCGAGGTGGCCATGTTCACACTTCCCGTTCGCGCGTATGGCCTGCGCAGGACAGCGACGGCCATCTGAAGTGCCGAGCGGAGGAAGTCAGCCTCGATCTCGAAAGTCAGACCCCATTGGCAAGCAAGGATCGCGCCGCCGGAGGGGAGCTTAAGGCAAATCCTGAAGCAGCGCCGTGCGGTCCGCGCCCAATTCTCCCGTCTCCTCGAGCCGCGCGGCAGCGGCGACGAGCAACGGTGCGAGCCGCTCGGCCCATTGCCGCTGGCCTTCCGGCCGGCCGACGAGATCCTGCCGGATCTCGATGCCCACGTGGGGAATGCCGCGCCGCTCGCCGTGCTCCGGGATGGTCCAGTCCGTCGCCTCGCTCACCGCATACGGCTCGTTGTCTCCCACCGTGAGCGCGGCATCGGCGCGCAGCAGGGGGAGGAGCGCCCGCGCGAAGCGGCTGTCGCGATGATAGAGCAGGCCGGTGTGCCATGGCCGCACGAAGCCGGCGAAAACCGGCGTGAAGCTGTGCATGGCGATGAGGATGGCCGGTGCGCCCGCGGCCTGCCGCCGGTCGAGTTCGGTCGCGATGCCCGCGTGATACGGCAGGAAGATCGCGGCCTCGCGTGCCCGGCGCTCCGCCGCGCCGATCCCCTGATTGCCGGGAACGGGCGACGCATCACTCTCCGCCGGGATGGACTGCGCGGCGCCCAGTGGCCGGTTGCAGTCGATCAGCAGGCGAGAATAGTTCTGTTGAATGAGCGTGGCATCGAGTAATTCTGAAAGCGCGTGGCAAACGCCGGCAATGCCGATGTCCCACGCGATATGGCGCTCGCGGTCCACCGCCGGGAGGCCCAGCGTTCCGACCGAGCGGGGCAGCCTGTTTCCCGCGTGATCCGAGACGATAAGGAACGCGGAACGCCCTTCGGGATTTATCACAGTGACCGGCGGAATGTCGTCCGCCGTCAGTAAGGAAACAGGCGCGCTCACGTCAGGACCTTTCCGGCACGGGCCACGCACCTGACGCGACAGCCCCGAGGCTGCGCGCACCATAACCGATCTGCGGGCCATGTCCGCACAGAGCTGAGGCCCAGATGCTGATTCACGCCGGCTACGAAATTACCTACGGCTGCCCGCAGCCGACGCCCATGATTCTCACCCTGAGTGTCCATCCCTCCCGGATCACCGATCTCCTGAATCCGGACCGGGTGATGTTCGACCCGCCGATTCCCGCCAACACCTATCACGACAGCTTCGGCAATTTCTGCCACGTCATCTCCGCGCCCGCCGGCGGGCTCACCATGCGCACGGACTTCAAGATCCGCGACAGCGGACTGCCCGACGACGTGGCCCCCGAGGCGCCCCAGCATGCCCTCGGCGACCTGCCGGTGGACGTGCTCCTCTTCCTTCTGGGCAGCCGCTATTGCGAGACCGATCGCCTGAGCGCGTTCGCCTGGTCGCAGTTCGGCCACCTGCCCAAGGGCTGGCCGCTGGTGCAGGCGATCTGCGATTTCGTCCACGGCCACATCGTCTTCAACTATGCCCACGCCAGCCCACTGAAGACCGCCTTCGACGCCTACACCAGCCGGCAGGGCGTGTGCCGCGACTTCGCCCATCTCGCCGTCACTTTGTGCCGGTGCATGAACATCCCGGCCCGCTATTGCACCGGCTATCTCGGTGACTTCGGCGTTCCCGCCGATCCGGCGCCCATGGACTTCAGCGCCTGGTTCGAGGTCTATCTCGGCGGGCGGTGGTACACGTTCGACGCCCGGCACAACACGCCGCGCATCGGCCGCATCCTGATGGCACGCGGGCGGGACGCGACCGATGTGGCGCTCGTGACATCCTTTGGCCCTTCGACGCTCACCTCCTTCAAGGTGTTGACCGTCGAAGCCCCGGAAGCCCCGTGAGGCGATGACGCAATAGGGCGCATCGCTTTAGCGGCCATATCGCTCTACACTCACCACACACCGGCCACGGCCGGCATCCGGGCGAGCGGTCAGACATCTGGCCGGGGACCCGGGACGACCTTCAGATTGGATATCTTTTGCAGGTTCTCGTCAGAGACAACAATGTTGAGCAGGCCCTCAAGGTTCTCAAGAAGCGCATGCAGCGCGAGGGCGTTTTCCGGGAGATGAAGCAGCGCCGGGCCTATGAGAAGCCTTCCGAGCGCAAGGCGCGCGAGCATGACGAGGCGATCCGCCGGCATCGCAAGGCCGCCCGGAAGAAGGCGCAGTGGGAAGGCCTGATCGCCGCCCCCAAGCGCCGCGTCCGGCCCACCAACGCCCGCGGCCCGGCACCCGGCACCACACCGACCTTCACCGGCCGCTGATCCCTTCAGCCGTCAGAGGGCCGGGGGCACATTGTCCCGGCCCCTCGACCGCGTTCAGTAGAACGGCCGCGCGAGGCTGGCGGAGGCGAGGAGCTTGCCTTCGGCGTCGATGGCTTCAACGGTCCAGGTGTAGATCCCACCGACGCAAGGCGACCGGTAGGAGACAGCGCCCTTGGGGATGGCTCCGCGAGCGGGAAGCTGCACATCGGCCCCGCCAAGCTCACGTCCGCTGGGGCCCATCAGCGCAAACCGCAGCCGTGCCGTCCCGGATGGGACATTATCCACCTGGAATTCCGGGCTGCTTGGCCGCGGCGCGCACAGGGTCGTTCCGATCCATGTGAAATCCAGTGTCATGACGGGGGAGTTCGCCCAAGCGGGTGATGCACCTGCCCAGAGGAGGCAGATCAAGACGCACGCTTTTTTCATGGCAGCTCCTTCGGTCTCGGCATCGAAACCGTTTCAATCCTATCATGAACATGCTCGGACGCGTGATTAAAACTGTCCGATAAATCTCTCATCTGAACGAGAATTGAGCACGCTTGGGCGAGAAAGTGTGCTAAAGGAAAAGCATGGTTACGAAATTTAACGCCAATGGCTGGGTTGAGTTCATTGCGGGCTTCCGATCGCCGCAAGGGCGGTTCCAGATCGTCCGCATCATGCCTCAGGACAAGGGCGAGCCGAGCTATCGCGTGAAGGGCGAGAACGAGGCGTTCGAACGCATCGCTCGCGAATCCGAACTTCGCCATCCCGGGGAAATATAGGCGGAGAAATAGAGGCGGCGAACAGAGAAGCTGGCCGGACATAAATCCAGGCCTTGCTATCAACACAATAGCCCCCTATGTTCCGTTTGTCTGAATTTGACGGCTGATTTTCTGACGCCAAGCCGCGTCTGACGATACCTCCCTTCAATTTCTAACTCTTGTTCTGCTCGACCTCTCGGGCGGAACTCCTACGCGCGATTGAAAGGAAATCGTCATGAATATCGGCACCGTGAAGTGGTTCAACGCCACCAAGGGCTTCGGCTTCATCCAGCCCGACAACGGCGGCGCGGATGTGTTCGTGCATATCTCGGCCGTCGAGCGCGCTGGAATGCAGGGCCTCGCCGAAGGCCAGAAGCTCCAGTTCGACATCGTCCGGGACAACAAGTCCGGAAAGAATTCGGCCGGGAATCTCCAGGCCGCGTGACATTGCTCCGGCGGACCACGGATGTACTGGCCGCTGGACTAATGCATCATGAATTCAAGAAGGGCTCCGCCTGAACAGGCGGGGCCTTTTTCTTTATCCATTTTTCTCAAATCTTAGTTCTCGGGCTTCGACCCGGATCATGATATCCTTCGGAATGACCCCAATCACGACACATCAGAACACGCTCTCCAGCGCCGAGAGCCGCCGCCAGCTGGACGAATCCATCGAGCGGGCCATGGAGCGCAACAAGGGCGAACTGGAAGCGGTGCGCGAGAAGAGCGCGCGGCTTCGGGCCCTGCGGGAGGCCAGCGAACGGGAAGCCCCGGCCGCGCCGCCGCCCAAGCGCCGCCGCAAGGCCTGAAGCAGGAAGACCTGAAGCAGCAAGACCTGAAGCAGCAAGACCCGCCAAAGTTCGGGGCAAGGCCCGTGATCCCCGCCGGCGGTGCGCCGCGGCATCCGGGACGGCGACGGGCATAATTGCCGCACCTCACGCTTGGACACCCTCTCCCCGCCCCCGTCGCAACTTGGCCGAAACGGCGCCGATGCTGGCGTCTCTGGTGCATGGCTGCCCTGCGCGGCGAAGGCTGCCGCTTGCCAGCCGCGCCGCTTGACGGCAAAGTCCGCGCCGAAAAATGCTTAACGGTTGCGTCTGGTGCGCACACACCGTTGGCAACGGGATCAAGGGACACTGCGAGATCATCATGAGGGACGAAGTTGCCATGTCCGGGCTCGGGTCCGGCACTCTCAGCCGCCGCTCTTTCCTGCTCGGCTCTGCCCTCGGCCTCGGCGCGCTCGGGCTGGCCGGCTGCTCGTCGGATGTCATGAGCCTCGCCGAGGCGCAGAAGCTCTATGGGCCGATGCCCAACGAGAAATTCCCGATCCCCGCGCCGGATATCAGCAAGGTCAACCCCAAATATTACCGCCGGACCGTCGCTTACGAGAGCAATGAAGCGCCCGGCACGATCATCGTCGATCCCAGCAATTATTACGTCTACCGCGTCGAGGGCGAGGGCAAGGCCACCCGCTACGGCGCCAATGTGGGCCGCGCCGGCTTCCTGTGGAGTGGCGACGCCTATGTGGGGCGCAAGGGCGAGTGGGCGGTCTGGACTCCGCCCAAGGAGATGATCAAGCGCCAGCCCGAAGCGGCCAAATGGGCCAACGGCATGCCGGGTGGACTGGAAAACCCCCTCGGCGCCCGCACGCTCTACCTCTACCAGAACGGGCAGTATACGCTCTACACGATCTATGCGAGCAGCGACCCCGAGTCGATCGGCACCGGCGTCACCAGCGGCTGCGTGGGCCTGCTCAGCCAGGACATGATCGACCTCTACGAAAAGACGCCGGTCAAGACCAAGGTCGTCGTCATGCCGGCCTGACGCTGGGGTCGCGTCAGGCATCCAGTTTCAGCCTCCACAGCGGCCTCTGTGGCACGGCGTCGAAGACGAAGCGGCCGCAGGGCGCGACCCGGACCTGATGAAGGCCATCGTCACGGCCGGGCGCGCCACCGCAGCGCGCCCGTTTTGTCCGCTCAGATGCGCACCACCGTGCGCCCGCGCACGCCACCGGCGATGATGTCTTCGGCCACCTGCGGCAGGTCCTCGAGCGTGACCTCGCGGGTGACGAGATCGAAATCGGCCTCGGTGAGGAGTTCGCCGAGCCGGGTCCAGGCGGCGAGACGGCGCGGGGTCGGGCAGTTGACGGAATCGACGCCCAAGAGCGCCACGTTGCGCAGGATGAAGGGGAAGACGGTGGTCGGCAGATCCGTCGCCGCCGCGAGGCCGCAGGCGGCCACCGCGCCGCCGTAGCGGGTGGCGGCGAGCACGTTGGCGAGGATGGTCCCGCCCGCCGTGTCCACCGCGCCATGCCAGCGCTCGCCGGCCAGCGGCTTGCCCGCGGCGGCATAGGTGGCGCGATCGACGATATCGGTGGCGCCGAGGCTCTTTAGGAAGTCGGCTTCCGCCGGACGACCGGTGAGCGCGCTCACCTTGTAGCCGAGACGCGAGAGCAGGCGCACCGCGACGCTGCCCACGCCGCCGGCCGCGCCGGTGACGAGGACATCACCACCCGCCGCGATGCCATAGCGTTCCAGCGCATCCACGCACAGCATGGCGGTCAGGCCGGCCGTGCCGATGGCCATGGCCTGGCGCGCGGTGAGGCCCTCGGGGAGCTTCACCAGCCACTCGCCCTTCACCTTCGCCCGCTCGGCGAAGCCACCGGACCAGTTCTCGCCGACGCCCCAGCCGGTGAGCACCACCTTGTCGCCGGGGGCGAAGCCCGGATTGTCGCTCGCGCGCACCGTGCCGGCGAAATCGATGCCCGGCACCATGGGCAGCGCGCGCAGGATGCGGCTCATGCCCTTCAGCGCGAGGCCGTCCTTGTAGTTGAAGGACGAATATTCCACGTCCACCGTCACGTCGCCGGCCGGCAGCTCGGCCTCGGTGATGGTCTCGATGGCAATGGCCTGCCCGGCGTCGGTCTTGCGCGCCATGAGGGCGCGGAAGGTCTCGGTGCTCATTGGACGTTTCCCTGTGATGTGCGTGGACCGCGCGGGCGCGGATCAGGGGCCTCGGCTCAGGGCCGGATGGCCTTGCGGGCCTCTTCGGCCTTCTCGTACTGGGCGCGGATGTAGCGCACGAGACCGCCGAGTGCGGTCACCGCCGCCTCGCCATCGCGATCCCGCAGCGCGGCGAGGAGCGTCTCGTGGTGGGCGACGATCTCCGTCCGGTCGCGGACGCGGAAGATGATCATGTTGCTCACCGGCATGAGCGCTTCCACCACCGCATTCATGAGGAAGCGCAGCAGGGCATTGCCCGCCGCGTCCACGATGGTGCGGTGGAAGCGCACGTCGGAGGCGCAGAAATCCTGATCCGACAGGCTGGCGGTCCGCTGCAGGGCGATCTCCGCCTCCAGCGCCGAAAGGTGCGCGTCCGTGCGGTTCAGGGCGGCGAGACGGCAGCACACGGCTTCCATCTCCAGCCGCGCCGTCGCCATCTCCTCCAGCGAAACGCCACCGGTGGCGACGAGGAGCGTGACGGACGTGCCGAGGCTGGTGGCCAGCTCCTCTGGCGACGGGCCGGTGACGAAGGTGCCGCCGGTGGGGCCGCGCCGGGAGCGGATGAGGTGGCGCGCGGCGAGCCGCTTCAGGGCCTCACGCACGGTGGGCCGCGAGACGCCGAACTGCGCGGCCAGCTCCTCCTCGGTCGGCAAGCGCTCATCCACCTTCAGCCGGCCGTCCATGATGGCCTGCTGGAGCTGATCGGCGATCTGGCTCGCCGCGCTGGTGGTGACGATCTGGCCGTAGCTCGGTTCCATCTGATCCGTTCCGGGGACGCCTGTGGTCATCCCCTTGGTCTCAGATCGGCGGCTTCAAATCAACCTAAAAATTATTCGTTTGACAAATCTTCAAATGAGCCTTTTGGTTCCACAGATCGCGGACGGAGATGCCGCGGCACAAGAAGACACTGGAAACGCCGGGAGAGAAAAAATGCGCGCTGCCCTCGTAGCGGCGACCGTGCTGTCGTGCGCCGTCGCCGTCCCGATCACGACCGCTCACAGGGCTTCAGCTCAGGACTTGCCGACGTTCCGCATCGGCGTCATGAACGACCAGTCGAGCCTCTATTCCGACATCGCTGGCCCCGGCTCCGTCACCGCCGCCCAGATGGCGGTCGCGGACTTCAATCCGGAGAAGCACGGCTTCAAGGTGGAAGTGGTCTCCGCCGACCACCAGAACAAGGCGGACATCGGCTCCTCCGTCGCCCGGCGCTGGTATGACCTCGACAAGGTGGACGCCATCGTCGACGTGCCCACCTCCTCGGTGGCCCTCGCCGTCGCCGACATCAGCCGCGACAAGAACAAGGTCTTCCTGGTGGCGAGCGCCGGCACGTCCGACCTCACCGCCAAGTCCTGCACGCCGAATACCGTGCACTGGACCTACGACACCTGGGCGCTCGCCAACGGCACCGCCCGCGCCATGATCAAGCAGGGCGGCGATTCCTGGTACTTCCTGACCGCCGACTACGCCTTCGGCCATGCTCTGGAGCGCGACGCGGCCGAGGTGGTGAAGGCCAACGGCGGCAAGGTGCTGGGCCATGCGCTGGCACCGTTCCAGAGTTCGGATTTCTCCTCCTTCATCCTTCAGGCGCAGGGCTCGGGCGCGAAGGTGGTGGCGCTGGCCAATTCCGGCGGCGACACCATCAACTCGGTGAAGCAGGCCGCGGAGTTCGGCCTGTCGCAGAAGCAGAAGCTCGTGAGCCTTCTCATCTTCCTGTCAGACATCCATTCTCTGGGCCTGAAGACGGCGCAGGGCCTGATGCTGACCAATGCCTTCTACTGGGACCTGAACGACGGCACACGCGCCTTCGGCAAGGCGTTCGGGGCGCGCAACAACGGGCGCATGCCGACCATGAACCAGGCCGGCACCTATGCCGCCACGCTGCACTGGATGAAGGCCATCGCCGCCATGGACAAGGCGAAGGCCCATGACGGCGCTGCCGTGGTCGCGCAGATGAAGGCCATGCCCACCGAAGACCCGCTGTTCGGCAAGGGCCACATCCGCGCCGATGGCCGCACCATCCACAACATGTACCTGTGGCAGGTGAAGACGCCGGAGGAGTCCAAGGGCCCCTACGACTATCTGAAGCTGGTGGCGACCATCCCCGGCGACGAGGCCTTCCGGCCCATGTCGCCCGAGGCCTGCCCGATGCTGAAGAAGGCCGGCTGAGGTGACAACGCCGGCGACAGCCGCCCGCACGGACGGCAAGGCCTTTTCCCTCGCGATCCTCGTGGTCGCGGAAGTGGCGGCAATGGCGACCTGGTTCGCCACCACCGCCTCTCTGGGGGCGATCCGGGCGCAGTGGAGCCTGTCGCCCTTTCAGGAGGCCTTGCTCACCAGTTCCGTGCAGGCGGGCTTTGTCGCCGGCACCCTCCTTAGCGCGCTGCTCTCTCTGGCGGACCGCGCCGATCTGAGGACCCTCTTCTCCGTCTCCGCCCTCGTCGCCGCGCTGGCAAACGGGGCCATCCTGCTGTTCGAGCCCACCCATCCGGCGGTGCCGCTGCTGCGGTTCCTTACCGGCATGTGCATGGCAGGGGTCTATCCCGTGGGTATGAAGCTCGCGGCCACCTGGGCGAAGGGGGATCTCGGCCTCCTCATCGGCATGCTGGTGGCGGCCCTGACCCTGGGCTCGGCCTCGCCCCACGCCATGGCGGCGGTGGGCGGGCTGGATTGGCGCGCGCCGGTGGCGGGCGCGGCGGCGAGCGCGCTGGTGGCCGCCCTCCTCATCCGCTTCGCCAAGGTCGGCCCCAACCATGCGAAGGCGCCGCCGCTGAAGCTATCCAACGCCCTCGATGCGTTCCGGCGGCCGGCGCTCCGGCTCGCCAATCTCGGCTATTTCGGCCACATGTGGGAGCTCTACGCCATGTGGGCGTGGATCGGCGCCTTCTTCGCCGCGAGCTTCGCCGCGCGCTATGGCGATGGCCCGCCCCTCGACCCGCGCCTCGCCACCTTCTGCGTGGTTGCCATCGGTGCCGTGGGCGCGCTGGGCGGCGGCTTTGCGGCCGACCGGCTGGGGCGCACTTTCGTCACGGCGCTCTCCATGGCGGTGAGCGGACTGTGCGCAGCGGGCATCGGCTTCCTGTTCGGGGCCTCGATCTGGCTGGTGCTGCCGCTGGCGCTGGTGTGGGGCGTGACGGTGATTTCCGATTCCGCCCAATTCTCCGCCGCCGTGACGGAGCTGTCCGACCGCAGCCTCATCGGCACCATGCTGACGGTACAGACCTGCGTCGGCTTTCTCATCACGCTGGTGAGCATCCACTTGCTGCCCTACGCGGTGGATGCGTTCGGCTGGCGCTTCGCCTTCCTCATCCTCGCCATCGGCCCCTTCCTCGGCGTCCTCGCCATGCTGCGCCTGCGGCTCCGGCCGGAAGCCGCTGCCATGGCCGGCGGGCGGCGCTGATCCCTCTCCACGAGGCTTTCATGACCTTCACCAAGATCGCTTACGAAACCCGCGACGGCATCGCCCTCCTCACCCTCAACCGGCCCGAGCGCACCAATGCGCTGGACCAGGAGATGCTGGGCGAGATCAACGCCGCCATGGACCGCGCCGAGGCGGATGCGGACGTGAAGGCGGTGATCGTGCGCGGCGCCGGCAATGCTTTCTCCTCCGGCTTCGACCTGAAGGCGCAGATGGAGGCGCGCCCGGTGGGCGTCGATGCGTGGCGGCCTGTGCTGCGCAAGGATTTCGACACGGTGATGCGCTTCTGGCACTGCCCGAAGCCCACCATCGCCATGGTGCGCGGCGCCTGCCTTGCCGGCGCCTGTGAGCTGGCGCTGGCCTGCGACATGACCATCGCCTCGGAAGACGCCTTCTTCGGCGAGCCGGAGCTGAAGTTCGGCGCCGGCATCGTGGTGATGCTGCTGCCGTGGATCGTCGGCCCCAAGATCGCCAAGGAAATCATCCTGCTCGGCGAGGATCGGGTGAGCGCACAACGCGCGGCCGAGATCGGCATGATCAACCGCGTCGTTCCCGCCGACCGGCTGGAGGACGAGGCGCTGCGCATCGCCCGGCACATCGGCGCCATTGATCCCAGCCTCGTGAAGGAAACCAAGCGCGCCCTCAACCGCGCACTGGAGACGCAGGGCATGTTGCAGGCGCTGGAGAGCGCGCTGGAGATCGACCTTTCCATCGAGGGCGCCGGCTCGGCCGACAAGATCGCCTTCTTCGATGTCGCGCGCCGCGAGGGCCTGCGCGCCGCCATCGCCTGGCGCGATGCGCGCTTCCCGACCCGCGAAGGCTGAGGAGGCCGTGATGGCGAAACCGGGCACGCTCTGCCGCATCCTGGACGAAGCGGCCGGCACCGTGGCCGAGGACGGCGGCGCATCGCACACCGCCGACGCCCTGCGCCTCGCCGCCTCCGACCTCGCTGCGAAGCTGCGCGCGGACGGGCTCGCGCCGGATGAGCCGGTGATCGTCGCCCTGGCCAATCGCGCCGCGGACCTCGCCTCTTTCTTCGGCGTCTGGCAGGCGGGCGGCGTCGCGGTGCCGCTCCACGCCGGCGCGGCCGAGATGACCCGTGCCACCATCCTCGAGGAGACCGGCGCCCGGTTCCTCGTGGCGGATGGCACCGTGGCGCGCCTTGCGGCGCCGCCGCCGCCGGCCCGCCCGCAGCTCGACGGCGCGGCGCTCATCGTCTTCACCTCCGGCTCCACCGGCAAGCCCAAGGGCGTGGTGCTCGCCCATGACCGCTTCGCCGGAAAACTCGATGCGCTTCAGGACCTGCTCGCCCTGACGCCCAACGACAAGGTGGTGCTGCCGCTCCAGCTCATCTTCATCTTCGGCCTGTGGGTGGCGCTGCTCTCCCTGAAGACGGGCGCGCGGCTCGAACTGGTGGGCAAGTTCACGCCCGCCGGCCTCAAGGCGCACCTTCCCGACGCCACCGTGCTCGCGACCGTCCCCTCCATGCTGCGGACCCTGTTCGGCGAGGGCGAGGTGGCGGCACCGCAATTGCGCACCATCCTCACCGGCGGCGAAGGGCTGGGAACGCATCTGGCCGGGGCGATCGCGACCCAACTGCCCAGTGCCGGGGTGTTCGACCTCTACGGTCTCACCGAGACCGGCTCCTGCGACTTCTGCCTGAGGCCGGCGGACGCGGAGACGGGGCGCGGCTCCATCGGCCGGCCGACGCCGGGCATCGACTACCTCATCTCGGACGATCCTGCCGCCGGAGCCACGGGCGCGGGGCCGGACGCGGCGGGCGAACTGCTCATCCGCACGCCCTTCGGCATGATCGGCTATCTCGACAATCCCGACCTCACGCAGACCGCCTTCCGGGACGGCTTTTTCCGCACCGGCGACGTGGCACGGCGTCGGCCGGATGGGTGCGTGGAGATCGTCGGCCGCATCAAGGAGATCGTCTCCCGCGGCGGCAACAAGATCGCTCCGGCGGAGATCGAGACGGTGCTCTGCGCCCATCCCGCCGTCGCCCAGGCCCTCGCGGCAGGCGTGCCCGACCCGCGCCTCGGCGAGGCGCTCCATGCAGCCGTGGTGCTGCGGACGGGAAGCGGTGCCTCTGCCGATGAACTGCGCGCGTGGTGCGCGGCGCGCATCGAGCGGTTCAAGGTGCCGGACGCCATCCATGTGGTGGCCGCGCTTCCCACCGGCCCCACGGGGAAAGCCTACCGGCCGGGCATCCGCGCCCTTGCCGACGCGGCGGTTCCGACCGGAACGCAAGGCCGCTAGGACCGGGACGGCGGTTCTTTACACGAACCGCCGTTGCCCGCCGTCCCCCGCCTGCGAGACCCAATGTCGCGCTCCCGCCGTGGAACCCGGACCCGCCTTCGCGCCTTCCTTCCGAGATGCCGCGGAGGCATGTCCGAACATCCGGGGGCGAAGGGACGCATTGCTCGACCGCCGATCATTCATGCTGGGTGCGACTGCGCTTTCGGCTCTTCAGGCCGCCGCAGCTCATCCCGCGCTTGCCCAGGAGGGCGAGCGGTTCGATGCCGACACGGTACGCAACACGGCGCGCCAGCTTGCCGCCAAGCCCTTCAAGCAGGGCAACCAGTCGTTGCCGGCGGAGCTCGACAAGCTCAGCTATGACGACTACCGCAACATCCGTTTCAACGCGGACCGCTCAATCTGGCGGGGGCAACGGCTGCCGTTCGAGATGCAGCTGCTGCATCGAGGCTTCCTGTTCCGCGATCAGGTGGATGTCTTCGTGGTGGCCGAGGGACGGGCACGGCGCATCGCCTATGATCCCGGCCTGTTCCGTTTCGAGCACGGGCTGAAGACGCCCCAGCCCGGCACCGACCTCGGCTTTTCCGGCTTCCGCCTGCACGGACCGCTGAACCGGCCTGATTATCTCGATGAGATCGCGGTGTTTCAGGGCGCGAGCTATTTCCGCGCCGTCGCCAAGGGGCAGGGCTACGGGACGTCCGCGCGGGGTCTGGCTGTTAAGACGGCTTCGGCCTCCGGCGAGGAATTCCCTGTCTTCAAGGCCTTCTATGTGGAGCAGCCTCGACCGGACGTGCCCTCCATCGTGGTTCACGCTCTGCTCGACAGCCCGAGCGCCACGGCGGCCCATCGCTTCACCATCCGCCCCGGCGATGCGACCGTGATGACCGTTGAGATGGCACTGTACCCCCGCACGGACCTGACCGAGGCGGGCATCGCGCCGCTCACCAGCATGTTCCTGTTCGGACCGGCCGACCATGCCGGCTTTGACGATTTCCGCCCCGCCGTTCGCGATGCCGAGGGCCTCGCCATCACCGACGGCACGGGCGAACAGCTCTGGCGGCCGCTCTCAAATCCCGGCCGGCTTCAGATCAGCGTGTTCTCGGGCTCGAACATGCGCGGCTTCGGCCTGATGCAGCGCCAGCGCTCCTTCTTCGACTATCAGGATCTGGAAGCACGCTACGAGAAGCGGCCGAGCGTGTGGGTGGAGCCCATCGGCGACTGGGGCGAAGGCGCGGTGCATCTGGTGGAAATCCCCACGCCGCAGGAAGTCCACGACAACGTCGTCGCCTTCTGGCGCCCGAAGGATACCCTGCGCAAGGGCAGCGAATACACCTACACCTATCGCCTGCACTGGACGTGGGACATGCCCACCCCGCCGGCCCTCGGCCGCGTGGCGGGCACGCGTGCGGGTGGGACCGACGAGCGGCGACTGTTGGTCATCGATCTGGTGGACGGCCCCATGGCGGGGCTGACGCCGGACGGCATCCGGCTGGATGTCTCCGCCAGCGCGGGAGAGGTCCGCGACGTGGTGCTCCAGCCCAATCCGGAAATCTCCGGCGCCCGTCTCTCCTTCGCCTTCGAGCCGAAGGGCGCGAACCTCTCGGAATTGCGGGCACGTCTCATGAAGGGCGATATGCCCCTCACCGAAACCTGGCTCTATCGATGGACGCCCTAGCGCACGCCCGGCCGGCCACGCGCCAGGCCCCGGCGCCCGCTTTGCCGCCCGAAGCGCCCCTCGCCATGCCGGCGCAGGATTTCCGTCGCAGGCCGGAACGGGTCAGGTCCGGGACGCGGCTCGGCGCATCGCTCATCGTCCGCCGTGCCTTCGTGTTCGGCGGGGCCATCGCGTTGACCGGCCTTGCCGCCTACGAGATGTACAAGGTGCTCGACGTGGGCGGGCTGACCTACCTCGAATACGCGGTTCTGGTGCTGTTCGTCGTCCTCTTCGCGTGGATCGCCCTCGCCTTCACCAATGCCCTCGGCGGCGCCATCAGCCTTCTGTCGGGCCGCAAGGCGCTCGGCATCGACCCGGACGCCCCCCTGCCCGCTCCGACCATCCGCACCGCCCTCCTCATGCCCTGCTACAATGAGGAGCCGAACCGCGTCTTCGCCGGGCTGGAAGCCACATGGTGCTCGCTGGAGGCGACCGGGCGCGCCGGCCTGTTCGACGTGTTCATCCTCAGCGACACCACCGATCCGGATGTCTGGGTCGCGGAGGAAGCCGCCTTCCTCGCCCTGCGCCGGCGCACCGGCGGCCGCTTTTTCTATCGCCGCCGCGCGCAGAACACGGACCGCAAGGCCGGCAACATCGCCGATTGGGTCACCCGCTTTGGCACGGCATATGAGGCGATGCTTATCCTCGACGCCGACAGCGTGATGACCGGCGACTGCATGGTCCGCCTCGCCGACGCGCTGGAGCGCAATCCGGATGCAGGGCTGATCCAGACACTGCCGGTGATCGTGGGTGGCCGCACGCTGTTCGCCCGGCTCCAGCAATTCGCCGGGCGCCTCTATGGCCCCCTCATCGCCCACGGACTTGCCTGGTGGCACGGACCGCAGAGCAATTATTGGGGCCACAATGCCATCATCCGCACCCGCGCCTTCGCCGAGGCGGCGGGCCTGCCGCACCTCAAGGGGCGCAAGCCGTTCGGCGGGCATATCCTGAGCCACGATTTCGTGGAGGCGGCCCTGCTGGTGCGCGCAGGCTGGGGCGTCCACATGGTGGCCGGCCTTCCCGGCAGCTATGAGGAGGGGCCCCCTTCCCTCACCGATCTCGCCGTGCGCGACCGCCGCTGGTGCCAGGGCAATCTCCAGCACGCGGCCGTGCTGCCAGTGCGCGGGCTCCGCTTCGCGAGCCGCATTCATCTGCTCACCGGCATCGGCTCCTATGTCTCGGCGCCGCTGTGGCTGCTGATGCTGCTGGCGGGCCTTCTCACCTCCCTTCAGGCGCGCTTCGTGCCGCCGGATTATTTCCCCTCCGGCTTCGCTTTGTTCCCGGTCTGGCCGGCGCAGGACCCGGTACGCGCGGCCTGGGTGTTCGGCGCCACCATGGCGGTGCTGCTGATGCCGAAATTCATCGCCTTCGCGCTGATGCTCGGTGATGGCACCGTGCGACGCGGCTTCGGCGGCGCGGGGCGGACCTTCCTCGGCATGATCAGCGAGATCCTGCTCTCGGGCCTCATGGCGCCGGTGACCATGGTGTCCCAGTCCTTCGCCGTGGTCAGCATCCTCATGGGGCGGGACGGCGGGTGGAATCCGCAGCGGCGGGACGACGGCAGCCTCGGCTGGCGGGAGGCGTTCCGGCACTTCTGGCCCCACACGCTCCTCGGCCTCGGCTTTGCGGCCGCGACCGCCGCCATCGCGTGGCCGCTGATGGCCTGGATGTCGCCGGTGATCCTTGGGCTTCTGATGGCGGTGCCGCTCGCGGTGTGGACCAGCCGTCCGCGCCGTCCCGGCGGACTTCTGGAAACGCCGGAGGCGAAGACCCCTCCGGCCGTCCTGCGCTCGGCCACGGACCTGCGCGCCGCCCTCGCCGGAACCGACGGTCCGGCGGAGGCCGTCGCGCACCTCGCCGGCGATCCCGACCTCCTCGCCTTCCATCGCAATGCGTTGCCCGCGCAGGGCAAGCGCCTGCCCGGCGATGTCCGCCCCGATCGCCTCGTCGCGCGGGCGAAGATCGAGGATGCGCGCTCGCGCGCGGAGGCGCTGACGGGGCTCTCGCCTAAGGAAAAGGCCGCCGCCCTCGCCGACGATCAGGCCCTTGCCCGCTTGCTCGCGCTCACCTGAACGCCCACCCCGGGACCGGCGCGATCAGTCCCGGTCCGACACGGACCGGCGAATGTGGGCGGCGAGGTGATCCGCCGCCGACGAGCCGCCGGGGTGGCGCTCCCACAGGATGAGATCCACGCTTTCGAGCGGCGGCAGACCTTCCGCGCTGCCGAGACGCACAAGCCCCGGCGTGCGGACAGATTGCGCGAGGACGCATACGGCGGAATCCGCCAGAGCCATGGATTGCAGGCCGGCGATGCTCTCCGAGATGCAGGCGATGCGCCAGCGTCGGCCGATATGGTCGAGCGCCGCCAGTGCATAGTCCCGGTAGAGATTGCCGTCCGGCAGCATGGCCAGCGGAATGGGGTCCGCAAGGTGGGCGCTGCCGCCCTCCGCACCCAGCCAGATCAGCGGTTCGGGCCGCAGCAGCGTTCCGGTGCCGACGCGCGGGGAGACGCCCGGCATGCGGGTGGCAATGGCGATGTCGAGAAGGCCCTCGGTCATGTCCTGCGCCAGCTGCCGCGACAGCGCGCAGCGCACCGTCACCTCGACGCCCGGATAGGTATCGCGGAAGCGGGCCAGCGTCTCCGGCAGGAGGAAGGCGGCATAGAGATCCGGGCAGCCGAGCGTGACGCGGCCCGCCACATCGTCGGCGGAAAGCCGCAGCCGGGCTTCCTCATCCAGCCGCAGCATGGTGCGCGCATGGGGCAGCAGCATCTCGCCGTGCCGCGACAGCTTGAGATGCCGCAGGTCCGGCTCGAACAGGGGAAAGCCCGCCGCCGCCTCCAGCCGCCGGATCTGCAGGCTCACGGCCGGCTGGGTGCGGTTCAGGCGCCGGGCGACACGGGTCACGCTCTTCTCCTCCACCAGGAGAACGAAGGTGCGCAGCAGGGCAATTTCCAGCGGCCGGGACATGCCGCCCATTAAAATAACTTTGCCAAGAGCAAAGCAATATAAATTTGATTTGATCGCAATGCATCTGTCTAATCTATGAGCGGTCGCGATCGACTGTCCAATACCTGCTCAAGATCTGCGATTTTGATGCACATCAAAAAGGCATTTGCGCAACCGCAAGGCATTGTCGCCCTGCGCCGTGGAGGCGATGTGAACCCCAGCCCCTTCCTTCAGGTCCACGGTCTGACCCGGCGCTATGGCGGCGTCGCCGCACTCGACGGCGTCACCCTCGATCTCGCCCGTGGCCAGGTCACTGGCCTCATCGGCCCCAATGGTGCCGGCAAGACGACGCTGCTCAACGCACTCACGGGGCTCGCCCGGCCGGAGGCCGGAACGGTGCTCCTGGAGGGCGAGAACGTCACCGGCCTTCCGGCCCACGTGATGGCTGCCAAGGGCGTGGTCCGCTCCTTCCAGATCGTGCGGGAGCTCTCAAGCCTCACCGTGTTCGAGACCCTTCTCGCCGCCCCGCCGGCCCAGAGTGGGGAGACGGTGACGGGCGCCCTGTTCGGCCGCCGCAAATGGTGGGCGCAGGAGCGCGCCAACGCCGATCTCGCCCGTGCGCTGCTGGAGCGGGTGGGGCTCGTGAAGCTCGCCGACCAGTCGTCCGCCATGCTCTCCGGCGGCCAGAAGAAGCTGCTGGAAATGGCCCGCGCACTGCTGATGAAGCCGAGACTGATCCTGCTGGATGAGCCGGGCGCCGGCGTCTCGCCGCCGCTGCGGCTGGAGATCGTGCGGCTGGTACGGGAGCTGAAGGCGGAGGGCCTGTCCTTCGGCATCGTCGAGCACGACATGCATCTGGTGGAGGAGGTGTGCGACCACGTTCACGTCCTCGCCCAGGGGCGCGCCCTCGTCTCCGGTACCTTCGCCGAGGCCACGGCAGACCCGCGCGTCGTCTCCGCCTATCTCGGGGTGGCGGCATGACTGCGCGCCCCTGCGATCCGAAGGCGGAAGAACTTTCCCTCGCGCTCGCCGTCTCGGGCCTGCGCGCCGGCTACGGCCGGGGCGGCGATATCGTGTGCGGCATCGATCTCGCCCAGACGGCGGAGAGCATTGTCGCCGTCATCGGCCCGAACGGCTCGGGCAAATCGTCCTTCATCAAGACCATCGCCGGCCTTGTGCCGACGCGGGCCGGAACGGTGACGGTGACGGGGCGGGACATCACCACGCTCTCGCCGGCACGCCGGGTGGCGTCGGGGCTCGCTTATGTGCCTCAGGAAGCCAACATTTTCGCCACCCTCACCATCGCCGAGAACCTGAAGCTCGCCACCGAATTCCTGCGCGGGCGCGCCGGCGTCGGTCCGGAGCAGCGGGAGAAGGTGCTCGATCTCTTCCCCGAACTGCGGCAGCGGCCGCGCACGCTCGCCGGCAACCTCTCCGGTGGCCAACGGCAGATGCTGGCCTTCGCCTGCGCCCTCCTTGCCAATCCCGAGGTGCTGCTGCTCGACGAGCCCTCGGCCGGTCTCTCGCCCAAGATTGTCGGCGAGACCATGGAAGCGGTGGTGCGCGTGCGGGAGGCCGGCGTCACCGTGCTGCTGGTGGAGCAGAACGTCGCCGCCGCGCTCGGCATCGCCGACGAGGTGGTGGTGCTGGTCGCCGGCCGGCTCACACTCCGCGCCTCCGCCGCCGACATCCGCCAGGCGGACCTCGCCGGCCTCTTCTTCGGAAAGGCGGCCTGAGCCATGGCGCTTCAGCTCTTCCTCAACGGCCTCGTCACCGGCCTGCTGCTCGCCCTGCCGGCGCTGGCGCTGACACTGGTGTTCGGCATCCTGCGCTTCGCCAATTTCGCGGTGGGGGCGCTCCTCACCCTCGGCGCCTATGCGGCTTATACGGCGAATGTGGTGCTCGGCCTGCCGCTGCCCATCGCCGCCGCTTTCGCCGCGGGTACGGTGGCGCTCGCCTCCCTCATTGCCGATGCGCTGGTGTTCGAGCGGCTGCGGACGCGCGGCTCCATCACGCTGCTGGTAGCCTCCATGGGCGTGTCGCTGGTGGTGGAGAACATCTGCCGCTTCATCTTCGGCAATGCCGCCAGAAGCTTCGATCTCGCGGTGGCCCGGCCCATGCGCTGGAACGGTCTGCGCATCAACCACGAACAGCTCATCACCGCCGGCGTGGTGATCATCGCGCTGGTGCTGTTGCACCTTCTCATCACCGCCTCGCCGCTCGGCCGGGCCATGCGGGCGGTGGCGGACAATGCCTCCCTTGCCGCCGTGCGCGGCGTGGAGCGGCGCACCATCGCCCGCATCACCTTCGCCCTCACCGGCGCGCTCATCGGGCTCGCCGGCGTGCTGGCGGGGCTGGATCGCGCCATCGATCCGCTGATGGGCTGGAACTACCAGATCCCCATCTTCGCCGCCGCCATCCTCGGCGGGCTCGGCAGCCCCATCGGCGCGGTGGCGGGCGCGCTTCTCATCGGCTTGGCGGAGGAGATGTCCGCCCTCGTCCTGCCCGTCTCCTTCCGGCAGATCGTGAGCTTCGGCGTCATCCTGCTGCTCCTCCTGTTCCGCGCCAATGGCCTGTTCGGGGCCAAGGCCATCCGAAAGTGAGGGTGCGGCAATGATCTCCTACCTCGTCACCGTCGTCATCCTCGTCGCCATCGCGGCCCTCGTCGGGCTGGCGCTGAACCTGCAATGGGGGCTTGCCGGGCTGGTCAATTTCGGCGTCGCCGGCTTCGTCGCGCTGGGTGCCTACACGCTGGCCATCAGTGCGCCGCATGTGGGCTGGCTCGCCGGTATGGTGCTCGCTGCGGCCGTTTGCGCGGGCCTTTCCATGCTGCTGTCGCTGCTCACCATCCGGCTGGAAGAGAATTACCTCGCCATCGTCACCATCGGCTTCGCGGAGATCGTGCGCATCCTGCTGCTCAATCTCGGCGAGCTGACCGGCGGGGCGCTCGGCATCGCCGACATCCCGAGACCCTTCGCAGGCATCACGCCGGCGGGATGGGGCGATGCGGTGATCCTCGCCTTCGCGGTGGGATTGGTAGCGGTCGTCTTCGTCTTCAGCGAGGCGCTGGTCCGCTCGCCCTTCGGCCGGGCGCTGCGGGCGGTGCGCGACGATGCGACAGCCGCAGCGGCACTGGGCAAGCCCGTGCTGGCCCTGCGGGTGCGCGCCTTCGCCATCGGCGGGGCGATCATGGGGCTCGCGGGGGCGCTGCACGCCTTCTTCCTCACCTATATCGACCCGAGCCAGTTCACCCCCATCATCACCGCCTATGCCTTCATGGCGGTGATCGCCGGTGGGCGCGGTTCCAACCTCGGCCTCGTCCTCGGTGCCGGCTCCATCATGCTGATCCTGGAGGCGACGCGCTTCCTGAAGGACGTGATCCCGGGCGTCGATGGCGTCCAGCTCTCCGCCCTGCGGCTCGGCATGATCGGGGTGGGCATCGTCCTCCTCCTCATCCTTCGCCCGGAAGGCCTCGTCTCCGAGCCGAAGCGCCGCTTCGCCGATTTCTTCCCGCCCGAAAGCGAGAAAGCCTGATGCCCCGCGTCGCCCCCCTCACCGCGGCCGACCTGCCGCCCCCCTATGCGGAGGTCTTCACAGCCTTCGCTGACGGCTATTCCGATTTCCGCGATCAGGCGTCGGTGCTCGCCCATGTGCCGCCCGCGCTCGACCATCTTTACCGGATGCTGATGGAGCTGCGGGCGCGGGAAGGCGTGCCGTTCCGCTACATCGAGCTGGCGGTCGTGACCGTCTCGAAGCTCAATGCCTGCCCCTATTGCGTCTCCCACCACACCCCCCTGCTGGAGGTGGAGGGCGTGCCCGAGGAGGCGGTGGCCGCCCTCCCCGCGAGCGACCATCCCGCCTTCGATGCGGCCGACCGCGCAGTGATCGACTACGCCCGGCTCGTCACCCAGCGCGCCTGGGGCATCCGCGACCACGTGTTCGATGACCTACGGCAGCACTTCACCGAAGCGCAGATCGTCGAACTGACGCTGCGCGCGGCGCTCGCCGGTTTCTTCAACCGCTTCAACGACGCACTGCAGATCGACGACGGCGCCGCCGAGGCGCTGCTCCACCTCCATCCCGAACCCGACACAGCAGCAGGAGAACAGCCGTGACGCGCAGTCTGCCCCTCACTCGCCGGCACGTGGTCGCCGGCCTCGCCTCGCTTCCGGCGGCCGCCCTGCTGGGCCGGCCGGCGGTGGCTCAGGCGGCGGAGATCCCCATCGGCATGGTGCTGCCCTTCTCCGGTGCCACCGGCCCCTATGGCCCGGACATGAAGAAGGCCGCCGAGATGGCGGTGAAATGGGTGAACGATGCCGGCGGCATCCTCGGCGGACGCCCGCTGAAGCTGTTCATCGAGGATTCCGAGACCAATCCCACCGTCGGCGTCACCGGCACCAAGAAGCTGCTGGAAGTGAACAAGGTGGAGCTGGTGGGCGGCTTCTGGGGCAGCCCCATCGCGCTGGCGGCCAAGCCCATCATCCTCGCCGCCGACAAGGTGCAGATGGTCTCGTGCTCGGCCAATGCCGTGACCGAGGGCGACACCAAGGGCATGGTCTTCCGCTTCCAGGCCAAAAGCACGTCCTGGGGCCCGGCCGGGGCCAAGGTGATGAAGACCATCGGCGCCAAGACGGCGGTGGTGCTGGCCCAGCAGAACCCCTTCGTCGTGGCCATGATCGAGCCGTTCAAGGCGGAGTTCGCCAAGCTCGGCGGCAAGGTGCTCGACGTGGTGATGTACAACCCGGACCAGCCCTCCTACCGCTCGGAAGTCGAGAAGGCATTCGGTGGCGATCCGGACGCGGTGTTCTGCCTCTCCCTGCTGACGGATTTCGTCTCCATCGCCAAGGAAGTCTATCGCGGCGGCTTCAAGTCCAAGATCGTCGCGTTGTCCATCGGCGCCGACGCGGAGGGCAAGTTCCTCCAGGCCGTCGGACCGGAGGTGGCGAACGGCATCTACCACCTTCAGCCCGCGCCGCCGCTGGACTCGCCGTCCTACAAGAAGTTCGTGAAGGAGATGGGCGCGGCGCCCGGCACCGTCTTCCTCTTCGCCGGCAACGCCCACGACCAGATGTGCGTCACCGCCCTCGCCATGGAGCACGCCAAGTCATCCGACGCGAAGGTGTGGGCCAAATCCGTCTTCGAGGTCTGCAATCCGCCCGGCGAGGAGGTGGACGACGTGGTGAAGGGCCTTGAGCTCATCCGCGCCGGCAAGAAGATCAAGTTCGTCGGTGCCGGCGCCACCTGCGATTTCGACGCCCGTGGCGACCAGATCAACCGCTCCTTCCTGGTCCAGGAGATCAAGGGCGGAAAGAACGTCTCCCTCGGCATCATTACCTGACGCCCAGGCTCCCATCCCCCGGCCCGGCCGGGGGATGACCATTCAGTCAAAGCACCAAGGTCTCATCATCAGCATGCGCAGGGCATCCGGCGCGTGAACCGGAAAGCCTTGCCCAGGATCGGGACAGGGAGGATCTACCATGCCAAAACCCATGCATCTGTGCGGCTTCCTCATCGCCGGCCCGGTGGTGCACAGCCACGCCATCTGGCGCAATCCGGCGCACGAGACGCCGTTCCTCAGCCTTGACCACTACGTGCGCATCGCACGCCTGCTGGAACAGGGCTGCTTCGACTTCCTGTTCTTCGCTGATCGTCTCGCCATCGCTGATCGCTACGGCGACAGCCATGCCGCCGGCCTCGCCCGTGGCGACCAGGACGCGACACGCATGGACCCCATGCCGATCCTCGGCGCCATGGCGGCGGTGACGCGCCATATCGGCCTCGGCGCCACGCGCTCCACCACCTATGACGCCCCCTACAACATCGCCCGCGAGTTCGCGACGCTGGACCATATCTCCGGCGGGCGGGCGGCGTGGAACGTCGTCACCTCCATGAACGACGGGGAGGCGCTGAACTTCGGCACCGTGCCGCATCTCGGCCATGACGAGCGCTACGACCGCGCCGACGAGTTCATGGAACTCGCCTTCCGCCTCTGGGACAGCTGGGACGAAGATGCCCTCGTCCTCGACCGGGCGGCCGGCATCTACGCCGATCCCGCCAAGGTGCATTACGTGAACCATCGCGGGCCGTGGTTCCAGTCGCGCGGGCCGCTCAACATCCCGCGCAGCCCGCAGGGCCGGCCGGTGATCGTGCAGGCGGGCTCCTCCGGGCGCGGCAAGGCGTTCGCGGCACGCTGGTCCGACGTGATCTTCGCGCTCCAGCCAAATATGGAGCGGATGCGCGCCTTCAAGGCCGATGTGGCGGGTGCGCTCGAAGCGGCGGGCCGTCCGCCGGGGGCGAGCAAGGTGCTGATGGCCATCATGCCCTTTATCGGCGCCACCCGCGCCGAGGCGGAGGCGAAGGAGGCCCTGCACGATTCCCTGGCCGATCCGGTCGCCGGCCTCTCCACGCTGGCCGCCCACGCCAACACCGACTTCTCCAGCCTGCCGATGGAGGCCACGGTGAAGGAGATCGCCGCCTCGGGCAGTCAGGGCAACCTCGCCGCGCTCCGCAGCATCACGCCCGATGGCGGCATGACCATCGCCGAGGCGGGCGGCGTCTATGCGCGCGGCGTCATGTGCCCGCGCGCCGTGGGGACGGCAGAGGACGTGGCGGACCAGCTCATCGCCATCATCGACAGTGGCGCGGCGGATGGCTTCGTGGTGTCGCCGGCCTTCCTGCCGGACACGTTCGAGGATTTCGTGAGGGAGGTCGTGCCGCTTTTGCAGGCGCGCGGCTACCTGCGGCGCGGGTATGGCGGCGGGCAGCTGCGCGACCTCCTCACCGAGGGGGCGGCCTGATGCGTCCCTCCTCCGCCACGGAGAAGCCGCCCGTGGATGCGGCCGACTTCAAGGCCGCCATGCGGGTTCTGGCGGCGAGCGTCACAGTCATCACCTCGCGCCGCGGCGACCAGCTCAATGGCATGACGGCGACGGCGGTGTGCAGCGTCAGCACCGCCCCGCCCCAGATCCTCGCCGTGGTGAACCGCGAGACCACCTCCCACGGCCTGATCGCCGACAGCGGCGCCTTCGCGGTGAACATTCTCGCCGCACACCAGCAGGAATTGGCGGGCCGCTTCGCCCGCCGGCTCGACCGGCCGTTCGAGGATGTGGCGCATGGACTGGGCGAGACCGGCTGTCCCCTTCTCGCCGAGGCGGTGGCCGTGATCGAGTGCCGGCTGCGCGAGCGCCACCACGCCGGCACGCACACCATCTTCGTCGGCGAGGTGGTCGGCGTCAGCTGCCGCGGTGCCGAGCCGCTGCTCTATTTCGACGGCGGGTATCGGCGGCTCGCGGCGGCGGATGGCGCCCCGCCGTCTTGGCGGTGAACGCACGCCGCGGGTTCTGGCGTGCGCCAACAATCTCAGGTCCCCTTGGCGCTCAGGGCTCGCGACCGGCCAGGACGGCCGCGCGAGCCCTGAGACACGCCCGCCAAAGCTAGCGGTTCACGACGCGGCCGCTGAAGGTCAGGACCATCACCGCGCCGAGCACCAGAATTGCCGCCAGGGTGTGCAGGGCAACCATGCCACCATCAACGACATGATCGCGCAGCCACCCGATCGCGAAGGGCGCCGCGAACCCGCCCAGCGCGAGGGCGGAATTGATGAGCGCGAGGCCGCCTGCCAATGCCGGGGCGCCGAGGACAAGACCCGGCAGCGTCCAGAACGTGGCGATGGCCGAGCTTATTCCCGCCACTCCCATCGTCAGCCCGATCAGCACCGTGGTGAGATCGCCGCTGGACTTGACGGCGATCACGATGCCCAGGGCTCCGACGAGGATGGGCATGACGAGATGCAGGCGCCGCTCGCGGAAGCGATCCGAAGACCACCCCGCACCGATGATGACAACGATGGAGAACAGGTGCGGAATGGCCGACAGAAGGCCGATCATCGTATTCGACCCGGCTCCCGCCTCCTTGAGCAGGGTGGGCATCCAGAATGCAATTCCGAGGAAGCCGGCGCCCAGCGAAAAGTAGATGAAGGTCAGCTTCCACAGCGCCAGGGACGTCAGCGCGTCGCGGAATGAATGGCCCGGGGTCGCATGGGCTTCCTCCACCTTGATCTGCTTCAGCCGCCCCCGGTCGTCCGGCGAAAGCCATTCGGCATCATCAGGCCCGTCGCGCAGGATGAAAAGGCAGGCAATTCCCAGGAGAATGGACGGAAAGCCCTCGACCAGGAAGAGCCACTGCCACCCCTTCAGCCCACCGACCTGATGCAGCGCATCGAGGAGCCAACCGGAGACCGGGCCGCCGATCAGGCCGGAGATGGGAATGGCGCAGATCAGGGCCGCCATGATGCGCCCGCGCAGCCTGCTCGGGTACCATGTGGTCAGGAAGTAGATGATACCCGGAAAGAACCCGGCTTCCGCAACCCCGAGCAGGAAACGCAGGATGTAGAATGAGACCTCGCCCTGCACGAAAAGTGTCGCACAGCTGATGGCGCCCCAGCTGATCATGATGCGCGCCAGCCAGAGCCGGGCGCCGACGCGATCGAGGATGAGGTTGCTCGGCACCTCGAGGAAGAAGTATCCGATAAAGAAAATACTTGCGCCGAACCCGTACACGGAGTCGCTGAATTGCAGGTCCTTCGCCATGGATATCTTCGCGAACGACACGTTCACCCGGTCGATATAGGCGAACAGGTAGCACAGCATGATGAACGGGATGAATTTCCAGCTTATTCTTGCGAACAGGCTCCCGTCCTCGTCACTGGCGCCCGCGCTGGCGATTGCTGTTGTATCGGAGCTCATGTGGCTTCCCCCGAATTCATATTATCGTTGTTTGCACGTCACGCCGCGTATCTCGACTGCCGGCGCTCCAGCAGGCGCAGCAGAGCCTTCCAGTCGCGCTCGTCGATGAAGGGGTCGATATCCTCGAACTGCTTCGCGGTCCGCCGGGCGACGGCCTCGGACGGAAAGATGAGGGACGAGCCGGCAGACTGGGCGGCCACCTGGATCTTGCAGGCCGTCTCCAGGTAATACATGAGCTCGAACGCGTCCCGGACCGTCTTTCCGCACGTCAGAAGCCCGTGATTTTCAAGAATGAGTGCGTTGTGCGAGCCGATATCGCGCACGAGACGCGTCTGCTCGTCGAGATCGAGGGCGATGCCTTCGAACGGATGATAGCCGATCCGCTCGAAGAAGCGCAGGGCGTGCTGAGAGATGGGCAGCAGCCCCTCCTTCCGCGCGGAGACGGCGACGCCGGCGGCCGTGTGCGTGTGGAAGATGCATCGTGCGTCCGGTCGCGCGCGGTGTATGGCCGAGTGGATGACGAAGCCGGCGGGGCTGACATCCAGCGGGTCGTCATCCAGCTGGTTGCCGTCGATATCCACCTTCACCAGGTTCGATGCATTCACCTCCTCATAGAGCAGGCCGAAGGCATTGATGAGGAAATGCTCGTTCTCGCCGGGGATGCGCAGGGAGATATGATTGTAGATCATATCGGTCATCCCGTAGTGGGCGCACAGATGGTAGCATGCGGCAAGCTCGACGCGCGCCGCCCATTCCCCATCGCTGACCCGGTGGCGCAAGGTGGCGCGACGCAGCAGTGACTGCTGCATTTTATCGTTGTTCATCACCCAGGATGCTCCCTATCATCTCTTTCAGCCATGTTTGGGCGGGGGTGAAGCTGCAGCAGCCGTCCTGCGAAATCCAATGCCGTGTGAGCTAAGGACATAACCAAAAATCATGCCCCTGGATTCGAGATTGGTCACGGCGTTCCTCGCGGTCGCCGAGCAGGGCTCTCTCAGCCGCGCGGCTCAGGTGCTCAACCTGACCCAGCCCGCCCTGACCCGCACGATCAAGCGCCTGGAGGCCCAGGTGGGCGCGCCACTGTTCGAGCGCCAGCCGACCGGTATGAAGCTGACCGCCTACGGCGAAGTGCTGCTGCGCCGCGCGCGCATCCTTGAAAGCGAGACCCAGACCACGCTCTCGGAGATCCGTGCGCTGCGGGGTATCGGGCAGGGCAGCGTCCGGCTCGGGGTTGTGTCCAGCGCGGCCGAAGTCCTTCTTCCGCCGTCGATCATGCGCATGGGGGCCGCATTTCCGGAGACGGTGCTCTCCATCGTCGTCGGGCTCGAAGACGAATTGGCCGTGCGCCTCGTGCACGGTGAGCTGGATCTGGCGGTGGCCTTCCATTTGCCGGAGGGACAGGACATTCAGTGTCTTGTCCGCGGCCCCTCGCACGAGGGCTGCTGCTTCGTCTCCGGCAGGGGGCACGCGCTCGCATCGCGCGCCAACCTGTCGCTGGAGGATATCCGGGAGGCAAATTGGGTGCTTCCGCCCGAAGGCACTTCGGTGCGCTCCCAGGTCAGCGAGGTATTCGCCCGCAACGGCGTTCCCGCCCCCGACGTTCGCGTCGAGACGCAATCCCTGCTGGTCATGAAGGCCCTGGTGGAGCGGGCCGGCTTTTTGACCTGGCTACCGCCGATGCTGTTTGAAGGGGTCGCTTCGCCTCTCGTCGCGCTGGATGTGAGACAGGCGCAGATGCAATCGAGCCGGAGCTTCTCGATCTATTGCCGGACGAACAGCTTGCTGACGGTCGCCGCATCCCGCGCGCTGCAGCAACTGCGGAAAGAACTGGGTTTCGGCCACCAGGCGGGGGGCGCCCGCGGTGCGACCTGAACAGCGGCCAGCGTCGCCCGCACCGTCGCCGCGCGCCTATCGCAGCGCGCGCATGGCGCGAACGATCCAGTCGATCTGCGGCGCATAGTGCGTGCGCACATCCTGGCTGCGGCAGGCGAGGTGATAGGAGAAGATGCCGGGCACCGAGAGGTCGAACAGGCGCACGAGTTCGCCCGTCCTGAGATAGTCCCGCACGACGAGGGAGCGCGCCATGGCGATGCCCTGCCCAGCGAGCGCGCCGCGGATGGTGAGGGCGATGTCGTCCAGAAGCGTGGACTGGGTGGGGTAGACGATGGGCAGGTTCGCCTTTTCCAGCCACAGGTTCCACGTCACCTGGGAATGCAGCAGCAGCGGCACCTCGGGCATGCGCTCCAGCGACAGGTCCGGATAGCGCGCGAGGAAGGCGGGGCTGCAGACCGGAAACACCTCCTCGTCCGCGATCTTCTCCACGATCATGCCGGGCACGTCGCCGGTGCCGTAGACCAGCGCGATGTCGGTGTCATCCGGGCACTTTTCCTCAAGGTCCGCGAGGCTCGTCATGCGCAGCACGACGGGGCCGAGCACCTGCTTGAACTCATTGAGGCGCGGCAGCAGGAAATGCTCCGCCAGCGCCACCTGGAGCGACAGGTTCAGCATCTGCGGCCGCGGCACCGCCTGGGCGTGGGCCACCGCATAGGCCTGGCTGAGATAGTCGAGCGCACGCCTCGTCTCCGCCGCGAGGCTCCGGCCGACCACGGTGAGCGCCATACGGTTGCCCTGCCGCGTGAAGAGCGGCTGGCCGACGGCCTCCTCCATGGCGCGGATCTGGTGGCTCACGGCGCTGTGGGTGATGCACATCTCCTCGGCCGCCGACGTGAAGCTGCCAAGGCGCGCCGCCGCCTCGAAGCAGCGCAGCGTCTGGAGCGACGGCAGGGAGCGATAGAGTTGAGACATTCCAATTTCACATGCGGCCACGGATAAATGCCCTTGAGGCATGAGGCCCCGCCGCCCGCATGTCAATTCCGCTCACATCCCGCTTGAAAATTGACCAATTGCGGCGCGCACCCGCCATTCCTATCAAGGTCCAAAGCCCTGTTCGCCAAGGCATTTCGTGGCCGAGGCGGAAAGGCCCGCGCAAAAGGCGCGGCAAGCAATAATCGTGGAGGAATACCGATGAGCCTCGATGTCTCTGGCAGCCGCCCTGCGGCCGCCGGCGCGCGCTGGTATGTGGGCGCCACCAAGGCCCAATGGCAGTCGTTCTGGTCCGCCTATCTCGGCTGGGCCCTCGACATCATGGACCTCCTGCTGTTCGCGATGCTGATCAGCCACATCAGCGCGGACCTCGGCATGGAGCGGTCCACCGCCGGCATGATCGCCTCCGCGAGCCTCGTGGCCACCGCCTTCGGCGGCCTCGTCTTCGGCTTCCTCGCCGACCGCATCGGCCGCACCCGGTCCATGGTGCTTTCGATCCTGTGCTACTCGGTGGGCACCCTGCTGTGCGGCTTCTCGCAGAGCATCGCGCAACTGCTGCTGTTCCGCGTTGTCGTCGGCCTCGGTGTCGGCGGCGAGTGGTCGGCCGGCGCGGCCCTCATCACCGAGACCTGGCCCGCCCAGCACCGCGGCAAGGTGATGGCCTGGGTGCAGAGCGCGTTCGCGTCGGGCTACGCGCTGGCGGCCATCGTCGCGGCGGTGCTGCTGCCGGTGATCGGCTGGCGCGGCGTGTTCTTCTTCGGCATCGCCCCGGCGATGCTCGCCTTCTGGATCCGCCGCCACACGCCGGAGCCGGAGATCTGGAAGCAGCAGACCCGCCGCCTGACCTTCATGGAAACCGTGCGGATGCTGAGCGGCGAGCATGGACGCAGCACGCTGGTGTGCTTCGCCTTCACCGCGGCGGCCATGTGCGGCTACTGGGGCCTGTTCACCTGGATTCCAACCTGGCTCGCCACCCCCGTCGCCAATGGCGGCCCCGGCCTCGACCTCGTGAAGTCCACCACCTGGATCGTGGTGATGCAGGTGGGCGCGGCGCTCGGCTTCATCTCCTTCGGCTACGTGGCGGATTCGCTGGGCCGCAAGGTGGCGTTCATCGTCTACTTCGTGCTGTCGGCCATCGCGGTGCCGGTCTACACGATGATCTCCACGCCCACGGCGCTGCTGGCCTTCGGCCCTGTCGTCGCCTTCTTCGGCACCGGCTTCTATTCCGGCTTCGCCCCCACCTTCGCCGAGATGTTCCCCACCAACGTGCGGGCCACGGCGCAGGGCTTCATCTACAACGCGGGTCGCGCGGTGAGCGCCCTCGCCCCGATGATGGTGGGCTTCCTTGCGACAAGCTACGGCCTCTCTGGTGCCCTCGCCTTCACGGCCGGCTTCTTCCTGCTCGCCGGTCTCATCGTCCTCATCTTCCTGCCCGAGACGAAGGGAGCCAAGCTCCAATGAATGCCGTCACTTCCGCGCCGTCCCGCAGCTTCGATTTCGAGGACTGGCTGAAGGCCGCCGAGGCTGCCCGCAGCATCGACCTCAGCCACCCCATGCAGAAGGGAATGCCCATTCACCCGGCGCATCCCCCCTTCCACATCACCCTCAACAACCGGCACGGCGACGTGCTGCGCTCCTGCGGCCACTCCTCGTCCAACGAGCTGATGGTGACGAGCACCCACTCGTCCACCCACATCGATGCCCTGTGCCATGTCTCCGAGCATGGCGCGCTCTATGGCAAGTATGATGCGGGCAAGGAGCAGCAGGGCACCGGCCTGTTCAAGGTGCACGGGGCGGAAACCATCGCCCCCATCTTCCGGCGCGGCGTGCTGCTCGACGTGGCGCGCGCGCTCGGTGTCGAGGCGCTCGATCCCGCCCACGAGATCACCGTGGCGGAGCTGGAGGCGGCCGAGGCCGCATCCGGCACCCGTGTGGGGGCGGGCGACGTGGTGCTGGTTCGCACCGGCTGGGCCGCCTACTGGCAGGATTCGCCGAAATATCTCGGTCTCGATTCCGCCGGCGCGCCGGGGCCGGGCGTCGAGGGCGGACGCTGGCTCGCGGCGCGCAAGCCGTTCTCCGTGGGCTCCGACACGTCCGCGTTCGAGGTGATGAACCACCACAACATCACGTTGGAGGTGCACATGATCCTCATCGCCCAGAACGGCATCCACATCATCGAGAACCTCACCCTCGACGAGCTGGGCGCGGCGGGCCAGGGCTCCTTCGCCTTCGTCGCTCAGCCGCTGCGGATCACCGGCGCCACGGGCTCGCCGGTCCGCCCCCTCGCCCTCCTGTGACCCCGCGCCGGAACACGCACCCATGATGACCGAAGAGGAGCGCCGCCTCGGCGCAGAATCCATTCTCAAGGCCGAGCGGGAGGGCAAGCCCGTCGTCCAGCTGAGCCGTACCTTCCCGCACATGGAGATCGAGGACGCCTACCGCGTGCAGGATCTGTGGGCGCAGGCGCGCATCGCCAACGGCGCCCGCGTGGCCGGCCACAAGATTGGCCTCACCTCCCGCGCCATGCAGATGGCCTCGAAGATGACCGAGCCGGACTATGGCCGCATCCTCGACGACGCGCTGTTCAACGACGGCGCCCAGATCCCCGCCGCGCGCTTCATCAAGCCGCGCCTTGAGGTGGAGCTGGCCTTCGTGATGGGCGAGGACCTCGAAGGGCCGGGCGTGCGCATCTATGACGTGATGCGCGCCACCGAGTTCGTCGTGCCAGCGCTGGAGATCATCGACTATCGCACCGAGGTGCCCCGCGCCATCGTGGACACCATCGCCGACAACGCCGCCTTCGCCGCGATCGTGGTGGGCGGGCGCGTCATCCGCCCCATGGACATCGACATCCGCTGGGTGGGCGCAACGCTGAGCAAGAACGGCATCATCGAGGAGAGCGGCGTCTCGGCCGCCATCATGGGCCATCCGGCGGCCGGTATCGCCTGGCTGGTGAACAAGCTTTCCGCCGTGGGCGCGAAGCTGGAGAAGGGGCAGATCGTGCTGGCGGGCTCCTTCACCCGGCCCGTGGACATCGCCGCCGGCGACGTGATAACCGCCGATTATGGACCGGTGGGCGCCATCAGCGTCTCCTTCACCTGAGGCTTTCACCTGAGGCTTTCCCATGGACCTGCCCCGCAACGCCTTCAAGGCGGCCCTCATCGAGGGCCGCCAGCAGCTCGGCCTCTGGTGCACCCTCTCCAGCGCCTACGCCACCGAAGTGGTGGCCGGTGCCGGCTATGACTGGCTGCTCCTCGACACGGAACATTCCCCGGCCGAGCTGACGACGGTCCTCGCCCAGTTGCAGGCGGTCTCGGCCTATCCGGTATCCCCGGTGGTGCGGCCGGCGGCCAATGACACCGTGCTCATCAAGCGCCTGCTCGACATCGGCGCACAGAGCCTGCTGATCCCCTACGTCCAGAATGCCGAGGAGGCCCGCGCCGCGGTGGCCGCCACCCGGTATCCGCCCGACGGCATCCGGGGGGTATCCGCCCTCACCCGCGCCACCCGCTTCGGCCGGGTGAAGAACTATCCCCACGCCGCCGCGCGGGAATTGTGCCTGCTGGTGCAGGTGGAAACGCAGGAAGCGCTGGACCAGATCGACGCCATCGCCGCTGTCGAGGGGGTCGATGGCATCTTCATCGGCCCCGGCGACCTTGCCGCGAGCCTCGGCCATGTGGGCGACCTGAAGCATGCCCGCGTGGTGGATGCCGTGGAAAACGCCATCATCCGCATCCACGCCGCCGGCAAGCCGGCGGGCATCCTCACGGGCGACCCCGCCTTCGCCAAGCGCTGCATCGATCTCGGCACCACCTTCACGGCCATCGGCGTCGATGCCGGCATCCTCGCGCGCCAGTCGGAGCAGGCGCTCGCGGCCTTCCGCTAGACCAGCGCTGGATTTAGGCCGGGAAGCCAATCGCGTCAGGCGCACCGGAAACTGCTGCCGAACGTCGGCCTTGGGTACGGGCGGGTTCAGGACCGGGACGCCTCAGGCCCCTGCCGACGGGCGGTTGTAGCCGGGCGGCTGGGCGCGCTCGAACGCCGCCGCCGCGCGCACCACATCGTCCTCGCAATAGGAGCGGCCGACGATCTGAAGGCCAATGGGCATGCCCTGAGGCGAGAGGCCGGCGCACACCGCCCCGGCGGGCTGGCCGGTGAGGTTGAAGGGGTAGGTGTAGAACACCCAGGACACGAGATTGCGGTCCTCCAGCCCCTCCGGCAGGTTGCGCCCGGCCTCCAGCGCGCTCACCGGCAGCACCGGCGAGATCAGCAGGTCGTAGCGCTCGAAGAACAGGCGCATCTTCTCGCGCAAGGCGTAGCGGGCAAAGACGCTGGCATAGTAGCTCTTCATCTCCTGGCCGAGGGCCGGCATCAGGATGTCCGCTACCGCCGGGTCCAGAAGCGCGCGGCGGTTTTCCAGCACATCGCGCAGACGGGTGCCGACGCCGGCATAGAATTCCGCCGTCCACAAATCGGCGGGGTCGGTGTCGAACACCGCGTCCACCTGCTCCACATGGCAGCCCAGCGCCTCGAAGGTCTGGGCGGCACGGTCGGTCGCGGCAATCACCTCGGGCGCGGGGCGGGCGTAGCCGAAGGTGGGGCTGTAGGCGACGCGCATGCCGGCCACCGAGGCCTGCGCCGCGCCCATCACGTCCGGCACCGGGCCGGCGACGGCGAAGGGATCGCGCCGGTCGTGCCCGGCCACGGCGGAAAACAGCAGCGCCGCATCGCTCATGGAGCGGGCGATGGGACCCACATGGGCCAGCGTCGGCGTCGCCGAGGTGGGCCAGACCGGCACCCGGCCGAACTGGCCCTTCAGGCCCGAAAGCCCGCTGAAGGCGCAGGGAATGCGGATGGAGCCGCCGCCGTCGGTGCCCAGCGCGAACGGGGTGATGCCCGCCGCCACCGAGGCCGCCGCTCCCGCGCTGGAGCCGCCCGGCGTCATGGCGAGATTCCACGGATTGCGGGTGATGCCGGTGAGCGGGCTGTCGCCGATGGGCTTGCAGCCGAATTCGCTGGTGGTGGTCTTGCCGATGAGGATGCCGCCCTGCGCCTTCGCCCGCTCCACGGCGGGGGCGTCCACCTCGGCGATATTGTCGGCCATGGCGCGGGAGCCGGAGGCATAGCGCACCCCCTTCACCGCCATCAGGTCCTTGGCGGAAAACGGCAGTCCGTGGATGAGGCCGAGCGGCGCGCCCTTCATCACCGCATCCTCGGCGACGCGGGCGGCGGCCATGGCCTCCTCCTCCAGGATGAGGAAGAAGGCGTTGAGGGTCGGCTGGGTGGCGATGGCGCGATCGAGCGCGCGGCGCGTCAGCTCCACCGGTGAGACGTCGCGCCGGGCCACCAGCGTGCGCAGGGCCGTCGCGCTCAGGGTGTCGAACTCGGCGGACATGGGGCTGCTCCGGCGCGGGATTGATCTTGGGTGAAGACCGCAAAATGAGCGCTGCTGGATGGTCGGCAGTGACCATCCAGCAGACCCATACGTCTAGTCAGGGCAGAAGAGACGTATTCGCAATGATCAGTTGAGGATAGCGAAGGCGCGCACCGGCGATCCGGAGCCGCCCTTGAACTTCAGCGGCACGCCGAAGAACTGGAATTCGCCCTTGCCCACCAGTTCTTCCAGATTCACCAGCCATTCCCAGTGGCTCATGCCGAGGTCACGGCACAGGCGGTGCTGGGCGAAGATGTTGTCGGAGGGCTTGTCGGTGGAGGGGCCTTCCACGCCCTGCATCTTCGAGCCGCGGTCATACAGCCACTTGGTGGCTTCCGCCGTGAGCAGCGGATTCTTCCACACGGAATCCAGGCTCGGATAGTTGCGGTTGTGGAAGCCCGTGCACAACAGCACGATGTGCCCGTCCACCTTCACGCCGGCGGCCGCCTCGGCCTTCTCCATATCCTCGACGGTGATCTCGCCGAGGTCCGGGATGTGGCGCAGGTCGAAGCACACGGCCTTGCCCATGAACATCTCCAGCGGCATCTCGTCGATGGGCGCGCCGTCCGGCTTCACATGGCGGAAGGCATCCACATGGGTGCCCACGTGGTCGAGCATGGCGATGAAATTCGTCTGGAAGGTCATGGCGTCGCCGGGCACGCCGAGGCCCAGCGCCTTCGAGCTTTCGTGGCTCATGTGGGTGGTGATGACCGGCCGCTGAAACAGCTTGTGGGCCGGCATGTTGTCTTCGATGAGCAGGCTGAGATCGACGATTCTGGACATGGGGGCTCCTTGGACTGGACGGACTTGCAAAATGATGAGGCTCAGGCCGCCGGTTTCTTGCGGCCGAGAAAGGCTTCCATCACCTCGGGATCGCGGGCGAGCACCTGGCTCGGCCCCTCCCGCGCGACGCGGCCGTTGGCGATGACATAGGCATGGTCGGCGATGGCCAGCGCATAGGAGGCGAGCTGTTCCACCAGAAGGATGGTGAGGCCGGCCTTGTTGAGGGTCGAGAGCACGCCCATGAGCTGGTCGACGATCTTGGGCGCGAGGCCGAGCGACAGCTCGTCGATGATGAGCAGCTCAGGCTCGGCCATCAGCCCGCGGGCGATGGCCAGCATCTGCTGTTCGCCGCCGGACATGGAGCCGGCCTGCTGGGTAAGGCGCTCCTTCAGGCGCGGGAACAGCTCCAGCACCTTGTCGCGGGTCTGCTTCGCCCGCGCGCCCTTCAGCCCGCCATGGACGTAGGCGCCGAGGATGAGATTGTCCTCCACGCTCTGGTCGGGGAAGATCAGCCGGCCTTCCGGCACCATGACGAGGCCTTGGCCCACCTTGGCATTCGCGCTCATGCGGGTGGTGTCGGCGCCGCGGAACAGCACCTTGCCGCCGGAGGGGGCGACGAGGCCGGTCGCGCCCTTCACCATGGACGACTTCCCGGCACCATTGTTGCCGATCACCGCCACCAGCTGGCCGCGCTTGACCTGAAGGGATATGTCGCGCACCGCCACCGCCGCGCCGTAGCGCAATTCCATGGACTGGATGTCGAGCAGCACGTCCGCCGTGTGGGTATCGGGAGGGGTCATGCCGTCACCTCGGCCGGGTTCGCGTGATCGAGGGAGGTGCCGAAATAGGCCTCGATGACGCGCGGGTTCTCCTGCACCACGGCGGGCGTGTCGCTGGCGATCACCTGGCCGTAGTCCAGCACGGTCACCGTATCCGCCACTGCCATGATGAGCTCCACATGGTGCTCGATGAGCAGCACCGAGACCCCGAGCGCCGCGATGCGCCGGATCATGGCTTCCAGCTCGTCGATCTCCTGGGTGGTGAGCCCGGCGGCGGGCTCGTCCAGCAGCAGCAGGCGCGGCCGGGGGGCGAGGGCTCGGGCGATCTCAAGGCGGCGCTGGAGGCCGAAGGGCAGGAAGCGCGCCTCCTCGTTGGCATAGTCCTCAAGCCCCACGAACACGAGCAGGCCGATGGCGGCGCGCCGGCATTCCTCGTCCTGCCGCCGCATGGCCCCGGTGCGGAGCACCGCGGCGAGGAGCCCGTAGCCGAGGCGCTGCTGGTAGCCCACCATCACGTTCTCCAGCACGGTCATCTCGCCGAACAGTTCGGTGTTCTGGAACGTGCGCGAGAGGCCGGCGCGGGCGATCTCGTGGGAAGGCTTGCCGGCGAGCTGGATGCCGTCCAGCTCGAATGCGCCCTCGCTCGGCTGGTAGAAGCCGGAGATGGTGTTGACGAAGGTGGACTTGCCGGCGCCGTTCGGCCCGATGAGGGCATGCACCTCGCCCGGCTTCACCCGCAGCGAGGCTTTCGCCAGCGCCGTGAGCCCGCCGAACCGCACGGTGAGGTCGCGCGCCACCAGCTCGGATTTCTGCGCGCGGGGATCGAGCCGCAGCGTGTCCTCGGCGGGCAGGCCTTCGGACGCGGCGACCGCGCGGGGAACCGGCACCAGCCGTTTCAGGCCGGCGGCGAGCGAGCCCATGATGCCGCGCGGCATCACGAACATGACGACCAGCAGCAGCGCGCCATAGGCGAACTTCTGCCACACCGCGAACTCCTGCAGATATTCCGGCAGATAGGTGAGGATATAGGCGCCCAGCACCGGCCCGAAGGTGGAGGCGGCGCCGCCCAGGATCACCATGAGCAGGAAGCGCACGCTGTCGGAGAAGGTGAAAATGTCGGGCGAGATGTAGGAATTGAGGAAGGCGTAGAAGGTGCCGGCGAGGCCCGCCGTCACAGCCGCCGCCACGAAGGCCAGCGTGCGCATGGCGGTGGCGTCCACGCCCAGCGCCCGCGCCGCGATCTCGCTTTGGGACACCGCCAGCATGGCGCGGCCGTAGCGCGAAACCTTGAGATTGTGCGCGGCTGCGGTGGCGAGGAACAGCACCACGGCCAGCACGCCATAGAAGGCATAGCCGGACAGCCGCACCCCGAACGCATTGGCCGAGGGAATGGAGGTGATGCCGGTGGTGCCGCCCGTGAGCGACTGCCATTCGATGGCGACATTCTCCACGATGAGGCCGAAGGCGATGGTGACGACGGCGAGATAGACCCCGCGCACCCGCACCGTGGGATAGGCGAGGAGCACGCCGAACCCGGCCGCCACGATCGCGGCGATGAGGCTCGACGAGATCATGTCGAAGCCAAGCCGCGTCGCCACGATGGCGCCGGTGTAGGAGCCGAGCGCGAACAGGCCCGCCTGTCCGAGGGAGACGAGGCCGGTCAGCCCCACCAGCACGTTCAGGCCCACGGCGATGATGCCGTAGATCAGGAACAGCATGAACAGGCGCAGCTCATATTCGTTGCCGGAGGTGAGCGGCACGATCACCAGGATGGCGGCGAGGGCCGCGAAACCCAGCAGGGTGAGATGGCGGGTGAGGTGTCTCATACCTTCATCACCTCCCGCTTGCCGAACAGGCCCTGGGGGAACACCAGCAAAGTGAGGATCATGAGGGAGAAGCCGATGATCTCGCGCGCGGCGGTGGAGATGTAGCCCTCGACGAACTTCTCCATCACCCCGTAGACGAGGCCGGTGATGACCACCCCCGGCGCCGAGGTGATGCCACCGATGATGGCAACGGCGAAGCCCTTCAGGCCCGGCAGCACGCCCATGGCGGCGGAGGCCTGCACCACCGGCGCCACCAGCACGCCGGCCGCCGCGCCCAGAAGCCCGGCGAGGGCGAAGGAGAAGGCGACCACCGCATTCACGTTGATGCCCATGAGGGCCGCGGCATTCTTGTTATGGGCCACCGCCCGCATGGCGCGGCCGACCAGGGTGTGGCGCTGGAGGGCCCGAAGGCCAAGCATGGCCACCACCGCCACCAGCGGGATCACCAGTTCCTGCGGATAGATGCCGGCGCCGAGGATATGCACCGAGGAGGCCACCCCCGGCGAGGGCAGCGGCCGGGCGTAGCCCTGGGTCTGGATGGTGGCGAAGCTCTCCACCATGATGCCCACGGCGATGGTGGTGAGCATCCACCCCACCGAGCCCTGCTGGGACAGGAAGGGGCGCACCGCGATGCGCTCCAGCACCAGCCCGAACAGGCCGCCGGCCAGCACCGCCACGAGACAGGCGAGGCCCAACGGCAGGCCGGCAGCGAGCAGATAGACGGCCAGCAGGCCACCGATCATCAGCGTGTCGCCATGGGCGAAGTTCACGGCCTTGGCGGACGACCACATGATGTGGAAGCCGAGTGCCACCAGGGCGTAGATGCCGCCGATGGCAAGGCCGGACAGGATGTATTGCACCACTGTGGTCATTGCGGGCGACCTGTTGATGGGAGGGGACCCGGCCGTGGCCGGTCGAGGCGCGGGGCGGCTGCGCGGGAGAGGCAGAAGCGGGAGGCGGCGAGGGAAACCGCCTCCCGCGCGGGCTCACTTGTCGTAGGGCGAGCCCTTGAGGGGGATCAGCTTGCCGTCGTGCCAAACGGTCAGCAGGTAGTATTGCGGCAGGATGGCGTCCTGGCGCTCGGGATCGGCCTTGTCGAAGGCCGGCTTGTAGGGGGCGACGAGGCCGTCGCGGCTCACTTGGTAGAGGGCCTGCTGCACCTTCTTCCAGTCGAAGGAGCCGGCGATCTTGATGGCGTCGGCCAGCACGTAGACCGCGTCATAGGAATTCGCGATGCCGGACGGCGCCTTGATGTCCTTCGGGTCCTTGATGCCGGTCTTGGCCTCGACGGCAGCAAGCAGCTTCTTGCCCGCCTCGCTCTGCGGGGTGAGGAAGGAGTAGGTCTGCATCACCCGCACGCCGTTGGCGAGGGGACCGGCCAGCTCGCCGAGATTGCCGGAGATGCCCCAGGCGCCGATGATGGCCGGCTTCCAGCTCGCCTTGTCCATGGACCGCAGGATCTGGTTGGCCTCGCGGTCGAGGGACCACACGATGACCACGTCCGCCCCGGCGTCGCGGGCGCGGATCACCTGGGGCGACATGTCCTGATCGTTCCAGTTGAAGGTCTCGGCGGCCACCAGCTCCTTGCCCTTGGCGGCAAGCGCGGCCTTCACGTCCGGCAAGGCGCCGTTGCCCCAGCCGGTGTTCTCGTAGAAGAACGCCACCTTGCCGGTCTTCGACGCCTTCAGGGCCTCGTCCACCAGGAAGCGGGCGACCCACTTGTCCTTGGCGGAGACGCGGAACATGAAGTTGGGATCGCGCCCATTCTCGATGGCCTTGGTGTTGGCCGCCCACACGCCCATGTAGGGAATGCCGATCTCGTGGATCGGGTCCACCTGCGCCAGAGCGACGGTGGAATGGAAGCCGCCGAGCACGGCGATGCACTTGTCCGCCAGCGCGATGCGGCGGGTGTTGTCGACGCCGCGCGGCGGGGCGCCGGCATCGTCATACTGCACCAGCCGCAGCTTCTTGCCGAGCACGCCGCCGGCCGCGTTGATCTCGTCGATGGCGATCTCGGCGCCCATCTTGATGGCGAGGCCCGAAAAGGCGGCCGGGCCGGTGACGGCGGCGGAATTGCCGATACAGGGTTCCTGATCGGCCAGCGCCGTGGCCGAGAGGCCGGTGCAAAGGCCGAGCGCCACCGTCGCAGCCAGGAGCTGGCCGCGCAAAATGCTCTGTGGAGGCATGTCTGTTTCTCCTGCCGTGTACAGGACGCGCCGGGCATGACCGCCCGAAAATCATCTGCGAGATGAGGCTGATATAGGCGCTGCCTCAGGACAAAGATTATTTTCCGATCACATATATAGGCCCAGCCTATAGGGTGCTTTAATAGGCTGCACCAAACCCAAATCAACCATACCAAACCATTGATTATTATCGGCTTATGCCACTTTATAGCCCATAGTTTGTGCATATGGCTATATATCATGCAATTTGACAATCGCCTTTAGGCAATGCCATTTCAGATAATGCAAAGGTGAGCCATGGACCTTCGTCAGCTCAAATACTTCGTCCAGATTGCAGAGAGCGGGAATTTCTCGCGTGCGGCAGAGGTTTTGCGCATTGCTCAGCCCTCGCTGAGCCAGCAGATGAAGAATCTGGAGGAAGAGCTGGGCGTCGAACTGCTCATGCGCCATGCGCGTGGCGTCACGCCCTCCGAGCTGGGACAGCAATTCTACGACCATGCCCGCCGCATCCTTGAGGAAGTGGACCGGGTGAAGGACCAGGTTCGCTCCACGTCGCTCAATCCATCGGGACGGGTGTCGGTGGGGCTGCCCACCTCCGCCTGCCGGGGCCTCGGACTGCCGCTGATCTCGGCGATGGCCGAACAGCAGCCCAAGATCGCCCTCCACGTGGTGGAGGCCATGACCGGCTATCTCGACGACCTCCTCCAGGCCGGCCGGCTGGACGTGGCCCTGCTGTACGACCACAAGGCGTTCGAGCATGTGGCCTGGACCGAGATGATGGTCGAAGACCTCATGCTGTTCGCAGCGCCCGACCACCCTCTGGCAGCCAAGGGCGCCATCGCGTTCCGCGACATGTTCGCGTGGCCCATCGTGCTGCCCGGCGCGCCCAACGTGATGCGCACGGTGATCGAGCAGTTCGCCGCCCGCAACGACGTGGAGCCCATCGCCACGGCCTGCGACAGCCTGCCCACCATCGCCCGTCTGGTGCGCTCCGGCCGGGCGCTGGGGGTGATGCCGCATTTCGCCTTCATGGACGAGATGGCGCGCGGCGAGATGGTCGCCGTCCCCATCCTCGATCCGACGCCGTCCTGGCGGCTGTCCGTCGTCGTCTCCCAGCGCAGCATGAACCCGCGCGGCTCCGAGGCGGTGGCCAAGGTGATGGCCAATGTCATCGCCGAGATGGTCGAAGCCGGAACCTGGCGCGCCAAGCTCAAGGGCGAGAAGGCCCGCGCCAGCGTGAAGTGAAATCGCGGAAATCAACCCCTGCCAGCCGTCGAGGCCCCCCATGGACCTGATTGTCAAGAACGCCCGCCTGCCGGACGCGCCGGACCCTATCGTCGATATCGCCATCACCGCCGGCCGCATCGAAGCCATCGCGCCCGAGATCACGGCTGACGCCGAGGTGGTGGATGCCGGGGGATGCCTCGTCGCCCCCGGTTTCGTGGAAACCCACATCCACCTCGACAAGTCCTGCATCCTCGATCGTTGCTCTTCCCGGCGGGGCGATCTGGAGGAGGCCATCGCCGAGGTGGCCCGCGCCAAGAAGGACTTCACTCCGGAGGACGTGTACGCCCGGGGCCGGCGCACCATCGAGAAAGCCATCGCCCAGGGCACCACCCACATGCGCACCCACCTGGAGGTGGACCCCGGCATCGGCCTGCGCGGCTTCGAGGGGGTGATGCAACTGGTGGCGGATTATCGCTGGGCCATCGACATCGAGGTCTGCGTGTTCCCGCAGGAGGGCCTCACCAACAATCCGGGCACCGCAGAGCTGATGGTGGAGGCGCTGCAGCGCGGGGCGAAGGCGGTGGGCGCGGCGCCCTATACGGACACCGACCCGCACGGACAGATCGACCGGGTGTTCCAGATGGCCCGCGACTTCGACGTGGACATCGACATGCATCTGGATTTCGGCGCCGATCCCACGGCGCTCGATCTCGAATACGTCTGCACGCTCACCGAACGCTTCGGCTGGGGCGGGCGGGTGGCCATCGGCCATGTCACCAAGCTCGCCTACGTGGAACCGGAGCGGCTGGTGGAGATCGCCACGCGCATGCGCGATGCCGGCGTCGCGCTCACCGTGCTGCCCTCCACCGACCTGTTCCTGATGGGCCGGGATCGCACCTTCGCCAAGACGCGCGGCGTCACCCCCGCGCACCTGCTGCTGCAGCAGGGGGTGAACTGCTCGCTCTCCACCAACAATGTGCTGAACCCCTTCACCCCGTTCGGCGACTGCTCGCAATTGCGGATGGCGAACCTCAACGCCAACATCTGCCACGTGGGCTCGGCCCACGACATGACCGAGTGCTTCCACATGGTGACGAGCCGCCCCGCCCGCCTCATGAACCTTCCCGATTACGGGCTGGAAGTCGGCAAGGCGGCGGATTTCGTCATCATCGACAGCCCCTCCCCGCGCGATGCGGTGGCCGAGCTGTCGCCTGTCCTCGCGGCCTTCAAGGGCGGTCGGCGCACCTTGACGCGGGAGCGGGCGAAACTGCACTTTCCCGGCTGCGGGTGCGGACGATGAGCGGTGCCGATGCGTTCGGCGCCTTCATCCCCGGCCCCGCCTCGCCCGGCCCAGCGCCGCATTCGCCCCCCGCGCCGGCCCTGGTCTAACTTGCCTCGTGCCTGATCGTGACCACTGTCGTCACAACGCCTTGCAGGCGACCAAGAAGGTATCCCAAGCCTGCCGTCAGGAGGAGGATCACCGCCGCCGAAAAGTCGGGAGAGACTCCCGTTCGACCGCCATGCTCCCCTGCCCCTGAAAGGAAATAGGCGGAAGCGACGAGCGAAGCCGCGAAGATACCGAGCCCGGCGAGGCGCATTCCGGCGGACACGGCGTGGGGCGGAGGTGCCGCGGCAGAAGGTGCGCCAAGCGAATGCGCGACAGGAGCGGCAGTGGTGGGGGGCGGCGGAGGCATGGCAGCCGATGCCGGCGCATCCCCTTGCCCGAGGGTCCGGCGTGCAATGATCTCCTGCGCGAAGCGCTTGAAGAAGGCGCCCGACATCTGCTTCGCGGTCGCGTCGATGAGGCGGGCGCCGAGCTGAGCCAGCTTTCCGCCCACCTGCGCATTGACCTCGTATCGCAGGATGGTGTCCGCCCCGGCCGCCTCGAGGGTGACCCTCGCCTCGCCCTTGGCGAAGCCGGCCATGCCGCCCTGCCCTTCGCCGCTGATGCGATAGCCGTTGGGCGGATCGAGGTCCGAAAGGGTCACGGCCCCCTCGAAACGGGCGCTGACCGGCCCCACCTTGAGCACCACCCTGGCGCTCATCTGCGTGTCGGAGCTTTTCACCAGCTCCTGGCAGCCCGGAATGCAGAGCTTGAGGATCTCCGGATCGTTGAGCGCCTGCCAGACCACCTCGCGCGGGGCCGGGATCAACTGTTCGCCGCTCATGTCCATGTGCGTGTCTCCCTTCCCCTTCAGGCCGGTGCGTCGATGCCGCCGAGGCAGTCCGCGAGGCCGAGCAGGGTGGCGGAATGCTTGTCGGTCATTGCGTTCTCTCAGCCCTGGAAGTCCACCACGAGCCGCACGACGGAGCCGTCATGCAGCCGATCGAAACCTGCGTTGATGTCCTGGAGCGGGATGCGCCCGCTCATGAGGCGGTCCACGGGAAGACGACCCGCCTTGTAAAGCTCGATGTAGCGCGGCACGTCGCGCACCGGCACACAGGTGCCGATATAGCTGCCCTTCACCGTGCGCTCTTCCGCCACGAGGCTCACGATGTTCACCGGCAGCACCGCATCCGGCGGCGGCAGACCGGCGGTGACGGTGGTGCCGCCACGCTTGGTCATCTTGTAAGCATTCTCCAGCGCCCGCGCGGAGCCGGCGAACTCGAACACGAAGTCGGCCCCGGCGCCGGTGAGCGCGCGCACCTGCTCGATGGCATCGGGCGCGCGGGCATCCACGACGCCGGTGGCGCCGAGGTCCTTGGCCAGTTGCAGCTTTTCCGGCGACAGGTCCACCGCGACCACCCGCGCGGCGCCCGCCGCCAGAGCCCCGAGGACGGCGGCGAGACCCACGCCCCCAAGACCGACCACAGCCACCGTCTCCCCCGCCTGCACACGGGCCGTGTTCACCACGGCGCCGACCCCCGTCAGCACCGCGCAGCCGAACAGCGCAGCGACATCGAGGGGGATATCCTTGTCTATCCGGACCAATGAGCGACGCGAAACCACCGCATGGTCAGCGAAGGCCGAGCATCCCAGGTGATGATGGATGGTCTCCTCGCCCTCGTGCAGGCGGATCGCGCCGGTCAGCAATTCGCCCTTGCCGTTGGCCACCGCGCCGGGCTCGCACAGGGCGGGGCGGCCCTGCGAACAGGGCTGGCAATGGCCGCAGCTGGGCATGAACACCATGACCACGTGGTCGCCCGGCTTCAGGTCGTCCACCCCGTCGCCGACCTCGACCACGACACCCGCCGCCTCGTGGCCGATGGCCATGGGCATGGGCCGGGGGCGGCTGCCGTTGATGACCGAAAGGTCCGAGTGGCACAGGCCCGCCGCCGCGATCTTCACCAGCACCTCGTCGCGGCCGGGGCGGTCCAGTTCCACCTCCTCGATGTGGAGCGGCTGGCTCTGCGCGTAGGGCATCGGCGCGCCCATGCTGCGCAGGACGGCGGCTTTGATCTTCATGGCTTTGAGGCTCCCTGACGGTCGTCGAACGCGCCTGCCGCCAACTCCGGGCAGCTTGACACGATCTATCATAGTCTAATAATGCAAGTCACTAGGGATCGGAACCAGACATGCCGGAAATGCGCCGATGAAGCCCGCCCGGTTCGACTATGTGCACGCCGAGAGCATCGCCCACGCGGTGGAGGCGCTTGCTGGCGCGGGCGGCGACGGGAAGGTGCTCGCGGGCGGGCAGAGCCTCATGCCCATGATGAATTTTCGCCTCGTGAAGCCATCGGTCCTAGTGGACATCAACCGCATCCCCGGCCTGGACTGCATCACGCATGAGGCTGGCGTGTTGCGCCTCGGCGCGCTGGTGCGCCACCGCATGACGGCGGAGGACGGGCTGGTGGCGCGGCACATCCCGGTGCTCCACGCCGCCATGAAGCATGTGGCGCATCTCACCGTGCGCAACCGCGGGACCTTCTGCGGCAGCGTGTGTCACGCCGACCCCGCCGCCGAGATGCCCATGATGACGCTGCTGCTCGACGGCACGGTCCATATCGCTTCCCCGCGCGGCGACCGAACCATGGCGGCACGGGACTTTCTGGTCGGCTCCCTCTCCACCGCATTGGAGCCGGATGAGATGGTCGTGGCCGTCGATCTGGCCATTCCCGAGGACGGCACGGGCTGGGCATTCGAGGAGTTTTCGCGCCGCCACGGCGACTATGCGCTGGCAGCCGTCGCCGTGCTCATGGCGCGGGCGGACGGACGGATGCGGAACGTGCGCATCGCCATGATGGGCATCGCGGACACCGCCTTGCGGTTCGCAGACGTGGAAGCGGCTCTGGAGGGGCGCGAGGGCACTCCTGCGGCCTTCGATGAGGCCGCAGCGCTGCTCCAGGCGGCCATCCAGCCGAACTCCGATCTCAATGCCTCCGCCGACTATCGCCGCCACCTCGCAGGCGCCCTCGCGCGGCGCGCACTCGCCGAGGCGTGGCAACGGACGGGCGAAGCCACCGGCGGGACGGCGTGATGCAGGACCAGGCCACCATCACGCTCACCATCAACGGGCTCACCTATACCCGCGCGGTGGACGCGCGGCTGTTGCTGAGCGATTTCCTGCGCCACGAGATCGGCCTGACAGGCACGCACGTGGGCTGCGAACACGGCGTGTGCGGCGCCTGCACCATTCTTCTGGACGGGCGCAGCGCCCGGTCCTGCCTCACCCTCGCCATTCAGGCGGACGGCGCGACCATCGAGACAGTGGAAGGGCTCGGCCGGATGAGCGATCTCGGCCGCGTCCAGCAGGCCTTCCGCGAGCACCACGGCCTCCAGTGCGGCTTCTGCACGCCGGGCTTCCTGATGACCATCACCGACATGCTGCGCCACCACCCGCTGGAGACCGACGACGCGATCCGCGAGGCGCTCTCCGGCAACATCTGCCGCTGCACGGGCTATCAGCACATCGTGGATGCGGTGCGCGAGCTGGCGCGCGAACGGGGGCCGCTGACATGACCGCCTTCGACGCTTCCGTGGAGATGCGCCCCCGGCTGGTCGGCCAGCGCATCAAGCGCACCGAGGATCCGCGCCTGCTGACCGGTTCGGGTCGCTATGTGGACGACATGGCCCCGCAGGGCCTTCTGCATGTGGCGGTGCTGCGCAGCGACCAGCCCCATGCGCGCATCCGGTCCATCGATGTCGGGGAGGCCTTCGCGGTGCCCGGCGTGGTCGCTATCTTCGACGCCGGTGACATCGCCGGGGACTTCAAGCCGGCCATCCCTACCTCCCGCATGAAGGGCTATTACGCGACGCCCTTCCGCCCCCTCGCCGAGGGCAAGGTGCGCTACGTGGGCGAGCCCGTGGTCGCGGTGGTCGCCGAAAGCCGCTACGCCGCCGAGGACGCGCTGGAGCTGATCTCCATCGACTACGAGCCGCTGCCCGTCGCCATTGCGAAGGAAGAGGCGGCCGCGGACGACGCCCCGCTCCTGCATGACGAGGCCGGCACCAACGTCATCATCTCCCGCACCTTCGCCCGCGGCGATGTGGATGCCGCCATCGGCGCGGCGGCAGTGGTGGTGAAGGGGCGCTTCCGCATGACGCGCAAGACGCCCATGCCCATGGAAACCCGCTCCTACCTTGCCGAGTGGGACAGGCGGCGACAGGCCCTCACCCTGCATTCCTCCACCAACATCCCCGGCATCATCTGCGACGTGCTCGGCTCCTGCCTCGACCTTCCGGGCAATCTGGTGCGGGTGGTGGCGCCCGACGTGGGTGGCAGCTTCGGCGGCAAGGGCTCGCTGAACCATGAGGAGATGCTGGTCTGCGTGCTCGCGCGCAAGCTGGAGCGGCCGGTGAAGTTCGTCGCCGACCGCATGGAAGACCTCACCGCCATGAGCCAGGCCTTCGACGAAACCATCGAGGCGGAGCTGGCGGTGGATGCGGACGGGCGCCTGCTCGGCCTCCGGGCGGACGTGATCGGCGATATCGGCGCCTATTCCATCTACCCATGGACCGGCGCGCTGGAGCCGGTGCAGGTGGTGAGTTTCCTGCCCGGCCCCTACCGCATGGAGCATTATCGCGGCCAGGTGCGCGGCGTGCTCACCCCCAAGCCGCCCACCGGTCCCTATCGCGGCGTCGGCCGCCCCTCCTCCACCTTCGCCATGGAACGGCTGATGGACATGGCGGCCCGCAAGCTCGGCATGGACCCCGCCGAAATCCGGCGCCGCAACCTCGTGACGGCCGAGGAGTTTCCCTACCGCACCGGCTCCGGCATCATCTGGGACCGCTCCGCATTCCAGGAATGCCTTCAGGGCGTTTGCGAGCTGGTGGACTACCCTGCCCTCCTGCGCCAGCGCGACGCGGCCCGGGCCGAGGGGCGATGGGTGGGCATCGGGCTCGCAAGCTATGCCGAGCTGACGGGCATCGGCTCGCGCATCGCCGTCGCGCCGGGCATGCCCATCAACACCGGCACGGAGACCGCCTCCATCCGCATCGATGCCACCGGTGCCGTGACGGCCGCCTTCGGCATCTCCTCCCACGGCCAGGGGCTGGAGACGACGCTCGCCCAGGTGGTCGCCGACGAGCTGGGCTGCCGCATGGAGGACATCGAGATCCAGCACGGCGACAGCGCCCTCGTGCCCATGGGCACGGGCACCTATGCCAGCCGTTCGGCGGTGCTGGGCGGCGGCGCCGCCACCAAGACGGCGCGCGTGGTGAAGGCGAAGGTGCTGAAGGCCGCCGCCTTCCTCATGGACGTTCCGGTGGACGACCTTGAGGCCGAAGGCGGCGTCATCCGCGCCCGCTCCTCCAATGCGACAATGACCTTCCGGGAGGTCGCCCACGCGGTCTATGCGCAGATGGGGCGCATCCCCCACGAGCAGCGGGAGGATCTCGTCGGCTCCGAGAGCTATGACCCCTATCTCGGCACGGCCTGCGCCTCCACCCATTTCGCCATGGTGGAGGTCGATCCCGCGACCTTTGCGGTGACGGTGAAGCGCTTTGCGGTGGCGGAGGATTGCGGGCGCATCATCAATCCGCTCATCGTCGACGGGCAGGTACACGGCGCCGTCGCCCAGGGCATCGGCGCCGCCCTGCTGGAGGAAGTGGTTCACGATGAGGGTGGCCAATTGCTGACCGCGAGCCTCGCCGACTATCTCGTGCCCATCGCCAGCACCATGCCTGAGATCGAGATCCTCCACGTGGAGGCGGACCTGCCGAACAATATCGGCGGGTTCCGTGGCATGGGAGAGGGCGGCACCATCGGCGCGCCGGCCGCCATCGCCAATGCGGTGTCGGACGCCCTCGCGCCGCTCGGCATCGAGGTGGACACCCTGCCTGTGACGCCGGATCGCCTGTTCCGCATGGTTCAGGCCGCACGGGCCTCAACGTCCACCTGAACCATGCTCCGGCTGCGATCCGCGGAAGCGGATCGGGCGCCGAACCCTGAGGATCCGGCGCCCGTCGCTCCACGGGAAGGTCGATGCAGCCGTGTCAGGGCTAAGACTGCACCATCTCCTTCAACCGGAAGCGGATGATCTTGCCGGAGCCGGTGCGCGGGATTTCGTCCACCTGATGCACCACATGGGGCACCTTGTAGGATGAGAGGTGATGGCGGCAGTGGTCGAGCAGCAGGTCGGCATCGAAACTGCCATCGCGCGGCACCACATACAGCGCGGGCACCTCGCCGAGCTGGGGATGGGGCACACCCGCGACCGCGCAATCGAGCACGGTGGAGAACAGCAGCACCACCTCCTCGATCTCTGCTGGCGCGATGTTCTGCCCGCCGCGGATGATCAGCTCCCTCAGCCGGCCGGTGATGGTGACGAAGCCATTGCGGTCGGCGCGGGCGAGGTCGCCGGTGTGGTACCAGCCGTTGCGCAGGGCCTTGGCCGTTTCCTCCGGCTTGTTGTGATAGCCGAGCATGACATTCGGCCCGCGCACGATCAGCTCACCCTCCTGTCCCGCATCAAGGTCGCGCAGGCTCGCCGGATCGACGATGCGCAGCGCCACGCCCGGCAGGGGCAGGCCGCACGACCCCATGACGCGCGAGGACGCGGCGGCGTTCATCGTGACCATCGTGGAGGTCTCGGTGATGCCGTAGCCATCCAGTAGCGGCACGCCGAATTGAGTCTCGAAGGCGGTGTTCAGCGTCGCCGGCATGATCGCCCCCGCGGAGACGCATACACGCAGGCCCGGCAGAATCTTTCGTCCCTCCGCCTGCGCCGCCTCCATCAGATAATGGAACATGGTGGGCACGCCGGGGAAGACGGTGAATTCGCCGGTCCCGAGCAGGCGCATGGCCTCGCGCGTCGAATATTTCTCCAGGATGTATTCGCTCGCACCGGTGGCGAGGATGGATAGCACCGAGAAGTTGAGGGCGTAGGAGTGGAACAGGGGCAGCGGCGAGAGCACATTGTCCGCGCTGCCGAGGCCGACCACGGGGCTCCAGCACGCCGCCGTCACCCACAGCATGCTGCGGCAGGTGAGCAGCACACCCTTGGCACGTCCAGTGGTCCCGGACGTGTAGATGATGAAGGACGCCGCATCGATATCTGCGGGATCGCGGGCAGGCGTGGCGGGCGGCAGCTCCGCCAGCGCCTCGAAACTGCGCAGGTCGCCGGCGGGGGCGTCCACCAATAGCAGGCCGGCGACGCTGGGCGCCTCGGCGCGCAATCCCTCCACCATCTCCGCGCGGGCGGCTGTGGTGATGACGATCCGGCATGCGGCATCGGACAGGCGGTAGGAGACTTCGCCCGGCGCCGCATCCGCGCTGATGGGCACCGCGACGCCCCCGGCCCGGACGATGGCAAGGCAGGCCTCCACCCAGGAGACGCAGTTCGGCAGCAGGATCGCCACCCGGTCCCCGGCCCCGACGCCGAGCCCGGCGAGATGCCCGGCGAGGTTCGCCGTGCGCCGCTCCAGCTCGGCATAGGTGACGGCGCGTCGCGCATCGCGGAACGCGACTTTCGCGCCGCGTTCCGTCGCATGCCGCCGCAACAGCTCCGGTACCGGAGCGATCAGATCGGCCTTGAGCATCTGTTCCTCCCCATTGATCACCGCGTTCTTGTGCGCGGCTGTCTTCACACCATGCAGAAGCCGCCGGAGATGGAGATCACCTGCCCGGTGATCCACGAGCCCTTGGGCGAGGCCAGCAGGGCAACTGTGGGTGCGATGTCCTCCGGCTGGCCGAGACGGCGCAGCGGATAGAATTTGGTGAGCTTGTCGCGGTTGGCTTCCACCCACGAGCGGTCATGGGCGGTCTCGACGAGGCCGAGGGACACGGTGTTGGCCGTGACGCCGCTGCGGCCCAGCTCCCGGGCCAGCGACTTCATGAGGGCGATGGTGCCCGCCCGCGCCGCAGCAACGATGGCGAGGCCGGATTCGCCCACGCGCGAGGAGTCGCCGACGATGGCGATGAGACGCCCATCGCCCGCCTTCTCCAGATGCGGGACGGCCGCGTGGGCGAGATGGATGGCGCCATAGAGGCAGGTATCGATCTGCGCCTTCCACTCTTTCTCGGTGGAGTCGGTGAATTTCTGCCGGATGGCGAGGCCGGCATTGTTGACCACGATATTCAGGCCGCCGAAATCAGTAACGATGGCCTCGACCATCGCCCTGACGGCGGCAAAATCCGCCACGTCCGCCTTGTAGGCCTTGGCCTCGCCGCCGCGCGCGCGGATTTCATCCACGACCGCCTGCGCCTCTTCCGCCGAATTGCGATAGTTCAGCGCGACCGTCGCCCCCTCCGCGGCGAGGGCGAGCGAGATCTCGCGCCCCACATCGCGCGCGCCGCCGGTGACCAGCGCAACCTTGCCCTTCAGATTGAGATCCATGGAAAATCCGCCTTGCGTGAGATGATGGATGGAAACGGGCCCGCGCCTCACTCGTAGGCGTCCGCCCCCTTCCGCAGGGTCTGCCACTGGGCATCGTCATGGCCGCACAGGACGGTGGCGCCGCCCGCCTCGATCCTGCGGATTTCTGCGATGGAGCGGTTATGCAGATCGACGTTCCAGGTGTTCTTCGGCACCACGCCGGGGTCGAGGCTGGTGCGCACGCTCACCGCGTCCGAGGCGAGCAGGAAGGGGCCGTCGCGGTCCAGCGCGACGAGCGCGCCGGTGAGGCCCGGCGTGTGGCCGGGAAACGGGATGAGTGTCACGCGGCCATCGCCGAAAAGATCCTTTTCCCCGTCGATCAGCTCAAGCGGATTGCCCTGATCCCACTCCACCGGGAGATAGCCCGCAGAAGCGGCATTCTCCGCCTTCGCCGCGGCGAGTTCCGCCGCATGCACAACGACCGTCGCCTTGCGGAAAAAGCCGTTGCAGCCGCAATGGTCGGGATGGAAGTGCGAGCACACCACCACGTCGATGTCATCCGCCCCAAGCCCCACGCAGGCGAGTTGGGAGACCACATTGTCCTCGCGCCCCATGATCGGCGTCATGGCCCGCGCCATCCCGCCCCAGCGGGCCTCGGCGTCGTCCACAACGGACGGGTGGCAGCCCGTGTCGAACAGGACGTTGCCCTGGGCGTGGCGCAACAGGATGGAGGCAACCGGCAGCTCGATGCTCTCGCTGCGGTCGGCGTCGGGCTGGTAGATGTGCCGCTTCATCCGGAGGCGGCCGCCCGAAAGCACATGCATCTTCATGGCTGTTCCTCCCGTGCGGGACCGCTCACCGTCCCTCGAAGCGCGGCGGGCGCTTCTCGGCGAAGGCGTTGCGCCCCTCCTGATAATCGAAGCTGCGGGATGCACCGTCGATGCGCGCCTGCGCGGCATCGAGATCGAGCGCACCGGGCCCCATGGCGAGACCATCGAGGATGAACTTCGCCCCGCTCACAGAGAGCGGTGCATTGGCCGCGATGCGTCCAGCGAGGGTCCGGGCCGCAGCCATCGGGTCGTCGGCCATTTCGTCCGCGAAGCCGATGCGCAAGGCCTCCCCGGCGGGGATGCGGTCGGCGGTGTAGAGGATGCGCTTCGCCTGCGTGAGCCCGACGAGGGACAGCAGGCGCTGGGTACTGCGCACGCCATAGACGATGGAGAGCTTTGCCGCCGGAATGCCGAAAATGGCGGTCGGCGCGGCAATGCGGAAATCGCAGGACATGGAGAGGTGGCAGCCCCCGCCGAGGCAATAACCGGAGACCACGGCGATGGTCGGCTTGCCCGCCCCGGCGATGGCGTCGGACGACGCATCCACCGCGACCTCGTAGTCCACGCTCTGCTCAAGCGTATGGCGCACCAAGGGAAACTCGGAGATGTCGGCGCCGACGCTGAAATCCGCGCCAGCCCCCGCGAGCAGGATCGCCCGCACGTCGCGGTCCGCGCCAAGTTCGGAAAATATCCGCGCCACGTCCCGCCACATGGCGAGCGTCATGGCATTGCGCTGCGCCGGACGATTGAGCGTGACAGTCGCGATGTGGTCCTCGACGGCGACTTCGATATCCGCCATTCAGCCCTCCTTGGTCCCGGTGCCCGCCTCGTCGACGACGAGGGGCGCAAGAACTTGGCGCAGCTTGTCCGGGAGTGGAACAGGCCGGTTGGTGGCGCGGTCCACATAGACGTGGATGAAATGCCCCTGCGCGGCCGCGACCTGGTCCGCATCGCGGAAGATGCCGATCTCGTATCGCACGCTGGTGGTGCCGAGACGCCCGACGCGCAGGCCCGCATGCACCGTCGAGGGAAACGACAGGGACGAGAAATACTGGCAGCGCGTCTCCACCACGAGCCCGATGACAGGGCTTGCCTGGACATCCAGCGCGCCCGTCTCGATCAGGTAATGGCCGACAGCCGTATCGAAGAACGAGTAGTAAACCACGTTGTTCACGTGCTGGTAGACGTCATTGTCCATCCACCGCGTCGCGATTTCCCGGAAGTGTGGGTAGTCCTGCCGCCGGTCCGGCGTTGTGCCTGCGCTCACCTGACGCCTCCCTTCAAGGACTGCCCGCGGGCAGGCACCTGCGGTTTTTGCCCGCCGCTCCAGGCCGCCCGATGGCGACCGCGGTGATCGGTTCCGCTGATCAATTCGTAACTTGCATTAATAGACTGAAAGTGCTGTTGTCAATGCCGCACCGACCGACACGGGACCAACTGCCCGGCCTTCGACAGCATTTCCTGCAGCAAGCACCCATCCATACTGCATTGCAGGATAGGGCGACCGAGACGCGGCAATTCAAACGTCCATTTATGAAAGACATCGGTCGGCGCAGGGACAGACCAACCGGACGCTAAGCCGGAAAGGCGCGCCGGATCATGCAGGAGGAAGACGGATGTCCAGGATCGCACACGTGGCGACGATTTGCGCCGCGCTTGCCATGTCGCTGCCGGCCTATGCCCAGAGCCCCGCGGCTCCGCCAGCCGCCGGCAAGATTTCCAACGACGTGGTGAAGATCGGTGTTCTCACCGACATGTCGGGGCAGTTCTCCCACGAAGCGGGCGAGGGATCCGTCACGGCGGTGAAGATGGCCGTCGAGGACTTCGGCGGGAAGGTCCTCGGCAAGCCCATCGAGGTCATCGTCGCCGACCACCAGAACAAGACCGAAGTCGCCATCGCCAAGGCGAAGGAATGGTTCGACGTCGACAAGGTCGACATGATCGCCAACCTGATCAATTCGGCCGTGGCCATCGGCGTCGCCGGGGTGGCGAAGGAGAAGAACGGCATCGCCATCATCAACGGCTCGGGCTCCTCGCGCCTCACCGGCGACATGTGCACGCCGAACTCGATCCACTATGCCTACGACACCTACGCGCTGGCCGTCGGCACCGGCAATGCGCTCATCAAGCAGGGCAAGAAGAACTGGTTCTTCCTGACCGCGGACTATGCCTTCGGCCACGCCCTGGAGGCCGACACCGCGTCGGTGGTGAAGGCCGGCGGCGGCAACGTGGTGGGCTCTGTGCGCTACCCCATCAACACGCTCGATCACGGCTCCTTCATGCTTCAGGCGCAGGGATCGGGAGCGGACGTGATCGCGGTTGCCGGCTCTGGCACCGTCTTCATAAACGCAGTGAAGGCCGCGCATGATTTCGGGCTGACGCAGTCCGGCAAGCAGTCCCTCGCCGGACTTCTGGTATGGATCACCGACATCCATTCCATGGGTCTCGAAAATGCCCAGGGCCTTGTGCTCACCAATGCCTTCTACTGGGATCGGGACGACGAGACCCGAGCCTTCTCCAAGCGCTTCGAGGCGCGCATGGGCCGCAAGCCGCACATGGGCGACGCGGGCGACTATTCCTCCACCATGCACTATCTAAAGGCCGTCGAGGCGGCGGGGACCGACGAAGCGCAGGCCGTCATGGCCAAGATGCGCGAGATGAAGGTCAACGACTTCTTCGCCAAGAACGGCTACATCCGCGCGGACGGCCGGTTCATCCACGACATGTACGTCTATCAGGTGAAGAGCCCGTCGGAATCGAAGGGCCCGTGGGACTATTACAAGCTGGTGCAGGTCATCCCGGGCGAGCAGGCGTTCCGCCCGCTGTCCCAGAGCCAGTGCCCGCTGGTCAAGAAGTAGCGCGCGCCGGGCGGCCCCGGCGCGGGGCCGCCTGCTTCTCCGGCCTCGGCACATCCTGCGCCGGCGCATCCTCGCCCGGCACCAGAACAGCAACCATCCGGTCGCCGGCCTGCGGGGCGCCATACCGCGCAGGATCGTAGTTGAGGCGGTAGCGCATGTCCGGCGCCTCGATCGGCTTGCGGCACTTGTCGCAGACGACCACGGCGGAAAAATCGTGGCCGCAGTCGAGATGGGTCAGGATCAGAGGCGGATCGCCGGAGGACAGCCAGCGGTCACCCCAGGCGCCCATGGTGATGAATGCGCCGTAGAGGTCCTTGCCCATCTCGGTCAGCCGATATTCGTAGCGTTCGGGCAGATCCTGATACTTGACCCGATCGAAGACCCCGCGCGCCACGAGCCGGCCGAGCCGCTCGGTGAGGATGTTGGGCGCGATCCGCAGCTCGGTCTGCATCCGGTCGAAGCGCCGCACGCCGAAGAATGCCTCGCGCAGGATGAGAAAGCTCCAGCGGTCGCCGATGATCTCCAGGGAGCGCGACACCGAGCTCGGGCGCCCACGCGAGAAGCTCGCGGATTCCGCGGTACGCCGCGCCCGCTTCGCAGGTTCCACGGGGGTGCGGCCGGCGCCCGGCCCGTCGCGGTAGCTCACGCGGTTCGCCTTCACCTCGCCGAGGCAGTGGGAACACGCCACATAGGGTTCGCATTCCTGCCCGCAGGTGGCGTGGATAAGCTTGAGCGGCGGCCCCTCCGGACCCGAAAGCCAGCGGTCGCCAAACCGGATGAGCGCGACGAAGCTCGGATAAAGCTCCATCCCGCAGCGGGTGAGGTGATACTCCGCCCGGCTGGAACTGGCCGAATAGCTGACCTGCCGAAAAATTCCCCGCACCGTGAGGCGCTTGAGCCGTTCCGCCAGGGTGCCGCGGGGCAGCCCGAGCGCGGTGCGGAACTCCTCGAAGCGACGCGCGCCGAAGAACGCTTCGCGGATAACCAGGAAGCTCCACGCATCCGACATGATCGAGATCGTGCGTCCCACCGAGCAGTTGCGCTCAAACAGCTGAAGCACGGCACGGTTCCGCGATGCGGCCTTCGCATTCGATGCAGGGCCCGCACGCTTTTCGTTCGGCATCTGGACGCAGACTCCATGCATCGGACTATCGTCTACTTATAGTATCAACCACTCGTCTCGTCGCGCGAATCGCGCCGTCGCGCAGCGCGGGTTGCGCACTGAAAATTCCAACGAATGCCGACACCCATCAAAAACGACAATCTGAACTATCTAAACAGAAAGTATAAAGCGATCACCCTGATTAGTAAGGCAATCGGCCTTGCGCCGGAGGGTTTCCGGCGTGGACTGAAGCGCGGCTCCCTCTGAGGACCAGCTTGTTCACGCAAAACGCCGGCTCCCGGGCCTGATGGGCGATCGACGAAGCTGTTCGGTTTTCGGTGAGGCGATCATGGTGCGGCCGGCTGTGTTCACGCGGCTCGGAACGGTGGCTGTCTGTCCGCGTGGTCGTCACGATTGCAACGAAACCTACCCCTTGCGGTAATGCGCCTCGATCACGTCAAACGCCTTTCGTGCCGACGCCAGCTTCTCGAATACCGATACCGCAGTCCCAGGGCTGACCGGCGGGCAGCCGTGACTCACATACGACGCCAGATTGCGCCGCAGCTCGCCATAGGTGGCGTAGAAGCCGACGAAGAGCGACAGGTTGGGCGCGCCTACGGCGACGAAATGCGGAACGGCTGCATCGAACATGGGCGTGTCGCGCGCCATGGAGGCGTTGATGTCCAGCACCTGCGAGGGGCAGGAGCCATTGGCACTGTCGATCTTGGCCTGCAGCCCCTCGGCCCGCTTCAGGACCTCGTTGAGCGTGCTGGCTTCCACAAGCAGGGCCTCGCCGACACGCCGCAGTTCGTCGGCCTTGCGCGCCTGTTCGGTTTCCGCAGAAATGGCGGTGGAGATGGCCAGGATGCCCGCACCTGTCACGAAGCCAAGCATGGTGCCGATCAGCGTCTGCCACTGACGCAGCAGACCCAGTTGCGGGTTGTCACCGCCGGTTCGGATGTCCACCACGATCAGCGCGCTCAGCGCGACGATGACGAGCGCGACGATCAGGATTGCGGTCGGGATCATGACCGCGCGCACGCCCCGCGCCGCCGCCCAGCGGTCGCACCCAGATGGCCACTGGCCGCTTGCGATGTGCCGATGGCCTCAGTCGCGGGCAAGCGCACGCTGGGCCTCCTGGGCAAGATCGGTGTAGGCGGCCTTCTCCACGGTCACGGCAACGCCCTGAATGGTGCCACCCCTGAACGTGCCGGGCGACGTATAGTCCTGGCTCACCGCGTCGCCGCTGTCATAGCCGATACAGAGGCCGTCGCCGGAGAGCGTGAACTTGGCCGGCTGGGTCCGCATGGGTCCTTCGGCCACGACCTTGTCGTTGATGTAAAGTTTGGTCGTGCCGAGCGATTCACTGTGCGGACCGGCGCCTGTGCGGGTGAATTCCATCCCCAGCGTGTATTTACCGGGCTTCAGATCGACATTGGAAATGAAGGTCTGCTCCGGCTTGATGCCGAGGAAGTTGTAGACGTAGTAGAGCTTGTGATCCTTGATGAACAAGGCATGCCCGCCGAAACGCGAGCCGTGGGCGAAGATCACGCCGGACGCATCGGGGGTGTCGATCTCCACATTGGCGAGAATCTTGTAGGACCGGTTGCGCACGTTGACCGCAACGCCCTCCGGCACCGGCGCCGTGCCGGGATAATAGATGTAGCGGTCGCGCACTGGCTCGGCACTGGGTCGCTCGACGCCGAGCATCTGCGGCGCGGTGCGGTCATCAAGCGGCAGTGCCAGATTGGTGCGCGCCTCCTCGTTCCAGGCCTTGATGAGCGCCGCGAGCTTTTCGGGGTGCGCGTCGGCCAGATCCTTTGATTCCGAGCGGTCCGCCTCGACGTTGTAAAGCTGCCAGCGGTCCTGATCGAACTTGCCCTTGCCCGTGAAGGGCGCGTGCACGGCGGACGCCAGCCAGCCATTTTCCCAGATGCCGCGCGTGCCCAGCATCGCATAGAACTGCCGCTTCTTCTGCGTGGGGGCGTCGGGCGCGGCGTCGAACGTATACCGCATGGAGACGCCGGACAGGGGGAACTGCTCCACGCCCCGATAGACCTTGGGCATCTCGATGCCGATGATATCAAGCAAGGTCGGTACGATGTCCACCGAGTGGTGGTACTGATTGCGGATCTCGCCGCGCGCCTTGATGCCCTTCGGCCAGGAAATGACCAGGGGGTCCGCCGTGCCGCCCGAATATTGCGAATAGCGCTTGAACATCTGGAACGGGGTCGAGAACGCCGCAGCCCAGCCGGTGGGGAAATGCTCGTAGGTGTCGGGGCCGCCGAGCTTGTCGATCAGCTTCATGTTCTCGGCGATATCGTCGGGATAGCCGTTGAAGAACTTGTTCTCGTTGACCGAGCCGTTCGGCGAGCCCTCGCCGGAGGCGCCATTGTCCGCCGCGTAGATGACGATGGTGTTTTCAAGCTGTCCGGACTTTTCCAGATAGTCGATGATGCGACCGATCTGGACATCGGTGTATTCCGAGAAGGCGGCATAGACCTCGGCGAGGCGCGAGAACAGCTTCTTCTCGTCGGGCGAGAGGCTGTCCCAGGGCCGCACCATGTCCGGGGCATAGGCAGCGTCCGCCGGCAGCGGGTTGAGCGGCGTCAGCTGCGTGTCCTTGGGCAGGACGCCTCGCTCGATCATGCGCGCCAGCACCCAACCGCGATAGGCCTCGTAGCCGTCGTCGAACTTGCCCTTGTACTTGTCGATAAAGTCTTGCGGCGCCTGATGCGGAGCGTGATTGGCGCCGGGGTTGTACCACATGAACCACGGCTTCGAAGGGTTGGTGGCCTTCTGGTCGCGGATCATGCGGATGGCCTGATCGGCCAGATCCTTCGAGAAATGGTAGCCGTCCTGCGGTGCAGAAGGCGGCTCGATGAAGCGATTGTCTTCGACGAGATCTGGATACCATTGATTGGTCTCGCCGCCGATGAAGCCGTAGAAGCGGTCGAAGCCCATGCCCAGGGGCCAGGTGCTGCGATTTCCACCCGAAGCCACGTCCTGCTCCGGCACATTGTGGTTCTTGCCCAGCCAAAAGGTGCTGTAGCCATTGTCCTTGAGGATTTCGGCGATGGTCGCAGCCTGCGGGGGAATACGCCCGCTCGCCCCGGGAAATCCGTTGGCCCCCTCGGTGATCGCGGCCATGCCGTTGAGCGTGTGGTTGCGGCCGGTCAGCAGTGTCGAACGCGTGGGCGAGCACAGCGCCGCCGTATGCCATTGCGTATAGGTCAGCCCTTCCGCAGCCAGCTTGTCCAAAGTCGGCATATTGATCCGCCCGCCATAGGGCGACCATGCAGCCAGGCCGGTGTCGTCATAGAGCACGAACAGGATGTTGGGCGCACCTTCCGGCGCCTTCCTGGGCGTGAATGGACCCCAATCCGCCACCGAGTCGCGCACATCAAGCTCGATCTTGCCCTTGAAGTCCTTGTAAGGCCCCACAGGCTGGGTCTGCTGGGCCGCGGCGGGGCCGGCGATGGCCACGCCGAGGCCGATGCAGGCCATCGAAAGGAGAGTGGCTGGCTTCATGGCGGACCTCCCTGGTTGGCGATTGTGATCGCGTTCTTCTTTTCATGCATGGCATTGGCCGGCGCCGGACCAGATATCCGCTCACGTCAGCCGACCCGCTTTTATCCCGCGTCTCGAATTTACCACCGCTACACGCTCAGTCTGGCGTCGCTACTCTGAAACCTCTGAACATAATTACATGTATATCAGGATATCGGAGGTTCGATTATAGCCTTGACGTCAGTCAATTCATTCAAAATTTGCGTGCCAAGGCCATGCAGTGCGATGGGAGTGCGCTGGCCGAGCGAGGGGAAGGTCGCGCCGGCCGCCCTCGCGCCCGATCACGGCCATCCAATGATCTCTAAAGGCGAAATCAGCTATGGTCCCCTGTCGGTACGCGACCTTGGCTGATGCGTGGGGGCGATGAGTGCGGTAGAGATGAGGTCGGCCCCGGCGGGGCGGCGAGACCGCTCCGGGTCATAGTCTTCGTTGCTGGACCTGTACCGTGGAAGGTAGAAGAGGATGCGGCTCAGGAGCATCCTGTCAGTCTTGTTGGCTGGCGTCCTCACAGCCTTGATGATCTCGTTCATCGCGGCGGCGCGGAGCGACCGAGGTCGCCAAGCGGGTGCCCTGGCCGCACCTGCCGAACTTTCGTCCGGCGGCATCGGGGCGTTAACGCCGCAGGCGCCGGAGGGATATGTCGGCTCGGCGGCATGCGCGGGCTGTCATGCGGCGGAGGCCAAGGCCTGGCTGGCCTCGCAGCATTCCGGCGCCATGAGCCTTCCAACGGACGCAACCGTCAAGGGTCGCTTCGACGGGGCGGAGGTCGGTCAAGGTCCGGCGAGCGCTCGCTTCTTCCGGGAGGGGACGGGCTATCGCGTGGAGATCGCCGGCTCGGACGGGAAGCGGACGGTCTACCCCATCGCCTATACGTTCGGGCTCTACCCGCTCCAGCAATATCTGGTCGCCATGCCGGACGGGCGCGTGCAGGCGCTGCCCTTTGCCTATGACACCCGACCGGCCTCCGAGGGCGGCCAGCGCTGGTTCCATCTTTATGGCGACGACGCGCCCCTGCCAAGCGACCCTCTGTTCTGGACCGGGCCGCAGCAGAACTGGAACCACATGTGCGCGGAATGCCATTCCACAGCGCTGCGCAAGGCCTACGATGCGGCGGCCGACCGCTTCGACACGCGCGTCTCCGAGATCAGCGTCGGCTGCGAGAGCTGCCACGGTGCCGGGGCAGGACATCTTGCCTGGGCGAAGGGGCCGCGCGATCGCGCGATATCTAATGCAGGATTTGCCAGCGCGGCCGCACCCCGGCCCGTCGTGGACTGGACTCCCGATCCGAAGACCGGAAGCCCGGCCCAAGGTGTGGACCGGCCGGCTGGGGACGCTGTCGAGACCTGCGCGCGCTGCCACGCCCGCCGCGGCGTCTCCTCCGAAAGCTGGCAACCCGGCCAGCCGCTGACGCAGACCCACATGCCCGTGCTGCTGGAGCAGGGCCTGTTCGAGCCCGACGGGCAGAATCAGGACGAGGTGTTCAACGATCACGCCTTCAAGCAGAGCCTGATGTACAAGCGCGGCGTCGCCTGCTCCGATTGCCACGATCCGCACACCGCGGCCCTGAAGGCGCCCGGCGCGGCGGTATGCAGCCAGTGTCACCTGCCGGAGCGCTTCGCGGTCCAGAGCCACACCGGCCACGCCCCGGGACCCGGCGCGCCGGATTGCATCGGCTGCCATATGCCGAAGCGCACCTACATGGTGGTCGACGCGCGCCACGACCATTCCTTCCGCATTCCGCGCCCGGATCTCTCCGTTGCGCTCGACACGCCCAATGCCTGCACCGATTGCCACACTCAAAAGCCTGCGATCTGGGCCGCCGAGGCGGTCGAGCGCTGGCATGGGCCGGAGCGCAAGGGCTTCCAGAGCTGGGGGCCGGCGCTTCATGCCGCGCGCCTTGGGGCAGCAGAGGCCCGTGCGGCCCTTGTCGCGCTGGCTGGAAATCGGGACGTGCCGGGCCTCGTTCGGGCCACCGCCGTCGGGGCGCTGGCGCAGTTCCCGGCGCGCACAAGCGACGACGCGGTTCGGGCAGCCCTCGCCGATCCCGATCCCATGGTTCGTGTGGCGGGGCTGCGGGCGGCGGCCGGCCTGCCGCGCGCGGAGCGCTGGCGGAGGGCATCGCCGCTTCTGTCAGACCCGTCCGCCGCGGTGCGGCTGGAGGCGGCGGACCAGCTCGCCGATGTCCCGCCGGATGAGGTGGTCGAGCCTGAGCGCAGCCGCCTCCTCGCTGCGTTCAGCGAATACGAGGCGGCCCAGAGGCTGAATGCGGACCGGGCGGATGCGCGGGCCAATCTCGGCACCTTCCTTCTGCGCCGGGGCGATGGAGCCGGGGCGGAGATGGAGTACCGCGCCGGTCTCAAGCTCGATCCGACCTTCGCGCCCCTGCGCGTCAACATGGCGGACCTCTATCGGCGGCAGAAGCGCGAGGCGGAGGCCGAAACGGTGCTGCGCGAGGGCCTCGCCATGCGCAATGACGCCGCCCTCCACCATGCGCTCGGGCTCACCCTCGTGCGGCAGAAGCGTTATGACGACGCGCTGGTGGCGCTCGCCACCGCCCGCGCGCTGGCGCCCGCCGAAGCGCGCTACGCCTATGTGGAGGCGATCGCCCTGCAATCGCTCGGCCGCCAATCCGAAGCACAGGACGTGGCCCGGCAGGGGCTGGAGCAGAGCCCGAACGATCCGGCGCTGATCGGACTTGTCCTTAACGCGGCGCTGGGCGCCGGAGACGTCAGCCGCGCCCGCGCGCTTGCGGAACGCCTGGCGGGCCTTCAGCCGGACAATCCCGAAGTGGCACGCATTGCCGCACGGCTCCGAGCGCGCTGACAGGCCTGCGCGACGAAGTCTTCGAACGATACCGCATGCGCCATAACCGTTACTGCCTGCGCTGCCGGGACCGGGGTCGGAATTCGTCGCCGGAGAGATCCGGTCAATGCCCCCCTGCGCCTGGTCGATCACCTCCAGCGCCTTGTCGGCGGTGGAGCCACCTGCGGGGATGGATGCCGCAGCGATGCCCTGGATGACCCCGAATTGGGAAAGCGGCTGCGCCTCCACCGAAGCATCCAGCACAACTGTGACGGTCGGGACGCAGGTTCTTGAACCTAGAGCCAGGGTAAGAGTTCAAGCGCGGTCCTAGATGGTCCGAGCCGCCCGCCGCAGCGACTGCGGGGCTTGGCCGAAGGCGCGGACGAAGGCGCGGCGCATGCGCTCCGGATCGCGAAAGCCGGTCACTTCTGCGACCCGTTCGATGGGGTCCGAAGATGACTGCACGTGCTCTCGCGCGACTTCCAGGCGCAAGCGCTCTATGGCCTTGGAGGGCGTCGTCCCGGTCTCGGCGGTGAAAATGCGCGCGAAATGGCGGGGGCTCAGCCCCGCCCGGTCGGCCAGCATGTCGACGGTGAGCGGCTTGTCCAGATGCTCCCGCACCCAGGTGAGCAGGGTGCCGAACCGTCCGTTCGGTGTCTTCAGTTCCAGCAGCGAGGAGAATTGCGACTGCCCGCCACTGCGGCGATGGTAGAGCACCAGCTGGCAGGCGATGTCCTTTGCAACCGCATCCCCGTGCTCCTCGGCGGCGATGGCCAGCGCGAGGTCGATCCCGGCGGTGATGCCGGCAGAGGTCCAGACGTTGCCGTCGCGCAGGAAGATGCGATCGGGATCGAGCCGCACCTTTGGATAGCGGGAGACGAAATCCTGGGTGCGGCACCAGTGGGTCGTGGCCTTGCGGCCGTCCAGCAGTCCCGCCGCCGCCAGGACGTAGGCGCCGGAGCACACGCTCGCCACCCGTCCGCCACGCGTGGCATGGCGGCGGACGAAGGCGAGGGTCGTCCGGCAGTCGATGGCGGCCTCGACCCCCAGCCCGCCGGCGACGACGAGCGTCGTGATGGCCTTGGCCGACTTGAGGCTGGAGGCCACCACCTCCACGCCACAGGAGCTGCGGACCGGCCCGGGCTGTGCGGCGATCATCTGCACGTTCGGCGCGGTGGGAACCAGGCGGCGCGCGATCTCGAACACCGATGCCGGGCCCGATGCGTCCAGAAGCTGGAAATCCGGGAAGATCAGGATGCCGATCATCGCTATGGCTGAAAACGAGGGAACCGTGACATTCTACATATGATCGCACCATGCCATGCTCGGCGGGTCAAGATCGGACCCCGAAGGTCGTAGAATGTCCTCATCCCTGAAATTCGGCTTGCTCGTCTTTCCCCGCATCACGCAGCTCGACATGACCGGGCCCCTGCAGGTGTTCTCCAGCCTGCCCGGCGCTGAGATCCATCTGGTCTGGAAGCGCATCGAGGCGGTGCAGAGCGACACGGTGCTGTCCATCCTGCCCACCACCGCCTTCGCCGACTGCCCCCAACTCGACGTCATCTGTGTTCCGGGCGGCTACGGTACCGACGACCTGATGGGCGATGACGAGGTGCTGAATTTCCTGCGCGCGCAGGCCGCCGGCGCCAAGTTCGTCACCTCGGTCTGCACGGGCTCGCTGGTGCTTGCCGCGGCCGGGCTGCTGGAGGGTCGCAAGGCCGCCACCCACTGGAGCGCCATCGATGTCCTGCCCATCTTCGGCGTGACCGCGAGCCGCGAGCGGGTGTGCATCGACGGAAACCGCATCACGGGCGGCGGCATCACCGCCGGCATCGATCTCGGCCTGACTGTGATTTCCGAGCTGGTGGATCGCAGGACCGCCGAAGCCATCCAGCTGCGCCTCGAATACAATCCTGCGCCCCCGTTCAACGCCGGATCGCCGGAGACGGCCCCGGCCGACGTTCTGGCGCTGCTTCAGGAGAGGATGAAGGTGGCGAAGGCGCGCCGGCTCGACCTTGCCAGAGCGGCAGCGGCCCGCGGGCGGTGAGCCGGTCATCGGCGGCTATTTTATCCCGCGGTCGAGACCGTCGACCGCGGCCGCATCGCCGTCAATGGCCCGTGCCAGACGCTCGGCCGTGACAGGCCCAAGGGTAAACCCCTGGTGGCCGTGGCCGAAATGGAACCACAGGCCGGGGTGGCGCCTCGCGCGGCAGGCGAGCGGCAGAAGGCCCGGCAGACAGGGGCGCGTGCCGGACCAGGGCGTTGCTTCCACGGGCGATCCCAGATCCACGAGAGACCGGGCTGCAGCCTCCCCCCGCGCGAGCTGGCGCGGGCTGGCGGCGGGCGCGGCGGCGGACAGCTCTGCGGCGGTGGCAATGCGCAGGCCGTCTCGCATGGGCGACAGCACCACGGAGTGGTCGGCAAGCAATATGGGCCGGGTGAGGCCGTGGGTGCCGCCATAGTGGCGATGATAGCCGCGCTTGCGCACCATCGGTACGCGATAGCCGAGGGGCCGGAGCAACTCCGGCGACCAGGGCCCGAGCGCCACGACGACGATTTTCGCGTCCATTCCCGCGACCTGCCAGCCGGCGCCGGAGCGCTGGAGGGTCCGTGCATCGCCGGCGACGATCCGACCGCCGCGATCCTCAAACAGCCGCGCGTAGGCATCGACCAGCCCTCCCGGTGCAAGGCAGGTCCAGGGCGCTGTCCAGTGAACGGCCCCTGCCGGCGCCCGCCGCAAGGCAGGCTCGGCTGCGGCAAGCCCCGCCCTGTCGGCGACGGAGAAGGTGACACCATGCTCACGCCCCTTGCGCTCCGCCTCCCGCACGGCGGCTGCAAGGCCCTGCTCCGTATCATGGACCTCCCAATAGCCGTCCCGGCGGATCAGCTCGTCGGCGCCCGCCGCCTCGATGAGGGCGGCGTGACGGGGCACGGCCTCCGATACCAGTTGGCGCCAGAGCGGAATGACCCTGCCCAGCGGACCGGGCAGGGATGACCGCCAATAGCCGAACAGCGCGGGCGCCTGCCCAGGCAGAGACGGCCAGTGCAGGTTGACGGCGTTCCTGGCGCCTCCAGCCATCGCGAGGAGCGCCAGCGGACTTGTCGGCAGCGCGTACGGCTCGACAGCTTCCGCCTGGATGATGCCCGCATTGCCGTAGCTCGTTTCCGAACCGGGTGGCGCGCGATCAATGACGACACAGTCGTGTCCCCGCTCCTGCAAAGCCAGCGCCGTGGCGACGCCGACCATGCCGGCACCGAGAACTGCAATTTCAGCCATGCTGCTTCCCCGAGAGCCGCCCGCGTGAGGGCCGCAGACTGTACTGTTATTCCTGAGCCATCGCTTCGAGCTCGGCCGTTGCCGCCGCTGCGTCGAAGATGCCCGTGCGTCCGATGAGCACCAGCCGCGCGCCCTCCACGGGCAGATCCGAGGGCAGCAGGCTGGCGCGGCGGCCGACGAGCTGGAACAGGAAGGTCTGGCCCGGCCGCTCGGCGACTCGGATCAGGCCCTTGGCCCGCACGAGACGCGGCGTAAGGTTCTCGATGACGGCCCCGAACCGCGCGAGGACCACGGCACGCAGCGACATCCATTCGACCTGGACGAAGCGATCGTCGCGGATCACAGGGGCCTCGGCGGGAGCGGCCGGCTCGCGCGGAAAGGGCTGGGCGAAGAGAAGCTCCAGCGGAATGCCGCCGCCCTCGTCCGCGACGAAGACCAGCGACTTGCCCATGCCCTCCAGCCTCACCCGCAAGCTTGCATGATCGGCGGCGGCCGTCTCGCCGACCTTGGCGAGGACAATGATGTCGGCAGCCCGGACCTGGGCCTGCCAGAGGTCGTCGGCAACATCATGCGCCTCGGCGTCCACCACCGTCACCACCGCGTCGAGCCGCACGGCCTTCTGCAAGACGGGATCATGCAGCGCCTCGATGATCCCGCGCGGGTCGGACACGCCGCTTGCCTCGATCACGATGGCATCGATTGGTCGGCCGACCGACAACACCCCTGCAAGCGTGCGCAGCAGGTCGCCCTGCAACGAGCAGCAGATGCATCCGTTCTTCAGTGCAAAGATCGGAAGGCCGGTGGCGGAGAGGATCGCCTCGTCGATGGCGATGGCGCCGAAATCATTGACGATGACAGCCAGGGACAACTTCAAGTCGCCGCCCAGCATGGCATTGATCAGGCTCGTCTTTCCGGCTCCGAGCGCGCCCGTGACCACGACAACGGGAACAGGACGCGCGGCACGGTCCTCATGCATGCGCCGGCCCTCGGCCACGCAGCGCACGCCCCGGCCGGGCGCGCGCGTCAAGCCGGCCGTCCAGAATGACCGGTCGCCCACCCACCAGCAGCGCCTCGACCCCTGCGGCCGGCGCCGTCATGTCGGAAAAGCTGGCCCGGGCGGCGATGGTTGCGGGATCGAGCACAAGGATATCCGCGTCGCAGCCTTCCTGGAGGCGCCCTTTCCGCTTCATTTCGGGCGAGCAACTTTCGATGAGGCGGGCCGGCAGCACCGTGCACTTGGCCAGCGCCTCCACGAGGCCGATCTTGCTGCGGTCGCGGCAATACTCGCCGATGAACTTGGTGAAGGTTCCGGCTGAGCGCGGGTGGGACGACAGGCGCCGGGGCAGCGGCCATTCCTCGCCACGATAGATGGCGCCGTCGGGCTCCACCCATGGCATTGCATCCGAGGCGATGATGCCGCCGGGGTAGAGCACCGACAGGTCGAGAAGGTTCTGGAACGCCGGTTCGCTCTCGATATCGAGGAAATGCCACGCCACCAGCGCGGCGGGGTCCGCGTCCCGCGCCGAAAGGAGGTCGGCCCTGTCCCTCAGGTGCTGACGATTGTGGATCAGCTCGATGCTGTCATATCCCGACCCGGTCCGCTCCGGAAAATCCGTAGCCGCGAAGAAGCTCGCCGAAATCACCGTCGAGCCTGTCCCGTAGGGGTAAGCCTCCACCGTGACCGGCAGACCGCGCGCCTGTGCGCGCTGGATCAGCGCCCGGCAACGCGCGATGTCGTGCAGCGAGGTCGAGTTGAGGTGGCAGATGTGCATGTGCGCGCCGGTGGCCGCGGCGAGGCCGATGATGCGGACATAGGAGTCTTCGGAACTCAGCGGATCCGCATTGGCCATATGGGCGATGTGCGTGAAGGTTGGCGCCGCATGGCGGGCGGCGAGGTCGCAGACCCGCGTCATCTCCTTGATGCCGGCGCCCGGCGCGTAGCCATGGGCGATGCCGATGCCGATCCCCCCTTCACGCAGTCCGGCCTCGATGACGGAGCAGATGTCCTCGACCGCGCGCGCCCCCGCAACCTCGCTCGACCACCCGCCGCGATTGTCGGCCCCCTCCCCCATCATTTCCATCGGATGCCGGCCCGGATCGGGCACGATGCCGGCCATCACCTGCTTGCGGGCAAAGATCCAGCTGGCGGAAGCCCCGTAATTGAGCACCCGCCCGGCATTCTCCTGCCGCTCGTACCAGGCGCCGACCGGAAGGACGCCAACCTCCAGCTCGAGCGTCGTCGTCACCCCGTCGAACGCCTGCATCCAATCCGCAGCGACGCACTGGCCGTGAGCGTGGAGATCGATGAAGCCGGGGCACACGACGCGTCCGGTCGCATCGATCCGGCGCATCCCGTCCGCTTCCGGGATGCGTCCGATCTGCACGATGCCGCCGTCCCTCACCCCGACATCGGCGACCTCGTCGCGGCCGGTCTCGGGATCGATCAACCGGCCCCCGGAAATGATGCAATCGAAAGCTTCGCTCGGCACGACGTTCCGCCTCCGCCCGTCTTCACATGCCCGCCCACCCGCGCCACTTTTGGCGCGCTCGGTCTATTTCGGCTTGCCGGCAACCAGCGGGCAGTCGCTCTCGCTCAAGGGGCGATAGGCGACATCGGCGGTGATCGTCTCCAGGACCTTGTAGTAGGCCCAGGGCTTTTCCAGCTCCTTCGGCTCCTTCACCTGCACCAGATAGAAATCGTGGATCAGCTTGTTGTCGGCCCTGAGCCTGGCGCCCGGGGCGTAGAAGTCGTCGACCGGCGTCGCGCGCATCTTCTCGATCACGCGATCCGTGTCGTCCGAATTGATGGCTGCCACGGCCTTCAGATAGTGGAACACGGCGGAATAGACCGCGGCCTGCGGCGCCGTCGGCATGGCGCCGTGCAGGGCATAGAAGCGCTTGGCGAAGGCGCGGGTGTTGTCGTTCAAGTCCCAATACCAGGCGGTGACACCCGTCAGGCCCTTCGCCATCTCCAGGCCCATGCCGTGGATGTCGGTGAGGAACATCAGCAGCGCGACCGGGGTCTGGGGACCGGCATTCATGTTGAACTCGTTCCACTGCTTGATGGAAGAAACGAGCTGCTCACCTGCGTTGGCGAAGGCGACGACCTTGGCGCCCGAGCTCTGCGCCTGGAGGAGGAAGGAGGAATAGTCCGCATTGCCAAGCGGGTGGAACACCGAGCCGACGGATATGCCGCCCACGGTGCCCAGCATGCGTTCGGACTCAGCCACCATGTTGCGTCCGAAGGCGTAATCGGCCGCGATGAAGAACCATTTGTCCTGCCCCTGGCCGACCAGCTTGCGGATGGGGCCTGCGACCAGGTTGTAGTTATCGTGGAGCCACGCCAGCCCGGTCGGCGCGCACTGCTTGCCGGTGATCTCCACCGTGCCCACGGCGGAGTACATGACCAGCTTGTTCTTTTCTCGCCCGAGAGACTGGATGGCGAGGGCAACTGCCGAATTTCCGATGTCGGCCACCATGTCGACACCTTCGGAGAACCAGCGCCGCACGATCTGGGCGCCCACGTCCGCCTTGTTCTGGTGATCGGCGACGAGGAGTTCCACCTTGATGTCGGGCGAGCGTTTCCTGAAATCCTCTATGGCAAGCTTGGCGGCGACCACAGATCCCTTGCCGGAAAGATCCGATAGCGGGCCGGACTGGTCATTGATGATGCCAATCCTGACGACTCCATCCGAGATTTCCGCAGCCGCCGGCGTCGCCGCGAGGGCGAGGGCCGTGAGGGCGCCGACACCTGATATCCAGAACGCGCGCAGGAGACCCCTGCGGCTCCGCATGCCTTGATCGTGGTTCATTTTCCGGTGTTCCCCTGCGAGCCGTATCGGCTTCCTGGATTGGTTGCAGGCGGCGGGTGGAACCGGGCAAAATGGTCCGCCGTCGCCTGGTCCTTTGCAAATCCTGCGCTGTGAGGCGGAAGGCTACAACGGCCGTTTTCCCTCGTTTTCTGCCATCGCCCCGGTGGCCCGTGCGATCAATTCCCGGGCCATGACGTCCGCCACCTGCGCAGGCGACGTCCGGCTTGCCTCAGCGCGATCGAGCACCTGCGCGAGGCGGCCGGGAATGCGGTGCACGGCGTCATGGACCATGCCGCGGTCATGCCCGAGATATTCTGCCGCGACATTGATGATGCCCCCGGCATTTGCGACGAAGTCGGGCACGTAGAGAATGCCCCGCTCGTGCAGGAGGGTGGCATCCGCCTGCGTTGCGAGCTGGTTGTTCGCCGCACCGGCGACGAGCCGCGCGCGCATCTGCGGAATGGTGACCTCGTTCAGCCCGGCACCGAGCGCGCAGGGCGCGAACAGGTCGACGTCGGACGCATGGATCGCCGCCGGCGACACCACCTCCACGGGGATCGTCGTGCGCAGGCGCTCCGCCGCCTCCGGATGCACGTCAGCGACCACCAGCGCGGCGCCGGCCCCCTGCAGGCGCCGGCAGAGGTCCGCACCGACGCTGCCGAGGCCCTGCACCGCGATCCGGCTCTGCGAAAGCGGACGGCCCCGCCGTGCGCACACATGGGCGATGCTGAGGAACACGCCGAGGGCGGTCCACGGCGAGGGATCGCCGCCGGCCTGATCTGCATCGGCCGGAAGCCCGAAGACGAATGGCGTCTGCGAGCGCACGACTTCCATGTCGCGCGGCGTCGTGCCCACGTCCTCGGCCGCCAGATAGTCGCCGCCGATCTCCTCCAGGACCCGACCGAACGCGCGGAACAGGGCGGCGCGGTCGAAGGTGCCATCGGGCCGCCGGATGACGGACTTTCCGCCACCCAACGGCAGGCCCGCCATCGCGTTCTTGTAGCTCATGCCGCGCGCGAGGCGGCGGGCATCCGAGAGCATGGCGGCCGCATCGTCATAGTGCCAGAAGCGGCAGCCTCCGGTCGCCGGCCCCAGCGCCAGCGAGTCCACCACGATGACCCCCGACAGGTCGCAGTCGGAATCCTCGAACCGGAAGATGAGCTGGCCGTCTTCCTCCATGCGGGTCAGTTGCAAGGTCATCACGATGCCCCGGTGCTGGACGGGAACGCGGCGGGATGAGCCTCCCGCGGGCCCCTGCCCTGCTGCATCCGCGCGACGGCCCGCTGGCTGGAGCGAAGCCGCTCCTCGAGCAGCGGGCGCGCGGCGGACCGGACCTCGGCCAAAAGCGCGGCCGGAGCGTTGTCCTCGGTGATGTCGAAGGGCGGCTTTGGGTCATACTCCAGCATCAGCTGGACCCGCTTGGCGACATCATCGCCGCACAGCTCGGCCGCCACCTGGAAGGCGAAGTCGATTCCCGCCGTGACGCCGCCGCCGGAGATGCGATTGCGATCCACCACGATGCGCTCCTTGACCGGGATGGCACCGAGGATTGCGAGCTGATCGCGCGACAGCCAATGGCACGCGGACTTGTAGCCATCGAGCAGCCCGGCACCCGCGAGGATGAAGCACCCGGCGCACACGGACGTCACATAGCGCGCACCCGCGCCCGCCCGGGCGACGAAGGCCATCACCTCCTCGTCATCCATCAGCGCCATCTGCCCTGGACCACCACCGACGCAGAGCACATCCAGTTGCGGGCAGTCCGCGAAAGTGGTCGTCGGCATGAGGGTAAGCCCCACGTCGCTCGTGATCGGCTCGATGGACTTCCACAGCAGGTGCATCCGGGCGCCGGGCAGGCGGGCCAGGACTTCGAATGGTCCCGTGACGTCCAGCTGGGTCATGCCGGGGAAAAAGAGAAGTCCGATGTCCAATGTCGTTTTTGTCACGTCGTTCCCTTTCGATGCTGCGGCATGAGATTGGGCATGACAGGGCGCGGCGGAAACGACATTCTACCCACCTTTCCTGCCAACGACCGGCAACGCGATGGAGGGCGGCTTGCAGCAGCGACACGTCGTCTTCGTGGTGTTCCCCGACGCCCTGGTCCTCGACCTCTCCGGTCCGCTGGCAGCGTTCGAGCTGTCCTGCGAGACCTCCGAAGGCGCCGCGCCGCCTTACCGCCTGACGGTGGCGTCGGTGGCGGGCGGGCTGGTGCGAACGTCGTCGGGACTGGAGCTGATGAGCCAGCCGCTCTCCGGCGTGGGTGAGGTGGATACGCTGGTGGTCGTCGGTGGGCCGGGGGTGCACCTGGCCGCATGCGAGCCCCGCCTGCTGGCATGGATCTCCGATCGCGCCGGGGGCATCCGCCGGGTTTGCTCCGTCTGCACGGGCGCCTTCGTGCTGGCGGCAGCCCGGCTTTTGGGCGGGCGGCGGGTGGTGACGCACTGGGGCTCCTGCCGGCTGCTTCAGGATCGCTATCCCGACCTGACGGTGTCGCCGGATGCGATATACGAGCACGACGGTCCCGTCTGGACCTCCGCAGGCGTGACCGCGGGCATCGATCTGGCGCTCGCTTTGATCGAGGACGACCGCGGCCACGCCGAGGCCATCCGCGTCGCCAAGCGGCTGGTGGTCTTCCTGAAGCGTGGCGGAGGGCAGACCCAATTCAGCGTTCCGCTGGCCTTGCAGGCGGCGGACGACGGCGGCTTCGAGGCCCTGCACAGCTGGATCAGCGACCACCTCGACCAGGACCTGCGGGTGGAGACGCTCGCCGAGCGCGTGTCCATGAGCCCGCGCACCTTCGCCCGGCTCTATGCCGCGCGGACCGGCCGCACACCGGCGAAGGTGGTGGAGGAATTGCGGCTCGATGCCGCCCGCCGAGCACTCGAGGAGACACGGCAGAGCATCAAGGAAATCGCGGTGCGCTGCGGCTTCGCCGACGAAGAGAGGATGCGGCGCGCCTTTCGCCGGCGGTTGGGCGTGAACCCGCAGGACTATCGCGGCAAGTTCGGATCGATCGAGGCCGGCGGCGCGTAGCGCGCTGACTTCGATCCATGCGCCGCCCCATCACGGCGCGGGCGAGAAGCGCGTCTCTATGGCGTTCCGCCTGGGCGCCTCTCCAATTTTTGGAGGAACCTTCGCATCTCGGGGCGGCCTGCCATCACGCCTCCACGGATAACGTAGTTGCATCAGTCGGTTAGCAATTGGCACCACGCTTGCGTTGGGAACGGCGCGCAGTTCGTGAGGCCAAATGCAACTTCACTTCGCTCTCGATTTTGACGGCACCATAAGCCTCGTCGACACCACGGATCTTCTGCTCGCGACATTCGCGGATAGGACCTGGCAGGAAATCGAAGAAGAATGGTGCGCCGGCCGCATCGGCTCGCGGGAATGCATGTCGCGGCAGGTCGCTTTGCTGGAAGCGCCCCGCGCCGCCATGTTGACAGCCCTCGCCGATGTGAAGCTCGATCCGCACTTCGCCGCCTTCGTCACCCGGGCCTGGCTCCGCGGCGCGACCGTCTCCGTGGTGTCCGACGGGTTTGATCTCGCCATCATTCACCTGTTGCACGCCAACGGGATCGACCTGCCGGTCACTAGCAATCGGCTGGTGGAAACGGCCAATGGCCGCTGGCAGGCGAGCTTCTCCAATCGCGGGGAACAGTGCCCAAGCGGCACCTGCAAATGCGCCGCCGTGCCCGCAAATCGCCGGGTGGTGCTGGTGGGCGACGGGCGATCCGACTTCTGCCTTGCCAGCCGCGCCGACTTTGTCCTGGCGAAGGGTTCGCTTGCTGCCTTCTGCGTCGCCGAGGGCATCCCTCACCGCGCAATTTCAGGCTTCGCCGACGCCCTGGCTTTCCTGGACCCGCTCCGGGCGCGCCGCCATGCGGCCCCCTCCCGTCTCATGTTCGAGGACATCCATGCTTGATCGCCAGACCGAAGTCGCAACGTCCGTCGCCGAGCGCACCCGCCTGCGTGAACTGGAGGAGACCTATTGCTCTCATGGGGATACGGTCCATTACACCCAGGAGCCGAAGATATTCGAGCGGTGCGAGGGGTCGTTTATCTATGATGACGAGGACCGCGCCTTCCTTGATCTTCAGATGTGGTACTCGGCTGTCAATTTCGGCTATGCCAATCCGCGTCTGAACGAGGCCATGCGCCGCCAGCTCGATCGCCTGCCCCAGGTGGCGAGCCAGTATCTGCATCGCGAGAAGATCGAGCTCGCCGCCGAGATCGCCGAAGGCGCCTTGGCGCGTTTCGGGCACAAGGGGCGGGTGCATTTCAACGTGGGCGGCGCCCAGGCCATAGAGGATTCCCTCAAGCTGGTGCGCAACGCCTGCGACGGCAAAAGCCTGATGTTCGCCTTCGAGGGGGGATACCACGGCCGGACGCTGGGCGCCTCGGCCATCACCTCGTCCTACCGCTATCGCCGCCGCTTCGGGCATTTCGGCGAGCGCGCCCACTTCGTCCCCTTCCCCTATCATTTCCGCGGCCCGCGCGGCATGACGAAGGAGGAATACGGCCACCACTGCGTGCAGCAGTTCGCCCGTCTGTTCGAGAGCGAATACAACGGCGTTTGGGACCCCAAGGCCGGCAAGTGCGAATACGCCGCCTTCTATGTGGAGCCGATCCAGGGCACCGGCGGCTATGTCATCCCGCCCGCGAACTTCTTCCCGGAGCTGAAGGAGGTGCTCGACCGCCACGGCATCCTGCTGGTGGTGGACGAGATCCAGATGGGCTTCTACCGCACCGGAAAATTGTGGTCGATCGAGCATTTCGGCGTGGCGCCGGACATCATCGTGTTCGGCAAGGCCCTCACAAACGGGCTCAATCCCCTGTCCGGCCTGTGGGCGCGCGAGGCGCTCATCAATCCGCAGGCGTTTCCGCCCGGCTCCACCCATTCGACCTTCAATGCCAATCCGCTCGGCACCGCGGTGGCGCTGGAGGCCATGCGCATGATGCAGGAGGAGGATTTCGCCACCTCCGTGGCCGAGAAGGGCGCCCGTTTCCTCGACGGCCTGAACGAGCTGAAGGCGAAGCACGCCATCGTCGGCGACGTGGACGGCCTTGGCCTCGCGCTGCGGGTGGAGATCTGCGAGCCGCACGACAGCTTCACCCCCTCCAAGGCCATCGTCGACCGCATGGTGGATGAGGCGCTGAAGGGCGATCTCGTCCATGGCGTCGAGCGTTTCGGGCTGGTGCTGGACATCGGCGGCTACCACAAGAACGTCATCACGCTGGCGCCGTCGCTGACCATCAGCCACGCCGAGATCGACCTCGCCTTGGCGCTGATGGACCAGCTGTTCACCCGCGTGACGCCCCGGTGAGCACCATGCGCATCAAGGTCATCGATCTGGACGGTGCGCTCACTGTGCAGGACGAGGTCATGGCCGGCCTGCCCGGCTGTGACGCCGACCTGTTCCTTGCCCGCGACCTTGCGCCCCGGCTGCGCCTTCTGGCGGGCCGGAGCGCGCTCAGGACGCTGGCCGACCGGCTCGGCCCGCCGACGCGCGGCGAGATCTGCTTCTACGGCTCGGGCGACTTCCATCATCTGAGCCACCTTCTGGTGTCGCGCTTCGATCAGCCGGTCAGCGTCGTGCATTTCGACAACCATCCGGACTGGACCCGCTTTCCCCGCACGCTCAATTGCGGCTCGTGGGTGAGCCGCCTTCTGGAACAGCGGAACGTGGCGCGGGTGGTGACGCTGGGCCCGTGCAGCTCCGATCTAAGCGCGCCGCAGCTGAAGGGCGCGGATCTGCCGCTCCTGCGCTCCGGGCGCCTTCAGATGCATCCGCTGGCGGCCGGTGCCACCTTCTATGCCGGACCCGGCTTCGAGGTCGCGAGCGTGCGCGGCGCGGCGGGGATCGGTGCCGACGGCCTGCGCTGGGACGGCCTCGAGGACGGCGATTTCGCGGAACGGGTGGAGGCCATCGCCGCCGAACTGCCGCACACGCCGCTCTGGATCACCCTCGACAAGGATGTGCTGAGCCGGGACGAGGCGGTGACCAACTGGGATCAGGGCCGGCTCCCCCTCCACAAGGTGCTTCAGGCCATCACCGTCTTCGCCGAGCACCGCCCGGTTCTGGGCATGGACGTGTGCGGCGACTATTCGCCGGAGGGCGACAACGGCGCGCTCCGCGCCCTCTGTGCCTATCTGGACCGCGACCAACGGCGCGATCCCCACGGCAATGCCAACGCCGTCAACGGCGTCACCAACGGCCGCATCCTCCGGCACATGGGGGACATCCTGCAATGAGCGTGTCCCTCGTCGCCCTGTTCGCCGCCTCCGTCGCCTGCGACGTGGCCGGGCAGCTGGCCTTCAAGCGCGGCGCCGACCGCCTTCCGGCCGTCAGCACCGGCGCCGGGCGCTTCGCCCTGAGGCTGGTGGCCGAGCCATGGCTGATCGCGGGGCTGATGATCTACGCCATCGAGTTCCTGGTGTGGACGCGCATCCTCGCGCTGGTGCCGCTCGCCATCGCCTTTCCCGTCGCCAGCCTCAACATCCTCGGAGTCACGGTGGCGAGCCGCCTGTGGCTCGGCGAGCGGATCGCGCCGCGGCAATACGCCGGGGCCGCCCTCGTCACCGCCGGTGTCGCCCTCGTCGCATCCAGCCTGTGAGAAACCCATGCCTCTCGACCGCAGCATCATGATCGAAGGCGGCCCCGTCGGGGTGCTGCTCATCCACGGCCTCGGCGGCACCCCGGTGGAACTGCGCGAGGTGGCGCGGCGGCTCGCCGCCACCGGCGCCACCGTGCTGTGCTGCCAGCTCGCCGGCCATTGCGGCACCGAGGCGGAGCTGGCGGCGACGACGATCGAGGACTGGTACGCCAGCGCCGCGGCCGCCCTCGCGACACTGGAGGCGCGCTGCACCAAGGTGATCGTGGGCGGCCTCTCCATGGGCGCGCTGCTCGCCGCCTTGCTCGCCGCGCGCAATCCCGAGAGCGTGGACGGCGTGGTGATGCTGGCGCCGACCCTGCGCTATGACGGCTGGTCCATCCCCCGCTACGGCTTCCTGCTGCGCCTGCTCATCAACACCCCGCTGGGCCGGCGCTATCGCTTCGTGGAGCGCGAGCCCTACGGCCTGAAGGATGAGCGCATCCGCAGCGTGATCGTGCGCGCCATGCGGCTGGGCGATACCGATGCCGGCAGCCTCGGCACGCCCTCCGCGGCGTTGCGGCAGCTGTGGCGGCTGGTGGGGGTGCTGAAGCCGCAGCTCGGCAGCATTCGCCAGCCCGTGTTCATCGCCCATGCCCGCCACGACGATGTGGCGAGCTTCAACAACGCCGTGCTGCTGCAACGCCGCCTCGGCGGCACCGTGGATTGCCTGGTACTCGACGACAGCTACCACCTCGTCACCCTCGACCGGCAGCGCCATCTCGTCACCGACCGGATCTCGGCCTTCATCCAGGGCGTGGTGGAGGCGCCGCTGCGCCAACCCGCGAGCGAGCCGCGCCGCGCGACGGCCGGCCGTGCCGAACGGCAGGCCCCCCACACACAGGCCCCCCACACACAGCCTCCTCAGGGACAGGTGGCGCATGTCGCATGATGCCCTGGTCGGCGACTGGCCCGGGGAAACGGCCCGCGCGCCGGTTGCCCCGCTCGTGCGCATGGTGTCCGGCATGGCCGGCATCGACGCCACGGCCTGGAAGGCCGCCCGCCCGCCCGAAAGCGAGGGGTGGGCCTATCTCGCGGCCTGTGAGACCTCCCCGCCGGCCGCCCTTGAGCTGGCGGCGGTCAGCGTGGGCGACCGCTCGGGCCTTGCCGCAGCGGCCCCGCTGTTCGCCCTGAAATACCGGCTCGACACCCCGTTGCAGGACGGACCTCTGGCCGCCTTCTGCGATCGCCTCGCGCGCCGCGCGCCCGGTCTCCTGGAATGGCGGATGCTCGGCGTCGGCTCGACCTTTACCGACGCCTGCCCGGTGGCGCTGAACCCGCGCCTGTGTGAGGCCGGCCGGGCGGAGGCCGTCGCAGGCCTCATCGCCGCTGTCGAGGCGGAGGCGGCGCGGCGCGGCACCGGGCTCGTGGTGTTCAAGGATCTTGCCCCGCGCGAGCTGGCGCTGCTGGCGCCGCATCTGGCCGCCGCCCGCTACTTCGCGGTGGAGAGCCTGCCGGTCGCCGTGCTGGATCTCGACGGCACCGGCGATCTCGATGGCTATCTCGCCCGCCTCTCGCCGGCCACCCGCAAGGATCTCCGGCGCAAGATGAAGCGGGCCGAGCGGGTGGAGGTGGAATGGCGCACCTCCCTCACCGGCATGGAAGGAGAGGTGCGCGCCCTCTATGAGGCCACCCGCACCCGCAGCCAGGTGCGCTACGGTGATTTCGAGGATTTGCCGGACGGCTATTTCGAAACCGTGTCGCGGGCGCTCGGCACCGATGCGGTCTTCGCCTGCTATCGGGTGGGCGGGCAGCTTGCTGCCTTCAACCTCCTGTTCGTCGAGCCCGACCGGGTGATCGACAAGTTCCTCGGCATGGCCTATCCGCTCGGCCCCGCGCACGATCTCTACGCCTTGAGCTGGCTGGAAAACGTGCGCTTCTGCCAGCGCATCGGCCGGCGCTACCTGCAGACCGGGCAGACCGCCTATGCGTCCAAGCTGCGCTTCGGCAGCGCGCTGGAGCCGCGCACGCATCTGGTGAAGCATCGCAACCGGGCACTCCATGCGGTCTTGCGCCTCGCCGCCCCACTATTGGCCTTCCCCCGCTGGGACCCCGACCTGCGACGGCTGGGCAGGGAGGGCGCGCGATGACGTTGCGTCCCGCCACCGTTGCGCCCCTGATCCTCGTCGCCGTCTTCCTCGCCGTGGACACCGCGACCCAGCTTGCCTTCAAGGGCGCCGCCGAGGCCATCGGCGACATTCCGCTGGGGCTGGACTTCCTCGCCGCCGCAGCCGGAACCGCGTTCGCGTGGCTGGCGGTCGGCCTTTATTTCGCGACCTACGTGCTGTGGATGCTGGTGCTGCGCACGACCGCCCTCAGCCGCGCCTTCCCCCTGACGGCGCTGAGCTATGTGAGCGTGCCGCTGTTCGCCTGGCTCGCGTTCGGCGAGACGGTGGACGCGCGCACCGCCGCCGGCATCGGCCTCATCCTCGTGGGCGTCGCGCTCGTCGGCCATGGGGAAGATGCCGAAGTCGAGGCGGAGGCCGTTGCGAAACCGGAGCTGACCCGATGCGAAACCTGATCGCCGGCCTCCTGGCGCTGGGTCTGGTGACCCCGGCCTCAGCCGCGCCGGACGTCACCGGCGTCTGGATGACCGAGGATGGCGAGGGTGCCGTTGAGATCGCGCCATGCGGCGACGCGCTCTGCGGACGCATCGTGTGGCTGAAGTCCCCGCTGGACGCGCATGCGCAGCCGGTGCGCGACGAGAACAATGCCGACCTGGCCCTGCGCGATCGCCCCCTCTGCGGCATGGAGGTGATGTCCGGCGTTGCGCCGGGCAGTGACGGTTGGGAAGGCGGCTGGATCTACGATCCGGAGGCCGGCGCACGCTATTCCGTGGCCATCGCGCCGGACGGCGCCGACGCCATCGTCGTGACAGGTTTCATTGGGATCAAGGCGTTCGGCCGTGCCCTCCACTGGCACCGCGCGGCCGCCACGCTGCAACGCTGCGACGCCGCGCCCACCCTGAAGGCCAGCGCCGGGAACAAGAGGTCCTAGGACGTATGACGCGACGGCGCGGTTCGCGTTGGCTGAACTGGTGGTCGCTGCTGCCCCTGCAGCTGCGGCTCACCCTCTATTTCGTCATGGTCAGCGTGCCGCCCGTGCTGGTGGCGAGCTTCATCGCCGCCGAGGTCATCTCGGTGACGTTCGAGCGCAACGTGGAGCAGTGGATCGGCGAGATCGCGACCTTCATGGCCAACGAGGCTGCGGAGGGCCGCGAGGAGGCCCAGCGCGCCACCGCCGTCGTCGCCGCCGCCGTGTCACGGGGCGGCACCGAGCCCATCGCACCGTTCGCCGACCTGCTCACCACCGTGGGCTATGATTTCGTGCGCCTCTACACGGCGGACGGCACGGTCCTGTTCTCGACCGGCGACCTGGAACTGATGCAGCCGTTGCCGCTCAAGGCGGTCGCGTCCATCTTCTTCGTCCGGCAGGGCGGGCACCGCGCCATGATGGTCGGAGCGGTCCAGCCGGTGCGCATCGGCGACCAGGCGGGCTTCCTCTTCATCGCCAATCTGCTGGATGAGCAGTTCTTCACCGCCCCGCAGACCATCCGCTCGCTCGACCTGCACCTGATCGAGGTGACCGAGGGCGGTGAATTGCGCGATCTCGAAGACCTCAGGCGGACCCCGCTGCCGGTGCCGCCGGAGTCGCTGGCGGCCCTCAGCGCCGGCGCGCCCCTCGCCATCCAGAGGCGCAGCTTCGGCCTGGGGCCGGCGGCGGCGTTCAGCGCCCTTCGCGACGACAGCGGACGTCTCGTGGGCATCATCGCCTGCCGGCTCAACGGCACGTCGGCGACGTTCGAACGCCTCGGCACCGTCTCGCTCTTCGGCGCCCTGGCGGCGGTCGCGGGCGTGCTGTCGCTGCTGGTGGGCTTCAGCATCTCGCGGCGCATGAGCCGCCCCCTGCATGACCTCACCCGCGGCGTGCGCGCGGTGGCCGAGGGCAACTATGCCATCCGCGTGCGCGAGACCGGCGGGCGCGAGATCGAGGCGCTGGCCAGCGGCTTCAATGCGATGACCGAGCAGCTCCAGACCCTGCGCGACCGGGAGACCGCCACGCGCCACCGGGCCCAGCTCGCGACGCTCGGGCAGGCGGCGGCGGTGATCGCCCACGAGATCCGCAACCCGCTCGGCATCATCAAGACATCGGCGGAGCTGGTGCGCCGCAAGACCCCCATGGCGCCCGGCGAGGACCGGCTGATGATGTTCGTCCTCGACGAGGTGCAGCGCATCGACCGGCTGGTGAAGGATCTGCTGGACTATGCCCGGCCCCCGCAATGCACCGCGGTCCCGCTCGATCTCGTCACCTTCATCGTCCGGCCGGCCCTCGACTTCGTGGCGCCGGAGCTGAGCCGCCGCAACATCAGCCTCATCGCCCGCCTGCCGGACCACCCGCTGCCGATCCAGGGCGACAAGGATCTGCTGCACCAGGCGCTGCTGAACCTCATCATCAACGCCATGGACGCCGCCGGCGATGGCGGCCACATCATCGTGCGTGCGGAGCTCGAGGCGGATGCGGTTGTCCTCCATGTGGAGGACAACGGCCCGGGCATCCCGGAAGACGTGCGGGCCACCCTTTTCGAGCCTTTCGTGACGACCAAGGTGAACGGCACCGGCCTCGGGCTCGCGACCGTGCGGTCCACCGTGGAGGTGCATGGCGGCGAGGTGACGTGTGCCGACGCACCGGAGCGTGGCGCCATCTTCACCATCCGCCTTCCGCTCGGCAAACAGGGGTGATGCCGCGTATGGCCGCGAAGATACTCATCGTCGACGACGAGGTCCGCCACGGGGAGGTGCTGGAGGCAGCCCTCGCCGAGCGCGGCTTCGAAGCCGTTTCCACCAACACCGTCGCCAGGGCGCTCGCCTATTGCGCCAGCCAGCCGGTGGACCTGGTGCTGAGCGACCTGCGCATGCCCGGGCGGGGCGGCAGCGACCTCTTGAAGGCGCTGAAGCAGGAGCGGCCCGACCTGCCGGTCATCATCATGACAGCCTATGCTTCGGTGCGGGGCGCGGTGGATCTCGTCAAGGACGGCGCCTTCGACTATGTGGCCAAGCCCCTCGACCTCGACGACGTGGTCGCCACCATGGCGCGGGCGCTGCGGCTCAAGGCCGTGGAAAGCGAGAATGCGCGGCTGCGCTCCGAGCTGGAGGGACGTTACCGCTTCGACAATCTGGTGGGCGACAGCCCGGCCTTCCGCGACGTGCTGCGCCAAGTCACGGAGGTGGCGCCGAGCCGCGCCAGCGTGCTGCTGCTGGGCGAGAGCGGCACCGGCAAGGAGCTTGTGGCCCGGGCCATCCACTACAACAGCCCACGGCGCGACCTGCCCTTCGTCGCGGTCAACTGCGCCGCCATTCCGGAGACCCTGATCGAGAGCGAATTGTTCGGCCACGTGAAGGGCGCCTTCACCGGAGCCACCGGCGCCCGCGAAGGCCGTTTCGCTGCCGCTGACCATGGCACGCTCTTCCTCGACGAGATCGCCGACATGCCCCTGCCGGTTCAGGCCAAGGTGCTGCGCGCCTTGCAGGAGCAGAGCTTCGAACCTGTGGGCAGCAGCAAGAGCGTATCGGTGGACGTGCGGATCATCGCCGCCACCCACAAGGATCTGCAGAAGGAGATCGCGGCCGGTACCTTCCGCATGGACCTTTACTACCGCCTCGCGGTCTTCCCCATCCCCTTGCCGCCGCTGCGCGAGCGCAGCGACGACATCGTGCTCCTCGCCGACCATTTCCTTGCCGCCGCGGCACGCGACATGGGCAAGCGCATCAAGGGCCTGTCCCCCGAGGCGCAGGCCCTGCTGACGCGCTACCGCTGGCCGGGGAACGTGCGAGAGTTGCAGAACTGCATGGAGCGGGCGGCCATCGTGGCGCGGGGCGATCTGGTGGGTCCCAGTGACCTGCTGCTGTTCGAGGCGACCGGCGAAGCCGATGCACAGCCTCACACGCTCAACGGCGATCTCGACGGCGAGCTGACCCGCATCGAACGCGAATTCGTGCTGAAGGCCCTCAAGGACAGCGGCGGCGTGCAGGCCCGTGCCGCCGAGAAGCTCGGCATTACCGAGCGCAGCCTCTGGCATCGCATCAAGAAGCTTGCGATCAAGATCGACAAGGTGGCTGGAGCCGGCGATGGCTAGGCCGCTTCCCGCACTCCTCCTGATGCTGGCCGTTTCGGCCCCGTCGTGTGGGGCGCAGGCGCAGGACGCCGGCACGGCTTCGTCCACATCCGCCGCAGCCGACGCGTGGATCGTCACGCTTGGCGGCAGCTTCAGTCTGGGGCCGTCCTTTGACGGTGCGCGGACGTTCGGGCCGTTCTTCTCACCCTCGTTCGACATCCGGCGCGCAGACGAACCGGCGACTTTCGGCGCGCCCGACGACAATTTCGGCTTCAGCCTGTTCAATCTCGGCGCTTTCAGCCTCGGCCCGCTCGCGGGCATCCGCGAGGGGCGGCCGAGCGGCGTCCTGCCTGGACTGCCGGGCTATTCCTGGGCGCTGGAGGGCGGCGGATTCGCCGAATACTGGCCAATAGCCGGCATATTGCGGACCCGCGTGGAGGTGCTCCAGGGCCTCGGCAGCTCCGGCGGCCTTGCCGCCAATCTCTCAGCCGATGTCGTGCAGAAGCAGGGCTTGTTCACCTGGTCCATCGGGCCGCGCCTGTCGCTGGCCGACAGCGCGCTGATGCAGACGGAGTTCGGTGTCTCGCCCCTCGCCGCGGCGCTGAACGGCCACATCGCCGCCTACGCGCCCGATGGCGGCATCAAGTCCGTCGGCCTCACCTCGTCCCTGTCCTATGAGGTGTCGCCGGACTGGACGACGACCCTCTACGGCAGCTACCAGCGCTTGGCGGGCGCCGCAGCGGCGAGCCCCGTGACGACACTGTCCGGAAGCCCCAACCAGATCACCATCGGGGTGGGGTTCGAGCATTCGTTCGTGTTGGGGCCTTGAGACGCAGCTTCGCGTGCGGTCTCCTGACGGGCGGGACACAGCACTAATCCTGGATGGTGTCCGCGAAGGCCCGGGCGAAGCGGACGGCGAGGGCGCGGGCGTCGGCCTGGAGTTGCTCGGGGCTCTTGGGAGCGGCCGCGCTGTTGCGGACAGGAATCTCGAGCGTGAGGCTGCCGCCGCCGCTGTCCTGCTCGCGCCAGATGACCCGGGCGAGGACGTGCTCCGCGTCGAGCGACTGGAAAACGATGTGGAGGCCCTTGTTCATGCGATCGAACGCCTTTCTTGCCGGAGGCACGGCGTGCGACGCGCCGCTCGCGTGCGATCGCGCGAAGGGGGCCGGGGCGCCGGCCGATGGTGGGCCCTAGAAGTCGGACGTGGACAGGCGGTGGAAGCTCTGCCGCCGCCGCGCATACACACCGCTTGCGGCGCGCTCGATCCGCTGCCGGTTGGTGTCGAAGGTGCGCAGGGAGGCCGCCTCGTCCTGGCCGCTCTGGGGACTGAACCGCGTCAGCACATCGGCGTCGAGGTGGAACGCGATCTCGAACGCGGAATCGTGGCCCCAGAAGGTCACGCAGCGCCTGACGGGATCAAAGACGCGGCTCGCGTTGGGAAACTGAAGGGTCATGGAAGCCTCCTGTTTGCGGCCCGTCCGTCAAAGGAGGAGCGCGTCCGTCGAAGGAGCTTCACGCGCCCTCGCGGATGTCTGCTGGTCCTTCAACACGGCGGCATCGAGTTCGGCGGCATTCACCGAAAGACACTTGCTTCGCCCCGGAGGCGCCGCGAGGGCGGGCGTGTGCAGCATCGTCGCCATGCGCCGGTAGGCCAGGAATGAGACGCCGAGAAGCTGCTCCTCGTCGATGACGAGACGGTAGGTTCCCGCCGGGAGGTCGCCGTCCGTATCGCTGAGGTGGAAGGCGTGATCGAACGTGACCGTGGTTTCACGGGTGCGGACGTTCATGACAGCACCTCAGCCCTTCTTCTTGGGCGGACCCAAGGATACGGGGGACCCCTTCACGAACGATGTCGGCGGCTCGGGCACCTTGACCTTCTTCGGCTTCTTGGTTTCGCGATTGCCGCGCATCTGTCCTTTGGCCATGGCCGTCTCCTCTCGGGCACGTGGGTCGATCCTGCCGGCGAAACGAAAAACGCCCTGCGACCATCAAGGGCCACAGGGCGTCGGGCGCTCTGCTCGGCAAAGGAATGGCACATCACCACCGGAGCTGCCGGTACATCCGCGGTCAGCCTTCGGCAACAATGATCAGTCCGGCAGTCCTGAAAGACTCGGGCTGCCGGCCATCAGGTCAGCTCAGATCCTTGAGCATGTCCGCGGACATCTTCCCGCTCTTGCGATCGGCGACGAGCTCAAAGCCCACCTTCTGGCCTTCGCGCAGCTCGCCAAGGCCGGAGCGCTCGACAGCGCTGATATGGACGAACGCGTCATTGCCGCCCGCATCAGGAGCGATGAATCCAAAGCCCTTCTGGGCGTTGAACCACTTCACGGTTCCCTCAGTCATGGGAAACCCTCTCAATTTCGATAATTAGCTCACCGGCCCATGGCCAGTCGTCGACATCGCATTTTCTGGCGAGAATTTCTGGATGGGCGCAAAATACAAATCTGCGCAAAACCAATTGATCAGGCTTTGTATCGACCGGATCACTATGCTCCGATATTCGCGAGTGTGCAACATTATTTATACGTCAATCAATTCAACAAGGCGGTAGCCCGCCCATGTGCTAAGCTGATGGCCCAGCCCCCTTTGAGCAGACCTGACCTCAGGCTCGCCAGGTGCGCTTTTGTTTGCGCAGCCTGGCCAGACGCTCAAGCGCGGCAGAGCCCCACGGAGCGCCCTTGATCCCTCTCCAGATCCGCCACACCACCACCTATCGCTTCCATCGGCCGGTGACCTTCGGACCGCATCGACTGATGCTCCGCCCCCGGGAAAGCCGCGACCTTCGGGTGACGTCGAACCAGCTGTTGCTGACCCCCGCGGCAACGGTGGACTGGGCTCAGGATGTCTTCGGCAACGCGGTCGCCACCGCAAACTTCTCGACGTCCGGCGATCAACTGGTCATCGAGAGTACGACAGAACTCCAGCTCGATGCCGTGCCGTGGCCGGTGTTCGCCATCGCGGGCACTGCCACGTCCTTTCCGTTCAGCTATTCCGCCGACGAATGGACCGATCTCGGCGCGCTGGCGGTCCCCCAGTTTCCCGATGCCAGCGGACGGTTGCGGAGCTGGGCGATGGGCTTCGTTCGGGGGAATTCCACCGACACCCTTTCGCTGCTGAAGGATCTGAGCGCCGGCGTTTCCCGGCAGATCTCCTATCAGAGCCGCGACGAGGAGGGCACGCAATCGCCGACGGAAACCCTCGATCGCGGCTGGGGCTCCTGCCGCGATTTCGCGGTGCTGTTCGTGGAGACGGTCCGCAGCCTCGGCTTCGGCGCGCGCATCGTGTCGGGCTACCTTTACAACCCGGCCGGAACTTTCGTGGGGTCTCAGGGCATGGGCTCCACCCATGCATGGGCGGAAGTGTTCGTGCCCGGAGCAGGCTGGATTCCGTTCGATCCCACCAATCGCAGCATGGGCGGGTTCAATCTCATCCCGGTCGCAGTGGTGCGCGACATCCGCCAGGCCATTCCGGTGCAGGGCAGCTTCGTCGGGGACAGCTCCGCCTTCGGGGGCATGACGGTGGACGTCCACGTCACGTCTTGACGGGACGGGGCGCCGCGGCGGGGGGAGGCGCGCTGATCGCCGACAAGGTGATCCACCGCATGGCCCCAATCGCCTGACGAGAGAGGCGCGTAACAAAAAAAGCGCCCGCCGTGTGGGGCGGGCGCCGTGTCTCTCCGGATCGCTCAGTGGTCCAGATCGCCCTGGGCGAAGAAGTGCTTTCGGATCTCCTGGGTGTAGCGGACGAACCGGCCTTCCCCCATCACCGAGAGGTCGCGCGGGCGGGGCAGGTCGATGTCGTAGATGGCCTCGATGCTGCCCGGCCGGCTGGACATGACCACCACCCGGTCGGCGAGGAATACCGCCTCCGGGATGGAATGGGTAATGAGCAGCACGGTCTTGCGCGTCTCGTACCAGATGCGCTGCAACTCGGCGTTCATCTTCTCCCGCGTCATGGCGTCGAGCGCGCCGAAGGGCTCGTCCATGAGCAGCACTTCGGGATCGTGCACCAGCGCCCGGCAGATGGCGGCGCGCTGCTGCATGCCGCCGGACAGCTCCCACGGAAAGCGCTCCTCGAAGCCGTCGAGGCCGGCGGTGTGGAGGAGGCGCGCCGCCGCCTCGCGATAGGCGGCGACGGGCCGCCCGCGCATCTCCACCTGCAACAGCACGTTGTCGCGCACCGTGCGCCAGGGCAGCAGCACCGGGCTCTGGAACACCATGCCCACCCCGTCCGGCGGCTGCGTCACCTTCACGCCGCCGATGGTGATGGTGCCGCTGGTGGCCGGCAGAAGCCCGGCGACCAGCTTGAGCAGGGTGCTCTTGCCGCAGCCCGAGGGGCCGACGATGGCCACGAACTCGCCCTTCGAGATGTTGAGATCGATGGGCTTGAGGGAGGGCACCGCGCCGCCGCGCGTCTTGTACGTCTTGGTGAGGCCGGAGATGGCGATATGGGTGCCGGAGGCCTCGGCGCGCGGGGCGAGGGTGTCGATCCTGTGCAGGGCAGCGCTCACGGAAGGAACTCCAGCGTGAAGTAATCCTGCGCCTTGCTGCGCGCGGAGGGGTCGAGGCCGCCGTACTGGGTGAGGATCTCGAGGCTCTCGTCCATCAGCGCCGGGTTCATGCGGAAGGGGCGGGTGCTCTTGTCGTCGGAGGCGCGGTAGAGCGCCTGCGAATATTGCAGGCTGCGCAGCTGCGCGTCCGGCAGGCCGATCTTGGGATAGGCCTCCATGAGGATGTCGATGGCGGCCTTGGGGTTCTTCTCCGCCTCCTCCACCGCGCGGGTGGTGGCGCGCATGAAGCGCTTCACCATGTCGGCGCGCTTGGTGAGGGTGTCGGTGTTGGCGACGATGCCGAGGGAGACGAGGTTCACCCCCGCATCGGTGTAGCGCAGCATGGTCACAGGCTTGTTCATGATATCCGGCAGGCGCGCGCCCTGCTCGGTGGTGAAGCCGATGAGGCCGTCGGCCTGGTTGTTCACCACGGCGTTCAGCTTGGCCTGCGCGTCCGCCGCCACCATCTTCACCGCGCCTTCGGGGATGCCGAGCTTCTTCAGATACAGCGGCCAGATGGGCGTCACGGCATCGCCGGGCGTGAACATGATGGTCTTGCCGGGCAGGTCCTTCGGGCCATTGATCTTGCCCTCGGGGGCGACCACCGCGCCGGGCGTGCGCTGGAGCAGCACGCCGATGGTCTTCACCGGCGCGCCCTTGGCCACCGCCTTGATCATCACGCCGATGTCGGCGAGGCCGAAGGTCGCCGTGCCGGCGCCCACCGCCTGGATGGTCACCGCCGAGCCGCGGCCTTCCTGGATGTCGAGGTCGATGCCTTCTTCCGCGTAATAGCCCTTCTTGAGGCCGAGGATGAAGGGAGCGTGCTCGCCATAGACGTACCAGTTGAGCATCAGCACCGCCTTGTCCGGCGTCTTCTCCGGTGTCTTGCCCGCCTGCGCGGCCGCCGGCAGCGTGGATGCCGTGGCGAGGCCGAGGGCGAAAGCGCCGGATAACAGGTGCGTGGCGAATGTCCTTCGAGAGATCTTGCGCGAGATCATGGTTTCCTCCACCGGTTTTTCTGGTTTTGCTTGGGTCGTCGTGGTGCGTCTTTGCTTGGGGCGTCTCTCGCTTTCGTCATGCCCGGGCTTGTCCCGGGCATCCCCGTCGGGCCGATGGGACCGAAGCCGGGCGGGTGCTCCCGGCCTTTCCACGTGGATGGCCGGGACAAGCCCGGCCATGACGGCCGTTTATTTCCCGACCAACGGCGGGAGGGCGCGAGCCCTCACGTCCCGCTGTTGGGGTCCGGCCTGCGCGAGGCGTGCCAGGGGATGAGGAAGTGCTCGATGGCATCGAGCGCCATGAAGAGGATCACACCCATCATGGAGAGCACAAACAGGGCCGCGAACATGAGCGGCAGGTCGAAATTGCCGTTCGCCACCTGCAGCACGTAGCCGATGCCCGAGTTGGAGCCGACGAACTCGCCCACCACCGCGCCCACCACAGCGAGCGTGATGGCGACCTTCAGCCCCGAGAAGATGCCGGGCAAGGCATGGGGCAGGCGGATGCGGATGAAGGTGCGCAGGCCCCCGGCGCGCATGGAGCGGGCAAGGTCGATCATCTCCTTGTCCACGCTCTTGAAGGCGAGCACGGTGGAGACCACCACCGGAAAGACGCCGAGCAGGAAGGCGGAGATGATCTTCGGCAGCACGCCGAAGCCGAACCACACCACGAACAGCGGCGCCACCGCGATCTTCGGCACCGACTGGGAGAAGACGAGGAGGGGGTAGAGATAGCTCTCCACCGTCTTCGAGGAGGCGATGAGCATGGCGAGCGGTATGCCCACCAGCGCGCTCAGGGCGAAGCCGCCCAGCGTGGCGGTGAGGGTGGGCATCGTCTCGCGCAGCAGCATGGGCCACTGGGCGATGACCTGCTCGATCACCAAGGTCGGCGCGGGGATGAGATAGGGCGGAATGCGCAGCAGGCGCACCGCCAGATCCCACCCCACCAGGATCACCGCAACCAGGATGAGCGGGCGGATGGCATCCATGCTCATGAGCTTGGACAGCACGTTGGCCCGCGTGGACTGGACGAGAAGGGTGTCGGTCATGGCATGCCTCCTCAGACCACGGATTGGCGCTGCTCGCCGAGGCGGGCGATGCCGAGGCGCACCTCCTGCCCGCGGGCGAGATAGACCTGCGGCTTCAGCCCCAGCCCCACCCCTGCCGGCGTGCCGGTGATGATGAGGTCGCCGGGCTCCAGCGTCATGAAGCGGCTGACGTAGGAGACGATCTCCGCCACCTTGAAGATCATGTCGCTGGTGGAGCTGTTCTGGCGCATCTCGCCATCCACCGAGCACCACAGATCAAGGGCCTGCGGGTCGCCCACCTCGTCCGCCGTCACCAGCCAGGGGCCGATGGGGCAGAAGGTGTCGTGGCTTTTGCCCTTGGTCCACTGGCCGCCGTGTTCCAGCTGGTGGGCGCGTTCGGACACGTCATGGGCGATGCAATAGCCGAACACATGGTCGAGCGCGTCCGCCTCGGACACCTTGCGGGCGGTGGTGCCGATGACGACGCCCAACTCCACCTCCCAGTCGGTCTTTTCCGAGCCCTCCGGCAGGCGGATGGCATCAAAGGGGCCGCAGAGCGAGGTGGTGGCCTTCATGAAGAGGATGGGCTCTTCGGGAATGGGCAGGCCGCATTCGCGGGCGTGGTCGTGATAATTGAGGCCGACCCCCACGATCTTGCCGATGCCGGTGAAGGGCGGTGCGAGGCGCACCTCCCCCTCCACCACGGGCAAGGAAAGCGGGTCCACCGCCTTCAGCGCGTCGAGGCGGGCGGGATCGGCGATGAAGGCGGCGTCGATGTCAGCAACGACACCGGAGAGGTCGCGGACCGTGCCGTCGGCGGCGAGGAGGCCGGGCCGTTCGGCGCCGGCCGCGCCATGGCGCAGGAGCTTCATGGGGTGAGCCTTTCGGGAATGCGGGTGTCCGCAGTTGCCGCCACCGGCGCGGCGACGGGCCGGCGCAGGTCTGCGGACTGGATGCGGTTCTCCAGCCAATAGAGGCCGGGATTGATCTCGCTGGCGCCCTCGGTCATCAGGGCGTCGAGCCGGCGCCCGGCCACCTCCGCCTGGTCGCGGTCGAGGGCTTCGATGGTGAAGAGATATTGCTGGCGCCCGGGCCCGCCGGAATAGATGCGGCGCTCGGCCGTCATGATGCCGGAAATGGCCTCGTCCACCTCATAGAGCCCGCCCGACAGTGTGCCGGACGTGTCCTCCGCCACCACCGCGCGGACCATTCCCGCCAGCGTCGCGGCATCGGCCTTATGGTCGAAGCGACGCTGGAGGATGTAGGGGGCATAGCCCCCCGCGCGGCCCACCCGGCAATGGTTCCGATAGAGCGAGCGCACCGGATTGCGGAAGTGGGTGAGGGACTCGCTGGTCCAGGGCGTGGGGCGGTTCAGCGCGGCGAGATAGGCCGGGCTGCCCAGCACCTCGGGACCATCCGTGACATAGCACATGAAGAAGCGCGGGCTGCCGTGGACGGCGCGATAGCGCCGCCCCTCGATGAAGCCGGGAATCCCCACCCGCTCCGGCATGTGCTCGCAATTGTGCCATTCCTGATAGCGCAGCTCGTAGTCCGCATCGATGTCGGCCCAGAAGCCCATGAAGCCGAGGGCCGGGCTGGGGGCGGGGTGGGGATCTTCGCTTGTCATGGCGCCGGCCCCTCAGAAGAGGCCGTCGCGGACTTCGTACCGCGTGGGCTTGCCGTAGATGGCGCCGCCCTTCTCCACCCAGTGGGCCACCCAGTCGATCATCCGGGCCAGCGGCACGTTGGGATAGCCGAACAGGCGCTGGGCCTGGTAGGTGCTGTTGGCCCAGCCGGTGGGCTCCTCCTCGCCCTCGAAGATGGGCGCCTTGCCGAACTTCTCGCCGAAGGCATGGGCGATGGCCCGCACGCTCGCCTGCTCCGGCCCGCCGATATTGATGGGGCTGGTGGGCACCGTGCAGTGCTTCAGGCAGCGCAGGATCTGCGCGTTGGAATCCCCCTGCCAGATCACGCTGGCATGGCCGGTGCGGATGGGGATCGGCTCGCCGCGATGGACCCAGCTGGCGATGTCGTGCAGCACGCCATAGCGCAGGTCGATGGCATAGTTCAGCCGGGCGAGGCGGCCCGGCGTGCCATGCACGTGGGAACCATATTCAAACGCCCGCTCGCGACCGACGCAGGAGTTCGCATAGTCCCCCACCGGGCGCGGCTGCACCCGCTCGTCCCAGCCGTTATGGGCGACGACGCCGAACGGATAGACGCACAGGGTCGAGAAGGCGACGATCCGGCTGTCGCGGAAGTGGGAGGCGACGGTCGCGGGCACCATGGTGTTCATGGCCCAGGCGAAGGAGGGGTCATCATTGGTGCCGAACTTCTTGCCGGCCATGTAGACCACGTTCTTCACCTTGGGCAGTTGCGCCACCGCCTCCTGATCCAGCAGGTCGCAGCGGATGGTCTCGATGCCGAAGCCCTCCAGCTCCTCCTTGGACCCAGCCTCCGAGAAGCGCGCCACCCCGATCACCCTTTTCTCCGGCGCCGCGCGCTTGGCCATGCGGGCGAGGGAGGGGCCGACCTTGCCGGCGACACCCAGAACGATGATGTCCCCGTCCAAAGTGGCGAAGTCGTCCACCAGCCCCTGGGTGGGACGGGAGACCAGCTCCTCGAGCTGCTCCTCGGTCTCGATCAGGTCCGGCACGGTGTCGAAGGTCAGGCGTTCACTCACGAATCCGCTCCCATTTTTGCTGACAGGCCTCGAATGGCACCTGAACGGTGGGGTGAACCGCACCGAACCGGGGCCTGAACCGCACCGAACATGGAGGGGTTCGGGTGCCGGCCTGCTCATTTATTGGGTAACGCCGTTACCCATATCTATAGGGCTAGATTCGTCCAAAGTCGGAGTCAAGCGGGTATTTTCAGAGGAAGTCCGCTGTTTCAGCGCCTATCTGGCCTTGCCACGCTCGAAATCATGGATAACATCGTTATCAGTGAAGGCGTGGTGCGTCGAAGGGTAGATGAGATGGCGAAAGTTGCGGCCGGGGCCCGTCCCGAAAAGATCGACGAGACCATCGTCTCCGTGGAGCGCGCCTTCGACATCATCGGGATGCTGGCCGATTCCGTGGATGGATTCCCCCTGGCCGAGATCGCGCGGCGCCTGGACCTCAACAAGGCCATCGTCTCCAAGCTGTTGAATACGCTGGAGTCGCAGATGCTGGTGTGGCGCGACGAGCGGGCCCAGCGCTATTACCTCACCTACCGCATCAGCAATCTCGGCCTGCGCCACCTCCAGACCAGCCGGCTGCTGGACCAGTGCTCCGCCGCGCTCCGCCAGCTGGCGGAGGAGACCGGCGAGCTGGTGCGCCTCGCCATCGTCGAGCCGGGCGGGCAGAGAATCGTGTGGGTGCAATCCTTTGCGGGCAGCAAGAGGTCGCTGCGCATCGATCCCAACTACACGCTGGAGATCGGCCTCCACACCCATGCCACCGGCAAGGCGTGGCTCTCGACCCTGCCCTTTGCCGATGCGCTCAAGCTGTTGATGCATCAGGGGATAGAGGCCTCCACCGCCTACTCCAAGACCTCCATTTCCGACATCCGCGCGGAGCTGGAGGAGGTGGCGCGGCGCGGCTTCGCGCTGAGCTATGAGGAGAACGAGCTGGGCGTGGGCGCCGTGGCGGCCCCCATTCTTGCCTCGACCCTCGGCGGTGCGCCGGAATGCGTGGGCGTGGTGAGCCTCGCCGCCCCCACCAACCGCATGAGCCGGGCGGATCTCGAAAGCTGCGGCTCCTTCGTGATGGCGACCACCCGCCGCCTGGGCGAGACCTGGCCGCTGGAGGCCCGCGCCCGCAGCGGCGCCTTCCCGCGCATGGTGGAATAACCACCTCAATTCAAAGGATAAAATCATGGGAGCGAACGCGGCGCCGCGTATGCGGCTGGCCGAGGCGAACCTGCGCGAGCGCGCGGCGAAGCTGCGGATGCCGTTCCGCTTCGGCGTCGCCACGCTGCGAGAGGTCCGGCAGGCCGAACTGACGGTGCGGATCGAGGCGACGGACGGGCGCGGCGCGGTGGGGATCGCTGCCGAATGCCTTCTGCCCAAATGGTTCGACAAGAACCCCGCGCTCTCCGACGACGACAATGTGGAGCAGCTGCGCACGGCGCTGAAGATAGCGCTGGATCTCTATTCCGGCCTGCCCGCCGACACCCCGTTCGGCCTCTCCGCGGCGGTCTATCGGGAGCAGCAGGCGCGCTGTGCCGCGCTGGGCCTCAATCCGCTGGTCGCGTCCTACGGTCCGGCACTGGTGGACCGGGCCATCCTCGACGCCACCGGGCGGATGCTGGGGATGTCGTTTTCGCAGATGATCCGGGGCAATGTGGCGGGTATCACCGTTAGCTCCGGCCTGACGGAGGACCTCCAGGGCTTCGACATCGCCCAATTCCTGGGCAATCTGCGGCCGCAGGATACCATCGGCGTGCGCCACACGGTGGGCATGGTGGACGCCCTCACGGCCTCCGACCCGCTCGAAGGTCCGGCCGATGGCCTGCCACAAACCCTTGAGGATGTTGTCAAAACCTACGGCTGCCGCTTCTACAAGCTGAAGGCGGGCGGCGACATCGCCGCCGATCTCGACCGCCTCACCCGCATCGCCGCCGTGCTGGATGCCGGCCCTGCCCAGTATCACGCCACTTTGGACGGAAACGAGCAGTATTCGGACGTGGACGGCATCGTCGAACTGTGGCGGCGTATGTCGGAAACACCAGCCCTTTCAAGGCTTTGCGCCTCCACCCTCTATATCGAGCAACCCATCCGCCGCGCCGTCGCGCTGCACCGGGAGGTGGGGGCATTGGCCGCCCTCAAGCCCGTCATGATCGACGAATCGGACGCCACACTGGATGCCTTTCCCCAGGCTATCTCATTGGGATATCAGGGTGTTTCCAGCAAGACCTGCAAGGGCTTCTACAAATCCATCCTCAACGCCGCCCGCATCGCCAAGGCCAATGCGGAGTTGGGCGAAAGCCGATTTTTCCTTTCCGCAGAAGACCTTTGCACCTGGGCCGGCATCAGCACCCAGCAGGACCTCGCCCTCGTATCCCTCCTGGGCCTCACCCATGTGGAGCGCAACGGCCACCACTACCTCGACGGCATGTCCTTTGCCCCGGAGGACGAGCAGGCCGCCTTCCTCGCCGCCCACGCCGACCTCTATCACCGCCCCCCTGGCGGGCCTGTCCGCCTCGCCGTCGCCGATGGGGCCGTGCGGCTGAAATCGCTGGATTGCCAAGGCTTTGCGGTGGGCGTCCCCCCCGTCATGGGTTGATGCGGCCCCCCGACTGGAGGGGCCGCAGCAGTTTCACGTTCGCCCCGGCCCGCGCGTCAGCCGTCCAGTGAGGTGGTCCCCGAAATCCGGACAGGGAGTTAAGCTTGGTTCGGCCTGACGGAAGGACGAGCCCGATGACCGGGAAGAGGAAGCGTTATTCAGCGGATTTCAAGGCGAAGGTGGCCCTGGAGGCGCTGCGCGGGGAACAGACGGTGGCCCAGCTGGCAGCGAAGCACGGCGTCCACCAGACCATGATCAACGCTTGGAAGAAGCAGGCCGTCGAAGGGATGGCGACGGTGTTTCCGGCAAGGCGGAAGCGGCCGATGCTGCCCGTGAGAGCGAGATCGACCAACTCCACGCGAAGATCGGCCAGCTTGTGGTGGAACGGGATTTTTTGCGTCGGGCTTCCGGGCGCTGAGCGTGAGGGCGAAAGGCGACATGATCGAACCGGATCACCCTCAGCTGCCGATCACACGCCAGTGCGCGCTGGTCGGCATCAGCCGGTCGGCCTTCTACGGCGGCCCGCGCACCGAAAGCGCTGAGAGCCTCGCCTTGATGCGGGCGATCGACGGCCAGTTCCTCGAGACACCGTGGTACGGCTCGCGACAGATGGTCCGCCATTTACGCCGGGAGGGGCACGAGGTCGGGCGCAAGCGGGTGCGGCGCCTCATGGCCCGCATGGGCCTGGCCGCCATTTACCAGCGACCGAAGACCACGGTGCGGCACCCGCAGCACCGCATCTTTCCCTATCTCTTGCGGACCATGACGATCGACAAGCCAGACCAGGTCTGGTGCGCCGACATCACCTACATCCCGATGCGGCGCGGGTTCCTGTACCTGGTCGCCATCATGGACTGGCACAGTCGCAGGGTCCTGTCCTTAGGATTGCGCACGCAATCCGTCCCGGATTGCTATGGCGCCTCTCCAACACCATGGAGGTGGACTTCTGCATCGAGGCGCGGGAGGAGGCCTTGTCCCGGTTCGGGCGGCCGAGCATCTTCAATACCGACCAGGGAAGCCAGCTCACCAGCCCGCGGTTCACCCAGGTGCTGCTGGACGCCGGCGTACGGCTTTCCATGGATGGCCGCGGCCGGTGGATGGACAACGTGTTCATCGAGCGCCTCTGGCGGTCGCTGAAATACGAGTGCATCTACCTCAACGCCTTCGAAACCGGTTCCGAGACGCGGGCCGGGATCGGCCGATGGATCACCTACTACAATCGTACGAGGCCCCACTCGGCTCTCGGCGGCAGAACGCCGGAGGAGGTCCACATGGCCTGCGACGGCATCGACATGGCGGCGTGACACACACCAGAACCAAGCTTAGCGAAGCCGCCAAAATGTCCGGCGAATGGGGACCACCTCAGTGGCGCGGAAGCCATGGGCCGTGACTTCGTCCTTCGCGTAGCCCAGGCGCCGAAGAGCGGCATTGAGGGTGTTCTCGCTGATCTGGCGAAGGACGGTCCGCACGGAATGAAATGGGAGCTTACCGCGACCAGTGATCGCGTGCAGCTCGCGCAGGATTTCAATAGCCTGTCGAGGAAGTGGGCTGCGATGGGGCCGCCGCATCTTCATGCGAGATGCAGGGATCGTCCACTCTCCCTTCTCCAGATCGAATTCGCTCCACTCCGCCATGCGCAGTTCACCTGGCCGTGGAAAGAGGATGGGCATAAGCCGAAGAGCCGCGCGCGTGGTCGGTTGCCCATCGAAGCTATCAATCGCGCGGAGCAACGCGCCAAGACCCTTCGGATCCGTGATGGCTGCGCGATGCGTTACGGTCGGCCCAGTAAGTGTGCCCTTGAGCGCATAGGTCTGGTCGTTCTCGGCACGGGTAGTGGCAATGGCATATCGGAAGACGCAGCCGATCGTCGCGCGCTGGCGCTTTGCCGTCTCGTGATTTCCTCGTTCGTCGACCGATTTCAGGACTTTGAGCACTTCGGCAGCTGTGATTTCCGAGATCGGACGCGTCCCAAGCTCGGCGCGCGCGATGCTGAGCAGTCAAGTCACCTTGGCGATCATCCGAACCGGCCTTGTGCTCCCGCTCCGACAGTTTCACAGGGTTTGGCTGGGGCTTCGCAGTGCGGACAGCAACGTCCGACAGGGGCATCGTGTTAGCATCCGAGTTTGTTGGCAGTCGCCGATGCCAACAAACTCGGATGCCAACAGACGACCATCGACGCCCCGCAACGCTCGGGGCCGGGCACCGGTTGATTTTGTTCTATTTTTCGACGCCGATCGACGTCAGTAGATGGTCGAATGGTGCGCGGAAGGGCGCCGCATTAAGTCAATAAGTGCTTTATATCATTCTAATTTATAAAATGCGAAATTGAACAATACCCCCAAATATACCCCCAATTCCGCGCAGTGCAGTTCTGATGGGCTTATCCACAGGGGAGTGCGCGCGCCCTTTTCCGGGCATTATGCACGAGCGTCGCTTATCGCTCCAGGTGCCAAAGATGGTCCGCATTCCAGAGGCCAATCGGATCGAGTTTCTGCTCGATCTGGAGTTCCCAGAGGTGCGCGATCCCAAAAATCGCCTAGAAGACGGCCGAGTCCAGCTGACGAAAGAGCGGGCGGTCCAGTACCGAGCTTTGAAGGGGGAACTGGAGGCCCTGCCGGAAACGGAGCTGCAAAGCCGATACAATAAGGCCTATCGCGAACTCCAGGCCAAGCATGACGCCGAAACCGAAGCCGGTCGGTCATTCAATCTGCGATCGGCAAAGGCGGATCACGCCTATTGGTCTAGAATGCCGCTCTGGACACTTGAGGAAGCCGTAGCGTTGAGCCTCGACCGCGCACCCGAAGTGGTGAAATGGTCGGATGTGAGAGGTTACGTGCGATCGTCCCCGTTCGCCTTCCAATTTTCCCGTCGGCGGGAAATGGTCGAGCGCGCCGCGGTGGCGAGAGATCTGTCGTTTCCCATCCGCCCTCTCGATTTCGTCCAATGGGCACGCGCGCACGACATTGGGCTTCCCTCTGCGCTTCACGCTGCCCCCGATCCCGCCGAGGATTGGCGAGCCGCCCACGCCGCCGAGACAGAGCAGCAAAACGCCACTCGCGCCGAGATGGAGCGCCTGAAGGCCGAGATTGACAACACCAGCGCGACCAAGGCCCTCTCTCAGCGGGAGCGATCGAGTTGCCTGAAGCTCATCATCGGCATGGCAGTGAAGAAGTATCGTTATGACCCGGCTGCCGCGCGCGGCCCTGCACCGTCAAACATAATGAACGACTTGCACGAGCTGGGCATCGACATCGACGTCGATACGGTCCGCAAGTGGCTGAAGGAAGCCGCCGAGGAACTGCCCCCCTCGCAAACCGAATAGCACCGGCCGAAGCCGAATTCGGTTTCACGTTCGCCGCGTTCGGCCACCGCCCGCGCTGGCCTTTCTAGGTCTTGGTCCCATCGCAACGGATCGAGGCCCACCATGCTGCACAACCGCCCTCTCCCCGACACCGGCTTCCTGCGACTGTCCGCCATCCTCGGCCCCGCCGGCCCCATCCCCGTGTCCAAGTCCACCTGGTGGGAAGGGGTCCGCACCGGGCGCTACCCCAAGCCCCTGAAGCTCGGCCCGCGCGTCACCGTCTGGCGCGTGGAAGACATCCGCGCCCTGATCGAGACGGGCGCGCGCTGACGATGGCGATGAGCCGGATCAACCCGCGGCGTATCCATATGCATCTGCCTTATACGGTGGAGCAGGTGGCGGATGCCCTGAAGGTCCACAAGAACACGGTGCGCCTGTGGATCAAGCAGGGCCTGCCGGTGGCCGACGCGCACCGCCCCGCGATCCTCGCAGGTGCCGACGTCCGCACCTTCCTCTGCGAGCGCCGGGTGTCCCGCAAGCGCCCGACGGGACCGGGACGCTTCTATTGCTTCCGCTGCCGCGAGGCTGTCCGCCCCGCCGGGGACATGGTCGATCTGGTGCCGCGCACCGACCGGCTCGGCGCCCTCCAGGGGCTGTGCCCCAACTGCGGTGCGCTCATGCACCGGGCGGTGGCCATGGCGCGCTGGCGGACGGCTGCGGGCGATCTGGACGTGAAGATTTTGCAGGGGCCATCCGCGCGTAACCGAGATGACAATCCCCATGCTCAATCATGACTTGAGAGAGACCGAAATGCCCAGCCCGAAATCCAGGCGCCCGAATGAGCGGATCAAGCGCAAATATCTCGATTTCCAGCGCCTCGCCCTTGGCCGCAGCGATGCCTCTATCTCCGCTACGGCTGAAGCACTCCATCGCTTCGAGCATTATACATCCCACCGTGACTTCAAGCGGTTTCACATCGAGCAGGCCAAGGGTTTCCGCGACCACCTCGCCAAGGCGGTGAACGCCCGCACCGGTGAGAAGCTCAGCGCCGCCACCGTCACCTCGATCCTGACGGCCCTCAAGCGGTTCTTCGCGTGGCTCGCCATGGAGCCGGGCTATCGCCGGGTGTTGACGCCGGCCGACGCGGATTATTTCACCCCCACCGCGCGCGACACCCGCACCGCCACCGCGCGCCGCGACCGTCCCGTGCCCAGCCTTGAGCAGGTGCGGGCGGTGCTGGAGCGGATGCCGGCGGAAACCGACATCGAGAAGCGCGACCGCGCGCTGATCGCCTTCCTCATCCTCACCGGCGCCCGTGACGGCGCGCTCGTCACCTTCAAGCTGAAGCACCTCGATGTGGCCGCGAGCCGGCTGGAGCAGGACGCTCGCGACGTGGCGACCAAGCGAGCCAAGACCTTCACCACCTTCTTTTTCCCGGTGGGCGACGACATCAAGGCCATCGTCGCCGAATGGGTGCGGTTCCTGCGGACCGAGAAGCTCTGGGGCGAGAATGATCCCCTGTTTCCCGCCACCGAGACCGGCATCGATGCCGCCGGTGGCTTCCATGCGGTAGGGCTGGCGCGGCAGCATTGGACCAGCGCCGGTCCGGTCCGCAAGGTGGTCCGCGCCGCCTTCGAGGCGGCGGGCCTGCCCTATGCCAACCCGCACAGCTTCCGCAACACCCTCGTGCAACTCGCCTACAAGCTCCAGCTGCCGCCTGAAGCCTTCAAGGCGTGGTCGCAGAATCTCGGCCACGAGGACGCCCTCACCACCTTCACCAGCTATGGCACGTTGCCGGTGCATCGGCAGGGGGAGGTGATGCGGGGGATTGGGGAGGGGCGGGAGATCGCAGAAGGGGAGATCAAGGCAGCCATTGCAACGCTGGCGAAGCTAAGGCGGTAACAAGATGCCACAGGAGCGGTCCTTGAATGGTCACTGAATGGCAGACACCCCGCATACCATTTCCAAAGCGCACCGTTGCCTTATCGGCCAAATTGGCCAAACTGCACATTGAATGTTCGGAATCGCGCCATGAAAATCCTGAGCGCCAAAGACGCGAAGTACGGCTTCGGCCGACTTATCGACATGGCTCGCGCCGAACCGGTTTTGGTCGCTAAGCATGGTCGGCCAGTCGTAGTGGTGATGGCAGTTGAGGAATATGAGAGATTGAAAGTCGGCTACGTGGGTGGCGAGGACAGGAATTTGACCAAGAGCAAGGCAACCCATCCAACCGGCACTGAAGAGAACTGAGCTGCATTTATGGCAATGGTCACACCCGAGCGCGATCTAGAAGCGACCTTGGTCAACAAGCTCCGCGATCTTAAGTATGAGCATCGTCCGGACATTCGCGACCGAGCAACTCTCGACCAAAATTTCCGTTCGAAATTCGAGGCTCTTAATCGCGTCAGCCTCACCGACTCCGAATTCGCCCGCCTGATCGACGAGATCGTCACGCCGGATGTCTTCACTGCCGCCCGCATCCTTCGTGAGCGCAACAGCTTTACACGTGATGATGGAACGCCGCTCAACTACACCCTCGTCAACATTAATGACTGGTGCAAGAACTCGTTTGAGGTGGTCAGCCAACTTCGCATCAATACGGACAACAGCCATCATCGGTACGATGTCATTCTGCTGATCAACGGCGTGCCGGTCGTTCAGATCGAGCTGAAAGCCCTCGGCATAAGCCCACGCCGTGCCATGGAGCAGATCGTCGAATATAAGAACGACCCCGGAAACGGTTATACAACGACAATTTTGTGCTTCCTTCAGCTTTTCATCGTCAGCAACCGCGATAGAACATTCTATTTCGCGAACAACAATTCGCGCCACTTCGCCTTCAACGCTGAAGAGCGTTTCCTGCCGGTCTACGAGTTCGCCGACGTCGACAATAAGAAAATTGTCCATCTCGATAGTTTCGCCGACACTTTTCTCGTCAAATGCACGCTCGGCCAGACCATCAGCCGATATATGGTTTTGGTCGCAAGCGAGCAGAAGCTCCTGATGATGCGGCCGTATCAGGTTTACGCGGTGAAGGCGATTGTCGACTCCATCGCGCAAGACTGCGGCAATGGCTACATCTGGCACACCACCGGCAGCGGCAAGACGCTGACTTCCTTCAAGGCGTCAACGCTGCTGAAGGATAATCCCGACATTGAGAAGTGCCTCTTCGTCGTGGACCGTAAGGATCTGGATCGGCAGACGCGCGAGGAGTTCAACAGGTTCCAAGAAGGCTGCGTCGAGGAAAACACCAACACCGCATCCCTGGTGCGCCGCCTTCTTTCGGACGACTACACCGACAAGGTCATCGTCTGCACGATCCAGAAGCTAGGTCTCGCGCTGGACGAAAACAGCAAGCGCAACAAACAGCAGAAGAAGGACGGCAAGAAGAGCTTCAAGGAACAGCTGGAGCCCCTGCGCGACAAGCGCATCGCCTTCATCTTTGACGAATGCCACCGATCGCAGTTCGGCGAAAACCACAAGGCAATCAAGGAGTTCTTCCCGCGCGCCCAGCTTTTTGGTTTCACCGGAACGCCCATCTTCGATCAGAATGCGGCCCAGCAGAAGATCGAAGACACGCAGGCCAGCATGAAGACGACGGAAGATCTATTCCAGCAGCGCCTTCACACCTACACGATCACGAATGCCATCGACGACGGAAACGTCCTTCGGTTCCACGTCGACTATTTCAAGCCGCAAGGCAAGACCATGCCCAAGCCGGGAGAACCTCTGGCCAAGCGGGCGGTGATCGAGGCGATCCTCTCCAAGCATGACCAAGCCACCGGTCAGCGGCGGTTCAACGCCCTACTCGCCACATCGTCGATCAATGATGCGATTGAGTATCACGCCCTCTTCGAGACCGTGCAGGTCGACAAGCTGGCGGCCGATCCCAGCTTCCGGCCTCTGAACATTGCCTGTGTTTTTTCCCCACCTGCCGAGGGCGATCCTGATGTCAAGCAGATCCAGGAGGATTTGCCGACAGAGAAGGCAGACAACGAAGACGAACCGGAAAAGAAGAAGGAGGCGCTGAAGGCCATCCTTGCCGACTACAATGCCCGCTACGGCACCAACCACACGACCGGCGAATTCGACCTGTATTATCAGGACGTGCAGAAGCGCATCAAAGACCAGCAATGGCCGGATGCCGACCTGCGCAAGGCTTACCCCAATCAGCCGCACCACAAGATCGACATCACGATCGTCGTCGACATGCTGCTAACTGGCTTTGACTCCAAGTTCCTGAACACCCTCTACGTCGACAAGAACCTGAAGCATCATGGTCTGATCCAGGCTTTCTCGCGCACCAACCGCGTGCTGAACGCCACTAAGCCCTATGGCAACATCCTCGACTTCCGCCAGCAGCAGGGGGCCGTCGATGCCGCCATCGCGCTGTTCTCGGGCGAGGCTGCTGCCGACAAGGCCCGCGAAATCTGGCTGGTGGACAAGGCCCCTGTGGTTATCCAGAAACTGGAAAGCGCGGTGCAAAAGCTCGACGCCTTCATGGGGTCGCAAGGGCTCAGCTGCGCACCTGAGGAAGTGCCCAACCTCAAGGGCGACGCGGCCCGCGCGGCGTTCATCGAGCATTTCAAGGAGGTCCAGCGGCTCAAGACCCAGTTGGACCAGTACACAGACCTGACGGACGAGAACCGCAGCACAATCGAACAGGTCCTGCCCCGCCAGAGCCTTCTTGGTTTCCGCGGAGCCTATCTGGAAACAGCCCAGCGCCTTCGGGCTCAGCAGGGTAAGGGTGCGGACAAGCCGAGCCAGGAAGCGGACCAGCTCGATTTCGAGTTTGTCCTCTTTGCCTCCGCCGTCATCGACTACGACTATATCATGGGCCTGATCGCCCGCTATTCCGAGGCGACCCCCGGCAAGCAGAAGATGAGCCCCGAGGAGCTGATCGGCCTGATCCAGTCCGACGCCAAGTTCATGGACGAGCGCGAGGATATCGCGGCCTATATCAACACCCTCAAGGCGGGCGAGGGCCTAAGCGAAAAGGCCATCCGCGAGGGCTACAGCCGCTTCAAGGCGGAGAAGAACGCGGCGGAGCTGGCAGGCATTGCGGGCAAGCACGGTCTCGCCGCCGAGGCGCTTCATGACTTCGTCGATGGCATCCTGCAACGGATGATCTTTGATGGCGAAGCGCTGACGGATTTGATGGAGCCCCTAGGCCTAAATTGGAAAGCGCGCCGGGTGAAGGAGCTGGACCTTATGGCCGACCTGATGCCGCTGCTGCTGAAGCGCGTTGGTGGCCGCGAGATTTCGGGGCTGAGCGCATATGAGCAGTGATGTGAAATCGTCTGCCGCGACTGTCCGTGGGGCGCCCCTGGTGCCCCAGCTGCGGTTTCCGGAGTTTCAGGAAGCGGGGGCGTGGAAACTAAAGCGGCTTGGTCGTTTTTTGTCCGAAAGCCGCCTTCCCGGCAGCAAAGGAGACGTCGCGAGGAAGATCACGGTTCGGCTTTGGGGCGGCGGCGTATTCGCAAAGAACGAGGCAGTTCAAGGCAGTGCAAACACACAATACTTCGAGCGTAAAGCTGGGCAGCTGATCTATAGCAAACTCGACTTCCTCAATCAAGCATTCGGGATTATCCCCGACGAGCTCGATGGTTATGAGTCGACTGCGGACTTGCCATGCTTTGACATCTCCTCGGACCTTAGCCCAGCGTTCATTCTCGAATATGTGAAACGGAAAGGCTTCTATCGGAGGGTCGGGGAGGCAGCGGACGGGAGTCGCGTAGCGAAGCGCATCCACCCTGAAATTTTTCTTGCGTCTGAGGTCACGCTCCCACCGCTGCTGGAACAACGGAAGATCGCCGACTGCCTAGCGTCTGCAGACGCGCTGATCGCCGGGCAGGGGCAGAAGGTGGAGGCGCTGAGGGCCTACAAGAAGGGCCTGATGCAGCAGCTTTTCCCCCAGGAAGGCGAAACCCACCCCCGCCTCCGCTTCCCCGAGTTCGAGGGAACGGGTGAGTGGAAGGAGGTTCGCCTCAGCACGCTGGGCAACCTTGTTTCCGGACTAACTTACAGCCCTGATGACGTTCAGGAGGAGGGCCTTTTGGTCCTGCGCTCGTCAAACATCCAGGGCGGGAAAATCGATCTGAAGGATTGTGTCTACGTTGACCCGAACATAATGGCAGCGAACCTTTCGAGACCGAATGACATTCTGGTTTGCGTTCGGAATGGTTCAACAGCCTTAATCGGCAAGACGGCTCTCATTCCAGACGAAATGCCGCTCTGCACCCACGGCGCATTCATGACCGTTTTCCGCTCCAAGGCGCCGAAGTTCGCCTTTCAGCTTTTTCAGACTTCGAGATATCAGAAGCAGGTCGCTGCCGACCTTGGGGCGACTATCAATTCAATAAATGGCTCGCAGTTCCTTCAGTATAAATTCTTTGTTCCAAAGCCCCCGGAACAACAGCGCATCGCAGACTGCCTCACCTCCCTCGACGACCTCATCGCCGCCGAGACCCGAAAGCTCGACACGCTCAAGACCCACAAGAAAGGGCTGACGCAGCAGCTTTTTCCAGAGTTCGGAGAGGGTTGACCTGTGCCAGACGCCACTTTTGACGATCTGCCCGCGCTGGCGCGGCACCTGCGAGACGAGCTCGAGGTGAAGAAGTCCATTCTGATCTATGCCTATAACGGTACTGGCAAGACTCGGTTGTCGACCGCGTTCAAGGACCTCGGCAAGGTGGTGAGCGCTGATGGCGAGACGACAGTGCAGGACACGCTCTATTTCAACGCGTTCACCGAAGACCTTTTCTTTTGGGACAACGATCTGGCCAACGACCGTGCGCGCGTGCTGAAGATCAACAGCAATTCGCGCTTTTTCGCGGGCTTGGGCGAGTTGGAGATGGACAACCGTATCCGCCCTCTGCTGAACCGTTATGCCGATTTCGACTTCAGGATCGATACGACGGAATGGGCGGTCAGTTTTTCGAGGGTGGTGGAAACGGCTGGCACCACTGCCACGGTGGAAGACATCAAGATTTCCCGCGGCGAAGAGAACATTTTCATCTGGTGCTTCTTCCTGGCCATCGTTCAACTCGCCCTTGACGAGGCCGAGGCTTACACGTGGGTCCGCTATGTATACATAGACGATCCCATCTCTTCGCTGGATGAATCCAACGCTGTGATGGTCGCCAATCACCTTTCACAGATGTTAAAGGACGCGCCGAACCGCATTCGGGTCGTTGTGTCGTCGCATCACGTGCTGTTTTTCAACGTACTCTGTAATGAGATGAAGAAGCCACGGATGTACTTCCTGACCCGAAAAAAGCAGGCGGGCGGGCAGACTTTCAAGGTCCAAGAGACCGACAGCACGCCGTTTCTTTACCATCTGGCATCACTGATCGAGATGCACCAGGCGCAGAAATCAGGGGCGCTGTATACTCATCATTTCAATATGTTGCGCCGGGTTATGGAGCAGACCGCCGCTTTCTTTGGTTATGCCAAATGGCACGACTGCATCAAGCCGGAAGCGGACGATCCAAACGAGACGATCTACAAACGGGTTATCGACCTGATGAGCCATGGTGACTACTCGTTATATGAGCCCCGCGAGATGATACCCGAGAACAAGGAGCACTTCGGCAGGCTTCTGAAGCAGTTCATTACGCTGCATCCATTCAGCCCAGCCTTGTTCCCCGAGGATGCACAGGAAGCACAATGAACGACCAAATCCAAAAGCAGCTGGGAAAGACGCTCTGGAATATCGCCGACCAGCTGCGCGGAGCGATGAACGCAGACGATTTCCGCGATTACATGCTGTCTTTCCTCTTTCTGCGCTACCTCTCCGACAACTACGAGGTGGCCGCGAAGAAGGAGCTTGGGCGTGACTACCCCGATCCCAACACGATCGGCAATGGCGGGCGCTCGCCTCTATCTGTGTGGTACGCACACAACCCCGATGATGTCGCGGCTTTTGAAAATCAGATGCGCCTCAAGGCGCACTATGTCATCAAGCCGGAGCACCTCTGGACCAGCATCGCCCATATGGCGCGCACCCAGAACGGCGAGTTGCTGAATACCCTGCAGGCGGGCTTCAAATATATCGAAAACGAGTCGTTCCAGAGCACGTTCGGTGGTCTGTTCTCGGAAATCAATCTCGGCTCTGACAAGCTCGGCCGGACATACGCTGATCGCAACGCCAAACTCTGCGCAATCATCACCGAGATCGCCAAAGGGCTCGCCAACTTCTCCTCCAATGTGGATGCGCTGGGCGACGCCTACGAATATCTGATCGGCCAATTTGCCGCCGGTTCGGGCAAGAAGGCCGGCGAGTTCTATACCCCGCAACAGGTGTCAGACATCCTGTCCGCTATCGTGACGCTCGACAGCCAGGAGCCCGCAACCGGAAAGAAAGACCGGCTCGCGAGCGTGCTCGATTTCGCTTGTGGCTCCGGCTCACTGCTGCTGAACGTGCGCAAGCGTATGGGGCCGCACGGCATCGGCAGAATTTACGGGCAGGAAAAGAACATCACCACCTACAACCTCGCGCGCATGAACATGCTGCTGCACGGCGTGAAAGACACCGAATTCGAGATCTACCACGGCGACACGCTGACCAATGACTGGGACATCCTGCGTGAGTTGAATCCCGCCAAGAAGCCGTCCTTCGATGCCATCGTGGCCAACCCGCCCTTCAGCTTGCGCTGGGACCCGACTGAGGCGATGGGCGACGACGTGCGGTTCAAAAACTACGGGCTGGCGCCGAAGTCGGCGGCGGACTTCGCCTTCCTGCTGCACGGTTTCCACTATCTGAAGGATGACGGCGTCATGGCCATCATCCTTCCACACGGGGTGTTGTTCCGAGGTGGGGCAGAGGAGCGCATCCGCACCAAGCTGCTGAAGGATGGTCATATCGACACGGTCATCGGATTGCCTGCCAACCTGTTCTATTCAACCGGGATACCAGTCTGCATCCTTGTTCTCAAGAAGTGTAAGAAGCCTGATGATGTGCTTTTCATAAACGCGGCTGAGCATTTTGCGAAAGGCAAACGACAGAATCAGCTCACAGAAGAGTACATCGCAAAGATCATCGAGGCCTACCAGTTCCGCAAAGAGGAGGACCGCTACTCCAAGCGTGTGAGCATGGAGCGACTTGCTGAGGAGGGCTATAACCTCAACATCTCTCGCTACATCAGCACCGCTGTTGGCGAGGAGGAGATCGATCTGGCAGCCACGCAAAGGGCGTTGGTCGAGATCGAGAACCAGATCCGGGAGTCGACGGCGAAGCACAACGCTTTCCTGATTGAATTGGGTCTGCCTCCCCTACCGGGGGCAGAGTGAAAACACAGGCCCATTGAGGTTCCGCAATACGGAGGTTGCGAAGGTCTGCGATGGCTCACCCCTCCCCCTTCCACCCCTCCAGCCGATCCGCCCACCACTGCATCATCCGCACCCGCTCCTCCCAATGCTCGCTGCGCGCATAGGCGCGGCGGACCGTATCGGCATCCACGTGGGCGAGCTGGCGCTCGATGGCGTCGGCATTCCACTGTCCGCTTTCGTTGAGCAGCGTCGAGGCGGTGGCGCGGAAGCCGTGGGCGGTGACTTCGTCTTTCCCATAGCCCATGCGGCGGAAGGCGGCGTTGAGCGTGTTTTCCGATATGGGGCGCAGCACCGTCCGCACGCTGGGAAACACGAGACGCCCGCGCCCGGTGAGGGGATGAAGGCCACGCAGTATCTCCACCGCCTGCCGGGGCAGGGGCAAGCGATGGGGGCGGCGCATCTTCATGCGCGCGGCCGGGATCGTCCAGACGGCGCTGTCGAGGTCGAGTTCGCTCCATTCGGCGGCGCGCAATTCGCCGGGACGAGGAAAGAGCAGCGGCAGGAGTAGCAGCGCCGCGCGGGTGGTCGGCTGCCCGTCGAAGGCGTCGAGCGCGCGCAGGAGTGCGCCGAGCGCCACCGCCTCGGTTATGGCGGCACGATGGGTAACGGTGGGAGCGGTGAGGGCGCCGCGCAGCGCGGAGGTTGGATCGCTTTCCGCGCGCGCGGTGGCCATGGCATACCGGAAGACGATGCCGATGGTGGAGCGTAGCCGCCGGGCCGTCTCGTGCCGCCCGCGCGCTTCCACGAGGCGCAAAACGGGCAGGATGTCGGCGGCGCGGATCGCATCGATGGGACGCGCGCCGAGATCGTCATAGGTGAGGCCGAGGAGCCAGCGGACTTTCTCCAGGGTCCGCAAGGCCCGGCCTTCGCGCTCCATCTTGGCGAGAAGCTCCTCGGCCACCGTACGGAAGCTGTCGCCCACGGCCACTGCTTCCACGCGCCGTGTCTCGCGCTTCGCCGCAGATGGATCGACGCCATCGGCGAGCAGTCGCTTTGCCTCCTCCCTCTTCTCGCGGGCCATGGCGAGCGGGATGGTGGGGTAGGGGCCAAGGGAAAGGAGCTTCTCCTTGCCGTCGATGCGGTACTTCAATCGCCAAAGGCGCGAGCCGTTCTGCGTGACTAAGAGGTGAAGGCCTCCGCCATCGGCAAGCTTGTAGGGCTTTTCCGCCGGCTTGGCGTTGCGAAGGGCAATGTCGGTGAGCGGCATTTGGGGGTATCGCGTTTGGGGGTGGCGACCGATACCCCCAACGATACCCCCAATTTCTCCGGATGCAACGGGATCACGGCGGACGAGACCGGACGCATCAAAGGCCAAAACCTTTGATTTTCAACGCTTATCGGACTGTGCCGGATGTCATCGGAGAGGCAGGTGGTGCCGCGGAAGGGATTCGAACCCCCGACCCACGCATTACGAATGCGTTGCTCTACCAGCTGAGCTACCGCGGCACGCGCGCCCTCTATTACGGGGAGGACGGGCGGTTTTCAAGGGTCCGCCGCAACGCATCCCCACGCGCGCCGCACCGGCGGTCGGTCCGGTGCGGCCGGTGTGGGATGGGACAGGCTCAGTAGGTGAGCACGGGCGGCAGCTCCTTGGCCTGCGCCACCCACTTCTCCACCATGCTCTCGGTGGGCAATGCGCGCACCAGCTTGCGCTTGGCGTTCGCCTCGGCCATGGCCTTGGTGAGGTTGGCCGGCACGCGGGTCTTCAGTTCCTTCACCGTGTCGACGCCTGCCGCCTCGAGCAGCTCGGAATATTCCTCGCCCACGCCCTTGATGCGCATCAGGTCGGCCATGTTGGCCCATTTGAGGACGCGGCTCTCGTCGATCCCCGTGGCCGCCGCGAGCTCCTTGCGCAGCTTGGGCGACTTGGCCCTCTCCAGCAGCCCCTCGGTGGTTGTGATCCCGGCCGCTTTCAGCTTCTCCGCATAGACCGCGCCGACGCCTTCGATCTCGATGATGGGATAGGACATGCGACCCCCCTTCGAACCCGGCTTGTGCATGCCGGCAGCAAGATCAGGCCACAATCGTGGGCCGAGTCAACTGCCCCGAGACCCTAGCCGTCACACCACATGGGTCAGGCCGGGCACCGAGCGCACGAGCAGGTTCACGGGTTCCGCGCCAACAGTCTCGCGGGCATAGGCCACGGTCTCGCGGACGGCCAATTGCACCTGCGGCATGGTGAGACCATGGGCCATCATGCGGTCGGCGACCTGCATCAGACGCGCCATGCCGCCGAAATGCCGCTCGGACTGGGCGGTGGCGTCCTCGCGCGGCGCGGCATCAGCGAGCGCCTTAGCCCAGGGGTGGGTTTCGTAGAGGGGCGCCATGGCGCTGGCCGGCGCCTCGCGCGCGAGAAACTGGATGACGATGGCAACCAGGGCCTCGGCCGTCGGGCCATTGACTTCGACACGCTCGGTCAGACGCGCAATCAACTCGTCCATGCCATCTCCTTGCGCCGCATCGCAGGCGAGACTGGCGTGAGATTGCCGGGCATGGCGCACTTTCGCAAGCGTGGCCGGCCGCCAGCGCAGGCCGGCGCCCTCAAGCGCGAGCGGCGCTGCAACGGACTTGCCCGCATCCCGAAGGCGGGCGAAAACTCCCCGATGCCGCGGCCGGACCCGAACGCGCGATTCGGCTGGACCACGTGCCGCGAGTGAGGACACCGCCATGGTCAAGAGCCCAGGGACGAATTCCGGGACGAGCCCTGAACAGAGCGCCCCGGCCGGTGCCGCGCCGCCGGCCGGCCCCTGGAGCCGCACGTCAGTTCCGAGAACCTCGTCCGCAGCGCCGTCCGGCGGGCGGGCGCCGGCGCCCGAATCCGACGGCCGCATCCTCGTGGGACGCAGCTTCCTCGGCCGCAGCGAGGCGGCGGCGACCCACGCCAAGTCCAAGGACGAATATCTCACCCTGCGCCTCGCCAACCGCCACGGCCTCGTCACCGGCGCCACCGGCACCGGCAAGACGGTGACGCTGCAGGTGCTGGCGGAGGGCTTCTCGCGGGCCGGCGTGCCGGTGTTCGCCGCCGACATCAAGGGCGACCTCTCCGGCGTCGCCACCCAAGGCGAGGCCAAGGACTTCCTGCTGAAGCGCGCCGAGGAGGTGGGCATCACCTACACGCCCGACAGCTTCCCGGTGATCTTCTGGGACATGTTCGGCGAGCAGGGCCACCCGGTGCGCGCCACCATCTCCGAGATGGGGCCTCTGCTGCTCGCCCGCCTGATGGGCCTGAACGACACGCAGGAAGGCGTGCTCAACATCGTCTTCCGCATCGCCGACGAGCAGGGACTGCTGCTGCTCGATCTGAAGGATTTGAGGGCCATGCTGGCCCACGTCTCCGCCAATGCGGCGACCCTGACGGCCACCTACGGCAACGTCTCGGCGCAGAGTGTCGGCGCCATCCAGCGCCAGCTCCTCGTGCTGGAGAACCAGGGCGCGGACAAGTTCTTCGGCGAGCCGGCGCTCGACATCGCCGACATCATGCGGGTGGACCGCTCCGGCTACGGCACCATCAACATCCTCGCCGCCGACAAGCTGATGGGCTCGCCGCGCCTCTATGCCTGCTTCCTGCTCTGGCTGCTCTCGGAGCTGTTCGAGCGCCTGCCCGAGGTGGGCGACCCGGACAAGCCCAAGCTCGTCTTCTTCTTCGACGAGGCCCACCTCCTCTTTAACGAGGCGCCCAAAGCGCTGCTGGAGAAGGTGGAGCAGGTGGTGCGGCTCATCCGCTCCAAGGGCGTCGGCGTCTATTTCGTCACCCAGAACCCGCTCGACGTGCCGGAGACGGTTCTCGCCCAGCTCGGCAACCGGGTGCAGCACGCGCTGCGCGCCTTCACCCCCCGTGACCAGAAGGCGGTGAAGGCGGCCGCTGAGACCTTCCGTCCCAATCCGGACCTGGACACGGCAAAGGCCATCATGGAGCTGGGCAAGGGCGAGGCGCTGGTGTCCATGCTCGAGGGCAATGGCATTCCCTCCATGGTGGAACGCACGCTCATCCGGCCGCCCTCCGGCCGCATCGGGCCGCTCACACCCGCCGAGCGCGCGGCCATTCTGGCGAAAAGCCCGGTCGGGCACCTCTACGACACGCCGGTGGATCGCGAATCGGCCTTCGAGATGCTGCAGGCGCGGGCTGAGGAAAAGACCCAGCCGGAGCCGGAGGACGCCGCGCCGTCCTCCGGCGGCAGCATTCTCGACAGCATCCTGGGCGGCGTCCTGGGAACCGCTACGGGTGCGCCGACGCCGCGCGTCCCCTCCCCCACCGGGCGAACCGCCGGTACCGGCTCCACCGGAACCCGGCCCAGCACGCGCATGTCCACCACCGAAGTGGTGGTGCGGCAGGTGGCGCGTTCGGTGGCGACTCAGGTCGGCTCCCAGCTGGGAAAAGCCATCCTGAGAGGCATTCTGGGCAGCATCAGCAAACGGTGACGGGCGGGTGATGGCCTCTGCGCCGGGCCGATCCGGCCGCAGCACGGCTCAAGGTGTTGTCGCACCGTCCGTCGGTACCTAACGGCAGCGTGGCCGCGATCGCGGCGGTCCGGCAGGGCAGCTCAACGGTCGCGGCGTCGAAAGTGTTGCGTCAGAAGACTCCTAGCGGTAGTGTCATAGAGTGTCGGCGGGATTGCGGGGTCGCGTCGGCAGGGATGCTCACCACGCGTGCCCGAGCCTTCTTCCCGTGCGGATGGGGACCGAGGCGCGCCATGACCTGGAGCGCCTCATGAAGGTGTTACCCACTGCCCGCATCGTCCTCCTTGATGCCAATATGGAACGTCGCCAGGCGACGCGCCTCGCTTTGTCCGCCCTCGGGGTCGGATCCGTGCGCGAGGTCGCGTCCATCGACGAAGTGACCGATCCTTCCGCCCAGGGCACCGCCGATGTGCTCGTGGTGCAGGTGGACGATCCCGAGGATGCCCCCACCAATCCCTTCCGCTTCGGTGCCGGCATTCCTGCCGTGCTCGTTGCCGAAGTTCCGGCGCAGCAGCTCGTGCGCATCGCCGGCCGGACCGGCTATGACGCCGCGCTCGGCACGCCCGTCGCGCCGCGGCTGCTCTATCGCCGCATCGGCTCGGTCCTCCAGCGCGCGCGCCGTCTAGGGCGCCCGGCTTCTGCAGTGATCGCTACGCCCGCCGATCTCGTCACCGCCAGCTGATCCGGCGCCTGACCGTCTGGCACCTTGCCAGACGGTCCCGCTACCGCCAGCATCCCAGCGATTCCGGGTCCATCGCGACCCGTGACAGAGGGTGCGCTGGCGGAGGGCGAGATGGCGGCAACGGAACTCGATCCGGTTCTGAAGGCGGTGGATGCGGGGCTCGACGGGGCGCTGGAGCGTCTGTTCGACTTCCTCAGGATTCCGTCCATCTCCACCGACCCCGCCCACGCGGCCGCCTGCCGGAGCGCGGCGGACTGGGTGGCGGGAGAGCTTGAGGCTCTCGGCTTCACCGCCGTCGTCCATCCCACCGCCGGCCATCCGGTGGTGGTCGCCCGCACAGACACCGGTGCATCGCGGCGCGTGCTGTTCTACGGCCATTACGATGTGCAGCCGGTGGACCCGCTGAACCTGTGGGAAACCCCTCCGTTCGAGCCGCGCCTCGGCACCACGCCGGACGGGCGGCGCACCATCGTCGGCCGCGGCGCCTGCGACGACAAAGGGCAGGTGCTGACCTTCCTCGAGGCGCTCCGGGCGTTCCGATCGACCCGCGGCGCGTTGCCGGTGGATGTCACCGTTCTGCTGGAAGGCGAGGAGGAATGCGGCTCGCCCAACCTCCCCGGCTTCCTCGCCGCCCATGCGGGCGAGCTTTCGGCCGATCTCGCGCTCGTTTGCGACACCGGCATGTGGGACCAGCGCACCCCCTCCATCACCAGTTCGCTCCGCGGCATCCTGCACACCGAGCTGACCATCGAGGGTGCCGACCGGGACCTGCATTCCGGCCTGTTCGGCGGCGCCGCGCGCAACCCCATCCATGTGCTGGCGACGATCCTCGCCGACGCCCATGACGCCGACGGCCGGGTGACGCTGCCCGGCTTCTACGACGACGTACGCGAGCCGCCCGCCGAAGTCCGCGCCCGCTGGCAGGAACTGGGGCTCACCGCCGAAGCCTTCCTGAAGCCGGTCGGCCTCTCGGTCCCGGCCGGCGAGAGCGACCGGCTGGTGATCGAACAGATCCAGTCGCGGCCGACCTTCGAGGTCAATGGCATGTTCGGCGGCTATACCGGGGCCGGCACAAAGACCATCATCCCCGCGCGGGCGACCGCCAAGATCTCCTTCCGCCTCGTGGCGGACCAGGACCCGGCCAAGCTGCGGGCCGGCTTCGAAACCTTCGTGGCGGCGCGCGTGCCCGCCGATTGCCGGGCCGTCTTCCACTGGGGCGAGGGCGCCCGCGCCTTCCTCGTGCCGCCGGAGAGCCCGGACCTCGGCCACGCCGCCGGGGCACTTGAGGCGGAGTGGGGTGTCGCTCCGGTCACCATCGGCTCGGGCGGCTCCATCCCCGTGGTGGGCCAGTTCAAGGACCGGCTGGGCGTGGACACCCTTCTGATCGGCTTCGCCCTGGACGACGACCGCGTCCACTCGCCCAACGAGAAGTACGACCTCACGTCGTTCCACAAGGGCACGCGAAGCTGGGTGCGGATTCTCGACGCCCTCGCGCGGCGTTAGCTGCGCCAGGCAAACACGCGCAGCGGTGAGCTGACGCAACGCCAAGACTTTTTCGCGTCGTGCAATCGTGCGAGGAAGGGCACGATACGTCAGCGACGGAACCTGCCATGGCCTCTCCCGCCTCCACCATCGACACGCAGGGCCTCGTCTCGGCGTGGTGGTTCGACGGCAAAGGGGGCGCCGGGCGCATCAAGCCGGAGGAGGCCGTGTCGGCCACCGCCCCCGACGGCGGCTTCATCTGGCTGCATTTTCGTCATCTGCCCCGGATGTCGCAAACCTGGCTGCGGCAGGATGTCGGTCTCGACGCCCCGGCGCTGGAGAGCATGGCGGAGGACCAGTGTCGCCCGCGCTGCGTGATGTTCGCCGATGGTGCCCTGCTCTCCCTGCGCGGCATCAACCTGCAGCGAAACGCGCTGCCGGAGGAGCTGATCACCGTCCACCTGTGGGTGGACGCCCGGCGCATCGTCTCGGTGCAGCACGATTTCCTCTCCGCCATCGCCGACTTCGAGGATGCGCTCGGCCGTGGCCGTTGCCCGCGCTCCCAGGGCGAGTTCGTGGCGGATCTCTCCATGCGCCTCGTGGAACGGGTGGATGCGGTGGTGACGACGCTGATCGAGGAGGCCGACGAACTTGAGGACGCCGTCCTCATCACGGAGACGTCCGAGCTTCTGCCCAAGCTCGCCGTGCTGCGCCGGGTGGCCATCAAGCTGCGCCGCCACATCGCGCCACAGCGCGAGGCGCTCAATCACTTCGCGCTGGAAGACGACCCCTGGATGGGACCCAAGGACAGGAACCGCCTGCGCGATGCCGCCGACCGCGTCGCCCGCTTCTCCGAGGAGCTGGACAGCGTGCGCGAGCGCGCCGCCGTCATCCGCGACCAGATGGTGGACGCACGCGCCGAGCAGATGAACAAGTCCATGCTGGTGCTCGCCGTGGTCACGGTGGTGTTCGCACCCATGACGCTCATCTCGGGCATGTTCGGCATGAATGTGGGCGGCATTCCCGGCAGCAGCGATCCCGCCGCCTTCTGGGCGCTCTCGGTGTTCCTGCTGCTGCTCGGCTTCATCCTCCTGTGGAGCTTCCGCCGGCTGAGATGGATCTGATCTTCCTCTAGGTCATGCAAAGTTCGCGGGGCTGTCGCCGCTGCGTCAAGGATGATGCCGCAGATGCGGTGCGCACGGACCTTTGGAGGTTTCCCATGCGCACCCTGAAATGCTTTGCCCTCGCGCTGCTCGCCGGAGCCGCGTTTGTTTCGCCGGCTCTTTCCCAGGATAAGTCCAGCCAGGACAAGGCCGCGGAAGGCTCCGCCTTCCCGGCCGTCCTCGCCGGCCACGTGGTCCTGCCGGCCGCGACCTTCGTCCCCGCCCCCGCCGACGCGCCGGATGCGCTCAAGACGTCGGGCAAGTTCACCGGCGCCGACCGCGTGCGCATCGATGCCATCGGCAGCGTCAAGGGCGTGAGCGTCCTGTCCAACGCGTCCGCCCCGCGCGAGACCGGCCTTTCCCTGCCGTTCCAGGGCCAGCCGGTGCAGGGCTTCTCCGGCATCGTCTCCGAGGGCGACGGGACGTTCCTGGTGCTCACCGACAACGGCTTCGGCTCCAAGGCCAACTCGCCGGACGCCATGCTGACCGCCCACCGGCTGAAGATGGACTTCAAGGCTGGCACCATCGAGCGCCTGAAGACCATCTTCATCAGCGACCCGGACCGCAAGGTGCCCTACCCGATCACGATGGAAGGCACCGCCACGCGCTACCTGACCGGCTCGGACTTCGATCTCGAATCGATCCAGCGCGTGGGTGACAGCCTGTGGTTCGGCGACGAGTTCGGCCCCTTCCTCATCGAGACCGACCTCGACGGGAAGGTGAAGGCGGTGTTCGAGACCAAGGTGGACGGCAAGGTGGTGCGCTCACCCGATCACCCGGCCGTCACCACGCCCGGCGCGCCGGACGGCAAGGTGGCGTTCAACGTCTATCGCTCCAAGGGCTTCGAGGGCATGGCGCTCTCCCCGGACAAGACGAAGCTCTACGCCCTGCTCGAAGGCCCGCTGTTCGATGCGGCCGCCGGCGGCAAGGAGAAGGTGGGCGAGGCCGAGGTGCTGCGCATCGTCGAGTTCGATCTCGGCAAGCGCGAATGGACCGGCCGCTCGTGGAAGTATCCGTTGGCTGTGGCGGGCAACGCCATCGGCGACTTCAACATGATCGACGACACCCACGGCCTCGTCATCGAGCGTGACAGCCTGGAAGGCTCCCGCTTCAAGGCCTGCGCCGCCGGCAAGGCCGAGCCCTCCTGCTTCGACAAGCCGGCGCAGTTCAAGCGCGTCTACAAGATCGCCTTCTCGCCCGAGACCGCCGGCCAGACGGTGCGCAAGGTCGGCTATATCGACCTCCTCGCCATCAAGGATCCGAACGGCAAGGCGAAGCAGGGTGGCACCGAAGGCGTTCTCGACCTGCCCTTCTTCACCATCGAGGACGTGGTGATGGTGAGCCCCACCGAGATCGTGGTGGGCAACGACAACAACCTGCCCTACTCGGCCGGCCGCAGCCCGCAGAAGAACGACGACAACGAGTTCGTCCTCCTCAGCGTGCCGGAGCTGCTCGGCGCCAAGTGAGCAAGGTGCGGCGGCTCACAGCCGGCGCACGAAAGCAAAAGGCCGGGCGCGAGCCCGGCCTTTTCGATTCGCGATTGGCGGATCGCGTGGGGTGGATCGGCCTATTGGCCGGCCGCGAAGACGCTCGGGAAGGGCCGGCCGCGCACGTCGTAGACGGTGGCGTAGGTGACGCCCTCGCGCTCGACCTTGACCAGCAGCGGCGCCTTCACGTCGGCGCAGTAGAACTCGCCGAGACGCATATAGAAGTCCGCGTTCTTGCTGTCGTACGTCGTCTCGTAGCGCGGACCGAGCTCCGCGGCGGCGGCGAAGTGCGGACCACAGACGGCCACGCGCAGCTTGCGCCCCTGCGGCAGCGTGCGCCGGTGCTGTTCCACATACTCGTCCAGCTCCTCCGTGGCCTGCTTGAAGGCAAGACCCCAGTAATCGAGCATGAACAGGTCGTCCGCGCCCTTGATGCCGCCGACGAAATGGTTGTAGTAGGTATATTCATAAGGGTGCAGGTTGTGGAAATCAACCGCCGGCACCGCGAGACCCACCGCGAACGTTGCAGCCAGGGCGCCCCGGGCGAGGCGCGGAAGCCCCTGCGCCTTCTGCCACAGCCAGGATGCGGCGTAGCCGCCGAGCAGCGCCAGGGCAGGAGTGACGAACACGAAGTGGCGGATGCCGTTGTACATCACCGGGCGGGTGACGACGGTCAGCAGCACCGGGAAGGCCGCCGCAGTCACGATGAGCACCAGCCGGGCGCGCTTCGCCGGCGTATGCTTGCCCACGAACGCCGAGACAATCGCCCCCGCCGCGCCGCCCACCGCAAGGCCGAGGAACAGCTCGGGCATCTGCACGGAGAAGAGCGTCGGCACATAGGTGCGCGGCATGTCCGGCACGAGGATGGGCCTGCCCTCGAACATCTCGCGCCAGGGAACTTCCCAGAAGTGGGAATAGTATTTCAGGGCCACGAGCGGATTGAGCGGTTCCGCGACGCCCCAGGGCCAAACGATGCCCAGCACGAAATAGGCGAGCGGCAGACCCAGCATCAGCAGGCCGGTGAAGCGCAGGGTGCGCAGCAGCGCCGGCTTGATCCCGAGGCGCACGCATTCCACAGCCAGCACAAAGGCGATGGCCGCCGCCAGATACACGCCGCAGAGCAGCCCGAGGACGCGCGTGCCGATGGCCAGGCCCAGGAACAGGCCGAAGAGCGTCACCGTGCGCGGCGAAGGCTGCGGGAATTCATCGAACGCGCGAATGCAGGCATAGAGCACGCCGGCCACGGCGACGGCGAAGGGCGCGTCCTTCGCATTCATGAACATGTGCCCGTAATAGAGCGGGCAGATCATCAGCAGCGCGACGGCGGCAACGCCGCCCCAGGGCCCGGCGAGCCGCCGGCCAGCCCGCCACACCAGCACGAAGCCGATGACGCCGACCAAGCCCCCCAGAAGCCGGCGGATGTCGAAGACATCGACGAAGGGCAGCGCCTTGGCGAGGGCCGCTGCGGCGAGGTCGAACCCGCCGCCGTAGTAATAGAGGTTGACGAAGGAAAAGACCTTCCGGTGCGTCAGCCCTGACGAGAAATAGGAATAGAGCAGATCGCCATACTGGGAGTGGGTGAAGTCATCCCAGCCGAGGCCGTAGTCGGAGAAGGTGAGGGCGGCGATGACCGCCACACCCGCGATCAGGACAAGGGCGCAGGCGTCCGCAATCGCGCCCGGCCGACGTTCGATATCGAGGAACGACATTGATGGAGGATCCCGAACCCAACTCCTGTCGCGCCGATTCCAGGATCGCTCCCGGGCCCCCAGCGCGATACGCCACCATAATACCGCAGATGGCTACGCGGATCACAGCTAAGATGGAGTAGAGGAGGATCGCAACAAAATTATGCTGTAGGTTGCAAAAAATTAAGGCAGCTTCGGGAGCAATTACGGCAGCGTCGCTGACCAATGGTAAGGTTAAGCGGCTAAATGTTCTTGGGAGGCAGAGTCGATCACTGGCGGGAAAAGAAAAACGCAGCCGCCGCGTCTTAGATGGGCACTTGCGCGCCGGAGTTGCATCCGGGCATTGCCCCCGCCCCGCATACCCCATGCGGGCCCGCGCGCTCCAAGGAGGCGCAGGCCCGGGAGGGAAACCGTCAGACGGCCTTGCCGTAAAGCTCGGCCACGTAGTCCCAGTTGATCAGGTGGTCGACGAACGCCTTCAGGTAGTCGGGGCGGCGGTTGCGGTAGTCGATGTAGTAGGAGTGCTCCCACACGTCGACGCCGAGAATCGGGGTCGCGCCCTGCACCAGCGGGTTCTCGCCATTGGCGCTCTTCAGCACGACGAGCTTGCCGTCCTTGAGCGCGAGCCAGGCCCAGCCCGAACCGAACTGGCCGACACCGGCGGCGATGAAGTCCTCCTTGAACTTCTCGACCGAGCCGATGTCCTCGATGATCTTCTTCTCGATCTCACCGGGGATGGGGCCGCCGCCGTTGGGCTTCATCCAATTCCAGAAATGGAGGTGGTTGTAGTGCTGGCCGGCATTGTTGAAGAGCGGGGCGTTCTTGCCGAACGAGCCCACGACGATCTCCTCAAGGGTTTTCCCTTCAAATTCAGTTCCCTTTAGGAGATTGTTGCCATTGTTGACATAAGCGAGATGGTGCTTGTCGTGATGGTATTCCAGCGTTTCGCGCGACATGTACGGCGCAAGCGCGTCATAGGCATAGGGCAGGTCGGGCAGCGTGAAGGACATGAAACATCTCCGCAATCTATCCGGCATTTCGCCCGGGGCGAAATCGCTGCCCCGGTGCCATACCGGGTATACGACATGTCCGAGCGTGGACCTAGATAGGGTCGTGCTCGCCATCAAACAACCTTGAAGCGGCCGATTTTCGCGCCGAGGTACCACCTTTGATTAGACCGGCTGAGGCCGGCATGCGGAAGCGGGGTGCGAGATGTGGTGGTTCCTGGTCCTTCTCGGCGTTCTTATCGCTCTGGCCGGGCTTGCGGTCATCGGCCTCGGGGTGACGATCTACGTCTCGGCCTTCGGCAATACCCTCATCACCACCGGCGCCGTCGCCGCCTCGGGTGGCTTTGTCATCACCGCCATGGGGCTGGTGCTGCGCCAGCTTGACCGGTTGACCCGGCAGATCGAGCGTTCCTATCCGGCCGGGGAGGCCGAGGCCGAGGAAGCCGCAGCGCAGCCGGCGGCCCGTTCCGCCCGCGCCGGCCGCAGCGCGACGCCGCGCCTCTCCGTGGATGATCTGCTCTCCCCCGAGGAGGCGGACGCCGAGGCCGCAGCGCCTCCGGCCCGTGACCGCGCGGCCGAACGGCCGCAGGAGCGTCCGCAAGAGCGCGCCCCCGAGCGCCAGCAAGAGCGCCAACCCGAGCGCCAAACTGACCGCCCGCCCGCGCCGCGCCGACCCGCCGGCCCCTCCCCGCTGCTTCCTCCCCCGGAGGCCGGCCAGCCGGCCGACCCGATGGTCGAGGCCCGACGCCAGCGGCTTCAGCGCGGTCCCGAGCCCGCCCCGGAGGCGCCGGCCGCCCCGCCTGCGCCGCCCCGCCCGCGCACCGGCTATGAGCCGCCGCCCCGCCCGGCCCGCGCCGCCCCCGAGACGCCGCCTCCGGTGCCCGCGCCGGCCCCCGCCCGCGAGCCCGACGAACCGCGCATCCTGAAGTCCGGCATCGTCGGCGGCATGGCCTACACCCTCTATTCGGACGGCTCGATCCAGGCCGAGCTGCCCACCGGCGTGGTCCGCTTCGCCTCGCTGCAGGAGCTGCGCGACCACGTGGCCCAGGCCCAGCAGGGCGGCTGAGCGGCACCCGTCGCCCCGCCGGGCGGCGGAGCGGATTTGCCGGATCGGGACGCCCGCTCTATTGAGCGGCAGCGTTCCCCGCCCGGCGAAGCCGGCGCCCAGAGGTCATTCCGTCCGATGTTCCCGCAAGATACCGGCTCGCCCTTCGACGACATCCGCCAGCTCGTCGCCACCCTGCCCGGCCCCAACGAGGGCGCCCGCGAGGCGGCGATCGCCCGGCAGGAACAGCTGGTGAAGCCGCCGGGCGCTTTGGGGCGGCTCGAAGCCATCGCCGCCCATCTCTCCGCCTGGCAGGGCAATTCCATGCCCACGGTCAATCGCCCCATGGTCGCGGTGTTCGCCGCGACCCACGGCGTGGCCGACCGCGGCGTCTCGCCCTATCCCGGCGCCGTGACCAAGCAGATGATGGCCACCTTCACCGCCGGCAAGGCGGCGGTGAACCAGATCTGCGCCACCTTCGACGCCGGATTGCGGGTGTTCGACCTCGCGCTCGACTATCCGACCCCTGATATCACAACGAACGCCGCCCTCGACGAGAAGGCCTGCGCCGCCACCATGGCCTTCGGCATGGAGGCCATTGCCGGCGGCTCGGACCTGCTCTGCCTCGGCGAGATGGGCATCGGCAACACCACGGTCGCCGCCGCCATCTGCCACGGCCTCTATGGGGGCACGGCGGAGGAATGGGTGGGCGCCGGCACCGGCGCCTCCGGCGAGGTGCTGGAGCGCAAGATCGCCGCCGTGCGCGACGCCGTCGCCTTCCACAAGGACCACCTGTCCGATCCGCTGGAAGTGTTGCGCCGCCTCGGCGGGCGGGAGATCGCCGCCATCGCCGGCGCCATCATCGCCGCGCGGCACGAAAAGGTGCCGGTGGTGCTGGACGGCTTTGTGGTGACGGCAGCTGCCGCCGTGCTTCACGCCCTGAACCCGGCCGCCCTCGACCATTGCCTCGCCGGCCATGTCTCGGCGGAGAAGGCCCATCGCCAGTTGCTGGACCGGCTCGGCCTCGTGCCCCTCCTCGATCTCGGCATGCGGCTGGGCGAAGGCTCGGGCGCCGCGCTCTCCATCGGCGTGGTGAAGGCCGCCGTGGCGTGCCATCGCGGCATGGCGACCTTCGCCGAGGCCGGCGTCTCAGAGGGTTGAACTCAGGCCCCTCGCAAGGTCCGGGCGGGCGGGAACGTCACGCGCGCCCGCGTTCCGCCTCCGGCGCGGCGGGAAAGCTCCAGCTCCCCGCCATGCAGGGCGGCGAGCCCCCGGGCGATTGCGAGACCGAGGCCCGCGCCACGGCCGGTTGCGAGATCGAGCCGGCTCTCGCGGGCATGGGCGCCGCCCAGCGGCAGCTCGCTGTCGGCTATGCCCGGTCCGCTGTCCTCGACGATAAGGACGGCACCGCCCTTTGCGTCCACGGCCGCGACGAGCCGTACCTGCCCCTCCAGGGGCGTGAATTTCACCGCATTTGCCAAGAGGTTGAGGGCGATCTGCCGGATCGCCCTCTCATCGCCCCACAGCCGGGGCGTGCCAAGCCGTTCCAGGGACAGACTGAGGCGCCGCTCCGCCGCGAGGGGGCGCATCATCGCCAGGCAGTCTTCGGCCAGCACATCGAGCCGCACCGGGGTTTCCACCAGCGTGCGGTGCCCGCTCTCGATGCGCGCGAGGTCGAGCAGGTCGTCGGCGAGCGCCAGCAGGTGCCGGCCGGCGCCGTGGATGTCGCGGGCATAGCCGGCATAGGCGGGCACCCGGTGTGGGCCGAGCACCTCCTCCGCCATCATCTCGGAAAAGCCCATCACGGTGTTGAGCGGGGTGCGCAGCTCGTGGCTCATCTCGGCGAGAAATCGAGATTTCGCAAGGCTTTCCGCCACCACCCGCCGGCTTTCCGCCTCGGCGGCCAGGGCCCGCGCCTCGGCGGCTGCCCGCTCCGCATCGAGGCGCCGGACATGCTTTGCCACGCGCATGAAGGCGAAGGCCGCGCCTGCGGCGCCCAGGATCGCACCCGCAAGCCCCGCGGCGAGACCACCCGCCAGAGCGAGACCACCAGAGGCGAGGATCGCCAGCAGGATCAAGGCCTTGGACGTGACCGTCGGCGCCGCGAATCCCTCCCCCGCTTGCGCCGGCTCCGGTTGGGAGGCCGCGGCGTTGCCGAGCGGGAGGCAGAGGGGGCCGGACATGCGGCGGAAGCCCTTCGCGGTCGGAGTGTCGGTGGAATCGACGACCCTGCGTGACGTCACCTTGGTCCCGACTCCTGCGGCAGGTAGGTTAACGATTGGTTAACGCCCCCGCCCCATCCTCCCGGCCAAACGTGCGACGCCCATCGCGCAACCGAGGTCGGATCGTTCAACCCTATGCGTCTGTTCGATATTTTGCGCGCCGCCGTCATCCTCGCCGTGCTCGCCGCCGCCGTGGAAATGCTGTCGCGCGCCGAGCATCTGGACGGGCGTGCCGAGGCGGTGGATGGCGACACGCTGGACATTGCCGGCACCCACGTCCGCCTCGCCGGCATCGACGCGCCGGAGCTGCGCCAGACCTGCGAGAGCGACGGCCGCCCGTGGCGCTGCGGGGAGGCGGCGCGGGCTGCGCTCGAAGAGGCGCTGGCCGGCGGCCCGGTATCCTGCCGGGCCGAGAAGCGCGACAAATACAGGCGGCCACTCGGTTTCTGCACTGTCGGCGGCACCGACATCGCCGCGCTGATGGTCCAGAAAGGACTGGCCGTCGCCTATCTGGGCAAGGCCTACCAAGGCGAGGAGGCGGAGGCCCGGACGGCGCGGCGGGGCCTGTGGGCGGGCAGCTTCCAGCCTCCCGCCGACTACCGGACCGCGCATCCGCGCACGCCCTGAACGCGGAACGGGCGGACGGAACGAGCGGACCTTGCGCGGTCGCCGCAGGCATGGTTTTTCGCTGGCCATAAATGTCACGACAGGGGAAACGCGCCGCCATGAAGCTCTATGACACCAACCGGGCGCCGAACCCGCGCCGGGTTCGCATCTTCCTGGCGGAAAAGGGAATTTCCGTCCCGCTGGTGCCCGTCGACCTGGGCAAGGGTGAGCACAAGAGCACCGAATTCACCGGCCTCAATCCCCGCCAGCGCGTGCCCCTGCTGGTGCTGGACGATGGCACCGCCATCGCTGAAACCATGGCGATCTGCCGTTATTTCGAGGCCTTGCAGCCCGAGCCCAACCTGTTCGGCCACACGCCGCAGGAGCAGGGGCTGGTGGAAATGTGGCAGCGGCGGGTGGAGCTGGATCTGTTCTATCCCATCATGATGGTGCTGCGGCATCTCAACCCGGCCATGGCCCAGATGGAGGTGCCGCAGGTGCCGGAATGGGGCGAGGCGAACAAGCCCAAGGTCTTGGCCGCGCTCGGCTTTTTCAACGACCAGCTGGCCGACCGGGCATTCGTGGCGGGCTCCCGTTTCTCGGTGGCGGACATCACCATGCTGGTGGCGGTGGATTTCCTGCGGGTGATCCGCACCGAGGTGCCGGAGCACCACACCCACCTCAAGCGCTGGTACGACGTCGTCTCCCAGCGGCCGAGTGCAAAGGCTTGAAATCATGAAGCTAAAGGTGGTGGGTTGCGGCGATGCGTTCGGCTCGGGCGGGCGGGGAAATTCCTGCTACCGCATCGAGACGGACGGGCATGTCGCAACCCTCGACTTCGGTGCGAGTTCACCCGTTCAAATGCACCGGTTCGGCATGGATTCCAGTGCGGTTCGGCAGGTGTTCATCAGCCATCTGCATGGCGATCACTTCGGTGGCCTGCCGTTCCTCCTGCTCGACGGCCAGTTCGTCCACCGCCGGAGCGAGTCGCTGACCATCATCGGCCCACCCGGTACCAAGGTACGGATGGACGCGGCCATGGAGGTGCTGTTCCCGAAGATGGCCAGCAATGCCTGGCGGTTCGACTTCGAGGTCAAGGAGGTGGAGCCCGGCTCGACCTCTCGGCACGGCCCCTTCACCCTCACCACCGCCGAGGTGATCCACGGCTCGGGCGCGCCCTCCACCGCGCTCAGGGTCTCGGACGGCAAGCGCACCCTCGCCTTCTCCGGCGACACGGAGTGGACGGACGCGCTCCTGCCCATCGCCCATGGCGCCGACCTCTTCATCTGCGAGTGCTTCGCCTTCGCCGGCAGTCCGCACGGCCACATGGCCTACGAGACCATCGCCGCCAGGCGGGAGGCTCTGGGCGCCAAGCACATCCTGCTCACCCATATGGGCGACGAGATGTGGGCGCGGCGGGATGAGGTGGACAAGGCCCATTTCACCGTGGCCGAGGACGGGCTTGAGCGCGACATCTGAGGACGACCTCGACGCGCTCGTCGCGCGCATCCGCGCCTGCCGGGTGTGCCGGGAGACGCCGCGCGGGGCGCCCCTGCCGCACACGCCGCGACCGGTGCTGCGTGTGTCCGCCACCGCCTCCATCCTGGTGGCGAGCCAGGCGCCGGGGACGAAGGTGCACCTTTCGGGCCTGCCCTTCACCGATGCCTCGGGCGATCGGCTGCGGGCCTGGATGGGGGTGGACAAGGACACCTTCTACGATGCCGCCCACATCGCCATCGCCCCCATGGGCTTCTGCTTTCCGGGGCAGGATGCCTCAGGGGGCGACCTGCCGCCCCGGCGGGAATGCGTCGCCACCTGGCACGACACGCTGTTCGCCACTTTGCCGCCGTTCCGGCTGATCCTCGCCGTGGGGCGGCCGGCGCAGGCCTATCACCTCGCCCGCCTTGGCCTCGCGGCGCATTTGAAGCCGAGCCTCACCGAGACGGTGGCCAACTGGCGGGCGGTGCGCGCGGCGGGGGAAACGCTCGCCCAGCCGGTGGCGGCCTATACCCTGCCCCACCCCTCATGGCGCAACACCGGCTGGCTGAAGAAGAACCCCTATTTCGAGGCCGAGCTGCTGCCCCAGCTTCAGGCGGACATCGCGAGGGCGCTCGGGCGGGGCTGAGTGGGCGGGCGCTCCAGGAGAACGACGGCCACGCCTTTGCGCAGGCCGCACGCCCTCTCCCCTTGCGGGAGAGGGCTGGGGTGAGGGGTATTGCCCCATTTGCCCCAGCACCGGGACTGCGCGGCCAGCCCCCTCACCCCCGTCCCCTCTCCCGCGAGGGGAGAGGGGGGCCGCCCCATAACCGCCCTCGCGCCCCGGACGCATGCAGCGCCAGCGGAATGCGCGCCGGGGCCCAGCGCAAGGGGCCGCCGAAGACACTTCCGAATCCCACCGCTCTCAGGCTTCGTCCCGCTGCGCGGGACTTTTTGCGCTGGTCCCCGGATCGGCGCTCCACCTTCGGTGTCGCTTGTCCGGGGAACGAAGGTGCCGGCGGCGCCGTCGCCGGTGCGGAGACCCTCCTCAAATCCGCAGGCGCGCCCACAGGATGAAGCCGGCGGCGGCCACGGCGGCGGCGCCCACCAGCGCCACGAACAGGGCGGACTGGTCGAGCCACGCCACGGCCGGCACGCACAGGGCCATGAACACGCCGTTCAGCCCCATGCGCCACGATTGGGTGTGCACGCCCGCCACGAAGCTGCCCAGCGCTAGCAGCAGCAGCACGATGAGGCTGGTGGAATCCGCATCCGCCACCGCCTGCACGCTCGGCAGGAACACGAGGTTCATGGCGGCAAGGAAGGCGCCCCAGTGGAGGATCTGCGTCACCACCAGCCGCACGCGCTGCTCTTTCAGCGCCGCGCGCCGCCAGCCGGCGAAGATGCCCACCGCGCAGCTCGCCACCGCCACGAATTCCCAGAACGTGACCAGCGGCCGACGGGTCATCGCCACATAGGCGACGCCACCAACCGTAAGGGCGAGGATGGCGAGATAGGGCCCCTCGCGCAGCCAGAAGTCGCGGCCTGCGCTCGCGTCCGTGGCTGCGCCACCCGCCGTGCGATTGTCCACCATCCCGGTCTCTCCCGCCTCGCGCCGCGCGCACCCTCTGGACGTGCACCCGCTGGATCGATTCAATCTGCTCGGATCATCCACCCGAACGCAACGGAAGTCCCATGCGTATTCCCAGCACCGATGTCGTGACCGAAATCAGCGGGCTGCGGGTGCTCCTGTGCGCGGCCGACGCGGCACCCATCGCCAGCGAGGGCGACACGGACGATCTGCTCGGCACGGCGTTCGGCGAGGGGGCGGAGCTCATTGCCATTCCGGCGGCGCGCCTCAGCCCGGACTTCTTCCGGCTGGCGAGCGGGCTTGCGGGGCGCATCACCCAGCGCTTCGTGAACTATCGCCTGCGCGTCGCCGTCATCGGCGACATCTCGGCCCATCTGGCGGTGAGCGGGCCACTGCGCGACTTCGTGCGCGAGGCCAATGGCGGCGAGAGCCTCTGGTTCGTCGGGACGGTGGAGGAATTGACCGAGCGCCTCAAGGGTACGGCCGCGCGGGGATAGCCTCCCCGCGCGCCGGCGGTCTCGCCTCAGGCGGCAGCGGGGCGATCCACCGGATGCAGCATGCGCGAGGAGACCGCGATGCGGTTCCACACATTGATGGTGCCGATGGCGATGGTGAGCTTGGCGATCTCCTCGGGCGAGAATTCCGCCGTCACGGCCGCATAGGCGCTGTCGGGAATGCCGGTCTGCGCGATGAGCGTCACGCTCTCGATCCAGTCCAGCGCCGCCCGGTCGCGGGCGCTATAGAGGGGCGATTCGCGCCACGCGGTGAGCATGTGGAGATGCTGGGCGGGAATGCCGTCGGCGAGCGATTCCTTCACATGCATGTCGATGCAATAGGCGCAGCCGTTGATCTGCGAGGCCCGAAGCTTGACCAGATGCAGGAGGCGCTTCTCCAGCCCCGACTTCATCACCGCCCCGTCGAGCGCGCGCACCGCGGCATAAAGGGCGGGGGCGGCCTCGGCCACGTTCATCCTGGGTTCCATGCCTCTCTCCTGTCTGCTCTCGGATTTGCGATCCCGCCAGCCTCTGGCTGAGAATCATGGACATATTATATCGATGATTATCGAGGTAGGAAAGAGGCCGGCTGGTGGTGGGCCCGAGGCAGCATCCGGAGCGCGCATGAGGCGGTTGGGAGACGGGGTGGAGGCGGCGCTGCACTGCGCGCTGGTGCTGTGCTGGCTGGAGCCGGGCAAGGTGCTGCCGGGCAAGAGCCTCGCCGAGATGCACGGCCTCTCCGAGAGCTACCTGCTCAAGCACATGCGCGCCCTCACCGAGGCCGGCCTCGTGGAGGCCCTGCCCGGCCCGCGCGGCGGCTACCGGCTGGCGCGGCGCCCAGGCGAGATCACGCTGCTCGACATCGTGGAGGCCATCGACGGCAAAGAGCCCGCCTTCACCTGCAAGGAAATCCGCCGGCGCGGCCCGGGCAAGTCCAAGGACCGCTGCGCCTACAAGACCGACTGCTTCATCAAGCGCCGGATGCTGGCGGCGGAAGAGCTGTGGCGCCAGTCGCTGCGCGCGCAGACCCTCGCCGATCTCGCGCAGGATGGCGCGGCGCTGATCGACGCCGAGAGCCAGAAGACCATCGCCGCCTTCGTGCGCGAGGCCCAGCGCTAGGCGCCGCGACACTGCGGAACTTCGCCACCGCTTGCCCGTTGTGCTCGCAGCCCGGTGCGTTTTTGCGCGGGTGATCGCCCAAGGACAGACCACCGTTCCACCCGTAGCCCCACGGATGGATGCGCGCCGGCGCATGCGGCGGCGCGGCGGGGTGGTTTGGGCCGGCGACACCAGAACAACCGGCGACAACGCCAACCGAAAGGAAACGTCCCATGGCACAGTCCAAGACTTTGCAGGATCTGTTCTCCGAGACGCTGAAGGACATCTATTACGCGGAAAAGCAGATCCTGAAGGCGCTGCCCAAGATGGCGAAATCGGCCCAGTCCGAGGAGCTGAAGGCCGCCTTCCTCACCCATCAGGAGCAGACGGAAGGCCAGATCGAGCGCCTGGAGCAGGTGTTCGAGATGATGGGGAAGGCGGCGCGCGGCAAGCATTGCCCGGCCATCGTCGGCATCGTGGACGAGGGCAAGGAGATCATGGAGGACTTCGCCGGCACCGACGCGCTGGATGCCGGCCTCCTCTCCGCCGCCCAGGCGGTGGAGCATTACGAGATCGCCCGCTACGGCACGCTGAAGACCTGGGCCGCCCAGCTCGGCCTCGCCGATGCGGTACCCCTGCTGGAGGCGACCCTGAAGGAAGAGAAGGAGACCGACCAGCTCCTCACCCGCCTCGCCTCCGCCGACGTGAACAAGAAGGCGGCCTGACGCGGCCCACCCGGCGCCCGCACCGGCGGGCGCCGGATGTTATGAAAGAGCGGCCCGCTCCGGCGGGTGCCGGATGTCACGAAAGAGCGGCCCGCTCCGGCGGGTGCCGGCTTCATGAGAGGGGGCGTCCTTGCGCTGGCATTCGCCGCCCCGCGCCCTATGCTCCGGATCGAGATTCACCGGAGAGTCCTGCCCGCGCCACCGCGCGGACCCGGGACGACAGGGACGCGATGCGAGACTTCCGCTGCCTCTACCGCCACGATTTCCTGCGCATTGCGGCCTGCGTGCCGCGCGGAGCCGTCGCGGACCCGAGCTTCGCCGTTGCCGAGACGCTGGAGATGGCCACCCAAGGCCATGAGGACGGCGTCGCCCTGATGCTCTTCCCGGAGCTGGGTCTGTCCTCCTACGCCATCGATGACCTCCTGTTCCAGGCCCCGCTGCTGGATGCGGTGGAGGGCGCGCTCGCGACCCTCGTCGCCGCCTCGCAGGACCTCTCCCCCGTGCTGGCGGTGGGCGCGCCGCTGCGCCATCAGGGCCGGCTCTACAACACGGCGGTGGTGATCCATGGCGGGGTGATCCTCGGCGTGGTGCCGAAGAGCTACCCGCCCAACTACCGCGAGTTCTACGAGCGCCGCCACTTCACCCCCGGCCTCGACGAGCACGGCGGCTTCATCCGCCTGCTGGGCGAAGACGTGCCGTTCGGCGTGGACCTCCTGTTCCGGTCCGAAGGGGAGGTGCCGTTCACCTTCCATGTGGAGATCTGCGAGGACGTGTGGGTGCCCCTGCCGCCCTCCACGCGGGCCGCGCTCGCCGGCGCGGAAGTGCTGCTGAACCTCTCGGCCAGCAACATCACCATCGGCAAGGCGGAATCCCGCCGCCTGCTGTGCGGCTCGCAATCCGCCCGCTGCGTCGCCGCCTATGCCTATTCGGCGGCGGGGCCGGGGGAATCCACCACCGATCTCGCCTGGGACGGCCACGCCGCCATCTTCGAATATGGCGACACCCTCGCCGAGGCGGAGCGCTTCGCCCCCGACGCGACCATGGCGGTGGCGGACATCGACCTCGGCCGCCTGCGGCAGGAGCGCATGCGGGTGAACACGTTTGGGGAGTGCGCGCGGCTGGAGCGCGACAGCGCCCCGCCCTTCCGCACCGCCCAATTCGCCTACGAGCCGCCCGCCGAGCCCGTGCGCCTCGCGCGCGACGTGGCGCGCTTCCCCTTCGTGCCCAACGATCCGGCGCGGCTCACGGAAGACTGCTACGAGGCCTACAACATCCAGGTGCAGGGCCTCGCCCAGCGCCTCGCCTCGACAGGCATGTCGCGGGTGGTGATCGGCGTCTCGGGCGGCCTTGATTCCACGCAGGCGCTCATCGTCGCCGTGCGCGCCATGGACCGCGTCGGCCATCCCCGCTCCAACGTGCTGGCCTATACCCTGCCGGGCTTCGCCACCTCCGACGAGACCAAGGGCAACGCCTGGGCGCTGATGCGCGCGCTGGGCGTAAGCGCCGAGGAGATCGACATCCGCCCCGCAGCGCGGCAGATGCTGGCCGATCTCGGCCACCCCTTCGCGGAGGGGCAGGCGGCCTATGACGTGACCTTCGAGAATGTGCAGGCGGGCCTGCGGACGGATTATCTGTTCCGCCTCGCCAACCACCATCGCGGCCTCGTGGTGGGTACCGGCGATCTCTCCGAGCTGGGGCTCGGCTGGTGCACCTATGGCGTCGGGGACCAGATGTCCCACTACAACGTCAACGCCTCGGTGCCGAAGACGCTGATCCAGCACCTCATCCGCTTTGTCGCCGCCTCCGGCGACGTGAGCGAGGAGACGGCCAGCATCCTCCACGCCATCCTCTCAACCGAGATTTCCCCGGAGCTGGTGCCGGCCACCGAGGGGGGCACCATCCAGTCCACCCAGAGCATCATCGGCCCCTACCCGCTCCAGGACTTCACGCTCTTCTACCTGACCCGCTACGGCTTTCCGCCGTCCAAGATCGCCTTCCTCGCCGAGCACGCCTGGGCGGACAGGGACGCGGGGCGCTGGCCGCGCGGCATCCCCGAGGGCGAGAAGCGGGCCTATGACCTCGCCGAGATCCGTCGCTGGATGAAGGTGTTCCTCTCGCGCTTCTTCACCAGCCAGTTCAAGCGCTCGGCGCTGCCCAACGGGCCGAAGATCTCCTCCGGCGGCTCCCTCTCCCCCCGCGGCGACTGGCGCCAGCCCTCCGACAGCGGGCCGGGCGTGTGGCTCGCCGAGCTGGAGCGCAACGTCCCGGAGGCGTAGCGGGAACCGGCCCGTCTCCCGTCCTTGCACCGTGAGACCGCGCACCGCGCGAACCTTCGGAGGCCGCGCCCCACGCCGGAATGGCCAAAGGCGCAATTGCAGACCCGGAAAGCCCGAAGGCGCTCCCGGGGCGGCCGGCTGGTCGTCCGCGGGCGTGTGTCATCTACGGCTCAGGTCATGCTTCAGCCTGAAATAGCGGGACCGCAACAGACAACCGGCCGCACTTTCGTGACCCCATTGTTTTCGCATTTTGCGACGAATTTCCTGATATTTATCAAGATGTTATTCGTCGTTTGACGGCACTTTGCACTGTCGCTGGCGCGCGGCCGGGCTATGCTCAGCCTCTGCCGCCGTCACGGCGGAAGACCTGTGGAGGGCTGCATGGCAACCGTCGCGATCAACTGGTCTTGGGGCGCCCACGACACCATCGATTTCGATCCGGCAACCGACACGCTCGACTTCGGCTGGATCGGCGCTGACAGCTTCACCATCACCGAGGTCAACGGGTCGGTTGTCATCGATCTGCCCGGCAACAACCACAGCTACACGCTGAAGGGGGTCTCCCTTTCGGACCTCTCCCTGGCCAACGTCACCGGCCATGATGCCTCGATGTTCGCCGAGTGGAGCGACGCCCTTGCCGCGAGCCACGCCATCACCGGCGGCGTCAACGACATCATCTCCGTGGCGCACGGCACCGACACCGTGCTGACCTTCGATCCCAAGCACGACACGCTGGATTTTTCCGGCCTCACGGCGGGCGACGTCGCCATTGCCGAGGCCAACGGCTCGGTGGTGATCTTCCTGCCCAAGTCGCAGCAGACCTACATCCTCGAAGGCGTCAGCCTCGCAGACCTCTCCATCGGCAACATCAAGGGTGCCGACGGCGCGCTCCTCGCCGAGTGGAGCGGCGCCCTCACCGCCGCCGATACCACGGGCAGCGTGAGCGCCAAGGCCAGCCTTGCCACGTCAGCCGGCGCGACGGACGGCACCACCTACGGGGTGGGCTGGCAGTGGAACACGCAGCAGGTGATCTCCTTCGACCCCGCCCACGACAAGCTCGATTTCGGCTGGCTCCAGCCGCAGGATTTCTCGCTGGCCGAGGTGAACGGCTCCCTCGTCATCATTTTCGCCGCCAACCAGCAGACCATCACCCTCGAGGGCGTGACCCTCGCCGACCTCACGCCGGACGACATCATCGGCAAGACCAGCTTCGTCACCGATGCCTGGGCCGAGGCCATCGCCGAGGCCAAGGGGGAGACGACCGGCAGCGGCACGACGGGCGCGACGCCGCCCCAGGTGATCGAGGCGCCGGACTGGTCCTCCGACACGGTCTATACGGCGGGCGATCAGGTCACGGTGGGCCATGTGGTCTACGAGGCCAAGTGGTGGACCCTCGGCAGCGATCCCGAGCACGATTACGGCCCCACCGGCTCCGGCCATGTCTGGACCAGGGTCGGCTACTCCGATCTCACCCCCGTGGCCCCCGAGACGCCGCAGGATGTCCACGCCGCCACCACCACCGAGACCTCCGTGACCCTGACCTGGGATGCGGCGGAGGTGTTCGGCGTCGGCACGGTTTCACAATACGCCATCTATCAGGACGGCGAGCTGATCGGCACCACCGACCAGCGCAGCTTCAAGGTGGCGGGGCTGGACGCGGACACGCCCTACAAGTTCAGCATCGTTGCCGTGGACGAGGCCGGCGCCTCGCACCCCTCGTTGGCGATTTCCGTCACCACCGATCCCGTCGGCACCGATGCGACGGACCATCAGGTGTTCTCGCCCTACGTGGACCTCTCCGTGGTCTCGAGCGCGGCGGACCTGATGCAGGACGTGAGCGAGGCCGGCATCCACGCCGTCACCCTCGCCTTCGTGGTGGGCACCGGGAGCAACGAGATCGGCTGGGCCGGACTCGGCTCCGGGAACACGCTCGCCGACGGCAGCTCGGTCGCCTCGGTGGTCCAGGATCTGAAGGCCCATGGCGTGGACGTGACCATCTCCTTCGGTGGCGGTCATGGGGAAGAGCCGGCGCTCTACTACACGGATGCCACCGCGCTCACCGCCGCCTACCAGTCGGTGATCGACACCTACGGCGTGAAGTCCCTCGACTTCGACGTGGAGGGCGACGCCCTCACCAACGACGCCGCCAACGCCCTGCGCAACGAGGCGCTCGCGGCGCTGGAGAAGGCCAATCCCGACCTCTCGGTCTCCTTCACCCTGCCGGCGCTCCCCACTGGCCTGACGCAGGACGACATCAAGCTGCTGGCCGACGCCCATGCCGCCGGAGTGGAGATCGACACCGTCAACCTCATGGTGATGAACTACGGCGCGGGGATTGATTCCGGCGACATGGGGCAGGATGCCATCGACGCCGCCGAAGCCACCATCGCCCAGCTGCATGATCTCGGCATCGACGCCAAGGTGGGCATCACCCCCATGGTCGGCATCAACGACGTGCAGAGCGAGGTCTTCACCCTGCAGGATGCGCAGCAGCTGGTGGATTTTGCGGATGGCAACGACCACATCGCCTCGCTCGCCATGTGGTCCCTCGGCCGCGACCACGGGGATGTGGTCGGCCACATGACCTACGACAACAGCGGCGTGGCCCAGCACGACTGGGACTTCGCCAAGATCTTCGCGACCGTCTGATAGGTGCGGAAGACGGCCGCCTACGGCGTCTCGAACACCCGCCCCTCGCCGTCGCCCTCGCTCCGCTCGGAGCGCGGCGACAGTGTCCGGCGGAAGGCGGCGGGGGTGGCGCCGAAGCGGGCCTTGAAGGCGCGGCCGAAATGGGAGCCGTCGGCAAAGCCGAGGTCGGCGGCGATGCGGGCGGCGGAAAAGCGCGTGTTGGCCAGCATCCAGCGCGCATGGCGCAGCCTGAGCGCCAGATAGCTCTCCTGCGGGCTTTCCCGCAGGCGGTCCGCGAACAGCCGCTCCAGCTGCCGCACGCCGACGCCGAGGGCGTCCGCAATGTCGGCGATGGCCAAAGGCTCGGCGAGGTTCTGCTCCATCAGCAGCAGGGCGCGGGAGACGCGCGCGTCGTCCACCGTCCCCTCCGCCCGGCGCGGGGCGGGCTGGGCGCTCTCGGCCGCGCGGGGGCGGTCGATGAGGAGGATGTTGAGCGCCTTCTGGGCCGTGGCAGCGCCGAGATGCTCGGTGACGAGGCGGGCGGCAAGGTCCGCCACGCCCGCACCGCCGGAGCAGGTGATGCGATCGCCATCCACCACGAACAGCTGGTCCGCCACCGGCACGAGGGTGGGGAATTCGTCTAGGAAATCGCGGTAGTGATACCAGCTCACGCAGCATTTGCGCTGCGCCATGAGCCCCAGCCGGCACAGGAGGAACGAGCCGGTGCACACGCCGATGAGCGGCACGCCCGCCGCCGCCGCGCGCCTGAGATAGGCCGCCAGAGGGTCGGCCTGCGCCGGCACCCCGCGCAGCAGCCCGCCCACCGCCACGATGTAGTCGAACGCCTTCGGGTCCAAGAGGTCCGCGGTCGGCTGGATGTCGATGCCGCAGGACGAGCGGACGGGGCGCAGATGCGGGCTCATCACCTGCCAGGAGCAGTCGATGGGGCGGGAGCGGTCGCCCTTGTCGGCGGCGAGGCGCAGCATGTCCACGAAGCTGGAAAAAGCCGTCAGCGTGAAGTTGGGCAGCAGCACGAACCCCACCCTGAGCTTGGCGGACGGGCCGGGACGGGTGGAAAGAACGTGTCGCATCTGTTCCAGACGAAAGTCGCAAGGGGACGAGCAGGCGCCCCCGCCGGCAAGCATGATGAAGCTTCGCCCCGCCCTGGATGCGGGTCAAGTGACGCGCGACAAGTATTTGAAAAAGCGGTAGAATAATTGCACCGTTCCCGGAGGGAGACGGATGACCAGCGTGTTCGACCTGTTCAAGATCGGCATCGGGCCGTCCTCGTCCCACACCGTGGGGCCGATGGTGGCGGCGCGCCGCTTCCGGGAGGCGCTCCCCGCTGGCACCGCCTGCATCACCGCCGAGCTGTTCGGCTCGCTGGCCTGGACCGGCAAGGGCCACGGTTCCAACCGGGCCATCGCGCTCGGCCTCATGGGCGCGCGGCCGGAGACATTGGACCCGGACGACGTGCCGGCGCTGGTGGCGCGGCTCTTCATCCGCAAGTCCATCGAGGTGGAGGGCGCCCGCATCGCCTTCGATCCCGAGGCCGATCTCATCTTCGATTTCGACACGCTGATGCCGCTGCATTCCAACGCCATGCGCTTTCGCGCCTATGACGCGGACGGCGCGCGGCTCGACGAACGGGTCTTCTATTCCATCGGCGGCGGCTTCGTGGTGGCCGAGGGCGAGCCGCGCGAGCCGGAGGCGGTGGAGGTGCCCCACCCCTTCGCCACGGCGTCCGAACTCCTCTCCGCCTGCGCCCGCACGGGCCTCACCATCGCCGGCCTGCAGATGGCGAATGAATGCGCGCTGCGCCCGGCGGAAGAGGTGGAGGAGAAGCTGGACGCGATCCTCGCCGCCATGTTCGCCTCCATCGATCGCGGCCTCGCACAGGACGGCACCCTGCCCGGAAGCCTGCGCGTGCGGCGGCGGGCCAAGGCGATCCGCGACCAATTGGAGGCGGACCGCCACGCCAATCGCCGCCCGCCGCACGAGATCATGGATTGGGTCTCGGTCTTCGCCATGGCGGTGAACGAGGAGAATGCCGCCGGCGGGCGCATCGTCACCGCCCCCACCAATGGCGCGGCGGGCATCGTACCGGCGGTGCTGCGCTATGTGCGCGACATCTGCCCGGACACCACCCACGCCCAGCTGCGCGCGTTCCTGCTGACCGCCGCGGCGGTGGGCGCGCTCATCAAGCGCAACGCCTCCATCTCCGGCGCGGAGGTGGGCTGCCAGGGGGAAGTCGGCTCCGCCGCCGCCATGGCCGCGGCCGGGCTCGCCTCAGTTCTGGGGGCGAGCCCGGCGCAGATCGAGAATGCGGCCGAGATCGCCATGGAGCACCATCTCGGCATGACGTGCGACCCGATCGGCGGGCTGGTGCAGATCCCCTGCATCGAGCGCAACGCCTTCGGCGCCAACAAGGCCATCGCCGCCGCCTCCCTCGCGCTGCGGGGGGACGGGGTGCATTTCGTCTCGCTGGATCAGGTCATCGAGACCATGCGCCAGACCGGGGCGGACATGCAGTCCAAATACAAGGAGACCTCCCAAGGCGGTCTCGCGGTGAACGTCCCGGAGTGCTGAGCCGCCCCCCTCTCCCCATGCGGAAGAGGGGCGGGGCGAGGGGTGTCCGCGCCCTTTGCCATGACGCCGGGAAAACCGGGGAAGCCCCCATGCCCACCCCCGTCTCCCGCGACGGGAGAGGGACATCTGCGTCCGAATGACCCCCAAACGAGGAAACCGCCCATGACCCTCCACCTCTCCCCTTCCCCGGTCTCCCCCGCCCCGTCCGGCGACGCCGCCGTGTTCGATGCCATCCGCGCGGAGCTTCGGCGCCAGCAGGATCAGATCGAGCTGATCGCCTCCGAGAACATCGTGTCCGAGGCGGTGCTGAAGGCGCAGGGCTCGGTGCTCACCAACAAGTATGCCGAGGGCCTGCCGGGCAAGCGCTACTACGGCGGCTGCGAGCATGTGGACGTGGTGGAGGAGATCGCCATCGACCGCGCCAAGGCGTTGTTCGGGGCGGGCTTTGCCAATGTGCAGCCCCATTCGGGCGCGCAGGCCAATGCCGCCGTGCTGATGGCGGTGCTGAAGCCCGGCGATACCCTGCTCGGCATGTCGCTGGCGGCCGGCGGCCATCTCACCCACGGGGCGCCGCCCACCCTTTCCGGCAAATGGTTCAACGCCATCGGCTACGGTGTCGCGCCGGCCACCGCCCTGATCGACTACGAGGCGGTGGAGCGCCTGGCGCGGGAACACCAGCCCAAGCTCATCATCGCCGGCGGCTCGTCCTATCCGCGCATCATCGATTTCGCCCGCTTCCGCGCCATCGCCGATCAGGTGGGCGCGCTGCTGATGGTGGATGCCGCCCACTATGCCGGGCTCATCGCCGCCGGGGCCTATCCGTCCCCCTTCCCCCACGCCCATGTGGTGACGACCACCACCCACAAGACCCTGCGCGGCCCGCGCGGCGGCATGATCCTCACCAATGACGAGGCGCTGGCGAAGAAGCTCAATTCGGCTGTTTTCCCCGGCCTGCAGGGCGGCCCGCTGATGCACGTGATCGCCGCCAAGGCGGTGGCGTTCGGCGAGGCGCTGACGCCCGAGTTCCGCGCCTATGCCACGCAGGTGGTCGCAAATGCCCGGGCGCTGGCGGCCCGGCTGTCGCAGCGCGGCGCGGCCATCGTCTCCGGCGGCACAGACAGCCATATGGTGCTGGTGGACCTCAGGCCCTTCGGCGTCACCGGCAAGGCGGCGGAAGCGGCGCTGGAGCGGGCCGGCCTGACCTGCAACAAGAACGGCATTCCGTTCGATCCGGAAAAGCCGGCCGTCACGTCCGGCATCCGCCTCGGCACCCCCGCCGGCACCACGCGCGGGTTCGGCGTCGCCGAGTTCGAGACGGTGGCCGACCTGATCGCCGACGTGCTCACCGGCCTCGCGGCCAACGGCGCCGAAGCCAACGGCAAGGCCGAAGTCGCGGCGCGCGCGACCGTGCGCGACATCTGCGCCCGCTTCCCCCTGTATGCGGGGATGTGAGGGGCGATGCACCGTTTCCTCCCCTCTCCCCTCGCGGGAGAGGGGCCGGGGGTGGGGGGGGCGGGCCTTTCCCGAAAGCGGCGGCTCGTCCCCTGTCGGCGGAATCGCCCCCCGCAATGGGAGCGAGGGTAGCCGTGGAGCGCCCTCGCCCCGCCATTGCGTCGGCGGCGGGGGTTGCGCATGGTGGCGGCCCATGGATGCCGCAGAGTGAGCGCATGAGCCTGCTTTCCGCCCGAGATCTTGCCGCCGATATCCGTTCCGGCCGCACCACGCCTGAAGCCGTGCTTGAGCAGGTCGCCGCCGCCATCGCCGCGCACGAAAGCGAGGTCGGGGCCTTCGTGACGCTCGATCTCGATTCGGCCCGCGCCGCCGCCCGCGCGCCCGGCCTCGCCGCGACGCCGCTCTCCGGCCTGCCGGTGGGGGTGAAGGACATTCTCGACACCCGGGACATGCCCACCACCTACGGCAGCCCCATCTATGCCGGCTACCGCCCGCGCACGGATGCGCCGGTGGTGGCCATGACGCGCCGCGCCGGCGGCGTCGTCGTGGGGAAGACCGAGACCACCGAATTCGCCTTCCTCCAGCCGACGCGCACGCGCAATCCGCGCCGCCTCACCTTCTCCCCCGGCGGCTCCTCGGCGGGTTCGGCTGCGGCGGTGGCGGCGGGGATGCTGCCGCTGGCGCTCGGCACCCAGACCGGCGGCTCGGTAATCCGCCCGGCCGCCTTCTGCGGCGTCACCGGCTACAAGCCCACCTTCCGCCTGCTGCCGACGCTGGGCATGAAGACCTTCTCCTGGCATCTCGACACCGTTGGCCTGTTCGGCGCGCGGGTGCGCGACGTGGCCTTCGCGGCCGATGCCATCGCCGGACGCGGCCTCGACATCGGCGAGGAGACCGCCGAAGCGCCGCGCATCGCCATCGTGCGCACCGCCCGCGCCAGCGCCGCCTCGCCCGACGCCCATGCCGCGCTGGAGGCCGCCGCCCGCGCCGCCGAGGCAAGGGGCGCCCGCATCTTCGATCTGGAATTGCCCGAGGCGCTGGAGGCGGCCGACGCCATCCACGGCACGGTGCAGGATTTCGAGGCGGCGCTCTCCCTCGGCGACGAGCTGGACTATGACGGCGACCGGCTCTCGCCCCTGCTGCGCGGCCATCTCAAAGCCGCCCGCGCCATTCCGCCCGACCTTTATGACGGCGCGCGACGCACCGCCAAGCGAGCGCGGCATGCGCTGGGGGACGTGTTCGCGGAGGTGGATGCCATCCTCACCTTCTCCGCCCCCGGCCCCGCGCCGGAGGGATTCGCCACCACCGGCTCGGCCATCTTCAATCGGCTGTGGACGCTGATGGGGTGCCCGGCGATCAATGTGGCTGGGCTCTCCGCCGCCAACGGCATGCCCGTGGGTGTGCAGGTGGTGGGGCGTTTCGGGCGGGATCGGCAGGCGCTGGCCGTCGCGAGCCTCGTGGAAGCCGCCATTACCGCCTGACATGCAGTATTCCACCGCAGCCGACCGTGCGCCGCAGCGGAAGGGAAAGCGTAGAAGGGGGCGTGACTTGGCGCGCGCCGCACTGCGGAAAGTCATGCGCTGCAATAGTTTGCAGCGGCGATGCAGCACAACTTACCTCTTTCCGCATTTTGAGAGTTTGTTAAAGTTCTCTCAAGATCGACCCTGCGAGGCATAAGGTGACACTTGGCCATCTCCTCACCGTGATCGAGACGTGCGCGGCCTTCGGCTTCGTTGGCGCTGTGCTGCTCGGTCTGGTCTGAGGTCAGGACCCGCCACCGCCCTCATGGGACCCGAGAACAGCAATAACCGGGGTCCGGTCGATCGAAGGCGCCGGGGAGCCAACCTCCCCGGCGCCACTCGTTCCAGGTCCGGAAACACGGGCAGTCGCGCCACCGGATACCGCCGCCCCTTCTGCCTGCCCTTCATGACACGTCGTTGACATCGCCGCGGGCACGACCGCGCGCGCCGTCACAAACCGCCTGTCACAGTCGCGGAGACGCGACCGTTGACGGCGCCTTGGCCGAACGGCGCAGCGCTTGGCGCAGCATCGTCACATGGGTGTTGCGGAGCCGCGCTATCCAACCTCCCGACGCGCTGGTGTGGATCGCCTCGGCTCAGGCTGATCGATTCTCCGCCGGCCAGTGATCGAGACCGCGCTGTCCGGCCGGCTTGCCCTGCAAGCGGGCCGGCGCGTGCTCTGGGAGCCTCCGGATGCTGGTGATCGAGGGCCTCACCCGACGCTTCGGCGACAAGGAGGCCGTATCCAACGTGAACCTCGCCATCGGCCAGGGCGCCTTCGTGGGCGTCATCGGCCGATCCGGGGCCGGCAAGTCCACCCTGCTGCGCATGGTCAACCGCCTGCAGGACCCCTCTTCCGGCCGCATCTCCTTCGAGGGTCGCGACGTCACCGCCCTCAAGGGCCACGCGCTGCGCCAATGGCGCGCCGAGGCGGCGATGATCTTCCAGCAGTTCAATCTGGTCGGCCGCCTGGATGTGCTGACCAACGTGCTCATGGGCCGCCTCGCCACCGTTCCCGCCTGGCGCGCCCTCACCAAGAGCTGGAGCGCGGATGACCGGGCCATCGCCCTCTCCGCCCTCGACCAGTTCGACATCGCTCCCCTTGCCGCCCAGCGCGCCGACAGCCTCTCCGGCGGCCAGCAGCAGCGCGTCGCCATCGCCCGCGCGCTGGCGCAGGAGCCGGCGCTGATCCTCGCCGACGAGCCCATCGCCTCGCTCGATCCGCGCAACACCAAGATCGTGATGGATGCGCTTTTGCGCATCAACAAGCACTTCGGCATCACCGTGCTGTGCAACCTGCACTCGCTCGACCTCGCCCGCACCTATTGCGACCGCCTCGTGGGCATGGCGCAGGGCCGCGTGGTGTTCGACGGCGCGCCCGCGGCGCTGACCGAGCAGGTGGCGCACGATCTCTACGGCCTGGAGGCCGGCGAGGTGATGGACACGCCCGCGCGGCGTCCCGTCGCCGCCGACGACGGCATCCCCGAAGCGGCCGCGCTCGCCTGAGCGCGTGCCTTCCGCGCCGACCCGCGACCGCGACCGCGGGCCGGCCGACCCTGCTTGCCCAGTTTCGATTTCGTCCGACAGGAGCACGAGACATGCTGAACCGTCGTAGCCTGATCGCGGCCGCCGCCGCGCTCGTGATGTCCGCCGGCGCCGCCGCCGCGCAGGACTGGAAGGCAAAGTATCCCGAGCTGGTGTTCGCGGTGATCCCCGCCGAGAACGGCAGCGGCGTGACCGATCGCTACCAGCCGCTCATGGACTATCTCACCAAGCAGCTCGGCACCAAGGTGACGCTGCGCGTCGCCAACGACTATGCCGCGGTGATCGAAGGCCAGCGCGCCGGCAACATCCACATGGCCTATTACGGTCCCTCCTCCTTCGCCCGCGCGCTGATGACCGGCGCCAAGATCGACGCCTTCGCCATCGAGGTGAATGCGGACGGCACCAAGGGCTATCACTCGGTGCTCTATGTGAAGGCCGACAGCCCCTACAAGTCCATCGAGGACCTGAAGGGCAAGAACCTCTGCCTCGTCGATCCCAACTCCACCTCCGGCAACAACGTGCCGCGCTTCGCCCTGAACAAGATGGGCCTCAAGCCCGACGACTTCTTCGGCAAGGTGGTCTACGCCGGCTCGCACGAGAACGCGGTGATTGGCGTGCAGCAGGGCACCTGCGACGCCGCCTTCAACTGGTGGAACGACGAGAACGAGTCCAACCTCCGGCGCATGGAGCGCAAGGGGATGGCGAAGTACGGCGACTTCCGCATCATCTTCAAGTCCGACCAGATCGTGAACTCGCCCTACGCCTATCTCTCGGACCTGCCGGCCGACCTGAAGGCCAAGATCCGCGACGCCTTCTTCTCCATCGAGAAGAACGACAAGGCCGCCTTTGACAAGATCTATGAAGGCAAGAGCCAGCTCTGGCAGCCCATCGACAACGAATCCTACGTGGGCATCATCGAGCTGAACAAGTTCGTCGACGAACTGCGCAAGAAGAAGAGCTGAGGCTGACGCCTCCCGGCGAAGAGCGCGCGTCATGCCCGGGCTTGTCCCGGGCATCCACGTCGGGCCGCATGCGCGATGTTCCGCGGTGGCTTCCCGGCCGCGGGACGTGGATGGCCGGGACAAGCCCGGCCATGACGGCGGCTCCTGAGGCGCGGACGGCGCCCATCACATCCTGCGCCCAGACGCCCCCCTCACCCCGGCCCCTCTCCCGTAAGGGTGGAGGGAAGGAACAGGCAGAGCCCACGTGTCCCACGCCATCACCCGGCTGCCCGACGAGCAGATCGCCCCGCTGATCGCCCATTACGATGCGGCGGTGCGGGCGCGGCGGCGGCATACGCTGATCATGTTCGGCGTGATCGCCGTGTGCACCGTGCTCGCCGCCTGGATGGGCGAGGTGAAGCCGGACGTGTTCTTCGCCCACGCGGATCGGTTGCCGAACTATTTCTGGAGCATCACGCCGGTCCTGCACTGGGACACCCTCGGCGCCGATCTGTCCGAGTGGTACTGGAACCTCGACCATTGGCTGAAGCTGCTGCTGGATACGATCCTGATCGCCTATCTCGGCACGCTCATCGGCGCCATCGGCGGCTTCTGCCTGTGCTTCCTCGCCAGCGCCAATCTGGTGAAGAGCCCGTGGATCCGCCTTGGCGCCCGCCGCTTCCTGGAATTCTGCCGCACGGTGCCGGAGCTGGTGTTCGCGCTGCTGTTCGTGGTGGCCTTCGGGCTCGGCCCGCTGCCGGGCGTGCTGGCGCTGGCCATCCACACCATGGGCGCGCTGGGCAAGCTGTTCGCCGAGGTGGTGGAGAACATCGACATGAAGCCGGTGGAAGGCGCCACCGCCTCCGGCGCCTCCTGGCTCACCACCGTGCGCTTCGCCGTGGTGCCGCAGGTGCTCTCCAATTTCGCCTCCTACGGCCTGCTGCGCTTCGAGATCAACGTGCGGGAAGCCTCCATCATGGGCTTCGTCGGTGCCGGCGGCATCGGGCAGGACCTCGTGGAGGCCATCCGCAAGTTCTATTATTCCGATGTCTCCGCCATCCTCCTCCTCATCATCGCGGCGGTGATGATCATCGATCTCGTCACCGAGCAGGTGCGCCACCGCCTGCTCGGCTTTGGAGGCCAGCGATGAGCCGGGCCCGCATCCGCCTTTCCGGAGACGAGCGCGCGCGCCTTGCCGCCGCCCATCCGCACCTCGTCGCGCCGCCCATCAACACGCGGGTCCGCGTCGGCGTGATCATCGCGGTGTTCGCCGGCATCGCCGCCTTCGGCTTCTGGCAGCTCGGCTTCAATTTCGACCGGCTCGGCAGCGGCATCGCGCAGCTCGCGCATTTCGTCACGCTGATGATGCCGCCCGATCCCGGCACGCAGCTGCCGCTCTACATGCACGCGCTCGGCGAGACGCTGGCCATCGCCTTCCTCGGCACGCTGGGCGGCGCCATCGTCGCCTTTCCTTTCGGCTTCCTCGCCGCGAAGAACGTCATTCCCAACATCTTCGCCCATTTCGCCGTCCGCCGCGTGCTGGATACCGTGCGCGGCGTGGATCGCCTCATCTGGGCGCTGATCTATGTGACGGTGGTGGGCCTCGGCCCGTTCGCCGGCATCCTCGCCATCGCCACCGCGAGCTTCGCCGAGCTGGGCAAATTGTTCTCGGAGGCCGTGGAGGCGCTGGATCGGAAGCCCGTGGAGGGCGTCGTCTCCACCGGCGGCTCACCCGTGGAGGCGGTGCGTTTCGGCATGCTGCCGCAAGTGCTGCCGGTGCTGGCGAGCCAGCTGCTCTATTACTTCGAATCCAACGCCCGCCAGTCCACCATCGTCGGCATCGTCGGGGCGGGCGGCCTCGGCCTTCATCTCGCGGAGCAGATCCGCGTGCTGGAATGGCAGAAGGTGTCGTTTCTCGTCCTGATGATGCTCATCATGGTGGCGGTGATCGACTTCATCTCCTCCCGCCTGCGCTTCGCCATCATCGGCAAATCCCGCATCGGGTGAACGCGCGGGCAGATCGCCTCGGGACGGACCCGGGCCCTTTCCTCCGCTCCCCCGCCCTTTGCTTTGGTCATCCCCCGCCTTGTGCGGGGGATCCACTTCGGGGCCGGAGGGGTGTGCGGTTGTTCAGACACCCGGCTCGGCGGAGGGGTGGATGCCCCGGACGAGCCGGGGCATGACAACCCGACAAGTCACGGCGGCGCCTCAGTACAGAATCTCCCGATAGCGCGCGACCATCTGCTCCTGGCTCTCCGGCGCCTCAATTGCGAAGGACGAGGCGGCGCCGGCCGCGTCCTTGGCGGCGATCTGGTCGCGCAGCATCTCGCCCATGGTGGGCAGTTGGGTGCGCTCCACCTGCGCCTCCGGCTCCCACAGGCGCGAGCGCATGAAGGCCTTGGCGCAGTGCAGATAGGCCTCCTTCACCTCCACCCGCAGCACCGTGCGCGGCGGCTTGCCGCCGACGGTGAAGAGGCGCGTCAGCTCCTCGTCGTCATGGATGAAGGCATTGCCGTTCACCCTGAGCGTCTCGTCCACGCCGGGAATGAGGAAGAGCAGGCCGACCTGCCCGGTGGCGAGGATGTTGGTGAGAGAATCCAGCCGGTTGTTGCCCGGCCGGTCAGGAATGAGCAGGTCGCGCTCGCGCGCCGCGACGAAGCCCGGCACATCGCCGCGCGGCGAGACATCGGCGGCGCCGGAGGCATCGGCCGTGGCGATGAGCACGAACGGGCTCAGCGAGATGAAGTGCCGGCAGTGCCGGTCCAGCCGGTCCAGCTGCTTGGCGACGCTGCGTCCGGCAGCAGCACCATAGAGACGGCGCAGGGCGGCTTCATCGGCGACGACGGCCATGGGGCAGGACCTCCTTCGGATACCTATTTCTCGCGCAAACGATTGGGCTGACGCAAGCACCTAGGGCTTGAAAACCAGCTGCACCCGGTCCGCGGCGAAGGAGGAGCGGCCCCATTGCAGCGGCGCGCCGCTGGCCTCCACGTCCAGCCGCTCCAGCACCATCACCGCGCGGCCGGGGGCGAGGGAGAGAATGTCCATCTCGCGCGGATTGGCGGGGCGGGCGGTGATGCGGGTCTCGCGGCGGCGGAAATCCTCGATGCCCAGTGTCGCCAGCGCCCGCGTCAGCGATCCGGTGGCTTCATAGATGAGATCGAGGTCGCGGCAGCGGGCGGCGGGAAACCAGGCAGAGCCGCAGGAGATGGGTACGCCGTCCGCCTCGTGGGTGGTCTCGATGCGCAGCACCGGCGTGCCGATGGCGAGCTGCAGCTCGCGCGCCACGTCCGCATCCGCCGCCTCCACCGTGGAGCCGCGGAACCGGCCAGACGGCTCGCGCCCGCCCGCCGCCACGATCTCGGAGAAGCGGGTGCGCGCGCCGATGGGATAGCGCAGCGGCGGCTCCTTCACGAAGGTGCCCCGCCCCGCCGTCGCCTCGATGAGCCCGGCCTCGGAGAGATGGGAGAGCGCGCGGCGCAAAGTGTGGCGATTGACGCCGAACCGCTCGGCCAGCTCGGCCTCCACCGGCAGGCGCACGCCCGGCGCGAGCGTGCCGGCGAGGATGTCCGCCTCCAGCTTCTCGGCGATCTGCCGCCACAAAGTGACGCCGCTGCCCCGCGCGACGGAGGGCACGGCTGGCGATGCCTCGTCCTCCGTCATCGGGCTGTGACCATCGGCGGCGAGACTGCGCGGCGCACCAGACATTCCTGCCTCTCCACGTCCGCCCCGCGAAATCGCAAAGGGCGCAGATACCTTCTTGCGCATTTGTATAGACTATTATACAAACCATGTCCAGCAAGGCCCCGCGGCAGGGTTCGCCCGTTTGCGCCAGGGTCAGGGACATCTGGAGACCGCCCGTGAGGTCCGAACCGCCGCACATCACCGAGCCGCAAATCGCCGCCGTTCCCGACCCCGCCGCCGAGCAGGCCGCGCGGGAGGTGATGATGGGCCTTTATGCCCGCGCCACCCGCGCCGAGCTTCAGGCCGCAGTGGAGCGCTTCCAGCCGCTGCCGCAGCTGAAAAGGCTGCGCCCGGCGGAGGCCGGCCTCATCATGGTGCAGGGCCGCACCGGCGGCGACGGCGCCCCCTTCAATCTGGGCGAGGCGACCGTGACCCGCGCCGCCGTGCAGCTCGCGGGCGGTGCCACCGGCGTCTCCTATCTGCTCGGCCGCGACCCGGCGAAGGCGGAGGCCGCCGCCATCCTCGACGCTTTGTGGCAGGACGCGGCGTTGCGCCTCGCCGTCACCGACGCGCTCACCCCCGTGCGGCGCCGCCTCGCGGTGGAGGCGGCGCGTGCGGCGGAGGAGACGGAGGCCACCAAGGTCAATTTCTTCACCATGACGCGGGGAGAAGACTGATGGCCGTGACTGCCCTCGCCGCCGGCTTCGCCGATCCGGTGCACGACGCCCAGCGCAGCTTTACCGCCGTGATGCGCGCCATGGCCGAGCCGGGTCTTCCCGTGCCGCTGGCGAGCGACCTCGAGCCGCCCGCGCCGCTCTCCCGCGAGGCCGCCGCCTGCGCCCTCGCGCTGCTCGATTATGAAACACCGGTGTTCCTCGACGCCGCGCTCTCCGCCGCGCCGGCCGTGGCCGCCTTCCTGCGCTTCCACACCGGCGCGCCGGTGGTCGACGACCCCGCCGCCGCCCGCTTCGCGTTCATCGCCGACGCGGCTGCGCTGCCCGACTTCGGCGCCTTCGCACAGGGCGAGCCGGACTATCCGGACCGCTCGGCGACGCTGATCGTACAGGTGGCGGAGCTGGGCACCGGCGCGATCACCATCGCAGGCCCCGGCATCAACGGCCGGCGCAGCTTCTCGGCCGCGCCGCTGCCGTCCGACCTGCCGGCGCGGCTCGCCGCCAACCGGGCGCTGTACCCGCTCGGCATCGACCTCATCCTCACCGCGCCGGGGGGCGTTCTGGGCCTGCCGCGCACGGTGAAGCCCGTGATGGAGGACTGATCCATGTACGTGGCCGTCAAGGGCGGCGAGGCCGCCATCCGCAATGCCCACGCATTGCTCGCCAAGAAGCGGCGCGGCGAGGAGAGCGTGCCGGAGATCGGGCTTGACCAGATCGCCGGCCAGCTCTCCCTCGCCGTGGACCGGGTGATGGCCGAGGGCTCCCTCTATGACCGGGAGCTGGCGGCCCTCGCCATCAAGCAGGCGCGGGGCGACCTGATCGAGGCCATCTTCCTCGCCCGCGCCTTCCGCACCACTTTGCCCCGCTTCGGCGCCTCGGTGCCGGTGGACACGGGCGCCATGCGCATCGAACGGCGCATCTCCGCCACCTTCAAGGACCTGCCCGGCGGGCAGGTGCTCGGCCCTACCTTCGACTACACCCACCGCCTCATGGACGAGCGGCTGGCAACAAGGGCCGCCGAAGCCCCCTCTCCCCTCGCGGGAGAGGGCTGGGGTGAGGGGGAGGGGCTCCGGGAGCTGGGCGCTGTTCCCACGGATGGATCACACCCCTCACCCCCGGCCCCTCTCCCGCAAGGGGAGAGGGGAGATACCCCCATGCCCCGCGTCACCGACCTCCTCGGCGGCGAAGGCCTCATCGAGCCCTCCCCGGCCGATGACGGCACGCCGCCGCGCGACCTCACCCGCGAACCTCTCTCCTTCCCCGCCGACCGGCCGTTGCGCCTTCAGGCGCTGGCGCGGGGGGACGAGGGTTTCCTGCTGGCGCTCGGCTATTCCACCCAGCGCGGCTATGCCCGCACCCATCCCTTCGTCGGCGAGATCCGCTTCGGCACGGTGGAGGTGAGCCTTCCCGTGGAAGAGCTGGGCTTTGCGGTGCCGCTGGGCGACATCGCCGTCACCGAGTGCCAGAGCGTGAACCAGTTCAAGGGCTCGGCCACCGAGCCGCCCCAGTTCACCCGCGGCTACGGCCTCGTCTTCGGCCAGTCCGAGCGCAAGGCCATGTCCATGGCGCTGGTGGACCGATCGCTGCGCTTCAAGGAGCTGGGCGAGGAGAAGAGCGCCCCCGCGCAGGACGAAGAATTCGTCCTCTCCCATTGCGACAACGTGCAGGCCACCGGCTTCGTGGAGCATCTGAAGCTGCCGCACTACGTGGACTTCCAGGCCGAACTCGACCTCATCCGCCGCATGCGCGCGGAGGCTGAGATCGCTCCCGGCGCCGATGACCTGAAGGAGGCCGCCGAATGAACGCGCCCGCCACTGCGCCGGCCTCTTCCATGCCGGCCATCACCTACAATTTCGCCTATCTCGACGAGCAGACGAAACGGATGATCCGCCGGGCCATCCTGAAGGCCATCGCCATTCCCGGCTATCAGGTGCCCTTCGCCTCGCGCGAGATGCCCATGCCCTACGGCTGGGGCACCGGCGGCGTGCAGGTGACGGCGGCCATCCTCGGCGCGGACGACGTGCTGAAGGTGATCGACCAGGGCTCGGACGACACCACCAATGCGGTGGCCATCCGCACCTTCTTCGAGACCACGGCCGGCGTCGCCACCACCACGCGCACGCAGGACGCCACCATCATCCAGACCCGCCACCGCATCCCGGAGGCGGAGCTGAAGGCCGGGCAGACCATCGTTTTCCAGGTGCCCATTCCCGAGCCGCTGCGCTATCTGGAGCCGCGCGAGACCGAGACGCGCCGCCTGCATGCGCTGGCCGATTATGGCCTGATGCAGGTGAAGCTCTACGAGGACATCGCCCGCCACGGCCACATCGCCACCACCTATGCCTATCCGGTGAAGGTCGAGGGCCGCTACGTGATGGACCCCTCCCCCATCCCCAAGTTCGACAATCCCAAGATGAACGACAGCCCGGCCCTGCAATTATTCGGCGCCGGGCGCGAGAAGCGCATCTATGCCATCCCGCCCCACACGCAGGTGGTGTCGCTGGATTTCGAGGACCATCCCTTCAAGGTGCAGGCCTTCAAGGAACCCTGCGCCCTGTGCGGGGCGACCGGCGTCTATCTCGACGAGGTGATTCTCGACGACAAGGGCGGGCGCATGTTCGTCTGCTCCGACACCGACCATTGCTCCACCCGCCAGGCGGAAGGGCACACGGGGACCATGAGCGCGCCTTACCAGGAGGCTGCCCATGACTGACGCGCCGCTCCTCACCGCCCGCGGCCTCGCCAAATATTACGGCCACCGCCTCGGCTGCCGCGACGTGGACCTGACCCTGCACGAGGGCGAAGTGCTCGCCATCGTCGGGGAGAGCGGCTCCGGCAAGTCCACCCTGCTCGGCCTCCTCTCCACCGAGCTGGCCCCCTCCGCCGGCAGCGTCACCTACCGGATGCGGGACGGCGCCACGCGTGATCTCGCGACCTTCTCGGAGGCCGAGCGCCGGCTGCTGCTGCGCACCGACTGGGGCTTCGTGCGCCAGCATGCCGAGCAGGGCCTGCGCATGGCGGTCTCGGCCGGCGGAAACGTGGGCGAGCGGCTGATGGCCGTCGGCTGGCGCCACTATGAGAACATCCGCAGCGAGGCCACCGACTGGCTTTCGCGCGTGGAAATCGCCGCCGAGCGCATCGACGACGACCCGCGCACCTTCTCCGGCGGCATGCGCCAGCGCCTGCAGATCGCTCGCAACCTCGTGACCCGCCCCCGCCTCGTCTTCATGGACGAGCCCACCTCCGGCCTCGACGTGTCGGTGCAGGCGCGCCTGCTCGATCTCATCCGCCAGCTGGTGGAGGAGTTCGGCCTCGCGGTGGTCATCGTCACCCATGACCTCGCGGTGGCGCGGCTGCTCTCCCACCGCATCATGGTGATGAAGTCCGGCCACGTGATCGAACAGGGCCTCACCGACCAGGTGCTCGACGACCCGCGCGAGCCCTACACCCAGCTCCTCGTCTCCTCGGTGCTTGCGGCATGATGAACGAGACTTTCGTTTCCCGGCCAAGTGCAGCGCCACCTGTGGCGCGGAACGCGAGCCGGGACCCAGCGCAACATTCCGCCGAAGGCGCTTCCATGCCAACCACCGCTCAAGCTTTGCCTGCTGCGCAGGAGTCCTGCGCTGGGTCCCGGCTCGGCGCTCCGGCTACGCCGTCGCTGGTCCGGGACACGCACAGCCCCCTCCTCCGCGTCGAAAACCTCGCCAAGAGCTTCACCCTGCACCTGCGCGGCGGGCTCACCCTTCCCGTGGTCTCCGGCGTCACCTTCGACGTCCGCGCCGGGGAGTGCGTGGCGCTGGGGGGGCCGTCGGGGGCGGGGAAAAGCTCCATCCTCAAGATGGTCTATGGCAATTACCGCATCGACGCCGGTTCGGTGCGCATCGCCGATGGCGAAGCGTTTGCCGAGGTGGCGGGCGCCGAGCCGCGGCAGATGCTGGCGCTCCGGCGCTCCCGCGTCGGCTATGTCAGCCAGTTCCTGCGGGTTATCCCCCGCGTCTCCACCCTCGACGTAGTGGCGGCGCCGCTGCGCGCAGAAGGCGTGGGTGAAGAGACCGCCAAGGCCCGCGCCGGCACCCTCCTCGCCCGGCTCAATCTTCCGGAGCGGCTTTGGAGCCTGCCGCCGGCCACCTTCTCCGGCGGCGAGCAGCAGCGGGTGAATGTGGCGCGCGGCTTCATCAGCTCGCAGCCGCTCCTGCTGCTGGACGAGCCCACCGCATCGCTCGACGCCGCCAACCGGCAGGTGGTGATCGACCTTATCAATGAGAAGAAGGCGGCGGGCGCGGGCCTGCTCGGCATCTTCCACGATGCCGAGACGCGCGAGGCCGTCGCCGACCGGGTGGTGGATGTCACCCGTTTCGAAGCCTGATCCCCACGCCCGCGAGCCCGGCTCGCGGGTCGAGCCCGCGCGGCGCCTGAGCGCCCCCTCGGCGCCGGTCCAAGACCGGGGCCGCTGGACTGATCCCGGAGCCCCTTTCATGAGACAGGTTTTCGCCAACGCCCGCCTCGTCCTCGCCGACGAGATCGTGTCCGGCCACGTGAGTGTCACGGACGGCGTCATCTCCGCCATCGGGAGCGGCGTGGTGCCGGCCGGCGCCGAGGACATGGAGGGCGACTATCTCCTCCCCGGCCTTGTGGAGCTGCACACGGACCATGTGGAGGGCCACCTCGCCCCCCGCCCCAAGGTGCGCTGGAACCCCCTTGCCGCCATGCTGGCCCACGACGCGCAGATCGCCGCCTCGGGCATCACCACCGTGTTCGACTCGCTGCGCGTGTGGCCGGACAAGAAGGCGGTGGGCATGGACGGCGACGCGCCGCTCCTCATCGCCGCGCTGGAGGCGGCCCGCGCCGCCGATGCGCTGCGCGCCGACCATTTCATCCACCTCAGGTGCGAGGTGCCCACCGACACGGTGGTTCAGGACGCCGAGGCGATCCTGAAGAAAACGCCCGTGCACCTGATCTCGCTCATGGACCACACGCCGGGCCAGCGGCAGTTTGCGACCATCGACCAGTTCCGCTCCTATTACATGAAGAAGAGCGGCATCAGCGCCGAGGAGATGGACGTGATCGTCTCATCACGGCTCGACTTCCACGAACGCTACGCCCGCGAGAACCGCGCCGGGCTGGTGGCGCTCGCCCACGCGCACCGCTGCGTGGTCGCGAGCCATGACGACGGCACCCCCGAGCATGTGGCCGAGGCCATCGGCGACGGCGTCGCCATCGCCGAATTCCCCACCACCGAGGAAGCCGCGCGCCTCTCCCACGAGGCCGGCATCCGCGTGCTGATGGGCGCGCCGAACCTGGTGCGCGGCGGCTCCCACACCGGCAACGTCTCGGCGGAATCGCTGGCGCGCGGCGGGCGGCTGGATATCCTCTCGTCGGACTATGTGCCCTCGTCCCTGCTGTGGGCGGCCTTCGACCTCACCCACCGGGTGCCGTCCATTGCGCTGCCGGAAGCGGTGCGGATGATCACCAAGACCCCGGCCGAGGTGGCGGGCCTTGCCGATCGCGGCGAGATCACGGCTGGCCGCCGCGCCGACCTCGTGCGGGTGGCGCTGGCCGGCGACATGCCGGTGGTGAAGGGCGTGTGGCGGGAAGGACGGCGCGTGGCATGACGAAAGATGCGGCCGGCGCAAAGGCTGGCGACAGGTTCGGCCCCGGCACCCTGCTCCTCGTGGTCGGCCCCTCCGGTGCCGGCAAGGACACCCTCATCGACATCGCGCGCGCGCGCTTTTCCGGCGACCCGCGGGTGCTGTTCGCCCGCCGCCTCGTCACCCGGCCTTCGGGCACGGGGGAGGCGCACGGCACGCTGTCGGAAGCCGAGTTCGACGCGCTGCTCGCCGAGGGGCGCTTTCCCCTGTTCTGGCGGGCGCACGGCCTTTCCTATGCGCTCGGCCCGGAGGTGGCGGAGGTGATCGCCCAGGGCGGCGTCGTGGTGGCCAACGGCTCCCGCGCCACGCTGCCGGAAGCCCGCCGCCGCTTCGCGCGGGTGAGGGTGGTGCATGTGACGGCGCCGGTGCCGGTGCGCGCCGCCCGCCTTGCCATGCGCGGCCGCGAGAGCGCCGACGACATCGCCGAACGCCTCGCCCGCGCGCCGGAACTGGACGTGGCCCCGGACCTCACCATCGACAATGTGGTCACGCCCGCCGAGGGCGGCGCGCGCCTCGTGGACTTCATCGCCGAGGAGCTGGTCGCGGTCGCCTGACCGGGGCCTCCCCCAAAAGCCCGCGCGGCGCCTGAGCGTGGCAACCCAGCCAAAAACCGCGCGGCGCCTGAACGGGCCCGCCTGGCCCCGGTCAAGGACCGGGGCTGACGGCAGGCGGCCTACCGCCGCTCGCCGGCCGGCAGATAGGGCTGGAGCGCGTGGGCGAGCTTGGACGGGGTGAGCGACTGGAGCCACACCGTGCCGGGGCCGGCAAGGCGGGCGAGGAAGAGGCCGTCGCCACCGAACAGCATGTTCTTCACGCCCCGCACGGTGGTGATCTCGAAGGCGACGCTGTCCTCGAACATGCCCACATGGCCGGGATGCACCAGGAGGTCCTGCCCCGGCTGCAGCGTGTAGCTGACGATCTCGCCGCCCAGCTCGATGAAGGCCGAGCCCTCGCCCGTGAGGTGCTGGAGGATGAAGCCATCGCCGCCGAACACGCCGGCGCCCAGCGTCTGCTGCACCCCGACGCCGAGGGAGAGCGTCGGCGCCCCGGCGAGGAAGCCATGGCGGTGGACGAGATAGCCGCGCGCCGGCGCCACCTGCATCTCGAAGATGCTGCCGGGCACCGTGGCGGCGAACGCCACCAGCGCCTCCCCGCCCTCGGCGGTGAACTCCGTCATGAACAGCCCGCCGCCGCCCAATGCGCGGCCGATGGCACCGAAGAAGCCGGTGGAGCCGCCGGTGGCCGTGGTGGTGCGCATGGCGACGTTGGACGTCATCCAGGAGAGGCGGTCCGTCTCGGCCAGCACGGTCTCGCCCGGCGCCAGCGTGAAGGTGAGCACGGGCAGCGTTGTTCCGGAAATCTCGTGGCGCATGTTATCTCTCCCGGTAAGGCCGCACCGAGATTAGGGTGAGGAAAGGCCCACGCAAGCAAGCCTTCCGGCCAAGCCTGAAACAAGCTGAGGAAAAGCCCATGCGCGCCGCCACGCTCATTCTCCTCTCCCTGCTGGCCACGCCCGCTTTCGCGCAGCAGCCGGCCGTCCTGCCCTATCTCAACGCCCCGGCCGAGGGCGCGCCCATCCTGCGCCCGCCGACGCTCTCGCTCTCCATCAATGGCGGCCCGGCGCGCCGCGCGATCATGGATACCGGCTCCACCGGCGTGGTGGTCTCGGCCAGCGCCATCCCCGGCTTCGACCAGCTGACGCCGCTGGGGCCGGGCGAGCTCACCTACACCTCCTCCGGCCGCATCATGCGCGGGGTGAACGTGATGGTGCCGGTGACTGTGGCCGGGGCGGACGGCACCAGCGTCACCACCCAGCCCATCCCGGTGCTGGCGGTGACGCGCATCGACTGCCTGCGCAATGCCCGCAGATGCCGGCCCATGGATGCGCCGCGCCGGGTCTCCATGCTCGGCATCGGCTTCGCCCGCGCCAAGGATCGCCAGCCGGGCGCGGGGCCGGGGCGCAACCCCTTCCTCAACGTGGCCGGCATGGGGCAGGCAGGGACGGGCACGGCCGATTTCAAGCGCGGCTATGTGGTGACGCGGCGAGGCGTGCAGGTGGGACTGGCGAAGGACACCGGCGCGGGCTTTCAGAAGGTGAAGCTCGCAGCCGACCCGGCCACCGGCGACTGGCAGCCCATTCCCGCCTGCCTCTCCCTCAACGCCCGCGCCCCCGCCGCCTGCGGCACGCTGCTGCTCGATACCGGGGTGTCCATCATGTACCTGACCCTGCCGCCGGCGCAGACGGACGGCCTCGCCGTGCCCGGCCTGCGCGGCGGGCGGGTGGTGGCGGACGGCGCCAGCCTCGCCATCTCCCCCGGCGCGGGCCAGCCGGCCCCGGCTTACAGCTTCACGGTCGGGGATCGGAGCAATCCGGTGACGCCGGAGCGCGTCATCCTCGTCGGCCGCGGCGACCGGCCGCCCTTCGTCAACACCACCGTGCGGGCGCTGAATGCCTTCGACTATCTCTTCGATGCCGACGCGGGGGAGGCCGGGTTCCGGGCGGTCGGGCGATAGGGGCGCGAACAAAGCCGGAAGACCGGGCGGCGTCCGATTCGGTCACGCCCTGTTCGTGCTGCGTGCGCGGGGTGGGATATCGATCATCCCATTCTGGGACACATGCACGCGCCGTATCACCGTCATGGCCGGGCTTGTCCCGGCCATCCACGTCGGGCCGAGAGGACACCGTGCGAAGGCAGGTTCCCAGCCGCTCCACGTGGATGCCCGGGACAAGCCCGGGCATGACGGCCTGCAAAGTCAGGAGGTGACAGCCAGCACAGAAGGGGACGAACAAATCCCGAAAACCGGCCGCCGCCTGATTCGGTCACGGCCCGTTCCCCCTCCATCCCTGTCCCGCCCGACGCCCCGTCCCATTCCGGGACAGGCTCACGGCTTCAGATAGAGCGCGAGCCGCGTGGCGGCGTTGCGCAGGTGCTCCTCGGCGGCCGCGCGCGCGGCAGGGGCGTCCTGCCGCTCGATGGCGGAGAAGATGGCCACGTGCTCGTCCTGCACCGCCTGTGCGAGGCCGCCAAGGCGGGCGGTGTTGGCGCGGGCGGTGCGGATGAAATGGCGCACCCGGTGGTCGAGGAACTGGGAGAGGTCGCGGAAATAGGGATTGCCCGTGGCCTCCACGATGGCGCGGTGGAAGGCCATGTCCTCGTCCACCCCCGGCTCGCCGCGCAACACCGCCGCCTGCATGGCGTCGAGCTGGGTCTGGATGCGGCCGAGGTCGTCCTGCGTGCGGCGCACGGCGGCGTGGGCGGTGGCGTTGGCCTCCACCGCCATCAGCAGTTCTACGATGGCGCTCATCTCCGCACGGTCACTGAGATCGGCGATTTCCAGCCGGAAGGACGAGGCGGCGCCGGGATCGGCGACGAAGGCCCCCGCCCCCTGCCGGCTGGTCACGAGGCCGTCGTGCTTCAGCCGGCCCACCGCCTCGCGGACGATGGGGCGGCTGACGCCGTAGGTCTCCGACATCTGGTGCTCGGTGGGCAGCTTCTCGCCGGGCTGGAGACGGCCGGAGGCGATTTCCTCGCGCAGGCGCTGGGCCAGCGTGTCGGCGAGCGAGGGCGCGCGGCCGAGAATGTCGCGGGGCATCGCGCGGGGCGTTTCGCGGGGGTCCGCCATCCTGTGTTCCCTCACCTCCGGCGGCCGTGTGTTGTTGTTGCGCCCGCTGCTGGTGCGGCGCCCCACGGCTCAGCTAGCAATATAAAGACCACCGTTCACATGCACTGTCTCGCCTGTGACGAAGCTCGCCCAATCGGACGCGAGAAAGGCGACGACCCGCGCCACCTCCTCCGCCGTGCCCAGCCGCTTCAGCGGCGTATTGGCGAGCAGCGCCCCGCCGTTGGCCGCCATCAGCGGGCGCACCATGGGCGTGTCGATGAGGCCGGGCGACACCGCATTCACCCGCACCTTCGGCGCCAGCTCCTGGGCCAGCGTGCGCGAGAAATTCAGCACCGCACCCTTGGCCGCCGCATAGTCCGCGTGGCCGACGCTGCCCCTGTGCCCGGCCATGGAGGCGACGTTCACGATGGATGCCCCCTCCGCGAAATGGGGGATGGCGGCGCGGCAGGTGTAGAACACCCCGTCCAGATTCACCGCGATGCCGGTGCGCCAATACTCATCCGTCATCTCCGCCACGCGCCGCTCGCGGTAAAGGCCGGCGGAGGTGACGAGCACGTCCAGCGCGCCAAACTTTTCCGCCAGCGCCTTGAGCGCGGCATCCGCCTCCTCGGGCTTCGCCGCATCCTGCCTAAGCGGGAGAACGCGGGCGCCGGTGGGGTCCAGCTCCGCCGCGAAGGCGGAGACGCCCGCATGGTCGAGATCGGTGAGCACGCAATTGGCGCCGAGGTCGAAGAACACCCGCGCGATGGCGCGCGAGATGCCCCCGTTGGCGCCGGTCATCAGCAGGGTCTTGCCGGTGAAGTCGATCATCACGCGCCTCAGGTCATCAGCCAGCCGCCGGCCACGTCCACCACCTGTCCGGTGACGAAGGCCGAGGCGTCGGAGGTGAGGAACACGCAGGTCGCCGCCACCTCCTCCGGCTGGCCGAGACGGCGCAGCGGGGTGGAGAGGCGCACCGCCTCGTTGGCGGTGGAGGCGGTGCCGCGCATCATGGGCGTGTCGATGCGGCCGGGGGCGATGGCGTTCACCGTGATGCCGTAGGGGCCGAGCTCGCCCGCCAGATGCTTGGTGAAGCCGATGAGGGCGGCCTTGGAGGCGGCATAGTGGACGCCCACGATGTCGCAATAGGTGCGCCCCGCCACCGAGGCGATGTTGACGATGCGGCCCCGCCCCAGCGCCTTCATCCCGGGCGAGAGCGCCCGCACGCAGTTGAAGGCGCCGGTGAGGTTCACGTCGATCACCCGCCGCCATTCCTCCGGCGGCATCTCCCAGGCCTCCGAGCGGCGGCCATCCGCCCCGCTCTTGGGCGAGATGCCGGCATTGTTCACCAGCACCTCCACCGGACCGAGCGCCGCAGTTGCAGCCTCGGCGGCGGCCGCGACGGCGGCATAGTCGGAGACATCGGCGGCAAGGCCGATGGCGGCGACGCCGCGGGCGACGGCGGCTTCGGCAGCTTCGTTCGCCAGCGCCGCATCATGGTCCACATAGGCGACCGCGAGGCCCGCATCGGCCAGCGCATCCGCCTGGGCGCGGCCGATCCCTCGGCCGGCGCCCGTGACGAAAGCAACCCGCGCGCTCACCGGCCGGTCTCCAGCATGATCTTGCCGAGATGGGCGCTCGATTCCATCAGCGCATGGGCGTCCCGCGCCTGTTCCAGCGGGAAGGTGGCGTGGATGAATGGCTTCACCTTGCCGGCGTCGAGCAGCGGCCACACGTCCCGCATGAGGGCGTCGGCGATGGCCTTCTTCAGCGGCACCGGGCGGGCGCGGAGCGTGGAGCCGGTGAAGGTCAGGCGCTTCAGCATCACCGGCATGAGGTCGATGGTGACTTCGCTCGGCTGGAGGAAGGCGATCTGCACGAGGCGGCCTTCCACCGCGAGGGCCTGGAGGTTGCGCGCCACATAGGGGCCGCCCACCATGTCGAGAATCTCCTCGACACCCTTCCCGTCGGTCAGCGCCTTCACCTCGGCGACGAAATCCGTGTCGCGATAATTGATCGCCGCATCGGCCCCCAGCGAGAGGCAGAAGTCGCACTTCTCCTTCGAACCCGCCGTGGCGATGACGCGTGCGCCGGCATGGTGCGCGAGCTGGATAGCGGTGGAACCGATGCCGCTCGACCCGCCATGGATGAGGATGGTCTCGCCCGCCTTCAGCCCGCCGCGGGTGAAGACGTTGTCGTAGACGGTATAATAGTTCTCCGGCAGTCCGGCGGCTTCCAGAAGCGACAGCGGCTTCGGGATCGGCAGGCACAGCGGCGCCTCGGCGATGCAGTATTCCGCATAGCCGCCGGAGATCACCAGCGCGCAGATCTCGTCGCCGATCTTCGGCGAGGTGACGCCCTCGCCCAGCGCGACCACGCGGCCGGCGATCTCGAGGCCTGGCACATCAGTGGCGCCGGGGGGCGGGGGATAATTGCCGGCGCGCTGCAGGCAGTCGGGGCGGTTCACGCCCGCCGCCACCACTTCCACCAGCACCTGCCCGGGGCCGGGACGCGGCACGTCCGCCGTCTCGACCGTCACCACTTCGGGACCGCCAGCGCCCGCAAAGCGGACCTGTCGCATCGTGCTCGAAATCTCTGCCACCGGCTTCCTCCCTTGCGCCTTCTGCGAGGCTTTCCGGCACCTGTCGGCGGCGGTCCTTGCGGCCGCGCCCGGTCCCGGCGGCGCCCTCATCACGGCGCGTTCTGGTCGGCGAGGAAAATACATAGGTCGTACTTGTCAGGCAACTTGGTTATCTGCATTATCCGCCTCGCCAGACGGACCGGCCACCACGCCGGACCGCAGCCGAAGGGCACGAAAACCGTGCCCGAGCAACGGTTTGAATCGCCCGGCCCGAACCGGGGTCGGCGGAGGGAGGAAACCATGAAGTTGTTTGCGCGGGCGGCGATTGCCGCCGCAATGCTTGCTGCCGTGCCGCTGGCTGCGACCCAGCCCGCAGCGGCCCAGGGCACCGTGAAGTTCGGCGCCCTCTATCCCTTCTCCGGCACCCTCGCGCTGCTCGGCGACGAGAGCTTCCGCGGCTTCGAGCTGGCGGTGGAAGAGCGCAACGCGGCCGGCGGCCTCAACGGCCAGAAGATCGAGTTCATCAAGGGCGACGCGGTCGATCCCAACCAGGCGGTCGGTGAGGCGCGGCGCCTCACCTCGGTGGACAAGGTCTCGGCCATCTTCGGCACCTATTCCTCGTCTCTGTCGCTGGCGGCGACGCAGGTGACCGAGCTCGCCAACATCCCCTATTTCGAGCTGGGCGCGATCTCCGATCCCATCACCGAGCGCGGCTTCAAGTACGTGTTCCGCACCAACGCCACGGCGCGTGACTTCGCCAACCGCATGGTCGATTCGATCATCGAGGCCATCGCCCCGGCGCTCAACACCAAGCCCGGCGATCTCAAGATCGGCATCATCCACGAGGACAGCCTCTACGGCCAGACCGTCTCCGGCTATCAGAAGGCCCGCGCCAAGGAGAAGGGCCTCAACGTGGTCGAGGTGCTGCCCTATTCGGCGAAGTCGGTGGACCTCACCCCGGTCATCCTGCGCCTGAAGTCCGCGGGTGCCGACGTGGTGCTCCAGACCTCCTACCAGAACGACACCGTGCTGTTCTTCCGCCAGATGAAGGACCAGGGCTACAAGCCCAAGGCGGTGATGGGCGCCGGCGGCGGCTATTCCACCCGTGACACCATGCAGGCCGTGGGCGCGGAGAACATGGAAGGCGCCCTCGACGTGGACTTCACCCAGTACAACACCAACCCCAAGGCGGCGCCCGGCATCACCGAGTTCGCGGCGAAGTACAAGGCCAAGTACGGCATCGATCCGCGCTCCGGCCACTCGCTCGCCAACTACATGGGCGCCAAGGTGTTCTTCGACGCCATCGCCAGCGCCAAGAGCACGGATGCCGACAAGGTGCGCGCCGCCGTCCTCGCGGTGGACATCCCGGTGGGCCAGACCGCGACCGGCTGGGGCGCCAAGTTCTCCGAGCAGGGCCAGAACACCCGCGCCGTGCCCTTCCTGATGCAGTGGCAGGGCGGCAACCTCGTCACCGTGTTCCCGACGGACGCCGCTGTCGCCAAGATGAAGACCGGCATCGGCGCCAACTGAGCATCAAACTGAGGCGGCGGACCTCCCGCGCCGCCCTGCCCCGCCCGGTCTGGCTCCGGGCGGGGCCCTTCGACACCGGACCGGCGCAGCCCGCTGCGCCCTCGGCCGAAGCCGCGCCCCTGCCCCGGCGCGGCGCCGGTTCGCTGCGCCCCGACGGCACGCCTCACCCACCTGCGCACTGGAGCCAAGCGCGATGGACGTTCTTATCCAGCTGGTGCTCAATGGCATATTGCTCGGCAGCATGTATGCCATCATCAGCGTCGGCCTCACCCTGATCTTCGGCATCGTGCGGGTGGTGAACTTCGCCCATGGCGAGTTCCTGATGGTGGGCATGTATGCCGCCTATCTGCTGGCCGCGAAGTTCGGCCTGCACCCCTATGCCGCCGCGGTGCCCATCGTGATCCTGCTGTTCGCCATCGGCGCAGCGGTGCAGCGCTTCCTCATCCAGCCGCTACTGGGGGCCGAGGAGCACATCCAGATCTTCGCCACCGTCGGCCTCTCCACCGCGCTCGTGAACCTCGCGCTGCTGGTGTTCGGCGCGGACCTCTATTCCATCCCCCCGTCAGCCGCGCAGGGCTCGGTGATGGTGGGCGGCTTCTCCCTGGTGAAGGGACAGCTCGTGATGTTCGTGTGCGCCCTGGCGCTGGTCGCCGGGCTGCACCTGTTCATGCAGTCCACCGCGCTCGGCCGTGCCATCCGCGCCACCGCGCAGAACCGCAACGCGGCGCTGCTCATGGGCGTGAAGGTGGACCAGATCTACGTCATCGCCTTCGGCATCGGCGCCGGCTGCGTGGGCCTCGCCGCGGCGCTGGTGATGCCGCTCTATCCGGTGACGCCCACCATCGGCACCTACTTCGTGCTCACCGCCTTCGTGGTGGTGGTGCTGGGCGGCATGCGGTCCATGTACGGCGCCTTCTTCGGCGCCATGATCATCGGCCTCGTGGACAGCCTCTCCGGCTACTACATCGCCCCCGACCTGAAGGAAGTCGTCTATTTCGCGCTCTTCCTCGCCATTCTCATCTTCAAGCCCACCGGCCTGTTCGGCCTCGGCCGCGGCACGGAGTGATCCGATGAGCCTTCAAGACTCCTCGCCCGCCTCCACCGCCGGGAAGTCCTCGCCGGCGGCCTCCGGCGGCCCTTCCCTCCTCGCGCGTCTCGCCAATCCGCGGGTCTATTGCGCGCTCCTCGCGCTCTCGCTGCTGGTCATCATCCCGGCCTGGTCGGGCTCGACCTTCGTGATCCACGTCTTCGTCACCATCTGCGTGTTCGGGGCGCTGGCGACCGCGTGGAACATCCTCGGCGGCTATGCCGGCCAGCTCTCGCTGGGCCACACGGTGTTCTACGGCATCGGCGGCTATACGGCAGCGCTGCTTCTGGACAGCTTCGGCCTCTCGCCCTGGATCGGCATGATCGGCGGCGCGGCGCTGGCGGCGCTGGTCTCCGTTGGCATCGGCTATCCCTGCTTCCGGCTGCGCGGGCCGTTCTTCTCGCTGGCGACCATCGCCTTCCTTGAGGTCGTGCGGCTGCTCGCCATCCATTTCAACGGCCTCACCGGCGGCTCGGCCGGCCTCGTGGTGCCGCTCCAGATCGGCTGGCCGTGGATGATCTTCCGCGAGAAGATCAACTATCTCTACATCGCCTTCGGCCTGCTGCTCCTGTCGCTCGCGGTCAGCTACGCCATCCGCAACTCGCGGCTCGGCTATGCCCTCACTGCCGTGCGCGAACGCGACAGCGCGGCCCAGGCGGCGGGCATCAACATCAACGGCGTCAAGCTGTGGGCCATCGCCATCTCGGCGGCGCTCACAGCGACGGTCGGCACCTTCCACGCCATGTACATGACGTTCCTGGAGCCGGCGACGCTGTTCTCCCTCGCCACCGCCATCGAGATCGCCATGTTCGCCCTGATCGGCGGTCTCGGGACGGTGGCGGGGCCCCTCCTCGGGACGGTTCTCGTCGTACCATTGGCGGAACTCGCCCGCGGCTGGCTCGGGGCCTCGGCCAACGGCCTGCACGGCTTCGTCTACGGCACCGTGCTGGTCGTCATCACCCTGACCCTGCCCGGCGGGCTGGTGGGCACCTTCGGCCCGTTCGTCACCCGCCTCATCGACCGCCTGCCCGGCGGCGGGCGGACCCGGCCGGAGACCGTCGCTCCCGCCGCCAAGCTGGTGGGCGGCACGGTCGGCGAGCCGGTGCTGAAGGCGACCAACCTCGTGAAGCGCTTCGGCGGTCTGGTGGCCACCGACAACGTGTCCCTCACCCTGAAGCGCGGCGAGATCCTCGGCGTCATCGGCCCCAACGGCGCCGGCAAGACCACCGTCTTCGCCCAGCTTTCCGGCTTCCTCGCGCCCAATGCCGGCACGGTGGAACTCTTGGGACAGGACGGCAAATGGCACCAGCCGAAGACGCCGGACGCCTTCGCCCGCCTCGGCATCGGCCGCACCTTCCAGATCGTCCAGCCGTTCGGCAAGCTGACGGTGCTGGAGAACATCATGATCGGCGCCTTCCTGCGCCATCGCTCCGTGGATGACGCCCGCGCCGTGGCGCTGCGCGTCGCCCGCACGGTCGGCCTCTACGAGCTCAAGGACGTGGAAGCGGGCACCCTGCCCATCGGCGGCCTGAAGCGGCTGGAAGTGGCGCGCACGCTGGCCACCGAACCCACCATCCTCCTCCTCGACGAGGTGATGGCGGGACAGAGCCAGTCCGACACGCTGAAGATGGTGGAGCTGGTGCGCGCCATTCGCGACAGCGGCGTCACCGTCATCGCCATCGAGCACAACATGCAGGCCATCATGAGCCTCTCGGACCGCATCGTCGTCATCGACAGCGGCAAGGTGATCGCCGAGGGCGCGCCGGAGACCGTCGTGCGCGAGCGCCGGGTGATCGAGGCCTATCTCGGGGAGGATTTCGTCCATGCTCAAGGTCTCTGACGTGACCGCCGGCTACGGCCGGACCGTCATCCTCCAGGGCCTCTCGCTGAACGTGGGGCGGGGCGAGGTCGTCACCATCATCGGCTCCAACGGCGCCGGCAAGACGACCCTGCTGCGCACCATTTCCGGCCTTGTGAAGCCCACCTCCGGCTCCATCGAGTTCGACGGCAAGCGCATCGACCGCATGAGCCCGGACGAGATCGTCGGCTCCGGCCTCATCATGGTGCCGGAGGCGCGCCAGCTCTTTCCCGTGATGACCGTGCGCGACAACGTGCTAATGGGCGGCTACCACCCGAACGTCCGCGCCGGGATGATGGAGCGCTTCGAGGAGGTGCTGGACATCTTCCCCCGCGTTCGCGAGCGCCTCTCCCAGCTCGCCGGCTCCCTCTCCGGCGGCGAGCAGCAGATGGTGGCCATCGCCCGCGGGCTGATGGCGAAGCCGAAGCTCCTGATGCTGGACGAGCCGTCGCTGGGCCTCGCGCCCATCATCGTCGGGCAGATGTTCGACGTCATCGACCGCATCTGCAAGAGCGGCACCACGGTTCTCCTCGTGGAGCAGAAGGCGTTCCACGCGCTGAAGATCGCCGACCGCGCCTATGTGATCGAGAACGGCGAGATCGCCATCGAGAACACCGGCGCGGGCCTGCTCGCCGACCCGCACATCAAGACCGCCTATCTCGGCATCTGAGACCGGACCTTTGCCCATGACCGCCCCGACATCCCGCGAGATTTCCGGCCTCACCAAGGTCTACGGCATCCTCGCGGACCCCATCCATCACGTGAAGACGCCGCAGATGCTCAACGCGCTCATGGCGCGCGAGGGCCGCGACGGCGTGATGGTGCCCTTCCACGTTTCGTCCGAGGAACTGCCGCGCCTCGTGGACGGGCTGAAGGCCATGAAGAGCCTCGGCGGCTTCGTGGTGACGGTGCCGCACAAGACCGCCATCGTGGACCTTCTGGACGAGGTCTCCGACAGCGCCCGCCGCATCGGCGCCTGCAACGTGGTGCGCCGGGAGGAAGACGGGCGGCTGGTCGGCGACATGCTGGACGGCAAGGGCTTCGTCGGCGGGCTCATCGCGGCCGGCATCGATCCGAAGGGCAAGAGCGTCTATCTCGCGGGTGCAGGCGGGGCGGCCAATGCCATTGCCTTCGCCTTTGTGGAGGCCGGCGTCGCCCGCCTCACCATCGCCAACCGCACGCGGGCCAAGGCGGAAGACCTCGCCCAACGCCTCGCCGAGGCCTTCCCGGGCGCGCCGGTGGATATCGGCACCGCCGACCCTGAAGGCCACGACATCGTCGCCAACGCCACCTCGCTGGGACTGAAGGCGGGCGATGCCCTGCCGCTCGATGCATCGCGGCTGACCAGCGACCAGATCGTCGCCGAAGTCATCATGCAGCCGGAGGAAACCGCCATCCTCGCCGCCGCCAAAGCGAAGGGCTGCCGCACCCATCCCGGCAAGCCCATGCTGGTGTGCCAGCTCGATCTGATGGCCGACTTCCTCGGCATGCGCGCGCTCATCTCGCATTCCTCGGGAGCAGCCTCGTGACGGGCGCTCTGACGGGCCGCTGCGCCCTCATCACCGGCGGCGCCTCGGGCATCGGCCTTGCCGTGGCGCGGGCCTTCCGGGCAGAGGGCGCCTCCCTCGTATTGCTCGACCTCGATCCCGCCGCCGCGTCTGTCGCGGAAGAGCTGGGCGAGACCCTCGCCGTCAAGGGCTCGGTGACGCGCAAGGCCGATATTGTGGCCGCATTCGACGCCGCCGAGGTGCGGTTCGGTCCGGTGGACATCTGCCTCGCCAATGCCGGCGTCTCGCAGAATGCCCCCACCCTCTCGGTGAGCGAGGAGGAGTGGGAGCGGGTCATCTCCATCAACCTCACCGGCGTGTTCCTCACCGCGCAGGAAGCCGGCCGGCGGATGATCGCGCAGGGCGGCGGTTCGCTGCTGCTCATGGCCTCCATGTACGGCATCGTCGCCGCGCCGGAGCGCATCGGCTACTGCGCCTCCAAGGCCGGCGTCGCCATGATGGCCAAGGCGCTCTCCTGCGAATGGGCGCGCGAGGGCGTGCGGGTGAATGCCCTCGCCCCCGGCTACGTGCGCACCCCCTTCCTCGACGACCTCGCCCAGCGCGGCCGCCTCGACCTCGACAGGCTCAAGGCCCGCACGCCCATGGGCCGGCTGATCGAGACCGAGGAGGTGGCCCGCATGGCCGTTTTCCTCGCCTCTGAGCAGGCAAGCGCCGTGACCGGTCAGGTCATGGCCGTCGATGGCGGCTGGACCGCCTACGGCTACCTCTGAACACGTCTGCGGCGGGTGCCGCAGGCGTACTGAACACAGCTCCCGGCAGGTGCCGGAAGCATCGAAATGAAACGTTTTAATTGACGGTCCCGACGCCACTCCGAGCGCAGGAGGACGCCGCGGCACGGAGACAAGAGATGCCCGAGACCATTGCCCTTCATCCCGCCGCGCCCTGGGTCGAACTGAAGTCCACGGAGGCCGATTGGGCCGCCGCCGACCCGGCTTTGCTCAAGGAGCTGCTGGCACAGATGGCGCTCATCCGCGCCTTCGAGGAGAAGGTGCTGGAGCTGGCCGGCGAAGGCCTCGTGCACGGCCCGGCCCATTCCTCCATCGGCCAGGAGGGCGGCGCGGCCGGCTCCATCGTGGGCCTGCGCCCCACCGATCAGGTCAACGGTTCCCATCGCGGCCATCACCAGTTCCTTGCGAAAGCCCTCGCCTACGTCGCCCCCGGCCTCGACCCGACCGCGCCGCTCAGCGACGACACCCACGCCCTGCTCCACCGCTCGCTCGCCGAAATCCTCGGCCTCGAGCCCGGCTTCGGCCACGGACGCGGCGGCTCCATGCATCTGCGCTGGGGGGAGGCGGGCGCCATCGGCACCAATGCCATCGTCGGCGGCGGCGTGCCGCTGGCGGCGGGCGCCGCCTTCGCCCACAAGCGCGCGGGCACGGGCGACGTGGCCATCTCCTATTTCGGCGACGGCGCGGTGAACATCGGCGCGGTGCTGGAAACCATGAATCTCGCCGCCGCGTGGGACCTGCCGCTGCTCTTCTTCATCGAGAACAACGGCTATGCCGTCGCCACCACCGTGGAGGAGGCGACCCGCGAGACCCGCCTCTCCGGCCGTGGCACCGGCTTCGGCATTCCCTCCTGGAAGGTGGATGGCATGGACCCGCTGGCGGTCCATCTCGCCACGCAGGAAGCGCTGAAGATCATGCGCGCGGGCAAGGGCCCGGCGGTGATCGAGGCAGACGTCTACCGCTATTTCCACCAGAACGGCGCCCTGCCCGGCTCCGCCTTCGGCTATCGCACCAAGGAGGAAGAGGCTTCCTGGCGCGCCCGCGATCCCATCAAGCGCACCGGCGCGGCGCTGGTGGCGCGCGGCGTGCTCAAGCAGGATGATCTCGACGCCCTCACCGAACGCGCGCAGGCCGCCATGGCCGACGCCGCCGCGCAGATCGTCGAGACCGTGGGCAACAAGCGCCGGGTGATGCCCGGCATGTGGCCGGACGTGTCCTTCGTGGACGAGGGCATCCGCGGCGATCTCTCCGAACTCTCGGGCAAGCGCGCCGAGGAGGAGGCGACCTATCGCGGCCGCCTCGCCGAGCGCAAGTTCGTGGACGCCATCGCCGACGTGCTGCATCGCCGCTTCGAGACGGACGAGCGCTTCGTCATCATGGGTGAGGACATCCACAAGCTGAAGGGCGGCACCAACGGCGCCACGCGCGGCCTCGCCGCCGCCTTCCCCGACCGCTGTTTGGGCACGCCCATCTCCGAAGGCGCGTTCGCGGGCCTCGCCGGCGGCATCGCCATGGACCGGCGCTACCGGCCCATCATCGAGTTCATGTATCCCGACTTCATGTGGGTGGCCGCCGACCCGGTGTTCAACCAGATCGGCAAGGCGCGGCACATGTTCGGGGCAGATGTTCCGGTGCCGCTGGTGCTGCGCACCAAGATCGCCATGGGCACGGGCTACGGCTCCCAGCATTCGCTGGACCCGGCGGGCGTGTTCGCCACCTCCCCCGGCTGGCGCATCGTCGCGCCCTCCACCCCGTTCGACTACGTGGGCCTGATGAATGCCGCGCTGACCTGCGAGGACCCCGTGCTCGTGATCGAGCATGTGGACCTCTACCAGACCTCCGGCGCCATTCCCGACGGCGACCTCGACTACATCATCCCCTTCGGCAAGGCGAAGGTGGTGCGGCCCGGGGCCGAACTCACCATCCTCACCTATTCCGCCATGGTCCACCGCAGCCGCGAGGCGGTGGAGGAGCTGGGGCTCGACGCCGAGATCATCGACCTGCGCTCTCTCGACCGGGCCGGGCTCGACTGGGACACCATCGGCGAAAGCATCCGAAAGACCAACAACGTGCTGATCGTGGAGCAAGGCTCCCTCTCCACCTCCTACGGCGGCTTCCTCGCCGACGAGATCCAGCGCCGCTACCTCGACTGGCTGGACCAGCCGGTGCAGCGCGTGACCGGAAAGATCGCCTCGCCCACCATCTCCAAGGTGCTGGAGCGCGCCGCCTTCGCCGGCAAGGAAGAGGTCATCGCGGGCCTCGCCGTCACCATGGCCGCGAAAGGCACGCCGCTGCCGGGGATGCCCGGCGCCGCCCTCTAGTCCCATTCGGATCGAAGACGATGGACAGTTTCGATTACATCGTGGTGGGTGGCGGCACCGCAGGGTGCATCCTCGCCGCCCGGCTCTCGGAAGACCCGCGCCGCCGCGTGCTGCTGCTGGAGGCGGGCGGCACCGACAAGGGCTTCTGGGTGCCCATCCCGGCCGGCTTCTCCAAGCTCCTGTCGGGCAGCGCCTTCAACTGGCGCTTCAACACCGAGCCCGAGCCCAACACCTACGACCGCCCCATCGTGGTGCCGCGCGGCAAGGGCCTCGGCGGCTCCACGCTCATCAACGGCATGATCTTCGTGCGCGGGCAGAAGCAGGATTTCGACGGCTGGGCCCAGCGCGGCGCCACCGGCTGGGGCTATGACGACGTCCTGCCCTATTTCAAGAAGTTCGAGCGCTTCGACGAGCCGGATGCGGACCCCAGCGTGCGCGGCACGGACGGCCCCATCAGCATCGTGCGCGTGACGGAGCGGCCGGTGCTCTCCGAGGCCTTCCTCTCGGCGGCCGAAGAGGCCGGCTTTCCCCGCAATCCCGATTACAACGGGAAGGATCAGGAAGGCTTCGGCTACTATCAGGTGAACCAGCGCGGCGGCCGGCGCTGGACCGTGGTGGACGGCTATCTGCGCCCTGCCCTCTCCCGCCCCAACCTCAAGGTCATCACCCACGCGCAGGCCCTGCGCCTCGTGCTGGACGGGCGACGTGTGACGGGGGTGGTGTATCGGCGGGATGGGAAGGAAGAGACGGCGTTCACGGCGGGCGAGGTGCTGCTCACCGCAGGCGCCGTCCAGTCACCCCATCTCATGGAACTCTCCGGCATCGGCCATCCGGACGTGCTGAAAGCGGCGGGAATTCCCGTGGTCCATGCGCTGCCGGGCGTCGGCAACAATTATCAGGACCATTTCGCCACCCGCATGAACTGGCGGGTGAAGGAGCCTATCACCCTCAACGAGCAGACGCGAGGCATCGCCCTCGCCAAGGCGGTGGCGCAGTATTTCCTCACCCGCAAGGGCATCCTCACGCTGGGCACGGGCCTCGCCCATGGCTTCGTGAAGACGCGGCCGGGGCTCGCCGGACCGGACGTGCAGTACTTCTTCATGCACGCGAGCTACGCCAACGCCGCCGACCGGGCGCTGGACCATCTGCCGGGCATGACCATCGGCGTCACCCAGTTGCGGCCCCATTCGGTGGGCTCGATCCATGCGAAGAGCGCCGACCCGCTGACGCCGCCAGCCATCCGACCCAACTTCCTCGCCGTGGAGGAAGACCGCGCCTGCCTTGCCGCAGGCATGCGGATCGCCCGCGACATCGTCGGGCAGACGGCCATGGACCCTTACCGCGCCTTCGAGATGAACCCTGGGCCGGACTGCCGGAGCGACGCGGACTTCGTGGAGTTCGCCCGCCGCACCGGGCAGACCATCTACCATCCCGTCGGCACCTGCAGCATGGGCACCGGGCCGCAGGCGGTGGTGGACCCGCACCTGCGCGTCGTCGGCCTTTCCGGCCTGCGCGTGGTGGACGCCTCGGTGATGCCGACGCTGGTCTCCGCCAACACGGCGGCGGCGGTGATGATGGTTGCGGAGAAGGCGGCCGATCTTATCAAGGCGGACGGCAGGGGCTGATCGCGCCGCGCTTCGGCGCCGCGCTCGGCTCCAGTCCGGAGCCGTCATCCCCCGGCTCGTCCGGGGGATCCACCCCTGCGCCTTTCGGCTTTCCGCCATCCAGGCACCCCTCCGGCGGAGGGGTGGATCGCCCGCACAAGGCGGGCGATGACGGTCAGGATAAGCGGCGCGGAGCTTTTGTGTTGCCTTCGCTCAGGCGCCGCGCGGGCTCGGCGAAGCCCGCCGGAAAACGCCAAAAGCCGGCGCGGGGATTTCCCCGGCCGGCGCCGAACGCCCTGTCCGCGATCCCGAGGGATCAGCGGCGGCGGAAATTCTGCTGACGGCGTGCGCCGGGCGGCGGGGCGTTGCCCTCGGCCTTGTGGCGGAAGTTGATCCGGCCGCGATCGAGATCGTAAGGCGACATCTCCACCACCACGCGGTCACCCTCGATGGTGCGGATGCGGTTCTTCTTCATCTTGCCGGCCGCATAGGCCAGGATCTGGTGGTCGTTGTCGAGCCGGACCCGGAAATTGCCGTCCGGCAGCACTTCGGTCACAGTCCCCTCGAACTCCAGCAGTTCTTCCTTCGCCATATAGTCGTCTCCAGCTGTCCCGCGACGCGGGACGAATTTGGCGGGCTTATCTCACAAAATCGCCCGATTTCCCATAGGTGGGACACGCCGGCCCGGGAAAAAGACCCGGCGTGTCCTGTTCAACGCAGTGTGACGCGCGAGCGGATGCTCAGTTCACAGGCCGCTTGGCACCGGCGGGGCGGCCCGCAGGACGCTCGCCCCGGTTGGACACCGCCTTCATGAAGCCGAGGCCGCCGAGATCGTTGCCGGGACGCGAACCGCGCTCACCGCCACGATCGCCCGCCCGCTCGCCGCCACGGCCTTCGCCCTGGGGACGCGCGCCACGGCCTTCACCGCTGCGGTTCTGGCCGTCGCGACGGCCAGCGCCGTTGCCGGCACCCTGGCCATTGCGATGACCCTCGGCGGCACGCTCGGCACGCGGCTGGGCGGCACGGGCCGGACGGCCCTCGCCGGCCGGACGCTCACCGCGCGGCTCACGCTGCTCGCGACCTTCGGCGCGCTGGCCCTGGCCACGCCCGCCCTCGGGACGCGGACCGCGCGAACGCTGGGGACCACGCTGGCCGGGACGGCCGCCGCGACCACCGATGAAATCGTTGCGCTCGGCGGTCTCGTCACGCTCCTCCAGCTCGATCGGCGGCGCATCGGGAATGTTGAAGCGCATGCCTGCGCCGCGACGGTCGGTGGCCGGGATCTGCAGCTTGATGAGCCGCTCGATGGACTTGAGATACGCCCTCTCCTCGTGATCGCAGAAGGAGATGGCGATGCCCTCGCGGCCGGCGCGCGCAGTGCGGCCGATGCGGTGCACGTAGCTCTCGGGCACGTTGGGCAGGTCGTAATTGATGACGTGGCTGACGCCCGTCACGTCGATGCCGCGGGCGGCGATGTCCGTGGCGATCAGGGTGCGGATCTTGCCTTCGCGGAAGGCGAGGAGCACGCGGTCGCGCTGGTTCTGCGACTTGTTGCCGTGGATCGCCTCGGCGGCGATGCCGCACTTGGCGAGCACGCGCACCACCTTGTCCGCGCCGTGCTTGGTGCGGGCGAAGACGAGGGCGCGGTCGATGTCCTCGGTGGACAGCACCTCGGCGAGGAGCTGGCCCTTGTTGGGCTTGTCCACGTGGATGACGCGCTGCTCCACCCGGTCGGCGGTCTTGGCCACCGGGGTGACGGCGACGCGCACCGGATCATGCAGCATGCCGCCCGCCAGCTCGGCGATGGCCGGCGGCATGGTGGCGGAGAAGAACAGCGAGTGCCGCTTGTGCGGCAGCCGGCGCACGATGGCGCGGATGGCATGGACGAAGCCCATGTCCAGCATCTGGTCGGCCTCGTCGAGGACGAGCACCTCGACCTGATCCAGCTTCACCGCGTGGTTTTCCACGAGGTCCATGAGCCGGCCGGGGGTGGCCACAAGCACGTCGACGCCGCGGGCCAGCGCCCGGATCTGCCGGCCCATGGGCACGCCGCCGATGGCGAGCGTGACCGAGATGTTGGCGTGGCGGCCGAACTTCTCGAAATTGTCGACGATCTGGCCGGACAATTCGCGGGTCGGCGAGAGCACCAGCGCACGGACGGACTTGGGGTCCGGACGGCGGGGATGGCGCACGAGGCGATCGAGGATGGGAAGGGCGAAGGCAGCGGTCTTGCCCGTGCCGGTCTGGGCGATGCCGATCAGGTCGCGGCCGTTGAGGACCTGCGGGATGGCTTCAGCCTGGATGGGGGTGGGAGTGACGTGATTCGCTTCGGTAAGGGCGCGAACGATGGGCTCGGCAAGGCCGAGGCTCGAAAAAGAGGTCAAGCTCTGACTTTCATATGCGAGCGGCACCGGCGCAGCCTTTTGGGCGCGGCGCGGCTCGCGGGATTTCGACATCCCGCGTGGCCAGGGGTGTCCAGGGCAAAAGATGATATCGGGCAAAGCCGCTTGCGATGCCTCACCGACGAAACGCCATGTCACGGCGTCGTCCAGATCGAAGCTCCAGCGGTCTCCGCTACGCGGCCCGAGCGCGCTAAGGGGAGGAAAGCAACTGCCTCCATCGGCGCGATGCACCGCATATGGACGAGACCCGTGACGATTTCAAGGCGAATGGTTGGGCAGGCGCAGCTTTGTCTGCTGCCGGATGCGCCCCGTGGCGCCATTTCGCCCGAATGTGCGTCCAGAAGGTAAGGAACCAGCAGGCGCCGCGGGAGTAGAATGCGGCGGGGCCTTGGGCCCGGGAGCCGCGACACCGATCCTTGCGGCAGGAGAAGACATGTTCGATCTGTCCGCCATCGTCGCCACCACCACCGCCTTCGTCGAGCAGCACCATTATCTCGCGCCGGCCGTGGTGTTCGGGCTCGCCTTCGGGGAATCGCTGGCGCTGATCTCCTTCTTCATTCCCGCCACCGTTCTGCTGCTCGCCATCGGCGCGCTGATCGAGGCGGCGGGGCTGCACTTCTTCCCCATCTGGCTCGCCGCCGCCGCAGGCGCGGCGCTGGGCGACGCGGTCTCCTACTGGTTCGGCTTCCACTACAAGGAGCGCGCGAAGGACTTCTGGCCGCTCTCGCGCCGGCCGGACCTCGTGGCCCGCGCCGAGGACTTCTTCCAGCGCTTCGGCATTTGGGGCGTCGCCATCGGCCGCTTCTTCGGCCCCCTGCGCGCCGTGGTGCCGCTGATCGCGGGCGTGCTGGCCATGCGCCAGACCCACTTCCAGGTGGCCAACGTCGCGAGCGCCGGCCTGTGGGCCTTCGCCATGCTCGCACCCGGCGCCGCCGCGCTGAAGCTGATGGGCTTCTGAGCGCGCCACGGCCTGTGCGCGGCTTCATGCCGCACTGCAGCAAAGACGATCCCACGCCAGCGCCTTGGCGGTATCCTGAACCGCTTTCGGCCCGCAGGTGCCCCTTCGGAAGGGGCGGGCCTATTGTCTCGCAGCGGCATCCTGTATATCGATGGACATATCACAGGCCCATTGCCGAGGTGCCATTGCCATGTCCGGATTTCCCGCCTCCTTTCTTGCCTCCCGCCGCCTGATCGTTGGTCTCGTCCTCTCGGCGTTTGCCGCCGCGCCGCTGCCCGCGGCCGCGCAGGAGACCGTGACCGTGTTCGCCGCCGCGAGCCTCACCAACGCGATGCAGGACATCGCCAAGGCCTATGAGGCCAAGGGCAGCAAGGACGCCATCAAGTTCTCCTTCGCCGCCTCCTCGGCGCTGGCCAAGCAGATGGAGGCCGGCGCGCCCGCCAACATCTTCGCCTCCGCCGACCTGAAGTGGATGGACTATACCGACGGCAAGGGCCTGACCCTGCCCGCCACCCGCGTGAAGCTGCTCGGCAACGAGCTGGTGCTGGTCGCCCCCGCCGACAAGGCGAAGCCGGTGACCATCTCCAAGAGCCTCGATGTGGACGCCCTCCTCGGCCCCAACGGCCGCATCGCCACCGGCCTCACCGACAGCGTGCCGGTGGGCGTCTACACCAAGCAGGCCTTCACCAATCTCGGCCTGTGGGACAAGATCGCCCCCCGCATCGTCGGTGCCGAGAGCGTGCGCGCGGCGCTGGCGCTGGTGGAGCGCGGCGAGGTGCCCTACGGCGTCGTCTATGCCACCGATGCCGCCATCGCCAAGAACGTGAAGATCGTCGCGACCTTCCCGGCCGACAGCTATCCGCCCGTCGATTACCCCTTCGCCCTCGTGAAGGGCCAGGACACCCCCGCCGCCAAGGCCTTCTTCGCCTTCATCCAGAACCCCGAGGCCAAGGCCATCTTCAAGAAGTACGGCTTCTCGGTGAACTGATCCGCCCGGCGCGGGGCAGCATGCAGCGGAACGGGAATTGCTTATTGGGGGCAAAAGACCGAGCCTGATCTGGAGCGAGGCGAGGCCTTTTCGCAGGCGGATTTGTTCGAGATGTTGCTCACTCCCGAAGAATGGACGGCCGTGCGGCTGAGCCTGGAGGTGGCCTTCTGGGCCACCCTCTGCAGCCTGCCGCCGGCCATTCTCATTGGCTGGGTGCTCGCCCGGTTCGAATTCCCCGGCAAGGGCATCTTCGACGGCATTGTCCATTTGCCCCTCGTGCTGCCCAAGGTGGTGGTGGGCTATCTGCTGCTCATCACCCTCGGCAATCGCGGCTATCTCGGCCAGTATCTCCACGAGTGGTTCGGCATCTCGCTGATCTTCTCCACGGCGGGCGCAACGGTGGCGGCGGCGGTGGTGAGCTTCCCGCTCACGGTCAACGCCATCCGCCTCGCCATCGGCGGCATCGACAAGGGCATCGAGACGGCGGCGCGGACCCTGGGCGCCAGCAGGCTCGATGCCTTCTTCACCGTGACCTTGCCGCTGATGATGCCCGGCGTGCTCTCCGGCTGCCTGATCTCGCTGGCCTCGGCACTGGGCGAGTTCGGCGCCACCATCACCTTCGTCTCCAATGTGGAAGGCCAGACGCGGACCATCCCGCTTGCCATCTACAGCGCCACCCACATGCCCGACGGCGACGCCATGGCGCTGCGCCTCACGGTGGTGTCGGTGATCCTCGCCCTCGGCTCCCTCATGCTGGCGGAGATGGCGGACAAGCGCATCCGCGTGGCGCTGGGCCAGATATGATCGAGATCGACGTTTCCCTCGCCCGCTCCACCGGCTTTCACCTGAAGGCGGATCTCCGGGCGCCCGAGAGGGGCGTGACGGCCCTGTTCGGCCGCTCCGGCTGCGGCAAGACCACGATCATCCAGATGGTCGCCGGCTCGCTGACGCCGGACAGCGGGCATATCCGCGTCGGCGACACGGTGTTCTACGACCGGCAGGCGGGCGTCAACCTGCCCATGGAGCAGCGCGCGGTCGGCTACGTGTTCCAGGACGCGCGGCTGTTCCCGCACATGACCATCGAGAACAACCTGCGCTACGGCGAGCGCCGCACCCGGCGGCCGCGCACCATCCAGTTCGATGCCGTGGTGGAGATGCTGGGCGTCGGCCACCTGCTGAAGCGCCGGCCGCACACCCTGTCCGGCGGCGAGAAGCAGCGCATCGCCATCGGCCGCGCGCTCCTGTCCCAGCCCCGCCTCCTGCTCATGGACGAGCCCCTCGCCTCGCTGGACGAGATGCGCAAGGGCGAGATCCTGCCCTATCTGGAGCGGCTTCGGGACGAGCTGAACCTGCCCATCCTCTATGTCAGCCACTCCATCGAGGAGGTGCTGCGCCTTGCGGACGCGGTGGCGGCGCTTTCGGACGGCAAGGTCATCGCCTGCGGCCCCCTCGCCGACGTGCTGTCGCGGCCCGAGCTGCTGCCGGTGATCGGCCGCTTCGACATCGGCACCATCCTCGACTGCACGGTGACGGCGCACGACCCGGACCTCGGCCTCTCCACCGTCTCGTTCGCGGACGGCGAATTGCGGGTGCCGCTGGTGGGCCGCCCGGTGGGGGCACCGGCGCGGGCGCGCATCCGCTCCCGTGACGTGTCCCTGTCCCTGTCGCGGCCCATGGACGTGTCGGTGACGAACCGGATTTCCGGCACCATCTCCGCCATCACCCGGGCGGAAGGCCCGTTCTCCGAGGTGGAACTGGCGCTGTCCGCCGGCCGCCTCAGCTCGCTGGTGACGCAGGAAAGCGTGCTGCGCCTGGGCCTTGAGCCCGGCATGCAGGTATGGGCGATGATCAAGGCGGTGACGGTGGATAGCCGGCCGATGGGCTTCCACTCACCGGGCGCGGAGATCGTCAGCCCGCCTGCTTCACGGCCGGCCCGGCCAGCGGCGAATCCGCCTCAGGATCCCCCGGCTCTGCGTCTGATTTCGGGTGGTAATCCGCCGCAAGGGCGGACGTGAGCTCGTCCAGCGCCCCGCTGGTGGCCTTCGCCGCCTGCCGCTCCATGGCGCGATAGAGCGCGATCACCCGCTCGCCGAAGGCCGTGACCTCGGTGCCGGCGCCCCGGCGACCGGGGAAGGTGACGATCACGCGCTGCTCGAACATGCGGTCCAGTTCGTCCACCAGCAGCCAGGCACGCCGATAGCTCATGCCGATGGCCTTGGCGGCGGCTAGGATAGAGTGGTGCTCGCGGATCGCCTCCAGCAGCTTGATCTTGCCCGGCCCGAGGCGCCGGCCGTCGGCGAAGTCCACGCGCAGGAACAGGCGGGTGCCGTCCCGGCCCTGTCCGGCCTTGGTGCGGCTGTCCTTGCTGCTCGTTCCGCCGCTCATGGTGCTTCTCCTCGGATGCCGCCCGGCGTTCCGCCTGCGCCGCGTGTCCCGGAGCCCGGAACATCGCGCGTCAGCATACCGGAAGGCGGAGACCGCGGAAACGCCGGCGGGCACCGGAAAGCGCGTCGAGCACTCAGGCGCGGGAAACGTGGCCGCCGGCCGAGCGGCCGGCGCTCTGCCGGCGCGGGGCCGACGCGAGGCGGCCGTTGACGATGGCCGACAGGCCGAGGATGACCGCCACCGTCGCCACATAGGCGATCACCTGCATGCCCGTGGGCTCGGCGCGGTAGCCGATGAGCGTGCGCAGCACGCGGCCCAGCGCGCTGTCGTCCGCCAGCAGCCAGCTCGAATTCCACACCGGCTCCGCCAGCGACTGGATGAAGCCGGCATCCTGCAGGATGCCCACCACCTGCGCGGCGAGGCCGGCGGCCAGCAGCGTGATGAGGACGGACGTGACCTTGAACAGATGCTTGAGCGGGATCGCCACGAGGCCGCGATAGAGCAGCAGCGAGAGGGCAGCACCCGCCGCCAGACCGCCGAGACCGCCGAGCACGATCGCTCCGGGCGAATCGGCGCCCGTGCTGGCGATGCCATAGAGGAAGAGCACAATCTCCACGCCCTCGCGCAGCACGGCCATGCCGACGACGATGGCCAGCGCGGCGAGCGGCTTGCGCCCCTCCTTCACGTCGCGGCCAACTTCCCGCATCTCCATGACCATGTGCTTGCCGTGGCTCGCCATCCAGACGACCGTCCACACCAGCATAACCACCGCGACGGAGAGGATGGCGGCATTCAGGATGTCCTGCCCGGAGCCGTCGAAGGTGGAGGCGATGGTATCGGCGAAGAGGGCGAGGACCGCAGAGCCGGCGATGCCGCCGAGAATGCCGAGGCTGATCCACAGGCCGCGATGGCGGATGCCCTCGGAGGCGGCGAGCACCACGCCGGTGACGATGCCGGCCTCGAGGACTTCACGAAAAACGATCAGAAGCGCGGCAATCATCGCGGCCTGTCCTTTTTGTCCCCGACGGCCGCTGCCGGCACGCACGAGCGGGCATAAACGCTGCCCTCGTGGCCTTCGCCCTTCGGGAGAGATCGCCGTCGGAACGAAAACCAATTGAATATGACGAAACCTTATCACCCGCTGGCAGGCCATGTCACCGCAACGGCAGAGGTTTGGAATTGTTCAAATGAAAAGCTGCGTGCCTGCTCGGCGGCCATTGAGACTATAGTTCAAGGGCGCCGGCATCCGGCCCGCGAACCCGCCGTGTCCAGCGTTTGCAGCCGGGCGCGACGAAACGGCCCAAGGACGCACAGATACAGAGTGACGTAACGTCTTCTACTAAGGGGTGCGTCGCTTTGACTTGGGAGAGACAAGTCGAGGCCCCGCACTCTGGACATGGAACAATTCCATTATTGTCTCAAGCGCTTGCCCGCCATCGGCCCGGCTCATACTCTCCGCCGCGATGGGGCAATGGCCCCGGTTCCGGTTTTCGAATTTCAAGGAGAGAAGGTCGATGCGCGCGCATTTTCTCGGCGCCGTCATCGCGTCAGTCGCAGCCTTCGCGAGCCCCGTGCTCGCGGATGCGCCGAAGCCGCGTGATGTGATTGTCCACTACGCCGACCTCGCCGAGGTGATGTACGGCTCGTCCGCCGCCACGGCCAAGGACATGCAGAAGGCCATCGACGCCTTCCTCGCCGCCCCCAGCGCCGACAGCCTGGGCAAGGCGCGCGATGCGTGGAAGGCGGCCCGCGTCTACTACCAGCAGACCGAGGCTTTCCGCTTCGGCAACAAGATCGTCGACGAGTGGGAAGGCAATGTGAACGCCTGGCCGCTCGACGAAGGCCTGATCGACTACGTGGACAAGAAGAGCTACGGCGAGAAGTCCGACGAGAACCCGCTCTACACCGCCAATGTGATCGCCTCGAAGTCCATCCGCATCGGCAAGAAGACGGTGGACGTCACCAAGATCACGCCCAAGCTGCTGCACGAGCTGAATTCGGCCGGCGGCGTCGAGGCGAACGTGGGCTCCGGCTGGCACGCCATCGAATTCCTGCTGTGGGGCCAGAACCTCCACAACGCGACGCCCAGCCAGGGCCAGCGCCCCTACACCGACTATGATCTGAAGAACTGCACCAACGGCAATTGCGATCGTCGCGGCGAGTATCTCAAGGTCGCCACCCAGACGCTGGTCGCCGATCTCGACGAGATGACCGGCCTGTGGGGCGCCAAGGGCAAGGCCCGCGCCGCGCTCATCAAGAAGAACGACAAGGCCGGCCTTGCCACCATCTTCACCGGCCTCGGCTCTCTCTCCTACGGCGAGCTCGCCGGCGAGCGCATGAAGCTCGGCCTCATCCTCCATGATCCGGAGGAGGCGCACGACTGCTTCTCCAACAACACTCAGAACGCGCACTATTACGACGAAGTGGGCATCCGCGACGTCTATTACGGCACCTTCGTGAAGCCGGACGGCTCCAAGGTCACCGGCCCCTCGGTCGCCGACCTCATCCGCGCCGCCGACCCGAAGATCGCCGACGAGATCGACGCCAAGTCGGCTGCCGCCCTTGCCGCCCTCAAGGCCCTGAAGGACGTGGCGGATTCCGGCGAGATCACCTACGACAAGATGCTGGAAGAGGGGAACACCAAGGGCGCCAAGCTGATCCAGGACGGCGTGGACGCCCTCGTGGCCCAGGCCCACGCCATCGAGCGCGGCGTCTCGGCCCTCAAGCTCCAGATCAAGATGGAAGGCTCCAAGAGCCTGGACGACCCGAAGAACGTGAAGAAGAAGTGAGACCATGACGATGGGACGGACGCGATGATCTCGCGTCGGGCGCTGCTGGCCGGCGCGGCGGCTGCGGGGGCGGTGGGGTTCGCCCCCTCCGCCCTCGGCCGCGTGCCGGCCTCCGTGGACACCCTGCCGAAGAGCGCGCCGGTGCGCCGGCTCGCCCTCTCGGCGGCGGAAATGGAAATGCCGCTGCTGGGGCCGGGCAAGCCGGTGACGAAGGGCTTCTGCGCCTATAACGGCACGCCCTTCCTCACCCTGCGCGCGCCGGTGGGCACGCGGCTGATGGTGGATTTCGAGAACCGCCTGCCGGACCTCACCACCGTCCACTGGCACGGCGTGCGCGTGCCCTATCTCTCGGATGGCGTCTCGCCCATCACCCAGGCGCCGATCCCGGCGGGCAGCACGTTCACCTACAACGTGCCCTTGCCCGATCCGGGCTTCTACTTCTTCCATCCCCATTGCGACGAGACGGGCCAGGTGGGCCGTGGCCTCGTCGGCCTGCTCGTGGTGGACGATCCGGCCGAGGCGAAGCTCGGCTTCGATGCCGAGCATTTCATCGTGGTGAAGGACTGGCGGCTCGACGAAAAGGACGGCCGCTGGCTGGAGATGTTTACCGATGAGGGCGCCTCCACCGCCGGCACCTTCGGCACGGTGCGCGCCACCAACGGCTCCATCGTGCCGCCCCGCGTCGAGGCGCCGGCCTATGGGGACGTGCGGCTCAGGGTGATCGTCGCCGATTCCACGCGCACCATCGATTTCGGCTGCGAGACGGAAGACGCGGCCATCATCGCCATCGACGGTCAGGCGCTGACGCCCCTCCCCTTCTCCAAGCTGCCGAACGAGATCTGGCGCATGGGCCCGGCCATGCGGATCGACGTGCATGTGCGCATGCCCGGCCCCGGCGAGGAGGTGAAGGTCTACGACTATCGCACCGCCGAGCCCTATCTGCTCACCACGCTGGTCGGCGTGGACGCTCCCGGGAGCAAGCCGGGCCGCAAGAAAACCGCCTTCCGCCCCAAGGCTCTGCCCCCCGCCAAGGTGCCGCTGCCGGACGTGAAGCGCGCCAGCCGCATCGATTATCTCGTGCAGACCGCCGCCGGCCCCATCGTGAGCGGCGATCCCCTGCCGCCGGACGATCCGCTGGCCAAGGCGCTGATTGCCTCCGCCTGCGTCGGCAGCAAGACCTTCTGGGCCATCAACCGCAATTCCTGGGGCGCCGGCGCGGACCTGCGCCTGCCGCCGCCGCTGGCGACGCTGAAGGACGGGGCGAGCTACGTCGTCTCCATCACCAACGTCACCAAGCACGTCCACCCCATGCATCTGCATGGGCACGTCTTCCGCGTGCTGTCCTCCTCCAAGAAGAAGGACATCCCGCCCTATCTCGCAGATACGGTCATGACCGAGCCCAACGAGACGGTGGAGATCGCCTTCCGCGCCACCAGCGGCGACTGGGTGTTCCACTGCCACATCCTGGAGCACATGGATTCCGGTCTCATGGGCTGGATCAGGGTGGTGTGAGGATGCGCGTGCGTCTTTTCCTCGCGCTGCTCGCTGCCCTCTCCGCGACGCCGGCCACTGCCGAGACCCTGGACAAGCTGGACCTCGCCATCGGCAAGGCCCTGTTCAAGCGCCCCTGGGTGCCTGCCCCCGCCTCGACCCGGGGCGACGACGGCCTCGGCCCGCTGTTCGATGCCCGCTCCTGCGCCACCTGCCATCCCGCCGACCGCCGCGCCCCCGCGCGTCTGGAGAAGGGCACGGCGGAGCGCGGCTTCGTGCTGATGATCGGACGGCCGGACGGCAGCGGTGATCCCGTCTATGGCCGCCGGTTCCAGATCGATGCGGTGCCGGGCATTCCCAGCGAGGGGATGATCGGCGTCACCGACACGCCGCTGCCGGACGGCCGCATCGCCCGCAAGCCCCACCCCGAGGCGCTGGGCTATGGCCCGCTCGATCCCGCGAGCGGCCTGTCTCTCCGCGTCGGGCCGGACCTCAAGGGCCGCGGGGCGCTCGCCGCTGTGCCCGATGCCGCCATCCTCGCGGTGGAGCGCGAGCAGGCGAAGGGCAAAGACGGCGTGAAGGGCATGGCGCGGCGTGTGACGCAGGCCGACGGCAGCACAGCCATCGGCCGCTTCGGCTGGAAGGCCTCGCAGCCGACCCTCGCCGGCCAGTCGGCGGAAGCCTTCTTCCTCGATCTCGGCCTCTCCAACCGCTTCCACCCCGAGCCGTGGGGCGATTGCACGCCCACCCAGACCGCCTGCCGGCAGGCCCTCCACGGCAATGCCAATGCCACCTCCGGGGATGCGGACGACGCACTGGAAATCGGCTCGGCGGTGCTCGACCGGGTGGTCGCCTATGTCGCCTCTTTGCCCCAGCCCGAGCCGGAAGACCTGCCCAAGGCCGAGGCCAAGCGTGGCGCTGCGCTGTTCGCCTCAACCGGCTGCGCCCAGTGCCACCGGCCGTCCTTGCCCACTGCCGACGGCGGCGCGGCCCGCATGTACACCGATCTGCTGCTGCACGAGATGGGCCCGGACCTCGGCGACACCATGCCGGAGCCCGGTGTGGGCGCCTCGCATTGGCGCACCGCGCCCCTCGCCGGCCTCTCCGATGCGCTCGCCGCCAACACCGGCCTGCTGCACGATGGCCGCGCGCGCACGGTGGAGGAGGCGATTGCCTGGCACGGCGGCGAGGCGGCGACGGCCCAGCGGCGCTTCGGCGCGCTTCCGCCCAAGGACAGGGCGGCGCTGGTGCGGTACGTTTCTTCCCTGTGATTTTTGCCGGCCGCTGCCGGTGTGGGCCTGATATTGCGGATCGACGTCATGATTGAAGCCACGCACCGTTCTTCCTTCCGCCTTGCTGGCGCGGCCCTCGCCGCCATGCTCGCTTTTGGGACAGGCCCCGCCGTTGCGGCCGATCCGAAGCTCGATCCCGTGCCGCTCATCGAGGGCTGGCTTTTGCCGCGCTACGATGCGCTTGCCGCCGCCACCGCCGCGCAGGCGAAGGCCTGGGCCGCCTTCTGCCCCGCCCCCTCGGCGGCCGGCATGGCCCCGCTCAAGGAGGCCTATGGCAAGGCCGCGGATGCGTGGAACGCGGTGGAGTTCGTCACCTTCGGCCCCATCACACTGTCGCTCCGGGCCGACCGCATCTCCTTCTTCCCGGACCGGCGCAACGGCATCAGCCGCGGGCTGTCCGAGATTATCGCCGACAGCGATCCCGCCCGCCTCGCGCCCGAGCGCTTCATGCAGTCGAGCGCGGCGGTGCAGGGCCTGCCGGCGCTGGAGCGGCTGCTCTATGAGGAAGGCGCAGCCGAGGCGCTGGTCGCAGGCCCCGAGGCGGCACGGCGCTGCGCGCTCGGCACCGCCATCGCCAACAATCTCGCCACCATCACCGGCGAAATCCGCACCGCGTGGGGCGACAAGTCCTCCGGCGCGCTGGGCGCCATCGTCTCCGGCAAGGGCGATCCCGCCCTGTTCCCGGATGTGGGCGCCCTGCCCGGCATGATCCTCACCGACCTGTCCGGCGCCTACCAGCGCGTGACCGACACCAAGCTGCTGCCCGTGCTGGGCGCCAGCCCTGCGGACGCCAAGCCGACGGTCGCCGACAGCTGGCGCTCCGGCCGCTCCGGCCGCGTCGCCGCGAACATGATCCACAGCGCCGACGCCCTCCTCGTCGCCGTGGGCACGCAGATGCCGAGCCGGCCGCAATTCGTGGTCAACAAGGCCGCCACCGCCGCCGATGCCGCCGCCGACAAGCTGCCCGCCGATATCGGCGCCGCTGCTGCCACCGCATCGGGCGCGCAGGGCATCCACGCGACCATCAAGACCTTCAAGGCGGCGCAGCTCGCTGTCTACAAGCCCATCGCGTCCTATTTCGGCATCTCGCTGGGCTTCAACGCCCTCGATGGCGACTGAGGCCATGGCGACGGACATGCGCGCCCGCCTCGACCACGCCCCGCTCATCGGCCGGCGCGGCCTGCTGCTCGGCGGCGCCGCGCTCCTCGCCGCTGCGGCCCTGCCGGGCGGCCCGCGTGCCGCCGAATTGGACGAGGGCTGGCTGGCGACGGCGGGCGTGGGCGAGGGGTTCGCCGCAGTCGGCCTCGACACCAGCTTCGCGGCCACACCGGAGGCCCCCTCCGACGCCCGGCTGCATGGCATCGAGGCGAGCCCCGTCGGCCCGCTCGCGGTGGCGGTGGGGCGGCGGCCGGGGCGCATCGCCCTCGTGTTCGACCGCCGCAAGGGCGGCGTGGTCGCACGCTTCGGGCCGGGCGAAGGCCGCGTCTTTTCCGGCCATGGCCGCTTCACGGCGGACGGCCGGCTGCTTCTGACCAACGAGATCGAGCATCCCGCGGACGGCGTTCGCGCCATGGGCCGGGGCGTTGTCGCCGTGCGCGCGGTCGATGGCGGCTTTGCCATCCATGATGAATGGCCGAGCGGCGGCGACGGCCCGCATGATCTCATGCGCTCGGGCGCCGCCCTCGTCATCGCCAATGGCGGCATCGAGCCCAACACGCCGGAGGCGCGCGACGCGGAGGTGACGGGCTCCGGCGTCACCCTCGTCGATCCCACAACCGGCGCCGTGCGCGGCGAAGGCAAGCTCTCCGCCGACCTCGCCAGCCTGTCGCTCCGCCACCTCGCCCGCGACGGCAATGGCGGCACCGTGGTGGCGGCGCAGGACCTCTTGAAGGACGGCGAGGCCCGCCCCCTCCTCTTCCGCATCGCCGCCGATGGCGCGCTCACCCCCTTCGACGCGCCGGACGAGGCGTGGCGGGCGCTGCGGGGATATGTGGGCTCGGTCGCCTATGACCCGTCCGGCCGCTTCGTCGCCTGCGCCACCCCGCGCGGAAACCAGGTCGCCGTGTGGCAGGCGGACGGCCGCTATATCGGCGCAGTGCCCCTCACCGATGGCTGCGGCCTCGCGGCCGGTGCGGAGGCGGGGATGTTCGTGGCCGCGTCCGGCTATGGGGAAGTGATCGTGGTGAAGGCCGCGCCCGAGGGCGTCGCCATCACCGCGCGGCGCACCGGCGGGCCGCGCTACGACAACCACATGGTGCGGATCGGCTGATTTTCACCGGTGGTTTTCACCTGGGCTCACGCAACCTTCCCGGTTTTGCGCCATTATCCCCGGCGAGCCCATGGCGGGCAGCGGGAGAATGGCGATGAACTGGGTCGTGCTTGTCGGCAGCGTTCGCAAGGGGTCCCTCAATGCCGCGCTCGCCCGCGCACTGGCCGGCATCGCGCCGGAGGGGACGACGCTCACGATTCTGCCCTCCGTCGCGGAATTCCCCATCTATGACGGGGACATCGAGGCGGAAGGCTTCCCGGCCCCGGTGACGGCCATGGGCGCCAAGGTCGCGGCGGCGGATGCGCTGGTGATCGTCACGCCGGAATACAATTACTCGGTTCCGGGCGGCCTCAAGAATGCGATCGACTGGCTCTCGCGCCTGAAGCCGCAGCCGCTCGCCGGCAAGCCCACCCTCATCATGTCCGCCTCGCCCAGCACCATGGGCGGCGGGCGCGCGCAATATCACCTGCGGCAGGTGCTGGTGGCGCTCAACGCCCACGTCATGAACGTGCCGGAGGTGATGGTCGCCCAGGCCCACACCAAGATCGCCGACGGCATCGTCACGGACCAGGGCACGCTGGACTTCGTGAAGAAGCAGCTTGCCGCCTTCGCGACCTTCGTGAAGAAGGCGCAGGCGGGGGATGCCGCAGGCTGAGGCCCGCTCAGCCCTCCGAATATTCCGCGTAGGACATGGGCGTCTCGTAGACCCGCACGGACGCGAGCGTGGGCAGGAGCGGCTTCATCCGCGTCCAGATCCACGCCGCGATGATCTCGGCGGTGGGGTTCTCCAGTCCTTCGACGTCGTTGAGGCAATAATGGTCCAGCTGCTTCAGCAGCGGGCCGAAGGCGTTCTCCACGTCGAAGAAGTCCACCACGAAGCCGGTCACAGGGTCCACCGGCCCCTCCAGCGCGAGGTCCACGCGATAGGAATGGCCGTGCACGCGCCGGCAGCGGTGGGTTTCCGGCACGTTGGGCAGAAAGTGCGCGGCCTCGAAGGTGAAGCCCTGGGTGATCCGCACGCGGCCGGGCAGCGCCGCCGGGGTGTCAGGGGTGGTCATGGAATTCCGATCATCTTGTGGGTCTGGACGGACAGGCGCCAGCGCGGATTGGCGAGGCAATAAGCCACCGCCGCATCGGTGTTCGCGCGGCGATCCGGCCCGTCCATGGGCTGGAGGAAGAAATTGGCGAAGGGGAGGCCCGCAACCTCGGCGGGATCGAGCCCGGCCTGTGGGAAGACGAGCTTCAGCTCGTGACCCGCGCGCTGCTTCAGCTCGGTTCCGGCCTTGGGGCTGACGCAGATCCAGTCGAGCCCCTCCGGCGCGGCAACCGTTCCGTTGGTCTCCACCGCGATCTCGAAGCCCCGCGCATGCACCGCCGCGATGGCGGCGGGGTCGAGCTGAAGCAGCGGCTCCCCACCGGTGAAGACGACGAAGCGGCGCTCGGCGCCGGCCTGTCCCCAGACGGCGGCGATGGCCTCGGCAAGGGCCGCGGCATCGGCAAAGCGGCCACCGCCCTCGCCATCCATGCCGACGAAATCCGTGTCGCAGAAACGGCATTGGGCGGCGGCGCGATCCTCCTCCCGCCCGGACCACAGGTTGCACCCCGCGAACCGGCAGAAGACGGCAGCACGCCCCGCCTGCGCCCCCTCCCCCTGCAGGGTGAGGAACATTTCCTTGACTGAATAGGCCATGAGGCGACGCCTTTAGACCGAACGCGCCCGCGAGGGAAGCGCCGGCCGGGCATGGCACATCCGCGAAAGGCTCGCCGGCCTGGCCCTATTGCGCCGGAGCCGGCTGGGCGGTGGCCGGCAGCGCAGGGCCGGCCGACTGTGCTGCCCGAGCCGGATCGAGGCCGGTGATGCGCACGCCCTGCAATTGCACGGTATCGGCGGTTGCGGTGCCCTTGGCGCCGGCAATGGCGCTCTGCAACTGCGGCGCCATTGCCGCGAGTTGCGCGAACTTGCCGTGGTTGAAGCTGTCGAGGGCCTCCACGTTGGTCATGTCCACCACGACGGCGCCCAGACCAACGAGTTCGGTGTCGTTGGCGTATTCGCCGAGCCGCGGCTTCTTGCCGGCGAGGAAGTCGGAAAAGCCGAGCGCCTTGTCGTCTCGGGAGACGACGACGACGAACGGCTTCGGCGGCTTGCCGAAGCGCCGGAGTTGGGTCTTGAACACGTCCACGTCGATGTCGGGCGCGGCGAGGATGATGTCGCCGATCTTGTTGAGCGGCAGGGTCTTGCCGGAGATGCGGATCTGGCGGAGGGCCTCCACCGTCAGCCAGTTGCCCATGGAATGGGCGAGGATGCTCACCTGTTCCGCGCCGCTGCCGAAGGCGAGGCGGATGGTTTCCTCCAGCTGGTCGCGGGCGGCGGTGGCGCTGTTGTTGTCATAGACATAGCCCTCCGTGGTCGCCCGCGAGGCCCAGGTGAAGAGGACAGGAACGGCCGACGCATCGGAATCCGTCGCCATCTGCGCGAGGCGGTAGAGCGCCTCGGAGAACATGGTGTTGTAGCCATGCACGAAGATGAAGACCTTGCGCTTGCCGGCCGGCCGGCGGGCCAGCTCGCTCTTCAGGTCGCGCAGGAACTCGCTTTCGGTGTCGCGATAGACGGCCTCCCGCACCACCATGTCGGTGGCGGGATTGCCGAGGCCGTTCTTGGGCCACTCGATCTCACCCGGCTTGTGCGTGGGCGGAACCGAGAGGTCGATCTTCGCGAAATTGAGCTGGGCGGAGCGCTCGCCGTTGAAGAAGACGCCGGGCCGCGGATCGCGCTCGCGGGTGGAGGCGACGAGGATCACCTGCTCGCGCGCGCCCTCAGCCAGCGGAGCGGAGACCGGGATGAGCGCATCGATACCGGGGCGGTCGGAGCAGCCGGCGACGAGCATCACCACCGTCGCAGCCGCCACGAGGCGCAGAACCAGATTGCGCTGCGTCATGCGCCACATCCCCCGAAATCTGCCGCTCGCAAGTGCATGCCCCCCGCATGGAGGACTTTCTTGGCACAAACAATGAGGCGGATGAACGGCGATCTCGGGAAATGCTGAACACCGGTGAAATGGTGCCATCGCGGCCACGCTCCCGGTTACCACAAATTGCATGAGAGAGGCGACCGAGCCCTATTCCATCCAATCGACTTGCAAATTGGCAAGCCCAGATTGCGCCCGTGGTTCTCGTACCGGAGCGGCTGTCCGCCTATCTCTGGCGCCAGACAGATACGAGGCTCCGCACGCCGGAGGAGGACACCATGCAGAACACCACCGAGACCACCGGGCCGCTCACCGGACTTCACCACGTCACGGCCATCACGGCCGACGCGCCCTACAACCATCGCTTCTACACCCAGACGCTCGGCATGCGCCTCGTGAAGAAGACGGTGAATCAGGACGACGTGTCCGCCTATCACCTCTTCTATGCCGATGGGGAAGCCAACCCCGGCACCGACCTCACCTTCTTCGACTGGCCGGTGCCGCGCGAGCACCGGGGCACCCATGCGGCCGTGCGCACCTCGCTGCGGGTGCGGGACGAGGCGGCGCTGGAATACTGGGCCGCGCGCCTCACCGACGCGGGCGTTGCCCATGCCGGCATCGAGACCCGCGACGACCGCCACCAGCTTCCGTTCGAGGACCGCGAGGGCCAGCGCCTCGCTCTGATCGTGGATGACGGCAAGGGGCCGGGCGTGCCCTGGGCGAAGAGCCCGGTGCCGGAGGCTCACCAGATCCGCGGCCTCGGGCCGATCCTGATCTCGGTGCCGGACCTTACGCCCACCGCCGCCGTGCTCATCCACGTGATGGGCATGAAGGAAGTGCGCACTTATGCCGCCGAGGATGGCCGCGCCATCCATGTGTTCGAGATGGGCGCGGGCGGCCCCGCCGCGGAAGTGCATGTGAAGGTGGAGCCGGGCCTCTCCCCCGCCGGACAGGGCGCGGGCGCGGTGCACCATGTGGCTTTCCGCGTCACCACCTTCGACCAATACGAGGAATGGGCGCGGCGGCTGAAGGAGCTGCGCATCCCCAACAGCGGCATGGTGGATCGCTTCTACTTCCGCTCGCTCTATTTCCGCGAGCCCAACGGCGTGCTGTTCGAACTGGCCACCGACGGGCCGGGATTTGCCGCCGACGAGGATGCCGCCCATCTGGGCGAACGCCTCGCCCTGCCGCCCTTCCTGGAAGGCCGCCGCAGCGCCATCGAGGCCGGCCTCAAGCCGCTCTGAGGGCAGCTCCAAACGCAAAAAAGGCCGGCCGGACGGGGAGATCCCGTCCGGCCGGCCTTTTGTTTGCGTCTCAGGCGGGCGTCAGGCCCGCTCTTCCAGCGGATGCGTGCGCAGCCGCATGGGATCGTAGAAGGGGGTGCGCACCACGTTGGCCTCGAAGCTCTCGTCCCCGTCCACCACGGTGAGCGCGGTGCCGAGCGCGGTGACGTCGGGCCGCAGCGAGACCAGCGCCAGCGACTTCATGAGGTGGCGGCTGTAGGTGGTGGAATTCACCACGCCCACCTCGGCGCCATCCTTGAAGATCTTCGCGCCGGGCGTGACCGCCTTCGCCGCCAGCACCTCGAGCCCGGCCTGATGGGTGCGCTCGGTGCCCTTGCGGGCGAGGAGAGCGGCCTTGCCGCGGAAGTCCGGCTTGGAGAGGTCCACGGACCAGTCCATCAGCACTTCGAAGGGCGTGGTGTCCTTGTGCGGCATGTCGAACGGGAAGAACAGCAGGGAGCCTTCCACCCGCACGATGTCGAGGCAATCCCACGACACGGCCATGGCGCCGAACGGCTTTCCGACCTCGAGGATCTTGTCCCAGAGGAACACCGCATCCTTCGCCGCGCAGAAGACTTCATAGCCGCGCTCGGCCGAATAGCCGCCGCGCGCCAGCGACACCGGGATGCCGAACAGGCTGGTCTTGCCATGCCCGAAATAGGGCAGGTCCTTCAGCACCATTGGCGTGTGGGGGGAGAGGATGTCGAGAGCGAGGGGGCCCTGCAGGGAGAGGATGTGGACGTCGTTGTCACGGGAGAAGGTGACATCGAAGCCCTGCGCCACCACCGGCAGCGCCTCTTCCAGCGCGCCGCCGCCGTGGGAGAGGCGGAATTTGCCGTCGCCGTCCACATAGACGAGCACGTCGTCGATGAGCCCGCCTTCGTCGTCCACGATGGAGGAGATCATGGAGCGGCCGGCCGGGATCTTGGAGATATCGGCGGTGAGCAGCTTGTTGAGGAAGGCGAGGGAGTCCGGCCCCGAGAGGTCGATGATCTTCAGCGCGGACACATCGAACAGGCCGGCGCGGGTGCGCACCGTCTCCGTCTCCAGATAGGGATCGGTCGCGTAATGCTGGGGGATCGCCATGTCGTTCCAGGATTCCTCGAGCTTGGAGCCGAGTTCCCGGTGGCGGTCGTTGAGGATCGATTGGCGCAGAATGGTCGCGCTGGTCATGTGCCCTCTCTTGAAGGATGCCGGCCCGTAGCCGGGCCCGTCGTTAAGGCGGGCGGCTCAGGCGGCCTCAAGGCCAGCCATGCGCGCCGCGACGACCGCATCCTGATGGCGGGCCAACGCTCCTGTCAATTACTTTTCCTCAGAAGAAATTTCTTTGGTAGCATGGCGCGAAAGGCGGCAAAGGAAAGCGAGGTGGACCCATGCGTCGCCCAGATCGTGGTCATCCTGCGGGCCTCAAACGCCCAACTAATGGGCTTGCACCAAAATTGGCCCGTGGCACTCTCGTTTCTACCGCGTCAAAAAAGTTCACTGAGGGGAACAGGCGCGCCACAGCGTGATCGCAAATGGCAGGGACGGCCGCGGGGACTGCCCGCGCGCCGGCCCGGGCGGAGCTTGAGACATGTCCGAGACGAAGATGTGGGGCAAGGAAGAGTTCTGGGGGCTCGGCTTCGAGTGGGACCCCCAGTGGCTGCTAAGCGCCGAGCAGAAGGATCTGCAGGCAAAGCTCATCGCCTTGTGCGAGACCACGCTGCGCGCGAACGCCGTGGAGAGCGATGCCAACTACATCTACCCGCGCAAGAATTTCGAGGCGCTGGCCACCCTCGGCCTGCTCTCTCTGAACGTGCCGAAGGAATTGGGCGGCCTCGGCCAGAACCATGTCTGCGCCGCCATGGTCGTGGAGACCATCGCCCGCTACGGCTGCCCCTCCACCGCCATGTGCTACACCATGCACCTCGGCGCCGTGGCGGCCGCGCTGCTGCGGCACCACGACAATCCGCTGCTCACCGACATCCTGAAGCGGCTGGACACCGACGTGCTCATCGGCACGCTCTCCTATTCCGACCCCGAGACCGGCTCGCACTTCTGGTATCCCATCTCCTCCAAGGCGGAGGCCCATGGAGAAGGCTGGAAGGTCACCAAGAAGGCCTCCTGGACCACCTCCGGCGGCTTCGCCGACTGGTACATCGTCCAGACCACCAGCCCCGGCTTCTCCGGCGATTATTCCGACCTCTCCTGCTTCCTCGTCACCAAGGACGAGGTGAAGGCCAACCCCTCCGAGTGGGACGGCCTCGGCCTGCGCGGCAACCAGTCCGGCCCCATCGTGGTGGAGAATGCGGTGCTGCCGAAGGAGGCCCTCGTCGGCCCCATCGGCGACGGCGCCAAGTCCAACGACGAGGTGGTGGACCCCTTCTTCCTCACCTGCTCGTCGGCCTGCTGGAACGGCATCTCGCTGGCGGTCATCGACATCGCCAAGCGCCACACCACCCGCAAGACCCACAATGACGTGGGCATGCGCGTCGCCGACTACCCCACCATCCAGGACTATGTGGGCGAGGCGATCATGGACACAAATTCCTGCCGCGCCTTCGACTACCAGATGGCGCAGGCGCTGGATTCGGTGACCAACAATTGCGACTGGTCGATCCACAAGGACATCGATGCCCTGCCCCGTTCCTCCCTGCTCCACTGGCTGTGGCAGGTGAAGTTCGAGGCGGCCAAGAACGTCGCCCATGTGGTGGACAAGATGCTCCACGCCACCGGCGGCACCGGCTTCCGCCCGGCGCTCCAGATCGAGCGCTATCTGCGCGACGGCAAGGCCGGCTGGGTGATGGGCCCCACCAACGAGGTTCTGCGCCAGTTCGTGGGCAAGGCCGCGCTGCTCGGCTTCGGCTCGCTGGACTACTGGAACAAGTCGATCAACGAGCGCGTGCTCAACAACGAGATCAAGAAGATGGACGAAGCGGAGAAGCGCGCCTTCGCCGAAAAGCTGCTGGCCGAGCTTCAGCCGGCCAAGGTGGCGTGACGCGGGACGCCACCACGCGGAGCCTTCGTCCCTCTCCGTCGCTCAGGAGAGGGGCGAAGGCCCGCGCGCCCGCCATCGAAGGGGATTATCATGGACGGGCTGTCGCATTTCAGGAAGTACCTTGCCATGACGACCATTGATCTCGACGCCCGTTTTGATCCGCGCGAACTGCGCAACGCCCTCGGCCGCTTCGCCACCGGCATCGCCGTGGTGATGGCGCAGGACGAGGACGGCCCCATCGGCGTGACGGTGAATTCCTTCTCCTCCGTCTCGCTGGACCCGCCACTGATTCTCTTCTCCATGGCCCGCTCGCTGCACTCGCTGGCGCGGCTGGAGAAGGCGAAGGCCTATTCGGTCAACATCCTCATGGAGAGCCAGCAGGACATCTCCAACCGCTTCGCCCGTGCCGGCGAGGACAAGTTCTCCGCCACGCCCTGGGAGGTCGGTCCCTCCGGCGCGCCGCGCCTCGTGCCCGCCCATGCCACCTTCGAATGCGTGCCCTATGCCCATTATGACGGCGGCGACCATGTGATCTTCGTCGGCCGCGTGGTGCATCTGCACGCCGAGGGCGAGGGCGATCCGCTGCTTTATTACCGCGGCAGCTACCGGCTGCTCGCCTCCATCGCTCAAGAGGGGTGAATGGACGCCTCCCTGCTTCCGCCCGGTCCTTCCCCAACTGCCGCCGCCCGAGAGCGGGTGGTGGTGCGCGGCGGCGGCATGGCCGCCGTCACGCTCGGCGCCGGGGACCGGCTGACCGTGCTGGACCCGGAAGGGCTCCAGCCGGCGCTGGCCTTCGTCACTGATGGAGATGCGGTGGAGGGTTGGGAGGGCGCCGGCGTGGAGACGCTGCCGGCGTTGATGGACCAGGGGGGAGAGGGCAGCGCAGAGGTCGTCCGGCTGCTGGCGGAAAACGGCTGCACGCCGGCATCGCTGGCGGGACGGGCGTCGCTGTCGCGAGATGGTAGTGCGGGCGCGACGGCGGAGATCGTGGCGCGGGCCGACGTGATCGTGGTGGTCGCCGCCCCCGGCGGCCCCATGTCGCCGGATGCGCAGGACGCACCCACCGACCTCATCGTGACTGTGACCCGCGCCCGGGGCCGCGGCCGTCCCCTCCCCGCCCCGCTCGCGCCGCCGAAGCTCGATGTGCGCGTGCCCGCGGCCGAGGCCCGGGCCTATACGGTGAAGGCGGGAGACTACATCCAGATCATCGACGTGGACGGCCGCCAGTGCGCGGACTTCCTCGCCTTCGACGCCGCCGCGCTGGAGACGGGCGCGGAGTTCGGCCTCGACGCCACCACCACCCGCACCCTCATGGGCGCCGCCTATCCGGGGCCAGGGCTCCATTCCAGATATTACGACGAGCGCCAGCTCCCGCTGGTGGAGGTGATCCGCGACACGGTGGGCCGCCACGACACCTTCGCCCTCGCCTGCTCGGCGAAATATTACGAGGACATGGGCTATCCCGGCCATGCCAATTGCACGGACAATTTCAACGCCGTGCTGGCGCCTTTGGGCATCCGGGAGCGCGCCGGCTGGCCGGCCATCAATTTCTTCTACAATACGGCCGTGGACCACACCAACGCGATCACCATGGACGAGCCATGGTCGCGGCCGGGCGACTATGTGCTGCTGCGGGCCCTGACCGATCTCGTGTGCGCCACCTCCTCCTGCGCCGACGACATCGACCCCGCCAATGGCTGGGAGCCCACCGACATCCATGTGCGCGTCTATGACGGCGCTGAAAACTTCTCCAAGGGGATCGCGTTCCGCATGAGTGCCGACGCCGAACCGCGCCTGACGCGCGAGAGCGCCTTCCACCAGAGCCTTGCCGCCCACACGCGCAACGTCGTGGAGTATCGCGGCTTCTGGCTGCCCACCTGCTTCACCGGCGAGGGGCCGATTGCCGAATACTGGGCCTGCCGCGAGAAGGCGGCGGTGATGGACCTGTCTCCCCTGCGCAAATTCGAGGTGACGGGGCCGGACGCCGAGATCCTGCTCCAGCGCACGGTGACGCGCGACATGCGCAAGCTGGCGGTGAGCCAGGTGGTCTATACCGCGCTCTGCTACGACCACGGCGGCATGATCGACGATGCCACCGTGTTCCGCCTGTCGCCGACCAATTTCCGGGTGGTGTGCGGCGAGGAATTCACCGGCACCTGGCTGCGCTCCAAGGCGGCGGAGTGGGGCCTCAACGTGCATGTGCGCTCGTCCACGGACCAGCTGCACAACATCGCCGTGCAGGGGCCGCTGTCGCGGGAGATTCTCGCCGAGGTGATCTGGACCGGGGCAACCCAGCCCGCCATCACCGAGCTGAAGTGGTTCCGCTTCGCGGTCGCGCGCCTCGGGGGGCCGACCGGGCCGGCGCTGGTCGTCTCGCGAACCGGCTATACCGGCGAACTGGGTTTCGAGATCTGGTGCCATCCCAAGGATGGAAAGGCGCTGTTTGATGCGGTGTGGGCGGCGGGCGCGCCGAAGGGCATGAAGCCGCTCGGCCTCTCCGCGCTGGACATGCTGCGCATTGAGGCGGGGCTGGTCTTCGCCGGCTACGACTTCTGCGACCAGACCGACCCCTTTGAGGCCGGTATCGGCTTCGCCGTGGCGGAGAAGGACGAGGATTTCGTGGGGAAGGCGGCGCTGGCGCGGCGCAAGGCGAACCCGGCGCGGAAGCTCGTGGGCCTCGTGATCGAGGGCAACGACGCGGTGGGCCATGGCGACCCGCTTTATGTCGGCCGGGCGCAGGTGGGTGTCGTCACCAGCGCCACGCGCTCGCCCATCCTGAAAGCCCAGATCGCCCTTGCCCGCATCGATGTCGCCCATGCCACGACCGGCACGGGCATCGAGATCGGCAAACTGGACGGACACAGGAAGCGCATCGGCGCCGAGATCGTGCCCTTCCCCCATTTCGACCCGCAGAAGACGAGGGTGAGAGCCTGACCTGTCATCGCCCTGCGATGACGCCTTGGTCCTTGTAGAAACAGCCCGGCCCCGCGCGTTGCGCCGCGGGGCCGAAGGCATTTCTTTCCCTAACGACAGAATGCTCATGCATTGGGCGGGAGATGCGTGCAAATTGAGCCGCCTTTACCGTCCAGTCGGCCAATTTATACATTGACAAAAAAGTTTCTTCTCCGGAAACTCCCCTCATAATTCGAGGGGAAAAACAATGAGTATCGCAGCAACCAACGAGGCGGTCGCCGCGCCTGAGGCCGGCTCGCTTCAACGCAAGATCAGCTGGACCGGCGCCTTCTGGATCGCGAGCGGCGTGCCTGCCCTCGTGCTCTTCTCCATCGGCGCCATCGGCGCCACCGTGGGCGCACCGGCCTGGTTCGTGTGGATCCTGTCCATCATCTTCGGTTTCATCCAGGCCTTTTCCTACGCCGAAATCGCCGGCCTGTTCCCGCACAAGTCGGGCGGCGCCTCGGTCTATGGCGCCATCGCCTGGGTGCGCTACGGCAAGCTGCTCGCGCCGTTCTCGGTGTGGTGCAACTGGCTGGCGTGGTCGCCGGTGCTGTCCATCGGCTCCGGCCTCGCGGCGGGCTACGTGCTCTCCATCCTGTTCGCGCCCGATGCCGCCATCAACACCTGGCAGCTCACGCTGGTGGATCTCGGCTGGCTGAAGGCGGGCCTCGCGCTGCGCATCAACGCCACCTTCGTCCTCGGCGCCGTGCTGCTGCTCATCGCCTTCGCCATCCAGCATCGCGGCATCAGCCAGACCGCCAAGGTGCAGGTCATCCTCGGTGTCGTGGCGCTGCTGCCGCTGATCCTCATCGGCCTCGTGCCGCTGTTCACCGGCGACGTGCTCGCCGCCCATCTCGGGCCGTTTGCCCCGCTCGCCAAGGACGAGGCCGGCCGGGTGATCGCCGGCGAATGGAACATGGCGGGCCTCACCCTGATGGCCGGCGGCCTGTTCATCGCCGCGTGGTCCACCTACGGCTTCGAGACCGCCGTCTGCTACACGCGCGAGTTCCGCGACCCGAAGAAGGATACCTTCAAGGCCATCCTCTACTCCGGGCTCCTGTGCATCTTCGTCTTCACCATCGTGCCCATCTCCTTCCAGGGCGTGCTCGGCCTCGGCCAGCTCGTGACCCCGGCGGTGGTGGACGCCTCCGGCACCGTGACCACGCCGGCGGTCTATGACGGCATCCTGTCCGCCGACATCTATTCCGGCATGGGCGTCGCCAGCGCCATGGCGGGTATGCTCAAGGGCGGCCCGCTGGTGCACAATATCATCGTGGTGATGCTGATCCTCGCGCTCATGCTCGCCATCATCACCTCCATGGCCGGCTCCTCGCGCACGCTCTACCAGGCGTCGGTGGACGGCTGGCTGCCCAAGTACCTCAGCCACGTGAACGAGAACGGCGCCCCCACCCGCGCCATGTGGACGGACCTTGGCTTCAACCTCATCCTGCTGATGATGTCGGACTATGTGTTCATCCTCGCCATCTCCAACGTCTGCTACATCCTGTTCAACTTCCTGAACCTCAATTCCGCCTGGATGCACCGCATCGACCGTCCGGCCTGGGATCGCCCCTTCAAGGCCCCCATCTGGCTCATCGGCATGGGTACGGTGCTGGCCTACGTGAACCTGTTCCTGCTCGGCATGGGTGCCGACATCTGGGGCGCGGGCACGCTGGTCACCGGGCTCATCGTATCGGCCGCCATCATCCCGGTGTTCCTGTTCCGCCACTATGTGACGGACAAGGGTCAGTTCCCCGCGGCGATGATGGAGGACATGCACCTCAAGGCCGAACCCGGTGCCGGCACGCGAGCGGGGATGCTGCCCTACCTCGCTCTCGTGCTTGGCGCCGTTGTCATCATCGTGGCCCGCAGCATTGCGGTCTATTGAACGGAGACGAAATGAGCGACCAGGGTATGAAGAGCCGCCCGACGTACGCCCCGCTGGCCCCGGACCCGTCCGGCCGGCACCACCTGCTGGTGGTCGAGGCGGCCGAGGTTCCGGCTGAGGCACTGGCGGAGGGGGTTGTCCCCTCCGCCTTCGAGGTCTGGACGGTGGCCCGGCGCAGCGCCGTGCCCTCCGCCCCGGCCATGGAGGAGGCGCCGGGCAGCGTCGCCACCTTCCGGTCCGTGACGCACCTCTTCTCCGCGCTGGAGGAGCGGCTCGCCCGCGAGACCATGGGGCTGCGCCTCTATGCGGCGGGTGCCGAGCCGTTCCTGTGGGACGTGTGGGGCCGCGCCGAGAAGGCCGGCCTCAGCCGGCAGGAGACGGCCTTCGCCGAGGTCGGCCCGAAGGCGCGGCGCATCTATTGCGTCCACTGCCGGACGGTGACCGAGGGTGTCACCAGTTCCATCTTCACCTGCCCGGGCTGCGGCGCATCCTTGTTCGTGCGCGATCATTTCTCACGGCGGCTCGCCGCCTTCATGGGCGTCCAGGTGGATGCCGAGGTGCCGGGTGAGGTGCCTGAGGCCGAGGAGCTCTACGCATGACCGCCGCCCAGCCCTTCAATGTGCGCGTGCGCGAAATCGTCGAGCTCGCGCCGAGCCTCAAGCGCTTCTCCTTCGAGCCCGTCCATGGCGGCGTGTTCCCCACCCCGCCGGCGGGCGGACACGTCCTCCTCACCCTGCGCGACGGCGCCCGGGTGATGAAGAACGCCTATTCGCTCGTCTCCCCGCCCTCCGAGCGGAGCCGCTACGACATCATCGTGCGCCTCGTCGCCCAGTCGCGCGGCGGCTCTTCCCATCTCCACCGCAAGGTCGCCCCCGGCGACGTGCTGGAGATGGCCAATCCGGTGAGCCTCTTCCCGCTCATCTCCACCGCGAAGAAGCACCTGCTCATCGGCGGCGGCATCGGCATCACGCCGATGCTCTCCTTCCTGCCGGAGCTGAAGGCGCGCGGGGCCCGCTTCGAGCTGCACCAGCTCGCGACGCTGGAGGAAGTGCCGGTGTTCGAGCGCCTGCTCGCGCCTTATGCGGCGGGAGAGGAAATCCGCGTGCATGGCGGCGGCCGCGCCGCCTTCGATCTCGCCGGCCTGCTCGCGCGCCAGCCGCTCGGCACCCATGTCTATGTCTGCGGGCCGCACAGCCTGATGGAGGCGGTCGCCTCCACCGCCGCGGCCCTCGGCTGGCCCAGGACCAAGGTGCACAAGGAGAGCTTCGGCGGCGACATCACCGGCCTGCCCTTCCGCGCCGTGCTCCGCAAGTCCGGCATCGAGGTGGAAGTGGGCGAGAGCCAGAGCCTGCTCGAGGCCATCGAGGCGGCCGGCGTCGAGGCCCCGTGCCTGTGCCGTGGCGGGGCGTGCGGCCAGTGCGCCACCCCCCTCGTCGAGGGCGAGGCGGAACACCGCGACGACTTCCTCTCCGCGGAGGAGAAGGAGGCCGGCACCCTCATCATGACCTGCGTGTCGCGCGCCCGCGGCCCGCGCATCGTCATCGACCTGTGATCCCGGGAGGTCCCATGACCGTTCAGTTCAAGCCCGCAGAGACCTTCCGCGACACCTTCACCTACAAGAAGTCGCCCGAGGATCTCCTGCGCTTCCCCTTCCCGTTCCCCGAAGACAGCTACATGTATTCGGTGAACATCGAGCCGCACGTGCGCGGTGGCCCCACGGCCGCCTTCCAGGCGCAGTTCGACGTTGACGAGCACTATATCGCCGAATGCAAGGAGCGCGCCCGCATCCTCGCCGAGGACCCCAAGCGCTGTCAGGTGCTGCCGCACATGATGACGGCGGAGTGGGACAGCCTCGAGATGATCATGGAGAACCTCGCGGCCGACTATCCCGAGCACTTCACCCTGTCGAAGGACGGCGACGCCTGGACCTGGGTGAACCGGCCGCTCGGCATCCAGCAGAGCTTCATCTTCGGCAAGGCCGAGACGCTGCCCTGCGGGCCGTTCGAGTACATCACCCGGCAGGCGCAGGGCGATTTCACCCTTCAGGACCAGCGCGAGGACAACCTCTTCGTGGACGGCGGCATGGTGACGAGCCAGGCCGACTGGTCGCTGGAGTTCGACATCGGCATGAGCTTCCAGGAGTGGCACGGCCCGGTGCCGCTGGCGCATGAGAAGGGCGTGTTCGACCGCGCCCTGAAGTATCTCCTGCGCCTCCAGTACGGCCAGCCGGTGCGCCGCCTCAACTGGACCATGACGGTGAACCCGCGCCTCGACACCTCGCCGGAGAATTATCCCGTGTGGGGGCCGGACAAGGCGTCGGTGACGCCCGAGAACGTGGCGGAGAAGGTGCACCTGCGCGTGGAGCTGCAGACGCTCTATCGCCTGCCCCGCTCCAACGCCATCCTGTTCGGCATCCGCTGCTATCTCACCAGTGTCGCCGACATCGCCAAGGTGCCGAAGTGGCGCCGGCGGCTGCACCGGGTGCTGCGCGACCTGCATCCGGACATCGCCGCCTACAAGGGCATCCCGCGCTATCAGCAGATGGTGGTGGACTATCTGGCGCCGCTGGACGACGGCTCGGCCACCTCGCCCGGCATCGCCCCGGATATGGAGAAGATCGAGGCCTGATCCTCAGGCCCCGCGACAGCCAGCCTGCCGCCGCTCAGATCGGCGGCAGGTTGAGCCATTTCTGGAAGGCGTTGAGCACCAGATTGACCGAGAAGGCGGCGAGCAGGATGCCCATGATCCGCCGCAGCAGGCTCGCTCCGCCCTCCCCCAGCACCTTGGCGATGTAGTCGCCCAGCCAGAAGATGACGAACAAGACCACCGACATCAGCACCAGCACGCTCACCGTGATGAGGTGCTGGGACAGCGGCGCGCCGCGGTTGTTGTCGGAGAACAGCACCATGGCGAGGATCGCGCCCGGACCGGCCACGATGGGCGTCGCGATGGGATAGACCGCGATGTGGACCAGCCGCCGCTCGGGATCGGGCGTAACGGCATGCTGTGTCATCGCCCCGAAGATCATGGTCATCGAGAAATAGAACAGGATGATGCCGCCGGAGATCTGGAAGGCGAGGATGGAGATGCCCATCGCCTCCAGCAGCATCCGGCCGAGGAGCGTGAACACCACCAGGATGAGGAAGGCGAAGGCGGTGCCCATCGCCGCCACCTTGTGGCGCTCCTGCCGGTCGAGGTGGGAGGTGGTGGCGAGGAACATGCTGAGATGGCTCAGCGGCTCCAGCACGACCCAGAGCGTGACCAGCTGGCTCGCGAACAGGTTCAGATCATCGATCATGGGCGCTCCCTTGCGCCCCTTATTACCTCAAGGGAAAGGGCTGGCAACCGGCAGGCGGGAACGACGAGCCTTGACATGACGCAACGACAAGCTGAAGCCTTCGGGTACCTTGATCTTGTGTCAGGAGGAAACGCCAAATGGTGCAGAATATAAAAAGCGTGCTCATCGGCATGACGGAGGAGGGCGTGGACGAGCCGTCCTCCGCGCTCGCCTACGGCCTGTCGCTGGCCCAGCAATCGGGCGCCCACGCGACCATCCAGGCGGCCTCGCTCAAGGTGGTGATGGGCAACACCTTTGTCAGCAATGTCGCGACCGGCCTCGTCGCCGCCCACAACCGGCGGCTGAAGCAGCTCGCACAGGACGTGGCGGAGCGGGCGCGGGGCGATGCGGCCGCCGCCGGTGTCGCTGCCTCGGTGGAGACGCCGCAGCTCGGCTATGGCCAGCTGGTGGAGCTGTTCGTCGCCCAGGCGCGGGTGCACGACATCGCCGTGCTGGACGCGGAGGTCGCCACCGTCAACGCCGACCGGGGGCTCATCGAGGCGCTGCTGTTCGAAAGCGGCCGGCCGGTGATCGTGGTGCCGCCGGGGGTGGAGACCTTCAAGCACGACCGCGTTCTCATCGCCTGGGACGCGAGCGTACGGGCCACCCGCGCCGTCAACGACGCCATGGGCATCCTGAAGTCCGCCGCCTCGGTGGAAGTGCTCGCCATCGGCTCGGAGAAGGAGCTGGCGCACGAGATTCCCGGCGCCGAGCTGGCCCCGCACCTTGCCCGCCACGGCGTCCATGTGGACGTGAAGAATTTGGTGGTGAGCCCGGACGGCGTCGCCGAGACTCTGCGCGAGCAGGCCGGGCTGATCGGCGCGGACCTCATCGTGATGGGCGCCTTCAACCACTCGCGCATTCGCGAATGGGTGCTGGGCGGTGTCACCGAGTCCCTGCTGGAGGACTGCAAGGTCCCCCTGCTGATGTCCTACTGAGGCCAGCCAGCGCGGCGCGCCTCAGGCCGCCTCGCGTCGCTGTTCCAAATCACCCCACGAAGCCAAGCGCCCGCTTTGCGCCCGCACCGCCTCAGGCGGCGGGCCTTCCACCGGCGCTCAGCTCACCGGCTGCCAGCGGCCTTCCGCCGTGCGGCAGGCGGCGCCGCGGGCGATCTGGGGGCGGTTGTCGATATAGATGGTGTGGGAATAGTCGCGGCAGCTCTGGTAGCCGGCGCGGTTGTAGGGCGGGCCGGCGATGACCGTGCCGCGCGCGGTGCCGTCGCCCTTCCAGCCGATGGGATAGCCGGGGCCGCCCGTCTCCAGCGCGGAAATCTCGGCGTCGTAGGCGCGCTGGCGGTCGGCGTCGTCGAGCCCGTTGCCGATGCCACCGCTGATAAGGCCGCCGGAGACCGTGCCCGACATGACAGGCGCCGTGGGCAGGGCCGCGAGGGCCGCCGTCGCCTTGGTCCCGGTCGTGTCGGTCGCGCACCCGCCCAGCGCAAGGGCGAGGACCGCTGCGGATGCGGGAGAAACGCGGAACACGCGGACGGACATGAACGGGCCTCAGGCAAAAAAGCGGGGCGACGCGGCGGCCATCTGCCTTTGCGGGCAAATTGCCGTGCACGTCATCAACGATCGGGCCACCACATCGGATCACCGAATGGGGCGACGGAGAGGCTGACGGCCTCTCTTAGGCGCCGCAAGCCTCAGTGTGAAGACGGTTTGCCGCAGGCTGTAGCGCCACGGTGTCACCCCCTGCCCCGCGTCATCCCGAGGCGTCAGGTGGTCGGGGGCGGCGCCGCGGCGGCGGGCAGCACCAGCTCGGTCCGGAGGCCGCCGATGGGGGCGGAGCTCAGCTCGAACCGCCCGCCATAGAGCAGGGCCAGCTCGTGGACGATGGAGAGGCCGAGGCCCGAGCCGGGCTTAGATTCGTCCAGCCGCCGCCCGCGCCGGCCCACATCCACCCGCCGGGCGGGATCAAGGCCCGGGCCGTCATCGTCGATGCTGACGTGGAAATAGACCCGGTCTCCCGGCGTGCGCGGCCGCTCCACCAGCACCTCCACCTCCACGCGGGAGGAGGCCCATTTGCAGGCATTGTCGATGAGATTGCCGAACATCTCCTCGAGATCCTGCTGCTCGCCGCGGAAATGCACGTCTTCCGGGATGCGCACGTCGATGGCGAGGTCCTTGGTGCGGTGGATCTTCTCCATGGTGCGGGCGAGCGAGGTGATGACCGGCGTCACCTCGCACACGCTCGCCACCACCGAGATGCGGGCCGCCATGCGGGCGCGTTCCAGATGGTGGGCCACCTGGTCCCGCATCACGCCGGCCTGGTCGCGCACGCGCACGGCGAGCGGGTCGTCGCGGGTGCCGGCCTCGTTCATCAGCACGGAAAGGGGAGTTTTGAGGGCGTGGGCGAGGTTGCCCACGTGGGTGCGGGCGCGTTCCACGATCTCGTGGTTGGCATCGATGAGGGCATTCACCTCGCGCACCAGCGGCACGATCTCGATGGGATAGGTGCCCTCCAGCCGCTCGGCCTTGCCGGAGCGCACGTCCGACAGCGCCTCCGAGATGCGCGTGAGCGGCTTCAGCCCGAACCGCACCTGAACGATGACCACCAGCAGGAAGGCGCAGGCCAGCACCACCAGCGTGGCCGCGAGCGAGAAGTTGAAGGCGGAGATCTCCGCCTCAAGGTCGGACGCCACCGCTGCAACCGAAACCACGTAACGGGCATCCGCCCCGAGGTCCACGTCGCGCTCGACAATGCGCAGGGCGACGCCGCCCGGGCCGGTCGCATAGCCCTGCCGCATCAGGCCGGGGCGGCCGCGAATGCCCTGCTCCGCGAGCAGTGGGAGGCTTGCGCCCACCAGCGAGCGGGACGTGCGCCGCTCCAGCTTTTCACCTGAATTGAGGGCAATCTGCCAGTACCAGCCAGAATTGGGGAAGGCGAACAGCGGGTCGGCCAGCGCCTCCGGCTCGGGGAGGCGCTCGGATGCATTGGCGACGTCGGCGACGATGATCTTCAGATAGATGTCCAGCTGCCGGTCGAACGCGCGCTCGGCGGAGCTGCGGTAGAGGGAGGCGAGCACGAAGCCCACCACCAGCAGCACCACGACCGTGATGGCCATGGCCGAGAGCACGAGGCGGAAGGCGAGGGAGCCGGGCGTGTATTCCGGCGGGCGTCGCGCTGCGTCCATGGCCATGTCAGGCGGCCGGCATGTCAGGAGGTCGCCATCTCAGCGCGGCTCCTCGGGGGCGGCGAGCAGATAGCCGAGGCCGCGCACGGTCTGGATCACGTCGCAGTCGAGCTTCTTGCGCAGGCGGCCGACGAACACCTCGATGGTGTTGGAATCGCGGTCGAAATCCTGATCGTAGAGATGCTCCACCAATTCCCCGCGGGACACTACCCGCCCCGCATGGTGCATGAGATAGGAGAGCAGGCGATATTCGTGCGACGTGAGCTTGACCGGATTGCCGTCCACCGTGACGCGGCCGGAGCGGGTGTCGAGCCGCACCGGGCCGCAGGACATCTCGCTGGACGCATGTCCGGTGGCCCGCCGCAGCAAGGCGCGCAGGCGGGCCAGCACCTCCTCCATATGGAAGGGCTTGGCGACATAATCGTCGGCGCCGGCATCGAAGCCCTGCACCTTGTCGCTCCAGCGGTCGCGGGCGGTGAGGATGAGGACCGGGGTGGTCTTGCCCGCCCGCCGCCAGCTTTCCAGCACGGAGATGCCGTCGAGCTTGGGCAGGCCGATGTCGAGCACGATGGCGTCGTAAGGCTCGGTCTCGCCGAGGAACTGCCCCTCAACGCCGTCATAGGCGCGATCCACGGCATAGCCGGCATCGCCGAGCGCCTCGACGAGCTGTCGGTTCAGCTCGGGATCGTCCTCGATCACCAACAAGCGCACGGTGCCCCTCCGCCTTCGCCACAACCTCCTTAAGCGAGAGAGACAAAGAATGACAGAGCCTTGCGTGCCTGTCAGCGATGACCGGAGGCCGCACCGTGAGCTTTGCTGGTCCTTCGGGTCACAGCCAGCCGCACAGCCGCCGGCCCACGGCATTGGCCGCCTTGGCCTGGCGGATGGTCTCGTCGGTGTCGGAGAGCGACCAGCGGATGGGCGCGGCCGCGCCGCAATAGACCCTAGTCGCGCCGGAACCCGTCGTCGTCGCGCAGCCGGCGAGCATCGCCGTCGCGGCGAGCGGCAGCATCCCGCGCAGACCGCGCGGCAGAAAGGCTCTTCGAGACATCGCGTTCTCCTTCCTTCAGGGCGCGGTCATAGCCGCGCTGGGCGGCGCGCCGGGTGACGAGCACGAGAGCGAGGACAGCGGCGGCAATCCCCGCCGCCCGCACGCCGAACAGGCGCAGCAGAACCGCCACGGCGAGGGCGCCGGGCAGGATCCAGGCCCACCACGGCACGGCGTAGCCGAAGAAGCCGGCTACCGCGTCGAGCGCCCCGCTCACGGCTTCGCCTCCCCGGCCACGCCGATGCCGAGGTCCAGCACCTCGGCCCGCTTCGCACCGGCACTTGCGCTCCACCAGACCCAGGCGAGGCCGGCGAGGGTGGCGGCGAGGCCGAGGAGGGTGAGGGCGGCGAACACATTGGCCAGCAAGGGCGAGCCGGCGGCATGGGGCTCGATCTGCCGCGCCGCCTCGGCCACGGTGGAGGCAACAAGGCCGCCGGCCACGGCGCCCGCCCCCGCCTCGGGCCGGGGCGCCGGCCGGGCGCTGGCAAGCGCGCCCTTGGCCCCCTCCCCGTCCTTCGCAGGCACGGCGACGGAGGAGGTCCGCCCCCCGGTCGCCCACGATTTGCCGAGCTTGCGCACGTCGGCCACGCGCCGGCCCCAGCCCTTGCCGAACACCGGCCAGGTGCGCAGCGCCTGCAACATGGCGAGGCGACGGTCGCAGATCTCGTCCACGAGGCGGGCCGGCGCGTGCTCGGCGGCGGCGCGGGCGGCGGCGAGCGTCACCTCCCCCACCTGCCCGTCGGCGGAAAGGCCAAGCGCGCGCTGGAGCCATTTGGCGGACTGGGCGGGGCCGGAATTCACCGCGCCGTCGAACACCACATAGTCGATGCCGGCGGGCAGCTCGTCGGCCCGCACCGCGTCCCAATACTGGCGGCGGTAGATCTCCTTCAGCTCCGTGTCCTCGATCTCGCGGACCGGGCGCTCGGGCAGCCCCTTCGAGCGGCGCCAGGCGTCGTACACGCGCTGGATGATGCCCTTCATGGTCGGGCCGCCGGGATCGTCGGGATGGTTGGAATAGCCGCCCTCGTGGCGGAGCACAGCGGCAAGCGCCGGCGCGAAGCTTTCGGCAGCCATGGCAAGGCCTCTGAGAAAAATCTGATCGGGAAACGGCGAAAGGCGGGGGCGCCGGAGCGCCCCCGCCTCGTCGATGGCCTGCGTCAGGCGACCAGCGGCAGCATCTCGTTGGCGTAGGCCGAGGCCATGCGCCGGGCGAGATACATGGTGCCCTTGTCCACCGGGTGGACATTGTCGCCGCCGATGTACTCGCCGATGGTGCTGAACGCGGTGAAGTTGGTGTTGTTGTGCGAGCCGATGAAGACCGGCGGTACAGAGGTGACCAGCGACTTGTAGAAGATGTTGCTGTTCGGCCGCGCCGCCACCGCCGTGGCGATGGCGGTATCCACGATCTGAATGCTGGAATACCCGCCCGACAGCGGGGCGGGCCCGAACCAGAACACCGGGGCCGTGGTGGCGGCCCGGATGGCGTCGAGCAAGGCCAGCGCCTCCGTATTCACCTGCGCCTGGGTGTAGCTCGCATCATTGGTGGAGCCCTGCACGAGGATCACGTTGGGGCTCTGCGCCAGCACCTGCGGCAGACGCTCGCGATAGGTATAGAAGGGTCCGGAGCCCGGATTGAGCAGGCCCGTGCCGCCGGTTCCGAAGCGCCACATATTGTCGATGCCGATCAGCCGGCCGACGTGGCCGGACAGCGTGTTGCCATCGAGGAACGGACCGTAGCCGGAGCCCTGCAGGTAGCTGTCGCCGATGAAGGCCCCCACGAGAGGGACCACCGACGGCGCAGGCCAGATCTGGGCGTTGGACGGGATGGCGATGTTGTAGATCGCCGCGGTGTCCTTGCCGAAGAAGACCTCCCACAGCCGCTCCTTGCGCTTGCCGAAGGCGATCGTGTGGTAATACCAGCCGCCCTGGTTGGGGCCGATGTTGGACATGGTGACGGGGCGTCCGTCCACATAGACCCGGATGCCCTGCACGGACGCGGGAACCTGGAACGAGATGCCCGTCGCATCACTCATGAAGGCAATGCCGCTGCCGCCGGCTACGGTGGTGCCGCTCTTGCTGTCGAAAGTATAAAGAGCGATGCCGGTGCCCGAGCCCACATGCTGCGTGAGGTAGGCACCGCGCACCGTCAGGAGCTGGCGGTTGGCCCACGGGTTGAAGCTGACATAGCCGGCCGGGACGCTGGTGCTGCCGGTGGCCGTCAGGGTCGGCGCCGCCGGATCGTCCACATTGTCCCAGTCGGCCGAGCTGCCGAGATGGGTCCACAGGACGCTGGTGTTGGCGGTGCCGTCCCAGACGGCCGAGCCGTTGGTCTGGGTCGGCTCGATGGCGCCGCAGACGCCGCCCTGCGCGGCGGCGATGTACCACTGCGCGGGCGTCGCGGAATTCTTGCGCACCTCGCCCACCTGGATGGTCTGGCCCGAGGTCCAGGCGGTGGGGGCGATCCACGGGCGGGCCCAGAGCGGGCGGCCGGCATCCACCGCCTGCTGAAGGCGGATCTTCAGGGCCGCGGTGCTCTGGTTCCAGTTTCGAGAAGACATGAAACAACTCCCTTTGCGAAAGCACAGGCACGCCCGCACCGGGGTCTCCGGCGCGGATGATCGGGGAATGACGAGAGGGGATGGAGCGGCGGCCGGCGGCGGCTCAGATGCGCTCGATGAGGCGTGCGCCGTCCGCGTCGGTCAGTGGCGTGCCATCGGCATCGACGAGAAAGATGAAGCCGCGCGGGGGGCGGCGGCCGCGCCGGCCGCGCAGGACCGCGCCCGCGAAGAGGGAGAGGGACAGCATCGCCGCCGCTCCGCTCAGCGGTCGATCAAGGCGTAGATGTCGATGCCCGCGCTGGTGCCTGTCGCCCACACCCGGCGCACCTGGCACGGCGGCAAGGGCTGAAGGCCCGGCAAGGCGCGCACGTCGATGCGGGTGGCATCGTCGGCGCCGACAGGGGTGAGGCGCACGGTGGCGACGCCGCCGGACACCTCCTCGGGCACGAACACCCACAGGGCCTTGGCGTAGACGGGAAGCTCGTCGCTGTCGGAGGGGGTGACGCGGCTCATCAGCCGCGTCGGCGAGGAGAGCGAGGCGGCGAGCCCGCGCAGCGGGTCTCGGCTGGAATCATAGGACATGGGAAGCTCCGAAAGGCGGGCGCGAGGCGCGGGTCACGCGCCGGGAATGGCGAGGAGGAGGAGGTGCAGGCCAACGCGCACCGTGCCGCCGCCGAAGCTCCCGCCGATGGCGGTGAGGCGGACCGGCGTCGGCGCGTAGAAGGCGGTGGGACCGATGACCCCCATGTTCGTGGCGCCCGCCGCGACACCGAGGCTGCCGCCAAACTTCGCCTGCTCCCCGGCGATGCCGCAGTCGTAGGCGGAGGCGCCGCTCACGGCGGTGAGGGTGCGGGTGGAGACGCCGAGCACGATGGCGCGATCGGGAATAATGAGCGCGGTGTCCACGAAGGCGCCGGAGAGGACGGCATCCACCTCCCGCACCTCGGCCGAGATGGCGCCGCGGTGGGCGCTGGCTGCCAGAGGCGAGACCCACGCCCCGCCGTCGAACACTGCGAGCCGGCCCTCGTCGCGGATGAAGGCGAGGAAGCCCGCCGCCAGGGGCAGGAAGTCGAACGCGCCCGCCTCATAGGCCGCGATCATCCCCGCCCGGCCCGCGAAGGCGCCGGTGGCGCCGGATGGTACGAACCAGCGCCCCCCCTCGGCGGGCGAGGTCGGCGGCGAGGACGCGGTGGCGCTCTCCAGCACCAGCTGCACGAAGGCGTCGAGGCGGCGGATGGCCTCGTTGTGGGTGACATGCTTCTGCGCCTGGGCCGCCGCGATGTACGGCAGCGCCAGGTTCGCCGATTGCTCGGACATGGCTGGACCTCGATGGAAGGAGAAGAGCCTTACGGCGCTACGGTCGCCGTCACCGCCGCGCCGGCGCCGACGCTGGCCGAGAGCTGGGCGACGCGGACGGTGAGTTCGCCCTGCGGCGCGCCGAAATCGGCGATCTCGTCGGCGGCCGCATAGAGAGTTTCAGGCGACGCGAGGGTGAAGCTGCGCCGCACGGTCTCGCCGTCGAGAATGTCGAGCCGGTAGGCCTCGCTCGCCTCGCCCAGCGGCACCTCCACTGCCTCCCATCCGTCGCCCGCGATGCGGGTGCGGCGGATGAAGGAGAGCGCGACGCCCGCCTCGGTCCGCCGCGCCCGCACATGAACCGGCGAGAGCGGCATGAGCGCGCGGCCGGAGACGGTGGCGGCGACTTCCGTCACCTCCTCCGCGCCCTGGTCGTCCCGCGCCGAACCGACGCGGTAGAGGAAGGAACGCCCCAGCGCCGCGACGCCGCTGGCGACGCTCACCAGCGTGCCGTCGAGACGCACGAGGCGGGTGCCCGCCGGCCACGCTTCCGCCCCCGCCGCCTCGGTGCCGGCAAGGCCACGCAGAAGGCCGGTGAGGCGATAGCTGCCGGCATCCACCAACTCGGCCTCGGTGAAGGCGACGATCTCCGGCGCGCGGTCGTCAGCAAGGAGCACGAGGAGGTTGGCGCCGGCCAGCACCTCCGCCTCGCTGGCCGAGACGAGGAGGGAGGTCTCAAGCGTCACCTCCATCCCATTGTGCCGGTCGAACCGCCAGAGCGGCCCCGGCAGCAGCGGCGCGATAAGGGCGCCGAAGGTGGCGGAGGCGGTGATGGGCGCCAGCGTCTCGAAGCTCGCGCCATCGGTGGAGCGCCAGATGGCGAGCGTGCCCGGCCAGGGCGAGGCCGCCGCGGCAAGCCATTGCAGGGGAACGGGTTCCGCCTCCGACAAGGCCGGGAGGTCGAGCACCCGCACGGCGGGCGGGCCGGAGGCGCCGGGCAGCGCAACGTGCCCCGCCCCTTCCTCCGCCAGCGCCACGTCGAACACCTCCGGCTCGATGGTGCGGGCGGTGACGGCCAGCGCCTCCGCCTCCTCCACGCGGACGATCTCCACGAGGCGCGTGCGGCCATCGAAGGTCAACCGCACGAGGTCGCCGGGCGCCAGCGCGAGCAGCGAGGGTGGCAGGGAGAAGGAGAGCGTCTCCCGCCCGGCCCAGAGATCCTGAAGCCAGACATCGGCGGCGCGCACCATCACCGCGTCCGATGCGACCACCGCGAGGTCCGCCTGCGTCACATGCCGGCTCCGGCCCGCGAGGCGGCGGGAGGAGACGGTGGCGCGGCGGTAGTCGCGCAGGGCATCGACGAAGCCCACCGTCACCTCCAGCGGCAGCTCGGTCTCCTGCGCCCGGGTGACGGCGAGAAGCGGCGTGCCCTCCACCTGAACCAAATCCTCGGTAGCGACCTCCACAACGGTGCCCTGCCCGCGCGGGCTGAACACCAGGCGGCCGTCCTCCTCCCCCGCCTCGAAGGCGAAGGCGCGGGCAAGCGGCTCCAGTGCCGCGCGGGCAGTCATGGGCTGTTCCACCACATAGCCCTCGACGGCGCCGGAGAGGTGCGCGCTGTCCACGTCGGCAATGCCGAAATCGGCGGCGAGGGTCGCCACCAGCGCATCCAGAGGCGCAGCGCCGAGGCGGCCGGTGAGCCAGTGGCCGGTGGCCCAGTTGGCGCCGTCCGCCCACACCTCGGTGGCGTAGGGGAATTGCGGGTAGGGCCGCGCATCCCAGCTCCACAGGAAGAGCGCGTCGGGCTCCACCATGCGGCCGGGATAGAGGGTCGCGGCGGGGTTGTCGGCGGTGTCCGCGTCCGCGCCGAAGGTGGCGAGGATGGCCTCCAGCGCGCGGCGCTGGATGAGGTCGTCCCGGGCGCCGGAGGAGAAGGGCGGCAGGCGGTTCTCGGCGGATTTCGCATCCGGAAACGCGCTCGGCCGGTTGGCGCCCTTGTCCACCGCCGGGCATCCCGCCTCCATCAGGCGGATGGGCTTGGCGCCGGGCACGTAGGCGGTGGGCGCGGGGATGCGCACACCCGCGATGCGCTCGTGATGGGCGTTGGCCCACCAGGACCAGAGATCCTTCTGGCGATACACCCACGGCTCGCCGAAGGCGCCATCGGTGATCGGGCTGCGATCCTGCGCGGCGCGGGCGTCATCGTCCGGATAGAACCAGTCGAAGGCCTCGCCACGGCGCAGGTTGGCCTTCAGATAGGCGCGGTCGTGGATGGACTGGGTGAGCGCCGTATCGAGATGGGCGGATCCGTCGCGCCAGTCGGCGAGCGGGGGGTAGTAGTCGATGCCGATGAAGTCCACTGCATCGGCGCCCCACACCGCATCGAGGGGAAAGCGCACGTCGCCGGAGGCGAGCACCTGCGCGCCATATTCGGTCCAGTCGGCGGCATAGGAGACGCGGGTGGAAGGCCCCACCACCGCCTTCACCTCGGCCGCCAGCGCGGCGAGCGCGGCGGCGGCGGGGAAGGCGCCGGTGTCATCGGTGAGGCGGGTGAGCGCGGCCATTTCCGAGCCGATGAGGATCGCCTCCACCCCGCCCGCCGCGACGGCGAGATGGGCGTAATGCAGCACCATGCGCCTGAGGCTCCATTCGTCCGGCCCGTGATAGATCACACTCGTGCCGACCCGCGTGAAGTCGTCCGCCACGGCCGTGCCGAACAGCGCCGCCACCTGCGCGCGGCAGGCGGCGGTGCCGTCCACCGTTCCCGCCCGCCCCGGCGCCGGATCGCACACGATGCGCCCGCGCCAGGGATGGGGCGGCTGGGACGCGACGCCGGTCCACGGGTCGGGGCGCGTGTTGCCGGCGGGGATGTCCATCATGACGAAGGGGTTGAGCGTCACCTTCAGCCCCGCCTCGCGCATGCGGGCGATGGCGCGCACCACGCTGTCGTCGGAAGGCGTGCCGCCATAGGCCGCGCGGCCCTCGTATTGGGAGACGGCGGGGACGGTGAGGCGCGTCTGCCCGCCCACGCTCCACAGCGCCGGAGCGGTCGCCTTGTTGAGGCGCTCGCACTTCGGCCGCACGGCGCATTGGCCGGCGCGCAGATCGTCGCCGAACCAGGAGACCACCAGCGAGACGCGCGCGAGGTTCGGGCACGCGCCGAGGAGCTGGTCGAGGGAGGCCTCGAAATCGCTGAAGAAGCTGGTGACGTGCCGGTTCTCCGGCCCGTAGCTCGCCTCGCCATAGACCTGCCGGATGTTGCGCGTGTCGTAGCCGAACTCGGTGGCGCCGGGGATCAGCGTCACCGCGCGCACCTGGCTCTCCAGCGCGCCAATGGCGCGTTCCACCTCCACCGTGATCTGCGGCAGGCGGTTGCCATAGTCGGTCAGCTCCAGATTGCGGAAGGTGAGGTAGGCGACGCCGCGATAGGCCGGCGTGCCCGCCGCGCCCTGCTTCGCCTCGATCCAGCTGTCGGGCGCCTCGCCCGCGCCGCCGAGATGGGGCGTGATGTGGAGGCGCCGCGTGTCCAGCAGCTTGCCGTCCGCCCAGATGCGGCCGATGCGCGAGACCGGGCCTTCGCACAGGGCGACGGCGAAATTGGCGTAATAGGTGTAGGTGGTCGTGCTGGCCGAAAGGCTGCCGCCCTTGCCGCCGACGGATTGCGTCTCCTCCTTCTTCACCTCCTTCAGCTTCAGCGCCCAGATCACCTGCCCGGCGAGCCGCGCGCGGCCGTAGATGCGGGGGAGCGGCGCGCCGGCGGTGGAGGCCATCACGTCGAGGTCGGTGAGGCGCGGGCCTTCCGCATGGCGCGAGCGGTTGCCACCGAGGAGCGCGCCATCGATGACCGAGCCGCCGAGCGCGCCCAGCGCCCGCCCCGCCACCGCGCCGATGGGTCCGAACAGCGCGCCGCCGATAAGGCCGCCAGCCGCGCCGAGAAGCAGCGTCGCCATGGGTGAGGCTCCGGGATGGGAGGGATGTGGGAAGAAGGTGGCCCCTCACCCCGACATTGCGCCGTCATCGCCCGGCGTGCCCGGGCGATCCACGGTTGGGCGGGTTCGGGTGTCCGGACAGCGCGCAAGCGGCCCGGTGGATGCCCCGGACAAGCCGGGGCATGACGGAGGGGAGGACGGTGCAAGCGCCCCGCTTCGCTCTCGCGCCTCGGCCGACTGGAACGGAGCGAAGCGCAGTGGCAGGAGAGCCGTGGCCCAGCGCAACACGTCGCCGAAGGCGGCTCTTTTCCGAGGCTCTCCGGGCGGGTGCCGGCTTCGCCGACCTTGCCCCTGGACCCCGGATCGGCGCTCCACCTGCGGTGTCGCTTGTCCGGGGAACTGTTTCGATGAGCCCCCCTACCCCGCCCCTGGAAATGCGAAGGCATAGGCCAGCCGCCGGCGCCACCAGGGCGTCAGCGCGGTCTCGCACACGCTCGCGCCGTCATAGGCGTGGATCATGCGCCCGCCCTCGGAGAGCAGCGCCGCGTGCTTGGCCGGAAGGTGCTCCCGGAAGCGGAACAGCAGCACGTCGCCGGGCTGCGCCTCAGCGAGCGGAACGGCGACGAGATGGCGCCGCGCGGTATCAGCCAGCGTCTCGCGCCGGCCCGCCTCGGCCCAGTCGGGGGCGTAGGCGGGAAGCGCCTCCGGCTCCGGCCCCACCACGACGCGCCAGATGCCGCGCACGAGGCCGAGGCAGTCCGCGCCGTGACCTTTCAGGGAGGCACGATGGAGATAGGGCGTGCCGATCCAGGCGCGGGCCTCGGCCAGGATCGCGGCACGATCAGGAGCCCCGCTCATTCCCTGAGGCTCCCGTCGTATCCGCCCTCGCCGGGGATGGCGACGGAGATGATCGCGTCGTTGCCCGGCATGTGCGGGAAGCCGCGAAAATTGAGTGCGTTTGAGAAGCGGTCGCGACAGGTCGCAAAGCGCTTGTCGCAGCCGGCGGTGAGGGTGATCTCGTCGCCCTCCGCCACATCGAACGGCGGGCGCTGCCACAGGCGCAGGACCACCCCTTCCCCATCCACCAGATGTGCCTTCACCTCGGTGGCGAAACCCGCATTGGCGCCGCTCGCGAACACCGCGCGGCCCCGCGCGAAGGCGCCGGTCGCGAAGCCGTCGAGGCCGGTGACGCGCAGGCGCAGCGCGCCCTCCACCGCGCTGACCGCCACGCTCGCGGAATGGGCCGGCGCGGCGAGGTCCACGCCACAGCGGGCGTCGCCGAGATCGGCATCGCAGGTGGGCGTGAAGAGGCGGCCGCGCGTCTGGTTGAAGCCATCCGCGAGGGCGCGGATCTCGGCGGTGAACACGCCGTCCTCGCAGCGCACCTCGCCGATGGTTCCCCGCCGCAGCAGGAGGTGCTGCGCGGGGGCCTGCCAATTGACGAGCAGGAGGTCCACGCCAGCCCCGTCATAGAGGCCGGCGGCGAGGTCCGCGGCATCAAGCGCGTCGGCGCTGAGGGCGCCGGAGAGTTCCGCGCCGGTGACGGAAAGTCCTTGCGCCTGCGTGCTTTCCGAGCCTGCGATGCCGGAGGCGGCGAGGAAGGTCACGCCCTCCAGGACGAGGTCGCGATCATGGTCGGTGAAGCCCAGCACGGTGCCGTCGCGGCGGGTCACGCGCCAGGCACGGCACAGCGTGGTGACGCCGCTCGCGAGATGGTCGGCGAGGGCGGGATCGAGAGTGCGCATGGCGAGCCTCACACGCGGATTTCGATGATGGGGATGCGGGGGATCGCGCCGGCCGCGAAGGCGGAGAGATCCACCTCGAGAAAATCGGTGTCGAAGCGCACCGGAACGTCGAAGCGGAAGCCCGCCGTGACGACCGCGGAGGGAGCCGGGATGGCACCTTCCGCGAAGGTGATTTCGCCGCGCGCGGTGTCGAGCGAGAAGTGTGCGCCTTCAACGTGTTCGATGCCATTCACCGCAACCTTCACGCTGCCCGCGACAGGCTTGGTGATGGCGCGCAGATAGGGCGCGTGGAGCGCGCCGTAGCGCTTCGTCAGCGCGAAGGTCGCGCGCGCTCCGTCGCCCGCGCCGATGAGCTGGTCGAGGGCGCTCACCTCGTCTTCCGGAGCGGCCGAGGAATGGTCGAGACGATCGCGCCAGCGGAAGCCGTGGAGACGCCCGCGGCGCTCCTCGAAGAAGGCGACGATTTCGGCCAGAGCGGCGAAGGTCTTCACCCCGTAACCGGCGTCCCATCGACGTCGCGAATCAGCCTGGCGCGTGTTGCGCTCCTCGCGTCCGGAGGCGGTCGTGACCACCTCGGTGACGCGCTCCGGACCGCCCGAAGCGCCGAGAGCGACCTCCAGAGGAAACAAAATCTCATGAAAGGCGGCCATATGATGCCCCCATCCCCTAATTCTTGGCCGAAAACAGTAGAGATGGCCTTGACATAGTTGAACGTGACGCCTTGACTTTCCTGTGCCCCGTTGAGCATGGAGCGAAAGCATGGCTACCAAGCCCGCGAAGAAGCCGGCCGCCGCCGCCGAGAAACCTGCCGAGAAGAAGGCCGCAGCCCCCAAGGCCGCAGCCAAGACCACAGCACCCAAGACCACCGCCCCCAAGGCTGCCGCGCCGAAGGCCGAAGCCAAGGCAGCTGCACCGAAGGCTCCTGCCAAGAAGGCCGCCGCCCCGAAGGCTGCTGCCCCCAAGGCCGCTGCGCCGAAGGCCGAGGCCAAGGCCGCTGCACCGAAGGCTGCTGCCCCTAAGGCTCCCGCCAAGAAGGCCGCCGCGCCCAAGGCTGAAGCCAAGGCCGCCGCACCGAAGGCTGCCGCCAAGAAGGCTGCTGCCCCCAAGGCCGCTTCCGCGAAGGCTGCCGCCAAGCCCGCCGAGGCTCCGGCCGCCGAGAAGAAGGCCGCCGCTCCCAAGGCCGCGAAGGCGCCTGCCAAGGCTGCGGCTCCCAAGGCCGCTGCCAAGCCCGCCGCTGCGCCCAAGGCTGCCGCTCCGAAGGCAGCTGCCAAGCCCGCCGCCGAGAAGAAGGCTGCCGCTCCCAAGAAGGCTGCTGCCCCCAAGGCCGCTGCGAAGCCTGCTGCTGCTCCCGCGCCCGCGCCGGAGACCAAGCCCGCCGCCCCCAAGGCTGCCGCCAAGCCCGCTGCCAAGAAGGCCGCTGCGCCCAAGGCTCCCAAGGCTCCCGCGAAGAAGTGATCTTCGCTCCCCGATGGCGGCGTGCGGCTCAGGGCCCGCGCCACCGCCATCGGAGCGCCGCCGGGTGCGGCGCAAGCCATATGGCCGCCCACGGGCGGCGTATCAGGTCGCCAGGACCCTGCCGCCCACGGGCGGCAAGATGAGACGAGGCCGCCTCACGGCGCGTCATCACGCAAGGCGCCTCAGGCGCAGCGGACGTGACGATTGCCGCCATCGGTGGCAGGCCGGCTGGGCCGCAGGCACGATCGGCGCCCAGCCTTCATGTCCGGGCTCTTCATGTGTTGCACCCTGTGCGCCCAGGCACTGTGAGGCCTGGGCCTTTGTGTGTTCGGGCCTCCCGATGTCCGGGGGGCTGATCCGGGTGGACGTCGTATCCGTTCAGGCATCGGCCAGTGGGGCAAGGCTGGAATGCCGCGAGCGGAACGACGGCGCCATCGCGCACGTCATGCCGGAGCTTCCCCGCGCCTTTGGGCCGCGCATGGGTGCAGGACCCTGGTGCAGGACCTTGGCGCAAGACCTTGGCGAAAGATCCGGGCGAAGGATGACGCGCCCGCCGCCCAGCTGAGGCCGGACTGCGCGCAGGCCTTCCCTCGCCGGGCGCCTCAGTCGATTGACCGCGGGTCAATCGCGACATGTCTCGGCCGCGACACGTCGCCATTACCGGCAAGCTGCCGGTCCGTCAGGGGATTTCCCGGTGGGCGCGGCCACGCTATGGTCCGATGGCTCGCACCGGGCGAGCTGCCGGACTGCCACTCTTCGTGCCATGACGATCAGCGCCCCCCGCCCCCTCTCCTCCGCACGACGCTCCGGCGCCGCCTTCGACCTCGCGCGCCTCTGCGGCGCGGTGGTGCTCGGCGCGACGGTGGCTGCGGCCGCCGCAAGCCCGGCGCTGGCGCAGGCCAGCGGCAAAAGCAGTCCTTCCGGCAGCAAGAGCGACAGCTTCTGCGCCAGCTACGGCCCGGGCTTCCAGCGGGTGCCGGGCTCGGATTCCTGCGTGAAGACCGGCGCTGTCGTGCGCAGCGATGCCTATAGCGGCAGCTCGGTGAGCAACGCGCCCAACCAGTTCAACAACTCTTCGTCGTCCGCGCTGCCCTCCACGACAGCGCCGGCGGCGGACCCGTGGAAAACCGCGCGCTGAAGGCTCACCCGCCGCGCTGCCCCCGCGCCACCGCCCGCGCCACCAGGCCCGAGACGTAGGCGTCCGAGCGGCGGAAGCCGGAGAGGTCGGGCGTCGCGATATTCACCGTCACCGCCCCGCGCCCCGCCCCTTCGGCGCTGCGCACGCCGAGCCGCCCATCGGCCCCGCGTGCCAGCGGCAGGATGGCTTCCGCGCCCTTCTCCCCCATCAGGCCGAGGGAGGCGCCGAGGGGGAAATAGGTGGGCGCCGCCACCACGCCGCCGCGCGCGAACGGTTTCACCTGTCCCTCCCCGATCACCCCGCCCTTGGCGAAGCCGAGGCCGGCGCCGGCGCCGGAAAGAAGAGAGGTGAGTGAACTCTCCAGCGGCTTCAGGGCCGCCGTGAGGGCAAGGTTGGCGAGGCGCGTGGCGAGTTGCTCCAGCACCGTGCCGAGATCCTTGCCCTGCACGGCGAGGCCGGTGAAGGCGGAGGCGAGCGCGGAAGAAAAGCCACGCGCGGAAACTTCCGCCGCGCCCAGCGCCGCCATGGCGCTGCGGGTGTCCACCTGGAGGGCGATATCGACGGTCTCGGTCACGGCATCATCCTCTCGTGCGATCGGGAAACCGCGCCATGAGCGCGGCAAGGTCGGCGCGGTCGATGGCCTCCGGCGCGGCGGGCAGCAGCGCGGAGAGGGCGGCCGCGAGTTCCCGCGGCGTCATCCGCCAGAAGGCATCGGGGGCAAGCCGCAGCAGGCCGAAGCCGGCGCCCATGGCGAGCGCCCAGGGAAAGGCGCGCGCCGGAGGCGCCGCGCTCTCTCCGGCAAAGACGCGCGCCGCAGGCGTCGCGCTCATGCCGGCTGCGGCGCGGGAGGGGATTGGGACGCGTCCTCCCCGCCGAAGGTGGCGGCGAGCAGGTCCGCGACGATGCGCGCGAACCCCGCCGCGCCGCCATCCGCCCGCATCCGCTCCACGTCCTCAACCGTCACATCCGCCCCCGCGCCATTCAGCCCGGCGGCGATGATGCGCGCGGCATCCCGCGCCGAGAGGCGGCCCCGGCCGAAGCGCTCGGCCAGCGCCATGAGATCGTCCACGCCGAAGGCGGCTTCCAGCTCGGCGAGGGCACCGAGGGTGAGGACGAGCACGCGCGGCGTGCCGTCGAGCACCGCCGAAATCTCGCCGCGCCGGCGGTTGGGCATGCCGCCGCCCATCACAGCGCGGCGAAGGCGATCTCGCCCGCGCTCTCCAACGTGAGGTCGAAGGTGATCTCCCGGTCGTGCTCGGCGGCGATCTCCAGCGCCGTCACCTGGAACGGGCCGGTGAGGGTGCCGAAATCCGGGATCAGCAACTGGCAGCTCGCCAGCGCGCCGGAGAAGAAGAGCTGGCGGACGAGCGCGTCCGACGCCGCGTCCTTGAACACGCCGGAGCCGGAGACGGACGCGCGCTTCACGCCCGCCCCGTCCAATAGTTCGCGCCAGCGGCCGGCGCTCTCGGAATGGGTCACATCCACGCTCTGCGCATTGAAGGCGAGGGTGCGCGTGCGCAGCCCCGCCACGGTGATGAAGGAGGTGCCGTCATGCACCTTCAGCAGCAGATCCTTGCCCTTCTGCGCGGCCATTTTCGTCTCCGGTCAAACGGGCTCGGTGACGGCGCGGAACCGCACCAGAGCGTGGAAGGTGCGCCCGTCGCTTTCGCGGCGGACCTCGGCGGTGGTGGCGCGCAGGTTGGCGAGGCGATGGCCTTCAAGCGTGAGCGCCGCGTCATGCAGCGCCGCCTGCAAGCGCGCGGCGATGGCGAAGGCTTCCGCCCGCCCGCCGGAGCGGGAGAAGACGTGCAGCGTCAGCGCCTGCTCGGCGCCCGCCTCGGTGGCGGTGGACCAGTCCGCCACCACCGCCTCGCCGAGGGTGACGAAGGGAAAATCCGCATCGCCCGGCGGCACGTCATGCACGCGCGGCGCGCCGAGGAGCGCCACCAGCGCGACATCGGCCACAAGGGCGGCATGGATGGCGGCGCGCAACGCCAGCGCGGGGCTGTCGAGGGGCACGCTCATGGGCGCCTCCGGGCGAAGAGCAGGCGGATGCGGTCGAGCACCGGATCGCCCGGCCGGTCGAAGGCGCCGCGCACGCGGTCGAGGAAGGCGGCGCCGGAGACCTCGACGAGAGGACGCGCGGGCGTGCCCGCGACCGTGGCGATCGCACCGGCCTCCGCCACGATCTCGCCCGCGAGATCGGCGGCGGCGCGGGCGGCGGCGGCGGCTTCCGCGTCCGGGAAATGGCGGGCGGCGATGCGGCGGGCGAGGCCGTCGAGGCCGCGGGTGCGGACGCTGAATTCCGTCCTCATGTCTGTTCCTCGCTGCAGCGGATGCGATGGAACCGGCCGCGCCCGTCCGCATCGATGATGGACTCCACCGCCAGCACGCGGCCGGCATGGATCAGCCGGTCGCCCGCCGCGATGGTGTTGGGCGCCCGCACCGTGACGCGCAGCACCCGCGCCGCGCGGGGCCGATCCTCGCCGAGGCCGTAGGCGGTGGAGACCTCCTCCACCGCGCCCCACAGCACATCCACCGAGATGAAGCTGCGCGCGACGCCGCCGGCACCGTCCGGCACCTCCAGCGGCGTCTGGTGGGTGAGGCGATGGCGCAGCGCGCCGATGCCGCTCACAGCCGCACCACGCGATAGGGCGCGATCAGCGCGCGGGCGGCGGCGGGGAGTTGGGTGGCGTCCCCCGGCCCGTCGCGATGCTCGTAGAGATGGGCGAGCATGAGCCGCACCGCCTGCACGAGATCCGCCGGCACATCGGCCGCGTTCGCGCCGTAGCCGGCGAGAAGCGTGATGACGATGCCGCCATGGGAGACGAGCGGCGCCGAGACGCGCGCGGGCTCGACGCGGATCAGCGCCGGGGCGCGGTCGCCTACCAGGGTCAGCGCGCCCTCGGGCAGCGCCACCGGCGTGCCGTCCGCCACCGCCACGGTGGCTTCGAGGATGGCCCGCACCGGGGCGACGGGCGCCGGGATGACGCCACGCAGGGGCCAGCGATCCAGCGAGAAGCGCCAGGTCTGCTCCATCAGGATGCGCCCGGTCTCCGCCTCCACATGGCGGCGGGCGGCGGCGATGAGGGCATCGATGAGGGCGTCCTCGGCGTCGGTCTCGACGCGCAGAAAGGCCTTCGCCTCCGCCCGCGTCAGCGGCTCGGCGGCGGGGCCGGAGAGAAGTTCGGCCATGGGGGGCTCCGGGTGGGAACTGGGAAGAAGAACTCCCTCTCCCCTTGCGGGTGAGGGGTGGGGTGAGGGGTGTGGCGCCGCGAGGACGGGGGGCGGGTCTTTCGGTGAGGTCTCTCCCCCTCACCCCCGGCCCCTCTCCCGCAAGGGGAGAGGGGAGAAGTGCGCGCCCCGAGACCAGCGCCTCGCCCTGCACCCGCCGAAGAACTCCCTCTCCCCTTGCGGGAGAGGGTTGGGGTGAGGGGTGTGGCACCGAAAGGACCGGCGCCGGGGTTTGGCGGAGAGGTCTCTCCCCCTCACCCCCGGCCCCTCTCCCGCAAGGGGAGAGGGGAGGAAGAAGGTGCGCCGTCATCGCCCGGCGTGTCCGGGCGATCCACGGTTGGGCCGGGCGGAAACCTCGGACAGCGCGCAGGCGGATGGGTGGATCGCCCGGACACGCCGGGCGATGACGGGTTAGGCGAGGTCTCTGCCCTTCGGAGCAATTGCCCCGCTGCGCGGACGTCTTGCGCTGGTCCCCGGATTGGCGCTCCACCTTCGGTGTCGCTTGTCCGGGGAACCATTGACGCTTCCGGCCACGGGCGGCAGAAACGGGGGATGAAGCCTTTCCGCCTAGTTGCCCCAGCGCCGTTTCTGGCGCTCGCCCTCGCGCTCATCGGCCCGAACGCGGCCCACGCCATCGTTGGCGGAGGGCCGGCGACGGCGGATGTGGCGGCGCAGACGGTGCTCATCGTCTCCACCCGCGGCGCCTCCTGCACCGGCACGGTGCTGGCGCGCGACCTGGTGCTGACGGCGGCGCACTGCGTGGCCCCGAAGGCGGACTATGCGGTGGCCATCATCGGCGATGGCGAGCCCAGGTTGGTGCCGGCGGCGCGCGTGATGGTGCATCCGCGCTTCGACGCCGACCAGTTCCAGACCCGCCGGCCGACGCCGGACCTCGCCCTCGTGAAACTGGCCGAACCTTTGCCCGCGCGGTTCCGCGTCGCCCGCCTCGGCGCGGCCACGGGGCTGCCGGAGAAGGGCGTCACCTTTCTGCTGGCCGGCTATGGCGTCACCGCCGATGGCGCCATGAAGAGCGCGGGCACGCTGCGCAGCGTGGCCCTGCCCTCCATCGGCACCACCGGGGGCATCATGGTGCGGCTCTCCACGCCAGAGGGCGCGGCCGGGGCCTGCACCGGGGATTCCGGCGGGCCGGCCTTCCTCGATGGCGCGGTGGCCGGCGTGGTCGGATGGGCGACAGCCGCGGGCGGCGCGCGCGGCTGCGGCGGCGTCACCGGCGTCACGCTGGTGTCGCTGCATCGCGACTGGATCATGGCCACGGCGAAGGCCCTGGGGAGCCCCCTCCCCGCCACCGGTCTCTGACATGCGCACCGCCGCCCTGCATCACGCATGGCGCGGCGGCGTCGTCCTGCTCGCGCTCGCGGCGCCGGCCAATACACAGGCCCTTGCCCAGTCGCCCGGCGGCGAGACCGTGGATCACGCCATCTGCCGCCTCATCGATGGGGCGGCGGCGAAGGAGGGGCTGCCCGCCGCCTTCCTCACCCGCCTCATCTGGCAGGAAAGCTCGTTCCGCCCCGATGTGGTGAGCCGCGCCGGGGCGCAGGGCATCGCCCAGTTCATGCCGGGCACGGCGAAGGAGCGCGGGCTTGTCGATCCGTTCGATCCGGAAGCGGCGATCCCAGCCTCCGCCGCGCTCATCGCCGATCTCAACCGGCGGTTCGGAAACCTGGGCCTCGCGGCGGCGGCCTACAATGCCGGGCCGGGGCGGGTGAACGGGTTTCTGGCCGGCGGCGGCCTGCCCAACGAGACGCGCGCCTATGTCCGCATCATCACCGGCCGCACGGCGGAGGATTGGGCCGGCCTGAAGAAGCAGGGCACGGCCGCCTTCGGCCCGGCGGATTTCCCGCCCGACCCCTGCCTCGCCACGGTGGCGAGCCTGCGCAAGGGCGCGCCGGCCCCCACCGCCGGCCAGCCGGCGAATGCGCTGTTCGCGCCCTGGGGCGTGCAGATCTCCGGCAATTATTCGCGCGACATCGCCCTCGCCTCCTTCCGGCGCGAGGCGGCGCGGGCGCCGCAGGTGTTCGCGGACCTGACCCCGGTCATCATCTCCACCCGCGTGGGCGGGCGCGGCCCGCGCACCTTCTATCGCGTGCGCCTGCCGGCCCAGTCCAAGGCCGAGGGCATGAAGATGTGCGACCGCCTCCGCAAGGCCGGCGGCGCCTGCCTGGTGCTGCCCAACTGAGGGCGAAGAACAGCAGGATCGGTCGAGCGCGGGCCGCCGCGGCGCGGTTCACTGGCGGGGCCATCAGGGAAGGAGCCAATGACCAACGCCGCACGCGAGCGCTACCGGGCGAGGATGCAGCGGGTGCTGGACCACATCGACCGGCATCTCGATCAGGATCTCGGCCTTGAGGCGCTCAGCGCCGTCGCGGCCTTCTCGCAGGCTCACTTTCACCGGCAGTTCACCGCCACGTTCGGTGTCACCGTGCACCGCTATGTCCAGCTCGCACGCCTGAGGCGCGCCTCGTATCAGCTGGCCTTCCGGACGGGGACCAGCGTGACCGAGGTCGCCCTGGACGCCGGCTACGATGCGCCCGACGCCTTCGCCCGCGCCTTCCGGCAGCGGTTCGACCAGTCGCCTTCGGCGTTCCGGACATCGCCCGCGTGGGAACCGTGGCTTGCGGCCTGCGCGCCGCTCACCAACGCAAGGACCCTGCGCATGACCACCTGGACCACCACAGACGTCGAAGTTCGCGACTTTCCCGCGACCCCGGTCGCGGTCATGACCCACCGGGGCGATCCGGCCGCGGTCTACGACACCGTCCGGCGCTTCATCGAATGGCGGCGTGCGGCGGGGCTCGGACGCGGCGTCGCCGCGACCTTCACGGTGTTCCACAGCGACCCGCGCACGACGCCCCCGGAAGACTTCCGCCTCGACCTGTGCGCCGCCAGCGACCGGCCCATCCCGGACACGGCGCAAGGCGTCGCCGCCGGCCTCATCCCCGCCGGCCGCTGCGCGGTGCTCCCCGTCATCGGCCACAGCGAGGATCTGGAGCCCGCGGCGCTCTTCCTCTATCGCGACTGGCTGCCGGACAGCGGCGAGGAGGCGGGGGACTTCCCGCTGTTCTGCCAGAGGCTGAGCTTCTTCCCCGACGTTCCGGAACACGAGACCGTCATCGACCTGTTCCTGCCCCTCAGGTCGGCCCCGGCCGGCTGAGGCGTGCGACACCGCAGGTGGAGCGCTGATCCGGGACCCAGCGCAAGAAACCGCCGAAGGCGCTTCCATTCCGAGCGCCCTCGGCATTGTCCGCTGCGCGGGGGATTTGCGCTGGCCCCCGGATCGGCGCTCCGGCTAACGCCGTCGCTGGTCCGGGGAACAGGCTCAGCTCGCGGCGAACTTCAGCAGCTTGGCGGCCTCGAAGTTCTGCACGCCGCCGCCCACGCGCTTGGTGGTGTAGAACAGCACGTAGGGCTTGGCGGAATAGGGATCGCGCAGCACCCGCACCCCGGCGCGGTCCACCACCAGATAGAAGCGGCGGAAGTCGCCGAAGGCGATGGCGAAAGCGTCGGCCGCCATGTCGGGCATGGCCTCGCTCTCGGCCACCGGGAAGCCGAGGAGGCTCGCCGGCTGGCCCACCCCCGCGGGCGGGGACCAGAGGTAGTTGCCGTTCTCGTCCTTCAGCTTGCGCACGGCGCCCTGGGTCTTGCGGTTCATGACGAAGGTGGCGTTCTGGCGGTAGCCGCCCTTCAGCGCATAGACGAGATCGATGAGCGGATCAGCCGGCGTCGCGGAGGGGAAGCCGCCGGCCGCGCCGGTCGCCACATAGCCCACCTTGTCCCAGGCCCAGGCGCTGTCGGCGACCTTGGTGTAGGCGAGGAAGCCCTTGGGCTTGGCCACGCCGTCGCCGGTGACGAAGGCGGTGCCCTCCTGCTCGGCGAAGGCGGCGTCCACCTCCTGCGCCAGCCACTCCTCGATGTTCACCTGCGCATCGTCGAGCAGCGCCTGGGTCGCCGCCGGCATGGCGTAAAGCTCCATGGCGGGGAAGGCGAGTTCGGCGAGGACCGGGCTGTCGGTCTGCGGCCGCGCGGCGGTCTCGGCCGCCCAGCCGGAGGCGGGACCGGACGTCATGAAGGGCTTGCGATAGGTGCCCGCCCCGATCACCCGCACCGAAGCGAGCGCGCGGATGGGCGAGAGCGCGGAAAGCCGCCGGCCGATCTCCTGCTCGGCCTCGTAGGGCACGAGATAGCCGCCGTCCGCGCCGGAGCCGGCGGAAAGCGCCTTTGCCTCCAGCGCCTTCAGGCCGCCGGCCTCGCCGTGGCGGGCATAGGTATCGAAGGCGGAACCGTGCTGGGAGGCATCGGCCGTGCGCTCCGGCGCGGCGCCCAGCGCCGGACGGCGGGCCTTGGTGGCCAGGGCATCGAGCCGCGCCTGGTGGGCGTCGAGAGCCGCATCGATGCGGGTCAGCTGCTCGGTGGTCAGCACGTCGGCGCCGCGGCGTTCCATCTGCGCGAGGCGCGCGTCGTTGGTCTCCTTGTAGGCCTCGAAGGCGGACAGGAAATCGGCGACGGCGATGCGCTGCTCGGCACCGGCCACCTTGGTCTCAGGCGCGCCCTCGCGAGCGCCTCGGGTTTCGGGCAAGCCCTCATGGGCACCAATGTTCAGCGACATGGGAAAGACCTTCCGTTGAAGAGGGATCAGGCGCCGGCGGCGGCGCGCAGGCGGGCGGCGGCGGCGGTGAGCATCGCGGCCGGCGAAGGGGCCGGGCGCCGGATCCGGGCGTCAGGCTGCATGGGAAAGGTGACGACCGACACCTCCCACAGATCGATGCGGGCGATGCGGCGCAGGCGCGTGCGCGGATCGGTGCGGGCCGTCACCGCCTTGAAGCCGATGGAAAGTCCGTCCAGCGCCCCGTCGCGGATCAGCGCCGCCACCTCCCGCGCGCGGGCGACGAAGGGCGAGAGACGGCCGCGCACATAGAGGCCGCGCCCGTCCTCGATCACATCGGTCCACACGCCGATGGGCTCGGCGGGATCATGCTGGTAGAGCATGCGCACGCCGCCCGCGCCCTGGCGGGCGAGGCTCGACGCGAAGGCGCCGCGCTCGATGAGGTCGCGGCCGAGGTCGGGCACGTCGAACAGGCAGGCATAGCCTTCGATCGCGTAGCCGTCGGCCTGAATGTCAGACGCGGCCGGGGAAACACGCGCGATCATGGCTCACGCACCCCCGCCGGGCGCGCTGGGCTTCTTGCGGCGGCGGCTCTTCTCCAGCCGCTCCAGCGTGGCCACGAACTCGCGGAAGACGGTGCCCGCCGGGGCGGCGGGCGCGGGCGGACGCGCCTTGGTTTTGGGGCCGCCGGTGAGCGCGCGGATGCGCGGCGAGGACGCCTTCTGGAATGGCGATCGCATGGGTGTCTCCGGGAATGTGTTGGGAGGTCAGGAGAGGTCGTCGAACCGCGCGTTGAAGCGGGCCAGCTCGCGCACCAGCGCGTCCATCCGCGCATTGGCGCGGGCCAGCTCGGTCAGCGTCCGCCACAGGCCGGCGGTGGCCGCCAGCGCCCACAAGAGCAGCGCCAGATGCGCGAGATCGCCCCGCTCGGCGAAGGTGCGGATGAGGGTGTCCATGGGGGGCTCGCGAAGGTGTTGGTAGTTGCGGCGGCGCACCTGCAAACCCGCACCATTGTCATGCCCGGGCTTGTCCCGGGCATCCACGTGGAGCGGCCGGGAACACGCACCGGACGGACGCGCCGTCGGCCAGACGTGGATGCCCGGGACAAGCCCGGGCATGACCGTGACGGGGGCGGCAACGGCCCTCGCGCCCTGGACGCATGGAGCGCCAGCGGAATGCGCGCCGGGGCCCAGCGCAAGGGACCGCCGAAGGCGCTTCCGAACCTCGGCGCTCTCAGATTTTGCCCGCTGCGCGAACCTTTACGCTGGACCCCGGATCAGCGCTCCACCTCCGGTGTCGCTTGTCCGGGGAAATTCCCCTACCCCTGATACCCCACCGCCGCCCGCTTCTCCGCGTCGGTGAGAAAGTCCGCCGCCCCCACGCGTGCCCACAGCTCCGAGCGCTCGGCGGCAAGCGCCTCGATCTGGTCGAGGTCGGGCACGAGCGTCAGGCCGCCGCCGAAGGCCGGGGCGAGCCACAGAGCGAGGGCGTCGCACACGCGGCGCACCAGCGGCACCACGCTCTGGCGCCACAGGGCGCGGTTGGCTTCGGCGTAGTTGGCATAGGTGTTGTCGCCGGGAATGCCCAGCAGCATGGGCGGCACGCCCACGGCCAGCGCGATCTCCCGCGCGGCGGAATTGCGGGCGGCCTCGAAGTCCATGTCCTTGGGCGAGAGGGAGAGCGGGCGCCAGTCGAGCCCGCCTTCCAGCAGCAGCGGGCGGCCGGCATTCACCGCGCCTTGGAAGGAGGCTTCCAGCTCGCCCTTCAGCCGCTCGAACTGCTCCTCGGTGAGCGCGCCCGTGCCGCCATAGACGAGGGCACCGGAGGGCCGGGCGGCGTTGTCGATGAGCGCCTTGTTCCAGGCGCTCGCCGCATTGTGGAGGTCGAGCGCCTGCGCCGCCGCCTCCAGCGGGGCGAAGCCGTAATGGTCGTCCAGCGGGTTGAAGGAAGACAAGTGCAGGATGGGCGGCACGTCGGCGCCAGGCACCAGGGTGTCCTGCGAAATGCGCACCGTCTCGGCGCCCAGGGTGTAGTCGAACGCCTCGGGCCAGCCGTCCGGCCCCGGCACCACACGCACCCGGTCCGGCCGCAGCAGATGCAGCTCGCGCACGGCGCCCTCCAGGGCCACCGCCTCCACATAGGCATTGCCGGCCACGAGGAGATGGCAGCCGATGGCCTCGAACAGCGCCGCGCGGGTGAGGCGGGGATTGGGCCGGGCGAGGAGATCGAGGAAGGGATGGGTGTCGTGCTCGCGCCCGTTCACGGTGAGCACCAGAGGCACGGTGGCCGCCGCCTCGCCGATGAGCCGCACAGCGCGATAGGCGATGGCGTTGCGGGCATAGCCCTCGCGGGCCAGCGAGGCGTAGTTGCGCGGCGTCCAGCGCGGCTGGCCGGCGGAGAGCAAAGCGATGAGGCGGCCGGTGCGGCTCGCCTTCGCCTCCTCGGGCGCACGGCGGAAGGGGACAAGTAGGCTGGCCAGCATGAGGGGGCTCCGAAATGAAAACGGCCGCCCCCTGAGGCCGCTCATTCCAGCAGATCGGGGCTTCTGCGGGAGGTGCGGATCAAGGAGCGGCCGGAGGGTGCAAACCGGCGAACCGGCTGCAGGCCACAGGATGCGCCGGCGCGGCGGCCGGCGTTAAAGCGTGCGGATCAGCCCGCGCGGCGGGGCAACAGGGCTTTAGCCCGCCCGGCGAGGGTACTCGTGATGGCGCGGCGGCAGCCGGTGGTAGAGGCTCGCCACCGCCACGAGGCAGACGGCGCCGGCGATCACGATGCCGGACAGTTCGAACGGATCGATGGGCGAGGCCGCCATCAGCACCGGCACGGCGCCGGCCGGCGGATGCGACACGCGCAGCAGCAGCATGGCGAGGATGGCGAGCCCCACCCCCAGCGCCGCCGCCCACCAGGCGCCGGGAAACAGCAAGGCGAAGACGATGCCCACCGTGACCGACAGGGCATAGCCGCCGATGACATTGGCCGGCTGCGCCAGTGGCGAAGAGGGATGGCCGAACAGCAGCACCGCGCTCGCGCCGAACGGCGCGATGAGCAGCGGAAGGCTGGTGAAGGCCGCGGCGCCACCGACAAGGCCCATGCCCAGCATGCCGCCCGCGCCGGACTTCAGCCCGACCTGGACGGAGCCGCAATGGGGCTCATGACGTGCGAAAAATGCTTTCCAATGATGTCTCATGGCTCCAGACGGGGCAGAGAGGGCCAAGGGAAGGCAAATGTCTGCACACAACGCTGTCATGCAGCCTCATTTGTAGGCACATGATGGACGTATTCTGGATGCCACGCAAGCGTCGTCACCGGAAAGGCGCCAACAAACCGGTTCGCGCTGGGGCAGCACAGGCGTAGAATGAGCGCGGGCCGTGGGTTGGGAGCAGATCGGGAGGGCGTCATGCTCTATGCCCTGGTCCTCATCGTCACGACCACCACGGTCCAGCCCGCGGCGACATCCGCCATGGGCTATGCGGGCGGCCCCTATGCCGGCGCCCGGTTCGTCACCACCGAGACCTCGCAGCAGATCGTCGGCTATTTCCGCAGCGAACGCGGCTGCCTCGGCGCCAGCCTGAAGCGCAACGAGCGATGGCCGGACTTCGCGCCCGGCCAAAGCGTCACCGGCCTGTGCGTGCAGGTGGAGATCCCGGTGGGCGGCGTCGTGGTCGGCAGCTGACGGCCTAAAGTCCCCGCACCCGCGGCGCGCCGGCCTTCGGGCCGAGCGCCAGCGCCGTCACCGCCCACACCAGCGCGTCGAGCCGGTCGGGCGAGCGGCCGGAGGAGAGGCCGTCCGTGCCGAAGTCGCACATCTCGTCCTCCAGCTCCGGGAAGGCGCCGGCATGGCGGACGCGGGCCTGCTCGTAGAGGGCGGCCACCGGCTCGGCGCGCAGGAATTTGCCGCGCGTGGCGCGCACCTGCTCCACGGGAACGGCGGGGTCCACCTCGGCGATGACGGCGCGCACCATCTCACCGCCCTGGTTCACCTCGGCGACGATGCGGTCGGCGGAAAAGCGGTGAAACAGCGCCACCGCCTTCGCCGCCCATTGGGCCGGGCGCAGGCCCTGCTCGGTGGCATCCGCCAGCACATGCACCACTCCCGCCGCATCCACGCCCGCCGCGACGAGGCCGCAGGAATCGGCGCCGGCGCGGGAGGAGGCGGGCGGGTCCACCGCCACCACGATGCGGGCGAGCGGCGGGGCCTCGGCCTCGCGCAGCGCCTCCAGCTGGGGGCGGGAGAACAGCGCGTCCGACCGGTCCTCGATGATCTCGCCATCCAGCTCCTGCCGGCCGAGGCGGGTGCCGCCGTAGCGGGACATCACCTGCCCGAGGAAGGTGGGGGCGAGGTGGAAGGCATTGTCCGCCGTCTTCGCCCGGCTCACCGCCGTGGCGGGATCGGCGAGGAGACGGCGCAGCAGCGCGGTGGGGCGCGGCGTGGTCGTCACCATCTGGCGCGGATGGGCGCCGAGGCGCAGCGCAAATTGCAGCATGTCGAAGGTGGCCTCGCCGCGCTTCCACTTGGCGAGTTCATCCAGCCAGGCGGCGGCGAATTGCGGGCCGCGCAGGCTCTCGGGATCTTCCGCCGAAAAGCCCTGCGCCACCGCGCCATTGGGCCAGACGAGGCGGCGGCGGGTCGGCTCCCAGCGCGGACGCTCGCCGCGCGGATGGACGGCGAGGACGCCGGAGACGCCCTCCACCATCACCTCGCGCACATCCGCCATGGTCTCGGCAATGAGCGCGATGGGGCTCACCGAGGCCGCCGCGAAGGGGGCCGTGCCGGTAGCGAGGCCGCGCACCCATTCGGCGCCGGCCCGCGTCTTGCCGGCCCCGCGCCCGCCCAGCACCAGCCAGGTGGACCACGCCCCGCCGCCCTGGGCTTCCAGAGGCGGAAGCTGGTCCGGCCGCGCCCACAGCGCCCAGTCGGCGAGGAGGCGGCCGGCGTCTTCCTCGGGCAGGCTTTCAAGAAGCGTCCGGGCCGTCCCCTTCTTCGCGCAGGCGATCAAGGCGGCGCGCAAGCTCGCGGCGGAAGGTGTCGAGGTCGCGGACGGTTCCATCTTGGTCCTTCGCCTTGCGCCGTTTGCGGGCCTCCGCTTCCAGGGCGGTCAGTTCGCGCAGGGTCCGCGCCAGCACGGCCAGCGCCCGGGCGTCCTTCTCGGGTTCGGGGCGCGGCGCGTCGGAGGGGTCGGCGACGCGGGCGAGGCGGTCCTCGATCTCATTGATCTGCCGCTCCGCCGCCCGCCACAGCCGCTTGAGCAGGCCGCGCCGGTCCGGCTTGCCGGAGGCGTTCGCGGGGGCGTTTGCGGGGCCTCTGGCGGCGCGCGCCTTCGCCGGCTGCCCGCCCACGGGGTGGGCGGTGCGGCGCGGCACGGGATTGAAGAGGAAGGTGCCGTCCGGCCCCATCTCGCGGTCGATCCAGTAATAGACGGTGGCGCTGGAAAGGCCGGTCTGCCGGCGGATCTCCGCCATGCTGGCCCCCTCCAGATAAAGCCGCCGCGCCAACGCCCCCCGCGCCGGACGCGCGGACGGCACGGCGCTGCCGTGAGGCTGCTCCATGGCTGGACCTCTGAGGTGAGGAGGAAGGAAGAGGCGCGGGCGCCGGTTCGGCAGGACGACCGCGCCACCGCACCGCCGTCATGCCCGGCCTCGTGCCGGGCATCCACGTCGTGCCGACGGGACGATGACCGTGAATGTGCGCCCAGCCCCACCACGTGGATGGCCGGAACCCGCATGTTTGCGGGTTCCGTTCTCTGAGACGGAAGTCGGCAGCAGCCGACTTCCGGGACAAGCCCGGCCATGACGACCTGTGAAAGGAGCGAAGACTCATCGCATGACGACCGGCGAGCCGGAGCCGAGGGGACATCGGCAACGGAGCCCCCCGCGCCGCCGTCATGCCCGGCCTCGTGCCGGGAATCCACGTCGGGCCGACGGGACGATGGCCCTGAACGGGCACCCGGCCCCACGACGTGGATGGCCGGGACAAACCCGGCCATGACGGCCTGTGAGAAATCACGATGGTCGAGGGGAGAAGGTGCCCCGGCCTCGGCCGTCAGGCACACGTCTCGAACTTGGGGAAAAGATACCCAGACAGCGTGACGCTGTCAAGGACTAAAATCCCAAAAATCTCCCCCTCACCCCAGCATCACCCGGTCCCGCCCCGCCAGCTTCGCCAGATAGAGCGCGCGGTCGGCGCGGCCGTAGGCGTCGGAGAAGGTGTCGCCGGGGGGGGTGAAGGTGAGGCCGGCGGAGAAGGTGTAGGTGAAGTCAGGGACATCCGGCAGCGGGCGGGAGGCGCGGACGCGGGCGAGGAGGTCGGCGACGCGGCGCTCGGCCTCCGCGAGGTCGGTCTGCGGCAGCACCAGCACGAATTCCTCGCCGCCCACCCGGCCGAAGCAGTCGGAGCGGCGGATGGCGCCGGCCATCAGGGCGCAGAAGGCGCGCAGCAGCACATCGCCGGTCTGGTGACCGAAGCGGTCGTTCACGTGCTTGAAATTGTCGAGATCGATGACGCAGAGCGTGCCGCCGGGGCCTTGCGGCGCCATCATCTCGTTGGCGCGGTGGATGGCGAAGCGGCGGTTGGCGACGCCGGTCAGCTCGTCCGTGTGGGCGGCGCGCAGCGCATGGTCGCGGGCCTGCCTTATGTCGCGCGTGTCGACGCGGAAGGCGGTGACGTCCACCCCCACGGTGAGCATCCAGCCGTCCGCGTCCATGGTCTCGTTCACCAGCAGCCAGCGGCCATCCCTGAGATCGCTCTCGAAGCTGCGGAAGCGCACCTTGCCGCGGCGCGACTTGGCGGAGGCGAGCCAGGTCTCGAAATCATCAGCCGTGATGTTGATGCCGTGCCCCGACGCATGGCTGCGCCGGACCATTTCCTCCCAGGTGGGGAAATCGCCCTCCGGAAGCCCGAAGGTGGCACGGTAGGCCGGGTTGGTGTAGCGCAGCCGGTCGGTGTGATCGTAAAGACCGACAAGCAGCGGCGTCGCCTCGTAGAGGGTGCGGAGGCGGGTCAGGAGGCCGGGCACGCCGTCTTCGGCGCCCGCGTTTCCGAAGTCACGGATGTCGAACATGGCCCGGCCGAGCATACCGTAAGTGGAGGGACGGCGGGCAGTGGTTTTGCAACACCTGCCTCCTGATTTCGGGTGAGACGACGGCGGGCGCCCGGCCCGGCCCCGTCCCCTGCCCTAGCCCCGTGCCGCCATGACCGCGGGCGGCGCCTCGCCATCCACCTGGATGCGGTTGCGGCCGCTCATCTTGGCCATGTAGAGCGCGCGGTCGGCGCGGCCGTAGAGATCGGTGAAGGTGGTGCCCGGCCCGCCCGTGGCGATGCCGGCGGAGAAGGTGTAGGCGAAGTCCGGCCATTGCGGCAGCGGCCGCGACTGGCGCACCAGCGAGAGCATCCGCTCGACAATGAGCACCGCCTCCTCCGCCGCGGTCTGCGGCAGCACCAGCACGAACTCCTCGCCGCCGATGCGGCCGAAGCAATCCTTGCGGCGGATGAGGCCATTGATGCGGGCGGCGAAGTCGCGCAGCACCGCATCACCCGCGAGGTGGCCGACCAAGTCGTTGATATATTTGAAATTGTCGAGGTCCAGCACGCACAGCGCCCCGCCCAGGGCGCCGGGCGAGAGCATGTCGTCCACCCGCGCGGTGATGAAGCGGCGGTTGGCGATGCCGGTGAGGTCGTCGGTCTGCGCCTCCTTGATGGCGCGGTCGCGGGCCTGCCGTACATCCCGCCCGTCCTCCCTCAAAGCGGTGATGTCGCTGGCGATGCAGAGCATCCATCCCGAGGCGGAGACGCCCTCCGTCATCAGCAGCCAGCGGCCGTCGTAAAGGTCGGTCTCGAACGCCCGGTAGGGCACCTTGCCGCGGCGCGAGGAGGTGGAGACCAGCCAGGCGTCGAAATCGGGGGCAGCGATGACGGTGCCCCGCCGCTCGGCATGGTTGCGGCGCATGATCTCCGCCCAGGTCACCTCCTCGCCCGGCGCCAGGAAGAAGGCAGAGCGGAAGGCGGCGTTGGCATAGCGCAGTCGATCGAAGGAATCATAAGCCGCCACCAGCACTTGCGTGGCGTCGTAGAGGGCAGCGAGCTGGTCGGGGACAAGGATCATACCAAGGACATTATACGTCATGCGTGTCTGTTTGGGCACGTACAGATCGGCCGCATGGTGCGTGCTGCTGTCTCAGCTGGCGGGCGGGCCGGGTCGGCGGCAACGGCCGCCATGGAAAGCGGCTTCGCGCTGCGGTATGGAGAGGGGTGGCGCGCTGGCGCGTCGCTCTGGAGGGTGCGCGATCCCATGTTTCCGCCCGGCTTCCCGTCCGGCCTGCCGCTGCTGGTGCCGCTGATGCTGGCCGCCTGCCTGATGGTGCCGGCCCACGCGCTGGAGGCCCAGTGGCCGGACACCGCCTCCGCCCGCCAGCAGGCGCAGGAGCTGGTGGAGGCGCTGAACGCCGACCTCCTCGCCCATCCGAGCGCCACCGCCACCCTGGAGCGCTGGTGCGCCACCCGGGGCATCTCCGATCCGTCCAAGGTGGTGGCCGAGCGGGTCTACGAGCGGGAGGGCGCCGCCCCCCCGGAGGTGCGCGCTCTGCTCGGCGCCGGACCCGACACGCCGGTGCGGCATCGCCGGGTGCGGCTGGTGTGCGGACCCACGGTTTTGTCGGAGGCGGATAACTTTTATCTGCCGGAAAAGCTGACACCCGACATGAACCAGGTGCTGGACACCACCGATACCCCGTTCGGCAAGGTGGTGAAACCGCTCGATTTCCGGCGCAAGACCCTCGATTCCACAGTTCTGTGGATGCCGGCGGACGAAACCGGCTTCAAGCCCGCCCCCGGTGCCGCGCTGCCCCTGCCGGCCTTCGTGCTGAGCCACCGGGCGGTGCTGACGCTGCCCGACGGCACCCCCTTCAGCGCCCTGATCGAGCGCTATACGGCCGGCATCCTCGGCCCCCCGCCGTCGCGCTGAAGCGCCTCGCCGGGGCCCCTTTCCCCTCCCGCGCGGGGAGGAGGAAAGGTCCGTCTTTTCAGATGCTTGTCAGTCCGTCTGCGCCTCGGCCACGGCCACGGCGGTCATGTTGACCACGCCGCGGGTCGTCACCGACGGGCCGAGGATGTGGGCCGGCTTGGCGGTGCCCATGAGGATGGGTCCGACCGGCAGGGCATCGCCCAGCACCTTGATCATGTTAAAGGCGATGTCGGCCGCGTCGAGGTCCGGCATCACCAGCACGTTGGCCACCCCGGACAGCCCGGAATGGGGGAAGGACTTCTTGCGGATATCTTCCACAAGTGCTGCATCCGCCTGCATTTCTCCGTCGACCTGAAGGTTCGGATCGCGCTCGCGGATGATGGAGAGGGCGGAGCGGACGCGCTTGGCCGAGAGCGTCTCGTGGCTGCCGAAATTGGAGTGCGAGAGCAGCGCCACCCGCGGCTCCAGACCGAAGCGGCGGACGTGGGCGGCGGCCAGCACCGTCATCTCGGCGAGGTCGGCGGCGGTGGGCTCGGTCTGGATCTGCGTGTCGCAGATGAAGAAATTGCCCTTGGAGGTGATGAGCAGCGAGAGCGCCGCCAGCTCCTTGACGCCGGGGGCGAGGCCGATGATGTCGCGCACCTGCCGGAGGTGGCGCACGAAACGGCCCTCAATGCCGCAAAGCATCGCATCCGCCTCGCCGCGATGGACGGCCAGCGCCGCGATCACGGTGGGATGGGTGCGGACCAGCGTACGGGCGGCATCCGGCGTCACGCCGCGGCGGCCGGCCACCTCGACGTAATCGCGCACATAGTCGCGGTAGCGCGGATCGTCCTCGGGATTGATGAGGTCGAAGTCACGGCCGGGCTGAATGGAGAGGCCGAAGCGCTTCAGGCGGGTGTCAACGACGCTCGGGCGGGCGACGATGATGGGCCGGGCGATGCCTTCCTCGACCACAGCCTGCACGGCCCGCAGCACGCGCTCGTCCTCGCCCTCGGCATAGATCACGCGCTTGATGGACTGCTTCGCCTTGGCGAACAGCGGACGCATGATGAAGCCGGAGCGGAACACGAAGGTGTCCAGCCGGTCGATATAGGCGTCCATGTCGGTGATGGGACGCGTCGCGACGCCGGTGTCCATGGCAGCCTTCGCCACCGCCGGCGCGATGCGCAGGATGAGGCGCGGATCGAACGGCGAGGGGATGAGCGAATCGGAGCCGAAGGAGCGGGTCTCGCCGCCATAGGCGCGGGCCACCACGTCCGACGGCGTCTCGCGGGCGAGGGCGGCCAGGGCTTCCACCGCCGCCATCTTCATCTCGGCGTTGATGTCGGTGGCGCCCACATCCAGCGCGCCGCGGAAGATGTAAGGGAAGCACAGGACGTTGTTGACCTGGTTCGGGAAGTCCGAACGTCCGGTGCAGATCATGGCATCCGGGCGCGCCTCTCGGGCGGCCTCGGGCATGATCTCGGGCATGGGATTGGCGAGAGCGAGGATGAGCGGCTTGTCCGCCATCTTCTTCACCATCTCCGGCTTCAGCACGCCGCCGGCGGAGAGGCCGAGGAAGATGTGCGCGCCCTCGATCACCTCGTCGAGGGTGCGCTTGTCGGTCTTCTGGGCATAGATCTCCTTGTAGGGATCCATGAGGGTGTTGCGGCCGTCATAGACCACGCCCTCGATATCCGTGACCCAGATGTTCTCCTTCTTCGCGCCGATGGTGACGAGGAGGCCAAGGCAGGCGAGCGCGGCGGCGCCGGCGCCCGAAGTGACGATCTTCAGATCCTCGATCTTGCGGTTGCCGATCTCCAGCGCGTTGCGCACCGCAGCCGCGACGATGATGGCGGTGCCGTGCTGGTCGTCGTGGAAGACCGGGATCTTCATGCGCTGGCGCAGCTGGGCTTCCACCTCGAAGCACTCTGGCGCCTTGATGTCCTCGAGATTGATGCCGCCGAAAGTGGGCTCGAGCGCGCTCACCACGTCCACCATGCGCTCGACGGTCAGGGCATCGATCTCGATGTCGAACACGTCGATGCCGGCGAACTTCTTGAACAGGACGGCCTTGCCTTCCATGACCGGCTTGCCGGCGAGGGGGCCGATATTGCCGAGGCCGAGCACGGCGGTGCCGTTGGAGACGACGCCCACGAGATTCGAACGGATGGTCAGCTCGGCAGCCTGCAGCGGATCGGCGGCGATGGCCTCGCACGCGGCGGCGACGCCGGGCGAATAGGCGAGCGCCAGATCGCGCTGATTGCCGAGGGGCTTGGTGGCCTGGATCTCAAGCTTTCCCGGCCGCGGCGTGCGATGGTAATAAAGTGCGCCCGAACGCAGATCCTCGGAAATGTTGGACGCCATACGCCTCCCCCTTCGTGAATAACGATCGCCGCGGAAAATCGGCCGGCAACCTAGCGGCCACGCATGCTTATGTCACGGGCGACCGCACAAATTAGGTTATGTTGCGCACGCATGGCGGGTCTGAGGGGCGCAGGTGCCGCGATCTTGGGCGTGTCTGAGGCGCGCTCGCAATTTGGGCGCCTGCGATTCGCCCTTTTGGCGGCGAGTCTGCGGGTATGATGCGGGCGGATGCCTGGAAGGAATGGATATGACCGAGGGGAAGGCGGGGCGCGGAATCGGGACGAAGGTTGCCGTTGCGATCGGGATCGTCGCCGTGCTGGGGGCGGGCGGCTGGTTCGGCTTCGCCGCCTGGTCGCGGGCCAAGGTGCGGGCGGAAGTGGACCAGGCGTTTGCCGGCATCCGCGCGGCGGGCAGCAAGGCGTCCTTCACGGATGCCGGCTTCGACCCCGCCGATCGCGCCGTCACGGTCTCGGGCATCGCCATCGCCTCGGCCGACGGCACAGCGGCCGTGAAGATCGCGCGCCTCGTCGCGCGGGGCAGCGAGAAGCCCATCGACCGGCGGGTGACGCTGGAAGCCCTCGACCTCGACGGCGTGGAGGTGACGCTCACCGGCGATTCCGCACAAGGCGGGACCGTCACCTACAGCCTGCCGCAGGTGATGATCGACCGCTACAACGGTCCCATGACCCTGATCGCGGCTGGCGAGGGTGGCGGCGCCTATGGCGCCTTGCGGGTGGCCCTGCGCCAGTTGGCGGCGACGACCGCCGCCAAGGTGACCATCCCCGAGGCGCGCGTGCGGATGGCGCCGGCCGGTGCTCCGCCCATGGAGGCCACCTACACCAATCTCGCCGCCGAGGGCATCAATGCCGGGGCGATCCGCAGCCTCATCATCGACCGCTCGACCGCCTCCTATGTGCTGCCGGCCGCGGCGCCCGCCGATGGGCAGGCCGCGCCGGGTAAGTTCAACCTGCGCATCGAGGGACTGGTCGCGGCGCAGATCGACACCGCGCCGCTGCTGCTGATGACCCAGCCGGGCGGCCCCGCCGGCAAGGCAGCCGACGCCTACGGGCGCATCTATGGCAAGGTGGTCACCGGCCCTTACGTCATCTCCCAGGACGGCGGCCCCACCCAGGGCGGCGCCTCCATGCTGATGGAGAATTTCGCCATCCGCCCCTCGGCCTTCGATGCCGGGCGGCTCGCCAAGTTCCAGGCTCTGGTGACGAAGCCGCCGGCCAATCCGTCCGTCGAGGACAGCCGCCGCGCCGCCGAGCTGGTGCGCGATACCATCGGCGGCATCTCCTTCACCACTGTCGCGGTCACGGAAGCCTACACCTCGGAGAAGGGCGAGACGGGGCGTGTCGGGCTGATCCGCATGGACGGCCTCGCCAACGGCGTGCTCGACGGGTTCGTGCTGGAACGGGCGGACGGCAAGACGCCCGAGGGCGGCACCGGCAAGATCGGCCGCATCGCCGTGCGCCAGCTCGATTTCAACCAGCTCGCGGCGCTCGCCGCCGAAGCGCAGAGCCCCTCCCCCACCACGGCGCTGGTGTTGTTCCGGGTGATCTCGGGCATCGAGATCAAGAATCTGGAAGTGCCGTACGGCGAGGGGGATGCGAAGGACGAGCCGGTGAAGATCGGCAATTTCTCCCTGTCCTGGGGTGGGTCGCTGGGGGTGCTGCCGTCCTACGTGGACTTCGCGCTGACCGACGTCTCGGGCCCGATCCGGCCGGAGGATGGCGAGCCCTTCATCTATCTCATGAACGCAGGCATGAAGCGGGCGACCGTCTCGCTCGGCGCCAAGGCATTTTACGACGTCAACGAGAGCACGCTCACGCTGGCGCCCATCACCACCGAGGTGAAGGACGCCTTCCGGGTCATCATCGAGACCAAGCTTTCCGATGTGCCGCAGTCAGCCTTCGCCGACGCCGGCGGCTTCGTCAACGAACTGCCGGCAATCGGTGCCGGGCCGGTGACGGTAACGCTGACGGACCTCGGGCTCGCCAAGCTCATGTACGCCCAGTTCGCCAAGGCGGCCGGGGTGAGCGAGGCGGACTATCGCGAGCAGGTCGTGGCGCTGGCCGAAAGCTTCGCGGCCGAGATGGAGGAGGGCATGCCCGAGATGGCTCCGGTGGGTGCCGCCCTGGTGTCGTTCCTGCGCAATCCGGGCACGCTGAAGGTGACGGCAAAGCCGAAGGGCTTCGTGCCGCTGATCGCCCTCGTCTCCTCAGGCGACCCGACCGTTATGCTGGAAACCTTCACCTTCGAGGCGACCGCCACGGCGCCCTGAGGGCGCTCAGGCGCGCGATGGAAGCGCCGGGTTCAGAGCCCGGCGCCCCTCACCGGGGGGCGCCGGTGGCCGCGCTCAGGAACGCCACCAGCTTCACGATCTGCTGCTGAACGGCAATGTTGACGGCTTCCGGTGGATTTTCCTGGACCCGCACCATCTTCAGGCCGAGGGGGCTGCCGTAGAAGGCGGCCAGTTCCTTGAGTTCGGCCAGGGTGTAGGCATCCGCATAATAGCCCACGAAGACCCCCACGAGATCCTCGCGGATGCTGGCGGATTCCTTCGTGAGCACGTCACGTGCGGCATCCCGCTTGTCAGCCGGGATCTTCTCGGCGGCCTGGCCGATCATCCGGCCGAAATGCTTCTCCAGTCCCGGCACGACCGCGAAGTCGACCACCTGCCGCGCCAGCGCGGCCTTGTCCGAAGCCTCGTCAGCTGCGGCGCCGGCGGGAAAGGCGAGAATCTGGACCGCGAGGGCCGCGGCCAAGAGCATTGGATAGGCGAACCGCATCTGCATCCTCCCGGGAGCGCCCGCGGTTTCGTCCCGCGGTGATGTCCCGGAGAGGATCTATATCGGCTTCGGCGTGGCCGCGCTTCTCCCCCAACTGGGGGACCGCATCACTTCTGCTGCGGCGCAGACCGGATGTGGAGTTCGCGCAACTGCTTCGGGCTCGCCTCGTTCGGGGCGCCCATGAGCAGGTCGAGCGCCTGCTGGTTCATGGGGAAGATGGAGATTTCGCGCAGGTTGGTGGTGCCGCACAGGAGCATGACGATGCGGTCCACGCCCGCCGCCATGCCGCCATGAGGCGGCGCGCCGTACTGGAAGGCCCGATACATGCCGCCGAACCGCTCCACCACGGTCGCCTCGTCATAGCCGGCCAGTTCGAATGCCTTCACCATGGCCTCGGGGCGATGGTTGCGGATGCCGCCGGAGGCGATCTCGTAGCCGTTGCAGGCGATATCGTACTGGAACGCCTTGATGGTGAGCGGGTCCTGCGTGTTCAGCGCTTCCAGCCCACCTTGCGGCATGGAGAAGGGATTGTGGGAGAAGTCCACCTTCTTCTCCTCCTCCGAATATTCGTAGAAGGGGAAGTCCACGATCCAGGCCAGCTCGAAGCGGTCCTTGTCGACGAGGTTCAGTTCCTCGCCGATGCGGGTGCGGGCAAGGCCGGCGAACTTCACGAACTTTTCCGGATCGCCCGCCACGAAGAAGGCGGCGTCGCCGGCCTTCAGGCCGAGCTGTTCGCGGATCGCCTCGGTGCGCTCGGGGCCGATGTTGTTGGCGAGCGGGCCGGCGCCCTCCCCGCCTTCGCGCCACATGATGTAGCCGAGGCCCGGCTGGCCCTCGCCCTGCGCCCAGCTGTTCATGCGGTCGCAGAAGGCGCGCGAGCCGCCGCCGGGGCCGGGGATGGCCCACACCTCGTTCTTCTCCACCTCCAGCATGCGGGCGAACACCTTGAAGCCCGAGCCGCGGAAATGGTCCGACACGTTCTGCATGACCAGCGGGTTGCGCAGGTCCGGCTTGTCGGTGCCGTACTTGCGCAGGGCTTCCGCATAGGGAATGCGCGGCCAGTTCTTGGTCACCGGCTTGCCGCCGGCAAACTCCTCGAACACGCCGGTGATGACCGGCTCCATGGCGGCGAACACGTCTTCCTGCTCGACGAAGCTCATCTCCAGGTCGAGCTGGTAGAACTCGCCCGGCAGGCGGTCGGCGCGCGGGTCCTCATCGCGGAAGCAGGGGGCGATCTGGAAGTAGCGGTCGAAGCCGCTCATCATGATGAGCTGCTTGTACTGCTGGGGCGCCTGCGGCAGCGCGTAGAACTTGCCGGGATGGAGGCGCGAGGGCACGAGGAAGTCGCGCGCGCCTTCCGGCGAGGAGGCCGTGAGGATGGGCGTCTGGAATTCGAAGAAGCCCTGATCCTTCATGCGCCGGCGCATGGCGTCGATGATGGCGCCGCGGGTCATGATGTTGCGGTGGAGCTTCTCGCGGCGCAGGTCGAGGAAGCGGTACTTGAGCCGCGTCTCTTCCGGGTATTCCACATCGCCGAACACCGGCAGCGGCAGCTCGGCCGCCGGGCCCAGCACTTCGAGGTCGGTGGCATAGACCTCGATGGCACCTGTCGTGAGGTCCGCGTTCTCCGTGCCCTCGGGGCGCAGGCGCACCTTGCCGTCGATGCGGATGACCCACTCGGAGCGCGCCTTCTCGGCGTCCTTGAACGCCGCGCTATCGGGGTCCACCACCACCTGGGTGAGGCCGTAATGGTCGCGCAGATCGATGAACAGCACGCCGCCGTGGTCGCGAATGCGGTGGCACCAGCCGGACAGGCGGACGATCTGGCCCACCTCGGCGGTCGAAAGCGCGCCGCAGGTATGTGAGCGGTAACGATGCATGGGGTCGCCCTTTCAAGGCTGAACGGGGAAGACACGGGGCGATCAGGCCCTGCAGCCCGGACGCCCGCGCGCAGGCCATTGGCGCGCACCGGACGCCCGAGGCGCCGCTTGCGCGCCGGGCGCCGCGTCACCGCGCGCCACGGCTCGAAAGTCCGCGTCTAAGGCGGGGCGAAGGTGCATGCGATCCCGCCCGTGTCAAGCACGCAGTCTTGTTCAGCCATGCGCGAAGGATGTAGGCTCGGCTCTGCCGTGTCTTAATCGATGGGTCGTGCGGGTGCGGGCGTGACAGAGAGCGAGGCCGGCATGGAGACGCCGAATGGGCGTGAGACCGGGTCGCAGGACGTGGCCGGACCAGCCCTGCACGGGCCTCTGTGGCTGGCCCTGATCGCTGCGGCCCTGGTCGGCTGCGTGATCGCCGCCACCAGTCTCCTCGTGACGAACCTGTGGCACGATGGGGCCGCCGATCGCGCCCGTGAGCTCGAAAACCTTGCCGTGACGCTGTCGGAGCAGACCGCCCGTGCGTTCCAGAGCGTGGGCCTCATCCAGGACGACCTTATCGCCCATGCGCGGGAAAGGGACATAGAGACACAGGCCCAGCTCGCGGACGCCATGTCGACGGAAGACGTCCATTCCCGGTTGCGGGAGAAGATTTCCGGACTGCCCTTCATCGATGCCATCACCGTCATCGATCAGACCGGCCAGCTCCTCAATTTTTCGCGCTATTGGCCCATTCCCAAGGTCAACGTATCCGACCGCGACTATTTTCTGGCCCTCGAAGGGATGAAGGGACCGGACATTTTCGTGAGCGAGCCGGTCCCGAACCGCGGGAGCGGCTCCGTCACCATCTATCTCGCCAAGCGCTTCGCGAACAGTTCGGGTCGCTTCCTGGGCCTGGTGCTGGGCGCCATGGAGCAAGCGTATTTCGAGCGCTTCTACGGCGGCATCCGGCTTGGACGCGACGGCATGATCGCGCTGATCCGTTCCGACGGTGCGCTGCTCGCCCGCTATCCCGGCTCGGCCGGCCTCTCCCCGCGCGATTCCGCCGTTCGTGCGCGGACCGCGACGGCGGTGTTCGGCAGCGGCCAGATGACCCAGCTCCCCGCCGGAACGCTGGATGAAAAGGCGCGCATTGCTGCGGTCCACCCCGTGGGCGATCTGCCGGTAGCCGTGGTGGTGAGCGACAGCGTCGCCGCTCTGGATACCCTCATGTGGCAGCGCGCGACGCCGCTGATCGTCGCCTCCGTGCTGCTTTGCCTCACCATCGGTCTGGCCGCCTGGGGCCTCGGCCGGCATCTGCGGGATGAGCGGGCCTTCGCCGTAACCCAGCATGCCATGGCGCGGATCGACATGCTGACCGGCCAGCCCAACCGCCTCGCATTCGCCGAGCGCCTGGCCGCACTCCTGAATGCGCGAGGCGGCGGAACGCCCTTCGCCCTGCTCTATCTCGACCTCGATTATTTCAAGGCCGTCAACGACACCCTCGGCCACGACGCCGGCGACACCCTGCTGACCGAGATCGCCGAACGCATCCGCGCCATGCTCGGCCCGGGCGATTTCTCAGCCCGCCTCGGGGGCGACGAGTTCGCCGTCGTTCTGGCGGGGCTGACGCACGAGACGGAAGCAACGGAATTTGCGCAGCGTCTGATCGAGGCGATGCGCACGCCGTTCCACATCGGGCTCCACCGGATCATCAGCGGCTGCAGCGTCGGCATCGTGATGTCGCCGCGGGACGGGAGCGGGGTCGCTCAATTGCTCAAAAACGCGGACCTCGCCCTCTACCGCGCCAAGACCGACGGCCGGGGCATCGCCCGTGTCTTCGTCGAGGAGATGGAGCGTCTGGTGCGGGAGCGCCGCGAGATGGAGGTGGATCTCCAGACCGCGTGGCGAGATCGCCAGTTCTTCCTGGTCTACCAGCCCATCGTGGAAGCCGAATCAGGCCGCATTGCCGGGTTCGAGGCGCTGCTGCGCTGGCGGCATCCCGAGCGCGGGCTGGTCAGCCCCTCGGACTTCATCCCGGTCGCCGAGGAGACCGGGCTCATCCTGCCGCTCGGCGCCTGGGTCCTCACCGAGGCCTGCGTCGCGGCCACAGCCTGGCCAGAGAGCCTGTTCGTCTCGGTCAATCTCTCGCCCATCCAGTTCCGGGGGGCGGAAGCCTTCCGGCAGGTGCGCAGTGCGCTGGAAAGCTCGGGTCTCGCCCCCTCCCGGCTGGAGGTGGAGATCACCGAAAGCACGCTGCTGCATGAGGGGCCCATGGTGCGGGCGACGCTGGAGCAGTTCAGCGAGGAGGGAATCACCGTCGCGCTCGATGATTTCGGGACCGGCTATTCCTCCCTGGGATACCTCAGAACGCTCAGCATCGGCCGTATCAAGGTCGATCGCTCCTTCATCGAACAGGTGGAGACCTCGCCGCAGAGCCTCGCCATCGTGCGCGCCATCGTCGGCCTCGCCCGCACGCTCGGGCTGCGCTGCACGGCTGAAGGTGTTGAGACCGAGGGCCAGCGGCGGCTGCTCACGGCCGAGGGCTGCTCGCATCTTCAAGGCTATCTGCTGGGCCGTCCGGGCTCCGCAGAGGAAGCCCTCCGCCGCGCCCGCGCCTCAGCCGCCTGACGTCTTTCCGACAAGATCACGCCACATTCCCTTTGCCGAACGCGTCGGCGTGGGTATGTTTGGTGAATGGACCCCATCACCTCGACCGAGGCGCTGGCAGCTGCCTGCGAGCGTCTTGCGCGACACCCCTTCGTCACCGTCGACACCGAATTCCTGCGGGAAAGCACCTTCTGGCCGAAGTTGTGCGTGGTGCAGGTTGCATCCCCCGACGAGGCCATCCTCATCGATGCGCTCTCGGAGGGGCTGGATCTCGCCCCCTTCTACCGGCTCATGGGCAATGAGCGGGTGATGAAGGTGTTCCATGCCGGGCGGCAGGACATCGAGATCATCTGGCATCAGGCGCGGCTGATTCCCCACCCGGTGTTCGATACCCAGGTGGCGGCCATGGTGCTGGGGTATGGAGACAGCATCTCCTACGACCAGTTGGTCCAGCGCACCGTCGGCCACAGCCTCGACAAGTCCTCGCGCTTCACAGACTGGTCGCGCCGGCCGCTGAGCCAGGCGCAGATCACCTACGCCATCGCCGATGTCACCCATCTGCGGGATATCTACATCAAGCTCACGGCGGATCTGGACGCCCGCGGCCGCGGCGAGTGGGTGGGCGAGGAGATGCACGTCCTCACCTCCCCCGCCACCTATGAGCAGCATCCCGAACAGGCGTGGGAACGGCTCAAGTCCCGCGTGCGCAAGCCGCGCGAGCTGGCGGTGCTGGTGGAAGTCGCCGCCTGGCGCGAGCGCGAGGCCCAGACCCGCGATCTGCCGCGCGGCCGGGTCATCAAGGACGAAGTGATCGGCGAGATCGCCGTGCAGCAGCCGCAGACCCCGGAGCGCCTCGCGGAGCTGCGGTCCCTGCCCAAGGGGTTCGAACGCTCGCGCTACGGCGAGGCGGTGCTGGAAGCGGTGAAGCGCGGTGTCGCGCGCGATCCCAAGACCCTGCCGCGCATCGAGCGGGACAAGCCCCTGCCCAACGGCGCCAGCGCCACGGTCGAACTGCTGAAGGTGTTGCTGCGCATGACGGCGGAACAGAACGCCGTCGCCGCCAAGGTGATCGCGACGACCGAGGATCTGGAGCGCATCGCGGTGAGCGACGAGGCCGACGTGCCGGCTCTGAAGGGCTGGCGGCGGGAGTTGTTCGGCGTGCACGCCCTCGCGCTCAAGGCCGGGCAGCTCGCCCTCGCCGTGGACAAGGGCAAGGTGGTGGCGGTGCAGAAATAGCCGCCACCGGACCGGCGCGCCTCAGAGGTGGTCGCGCAGACCCTTCACGAAGCTGGAAAGCCCGGTGAGCCGCCGCCGCTTCAGCCGCTCCGCCTGGAGGATCGCGGTCAGCTTGGCGAGGCTGTCTTCCACGTCGTGATTGATGATGATGTAGTCATATTCGGTGTAGTGGCTAATCTCGTCCGAGGCCTTGGCCATGCGCTGGTGCACGACCTCCTCTGAGTCCTGCGCCCGCGACCTCAGCCGCTGCTCGAGGTCGGCGGCGGACGGCGGCAGGATGAAGACCTTCACCAGATCCTGCTGCGCGCTCTCGCCCAATTGCTGGGTGCCCTGCCAGTCGATGTCGAACAGCACATCCCGCCCGGCGGAGAGCGCCTGCTCCACGGCCCCGCGCGGAGTGCCGTAGAGGTTCTCGAACACCGTGGCGTGCTCCAGCAGTTCGCCTTCGTCGCGCATGCGGTGGAAGGTGTCGCGATCGACGAAGAAATAGTCCTTGCCGTGCTCCTCGCCCGGCCGCGGTGCGCGGGTCGTCACCGAGACCGACATGGTGATGCGGTCGTCGCTCTTCAGCAGCAGACGGGACAGGGTGGTCTTGCCCGCGCCCGACGGCGAAGAGAGCACCAGCATCAGTCCGCGGCGGGCGAGCACCCCGGCGCCCGGCTTCCAGCCCGGCAGCGCGAAGTGCGACGACACGGAAGATGAGGCGGAATTGGGCATCGCGGCGGACTTCACTCTAGGTTCTGGATCTGCTCGCGGAACTGGTCCACGAGCAGCTTGAGGTCAAGCCCGATCTGCGTGAGCGCCACGGAATTGGACTTCGAGCACAGTGTGTTCGCCTCGCGGTTGAACTCCTGGGCGAGGAAATCCAGCCGCCGCCCCACCGGCCCGCCGGCGGCCATCAGGTCGCGCGCTGCGGCGATGTGGGCGACGAGGCGGTCGAGTTCCTCGCGGACGTCGGCCTTGGTGACGGCGAGAATGGCCTCCTGGTGGAGCCGCTCGGGATCGAGGGAGGCGGCCTCCATCAGCACCCGGACATGATCGGCGATGCGCGCCTTCACCGCCTCGACCGAACGCTCGGGCAGGCGCTCGGCGCGGGAGACGAGGCCGGTGATGGTATCGAGCCGCTCGGTCAGGATGGAATTGAGGGCGCTGCCTTCCCGCTCGCGCATGGTGCCGAGTTCGGCCAGCGCCCGGTCGAAGGCGTCCAGCACCGCGGCCATAAGGGCGCGGCGCTCCTCCTCGCTGTCCTCGGCCTCGGTGATCTCCACCATGCCCTTCACGGCGAGGAGCGAATCAAGGGTCGGCGCGGCGGCGCCGAGGCGGCGCGCGCTTTCGGCCATGGCGCGGTAGAGCGCCTCAAGCGCCCCCTGGTTGACGCGGACGGTGGAGGCCTCGCCCTCGCGGGTCGCGGTAAGGTTGGCGGCGACGGAGCCGCGCGAAAGCACCTGCCCGGTGCGGCTGCGCACGTCCGATTCCAGCGACTCGAAGCCGGGCGGCAGGCGCAGGCGCAGGTCGAGGCCCTTGCCGTTCACCGAGCGCACCTCCCAGCCGAAGCGCCACGGCCCGTGCGAGCCGGAGACGCGGGCGAAGCCGGTCATGCTGGCAAGCGGCGTCCTCGGCTCAACCTTTCCGGCCGAGACGGCTGCGCGCTTGATGATCGGTCCCGCGGCCATTGCCGTCTCCGTGTCTTTCAGCGGCCGGGAGCGGCCGGAGGTGTGGCGGCCGGCGCGGCAGGCGGCTGTCCGCCCTGCGCCGGGGCTGCGCCCTGCTCGATCGCCCGCCAGCGGGCGACGTTCTTGTTGTGGTCCGCCAAGGTCTCAGCGAAGGCGTGTCCGCCGGTGCCGTCGGCGACGAAGAACAGATCTTTCGTCTTCGGCGGGTTGGCCGCCGCCATCAGCGCGTCCTTGCCCGGATTGCAGATGGGGCCGGGCGGCAAACCGTCGATGGCATAGGTGTTGTAGGCGGTCGCCGTGGCGATGTCGGTGCGCGAGATCGGACGCCCGAGCGAGCCCCTGCCGCCGACGATGCCGTAGATGATGGTCGGATCGGACTGCAGCCGCATCTTTTTCGTCAGGCGGTTGACGAACACCGCGGCGACCTTGGGCCGCTCGTCGTCCTTGCCGGTCTCCTTCTCCACGATGGAGGCGAGGGTGACGAGTTCCTGCGGGCTCTTGAGCGGCACGTCCGGCGCGCGCTTGGCCCAGATGGTCGCGAGCAGCTTCTTCTGCGCGTCCGCCATCTCCTGCAGCACCGCATCCCGGGTCATGCCGCGATGGATGCGGTAGGTCTCGGGCAGCAGCGTGCCTTCCTGCGGCACGGCGGGCGTGCCGGTGAGCAGGTCATTGTCCATCAGTCGCTTGACCACCTGCTGGCTGGTCAGCCCCTCGGGGATGGTCACCTGGTGGAGCACCACCTTGCCGGAGGCGATGGTATCGATGATGCTCGCCACCGACTGACCCGGCTTGAACACGTATTCGCCCGCCTTCAGCGAGGCATCCGGCCGGGCGAGCTTCTGCCCGGCAACGAACAGCACCCAGCTCTGGATTACGCCCTCGCGTTCCAGAATTTCGGCCATGTCGCGCACGCCGGCGCCGCGCGGAATGTTCACCACCTTCTCGGTGGTCAGCGGGCCCGGCTCGGTGAAAGCACGCTGGCCATACCAGCCGGCGAGCCCCACCGCGACGAAGACGAACAGCAGGAAGGTGAAGATGCCGCTGCCGATGGTCACGGCCGGATGCCGCGCGCTGCGCGACGGCCTCGGCGGCTTGGGCGGAGGCCGGCGCGGCGGCGCCTTGCCCGGCTTCGAACTGCGGGCAGGACCGGTGGGCATCGGAGGAGCGGCGGGCGGACGCGGCGGAGCGGACACGCCGGCGGCGCTCGGGGGCGCGGGCGGACGGACCTGCCCCTTGAGCAGAAGCGGCGATTCCTCATCGGCGCCGACCTGAGATTGCGCAGCGGCAGGCTCGGAAGATGCCGGCGTCGGGGCTGCCGTGCCCCCGGCCTCCGCCGGCTCCTCGCGCGTCGATGATCCGTCGTTGGACTGGGCCATCCCGGGCTCCCTTGTCGTCGGCGAAGGCTCCCACCGTGTCGGCGGGGCAGTCAGCCACCTTTTGGCGGCTTGCTAAAGGGACATTCGGGCGTGACGGGGGCAGGCTGTCCCAGCGTCGTGCGGCCGGGCGCGAGCCCGGCCGTCGGGCCGCATCAGGCGGCGTAGCGGCGGAAGACGAGCGACGCGTTGGTGCCGCCGAAGCCGAAGGAATTGGAGAGAACGGCATCGATCTTGCGCGGCTTGGGCGCCAGCGGCACGAGATCGATCGGCGTCTCCACCGACGGATTGTCGAGATTCAGCGTCGCCGGGGCGATCTGGTCGCGGATGGCGAGGATGGAGAAGATCGCCTCCACCGACCCCGCGGCCCCGAGCAGATGGCCGATGGACGACTTGGTCGACGACATGGCGGTCTTGGCCGCCGCGTTGCCGAGCAGCCGCTCCACCGCCTTGAGCTCGATCTCGTCGGCCATGGTGGAGGTGCCGTGGGCGTTGATGTAGTCGACGTCGTCCGCCGTCATCCCCGCGCGCTTCAGCGCCGCCGACATGCAGCGGTAGGCGCCGTCGCCGTCCATGGACGGGGCGGTGATGTGGAACGCATCGCCCGACAGGCCGTAGCCGACCAGCTCGGCGTAGATCTTGGCGCCGCGGGCCTTCGCATGCTCGAGCTCTTCCAGCACCACGACACCGGCGCCCTCGCCCATGACGAAACCGTCACGGTCCTTGTCGTAGGGGCGCGAGGCGTGGGTCGGATCCTCGTTGAAGGCGGTGCAGAGCGCCTTGCACGCGGCGAAGCCGGCGATGGCGAGCCGGTTGATCGGCGATTCGGTCCCGCCCGCCACCATCACATCCGCATCGCCGAGGGCGATCAGGCGTCCGGCGTCGCCGATGGCATGGGCGCCGGTGGAGCAGGCCGTGACCACCGCGTGGTTCGGCCCCTTGAGGCCGTGGGCGATGGAGACGTAGCCGCCGGCAAGGTTGATGAGCCGGCCGGGAATGAAGAAGGGAGAGATGCGGCGCGGGCCGCGATCCTTCAGCAGCAGGGAGGCATCCGCGATGCCCTCGATGCCGCCGATGCCGGAGCCGATCAGCACGCCCGAGGTGATCTGGTCCTCGTAGGACGTGGGATGCCAGCCGGCGTCGTCCAGGGCCTGGGTGGCCGCAGCCATGGCAAAGACGATGAATTCATCGACCTTGCGCTGTTCCTTCGGCTCCATCCACTGGTCGGGATTGTAGGTGCCGTCGGACCCGTCGCCGCGCGGGATGTTCGCTGCGATCTTGCACGCGAGGTCGGAGACCTCGAAGTGGCTGATCGTCTTGACACCGCTTTCGCCGGCAAGAAGCCGCCGCCAGGTCGGCTCGACGCCGCAGGCGAGCGGCGTCACCATGCCGAGGCCGGTGACGACAACACGTCTCATGGGAAAAACTCCGGGAGGCGGGCGAACAGCGCGCCTGGCGCGCGGCCCGGTGCAACAACGGCCGCGGGCGCCGAGCGCCACGCGACCGCCAGATGGACACGCGAATGGATCAAGCCGCGTTCTTTTCCAGGAACTTGATCGCGTCGCCCACAGTCAGGATGGTCTCGGCGGCATCGTCCGGGATCTCGCAGTTGAAGGCCTCCTCGAAGGCCATCACGAGTTCCACGGTGTCGAGGCTGTCCGCGCCGAGATCGTCGATGAAGGAGGCGCTCTCCGTGACCTTCTCGGGTTCAACCCCCAGATGCTCCGCGACAATCTTCTTCACCCGCTCGGCGATGTCACTCATAGATCGAACCCTCGGTTGTTCGGATAATCCCGTTGCCGTTCGGCGGCTGGAGGAGGGCATAATGCCTTTTTTCCGCCGTGCCCAGCCCCCCTCCGTCGCGAAGGAGACGAGATCGCGTCGGCCCGTCCTCGCGCCGCGCGCGGATGGTGGAGCGCCTGAACGCCCGCGTGCCCCCGGCCCAGCAATTGGGCTCGTTAGCACACTCCCTGCGGCAAGGCCAGCAATGCACGCAAAGGTAAGGAGAAAGGGTGCCCTTGCGCCGGTTCGCCCGCCCCTCTATTGGGACGAAAGGGGAACATCATGGCTTTTGACACGGATCGATCGGACCGGCTCGCCGCTGCATTGCGCGCCAATCTCCAGCGCCGCAAGGCGCAGGCCCGCGCCCGGCGCGCGCCGCAGGAGGAAAATGCCTCGCCCGAGGCTTCCGGTGGAAATCCCGCAACGGGTGGTAGCAGCGCCCCGTCCGAGGGGAAGCCCGCGATTGTGCCGGACGGCGAGGCGGGCTAGAGCTTCTCTCTTACATCCGCTTACGGCCGGCTCAGGGGGGCGCCGCCCGCAAGGCAAGGACAGGACGGCATGGACAAGATTCGCATCGTCGGCGGCAACGAGCTGAAGGGCACCATCCCCATCTCGGGCGCGAAGAACGCAGCCCTGCCGCTGATGATTGCCAGCCTCCTGACCGAGGAGAAGCTGATTCTCGAGAACGTCCCGCGGCTCGCGGATGTGGCGCTGCTGCAGCGCATCCTCGGCAATCACGGCGTGGATATCACCACCAACGGCAAGCGCAACGGGGACGACCCCTATGCCGGCCAGACGCTGGAGATCGACGCCCGCGTCATCGTGGACACCATTGCTCCCTACGAGTTGGTGTCGAAGATGCGCGCTTCGTTCTGGGTGGTGGGGCCGCTCCTCGCCCGCATGGGCGTCGCCAAGGTCTCCCTGCCCGGCGGCTGCGCCATCGGCACGCGGCCGGTGGATTTCCACCTCGACGCCCTGCGCGCCCTCGGCGCCGACATCGAGATCGACGCCGGCTATGTGCTGGCCAAGGCGCCGCGCGGGCTCACCGGCGCCCGCATCGTCTTCCCGAAGGTGTCGGTGGGTGCGACCCATACTGCGCTGATGGCCGCCGCCCTCGCCCGCGGCGAGAGCGTGATCGAGAACGCCGCGCGCGAGCCCGAGATCGTCGATGTCGCCGACTGCCTCATCAAGATGGGCGCGCGCATTGAGGGGGCCGGCACCTCCACCATCCGCATTGAGGGCGTGCCGCGCCTCAAGGCCGCCCGCCATGCGGTGCTGCCCGATCGCATCGAGACCGGCACCTATGCCATGGCCACCGCCATGACCGGTGGCGACGTGATGCTGGCCGGCGCCCGCCCGGACCTGCTGGAGGACGCGCTTGAGACCCTGCGCCACGCCGGCGCCGAGATCGACGCGACCAACGAGGGCATCCGCGTGCGTCGCAACGGCGCCGGAATCCTGCCGGTGGAGGTCTCCACCGCGCCCTACCCCGGCTTCCCGACCGACCTCCAGGCCCAGCTCATGGCCCTGATGACCAAGGCCAAGGGGCGCTCGCGCATCACCGAGACCATTTTCGAGAACCGCTTCATGCACGTGCAGGAGCTGGCCCGTCTCGGCGCCCGCATTCAGCTCGACGGCGACACCGCCGTGGTGGAGGGTGTCGAGCGCCTGACCGGAGCCCCGGTGATGGCCACGGACCTGCGCGCCTCGGTGTCCCTGGTCATCGCCGGCCTCGCCGCCGAGGGCGAGACCATGGTGCAGCGCGTCTACCACCTCGACCGCGGCTTCGAGAAACTGGAAGAGAAGCTGTCGCGCTGCGGCGCGGAAATCGAGCGCATCAGCGGCTGAGGACGGCGCGGAGCACCGCGCCCCCTCTCATTCGACCGGCCTTTCAACGCTATCAGGGTGGCGGAAGAGCCTTGAGCATCCCCAACATCATCACCTTGCTGCGCATCTTCCTGGTGCCGGCCGTGGTGTGGGCCATCGCCTCCGGCGAGCCGCTCCTTGCCTTCTGGCTGTTCCTCGCCGCCGGAATCTCGGATGCGCTCGACGGCTTCATCGCCAAGCGCTTCCAGATGCAGACGGAGCTCGGCTCCTATCTGGACCCGGTGGCGGACAAGGCGCTGCTCATCTCCATCTACGTGACGCTGGCGGTGGTTGGCCTCATCCCCCGCTGGGTCGCCATCGCCGTGGTGTCGCGGGATGTCATGATCATCGGCGCGGTGGTGCTGTCGCTGGTGATGGCCAAGCCGGTGACGATCAGCCCGCTTCTCATTTCCAAGGTGAACACGGCGGCGCAGATCAGCTTCGCCGCCCTTGTGCTGGCGAGCGCCGGCTTCGCGGTGACGGTGCCCGGCCTGTACGATCTGGGGCTCGTGCTTGTCGGCCTCTTGACGGGCCTTTCCGCCGCTGCCTATCTCGCCGCATGGACGCGCCATATGGCAAGCTGAGGGGCAACGGTTCAGGATCGGCGCCCCTTCGGGCGGCCGGTTGAAAGGCGCAAGGTGATGGACGGCGACCGCACCCGCATGCCGGAACTCCGCAGCGACCCCACGTCGCCGGCGCGGCGCGGTGCCGCCTTTGCCCGGCTTCCCCGCATGCCCGTGCCGATCCATTCTGGGATGGAGGGGACATCCGTGCGCATCCAGGCCCGCTTCTGGGTGGGCGCACTGCTGCTCACCGCCTTCGTCCTGTGGCTGCTTTCCGGCATCCTCCTGCCGTTCGTGGCGGGCATCGTGCTCGCCTACTTCCTCAATCCGGTGGTCGCGCGCCTCGAGCACATCGGCGTCGCCCGCACCCTCTCCGCCCTCGTGGTGGTGGGGATCATGCTGCTGCTGGTGATGCTGTTCTTCCTGCTCGCGCTGCCCATCCTGTCGTCCCAGCTGTTCGAATTCATCCAGCGCCTGCCGTCCTACGTGACGCGCCTGCAGGGCCTTCTGACCGAAGAGAACCGGGAATGGCTGAGCGGCATCGTCGGCGACCGGCTGCCGGACATGCAGCGCTCCATCTCCGACCTGATGACCCAGGGGGTCAGCCATGTGCTGAGCCTGCTCTCGTCGGTCTGGTCCGGGGGGCAGGCGCTGATCTCGCTGTTCGCTCTGCTGGTGGTGACGCCGGTGGTTGTGTTCTACATCCTGTGCGACTGGAACGAGATGGTCGGGCTGGTGGACCGGCTGGTGCCCGTGCCGCACCGCCCGGTGGTGCGGAGCCTCGCCCTCGCCATGGACAGCGCGGTGGCCGGCTTCGTGCGCGGCCAGGCCATGGTCTGCCTGCTGCTCGGCGGCTTCTATGCCGTCTCCCTCTCCATGGTGGGGCTGAACTTCGGCCTGCTGATCGGCATCGTGTCCGGGGTCATCACCTTCATCCCCTATGTGGGTTCGCTGACCGGCTTCGTGCTGGCCATGGGCGTCGCCATCGTCCAGTTCTTCCCGGACTGGAGCATGATCGGCACCGTGCTCGCCATCTTCGTCGCCGGCCAGACCATCGAGGGCTATGTGCTCTCGCCGAAACTGGTGGGCGACAGCATCGGCGTGCATCCGGTGTGGCTGATGTTTGCCCTGTTCGCCTTCGGCTACCTGTTCGGCTTCGTCGGCCTGCTGCTGGCTGTGCCGCTGACGGCGGTGGCGGGCGTTCTGGTGCACTTCGCCATCGCCCGCTACATGCAATCCTCGCTCTACCAGGGCGCGGCGGACGATGATCCTCCGGCAGAGACCCGCTGACCCGATGCCCCGCCCCCCGGCAGAACCGCCGCGCCAGCTTGCCCTCGACCTGCCGAACCAGCCGGCGCTGCGCCGCGACGACTTTCTCGCCGCGCCCGGCAACGCGGCGGCGCTCGCCTTGATCGACGCCTTTCCCGACTGGCCGTCGCGTGTCGCCTGCCTCGTCGGCCCGGAAGGCGCGGGCAAGAGCCACCTCGCCGCCATCTTCGCCGAGCGGTCGGGCGCCCTGACGCTGGCCGCCCGCGACTTGGTGCGCGAGGCTGTGCCGGCGGCCCTCGCCCGCGACGCGCTGGTGCTAGAGGACCTCGACCCGGCGACCTTCAGCGAGCCGGCCCTGTTCCACCTGCTCAATCTCGCCCGTGAGCAGCAGGCCTACCTGCTGATGACGGCGCGTACGCCGCCCTCCGGCTTCCCCCTCGCCACAGCCGACCTCGCCTCCCGGCTGCGCGCCATCCCGGTGTTCGAGATCGCCCCGGCGGACGATTCCCTGCTGGCGGCCGTGCTGGTGAAGCTGTTCGCCGACCGCCAGCTCGCGGTGGACGAGGCGACCGTGCAATATCTGTTGCTGCGCATCCCGCGCTCGGTGGCGGGGGCCCAGCGCATCGTCGAGGCGCTCGACCAAGCCGCGCTGGCCGCCCGGCGGCCGGTGACCCGCGCGCTGGCAGCCCAGGTGCTGGCGGCCGGCGATCTGGCGGACGAGGCCTCCGCCGGGACCGATCCGGACGCGGACGATTGAGGAACGCGCAAGGCCGGCGCAATGTCATAGAGTGGTCATGCAAGCCGGCCATGGTCCGGCCGGTTTCGGCCAATGAGGCATGAGGGAGCGACGGGAGCGAATGGGCATGAACGAGGCTGTGGCTCTCTCCGACACCGAAATCGTCTCCGAAGTGGAAAGCCCGCTCGCGCAGTCGCCGCAGCGGTTCATCAATCGCGAGATTTCCTGGCTCGGCTTCAACCGCCGCGTGCTGGAGGAAGCGGAGAACCGCAATCATCCCCTGCTGGAGCAGTTGCGCTTCCTCTCCATCTCCGCCAACAACCTCGATGAATTCTTCATGGTCCGCGTCGCCGGCCTGAAGGAGCAGGTGCGCGAGGGCGTGCAGACCCAGAGCCCGGATGGCCTCACCCCTTCCGAGCAGCTCACCACCATCCTCGCCGCCGCCGCACAGCTGATCTCCGACCAGCAGGCGCGCTGGCGCGAGCTCAGGCGCGACCTTGCCGCCGCCGGCATCGTGCTGGTGGATGGCGGGGACGGGACGCCCGAGGACATGGAGGTGCTGGAGCGGCACTTCCTCAACCACGTCTTCCCGGTCCTGACCCCGCTCGCCATCGATCCGGCCCACCCCTTCCCGTTCATTCCCAACCTGGGCTTCTCGCTGGCCCTCCAGCTGGTGCGCCAGTCGGACGGGCGGGGCATGAACGCGCTCATCCGCATCCCGGCCAAGGTCGACCGCTTCATTCGCCTGCCGGACCAGGGCACCGGCACGCTGCGTTTCATGACGCTCGAGCAGATGATCGGTCTGTTCATCGCGCGCCTCTTCCCCGGCTATGCGGTGAAGGGACAGGGCGTGTTCCGCGTCATCCGCGACAGCGACCTCGAAATCGAGGAAGAGGCCGAAGACCTCGTCCGCCTGTTCGAGACCGCCCTCAAGCAGCGCCGCTACGGCGAGGTGATCCGCATGGAGGCCGACGCCGCCATGCCGGAGGAGCTGCGCAATTTCGTCGCCCGCGAACTCGGCGTGAACGACGACGAGATCTTCGTGGTGGACGGCGTGCAGGCGCTGAACGAGTTTTCACAGCTCGTCTCGGTGGACCGGCCGGACCTGAAATTCCAGGCCTATAACGCCCGATTTCCCGAGCGCATCCGCGACCACGGCGGAGACTGCTTTCTCGCTATTCGCGAGAAGGACATTCTGGTTCACCACCCTTATGAATCCTTTGACGTGGTGGTTCAGTTTCTGCGTCAGGCCGCCCGCGACCCCAACGTCGTCGCCATCAAGCAGACCCTCTACCGCACCTCCTCCGACAGCCCCATCGTGAAGGCACTGGCCGAAGCGGCCGAGGCCGGCAAGTCGGTGACCGCGCTGGTGGAGCTGAAGGCGCGCTTCGACGAGGAAGCCAACATCCGCTGGGCCCGCGACCTGGAGCGCGCCGGCGTGCAGGTGGTGTTCGGCTTCATCGAGCTGAAGACCCACGGCAAGCTCTCCATGGCGGTGCGCCGGGAAGGCTCCCAGCTCGCCACGTACGTCCATGTGGGCACCGGCAACTACCACCCCATTACCGCGCGCATCTACACCGATCTCTCCTTCTTCACCGCCGATCCGGTGATCGCCCAGGACGTGGCGCGCATCTTCAACTTCATCACCGGCTATGCGACGCCGGGTGAACTCGACGCCATGGCCGTGTCGCCCTCCTTCCTCAAGCCGCGGCTGATGAAGCACATCGCGGACGAGATCGAGTTTGCCCGGGCGGGCCGTCCGGCGGCCATCTGGCTGAAGTGCAATTCGCTGGTGGATCCCGAGATCATCGACGCGCTCTATGCCGCCAGCGCCGCCGGCGTTCAGGTGGATTGCGTCATCCGCGGCATCTGCTGCCTCCGGCCCGGTATTCCCGGGCTTTCCGAGAACATCCGGGTGAAGTCCATCGTCGGGCGCTTCCTGGAGCACTCGCGCATCTACTGCTTCGGCGGCGGCCACGGCCTGCCGAGCCCGAACGCCATCGTCTACATCTCCTCGGCGGACCTGATGCCGCGCAACCTCGACCGCCGCGTCGAGACCCTGTGCCCCATCACCAACCCGACCGTGCACGAGCAGGTGCTCGACCAGATCATGGTTGCGAACCTTATCGACAACCAGCAAAGCTGGCGCGTCTTGCCGGATGGCTCGTCGGAACGCATAGTCCCGGCGCCGGGCGAGGAGCCGTTCAACGCCCATCAGTATTTCATGACAAATCCGAGCTTGTCCGGACGTGGAAAGTCTCTCAAGGATTCTTCGCCGCGCAGCCTCTTCGTCCGCCGCGGAGGCGGGCGCTGAGTTGACGCATGCCCCCGGCCGGCTGTCCCAGGGGGCGCCGGTTGCCGTCATCGACATCGGCTCCAACTCGGTGCGCCTCGTGGTGTACGAGGGGCTCAACCGTGCCCTGACGCCGGTCTTTAACGAGAAGGCCCTGTGCGGGCTCGGCCGGGAGGTCCTCTCCACCGGCCGGCTCCCGCAGGATGCGGTCGATCGCGCCTTCGCTGCGCTGAAGCGCTTCCGTGCGCTCTGCGACGCGATGCAGGTGGGCGAGGTCCATGCCCTCGCCACCGCCGCCGCGCGCGACGCGCAGAACGGTCCCGCCTTCATCGCCGAGTGCGAGGCCATCTGCGGCACCCGCATCGAGCTGCTCACCGGCAAGCGCGAGGCGGAACTTGCGGCCTATGGCATCGTCGCCGGCGTCCATGCGCCGGACGGCATCGTCGGCGACCTGGGCGGCGGCTCGCTGGAGCTGGTGGACGTGAAGGCCGGCAGCGTCGGCACGGGCGTGACCCTGCCTCTGGGCGGCCTCGCCTTGCAGGACCGCTCCTCGCGCTCGACACGCAAGGCGGAGAAGATCGTCCGCGACACCATCCCCGAAGCGCAGGTTCTGGAAGGCCTCGCCGGCCGTACCTTCTATGCGGTGGGCGGCACCTGGCGGGCGCTGGCGCGCCTGCACATGTTCACCAAGGGCTATCCGCTGCATGTGATGCACGGCTACGTGATACCGGCCCGCGAGGCGCTGGACTTCACCCGCATCGTCCATCGCGCCGATACCGAGGCGCTGGCCCATATCGACGTGATCTCCGACGCGCGCCGCCCGCTTTTGGCCTATGGCGCGCTGGTGCTGGAGAACATCGTGCGGCAGGGCCGTCCGTCCGAGGTGGTCATCTCGGCGCTCGGCGTGCGCGAAGGCCTGCTCTATTCGCTGCTGCCGGAAGCCGAGCGCGCGGGCGACCCGCTGCTCATCGCCGCCGCCGAGATGAACGTCCTGCGCTCCCGCTCGCCGCTGCACGGCGAGGAGCTGGTGGCGTGGACTGACGGCTTCTTCGCTTCGGCGCCCGTGCTGGAAGAAGCGGAAGAGGAGCGCCGGCTGCGCCGCGCCGCCTGCCTGCTGGCAGACGTGGGCTGGCGCGCCCATCCCGACTATCGCGGCGAGCAGAGCCTGAACATGATCGCCCATGCCGCCTTCGCCGGCATCGATCATCCCGGCCGGGCCTATGTGGCGCTGTCGGTCTATTTCCGCCACGTGGGCCTCGGCGCCGACGAGAGCGACACCCGCATCCTGGAGCTTGTGACTACCGGAATGCTGGACCGCGCCCGCATCCTCGGCGCGACCATGCGGGTGGCCTATGTGCTGTCCGCCGCCATGCCCGGCATCCTACCCCGCATGCCGCTGAAGGTGCGCGGCGACCAGCTCGCGCTGAGCGTGCCGAAGCAGCTGGTGCCGCTCATCAATGAGCGGGTGCAGAACCGCCTGCGCCAGCTCGCCCGCCTCATCGGCCGCGAGCCGGCGCTGGAGCAGTATGAGGAGGGTGCGGCGGACTGATCCGCCGTCCCCACCCAGCCCCGGCCCCCTGCCCGGTCACGAAAAGGTTGCCCGTGCTCCGGCGTCGCCGCACGGATTTCTGCCTGAATTGGCCGGCAGTCTTTCAGTCATGAAACAGCTCGTGAACATCTTCGGCGGCATCGCCGGCCTTGTGGTGGCGGGTCTCGTCGGACTCGCCCTCTTCACGCTCGTGGGCGGCCTAATCCTGGTGGCAGGCATCGTCATCACCGCCCTGGTCATTGGCGGCGGCGTCTATGCCCTCGTCACCGGGCGTGCGCCCGGCATGAAGCGCGACGGCGGCTTCTCCTTCCGGGTCATCGACCTGCGCGAGACGCGCACCTACGGCACGCCGGACGAGAGCGGCATGATCGACGTGACCCCGCCCAAGGACCCTCGCCGCAACGTCTGATCACCCGCCATTGCGGGGGGAGTTCAGCCAGCTGACTGGTGATATGGTCTGCTCCCTTTGAAGCGGGAGCGGGCTTGGGACATGCATGGGGCGATCGGTTCGGGCGCGGTTCTGGCGGTGGTCGCAACCTGCGTCGTGCTGGCGATGCTGACGGTCGTCACCCACGCGATCGCGCTGACGGTCATCCGTCGGCGCCTCACGCACCGCATCAGAGGGAAGGTCTACGTCGACCACGTCTTCGTCGAGGCCGCCATCATCAGCGCGACGGTGCTCAGCCTCAGCCTCGTGCATCTCGCCGAAGTCTGCATCTGGGCCGCCGCCTATGTGCTGCTCGACGCAATCGGCGACCCGCGGGATGCCATCTATTATTCCCTGTCCACCTACACCACGCTCGGCCCTGACGGTGTAACCATCGCCAAGGCGTTCCGGGCCGTGGCCGGCTTCGAATCGCTCATCGGTCCGATGATGGTGGCGTGGTCCACGGCCTTCCTGGTGGAATTCGTGGTCCGGATGCGCGGTGGCAACACCGGCACGGGCTGAGCCGCGCCGGTGCGAGTCCCAGGCCGCTTCAGACGCTGGTTGGGTAGTTCGGGCTCTCGCGGGTGATGGTCACGTCGTGAACGTGGCTCTCGCGCAGGCCGGCCGAGGAGATGCGCACGAAGCGGGCGCGCTCGCGGAACTCCTTCAGGTTGCTGCCGCCCACATAGCCCATGGCCGCCCGCAGGCCGCCGGCGAGCTGGTGGAGTACGGCCCCCACCGGGCCCTTGTAGGCCACCTGACCCTCGATGCCTTCCGGCACCAGCTTCAGGGTGTCGCGCACCTCGGCCTGGAAGTAGCGGTCGGCCGAGCCGCGGGCCATGGCGCCCACCGAGCCCATGCCGCGGTACGACTTGTACGAGCGCCCCTGGAACAGAAACACCTCGCCGGGGCTCTCATCGGTGCCGGCCAGCAGCGAGCCCACCATGGCGGCGGACGCGCCGGCTGCCAGCGCCTTGGCGAGGTCGCCGGAGAACTTGATGCCGCCGTCCGCCACGACAGGCGTTCCGGTGGCGAGGGCCGCCTCCACCGCGTCCATCACGGCGGTGAGTTGGGGTACGCCGACGCCGGCGACGATGCGGGTGGTGCAGATGGAGCCGGGGCCGATGCCCACCTTCACCGCGTCCGCGCCCGCATCGATCAGCGCCTTGGCGCCGTCCGAGGTTGCGATGTTGCCGGCGAGGATCTGGGTGCGGTTGGAGAGCTTCTTGATGCGAGAAACCTGGTCCAGCACCTTGCGCGAATGGCCGTGGGCGGTGTCCACCACCACGAGGTCCACCCCGGCGTCGATCAGGCGCTCGGTGCGCTCGAAGCCGTCCTCGCCGACCGTGGTGGCGGCGGCGACGCGCAGGCGGCCCTGCTCGTCCTTGGCGGCGCTGGGGTAAGCGACCGCCTTCTCGATGTCCTTCACCGTGATGAGGCCGACGCAGCGATCGTCCGCGTCCACCACCAGCAGCTTCTCGATGCGGTACTGGTGCAGCAGGCGCTTGGCCTCGTCCTGGTTCACCTGGCCCTCGCGGACGGTGACCAGCCGGTCCTTGGTCATCAGCTCGGCGACGCGCTGGGCGGGATCACGGGCGAAGCGCACGTCACGGTTGGTCAGGATGCCGACGAGGCGGCCGGCGATGCCGCCGGTGCCCCGCTCCACCACCGGAATGCCGGAGATGGAATAGCGCTTCATCAGATCGAGTGCGTCGGAGAGCGTCTGGTCGGGGTGGATGGTGACGGGGTTCACCACCATGCCCGATTCGTATTTCTTCACCTGCCGCACATGCTCGGCCTGCATCTCGGGCGAGAGATTGCGGTGGATGACGCCGATACCGCCGGCCTGCGCCATGGCGATGGCGAGCCGCGATTCGGTCACCGTGTCCATGGCCGCGGAAATGATCGGCATGTTGAGGCTGATGGTCTTGGTGAGCTGGGTGGTGATCTCCACCTGACCGGGCATCACCTCGGAGGCGCCGGGCGTCAGCAGCACATCGTCGAACGTCAGCGCCTCGCGGAAGCGCGAGCGGCTGTCGATTGCGGACGAATGCGCGGTCCCATTGGGGGTCGTCATGGCCAACTCCTGGTGGCGGCGCGGAACGCGACCGCTGGATCGGGGCCGGAACGAGGGACTGAGCCTGGACCCAGCCGTGGGCTGGCCGAGGGGCTTAAGAACCTCGCTACGAGTTGGCAGTGGCCGATACCATGGGTGCGCGACGAATAGAAGACCTGTTGCGAGGGATTCGCCGCAGGGCACGCATGCGCCGGACGAGGAGCCGGAAAAGCGGCGTCTCAGCGGGTGACGAGAATCAGCGTGTTTCCCGCCCCGTAGGTCTGCACCAGGGAATAGAGCGTCGCGGCATTGGACGGGTGCAGCCGCACGCAGCCGTGGGATGCCGGCGCGCCGAGGCGGCTGACCTCGTAGCTGCCGTGGATGGCGTAGCCCCCGTTGAAGAAGATCGAGTAGGGCATGGGCGAGTTGTAATATTTGCGCGAGAAATAGCTGCGGTACATGCGCTGGGGCCGGTAGGCGCCGGTGGGCGTGACATAGCCGCGGCGGGCGGTGGAGACCGGCCAGGAATACTGCGGCATGCCGTTCACGCTCACGGTCATGGTCTGCCGCGACAGGTCGATCCGCGCCACCACGGCCGCGGTGCCGGCGGAGGCCGGCGCGGCACAGGCCAGCGTCCAAACGAGCGAGACCGCGAGGAGCAGTGGCGCCAGCCATCTGCCGAAAGCCGGCGACGGGCGCATCGCGGGCAGACGCCTTGCCTCGGCCCGGCCGGTACGCGGCCGCACAACCAACGGTAGACTCATGCCCGTTACCCTCCCGTCAGCCATAGTGCCACGCTTGCAACCGCGCGCAAGGTGTTGCTGCCGCAGGCACATCTGGCCGATGCCGGCGGCCGGGACTCGCTGCCCCGTTTCCATCCGGCTCCAGCCCCACTAAGGTCCGCCCGTCGGCGGCGGATGTTTCGGGTCCGCGCCTGAAGGAGACCTGCCCCATGGTGATGATGCTGCTCGGCCTCGTGGTCTTCCTCGGCATCCATCTGGTGACGACTGTCCGGGGTCTGCGCGCCGGCCTCATCGCCCAATTGGGGGAGGGCCCCTACAAGGGCTTCTATTCCCTGCTGGCGGCGTCCGGCCTCCTGCTCACGGCCTATGGCTATGCGCTGTGGCGTGCCTCCGGCCCGATGCAGGTGTGGAACCCGCCGGTGGGGATGCGGCACCTCACGCTGCTTCTGATGCTGTTCGCCGCCATTTCCATCGTCGCCGCCTATGTGCCGAGCCATGTGAAGGCCTGGCTCAAGCACCCCATGCTGGTGGGCGTGAAGACGTGGGCGGTGGCGCATCTGCTCGCCAATGGCGACATCGCCTCCATCGTGCTGTTCGGCGCGGTGCTGGCCTGGGCGGTGTTCGACCGCATCTCGCTGAAGCGGCGCGACCTGCCCGTGCCGGTGGCACCGAAGAACTGGGCCGGCGACGCGCTGGTGGTGGGCGGGGGGCTGGTGCTCTATCTCGCCCTCGCCTACCTATTCCATCCCTACGTCGTCGGCGTGCCGGTGATGTAGAGGCGGCCAACGCCGCAGGGGAACAAGAACAACGCACAGGTGAGGACGGCTCCCGCCGGAGCCGCGAACGACCCCGGCCGCAGCCAAGACGGCGGCCAAGCCAAGAGGAACGCCATGTCCATTCAGGCCGACGCCCGCCGCGTCACCGCGCCCGAGATCCAGGCCCGCAAGGGGGGCGAGCCCATCGTGTCGCTCACCTCCTACCACGCGCACACCGCCCGCCTGCTCGACCGCCACGTGGACCTGATCCTCGTCGGCGACAGCCTCGGCATGGTGATGCACGGGCTGGAGACCACCGTCCCCGTCACCGTGGAGATGATGATCGTCCACGGCCGCGCGGTGGTGCGCGGCACGCAGCGCGCGCTCATCGTGGTGGACCTGCCCTTCGGCAGCTACGAGGCGAGCCCGACCGAAGCCTTCCACACCGCCGCCCGCGTGCTCAAGGAGACGGGCGCAGGCGCGGTGAAGCTCGAAGGCGGGCGCCGCATGGCCGAGACCGTGCGCTTCCTGGTGGATCGCGGCGTGCCGGTGATGGGCCATGTGGGCCTCACCCCGCAGGCCATCAACACACTCGGCTCGTTCAAGGCGCGCGGCCGCGACGATGCCGAGGCGTCCATCATCCTCGACGACGCCCGCGCCATCGCCGAGGCCGGCGCCTTCTCCATCGTGCTGGAGGCCATCGCCGAGCCGCTCGCCCGCCGCATCACCGAGGAAGTCCCCTGCCCCACCATCGGCATCGGCGGCTCGCCGGCCTGCGACGGGCAGATCCTGGTACTTGAGGACATGCTGGGCCTCGGCGACCGGGTGCCGAAGTTCGTGAAGAAGTACGCGAACCTCGGCCCGGCCATCGAGACGGCGGTGGCGACCTATGCCGAGGAAGTGCGCGCCCGCACCTTCCCGGCCAAGGAGCACACCTACGCGCCCCGCCTGGTGGACAAGCCGGCCAAGGCCTCCTGATGGGGCGGATGCGCTCCGGGGCGGCAACGCCCCTCGCCCGCCTCGCCCTCACCCTGTCCCTCGTTCTGGCCCCGGCGCTCCTCGCGATGCGCCCGGCGGCCGCGGCCGAGGACTGCCTGCTCGTCACCGATCTCGACAGCGGCCGGGTGCTGGCGAAGCAGGGGCTGTGCGCCGCGCGGCATCCGCCCAACTCCACCTTCAAGGTGGTGCTGGCGCTGATGGGCTACGACGCCGGCATCCTCAAGAGCGACAGCAAGCCTGTCTACGAGCCCCCGCCCGGCGCGGACCTCGAACGGGAGGTGACGCGCGGGCCGCAGACACCCCGCTCCTGGATGAAGAACTCGGTGGTCTGGTATTCCGAGGTGCTGGCCGCCGAGCTTGGCGGCGAGCGGATGGCCCACTATCTCAAGGCCTTCACCTACGGCAACGAGAACATGGGCGGGGTGAAGGGCGACGCGGAGCCCGGCAAGCGCTACTGGATCTCCTCCTCCCTCGTCATCTCCCCGCGCGAGCAGATCGACTTCCTGCGCCGCATGCTGAAGGGCCAGCTGCCGGTTTCGGCCGACGCCGTCGACGAGACCATCCGCATCATGGCCATCGACGAGCAGCCTGCCGGCTGGCTCACCTTCGGCAAGACCGGCTCCGGCTTCGGGCGCTTCCCGGACGGACGCATCGACCGGTCGCGCCCGTTCGGCTGGTTCGTGGGCTTCGCGAGGAAGGACGGCCACACCGCCGTGTTCGTGCGCTACACCTCCCTCGACATGGCCTCCCCCGAATCCCTCGGACTGGTGGCGCGGCGGCAGACGCTGGCGGCGCTCGTCCCGGTCCTGTCGGCTCAGGCCCCCTGAGCCTGCCGGCGGAGGCCTTCCGATAGATATCCGCGAGGAGTTGAGCGTGCCGGTCTCCGCCATCGTGTCGGCCTTCGTCGCTGCCCTCGTGGGCTTCGGCGGGACCCTCGCCCTCATTCTCTCCGCCGCCGCGGCAGTGGGCGCGAGCCCGGCGCAGGCGTCGTCCTGGGTGGCGGCGCTCTGTCTCGCGATTGCGGGATCGAGCGCGGTCCTCTCCATCCGCCACCGCCTGCCCATCATCACCGCCTGGTCCACGCCGGGCGCGGCCCTGCTGGCCGCGTTCGGGGCGGGGATCGGCATGGAGCGGGCGGTGGGGGCCTTCCTGGTGGCTGGGCTCCTCATGGTGGCTTGCGCCGCGGTGAAGCCGCTCGGCACGCTGGTGGCGCGCATTCCGGTGGCGGTGGCGGCGGCGATGCTGGCGGGCGTGCTGGTGCGCTTCGTCACGGCGCTGGCCGAACATGCGGTGAAGAGCCCGCTGCTGGTGCTGCCTGTCGTGGCCGCCTTCTTTCTGACCCGCCGGCTGGCGCCGAGCTGGTCCGTGCCGGCGGCGCTCGTCGCCGGCATCGGCGCGGCCCTCGGGCTGGGCGTGGTGGGACCGATGCCCGCGCCGGAGCTGTCGGCGCTGGTGTGGGTGACGCCGCAGTTCGACGGCGGCGTGCTCCTCAGCATCGCATTGCCGCTGTTCCTCGTGACCATGGCGTCGCAGAACCTGCCCGGCTTCGCCGTGCTCACCGCCAGCGGCTACGTGCCTCCCGTGCGCTCCATCCTCGCCACCACCGGCATCGCTTCGGTGCTCACCGCGCCATTCGGCGCCCATGCCTCGAATCTTGCCGCCATCACCGCCGCCTTGTGCACGGGGCCGGACTGCGACCCGGACCCGCGGGCGCGATGGAAGGCGGGGCCGGTCTATGCCCTGTTCTATCTGCTGCTGGCCGCGGCGGGGGCCTCCCTCGTCGCGGTGTTCGCGGCGCTTCCGCCGGCGCTGGTCGCGACCATCGCGGGGCTGGCGTTGATCGCCCCCCTCACCGGCTCGCTCACCGCGGCGCTTAGCGTGGACAAGGACCGCACCGCCGCGATCGTCACCTTCGCCACCACGGCGTCGGGCATCAGCGCCCTCGGCCTCGGCGCCCCGGTGTGGGGGCTGGCCGCCGGCCTCGCGGTCTTCGCGATGGATACCGTGCGCCGCCGCTGACGGGAACGCGCCCTGAAATGAAAAACCCCGCGAGCGACAGGCGCCCGCGGGGTGGGAGGATGTCGGGCCGGCCCCAGGGCCGGCGACTGACGGCCTAGCTGTTGGCCTTGCGGGCCTTCATCTGCTGCCAGATCGCGATGACCTCGCCGACGAAGCCGCGGCGGAACAGCGAGACGGCGAGCACGAAGATGACGCCCTGGATCACCAGCACCCACTCGCCGAGACCGGCGAGATAGTTCTGCATGGTCACGATCACCGCCGCGCCAACCACCGGGCCGAGCACGGTGCCCATGCCGCCCACCAGCGTCATCAGCACCACTTCACCCGACATCTGCCAGGCGACGTCGGTGAGCGAGGCGAGCTGGAACACCAGCACCTTGGTGGAGCCGGCGAGACCCGCCAGCGCCGCCGAGAGCACGAAGGCGAGCAGCTTGTACTGGTTGGCCCGGTAGCCGAGCGAGATGGCGCGCGGCTCGTTCTCGCGGATCGCCTTCAGCACCTGCCCGAAGGGCGAATGGATGGTGCGGTAGATGACGAAGAAGCCGAACAGGAAGATCGCCAGCACGAAGTAGTAGAGGTGGATGTCCTGGCTGATGTCGATAACGCCGAACAGCGGCCGGCGCGGCACCGCCTGAAGGCCATCCTCGCCGCCGGTGAACTTCGCCTGCAGGCAGAAGAAGAAGAACATCTGCGCCAGAGCCAGCGTGACCATGGCGAAGTAGATGCCCTGCCGGCGGATGGACAGCAGCCCCGCGAGGAAGCCCAGCACCACCGAGAAGGCGACGCCGGAGAGAATGGCAAGCTCGGGGGTGAAGCCCAGCACCTTGGTGGTGTGGGCACAGATGTAGGCCGACCCGCCGAAGAACATGGCGTGGCCGAACGACAGGAGGCCCGTGTAGCCCAGGAGCAGGTTGAAGGCGCACGCGAACAGCGCGAAGCACATCACCTTCATCAGGAACACGGGATAGACGCCGAAGGGCGCCACCAGCAGCACCGCCACCGCGGCAACGGCGAACAGGAGCATGACGTTGGAGCCGGCGCCGGAGGTGGCGGGGGCGGAAGCAGGATGGGTTGCGGAGCTCATGTAGCAGCCCTCACTTGGCCGTGCCGAACAGGCCGGCGGGCTTCACCATGAGCACGATGGCCATGATGACGAAGATCACGGTGGACGATGCCTCGGGATAGAAGACCTTGGTGAGGCCCTCCACGACGCCGAGGCCGAAGCCGGTGACGATGGCGCCCATGATCGAGCCCATGCCGCCGATCACCACCACCGCGAACACCACGATGATGAGGTTCGAGCCCATGGTGGGGCTCACCTGATAGGCCGGGGCGGCGAGCACGCCGGCGAGCGCCGCAAGGCCCACGCCGAAGCCGTAGGTGAGCGTGATCATGCGCGGCACGTCGATGCCGAAGGCCTGCACCAGGTCCGGCCGCTCGGTGGCGGCGCGCAGGTAGGAGCCGAGCTTGGTGCGCTCGATCACGAACCAGGTGGCAAGGCAGACGACCAGCGAAGCGACCACCACGAAGGCGCGGTAGTTGGGCAGGAACATGAAGCCGAGATTGGTGCCGCCCGGGAGCGGGTTGTTGTACGGCAGGCCCGAGGAGCCGTACTGCCGCCGGAACAGGCCCTCGAGGATGAGGGCGAGGCCGAAGGTCAGCAGCAGGCCGTAGAGATGATCGAGATGGTACAGCCGTTTGAGCAGCGTCCTCTCGATGACCATGCCGATGATCGCCACGATGATGGGCGAGAGCACGAGCGCCCCCCAGAAGGGGATGCCGGCATAGTTCAGCAGCATCCACGCCCCGAACGCGCCCATCATGTACTGCGCGCCGTGGGTGAAGTTGATGACGTTCAAAAGGCCGAAAATCACCGCGAGCCCGAGGCTCAGCATGGCGTAGAAGGCGCCGTTAATTAGACCCAGGAGCAATTGCCCGAACAGGGCCTGGGGGGGAATGCCGATGAGCTCGAACATCGAAGACCCGTCTCGTCAGGAGGAAACGGCGGAAACCGCAAGCGACAACCGGAACTGGGGGTACCGGACACGGAGGAGAAGGATCGGGCGGGCCCTGAGGACCCGCCCGATCCGGATTCTGGATCAGCCCTTCTTGACGAGCGGGCAGTCGCTCTCGGAGAGCGGACGGAACGCCTCGTTGGCGGGGATGGTCGCCTTCAGGGTGTAGTAGTCCCACGGACCCTTGGATTCGGAGGGCTTCTTCACCTCATAGAGATACATGGGATGAATGGTGCGGCCGTCGACGCGCACCTCGCCCTTGCCGAACAGCGGGTCGTCCGTGGGGATTTCCTTCATCTTGGCCACAACGGCGGCGCCGTCCTTGGCAGACTTCAGGGCCTCGACCGCCTTCAGATAGTGCAGCGTGCCGGCGTAGACGCCCGCCTGCACCATGGTCGGACGCTTGCCGCCGTTGGCCGCGGCGAAGGCGTCCGCGAACTTGCGGTTGGCGTCGGTCTGGTCCCAGTACCAGGCTTCGGTCAGGGTCAGGCCCTGGGCGGTCTTCAGCCCCAGCGAATGCACGTCGGTGAGGAAGATGAGGAGGCCGGCGAGCTTCTGGCCGCCCTCGACGATGCCGTATTCCGCCGACTGCTTGATGGAGTTGATGGTGTCGCCGCCGGCATTGGCGAGGCCGATGACCTTGGCCTTGGACGACTGCGCCTGCAGCAGGAAGGAGGAGAAGTCGGCGTTGTTGAGCGGCACCTTCACGGAGCCGACCACCTTGCCGCCATTCTCCGCCACCACCTTCGAGGTGTCGCGCTCGAGCGCATGGCCGAAGGCATAGTCGGCGGTGAGGAAGAACCAGGTGTCGCCGCCGGTCTTCACGATCGCCTTGCCGGTGCCGTTGGCCAGCGCCCAGGTGTCGTAGGTCCAGTGCACGGTGTTGGGCGTGCAGGCCTTGCCGGTGAGGTCCGAAGTGGCCGCGCCGGAATTGATGAAGACCTTGTTCTTTTCCTTGGTCACGCCGCTGACCGCCAGCGCGACGCCGGAATTCGGCACGTCCAGGATCACGTCCACGCCGTCCACGTCGTACCACTGGCGGGCGATGGAGGTGCCGACGTCGGCCTTGTTCTGGTGATCGGCGAAGATCACGTCCACCTTGAGGCCCTTGGCGGCGGCGCCAAAGTCCTCGACCGCCTTCTTGGCGGCCCACACGGAGCCCTGGCCGCCGAGATCGGCGTAGAGGCCCGATTGGTCATTGAGAACGCCGATTTTGACGGGAACCTGGGCCTTGGCGGCGCCAGCGGCAACGACGACGCTGGCGGCGGCCAGCAATACGGCTGCAAGACGCATGATGTGTCCTCCCTCCGGCTGGAACCGGATTTTCTCGCTGTCGGAAACCCGGCGTCAGACGCCGAGAAAGGCTTCGAGACGAGCCGCGTTTTCCGCGATCTTGTCGTTTTCCACCATGTCGACCACACGGCCATGCTCCACCACGTAGTGGCGATCGGCGACAGTGGAGGCGAAGTGGAAATTCTGCTCCACGAGCAGCACCGTGAACCCCTTCTTCTTGAGGTCCCGGATGATCTGGCCGATGTGCTGCACGATCACCGGCGCAAGGCCCTCGGAGGGCTCGTCCAGCAGCAGGAGCTTTGCCCCCGTGCGCAGGATGCGGGCGATGGCCAGCATCTGCTGCTCGCCGCCCGACAGCTTGGTGCCCTGGCTGTTGCGGCGCTCTTCGAGCCGCGGGAACAGCTCGTGCACCTCGTCCACGGTCAGGCCGCCGGGCAGCACCACGGGCGGCAGCAGCAGGTTCTCGCGCACGGAGAGCGAGGAGAAGATGCCCCGCTCTTCCGGGCAGATGGCGATGCCGAGCCGGGCGATCTTGTTGGGCGCCAATCCAACCGTTTCAGTGCCCTGATAGCGGATGGAACCGGCGCGCTTGCGCAGCAGGCCCATGATGGCCCGCATGGTGGTGGTCTTGCCGGCGCCATTGCGGCCGAGCAGCGTCACCACCTCGCCCGGATGGACGTCGAAGGTCATGCCGTGCAGCACATGGCTCTCGCCATAATGGCCGTGCAGGTCCTTCACCTCGAGGAGGGGCGTTCCGTTCGCGGCCATCTCAATGCGCTCCACCGGTGCCCATATAGGCCTCGATCACCTGCGGGTTCTTCGACACTTCGGCATAGGGGCCTTCGGTGAGGATCTCGCCGCGCGCCAGCACGGTGATCCGGTCCGAGAGATTGGCCACGACCGAAAGATTGTGCTCCACCATGAGGATGGTGCGGTTGTCCGAGACGCGCTTGATGAGGTCCGCCGTGCGGGCGATGTCCTCGCGGCCCATGCCGGAAGTGGGTTCGTCCAGCAGCAGCATTTCCGGCTCGAGCGCCAGCGTGGTGGCGATCTCCAGCGCGCGCTTGCGGCCGTAGGGCAGCTCCACCGCGAGGTGCTTCGCGTACTGGGTCAGGTCCACGTCGGCGATCAGTTCCATGGCGCGGTCGTTGAGCGCTTCGAGGCTCTTCTCCGACTGCCAGAAGTGGAACGAGTTGCCGATGGGCCGCTGCAGCGCGATCCGCACGTTCTCCAGCACCGTGAGGTACGGGAACGTGGCGGAGATCTGGAACGAACGGACCATGCCCATCCGCGCAACATCCGCTGGCGGCGTGCGCGTAATATCGCGGCCGTTCAACTTGATGGTGCCGCGCGTCGGCTCCAGAAACTTGGTAATCAGGTTGAAGCACGTGGTCTTACCGGCACCGTTCGGCCCGATCAGGGCGTGAATGGTGTGTCGGCGGATTCTGAGGTCAACGTTCTTGACCGCAGCGAACCCCTTGAATTCCTTCGTAAGACCTGAAGCTTCAACGATGTAGGGCACGTCTGAGACGCTGTCCATGATCGTAAGGCGCCCTCGCTGTTCCCCGGCCGCACATCGCAAGCGACGCGCTCCAGCCGATCTCCGCAACATTCGGCACCTTGGCTGGTGCGCTTGATCTTGGGGCGCAAGCTATCATGCTCCGCCGCGGCTGCGTCAATAGACCGACGCGCCGACGAATGTCTAGCTCGATCTTACCACTATTGTCTGAGAGACGCTGCGGCAGGAGGTAATCAATAGCCATACCCGCCGTGGTTGAGCCGAAGTTGTTTTTGCTCTCAAGGCCCAACGGGATCGATGACCATGCCGAGACCGGAGCCTGCGGCATCGGTCACGACCAGCACCGCCTCGCCGGCCGGCAAACGAAAGCGCAGGCTCTTGCGCACGCCCGGGCAGGCATGCACGCCGGTAAAGGCGATGGGCGCCAGCGGCCTGCCGTCCGCGAAGACGTCGAGCCACGCGCCGTCCGACACCGTGATCTGATAGTCCCCACCGGGCGAGGGCACTGCGATGCGGGCGAATCCGGCCCGCGATTCCCGCCCCTGCCGGCTCGGCGGGAACGGCAGTGCCGCGGAAGCGCGATCCGCCAAGGCGAGCGTCACGGCGCCCTCCAGCGGCAAAGACAGGCGTCCGCCGACCTCCACCGTCCGAACCGGCGCCGCAAGGCGGGTACGGGCCGATGCGAGCGGCCATGCCGCCTTGCCGCAATCCTCACCGTCCGGCTCCGCCGCCGCGACCGCCGGAACGGCCGCGGCTGCGGCGCAGACGAAGGCAGGTATCACAAGCATCAACAGACGGCGTGCCAGAGCCATGCCGCGCCTCAGGATCCGGAAAGCTATATCTATATGAATATATTTTTCCGGACCGGCAGGCGAGCCCTTCGGCCGGGCCTCACCCCTTCGGCGTGCGCGCCTGGACGTGATATTCCTCGTTCGGGCGCATGTCCGTGGCCGAGGCGATGCGGTTGGACATGCTGAAGAAGCCGACCACGGCGCCGATGTCCCAGATGTCGCGCTCGGAAAAGCCGACCTTGCGCAGCGCCTCCCGGTCTTCTTCCTCCACTTCGTGGGGGCGCTCGGTGAGCTTGGCGGCGAAGTCGAGCATGGCCCGGCGGCGCGGGTCGAGCCGGGCGGCGCGATAGTTCATCACCATCTGCTCGCCGAGGATGGGATCGCCGGAAAGCTGGCGCACCGCAGCTCCGTGCGCGGTGAGGCAGTAATAGCAGCGGTTGATGCTGGAAACGACCACCGCGATCATCTCCCGCTCCAGCTTCGAGAGGCCGGAGGGTGCGAGCATCAGATCATTGTACATGCCGGCGAAGGCGTTGAGCTTCGCCATGTCGAGCGTATAGGCTTGGAGGACGTTCGGCACGAAGCCGATCTTCTCCACGCACTTGTCGAAATAAGCCTTGTTCGACGCATCGAGTTCGGCGGGCGGGATCGCGAGGGCGACGGCGGGAAGATCGTCGCGCTGGCGGGCAGGCTCAGCGGCCGGAACCGCCGTCTTCGGTGCAGAAGTTTTGGCCGAAGACTTTCGGCCGGACGGCGCCGCCTGAGTTTCGGGCCTGCCTTTATTTGCGGCAGTCGCGCTTTTGGCCTTTTCCACGCCCCCTACTGCCTTCACTTTCGATGCCATTGGGTCGCCTCGTCATTCCAGCGTCGCCGCTCCGGGCCACAACGTCATGCTCGCCGTAAGCGGGGGACCCGCAGCCGGCGGCCACACAGTGAGGAAAGGCCATGAACGTCATGGGATTTCAAGCCGGCGCGCACGGACTCCACGACGAGACGGCTCTGGCCGCGGTGAAAGCGCTCGTCGAACGCGAGGCGCCCCATCTGCCGGCCGGCTTCGCCGACATCTTCCTCGCCGCCGTGGCGCCGGAGGATCTGGCGCCTCTCCCGGCGGCCTGCGTCGTCCTGCTGCTGCGCGAAGCGTGGGCCCATGTGGCCGGCCGCCCCAAGGGGCAGCCGAGCGTGCGCGTCTTCAATCCCGATCTGCCGGGGGCGGCCATCACCGTCATCGAGGCGGTGAACGACGACATGGCCTTCCTGTTTGACTCGGTCGCCGGCGAGCTGGCCGACCGCGGGCTGGTGGTGAAGCTCGCCGCCCACCCCATCCTGCATGTGGAGCGGGACGGCGACGGCACGGTGCGCGGCCTGGAGACCCCCGGCCCCCGTGGCCTTTCGGAGGAGAACCGCGAAAGCCTCATCCACATCCACGTCGCCGCCATCGACGAGACCGCGGCGGCGGAGCTGAAGGCGGGACTGGACCGAACCCTCGCCGACGTGCGCGCCGCCAATCTCGATTTCTCCGCCATGCGCAAGCAGGTGAAGAGCCTTTCGAAGGGCTACCGGCGCGAGAAGCGGCCCTATGGCGATGACGCCCGCGAGGAAGCCGCCGACGTGCTCGAATGGCTCACCGAGGACAATTTCATCTTCCTCGGCCTGCGCCACTACGAGCTGAGCGAGGATGGCCTGAAGGCGGAGGCCAACAGCGGCCTCGGCATCCTGCGCAATCCCGACGTCCACGAACTGCGCCTCGGCGATGCGCCGGTGGTGACGACGCCGGAAATCCGCGCCTTCCTGGAAGGCCCCACCCCGCTCCTCTTCACCAAGGCCAGCCTGCGCTCACGGGTGCACCGGCGGGATGTGATGGACTATGTGGGCATCAAGGCCCACGACGAGAAAGGCCGGCTCATCGGCGAGGTGCGCCTCATCGGCCTGTTCGCCTCCACCGCCTACACCCATTCCCTGCGCGAGATTCCCTATCTACGCCTCAAGGCGGATTCGGTCATCCGCGGCGCCGGGCTGGAGCCGGACAGCCATTCCGCCCGCGCGCTCTCCACCGTGCTGGAGACCTATCCGCGCGACGACCTGTTCCAGATCGACGTTCCGACGCTGCTCGTCCACGCCCGCGAAATCCTCTCGCTTTATGATCGGCCGCGCCTGAAGGTGCTGGCGCGGGCCGACCGGTTCGACCGCTTCGTCTCCGTGCTCACCTTCCTCCCGCGCGAACGGTTCGATGCGCAGGTCCGCGACCGGGTGGGCGCCATCCTCGAAAAGTCCTACGGCGGAACGGTCACGTCCTTGGAGCAGGCGTTCGTCGCCGGCCTGCCGCTCACGCGCGTGCATTACGACATCGGCCGCACCGAGGGGCGCATCCCGGAGGTGGACAAGGGGGAGCTGGAACGGGCGGTGGCGGACGCCATCCTCACCTGGCGCGACCGCCTTTCGGCCGCCGTGTCGGCGCTGCCCGGTATGACCAGCACCGACGCGGTTCGCCTCGCCCGCCGCTACGTGGAGGCGTTCGATCCCGGCTACCGCGCGGCCTATGGCGTGCCCACGGCGCTCGCCGACATCGAGCTGCTGGAGCGTCTCTCCGAGGAGCGGCCCGTCGCCCTCGATTTCTACCGCCGGGAAGGCGACGACGACCGGCGCATCGCCCTGCGCCTCCTCTCCTTCGGCGCCCCCCTGCCGCTGGCGGCGCGGGTGCCCATGCTGGAGAACATGGGCCTCAAGGCCATCAATGAACGCACCTTCCGCATCGAGCCTGCCGGCGGCCCCAAGAGCTGGGTCCACGACATGTCGCTGGAGCGGGCGGATGGCGGCACCATCTCGGTGGAGGGCTCGGCCGTCCGCCTTGAGGATTGCCTCAACGCCGTGCTGCGCGGCGCGGCGGAGAATGACGGCTACAACGCCCTCGTGCTCGATGCCGCCCTCGACTTCCGGGAGGCGGCACTGGTGCGCGCGCTCGGCCGCTATCTCAGGCAGGCGGGCATTCCCTTCTCGCAGGACTATATCTGGCAGACGCTGAACCGCCACGGCCGCCTCGCCCGCGCCATCGTCGGCCTGTTCCACGCCCGCTTCGATCCGGCGCAGGATACTTCCGCCGTGGCGCGCGCCTCTCGCGAGGCGCCGCTGCGCGACGCCATCGACGCAGCCCTCGCCGAGGTGTCCAGCCTCGACGAAGACCGCATCCTGCGCCGCTTCGTGAACCTCGTGGATGCGGCGCTGCGCACCACCTACTACCAGAAGGACGCGCAGGGCCGTCTGCGCGAGCCCATCGCCATCAAGTTCGAGAGCGCGAGGGTGGAGGGCCTGCCCCTCCCCCGCCCGCTCTACGAGGTGTTCGTCTATTCGCCCCGCGTGGAGGGCGTACACCTGCGCTTCGGCAAGGTGGCGCGCGGCGGCCTGCGCTGGTCGGACCGGCCGCAGGATTTCCGCACCGAGATCCTCGGCCTCGTGAAGGCGCAGCAGGTGAAGAACGCGGTCATCGTGCCCGTTGGCGCCAAGGGCGGCTTCGTGCCCAAGCGCCTGCCCGCCGGCGGCTCGCGCGAGGCGGTGTTCGCCGAAGGCACGGCGGCCTATGAGGTGTTCGTCTCCTCCCTCCTCGATCTCACCGACAATCTGAAGGGCGGCGCCGTGGTGCCCCCGGCGGACACGGTGCGCCTCGACGGGGATGACCCCTATCTGGTGGTGGCCGCCGACAAGGGCACGGCCACCTTCTCCGACACCGCCAATGCCATCTCCGCCCGTCACGGCTTCTGGCTGGACGACGCGTTCGCGTCCGGCGGCTCGGTGGGCTACGACCACAAGGCCATGGGCATCACCGCCCGCGGCGCCTGGGAGGCGGTGAAGCGCCACTTCCGGGAAATGGACATCGACATCCAGACGACGCCCGTCACCGTGGCGGGCGTCGGCGACATGTCGGGCGACGTGTTCGGCAACGGCATGCTGCTGTCCTCGGCGCTGAAGCTGGTGGCGGCCTTCGACCACCGCCACATCTTCCTCGATCCCGAGCCGGACCCGGCCCGCGCCTTTGCCGAGCGGCGGCGCCTGTTCGACCTGCCCCGCTCCTCCTGGGCGGACTATGACGCCGGCCTGATCTCGAAGGGCGGCGGCATCTTCCCGCGCAGCGCCAAGAGCATCGACCTCTCCGAGGAGGTCCGCGCCCTGCTACGGTTCCCGAAGGCCAGCGCCACCCCGGCGGAACTCATAAACGCCATCCTCAAGGCGCCGGTGGACCTCCTGTTCTTCGGCGGCATCGGCACCTATGTGCGCGCCTCCACCGAGACCGACGCCCAGGCCGGCGACCGCGCCAATGACGCGGTGCGTATTGCCGCGGCCGATCTCAACGCGAAGGTCATCGGCGAAGGCGCCAACCTCGGCATGACCCAGCGCGGGCGCATCGAGGCGGCGCGCAAGGGTGTTCGGCTGAACACCGACGCCATCGACAATTCCGCCGGCGTGAACACCTCCGACGTGGAGGTGAACATCAAGATTGCCCTCGCCAAGCCCCTGGAGATGGGCGACCTCAGCGTGCCGGACCGGGCGGCGCTCTTGAAGCAGATGACGGACGAGGTGGCCCGCCTCGTCCTCGTCAACAACTATGACCAGACCCTCGCCCTCTCGCTCGCCGAGCTGAAGGGGGCGGACGACCTCGCCTTCCAGCAGCGCCTGATGCAGATGCTGGAAGCGCGCGGCGAACTGGACCGCGCGGTGGAGTTCCTGCCGTCCGATGCCGAGATCGCCGACCGCCGATCGCGCGGGGAGCATCTCACGCGGCCCGAGCTGGCGGTGCTGCTCGCCTATGCCAAGCTCGCCCTGAAGGACGACCTCGTCGGCTCCAGCGTGCCGGACGACGCCTATCTCTCCGGCGAGCTGGTGCACTACTTCCCGCACGAATTGCAGGATCGCTATCCCCACGCCATCGAGACCCACCGCCTCCACCGGGAGATCATCGCGACGGGCCTCGCCAATGCCATCGTCAACCAGGGCGGCCCCTCCGCCATGGCCCGCATCTCCGACCAGACGGGCGGGGACGCCGCCTCCATCGCCCGCGCCTTCGCGGCGGTGCGCGACAGCTATCACCTGCCAGAGCTCACCGCCGCCATCGACGCGCTGGACAACAAGGTGGACGGGCACGTCCAGCTCCAGCTCTACGCGGCGGTGCAGGACCTGATGGTGGGACGCACCATCTGGTTCCTCGGCAACGTCTCGTTCGCGGACGGCATCGCCGGCGTGGTCGAGCGTTACCGCAGCGGGGTTGCGGCGGTGGCCGCGGCGCTCGACGAGAGCCTGCCCGAGGCCTGGCGCAAGGACCGCGCCGGGCGCGTGGCCGATCTCGTCGCCCAAAGGGTGCCGGAGGAGCTGGCCCGCCGCATCGCCTCCATGCCGGCGCTGGCGGCGGCCTCCGACATCGCGCTCATCGCCGAGACCACCGGCAAGGCCATCCCCAGCGCGGCCAGCACCTTCTTCGCCGCCGGCCGCTACTTCGCCATCGACGACCTGCTCACCCAGGCGCGCAGCATCATGGCGCCGGACTATTACGACCGGCTGGCGCTGGACCGCTCGCTGGCGCAGCTCGAGACCTTCCTCCGCCGCATCACCGAGGCGATGCTGGCGGAGGGAATCTCCGGCGAGGCCGCCGTGGACGCCTATGTGGCCCGCCGCCGCGAGGAGGTGGAGCGCATGCGCCGCACGGTGCGCGACATCGCCCAGTCCGGCCTCAGCCTCTCCAAGCTGACGCTGGCCGCGAGCCTGCTGGGCGATCTGGTGAAGGCCTGAAGGGGGGCCCCCCTTCAGGCCGCTCCCGCCCGCGCCGGGACCAGTGCGGGAGCGGAAGGCGCCGACGCGGGCGCGTCCACCTGCGCCGCCTCCACCGCGCCCCTCACGGTGGACACCGCCGCCGCCTCGCCCTGAAGCACGGGCGGTGGTCCCTCGGCCATGAAATCGGCCACCACCACGCGCCGGCCGGTGCGGTCGCGGGTGAGGCTGCGGATGGTGTAGCGGCGGTGCGCGGGCGTCGCGGGGGAGAGATAGGCGAGGATGATCACCCCCGCCTGTCCCGTCGCCAGCCGCCGCGCACCGCCGGGCGCCGCCGCCTCGGCCGCGACCCCGTCCGCCGTCAGCCGGTAGACCAGAAGCTGAGCCGCCGCTTCATCAAGGACCGAGCGGGCGGGAAGCACCAGCACGGAGGGGCCTTCCGGCCGAGGACGGGCATCATCGACCCCCTCCCCGTCAGCCGCGAGCTTCTCCTCGGGCGCCGGCAGATGCTCGAGGAGATCGGCGAGGGTGTCGCGGATGCGGGCCTGACGCTCGGCATCGAGAGCCCCCCGCGCCGCATCGCGCTGGGCCAGCTTGAGCGCCGGCAGAACCACGCCATCGCAATAGGCGTCGAGATCGGTCTGGCGCAGGACATCCTCGGCGGACGCGGCGGCCTCTACGGGGTCGCCGGCCAGCAGGCGCTGGTAGAGAAGTTCGCTGTCCGAAAGTGGCGGCCGGTCGCCCAGGGCAACGTCCAGGAATTCGAGGCTCTCCACATGACGCCCGAGCACCACCAGGCACAAGGTGAGCGGCGTTGAGAGCAGAAGCCCGATGGGGCCCCAAAGCCAGGTCCAGAAGGTGGCGGCGGCGATCACCGCCACCGGCGACAGGCCGGTGGAGCGGCCATAGAGCAGCGGCTCGATGACGTGCCCCACCAGCGGCTCCACCACGATGAACAGCACGGCCGCCGACAGCACCATGGTCCAGCCGGGGTCCACCGCCAGCGCGAAGCCGATGGGCAGGGCAGCGGCGACCGCCGCCCCCACATAGGGCACGAAGCGCAGCACCGCGGCGGCGATACCGAACAAGAGCGGGCTCGGCACGCCGATGAGCCACAGGCCGAGGCCGATCACCGTGCCGAACGCGGCATTCAGCGCCACCTGGGTGAGGAAGAAGCGCGACAGCCGTCGCCCCGCATCATCCAGCGCCGCCGTGGTGCGCTGGATGTCGTGGGCGCCGGCGAGGCGCACGAAGCGGTTTCTGAGATCCTCGCGCTGGAGCAGGATGAACAGCACGAAGATGAAGATGATGCCGAGCGTCGCGAGCGGGTGCAGCAGCGGCGCCATCACGGCGGAGAGGGTGCCGAGCGTGCCGGGCGGCGGCTCGCGGATTTCCACCGGCAGCGGCCGCCCGCCGGTCGCGAAGGGCCCGCCTTCCTCGCTCACGGCTTTGGCCGGGTCCGGCGCCTCAAGTTCCCGGCCGAGGTCCTGGATCATGTCCATGGTCCGCTCGAAGGTGCCGGAACCGCCGGTCGCCTCCTTCACGGAGCGGATCTTCTCGCTGAGGTTCAGCCGGTATTTCGGCAGCTCGGCCACGAGATCGGAAGTCTGGAGCGCGATCACGGAGCCCAGCGCCAGCAGGCCGACGAAGGTGGCGATCACCACCACCACCGCCGCAGCCGTCCGCGGCACCTTCACCCGCCGCAGCACCAGGATCACCGGCGCCAGTACGAAGGACAGGAGGATGGCCACCGCGATGGGCACGAACACGTCGCGCCCCACATAAAGCACGGTCACGATGGCGATAGCGGTGAAGAAGGCGAGCAGCCGGTCCCGTCCGGGCAGATCGGCGCCTCTGGCCGGCCCGGACAACGACGGATCCTGTGACTGCAGCATCGCCGCCTCTCCCCAATCAGGCGCCCGCGGCGCCGAACACGGCATTAACGCTGCGGCGTGGCAGTTGATCCATAGGAATGCAGAAGGATCGGAACGAGGGGCTGCACCGTGGCGTTCAGGGCACGGATGTCCGCAGGGAGCAGCGAAGCGCCATGTACATCTACAAGGTGGTCTGGCGGGCCTCAGGCGAGGAGAAGCCGTTGCACGTGCGTGACAAGCGCCCGCCCAAGGCCATCGCCCGCGATCTCGTCAAGGAAGGCTATCTCGTGACCGAGGCGGTCGTCGTGCGCGCCGCCTCCTCCGCCTTCAAGGACGAGGACGGCCATGCGGTGCAGGAGGAGTTCTTCTCCGCCGCGCCCGTGGGCGCGGCCGTGCTGGTTGCATCCGCGATCGCCGCGCTGGTGGAGCATGTGGTGCCGGCCGGGGCCGAGCCCATGCCCGACTTTCCCGCCTGAGGTTTCGCGACGGAGACGGTTTCCCTCGGGCGCGGCGACTGCCATGGTGGAGCATCGCTCGCCAGCCATTGCGGATTTGCCCTTGCCCTCCTCCCGGCCTGCCTCCCGCCTCCCGCGCCGGGCCGTGGTCGGCTGGATCCTGTTCGATCCCGCCTGCCAGCCCTATTTCACCCTCATCACCACCTTCATCTTCGCGCCCTACTTCGCCTCCGCCGTGGCCCCGACACCGGCCGAGGGGCAGAGCCTGTGGGGTTTCGCCACCGGGGCGGCGGGGCTCGTCATCGCCGTCTTCTCGCCCATCCTTGGCGCGGTGGCCGACGCCTCCGGCCGGCGCAAGCCGTGGATCGCGGTGTTCGGCCTGATGCTGATGACAGGGTCGGCGCTGCTGTGGTTCGCGGTGCCCGGCGACACGGCGCGCATCCCGCTGGTGCTCGCGGCCTTCGCCATCGGCACCATCGGGGTGGAGTTCGCCACCGTCTTCAACAACGCCATCATGCCGGACCTCGTGCCGCCGGAGCGGCTGGGCCGGCTCTCCGGCACCGGCTGGGCGGCGGGCTATTTCGGCGGGCTGGTGTCGCTGGCGCTGATGCTCGGCTTCTTCTCCACCGCGCCGGACACCGGCCTCACCCTCATCGGCCTGCCGCCGGCACTCGGGCTCGACGCGGCGACCCGCGAGGGCGACCGCTTCTCGGGGCCGCTCACGGCCGTGTGGTTCGCGGTGCTGGTGCTGCCCATGTTCCTGTTCGTGCCCGACCGCAAGAAGGGTCTGCCGCTGCGCGAGGCGGTGCGCAAGGGCCTCACGGAAATCCGCGGGCTGGTGCCGAAGCTGAGGACGCGCCCGGCGCTCGCCCGCTTCCTCCTCGCCAACATGATCTATGCCGACGGCCTCGTCGCCCTGTTCGCCTTCGGCGGCATTTATGCCGCCGGCACCTTCGGCTGGGGCTCCATCGAGATCGGCATCTTCGGCATCCTGCTCACCCTCACCGGCACGGCCGGGGCGCTAGCGGGGGGCTGGCTGGACGATGCCTTCGGCCCGCGCCTCGTCATCCTCGGCGCGCTCCTCGGGCTGCTGTTCGCCTGCATCGGGCTGCTGTCGGTGGACCGGACATCCATCCTGTTCGGCCTTGTGCCCACGACGCCGGGAACCGGCCTCTACGGCACGGTGCCGGAGAAGGTCTATGTGGGCCTCGGGCTCCTCATCGGCGCCGTCGCCGGCCCGCTCCAGGCGGCCTCGCGCACCCTTCTGGTGCGCCTCGCCCCGCCGGAGAACATCGGCGAGTGCTTCGGCCTGTTCGCCCTCTCCGGCAAGATCACCTCGTTTGCCGCGCCGACCTCGGTGGCGATCGTCACCGCCCTGACGCAGAGCCAGCGCGCGGGGGTGGCGGTGCTGGTCGCCTTCTTCGGGATGGGCGTGGTGCTGATTGCAGGGTTGCGCGCGCCCTTGCGGCAGGACGGCGGACGGGCGAAGGATGGGCCACACACAGCGAGCCAGACGCGCCGGGAGTGACCCCATGACCATCCGCTCCATCCGCTTCGATCCTTCCCCGCCGCTGAACCCCGATGCCGCCACGACCGTGCATGAATGGTATCAGGATCGCACCGGCGCCTTTTCGGCGGGGTTCTGGGCCTCGGCACCGTCGGAGATCGAGGTGAGCTATGACGAGGACGAGTTCTGCGTCCTCGTGGAAGGCACCGTCGAGCTGACGGACGCTTCGGGCCATACAGAGACCTTCCATGCCGGCCAGTCCTTCGTCATCCCCTCGGGTTTCAAGGGGGTGTGGAAGAGCGTGACCGCGGTCCGCAAGTTTTACGTCGTGCATCTGCCCGTGGCGCCGGCCGCCGACCCCAAGGCCGCCCCCACCCTGCCGGATGCCGCCGCCGACCTCGCGGGAACCTGAACACCGCGCGAGGAACCCCGGTCCACTCGGGCCGGTTGACCTTCCGAAATGTCCGTCTCGGAAGGAGGCTCCAACCATGTCGATCCGACTGCAACTCGCCGCCATGCTGTTCATGATGATCCAAGCGGTCACATTCTTCGCCGGCCTGCTGGCGCTGCTGCTGTCCCCACTGGCGCGCGAGGCCATGGGCCTGATGCCCTTCGTGGTGCTCGGCTCGTCGATCGTCTCCGCGCCGCTGTCCTGGTGGCTGGCGCCGCGGCTTCGGGCGCGCACCTGGCGGCGCGAAGGCACCGCCGAACTGCTCAGGTAAGGGCTCGCCTGCGGCCAAGCTCGCAATCCGGCGCGCGCGATGCCATTTTGTTCCCTTGAGCGAATCACGCGCACCGAGACCTTTTGCATTGAGACCGCCTGAATCCCCGCGCCGTCCGGGCCACGAGCCCGGTGGAGTGCCAGAGCTTCCCGGCCTGAAGCCCGGCGGCATCGCCGCGCGGGCACGCGCCGCCATAGCGCCCGCCGGGCCGCAGGCCTCCTACCTTGCCGGCCTCAATCCCGAGCAGCGCGAGGCGGTGGAAACGCTCGACGGTCCGCTCCTGGTGCTCGCCGGCGCAGGCACGGGCAAGACGCGCGTGCTCACCGCCCGCGTCGCCCATATCCTCGCCTCCGGTCGCGCCTTCCCCTCGCAGATCCTCGTGGTGACCTTCACCAACAAGGCGGCGCGGGAGATGAAGGACCGCATCCACGGCATGGTCGGCGACCAGATCGAGGGGATGCCCTGGCTCGGCACCTTCCATTCCATCGGTGTGCGCATCCTCCGGCGCCACCACGAGCTTGTGGGGCTGAAGAGCGGCTTCACCATCCTAGACACGGACGACCAGATCCGCCTGCTCAAGCAGCTCCTCGCCGCCGAGAACATCGACGAGAAGCGCTGGCCGGCGCGGCTGCTCGCCTCCACCATCGACGGCTGGAAGAACCGCGGCCTGTCCCCGAAGGACGTGCCGCCCGGAGAGGGCGCGGTCTTCGCCAACGGCAAGGGCGGCATGCTCTATGCGGCCTATCAGGACCGGCTGAAGGCGCTTAACGCGGTGGATTTCGGCGACCTGCTGCTGGAAGGCATCCGCCTGTTCCGGGAGAATCCGGACGTGCTCGCCGAATACCACCGCCGGTTCAAATACCTGCTGGTGGATGAGTACCAGGACACCAACGTCGCCCAGTATCTGTGGCTGCGCCTGCTGGCCCAAGGCTCGAAGAATGTCTGCTGCGTCGGCGACGACGACCAGTCCATCTACGGCTGGCGCGGCGCCGAGGTGGACAACATCCTCCGGTTCGAGAGCGATTTTCCCGGCGCCAAGGTCATCCGGCTGGAGCGCAACTATCGCTCCACCGGCCACATCCTGGCCTCCGCCGCCCATCTCATCGCCCATAATGAGGGACGGCTCGGCAAGACCCTGTTCTCCGAGGGCGACGAGGGCGAGCGCGTCAGCGTCACCGGAGCGTGGGATTCCGGCGAGGAGGCCCGCGCCGTCGGCGAGGAGATCGAGGCGCTGCAACGCGCCGGGCATCGCCTGTCCGAGATCGCCATCCTGGTCCGCGCCTCCTTCCAGATGCGCGAGTTCGAAGACCGTTTCGTCACGCTCGGCATGCCCTACCGCGTCATCGGCGGCCCGCGCTTCTACGAGCGGGCGGAAATCCGCGATGCGCTGGCCTATCTGCGCTGCGTGAACTCGACCGCCGACGATCTCGCCTTCGAGCGCATCGTCAACGTGCCCAAGCGCGGCATCGGCGATGCCACGGTGAAGCAGATTCATGATGTCGCCCGCGCCGCCGGCGTGCCGCTGCAGGAAGCCGCGCGCGTGCTGACCGAGAGCGAGGAGCTGAAGCCAAAGGTGCGCGGCACCCTGCGTGGGCTCATCCAGGCGTTCGAGCGCTGGCGCGAGCAGGCGCGTGTCATGTCCCACACCGAGATCGCCGAGATCGTCCTCGACGAGAGCGGCTATACCGAGATGTGGCAGAAGGACCGCTCCGCCGAGGCCGCCGGGCGGCTGGAAAACCTCAAGGAACTCGTGCGCTCCATGGAGCCCTTCGAGAACCTCTCCGGCTTCCTCGAGCACATCTCCCTGGTGATGGACGTGGACAACGGCGCCGGCGAGGATGCGGTGCAGGTGATGACGCTGCATTCCGCCAAGGGGCTGGAATTCGACACCGTCTTCCTGCCCGGCTGGGAAGAAGGCCTGTTCCCCCACCAGCGCGCGCTGGACGATCAGGGCAAGGCTGGCCTCGAGGAGGAGCGGCGGCTCGCCTACGTGGGCATCACCCGCGCCCGCGCCTCGGCCCGCATCTGGTTCGCCTCCAATCGGCGCATCCACGGCATGTGGAATTCCACGGTGCCCTCCCGCTTCCTTGACGAACTGCCCGACGCCCATGTGCAGGTGGAAGAAAGTCGCGGCGGCATGGGGTGGGGCGGCTCTTCCTACGGCGGGGGCGGCAGCTATGGCCAGAGCCGGTTCGACCGGGCCGAGCCCTTCGCCGCCTCCTCCTATTCCACGCCCGGCTGGCAGCGGGCCCAGACCCAGCGTGGCCGCACGGACAGCGGCGGGAGCGGCGGCGGACGGGGTGGCTTCTCCGAGCGCGGCGGGCGCTACGATGCCGGTGCTTCGGCGCGGCGCGGACCGATGGTGATCGAGGGCACGCTGGTGGCCTCGTCTTCCGCCCCCTCCTCCGCCTTCAAGCGGGGCGAGCGGGTGTTCCACATCAAGTTCGGATATGGCGAAATCACGGGCATCGACGGCAACAAGCTGACCGTGCAGTTCGACAAGGCGGGCGAGAAGCGGGTGGTGGATACCTTCGTCGAAAAGGCCTGACGCAATATTTGCGGGCGACGAGAGGTGGCGTGTCGGTCCGTCGGGGCGGCCCCTCATCTTCGCCCTGATCTTCCCCTAGCGTCGCCCGCGCCGCAGATTTCAGATCGATGATCGCACTCAACATCCTCCTGCTCGGCGCCGAAATGCTGGTGTATTTCGGCGCCATGCTCGCGCTGTTCCGCCTGCGCGGAACGCTGGGTATCGGCGTGTTCTTCTGCGCGCTGGGCTCGCTCCATTTCATGGAGACGTATCTCGCCGCCGCCTATTACGTACAATTGCCGTTCGGCGTCTCGCTCTCGCCCGGCTCCGTGGTATTATTTTCCGGAAAACTGGCACTTCTGCTGCTCGTGTACATTCGCGAGGACGCGCTGGTGGCGCGCCAGCCCATCTATGGGCTGTTCCTCGGCAATCTGGTGCTGCTGGCGCTCGTCTTCCTGCTGCGCCAGCACAACGTGGTGCCGGCTCCCGGCGCGCCGGCGGACATCACGTTCATGGACCAGCTGGGCGCGCTGGCGGTGTGGAGCACGCTGCTGCTCTTCATCGATTCCATTGCCATGATCCTTGTCTACGAGCGCCTGTCGTCGCGGGCAAAGCGGTATCCGGTGACAGTCATCTGGGCGACGCTGGCGCTGGTGCTCACCTTCGATCAGGTCGGCTTTTTCGGCGTGCTGCATTTCGCGCTCGACGTGCCGCTGTCGGCGGGCATCGGCGGCTGGGTCGGCAAGCTGATGGCGGCGGGCTTCTATGCCCTGATGCTCGCGCTCTATCTCGACCGCTTCGAGATGGCCGGCGATCCGCTGCGCCCGCGCATCGCCGACGTGTTCGACACCCTCACCTACCGCCAGCGCTACGAGCAGCTGGAAGTGACGTCCCGGCTCGATCCGCTCACCGGCGTCCTCCACCGCGGCCAGCTGGAGCCGCTGGGCCGCGATCTCGTGGCCATCGCCCGCAAGACCGGCCGGCCCATGAGCCTGCTGCTGGTGGATGTGGACGACTACAAGGAGGTCAACGATCTCCACGGCCATGCCACCGGCGACGCGGTGCTGCGGCAGCTGGCGGGCGCCATCTCCGAGAGCCTTCGGCAGTCGGACCATGTGGTGCGCTATGGCGGCGACGAATTCGCCGTGCTGGCGCCGGGCGTGTCCCACGTCGCGGCGGTGGCCCTGGCCCGGATGCTCAACGAAAGCGTGACGGGGCTGACGCTGCCCGACGGGGTGCGGCAGCAGACCCTTTCCATCGGCGTCGCCACGCTGCCGGAGGACGGCCAGACCTTGACGGCACTGCTCGAAGCGGCCGACAAGCGCCTCTACGCGGCCAAGGCCGCCGGGCGCAACCGCGTGACGGGAGCGACAGGCGACGGCGGCCACAGCGACAACGGATGACGTTTTCCCCATGCTCGAAGGCCTCCCCCCCAACGACGCCACCCATGTGATGCGGGTCGAGGCGCCCCGCCGGCAGGCGCAGCGCATCGCCGACCTGATCTCGGAAACATTCGACCCCGCAGAGGTGGCGGTGGCCAATTTCGAGCGGACGGACGACGACTGGGTGGTGGAGGTCTATGCGGGCTCCGCCTTCGATCCGGAGATGCTGCTCGAACTGGTGGAGATCGCGGCCGGCCCGGAGATGGCCGCCGCCGTCACGTTCGGCGAGATCGAGCAGAAGGATTGGGTGGCCGCGAGCCTGGAAGGCCTCGCCCCGGTGGCCGTCGGCCCGGTGGTGGTCCATGGCTCCCATGATCGCGGCCGGGTGGGGCCGAACCGCATCGGCATCGAGATCGAGGCCGCGCTGGCCTTCGGCACCGGCCACCACGGCACCACGCAGGGCTGCCTGCACGCCATCGTCAACGCCGCGCGCAAGGGACGCCCGCAGCGCGTGCTGGACGTGGGCACGGGCACGGGCGTGCTCGCCATCGCGGCCGAGCGGCTGTTTCACACCGAGATCGTGGGAAGCGATATCGACATCATCGCCGTGCGCACGGCGAGAGCGAATGCGGCGGCCAACAAGGCGCCGGGGGTGCGCATGGTCCATGCGGCCGGCGCCGGGGCGCGGGCGATCCGCATCCACGGACCCTACGATTTGATTCTGGCCAACATCCTGCTGCCGCCGCTGAAACGGCTGGCGCGCCCGCTCGCCTCCCTGCTGGCGCCGGGAGGACGCATCGTCCTGTCGGGATTGCTCACCGCGCAGGTTCCGGCCGCTCTGGCGGCCTATCGCGCGCAGGGGCTGCACCTCGTCAACCAGCGGCATATCGAGGGCTGGGCCACCCTGACCCTCGCCGCGCGGTCGGATCGGCCGCGCGGATGAGGGGCTTACATAAAGCGTGTCAGTTCAGCGGGTCACGCCCGTTGAGCTGCACGTAGCGGGACAGCTCGCGCTCGGCCTGTTCCATGCGGGCGGCGATGATGGCGCCCATCAGGCGGGCAAAGAAGCCCTTGCCGGCGGTCTTGCCGGCCGCAGCCTTGCCAGCCTTGGGGGCGGCAGCGCGGGTGTCACGGGAAAGGGTGTCGGGAGAAAAGGTAACGGCGCTCATGGAGGCCTCCTGCACTGGCCCTACGGGGCTTTATCGCAGTGCAATATATGCCTCTGTGCAGCGCACCAGAACTACGGGCTTGGCATGCCAGATCTGCGCGGAGCGCACGGTAAAGGCATGGTTGCCGATTAGGCAGTTCACCGACCATGCCCCCAAAAGAGAAAGGCGGCCGGGCGCGATCGCCTCAGCCGCCATCGGCGCACTGCGCCGCGAGAACCGCGATGGACGCAAGGACCATGGCGGCCTCGAAAATCGCGCCTCAGGAGCGCGACGGCATGGACACCTTGCGGCCCACGCCGTTCAGCGGCGGCAGGCCGGCATGGGCGGCGCGCATGGTGGCGATCCGCTCGAGCACGTCATCCGGGAACGGCACCACGCGCCGCGAGCCGAGATCCACATGGAGCGTGATCTGCTCCGACGTGGCGGACACCCAGCCATCGGTGGCATGATGCAGCGACTGGAAGAGGTGCAGCCTCTTCTCGTCATAGTCGAGCAGCCGCATGGTCACGCGCACCGGCGATTCTGGCGCCAGTTCGCGTTCGTAGCGGATGTGGGATTCGCCGGTAAAGAAAGAGGCGCGACGCGCCCGGGCGTAGGACGGTCCCAGCCCGAGCAGGCCGAGCGCCTCGTCGAGCGCCCGGTCGAAGATGAGCGTGTAATAGGCCACGTTGAGGTGGCCGTTATAATCGATCCAGTTGGTCTCCACCTTCATGGAGGAGGACACGAACGGGGCAAAGAACACGGGTTCAAAGTCGATTCGGTCGAGCATGGCCGCCTCGCTTCGCTGGTTGCAGATTTTGCCGCTTGTGGAAGCACTGTGCCGTGCTAGGAGGCATCCGTCACCCTGAAATCGCGCCCCGGACAGAATCATAAAAGTCACTGTCAAGTCGAAACTGTTCCTAAAACGGTTCAATCCACTTTCGCGTCATCCGGGCGCCGCTCGCCTGACGCAGACAAAGGTTAAGGATTTGTAAATGGTTGCCGCAGCCGCGAAATCCGACAGTGCAATGCCCGATCGCATCGCCCAGGCGGTGCAGCGCCTGCAGGCCGCACTGGATCACAAGGTCGTTACGAATCGCTCGGTGCGGGAACAGCACGCGAACGTGACGACCTACCTGCCCAACGAGCCCGCGGACGCCGTTGTTTTCGCTGAATGCACGGAAGATGTGCAGGCCGTGGTCCGCGTCTGCGACGAGCTGTCGGTGCCGGTGATCGCGTGGGGCGCGGGCACCTCGCTGGAGGGCCATGTGAACGCCCCCTTCGGCGGCATCTGCATCGACCTCTCGCGCATGAACCGCATCCTGGCCGTGAACACAGCTGACCTCGACTGCGTGATCGAACCCGGCGTCACCCGCAAGCGGCTCAACGAGGAACTGCGCGACCAAGGCCTGTTCTTCCCGCTCGATCCCGGCGCCGATGCATCGCTCGGCGGCATGGTCTCCACCCGCTGCTCGGGCACCAATGCGGTGCGTTACGGCACCATGAAGGACAACGTGCTGTCCCTGAAGGTGGTGACGCCCACCGGCGAAATCCTCACCACCGCCACCCGCGCGCGCAAATCCTCCGCCGGCTACGACCTCACCCGCCTTTATGTGGGCGCCGAGGGCACGCTCGGCATCGTCACCGAGATCACGCTGAAGCTCTACGGCATCCCGGAGGCGGTTTCCGCCGCCGTCTGCCCCTTTCCCAGCATCGAGGCCGCCTGCAACACGGTGATCGCCACCATCCAGAGCGGCATCCCGGTGGCGCGGATCGAGCTTCTGGACGAGGAGCAGGTGAAGGCCTCCAACGCCTACGCCAAGCTCACGCTGGCCGAGACCCCCACCCTCTTCCTCGAATTCCACGGCACCGAGGCGAGCGTCCACGAGCAGGCGGATCGCTTCGGCGAGCTGGCGGCGGAATATGGCGGCGGCCCCTCGGTGTTCGCGGTGAAGCCGGAGGAGCGCACCAGGCTCTGGCAGGCGCGGCACGACGCCTATTGGTCGGTCCTTCCCATGCGGCCGGGCGCGAAGGCGGTGGCCACAGACGTGTGCGTGCCCATCTCCAGCCTCGCCGAATGCGTGATGGAGACCAAGCGCGACATCGTGGAGATGGGCCTCATCGCCCCCATCGTCGGCCATGTGGGTGACGGCAATTTCCACACCACGCTGATGGTGAACGTGGACGACCCGGAAGATCTCGCCAAGGCCAAGCACTATATGAAGCGGCTGGTGGAACGGGCGCTGGCCATGGGTGGCACCTCCACCGGCGAGCACGGCGTCGGCCAGGGCAAGATGAAATACATGGAGGGCGAGCACGGCGCCGCGGCGCTGGAGGCCATGCGCGCGATCAAGCGGGCGCTCGACCCCAAAAACATCATGAATCCGGGAAAGATCGTCGCGATCTGATCGCAATCCCTGCGCATAGGGTTAAGCGTCCCTTTACGATCGGGGCCTCATCGGGAGACGCGTGTGCAGGGCATTCTCATCAGCCTCGCCTCGGCCATAGTCCTCGCCATCAGCGCGGCCTTCGCCGCGCCGTTCGTGGTGGACTGGAACCAGTGGCGCGGCACGTTCGAGACCGAGATGGGCCGCACGCTGGGCCTGCCCGTGGTCATCCGCGGCTCCATCGACGCCGAGATCCTGCCCGCCCCCCGCATCGTGCTGCGCGACGTGACCCTCGGCGACGTGGTGTCCACCGGTGGCACGGTGAAGGAACTCACCGCCGAGCTTTCCCTTGGCGCCCTGATGCGTGGCGACATCCAGGCCACCGGCGTCACCCTGCGCAAGCCGCAGATCCGCGTGGTGCTGGACAGCGCCGGCCGCGTCGCCATGCCCACCGGCTCCGGACGGGCGGCGGAACTCTCCATCGCCCGGCTGGAGGTGGAGGACGGCAGCCTCGATCTGCTCGACCGCGCCTCGGACCACCGCGTCAGCATCGATGACGTCGACCTCAAGGGTGAGGCGCGCTCCCTCTCCGGCCCGTTCCGGCTGGATGGCGAGGTGCAGGCCGGCGCGGCGCGGTTCGCCGTGCGCTCCACCCTCGGCAAGATCGGCGATGACGGCGCCGGCAAGCTGCGTATCGTGCTGGACGGGCGCACCCGCCCGTTTGCCCTCGATCTCGACGGCAGCCTCAACGTGGCCGGCGCCAAGCCGCGTTTCGACGGCCGCGCCACCCTTTCCCGCCATGGCGACGGGGCGGAAGCCTGGCAGCTCTCCGGCACGCTGAAGGCGAGCCCGGAAGCGGTGCTGGCGGAAAGCCTCGACCTCGCGCTGGGCGGCTCGGCCACCCCGGCGCAGCTCACCGGCTCGGCCCGCCTCGCCCTCGGCCGCGCCATCGGCCTTGATGCGGTGCTGAATGCCCGCAGCCTCGACATCGATGCCGTGCGCGCCGCCACCGGCACCAAGGATGCGGACGCCGGCAGCGGCAGCCCGGCCGCCTCGCTTGCCCGCTTCCTCGGCGGCGTCGCGGCCCTTCCGGCGCCGGACATCGCCTCGCGCATCGGCCTTTCCGTGGAGCAGCTGGTGCTCGGTGGCACCATGGTGCGCGACGTGCGGGCCGACATCTCCGGCTCCACCGCCGGCTGGCGGGTGGACAGCGCCGAGGCGCAGCTGCCCGGCAAGGCGTCGCTCCGCCTCTCCGGCATGCCGACCCGCGCCAATGGCGGCGGCGGCTTCGACGGCAACGTCTCCTTCTCCGCCGATGACCCGGCCGTTTTCCTGCGCTGGGCCGCCCCCACCGCGCCGCGCGATTATGTGGCGGCGGCCAAGGGGCCGGTGCGCATCTCCGGCCGCGTCACCGCCGGCCCGTCGCGCATCGCGGTGGACATGCTGGACGCCACCTTCGCCGCCAGCCGGGTGCGCGGCTCGGCCTCGGCCGCGCTGCCGGACAACGCACCGCCCAAGCTCGACTTGCGCCTGTCGCTAGACGGCTTCGACCTCGACCCGCTGATCGCCGCCGTGCAGACCGCCTCCGCCGCCGTGGGTGGGGGAGCGGACGGGCAGGTGGCCATCGACGGGCGCAACCTCACCCTGTCCGGCCTGCCGCTGCGCGGCCTGAACCTCGAAGGCTCCGCCACCGGTGGCAACTGGCGCCTCGGCCGCCTGGTGATGGACGATTTCGCCGGTCTGCGCGTCGAGGGCGCCGGGCGCATGGAGAATTTCTCCACCACCCCACGCGGCGAATTCAACATCACCGCCTCCGGCGCCAGGGCCGACGGGCTCGTGCCCGTGGCGCGGCTTCTGGCCGGCGAAGAGACGGCGCAGGTCATCGGCAACCTCCTGCCCATCGCCTCCCCGGTGAAGCTCAACAGCACCGTGGTCTGGGCCGAGGCCGGCGGGCGCAATGTCACCATCGCCGGCACCCTCGGGCAGATCTCCGGCGATGTCGCGTTCGCCCGCACCACCGCCGGCGTGCCGCTGCGCATCGCCCTGAAGGCAGACGCGACGGATGGAGGGCGCGCGCTCGCCGCCCTCGGCGTGGACGGGCTCGGACAAAGGCTCGGCCCGGCCCGGGTGGAACTCTCCGTCGATCCGCTGACGCAGGACGAGGCGCAGGTGCGCGGCCGCATCACGGTCGCCGACCTCACGGCGCAGGCGCAGGGCACGGCCCGCCTGTCCGGCGGCAGCATCGAGCCCAATCTCACCATGCGCCTCGATGGCGCCGACCTCGGCCGGCTGCTGCCGCAGGCCTCCGCCGCCGTGGAAGGGCCGGTGCCCACCGCCCTCGCCTTCACCCTTTCCCGCCGGGCCGGCGCGTGGCGTCTGGGCGAGCTGACCGGCTCGCTGGCGGCGGCGCCCGTCTCCGGCAGCGTGGAGTTCGAGCCCGGCGCGGTGCCGCGCCTCTCCGGCAAGCTGGCCTTCGATACCCTCTCGGTCCCGCGCATCCTCGGCATGTTCGCCGCCCGTGCCGGGGCGGAGAGCGGGCCGGCCGGCCTGTGGAACACCGCCCGGCTCGCCCCGGCGGCGGCGGGCGGTATCGGCCTCAATCTGGAGCTTTCCGCCGGCCGCATCGCCGCGCTCGGCCCCTATGCGCTGGACAAGGGCCGCGTCGTGCTCGTCAGCGACGGCACGGATTTCGACCTGCGCGACCTCTCCGGCAGCCTCGGCGGCGGGCGGGTCGCCGCCTCGCTCCGGCTGAAGCGGCAGAACGATCTCCTCCAGGCCGACGGCCGCCTCGTGCTGGAGCAGGTGGACGCAAGCGCCCTCATCGCCCCGACCGGCGCCCGCACCCCGCCCAAGGGACGCGTGAACCTGCTGCTCGATCTCGGCGGCTCGGGCCGCAGTGTGCAGACCATCGTGCAGAGCCTCTCCGGGCAGGGCACCCTCGGCGTGCGCGACCTCGTGATCGAGAATGCCAGCCCTGCCGCCCTCGACGCGGTTCTGGCCGAGGCCGCCCCCCTTTCGCCGCCGCCTGATGAGCGCCGCACCGCGCAGATGCTGGATCGCGCGCTGGCCAAGGGGCCGCTCAAGCTCGCCTTCGTGGAAACGACGCTGGGCGTGGTGAACGGCGTCGCCCGCCTTTCCCCCGCCCGCACCACGGCGGACACTGTGCGCGTCGGCCTTTCCGGCAGCCTCGACCTGTCGCGGCTTCTGCTTGATGCGGGCATGGACCTTGAAGGTGCCGAGAGTGCCGGCGGCGTGCCCGGCGGCGCCATCTCCTGGCGCGGGCCGGTGACTTCGCCCGAGCGGCGGGTGAGCGCGGCGGCCGCGACCAGCGTCATCGCCATGCGGGCCATCGAGCGCGAGACCCGCCGTCTGGAGGACCGCCAGCGCGGCGGCACGCCGGCCCCCGAGCCGGCCACCGCGCCGGCAGCTCCGGCGCCCGTCGCGCCTGTGTCCGTGACCCCGGCGCCGGTTATTCCTGCTCCGGTCGTTCCCGCCCCTGCCCCGGCAGTGGTCGCCCCGGTGACGCCTGCGGCGAAACCTGCCGTCATCCCTCCGGCGGCAGCGACGCCTGCTCAACCGGCAGCCCCTGCTCCGGCGCCCGCGCCAGCCCCTGTGGCCATAGCTCCGCCCGCGCCCCAGCCAGCTCCGGTGCCGGTGCCGCGCGCGGTGGATCGCAATCAGGAGATCGAGCGGCGGGATGTGCCCACGTCAGGCTTCGGCGTGCCCACCGCCTCCGGCACCGCCGGCACCGCGACGCCGGGCGAGGTCCAGTCCCGCCAGACCCATCAGGCCGCGCCGGCCCGCGCCGAACCCGAGCGCCAGCTGGAAAGCCACGCCACGCCCGAGCCCACGGGCGAGCCTCGCCATCAGCCGGTGGTGCGCCAGACGCAGCCCCCCGCACCGCGCCGCACCGACCGCGTCGAGCCGCCGCCCCCGCCGCGCTTCAGCGTGCCGGCGCCCACGGACGGCCAGTTGCCGCCCACCTCCGGCTTCGGCGACCTGCCGCGCCCGCCCGGTCTGGTGGGCGCGCGCTGAGCGGACCGATCAGGCCCGTTCGAGCGTTACATAGGTAAAGGCGGCTTCGTCCTTCTCGCCACGGATCGGCCCCTCGCGGCCGGTCTCCCGCCATTGGCTGCGATCAAAGGCCGGGAAAAGGACATCGCCTTCGGGGGCGGCATCCACCTCGGTGAGGTGCAGCCAGCGGGACATGGGGAGCGTCTCGCGAAACACGCGTTCGCCGCCAATGACCATGATGGCGTCCGCACCCATGGCGTCCGCCGCATCATCCGCCAGCGCGAGACCTTCAGCCATCGAGGCCCCCTTCAGCACACCCTCGGGCGGAGAGAAGGCCGGATCGGTGCTCACCACCACGGACGTGCGCCCCGGCAGCGGCTTGCCGATGGACTCGAAGGTGCGCCGCCCCATCAGGATCGGCTTGCCCCAGGTGATGGCGCGGAAGCGCTTCAGGTCCGAGGGCAGGCGCCACGGCAGGCCACCGCCGACGCCGATGACGCCGTTGCGCGACACCGCGACCACCAGCGCGAGAGGATGACGGGTCGCGCTCATGCGGCGTTCTCCAATTGGGCGAGGGCGGTCTCGGCGGCTGCGATGCCGGAGATGTGCGCGCCGTGGCAGGTGGAGAAGGCGGGGCCGCCTAGCGCCTCCCCTGCGAAGACGATGCGCGAATCGAACGGTTCATGAAGCCTGGCGCGCAGATGCGCCTTGCCCGGCAGCGCGCAGGAATAGGCGCCGCCGATGAAGGGCATTCCGGCCCAGTCGGTTGTCAGGCGACGCACCACATGGCGCCGCACATCCTCCCCGAAGGCGGACACCAACACACCGACGGCGAAGTCGGCCAGCGCATCCGGCCCCTCGCCCGCCATCGCCTGCGCTTCCGGTCCGGCCACATGGACGAGAGCCGCCGGCGCGCCACCCGGCCGCAGCATGACCGAGGCGCCGGCTCGCCCGGGATGGGCCGGGTCCACCGCATCGAGGCCGGTGCGCTCCGGCACGCCGAACACGTCCCGGTCGAACAGCAGCGCCACCTTCTCGGCGAAGCCGAGCGGCACAGCGGCGAACGCCTCCGCGAGGTCCGGCGGCAAGGCGGGATCGAAGGCGAGGCGGCCGGCGGCGATCACTGCCGTGGACACCGTGACCACCACCGCGCGGCAGGCGATGGCGCCCCGCTCCGTCTCGATGGAGAGGTGCCGGCCCCTGCGATCGATGCGCGGCACCGGACAGCCGAGCGTCACCTTCAGACCGCCCGCCACCGCCAGCACCAGCGCGCCATAGCCGTCGAGCACCGGCCAGTTGTCGTCCGTGTCGCGATAGAGCGCGAAATCCACGGCGGAAATGTCCGCCGGCCCGGCGGCCGACATCAGCTCCAGCCAGTGCCGGGCGAGGACGTCATAGCGCCCGGCACCCCGCTGCGCGATCACCGCGGCGGCGGAGACGTCGCGGCCGGCCCGGCCGGCGGCGTGAATGGCGTCGAAGACGGCGTCCACCTCCGCATCGGCGGCATCCTTTTCCGCGTCAGTGGAGAAGCGGTCGCCGAGAAGGAGGCGCCGGCGCGGCACGGCGCTGCGGCCGACACGGAAGCCGTGGGCATCGGCGAGGGTGGTGAAGGGATTGGCCCGCGCGTCGTGCAGCCAGTGGCAGCCGAGGTCGAAGGGCACGCCGAGGGTGGTGGTGTCGGTCGCCGCCCGGCCGCCGGCGACGGGGGCGGCCTCGATGATCTCGAAGGGGACACCCGCCGCTTTCAGCCGCACTCCGGCCGCAAGGCCGGCGGCGCCGGCCCCGATCACGACCACATCGGTCTCGGCGGTCACCGGCGGGGTCCGGCCGGCTACTTCTTGTTGCGGAAGACGTCGAGCTGCACCACCTGCGCACCGCCGGCGGGCTTTTCCGCCCCCTCGGCGGTGGACGCCGCACTGGCCAGCGCCGGTTCGGAGGCGGCGCCGGGCGCGGGCTTGAGCGGGGTCGGCGCATTGGAGACCGCGCCATTGGCCGAGACGGGCGTCTCCAGCGGGGCGTCGTCCGTCTCTTCCCCGTCCGCATCGGCGGTGAGGGTCTCGAACTGGAGGCCGAACTTCACGGCCGGGTCGAAGAAGCCCTTGAGGGCGGTGAAGGGCACCAGCAGGCGCTCGGGAATGCCGCCGAAGGAGAGGCCGACCTCGAACGAGGTCTCGGTGACGATCAGGTCCCAGAACTGGTGCTGGAGCACGATGGTCATCTCCTCCGGATATTTCTCCAGCATGCGCTGGGAAAGCCGGACGCCGGGGGCGCGGGTGTCGAAGGAGATGAAGAAATGGTGGTCGCCCGGCAGGCCGGTCTTGGCCACGTCCGTGAGCACACGGCGCACCACGGAGCGCAGGGCTTCCTGTGCGAGAAGATCGTAGCGGATGTGATCGACCGTCATGAGCCCGCTTAAGTCCCTCCGGCCTGATGACGAGCCAGGCTCCGGAGACCTTCCGGGCGGCACCGTGAACAGGTGGCGCCGCGGCCGAAAGGACGAACGAAGGAGCGCGCTTCCCCCCTTCGGCCGGTCGGGAGGGAAGTGGAGGCTTCTGTTGCCAGGTGCCTCCGAACCCCGCCTATCCAGTGCTACCCGGTAGGACTTTGATTTCGATCGTCAAACCGCTCACGCGGCCAGAGCAACCGGAGCATAGTTGTCGTTGGCAACTATAAGTTTAGCCCGATAACGGCGGTACAATGCCGAGCGAAAGAATGCTCTTTACACCCTCGTCGATCCTATTTCGCCCCCGCCGGAGCCCGACTTTCCCAAGGGAAAAACGGGCTTTGGTGGAGGCGCCGGGTACCGCCCCCGGGTCCGAAAGGCTTATTCCAACACCGATTTATCGCCATAGCCGACTTGCGCCGGCCCGGTGAATATAGGCGCCGCCGTCCGCCGATGAAAGGGGCGCGGGGCGAAATGTGCCACCCTGTCCCCGGTTCCGCGCGGCCACCCCCCTTCAAGCCTCACGCTTTGGCGCAGTGGCAGCCTTCCAGATGGTCGTCCACGAGGCCGCACGCCTGCATGGCGGCATAGACGATGGTGGGACCGACGAACTTGAAGCCCGCCGCCTTGAGCCGCTTGGACAGGGCCTTCGATTCGGCCGTCTCGGCGGGCACGTCGGCGATGCGGCGGGGGCGGTTCACCTTGGTCTCGCCGTCCACCGCATCCCACATGAAATCTGTGAACGCGATCCCCTTGTCGCGCAGATCGAGATAGCCGCGGGCGGAGAGCACCGCGCCCTCCACCTTCGCCCGGTTGCGCACGATGCCGGCATCCTGCATCAACGCCTCCACCTTGGCGGCGTCGTAGCGGGCGATGATCTCCGGCTCGAAGCCGTCAAAGGCGCGGCGGAAATTCTCCCGCTTGCGCAGGATGGTGATCCAGGAGAGGCCGGCCTGGAAGCCGTCCAGCAGCAGCTTCTCGAACAGGGCGCGGCTGTCGCGCTCGGGCACGCCCCATTCATCGTCGTGATAGGCCATGTAGAAGGGATCGGTGCCGCACCAGAAGCAGCGGGCATGGCCGTCCGCATGCGCGATCAAGGGCTGGCGCACGGGTTTCGGCGCGGCATCGTCCATTCTCTTGGGCTCCTCAGGTGGCTTTGAATTTGGCGTCCAGCGCGCTGACCTTCTTTTCCCAGTCCAGCGGGAAGGTCGCCCATTCGGGCTTGCGCAATTCCACCTCCACCGCCCCGGCCGTCAGCGGCACGCCCTCGGCGCGGGCATCGGTGGCGCGGTCGAGGCGGACGGTGGCGATGCCCCGCCCCTCGGTGACGGAGGTGAGCTGGCCGACGCTCTTGTCGCCCGCCACGATCTCCTGCCCGACCGCGAGCGGGGTGGGAAAGATGACCTCCACCAGCCGGTTGCGCGGGGTGGAGCGGTGCTCCATGCGGCTCACCACCTCCTGCCCGACATAGCAGCCCTTCTTGAAGTCCACGCCGCCGAGCTGGTCCATGTCGGCCTCGTGGGGGAAGGTGTCGCCATAGGTGAAATCGGCGCCGCCCTTGGGGATGCCGAGGGCGATGCGGTGCGCCTCATAGGTGGCAAGATCGCTCGAAAGCCCGTCCGCGACGGCCTTCTCCAGCACCAGCCGCTGGCCGAGGCCGGGGAAGCGCGGATCGGTGAAGAGCCGGCCTTCCGGCAGGGCGCCGTGATCGCCGAAGACAGCCACAACCGCGAGGTCGGCCGCCACCTCGAACGTCACTTTGGCCCGAAGGCGATGGAAAATCAGCCGCTTGAGGAGATCCTCCGCCCGCTCCGCGGGGACGTCGAACAGGAAGCTCTCCTCGGCGAGGCCGTAGAACAGGAAATCGGAGATGATCTTGCCCTGCGGGGTGAGCAGGCCGCCATAGCGGGCGTCTCCCGGCGCCATGGTCTTCACGTTGCAGGTGATGACGGAATGCAGGAGCTTCACCGCATCGGGGCCATCGGCACGAATGAGGGTACGATCGTTCAAATGAATGAGCGGCATGGGGGCCGTCCTTGTCAGCAAAATAAAAAACAGATTTAAGGCCGCCAGCCTGTCCCCATCAAGAGCGAGCCCGTCCCATGCCCGTGACTTTCGATCTGCTGCTCAAGGGCGGCGCGGTCGCGACCCCCGCCGGCATTGCCGTTGCCGACATCGGTGTCACGGGCGGGCGCATCCGCGCCATCGGTGATCTCTCCGCCGCGAGCGCGGGCGAGGTGGTGGACGCCACCGGCCTTCATATCCTGCCCGGCGTCATCGACACGCAGGTGCATTTCCGCGAGCCGGGGCTGGAGCAGAAGGAAGACCTGGAGACCGGCTCCCGCGCCGCCGTCATGGGCGGCGTGACCGGCGTGTTCGAGATGCCGAACACCATTCCCCAGACCACCAATCCCTCCGCGCTGGAAGACAAGATCGCCCGCGGCACGAACCGCATGCATTGCGACTTCGCCTTCTATGTGGGCGGCACCCATGACAATGTGAAGGACCTGCCGGAGCTGGAGCGCCTGCCCGGCGCCGCCGGCATCAAGGTGTTCATCGGCTCGTCCACCGGCTCGCTGCTGGTGCCGGACGACGACGGGGTGCGCAACATCCTGAAGGTCATCCGCCGCCGCGCCGCCTTCCATTGCGAGGACGAGCCACGCCTGCAGGAGCGCAAGGGCCTGCGCGTGCCGGGCGATGCCTCCTCCCACCCGGTGTGGCGCGACGAGATCGCGGCGCTCACCGCCACCCGGCGGCTGGTGAACCTCGCCCGCGAGACCGGCGCGCGGGTGCATGTGCTGCACGTGACCTCGGCCGAGGAGATGGATTTCCTCGCCGACGCGCGCGACGTGGCCTCGGTGGAGGTGACGCCCCATCACCTCACCATGGCCGCGCCCGAATGCTACGATCGGCTCGGGACGCTGGCCCAGATGAACCCGCCGGTGCGCGGGGCGCGCCATCGCGACGGGCTGTGGGCGGCCATCGCCAACGGGGTGGTGGACGTGCTCGGCTCCGACCACGCGCCGCACACGCTGGAAGAAAAGAGCAAGCCCTATCCCGAAAGCCCCTCGGGCATGACCGGCGTGCAGACGCTGGTGCCGCTGATGCTGGATCACGTGGCCGCCGGGCGCCTGACGCTGGAGCGCTTCATCGACCTCACCAGCGCCGGCCCGGCGCGCCTGTTCGGCATCGCCGGCAAGGGGCGGATCGTGGTGGGCTACGACGCCGACTTCACCGTGGTGGACCTGAAGCGCCGCGCCACCATCACCAACAGCTGGATCGCCTCGCGCGCCCAGTGGACGCCCTATGACGGCAAGGACGTCACCGGCTGGCCCGTGGGCACCTTCGTGCGCGGCCGCAAGGTGATGTGGGAGGGCGAACTGACGGGGCCGTCCGCCGGCCAGCCTATCCGCTTCCTGGAGACGCTTCAGCCGCAGGGCTGAGGCGGGCGCCCCGTTCCCCGGACAAGCGACGGCGCAGCCGGAGTGCTGATCCGGGGTCCAGCGCAAGGGTTCCGCGCAGCGGGGCAATGTCTGAGAACAGTGGGATCAGGAAGCGCCTTCGGCGGGCCCTTGCGCTGGGCCCCGGCTCGCATTCCGCTTTCGCTGCATGCGTCCGGGGCGCGAGAGCGCTGCCCTCACCCCTGCCGGGGCTGCTCGCGCACGCGGGTGAGCACGGCCTCGGGGCTGGCATAGGCTTCCTGAAGATCGACGCTCCAGTAGCGCAGTTCGTCGAGCGGGATGGTCTGCCCGGTCACGGCGCAGCGCACAAAGCTGCCGGGCCGCAGGATGCGGAATTCACCATCGAGGTAGCGCACTTCCGCCTCGCCATGGGGCTCGGGGAAGCGTTCGAATCTGTTCATCACCTGGGGAGCGTCCCGAAAACTGGTTTGCCGGGAGGATAGCCCTTTGCGCCGCAACGCGAAAGGGGCGCACGATCAGGGGTCGAAAAGCGTCGGCCCTTCTACCTTCTTTGGCTTGCGGCCGGCGGGGCGCGGCGCCGCCCGAGGGGGCGTATCCAGTGCCGGAGCCCCCTCCCCGGCGTGCACGGCGACCCGGCCATCGGCGAATTCCAGGTTCAGGGCCGCACCGTCCGCGATGTCCGCCGCCCGCCGCACCGCATGGCCGCCGGCATCCCGCACCAGCGCGAAGCCGCGGCCCAGCACCTCTTTATAAGAGAGCACCTTGAGAAGCTGAGAGAGCGAGGCGAGGCGCGCCGTGCGGCGCTCCTTCTGCACCTCCAGCGCCCGGCGCATGCGCCCGTCCAGCACCTCGAGCCGTTCGCCCGCCCGCGCCAGCCGCGTGCGCAGCGCCTCCGGCGAGAGGCGCGCCTGCACCGCCGCCAGTTGCAGCCGGTGGGCGGAAGCGTTGGCCCGCAAGGCGCGCGGCAGCCGCTCGGCGGCGAGGTCGAGACGCTGGCGCGGCTGGGCCAGCAGGGTTTCCGCCGCCGGGAGGAGCCGGGCGAGGCCGCGCAGATCGGCTCGGCGCCGGTCGAGAAGGCGCAAGGGCGCGGCAATCAGGCGGGCACCGAGATCTTCCACCGTGGCGATCAGATCGGTGCGCACCGGCACCACCATCTCGGCCGCAGCCGTGGGGGTGGGCGCGCGCACGTCGGCGGCGAAATCGATGAGGGTCACGTCGGTCTCGTGGCCCACGGCCGAGACCAGCGGGATCATGCTCTCCGCCGCCGCCCGCACCACCGCCTCGTCGGAAAAGCCGAGCAGGTCCTCCAGCGCACCTCCGCCCCGCGCCACCACGATCACGTCCGGCCGGGGAATGGGGCCGCCCTCGGGCAGATCGTTGAAGCCGCGGATGGCGGCGGCCACCTCGGCGGCCGAGGTCTCGCCCTGCACCCGCACCGGCCACACCAACACCCGGCGGGGGAATCGGTCGTTGAGCCGGTGGAGGATGTCCCGGATCACCGCCCCGGTGGGCGAGGTGACGACGCCGATCACCCTGGGCAGGAACGGCAGCTCCTGCTTGCGGGCGGGATCGAACAGGCCTTCGGCGGCGAGGCGGCGCTTGCGCTCGTCCAACATGGCCATGATGGCGCCAGCGCCGGCGAACTCCAGCGACTCAATAACAATCTGGTAGCCGGATTTTCCCGGATAGGTGGTGAGCTTGCCGGTCGCCACCACCTCCAGCCCCTCCTCGGGCTTGAGGCGCAGGCGCTGGAAGGTGCCCTTCCAGATCACCGCATCGAGCCGCGCGCCGGCATCCTTCAGCGAAAAATAGGCGTGACCGGAGGAATGGGGGCCGCGATAGCCGGAAATTTCGCCTCGCACCCGAACGTGGCCGTAGGCGTCCTCCACCGTCCGGCGCAGGGCGGCGGACAGCTCGGAAACGCTCCATTCGGGCGCATTGGCCCTGACTTCGGCATCATCGGTCATGCGAATCGGAACCCGGACGGGTGGTGTACCAGCATAACGGGAAGGTGCCCCATGCGGCGAGCGCAGAGCCCTGCCCCTTGTTTGCGCGGCCTTGAGCCGATAGGCGAAGAGAACAGAAAACCAAGATCCGTCGGAAACGAAGATTGCCGGAAACTCGGGGGAGGCCGCATGAACATCCTGCTGCTCGGTTCGGGAGGGCGTGAGCACGCCCTCGCCTGGAAGCTGGCGCAGAGCCCAACCATCGGTCAGTTCTACGCCTTGCCCGGCAATCCGGGCATCGCCGAGTTCGCGGACGTGGTGGAAGGCATCCCGCTGTCCGCCCACGACACCATCGTGAAATGGTGTCAGGAGCACACCATCGACCTGGTGGTGGTCGGCCCCGAGGCGCCGCTTGTGGCCGGCCTTGTGGATCGGCTCGCCGCCGCCGGCATCCTCGCGTTCGGTCCCACCGCGGCGGCCGCCCGGCTGGAGGGCTCCAAGCTCTTCACCAAGGAATTGTGCAAGGCGAACGACATTCCCACAGCCGCCTTCGGCCGCTTCACCTCCACCGCCGAGGCCGCCGCCTACATCCGCGCGCAGGGCGCGCCCATCGTCGTGAAGGCGGACGGGCTGATGGCCGGCAAGGGCGTGGTCGTCGCCCTCACCGTCGAGGAGGCGGTGGACGCGGTGGAGCAGGTGTTCGCCGGCGGCGGCACCGAGGTGCTCATCGAGGAATTCATGGAGGGCGAGGAGGCGAGCCTGTTCGCCCTCGTGGACGGCGAGACCGTCGTCGCCTTCGGCAGCGCCCAGGACCACAAGCGCGCCTATGACGGCGACCTCGGCCCCAACACCGGCGGCATGGGCGCCTATTCCCCCGCCCCGGTGCTGACGGAAGAGCTGGAGCGCCGGGCGATCGAGGAGATCCTCATCCCCACTGCCCGCGCCATGGTCAAGGCCGGAACGCCCTATCGCGGCGTGCTCTATGCCGGGCTCATGCTCACCACCTCCGGTCCCAAGCTGGTGGAATACAATTGCCGCTTCGGCGATCCCGAGTGCCAGGTGCTGATGCCGCGCTTCGCGGGGGATCTCGTGGAAGTGCTCCACGCCACCGCCGCCGGCCGCCTCGCCGAGGTGACGCCCATGTGGTCCCCCGTCGCGGCCATGACGGTGGTCTATGCCTCGCGCGGCTATCCCGGCCCGCACCAGATCGGCTCGCCCATCGGGGGCCTCGGTGAGGCCTCGGCGCTGGAGGGCGTCACCGTGTTCCAGGCCGGCACGCGGATGAAGGGCGGCACGCTCGTCTCCAACGGCGGGCGGGTGCTGAACGTCACCGCCACCGGAGCGACGCTGGCCGAGGCCCGCGAACGCGCTTATGCCGCCGTCGCCCGCATCGACTGGCCGGACGGCTTCTTCCGCTCCGACATTGGCTGGCGGGCGCTGGGGAAGGCCGGCTGATGGCCGATAAGGCCCCCCTCCCCGTTCTCGACGATTTCCCGGTGAAGGCGCGCGACACCATCCGGTATGGCGACACCGACATGCTCGGGCACGTCAACAATGCGGTGTTCTCCACCTTCCTGGAGACGGGGCGGACCCACCTGCTGCTGACGCCGCGCCGTCTGGCCCCCCAGGGCATGGGCTTCGCGCTGGTCCGTCTCGTGCTCGACTACCGGGCGGAGATGCACTGGCCAGGCGAGGCGGATATCGGCACCGGCGTCATCTCCCTCGGCCGCAGTTCCGTGGGCCTCAGGCAGGCCATCTTCCAGGATGGCCAGTGCATGGCCACGGCCGAGACGGTGATCGTCCTCTTCGATCTCACCGAACGCCGCGCCGCGCCCCTGTCCGACGAGATGCGGGCCGCCCTCGAAGCGCTCCGGATCGCCTGACCGGCGCCCCATCCCCCAAGTTCCAGGAATCGCGGCAGCCGCGCCGGGATTCTGCGCGCCTCAAATTCACATTAAAATTATGTTTTTGACGTGGATTCACATTAGATATTAAATTCGGGGAAATAGTCGAATGTGAAATCCACGAGGCTCATCATGACAGCGGTTCGCGGACAGGTCCTGCGGGACAGCCTGCTCTTCCTCACCGCCTACGGCATCATCGCCGCGGCGGTCATCTTCGGCTGAAAGGCCTGAGGCTAAACGGCTTTCGGCCGGGCCAGACCGAATCGCGTGGCGAGGCGGTCGAAGGCCTCGGCAGTGGCGGGGTCGATGGGAATGCCGTCGCGGCGGCGCTCGTCCGCCACCTTCCATTCGCGATCGCCCGGCGCCATCACCATATCCCCCGGCGCGGGACGTGAATTGCGCAGCGTGTGGCGATAGCGCTGCATGGCGGCGTCGAACTCCTCCTCCGGCAGGAAGGCGCCCGGCTTCATCGCCATCACGAAGGCGCCCACATTGCGCGGGGTGCCGAAGTCCGGCCCGCCCATGGGCGCGATGTCGAACGAGAGCCGCGCGCCCGCCAGCACGGCGCTGAACACCTCCACCACCCCAGCCAGCGCCGCCCCCTTGAAGCCGAAGGCGGCGCCGAGCGGGGCCAGCATTTCCACATTGTGCGGATCGGTGGTGTCGAAGCCGTCGCCATCGGAGGCGACCTCGGGCGGCAGGGTTTGGCCGAGGCTGCGGTAGAGCAGCACCCGATTGTAGGGCACGGCGCTGGTGGCCATGTCGAGGAACCACGGCGCCTCCCCCTTCACCGGCACGCCCATGGCGATAGGGTTGGTGCCGTGGAAGCGCTCCGCCCCGCCGTGCAAGCGGACAAAGCTGTCCGAATTGCAGAAGGCGAGCCCGATATAGCCCTTCTCTGCCGCCGCCAGCGCATAGGCCCCCGCCGCGCCGAAGTGGGACGAATTGCGGATGGCCACCGCGCCGATGCCGTAGAGGGCGGCATTCTCCATTGCCCGGTCCATCGCCGCGTAGGCAGCGCGGGCGCCATGGCCATGGTTGGCATCGAGCGTGGCCACCGCCGCCGCGCCGGCCCGGAAGTCGAGCGTGGGATGGCCGTTCACCCGGCCGCCCGCGATCACAGTCACATAATGGTCCAGCAGCCGCACGCCGTGGCTGTCCACCCCGAAGCGCGAGCCGTGCAGCATGGCGCGGGCCGCCGCCTCGGCGCTGGCCGCATCCGCCCCCGCCGCCGCGAGGGCCGCACTGCAGAAGGCAAACAGCGCGTCCTCCCGGTGCCGTTCGAGGGCGGAGGAGCGGGCAGAAGCGGGCGCGGCAGTCGGCGCGGACATGGGGCAATCCTTGAGGCGGCGCTGGGGTGGCTCAGCGAGTGTTCTTTGTATGCATTAGACGGTGATGGTGTAAACTCCCTTTCACCCGGCCGACGGTGCGGCATCCGGTCAGCCGGCAAACGGGCAGGCAACCCTTTGGACAACTTGGCATTTGCACCAGCCTGGGGCACCTTGCCGCCGGGCCGCGACCGGTGCGGCTGGAACGATGGACGCGGAGCGTGAGCGGACGGGACGTGACGAGTGAGGCCCCCACGGCGTCTGCGGGCAAGGCGTTGCCCTCGGGCGAGCGGCGACCACGCCCAGTGGCCGGCATCGCCCCGCGTCTGCATGAACGCGCGTTCGACATCCTCGCCTCGCAGATCGCCTCCGGCGCCCTCGCCCCCGGCGAGCGCCTGCTCGAATCCCGCGTCGCCGAGCGATTCGGCATCTCCCGCGCACCGGCGCGGCAGGCGCTGGCGCGGCTGGAGCGGGTGGGGCTGGTCCGCCGCAGCGAGGGCCACGGCTTCGAGGTCATGCCCCTCGCCGGGCCGGCGCCCGCCGTCCCCTCCGTCGATGTGAGCGGCGTGGCGCCAATCCAGCTCGCCCCCGAATCGACTTGGCAGCGCATCTATGCGGACGTGGAGCAGGAGGTGGTCTCGCGCACCGCGCTCGGGGCCTTCCGCGTGGTGGAGAACCATCTCGCCGCCTATTACGGCGTGAGCCGCACGGTGGCCCGCGAAGTGCTCTCGCGCCTCAACCAGCGCGGCGTGGTGCGCAAGGACGCCCGCCTGCACTGGTATGCCCCGGCGCTGACGCCCGCCTATGTGGCCGAGCTGTTCGAGATGCGCGCCATTCTGGAGCCGGCGGCGCTGCGGCTTGCCTTTCCGCGCCTCGCCCCCGGACAGGTGGCGACGCTGCTGGCGAACCTGCGCGATGCCGCCGCCCACCCCGACGCGGTGGACGGCGCCCGCCTCGGCGCGCTGGAGACCGAGCTGCACGTCGGCCTGCTCGGCCGCTGCGGCAATGCCACGCTGATGGAGGCGTTGGCCACCTGCCAGACGCTGCTGGTCGCCCTCACCTTCCTTTATGTGCGCGCGCCCCAACCCCACGGCCGCGAGCCCTTCATCGCCGAACATCTCGATGTCGCCGAGCGCCTCGCGGCGGCGGACGTGGAGGGGGCGGCAAACGCCCTGCGCGACCACCTGCGCGGGTCATTCGGCCGTGCGGTGGAGCGGCTCGACCGGGTGCGGCGGGAGTTCACCCCGGGCCCCCTGCCCTACCTCTCGCCGCTCTGAGCCTCTCAAATCGCCGTGACAGGTCTTCCGATCGCGCCAAAACGGAACATTTCTTGATCTGAACGGGTGGCGAAGCGCGCGAACCCGGTTAAGATTGCATTGTTCGCCGGCGCATCGGTCGCACCCTCCCTTCGGAAATGTGCGGAAAATACGAGCGCCTGCGTGGTGGTGGAGGATCTGATGTTGTCCCTCGTTGCCGGTTCCGCCCTCGTCCTCGCTGGTCTTGCCGCGGTTGCGCTCGCGCAGCTCGCCGCCAAGCAGAGGCAGATGGTACCGGTGCGCGTGCGCGCCCGCCGCACCCATCGCTGAGGCGCGACGCCCCGAACCTCCCGCCGTGACCCCGGTCGCCGGGCCTGATTCCGCAGGCTCCACAATCGAGATTCGCGTCGAGCGGGTCCCGCAGCTCTTCAACATGCTGGACCCGTTCCCTTTCCGGGAACGCGACCTCGATGCGGAGGCGGAAGCCTTCATCGTGGAGTGGGCGCGCGAGCTGCCGCGCGGCGCTCCGCTCTCCATTATCGTCCATCTGCCGCCAGACGAGGCGCTGACCAGCGAAGCGGCGGGTCTGCCCGACGCCATCCGCGGCTATTTTGCCCTGAGGGCGCGCGCGCTTTCGGCGGAGCTGTCGGAGTTGTTCCGGGTCGGCCGCGTCTCGCTCGCCATCGGCATTCTCGTGCTGGCGCTATGCTTGGGCATTGCCGGGCTCATCGCCGAGCCACGGCTCGAAAATCTCGCCAGCCTCGCTGCCGAGGGCCTGCTGATTCTCGGCTGGGTGGCGCTTTGGAGGCCGATGGAAATCTTCCTCTACGACTGGTGGCCCATCGCCGGGCAGCGCCGGCTCTGCCAGCGCCTCGCCGAGGCCAGCATCAGCGTGCGCGCGGTGCCCTGATAAGGGTTGGCGAAACCTAGCGGACGGCGGGAGCTAGGCCGGCCCGGAAGCCGGCCGGCAGCATCAGGCCGCAGCCATCGCATTGCGGGCATGGCCGCGGATACGCTCCACCATGGACCTCAGGCCGTTGGAGCGCTGCGGCGTCAGATGGCCCTCAAGCCCGATCTGGCGGAACACGCCGAGGATGTCGGTCTCCATGATCTCCTTGGGCGTGCGCCCGGAGACCAGTTGGAGCAGCACCGCCACGAGGCCGCGCACGATGTGGGCGTCGGAATCCCCCTCGAACTCCAGCAGCGGGCCGGCGGGGGTCTCTTTTACGTGGGAGATGAGCCAAACCTGGCTCGCGCAACCCTGCACCTTGTTGGTGTCGTTGCGCTCGGCCTCGGGAAAGGGCGGCAGCTTCTTGCCGAGCTCGATCACGTGCCGGTAGCGGTCTTCCCAATTGTCGAGAAATTCAAAATCCGCAATCAGATCGTCAGCGTTCATGAGGCCAATTCCTCGTCACCAGATGACGGCCGGGAAAAAGGGCAGGGCCGCCTGTCCTTGCGCTGCAGCATAGCACAGCCGGCAAGCAATGCCTGCCTAATCCACATCCCGAACATGGTACCGGATCGGCGCGACGCAACCCGCCGCGCCTTCATCCTCAGGCCGGGCGGCGAGGCGGCAGCGGCGGTAGAGGGGTGGGGGTCATGGTCTGCGCCGGCTGCCCGGCGACGGGCTGGAAGCCCTGCGGCACCACCATCTTGGCCGCGTCACCACCGCCCCACAAAGGCATCAGGTCCTGCGGCGTGAGGTCGAGCGCGCTCCCCTTTTCCGCCGAACTCCTGCCCGGCTGGGCGGGGGCCGCACCTTGCACGGGGGCCGGCGGCGCGCCTTCGTGATGGCCGATGGACTCATAGACCCAGCGCGCGCCGACCTGAGCCTTCTCCACCAAGTGCCCGGCCATCTGCCCGCCCACCGCGCAGGCCTGGGGCTGGCGATCGCAGAAGCCGCGCAGGTCCGCCACCAGCGCCTGGGCGGCGCCGAAGGCATCGAACACGCTCACGTCCCGCCCGTCCGAGCCCTTGAGGCCGAAGGGAAGGAGGAGCAGCACGAGGCCGACCCAGAAGGCGAGGCGGAACAGGAAGAACATCGCTCCCTCTTGAAACGGCGGCGAAGCTGAATTCGCGCCCTTCGACACTACCACCGACACGCCTGCCCGTGGGCCGATGCGCGCCGGCCGTGCCCCGACTTTTCAAGACATCGTTAACGCTGACGGCGCGCGATCGGCGCCAGCTTAGCGTTCGCTTAAAGCCCACCGTGGCAAGGTTTTGCGAAACGTCATGCCAGGGCGGCGACACGCGCTGGCGAACAACGGCACTTGACAGGGGGCGACGTGGCTCACGTCTTCGGCGATGCAGCGGCCGGTGCGCGACCTCTCCCGACCCGCGACGGCGGGGACCGGGAAGCGTTGCCGCGCCTTGCCGGCCTCGGCCGCCTGACCGGCGCGGTGCTGAGCGGCCTCGGCCTGCTCGGCCTCGGCTCCGGCGGGCTGGTGCTGCTCGCGGAAGTTTCGGGCCTCGCCACTGGCGGCCTCCTCAACGCAACCACCCTTCTCGCCAGCGGCTTCGTCTGCGCGGCCCTCGCGGCGGTGGCCGGCGGCCTCGCCCGCGCCGCGACCAAGGCGAGCGCCGCGCCGCCCTCCGACATGCTGCTCGTCACCTGCCACGGCCCGCGCGGCGAGGTGGTGCGGGTGGAGCGCCAGGGCGGCCCCTTCGCCACGTCCCCCGCGTCGGCGCTGGAGGGCATGGCCCTGTTCGAGCGCGTTCTGGTGGCCGACCGCCCCGCCTTTCTGTCCGCTGTGGAAGCGGCCTCGCGCGGCCGTGCCGCCACGCTGGAGCTGCGCCTGCGCTGCGACGCGGCCGGCGACGGCGCGCCGGCCTTCCTCACCGCCGAGGTCCGTTGCCGGGCCATGCGGGGCGGCATGGTGCGCGTCTCCTGGCGGGCGCCGTGGCAGCAGGCCCAGACCGAGCAGATGAAGGCCGAGCGCCAGAAGGCCGACGCCGCCGCCCGCGCCCGCGTCGAGGCGGAGGCGGCCAACGCCGCCAAGAGCCGCTTCCTCGCCGCCATGAGCCACGAGCTGCGCACGCCGCTCAACGCGATCCTCGGCTTCTCCGAGCTGCTGGCCACGCCGACCGGCGCACCCCTCGACGATGCGCGCAAGGCCGACTACGCCCGCATCATCCATGAAAGCGGCCAGCACCTGCTCGGCCTCGTCAACGACATCCTCGATCTGTCGCGGGTGGAGGCCGGCGCTTATGTGCTGGAACGCGAGGCGGTGGACGTGGGCGCCCTCGTCGCCGGCTGCGCCGAGATGGTGGCGCTCGATGCCGAGCGCACCGGCGTGAGCGTGAAGACCAAGGTGCCGACGCGCCTGCCGCTGCTTGATGCGGACAAGCGCGCGCTGCGCCAGATCGTGCTCAACCTGCTCTCCAATGCCGTCAAGTTCACCCCCGCCGGCGGGCGGGTGCAGGTGGGCGTCAGGATGCAGGGCGACGAACTCATCATCCGCGTCCGAGACACCGGCCCCGGCATGCGGCCGGAGGATGTGGCGCGCCTCGGCGAGCCCTTCTTCCAGGCCGGCGACTGCATCCAGAAGGCGCGGGGCTCGGGCCTCGGCATCGCAGTGGTGAAGGGCCTCGTGAAGCTGCACGACGGCGACGTGCGGGTGGAAAGCGCGCTCGGCCGGGGGACGAGCGTGTCGGTGAGCCTGCCGGTCGCGGCCGCGATCGAGGCCCCAGGGTACGGACAGGGACAGGGGGTCGTGGCGCCGTTTCCGGCGCGGACCGAAGACACACGGGCAAAGAGGACGGCATGAAGCTGGAAACGGCCACCGCAAACGCAGCGCCCCCGGAACTCGCCGAGGCCGCCGAGGCGGAGGAGACCGCACGGCAGGCGCGCCGGCTGCGCCGCATGGACGTGATGGCGGCGCTGGTGGCGCTGGCCGGCAGCGGCGCCTTCCTCGCCAACGTGCTTGTCCTTCAGACCTCGCCGCCCAGCGCGCCGCTGCCCATGGCCCGACCGGCCGGGGCCGGAAAGGTCAACCACACCACCGTCCCGCTCACCTCAACGGGCACCGGTACCGCGACGACGTCGGCACCCGCGGGCGGCGCCACCACGGGCTCGCTCGGCTATCTCTCCATCCGCACCTCGGTGACAGGCACCGCGGCTCCCCTCGTGCCGGCGACCGGCGCGCGCACCGCGGACGCCCGCGGCGAGCCGCCGCCCAGCCGCCCGCCCGCGGGCCTCGTCTCGTCGGGGGACATTACCGGCGCCGTGCGTCCGCCGGTGGACGTGGGCGCCTCGCCGCGCATCCTCTCGGTGCAGAAGGCGCTCTCCAAGCTCGGCTACGGTCCCATCAAGGTGGACGGCCGGCCCGGCGGCGAGACGCGCGCCGCCATCGTGCGCTTCCAGCGCGACCGCAACCTGACCGCCGACGGCGAGATCACCGACAAGCTGGTGCGCGAGTTGGGCTCCGTCTCCGGCATGGCGCTGAACTGATGGCTTTGACCTGAATGCGCCTCAAGAGCGCGATCTTCGTCTCCGCCCTCATCCGCCGCTGCCAGGTGGAGGGGTGCTATGCGACCCTGGTGCGCAAGGGCGCGGAAGAGGCCGGCGCCATCTTCGTGAAGGTGGCCCGCCTCGACGGCACCGCCGCGCTCTACGGCCCCGCGCCGCAGTCCGCCTTCGATGAATCCTTCCCGGCGGACCGCAAGTTCTCGGTGCTGGTCGCTCCCGGCAGCCCGGAGGCGGACGCCGATGCCCGCATCGCCCGCGAGCTGAAGTTCGACCCGGACATCTTCGTGCTGGAGATCGAGGACCGCCAGGGGCGGCACTTTCTGGATCTGGTGGAGTAGCGGCGCCCCTCCCCCTGCCCTCCCCTCCCGCTCAGCGCTCCGTCAGCTTCAGCTCGATGCGGCGGTTGCGGGCGCGGGCCTCGTCGGAGGTGCCGGTGTCGAGGGGCTGGTACTCGCCGAAGCCGGCGGCGATGAGGTGGTTGGGGCTCACCCCCTTGGCGATGAGATACTGCACCACCGCGATGGCGCGCGCCGCCGAAAGCTCCCAGTTGGAGGGGAACTGGGCGTTCGAGATGGGTCGGTTGTCGGTGTGGCCATCGATGCGCAGCGCCCAGGAGATATCCGGCGGGATGGCCTTTTCGAGGTCGAGGATGGCGCCCGCCAGCTTGTCGAGGGAGGCGATGGCCTCCGGCTTCATCACCGCCGAGCCGGGATCGAAGAACACTTCCGACTGGAACACGAACCGGTCGCCCACCACGCGGATGTCCGGCCGGTTGCCGAGTATGTCGCGCAGGCGGCCGAAGAACTCGGAGCGGAAGCGGGTGAGTTCCTGCACCCGCTGGGCCAGCGCCACGTTGAGCCGGCGCCCGAGGTCGGTGATCTTGGACTGGCTCTCGGCGTCGCGCTTCTCGGAGATGTTGAGCGCCTCTTCCAGCGCCGCCATCTGCCGACGCAGGGCCGCGATCTGCTGGTTGAGCAGCTCGATCTGCGCGGCGGCGCGGGCGGCCACGTCCTTCTGCAGATCGAGTTCGCGGGACAAGGCGTTGGCGCGGCCGGTGTCGGAGGGGGCCGGCACGGCGACGGCCTGACCGCGCAGCTTGTCGCGCTCGCTTTCGCTGGCCTCCAGCGAGGCGCGCACGGAGGCCAGCTCGCTCTCGGAGGACTGGCTGTTCGCGCGCTCCAGCGACAGCAGGTCGGTGAGCTGGCGGATCTGCGCCTGAAGGCGCTGCATCACGTCATCCTTGCCCGCCATCTCCTGCGTCAGGAAGAACTGGGTGAGGATGAACACCGACAACAGGAAGGTGAAGACGAGGAGCAGCGTGGACAAAGCGTCCACGAAGCCGGGCCAGTAGTCGATGTGGCGGTCGCGCCCGCGCCGGCCGAGGGCCATGGGTTCTGCCTCCGCTCAGTTGCGCCGCGGACCGGCGTCGTCCTCGACCTTGGAGAGCAGGCGCCGCATCTGCTCCTGCTGCGCCTGCTGCTGCTCGATCATCTGCTTCAGCAGCGCCTGCTCGGAACGCATGTGGGTGACGAGGCCCTGAAGGCTCTCGGCAAGCTGCGCCAGCGCCGTGGTGACGCGCTGGGAGCCCGCCTCCGTCATGGTCTTCTCCAGCCGCCCCATGGCCGAGACCAAAGGATCGAGGTCCAGCACCGGCGGCGGCAGCGCCAGCGGCGCGGCGGCGGCAACCTGTGCCGGAGCGGGGGCGGCGGGCACGCGGGGCGCGGCCTCACGGTCGGCGGCGAGCGCCCGGTCGCGCGGGCCGTCGTCGAGATCGCGCACGGTGGTGGATAGCCAGTCCTCGAGGTCCGTATAGAAGCGGTTCTGCGCCTGGCCCGCCTGAAGGTCGAGGAAGCCCAGCACCAGCGAGCCGGAAAGGCCGAACAGCGAGGAGGAGAAGGCCGTACCCATGCCGCCGAGGGGGGCTGCGAGGCCGCTCTTCATGTCCTCGAAGATGGAGCCCACGTCCGGCCCCACCTGCAGCGCGCCGATGACCGAGCCGATGGAGGAGACGGTCTCCAGGAGGCCCCAGAAGGTGCCGAGCAGGCCGAGGAACACGAGCAGGCCGGTGAGGTAGCGCCCCATGTCCCGGCTCTCATCGAGGCGCGTGCCGATGGAATCGAGGATGGAGCGCATGGTGGCCTGCGAGATGGTCATGCGCCCCAGCCGCTCGCCCAGCAGCGCGGCCATGGGCGCCAGCAGCGTGGGCGGACGCGACACCGCGAGGCCGGGATCGGCGAGGCGGAAGGAATTCACCCAATCCACCTCCGGGAACAGGCGGGACACCTGCCGGAGCGCGAGGATGATGCCCACGGCGAGCACGCCGAAGATGACGCCGTTGAGCCCCGGATTGTTGAGGAAGGCGGCGACGATCTGCCGGTGCAGCACCGCCGCCAGCGCCGCGCACAGGGCCAGGAACACCAGCATCCGCACCAGGAAGATGCGGGGCGAGGACAGCTTGATGAACGGATCGACGACGCGCGCCATGGTTCTCCCCGAGCGAGTGTGTCCCTCGAACGCTGAAGGGCCCCCTTGAAGGCCGCCGCGCGGGCGGCCCCGGACGGGGGCGTCGGCCGGAGAATCAGGCCCGGCCTCTGGCAAGCGCCGGCGCCGACTATGGCACAGGGACACCGCGCGGCGAAACAGTCGCGACCTTCCGGAACACCAGCGAAAGGTTGTTCGCCGGCATTTCCTCCACCCGAGCCAGAGCGAGGCCGTGCTTCGCCGCCTCCACTGCCACCTCGGCGAGGTGCCGCAGGCCGAAGCGCGGGTCCTGACGCCTCAGGTCCGCATCGAAGGCGACGTTGCTCGGCGCCGTCTCCACCCCGTCGCGCACATAGGCGCCATAGGTGAAGAGGATGCCGTCCGCCGGCAGGCGGGCGCCGGCGCCGCGCATCAGCCCCACCGTCGCCTCCCACGGGCTGATGTGGATCATGTTGATGCACACGACGGCATCCACCTTCCCCACCGGCCAGTCTTCCCCCGCCGCATCGAGGGCGAGGGGCGCGCGCACGTTGGCAAGGCCCTCGGCGGCGGTCCAGGCGGCGATGGAGGCACGGGCGGCGGGCGAGGGATCCGACGGCTGGAAGAGGAGATGCGGCGCGCGGCGGGCGAAATGCACCACATGCTCGCCGGTGCCGCTGGCGATCTCCAGCACGGTGCCCGCGCGCGGCAGCAGCGGCAGCAGCAGGTCGCCGATGGGGCCGCGGTTCTTGAGCGTCGCGGGCGCCGAGCGGCGGGCGTCGAGGTCGGGTTCAGTCACGGATATCTCCGGCAAGGATCGTTCACGCGATCTTGGCCCGCCCGGCGCGGCGGCTCAACCGGATTGCGGCGGACGCTCCCCGCCCGCGACGGGGCAGCCGGAGCCGTTCCCCGGACAAGCGACACCGCAGGTGGAGCGCCGATCCGGGGTCCAGCGCAGAATTTCCGCGCAGCGGGCAAGACCTGAACGGTGGGTTTCAGAAGCGCCTGCGGCGGTCCGTTGCGCTGGGCCCGGCTCTCCTTCCATTGCGCTGCCGCTCCGTTGCAGTCGGCCGGGGCGCGAGGGTGGTATGGGCGCGGGGGCTTGCGGATGGGGGAGAAGGTGGCAAGCTGGGGCGGTGCAACTTTGCGAGCGCGGCTCGCAGGGCTCCGATCAATTCACGGACAGGGACAGACAGCGCACGACTTATTAGCGCTAATCGGGGCCAATTAACCGCACCCTAATACAGAGCGCGAAACAAAAATTACGCCCTTGTTATACTTCAAATCCGCCTCACCACGATGGCCAGCACACAACAATTGCATTATATCATATATATCAATATACCAAAATGTGGCAATGCAATCTTTAATACCAGCCCGAACAACCATTCCAGACAAACTTGATCGGCTCATATTGTAAACCGGACTTCCACTTAAACCTACTAAATCCTTTATTTCTGGATTTGTAACATTTGCTCGCGCGCAACGCAGCGTGAAGTCGTGACTAGATTCTGGAAAATCAACACCATGGATCAGAACGTAAACCGGCCGCATTGCATCATTTGAGAAAAAACTATTTGCCTTCAGAGATCCGTAGATCGACAATGCATCTCCAAACTGACTACGAGAAACTGTATTTACATCTATTATGTATAAATTATCAGAAAAAAATGAAAGCCCCGCAGTATTGCTCAACTCCAAAATTGCAACATCTAAAATTTCGGAATCGACAGCATCTGCTTGCGGACTAGATGCAGAAATGACAGAATCAACCCCTGCCAACCATCGCCCGCCGCGCTTATTAGCTATCGCGACCTGAATCCACTCAAAGTCTTTGAGGACATGTCGACACGTTATTGCGTAACATTTTTTATCGAAATATACTACAAAAATAGTTCCACCGTAGGTAGAGAAGGGAAACTCCGGGTACCCAGTATCAAAAAAAACATTTCTTACAGATTTTCGGAAATCTTGCCTTATCAATAAACCTGATTGAAGCCTTTGAAAATCAGACATAGTTCAATGCATCCGATAAACCAATCGTAGTTTAAAAAAACGTGTTCAACAATGAGCGAGATGATGGAAGGGGCGCATTTTAAAGTCACCCCCTCGCATCCCTCACCTCACCGCGAAAACTTCTTGTACTGAATCCGCTTCGGGATCACCGAATCCGTGCCCAGGCGGCGCTTCTTGTCTTCCTCGTAGTCCGCGAAGTTGCCTTCGAACCATTCCACGTGGCTGTCGCCCTCGAAGGCGAGCATGTGGGTGGCGATGCGGTCCAGGAAGAAGCGGTCATGGGAGATGATGACGGCGCAGCCGGCGTAATCCTCCAGCGCCTCTTCAAGCGCGCGCAGGGTGTCCACGTCGAGGTCGTTGGTGGGCTCGTCGAGCAGCAGCACGTTGCCGCCGCGCTGGAGCACCTTGGCGAGGTGGACGCGGTTGCGCTCACCGCCGGAGAGCATGCCCACCTTCTTCTGCTGGTCGCCGCCCTTGAAGTTGAAGGCCGCGCAATAGGCGCGCGAGGGGATCTCCTTCTTGCCGACGTAGATCACCTCGTTGCCGTCGGAGATTTCCTCCCACACGGTCTTCTTGTCATCGAGCGCGTCGCGGCTCTGGTCCACATAGCCGAGCTTGACCGAGTCGCCGATCTCGATGGAGCCGCCGTCCGGCTTCTCCTGCCCCGTGATCATGCGGAACAGCGTGGTCTTGCCCGCGCCGTTCGGTCCGATGACGCCGACGATGCCGCCGGGCGGCAGCTTGAAGGAGAGATCGTCGATCAGCATCTTCTCGCCGAACGACTTGCTGAGATGGTCGAAGGCGATGACGTTCTGCCCCAGGCGCTCGGCCACGGGGATGACAATCTGGGTGGCGGAGGGCTGGCGCTCGGACGCGCGCTGCAGCAGCTCCTCGTAGCGCTGGATACGTGCCTTGTTCTTGGCCTGGCGCGCCTTGGGCGAGGCGCCGATCCACTCCTGCTCGCGGGAGAGCGCGCGCTGGCGGGCCTCGTCCTCGCGGCCCTCCTGCTGGAGGCGCTTCTGCTTCTGGCCGAGCCAGGAGGAGTAGTTGCCTTCGTAGGGAATGCCGCGGCCGCGATCCAGCTCCAGGATCCAGCCGGTGACGTTGTCGAGGAAGTAGCGATCATGGGTGACGATCAGGATCGCGCCCGGATAGGTGCGCAGGTGCCCTTCCAGCCAGTTCACCGTCTCGGCGTCGAGATGGTTGGTGGGCTCGTCGAGCAGCAGCAGCTCCGGCTGCTCCAGCAGCAGGCGGCAGAGCGCGACGCGGCGGCGCTCACCGCCCGACAGGCGCGTCACCTCCCAGTCGTCCGGCGGGCAGCCGAGCGCGTTCATGGCCTGCTCCACCTTCGAATCGAGATCCCAGAGGCCCTGCGCCTCGATCTCGTCCTGAAGCTGGGTCATCTCGTCCGCGGTCTCGTCCGAGTAGTTCATGGCGAGTTCGTTGTAGCGCTCCAGAATGGCCTTCTGCTTGGCCACCCCGTCCTCAACGTTCTGCCGCACGTTCTTGGTGGGATCTAGCGCCGGCTCCTGCGGCAGGTAGCCCACGCGCACACCCTCGGCCGGACGCGCCTCGCCGGTGAAATCCTTGTCGATGCCGGCCATGATGCGCAGCAGGGTGGACTTGCCCGCGCCGTTGTTGCCGAGCACGCCGATCTTGGCGTCCGGGTAGAAAGAGAGGTGCACGTTGTCGAGCACCTTCTTGCCGCCGGCATAGGTCTTGGTCATGCCGTGCATGTGGTAGGCGTACTGATAGGGGGCCATGGGCCGCCGTCTCCTGAAAAGGGGTGCGGGAAAGTTGGCGCCGTTCTAGCCTCGCAGGCGAGGCGCGGCAAGGTTCGCAGCGTGTTTCGCGAGACGAATGCCGCCGACGCGCTCTGGAGGAAAAGATGGGTTCCGACCACCACCACCACAAGGACTGGCGCACCGACGGCGTGCAGGTGATCCCCGGCGACCGCCTCGATCCCAATACCGCCCAGACCCCCGGCATGAACCGCGCCACCGCCATCAACCGCGCCCGCGCCGGGGCCGAGAAGATCTGGGCCGGCACCGTCCACATCCACCCCGACGCCAAGACCGGCGCCCACCACCACGGCGATCTCGAAAGCGTCATCTACGTGGTCAAGGGCCGCGCCCGCATGCGCTGGGGCGAGAATCTGGAGTTCGTAGCCGAGGCAGGTCCCGGCGACTTCATCTTCGTGCCGCCCTTCGTGCCCCACCAGGAAATCAACGCCTCCGCCGACGAGACGCTGGAATGCGTGCTGGTGCGCTCCGGCCAGGACCCGGTGGTGGTGAATCTCGACATCGAGCCGGTCGAGAAGCCGGAAGCGGTGAAGTGGATCGACCCGATCCATCGCGAGTGAGGGGTATTGCGGCCTTGCGCTGCAAGGCTTTGCGGGGGCGCTGCGGCCAAGCCATCCACAGGCCGGCGGAGAAAGAATGCAAAGGGGTGTTGCATTCGCCGCCGGCATTTTCTATAGAACCGCACCTGCCGCCGACACACTGTCTCGCCGGCAAATGGATGCGGGTGTAGCTCAGGGGTAGAGCACAACCTTGCCAAGGTTGGGGTCGAGGGTTCGAATCCCTTCGCCCGCTCCAGTTTCTCTCAAGAAAATCAGATGGTTGGCAGACGCCTTTTGGGGCGTTTTCTGCTTCCATTGACATTGGCCGTGCACCGTGGAAGCGGAATGGAAGCAGCGCGGTCGGCCTGAGCCCCGCGCAGCTCGCCCCTGCCTTCGTCACCAGCCGGCCGTTCGCGACCTCCAACATCATCGGCGCCACCACCCTCGCGCAGCTGGAGGAAGATCTCGGCGCGCTCGACGTGACCCTGACGCCCTGCACCAGTTGCACGGAACCCCCGCGCCCTGAACGGCCCCCACCGCCGGCCCGGCAAAGGCCGGCGGCGCCTCTGGCCCGACTTGCGCGATATTTTCCATTAAATTTATAGACAAACTTATTTGTGATCGTAGAGTAGCCGGCACCGATTGGCCGGCACCCGTTTCCAACGCGAGTCACCGGCCGGTCTCCGCCCTTCGGGAGAGACGCCATGGCCCCGCGCCAGCTGCACCTGAACGTCAACACCCTCAATGCCGGCTTCTACAGCTCGGCCTGGCGTGCGCCGTCGTCCGATCCCGGCGCCTATGCCGACATCGCCCATTATGTGAAGGTCGCCCAGATCGCCGAGCGCGGCACCTTCGACGCCATCTTCCTCGCCGACGTGCCGGCCTTCTCCGACCGGCCGGACCTGCGCCCCTTCCAGGCGCTGGAGCCGACCATCGTGCTGGCGCACGTCGCCGCCGCCACCGAGCATCTGGGCCTGATCGGCACCGCCTCCACCAGCTTCAACGACCCCTACAATCTCGCCCGCCGCTTCGCCTCCCTCGACATCGCCAGCAACGGCCGGGTGGGCTGGAATATCGTCACCACCGCCGACGCCTCAGCCGCGCGCAATTTCGGCACCGACGAGCTTGAGGCCCACGCCAATCGCTACGAGCGCGCCGACGAGTTCGCCGACGTGGTGACAGCCCTGTGGGACAGCTGGGAGGACGACGCCTTCGTCGGCGACAAGGCGTCCGGCCACTTCATCGACACCGCCAAGGTCCACCCCATCGAGCATCGCGGCCGGCACTTCTCGGTGCGCGGGCCGCTCAACGTGCCGCGCTCGGTGCAGGGCCGGCCGGTTCTGGTGCAGGCGGGCGGATCGACGGACGGCATCCGCCTCGCCGCGCGACATGCGGAAGCCATCTTCTCCGTCGCCCACACGCTGGAGGAGGCGCTCGCCTTCGCCGGTTCGGTCCGCACCCAGGCCCACACCTTCGGCCGCCGCGGCGACGACATCGTCATCCTGCCCGGCCTCGCCACCATCATCGGCTCCACCGAGGCTGAGGCGCGCCGCCGCGAGGAGGAGCTGTGGGCGCTCACCCCCGGCGACTACGGGCTGCGCCGCGTCGCCGGCATTCTCAAGGTGGACCCCTCCTCCCTCGATCTCGATGGCCCGCTGCCTGAGGTGGCGCGCCCGGTGGACGGGATGCAGACCTTCTTCGACGCTCTGGTGGGCGCGGCGGATCGCGAGAAGCTGACCGTGCGCCAACTCATCCGCCGCTTCGGCGGCTCCACCGGCCACCGGGTCATCGTCGGCACGCCGGAGGCCATCGCCGACGACATCGAGGCCTGGTTCACCGCCGGCGCCGTGGACGGCTTCAACCTGATGCCGGACGTGCTGCCCGAGGGTCTCGAAGTCTTCGTCGACCATGTGGTGCCGCTGCTGCGCCAACGCGGGCTGTTCCGCACCCATTATTCCGGCCGGACGCTGCGGGAGCATTTCGGCCTGCCCCGCCCCGCCAGCCGCTTCGCCCCCGGCACGGCGGTCTCCGCACCGCGCGTCGCCGTCGGCGGCTGAGCTGCCCTTCATCCCGAGGATCCATCCGTCCATGAGCCAGATCGAAGACGCCTGGGGCGCCGGCCCCACCGACCGGTACGAAGAACTCGCCAGCCGGTTCCGCCCCATCTTCCGCGACATCCGCGACAGCGCGGTGGAGCGCGAGCAGACCCACCGCCTGCCCCGCGCCGAGATCGCTGCCCTGAAGGAGGCCGGCTTCACCACCCTGCGCCTGCCCAAGGACGAAGGCGGCTTCGGCGCCACGTTGCCCGAGCTGTTCAACCTGCTCATCGAGCTGTCGGAGGCCGACAGCAACGTCACCAATGCGCTCCGCGCCCATTTCGGCTTCACCGAGGAGGTGCTGAACTCGCCCTTCAAGGACTATCGCGACCGCTGGGTGAAACGCATCGCGGCCAGGGAGACCTCGGGCAGCGGCTTCACCGAGGGGGCGGACAATGCGGTCGGCCACTTCAACACCCGCATCGTGCGCGACGGCGACCGGCTGCGCCTCGACGGGCATAAATTCTATACCACCGGCTCCCTCTTCGCCGACTGGATCAATCTCGGAGCCGAGGATGAGGAGGGCAACTTCATCCTCGCGCAGGTGCCCACCGGCGCGCCGGGCGTGAGCATCGTCGACGACTGGGACGGCTTCGGCCAGCAGCTCACCGCCTCGGGCACCGCGAAGTTCGACAACGTCACCCTCTCCGACGACCTCATCAACCCACAGCGGAAGCGCTTCCGCTATTCGGTCGCCTTCTACCAGCTCGTCCACCTCGCCACCCTCGCCGGCATCGGCCGGGCAGCGGCGGGCGACGTGGCGCGGCTCGTCTCGGTGCGCAAGCGCGTGTTCAGCCATGGCAATGCCGACCGTGCGGGCGCCGATCCGCAGATCCTCCAGATCGTCGGCAAGGTGCGCGCCAGCGCCTACGGGGCCGGCGCGGTGGTGCTCAAGGCGGCCGAGGCGCTCCAGCGGGCCTATGACACCCGCGAGCGGGAGACCTCCGAGGGACAAGACAACTCGGGGCAGGACCTTTCGGTGGCAGTGGCGGACCTCGAGGTGAACCAGGGCGTCACGGTGGTGACCTCCCTCATCCTCGATGCCACCTCCCATCTGTTCGACGCGCTGGGCGCCTCCTCGGCGCGGCGCGGGGTGGGCCTCGACCGCCATTGGCGCAACGCCCGCACCCTCTCCTCCCACAATCCGCGCGTCTACCGCGAGCGCATCGTCGGCGACTTCGCGGTGAACGGCACCTGGCCCCCCGGCCCCTACCGCGTCGGCGACGGCATCGCCAAGGCCGGCTGACCGCTCCTCCTCCTTCACTGGACAAGACCCATGACCACGCCCGCCACCCCCGACATCAATGCCCTCGCCCGTCTTGCCGCGCAGGCTCAGGCCGACCTCTCCCGCATCGGCGAGACCGGCACGGACTGGGTGCCTGAGGCCGAGGGCATCGAGCACAATGTGGTGGTGGTGGGCGCCGGCCAGAGCGGCCTTGCCGCCGCCTTCGGCCTCCGGCGCGCCGGCATTGGCCGCGTGAGCCTCGTCGATGCCGCCCCGGCAGGCCAAGAGGGTATTTGGCGCGGCCCCGCGCGCATGACCATCCTGCGCACCCCCAAGGTGCCACCGGGCCCGGAACTAGGGTTGCCGAGCCTGTCGTTCCAAGCCTGGTACGAGGCGGCCTATGGAGTCGAGGCCTATGCCGCGCTGCCGACCGTGCCGCGCGAGATCTGGGCGGACTATGTGGCGTGGTTCCGCTCGGCGTCCGCCGTCGAGGTGCGCGATGGCGTCACCCTGACGCGGGTGGAGCCGCAGGAGGGGCGGCGAGAGGAAGGGGGGCTGCGGCTCCACTTCACGGCGGAGGGGAAGACCTTCACCGAGACCACCCGCAAGCTGGTGCTCGCCACCGGCATCGCCGGGTCGGGCGGACCGTTCATTCCCGATGTGGTGGCGGACCTACCCGGCAAGCTGTTCGCCCACACCCACGCCTTCGACCCGAAGGCCCTCGCCGGCCGGCGCGTCGCCATCCTCGGCTCGGCGGCCTCCGCCTTCGATGCGGCAGGTGCGCTGCTGGAGGCCGGCGCGGGGGCGGTGGACCTGTTCTCGCGCGGCGCGGACCTCGCCCGGGGCTCCGCCATGAAGCCGTTCGGCTTCTTCGGCGCCTGGGAGCATTTCCACGCACTGCCCGATGCCGACCGCTGGGCGGTGATGGCCCATTTCCGCCGCCGCGCCTCCTTCCCGCCACCGGCGGCGGTGAAGCGGGCGGTGGCCCATGCCAACTTCCGCATCCACCTCGACGCCGGCTGGCGCGCGGTGGAGCCGCACGGGGACGGCGTGCGCATCACCCTCAATTCGGGTGCCGTCTTCGACGCCGACTTCATCCTGCTCGGCACCGGCTATCAGGCCGACGCACGGCTCTACCCGCCCTTCGCCGATTTCGCTCCCGCGATCGCTCGATGGTCGGACAAGGTGGCGGTCGAGCCCGAAGACGCCGCGCTCGCCAGCGCGCCCTATCTCGGCCCCGCTTTCGAGCTGGTGGAGACGGAGAAGGGCGCCGCGCCCTTCCTCGCAGATATTCACTTCCTCGCCTTCTCGGCCATGACCAGCACCGGCCGCCCGGTGGGCGACATCGCGAGCCTGCGCCACAACATTCCCCGCGCGGTGGCCGCCATCGGCCGCGACCTGTTCGTCGCCGACCGCGCCAAGCACCTCGCCCGCTTCCTCGCGCCGGTCGGCACCGACGACCTGCCGCACGACCTCTATGCCGGCGCCATCGACGCCGGCGACACGCTGGCGGCCGCCGAATGAGCCGCCGCCTGCCCACAACCCTTCGCTCCGGAAAGCCGAGATGACCGTTCAACCGCCTCCGCCCAGCTTCGGCGCTTCCGGCGCCAGCCAGACGCCCGCATCCGCGGCGCTGGATCTGGTGGACCTCAGCCCGCGCTCCGGGCAGACCCCGGCCCGCTCGCGCTTCGGCAAGACGGCACGCTTCGCCTCCCGCGCGCTGGTGCCGGCGCTGCTTCTCGCAGTGTGGCAGGCAAGCTCCAACCTCGGCTTCGTCGCCCCGGAGGTGCTGCCCTCCCCCGCCGAGATCATCGCCGCCTATGCCGAATTGATCCGCACCGGCGAACTCCAGTCCGCCATTCCCGCCTCCCTTGCCCGCGCGCTGACGGGGCTGGCGCTGGGGGCGAGCGTCGGGCTGGTGCTGGGCCTCTTCGCCGGCCTGTGGCGCGTGGGCGAGGAACTGTTCGACGCGCCGCTGCAGATGCTGCGCACCATTCCGTTCATCGCGATGATCCCGCTGTTCATCATCTGGTTCGGCATCGGCGAGCAGGCGAAGATCGCGCTCATCTTCGGCGCCACCATCTTCCCGGTCTATCTCAACACCTACTCCGGCGTGCGCGGGGTGGACCAGAAGCTGATCGAGGCGGCGCGGGTGTTCGGCCTCTCCCACGGACGCATCGCCACCCGCGTCATCATCCCAACCGCTTTGCCGTCCATCCTCGTCGGGCTGCGGTTCGCGGCCGGCGTGTCGCTGCTGGCGCTGGTGGCGGCGGAGCAGATCAACGCGCGCTCGGGCATCGGCTTCATCCTCATCAACGCCAACCAGAACCAGCGCACCGACATCATCATCGCCGGCATCATCGTCTACGCCCTGCTCGGCATCGTCATCGACCTCGTGATGCGTTTGGTGGAACGCCTCGCACTGCCCTGGAGGCCCAGCCTTGTCCTTGCATAGCTCTTCTCCCGCTCCCGCCGAAGCCATCGCCCTCGCCGGCCTCGACCTCGCCGCGCCGCCCGCGCCTGTCCAGCCGGTGGCCGTGCGCCTCGAAGGCGTGCGCCGGGTGTTCGGCTCCCGCGCGGTGCTGGACGGCATCGACCTCGAGGTCCGACGCGGCGAGTTCGTCTCCTTGCTCGGTCCCTCCGGCACCGGCAAGACGACGCTCCTGCGCATCCTCGCCGGGCTCGACCGGGCCGATGGCGGGCGCGTGGAAGTCGCCTCCGCCCGCTCCGTTGTATTCCAGGAGCCGCGGCTCGTGCCGGCCAAGCGCGTCTGGCAGAACGTGGTGCTCGGCCATGTGCAGAACCGCGTCACCCGCAGCCTCGCCGCCGCCGCGCTGCAGGAGGTGGGCCTGGGCCGTCACGTGGACGTGTGGCCCAAGACGCTGTCCGGCGGTGAGGCGCAGCGGGTGGCGCTCGCCCGCGCTCTGGCCGGTGAGCCCAACCTGCTGCTGCTGGACGAGCCCTTCGCCGCGCTCGATGCGCTCACCCGCATCCGCATGCATGATCTCGTCGCCCAGCTCTGGCGGCGCCACCTGCCGGCGGTGGTGCTCGTGACCCACGACGTGGACGAAGCCATCCTCATGTCCGACCGGGTGATCGTCCTGTCCGGCGGCGGCATCCGCTTCGATGCCCGCTCGCCGCTGGAGCGTCCCCGCAAGCGCGGCGATGCCGGCTTTGCCGCGCTGCGCGCCCGACTCCTCGCCGAGCTGGGCGTCGCCTCCCCCGAGGCCGGCGGCCACGCCTGTGCCCTTCCCCAGTTTCAGAGTTGGAGCCATTCCCAGTGACCTCTTCCCTGCGTCCCACCCGCCGCCATCTGTTTGCCGCCGGCGCCGCCTTCGCCGCCTTCCTTGCCGCCTCCGCCGCGTCCGCCGAGGAGCGCGTGAAGCTGCTGATCGGCTACCAGGACCTCACCGTGCCCTCCACCGTCACCGCTTCGAAGGTACTCGAGGGCGCGCCCTATGACGTGGAATGGGTGATCCTGCCCGGCCCGGCGGCGCAGCTCTCGGCGCTCTATTCCAAGAACATCGATGTGGGCCACATGGGCGACACCTCGCTCATCATCGAGCAGGGCAAGGCCAAGGACGAGTGGGTGGAGGGCAATCCTCCGCTGCAGATCATCGCCGGCTGGCGCGCCAATGATGGCAAGTATCCGCCCATCGTCACAGTGGTGCGCACGGATGCGAAGATCGACACGCTGGCTGACCTGCGCGGCAAGAAGTGGTCGTACAATTTCGGCGGCTTCAACTATCTGCAATACGTGCTCACCGGCCTAAAGGCCGGGCTCACGCCGAAGGATTACGAGGCGGTGCAGCTCGGCGATCAGAACGCCAGCGCCGCCGCCTTCAATTCCGGCCGGGTGGACGCCTTTTCCGGCTCCATCGCGCCCGTGGGTGAATCCATCGAAAAGGGCACGGCCCGCGTCCTCATCACCAGCGACGAGCTGGAGATCCCCGCCCTCAACGTCTTCACCGCCCGCGGCGACGTGCTGAAGGATCCGGCCAAGCGCGCCGCCTTGGCCGATTTCCTTGCCCGCGTGCGCACCCACTGGACCTGGTATGCCGACCATCTCGACGAGGTGCAGAAGCTCTACGAGGAGAAGGTGAAGCAGACCCCAGCGCGGGCGAAGCTCACCACCCTCTACCAAAAGGCCACCTTCCAGCCCCTCGACGACAAGCTGGTCGCCCGCGAGCAGAAGATCGCCGACATCCTCACCGAAGCCGGCGGCATCCCCAAGAAGATCAACGTGAACGTTGAGTTCTACCGCGGCTTCAATTCCTCCACCGTCGGCGGAAACTGAGCGGCGCGGAACGGGAGACGACACATGGCAGCCTCTCCTCCGCCCGCCGTCAGCCGGCTCTCGCGGCGAACCCTTCTGGCCGCCACCGGCGCGCTCCTCCTCCCCGGCCTTGGTGCCGGTCGGGCGGGGGCGGCGGATGCCAGCCTCAAGGTCGGCTATCAGGACTCGACCCTGCCCGAGCTTGCCCAGGCGTCGGGGGTGTTCGAGGGGGCGCCCTACAAGGTGGAATGGGTGGTGCTGCCCGGCCCCGCCGCGCAGCTTACCGCCGCCTATTCGAAGGCCATCGACCTCGCCCACCTCGGCGACACCTCGCTCATCATCGAGCAGGGCAAGTCCGCCGATGGCTGGGCGGGTGGCCCGCCGCTTCAGATCATCGCCGGCTGGCGCAATCTCGATGCGCGCTATCCGCGCATCGTCACCGCCGTGCGCAGCCGCACCGGTGCGAAGACGGCGGCCGAGCTGAAGGGCCTCAAATGGGGCTTCAATTTCGGCGGCCTCAATTACGTGCAGTATCTCCTCGCCCGCCGGGCGGGCGGCCTCACCACCGCCGACGTCGACCCCATCCAGTTCGGCGACGGCAATGCCGCCGCCACCGCCTTCAATGCCGACAATGTGGACGTCTATTCCGGCCTCGGCGCGCTGGTGGGCGAGGCGGTGGAGAAGGGACAGGCGCGCATCGTTCTCACCAGCGACGACCTCGACATTCCCGCGCTCGGCGTGTTCGCCGCCCGCACGGACGCCATCGCCGATCCCGGCGGCCGCGCCGTGCTGCTAGATTTCGTCGGCCGGCTGGCACGCTATTTCGCCTGGTATGCCGACAATCTCGACACGGCCGAGCGCATCTATATCGACAGGGTGAAGCAGAGCCCGGCGCGCGCCCGCTATTACGTGGAGTTCGGCAAGGCGCGGCTGCGCCCCATCGATGCCGAACTGATCCGCCGCGAGCAGAAGATCGCCGATGCGCTGCTGGAGGCCGGCGCCATTCCCCGCGCCATCGATGTCTCGCCCGAGTTCAACACCACCTTCAACGCCGCCGTGAACTGAACGGCGCCGGAGGGACCATGAACGTCTCCGTCAGCCCGAAGGGGGCCGCGGTGCGCGCCGACGTCACCGCCGCCGTGGTGGAGGCGACCCAGCGCATCCGCTTCGACGACATCCCCGCGCGCACCATCGCCACCGCCAAGCGCGTGCTGCTCGATACGCTGGCGGTCGCCTGGGCGGCGGCGGATGCGGCCGGCGTCAATGCGGCGCGGGCGCTCGCGCTGCGCGGCGCGCCGGGCCATGCCAGCCTGTGGGGCGAGGGTGAGACGCGGCGGGAGCCCTCCGCCGCCGCCTTCTACAACGGCACGCTCGCGGCGGCGCTCGATTTCGACAGCCTCGCCGGATTCGTCCATGCGGACATCATCGTGGCGCCCGCCGCGCTCGCCGTCGCAGAGCAGCAGCGGCGCAACGGGCGCGAGCTTCTCGCCGCCCTCACCCTTGGCAACGAACTGGTGGTGCGGCTGGCGGCGGCGACGCGCACCAACCGGGGCTTCTTCCACACCTCCATCGCCGGCGTGTTCGGCGCCGCGCTCGCCGCCGCCCGCCTGCGCGGGCTGGATGCCGACCGCACCCACAATGCCCTCGGCATCGCCTTGTGCCACGCAGGCGGGACCCAGCAGAGCCACGTGGAGCAGCGCCTCACCAAGCGCCTGCAATCGGCCTTCGCCGCGCGCGACGGCATCATTTCCGCCGATCTCGCCGCCCTCGGCACCACCGGCCCGCGCGCCGCTTTCGAGGGGCCGTTCGGCCTGTTCGCCTTGTTTGAGGAGGGGCGGCCGGAAGAGGTGCTGGATGGCCTCGGCCGGCGCTTCCTCGCGGAAGAGACCGCGCTCAAGCGCTTTCCCGCCTGCGGCTGCAGCCATGCGGCGCTCGCCGCGGCACTGGAGATCGTCGCCCACCACGGCATTGCCGGCGCGGATGTGGCGCGGGGCGAGATCGTGCTCACGCCCTACATGGCGCGCCTCGTCGGCGGCGCCTTCGCGCCCGAGGCCAATCCGCAGGTGACGGGCCAGTTCAACGTGCGCTACGGCGTCGCCGCTGTCCTCGCGCGCGGCGGCTTCGGCCTTGCCGACATCGAGCCGGCGCGGCGGTGCTCGACCCCGCTATCCGGCCGCTGGTGGAGCGCCTGTCCGTGCGGGTGGACGAGAGCCGCACCGGCACCTTCGCTCCGGCGGACGTCACCATCGAGACCCACGACGGCCGCCGCCTCTCCCATCGCGTGGAAGCCGTGCCCGGCAGCCCCGAGGCGCCGCGGGGCGAGGACGAGATCAACGCCAAGCTGGTTGCCGCGTTCGGCTACGGCCGCAACGCGCTGCCGGCCGCACGCATCGAGGCGTTGGTGCAGCGCATCCACCGCCTGGAGGGGGTGGATGATAGTTCCACCCTCTTCGACCAGGTGCTGTGAGTGGCGACCCTTTTCAAGTCACTTCGCACGAGGCCTCCATGGCGCATGATTTCAAGGACCGGGTCATCTGGATCACCGGCGCGGGCGGCGCCCTCGGCCGGGCCAGTGCCGAGACACTGGCCGCGCAGGGCGCGACCGTCATCGCCTCCGGCCGGCGGGCGGAGACGCTGCCTTCCGGCGATCGCATCATCCCGCTGGCCGTGGACATCACCGATGCCGCCGCCGTCGAGGCCGCCGGGGCCGAAATCGCCAGGCGTTTCGGCCGGCTGGACGGGGTGGTGACCTCCACCAACCTGCCCGTCTTCGGCGACTTCCTGAAACTCGACGACGCCGACTGGCTGAAGGTGATCGACGCCAAGTTGCTGGGCACCGTGCGCGTGGTGCGCGCGGCGCTGCCGCATCTCATCGCCTCCGGCAAGGGCAGCGTGGTGGTGCTGAGCGGGCGCGGGGGCATCGAGCCCTCGCCGCAGCATCTGCCAGGCTCCAGCGTGAATGCGGCGCTGATCCTGCTGGTGCGGGGCCTCGGCACGGTCTACGGGCCACAGGGCGTGCGGGTGAATGCCGTGTCGCCCGGCCCCATCAAGTCGCCCCGGCTCGACGCGCTGAACGCCGCCGGCAAGGGGGCGCCGCCCGACACTGCCCTTCCCGGTCCGGGCCTTCCCACCGACGTCGCCGACGCGGTGGCGTTCCTGCTGTCCGACGAGGCGCGCTACATCACCGGCTCGAACCTGTTCGTGGACGGCGGCGGGCGCGCCCTTGCCTGATCCCCTTGCAAAGCAGAAGGCCGCCGGATCGTGATCCGGCGGCCTTCTAGCGTCAGGGATAGACCTTGAACGCGATGGTGTCGTCGCGCTCGATCTGGTGGATCAGGTCGATCTCCCAGTCCAGATACCTGCGGAAGGCGGCATGGCGGTCGCCGGCCTCCTGATAGGGCGAGCGCCAGACGTCATCGGCGGCATGGAGCAGAGCCCTCTCGCCGGTCTCCAGCGGGAGGCCGATGGCCTTCCAGGCCGCCGTTCCGCCTTCCAGCACCGAGACCTGCCGTCCGGACCCTGCCAGCTCCGCCGCCGCCAGCGCCGCGAGCTTGCCATCCGCCGAGGTGAGCACAAGCGGGCGTGGCGGCAGCGTGTCCAGACCCTCCGGCAGGCGGGCGCGGACGGCGAAGCGGGCGCCGGGAATGTGACCGGCCGCATAGGCCAGACTCGTGTCGAGATCGAGCACCACCACCGCGTCCTTGGCAATGAGCCGCTCGAGCCCCGCCACCTGCGTCACCGCGACCGTGGGTGCGCGGCCGAGCAGCACCTGCGGCTCCGGCCCCTGTTCCAGCCGATCCGCCGCATCGAGGCCGAGCACATAAACATCGCCGACCCCGAGTTGAATCAGCCAGGAGGCGGTGATGGCGGCGCGCACGCCGTCGGCGTCGTCCACCAGCACGATGCGGGCGTTGCGGGTGCCGACCCAGCGGTCGGTGGCCTGCACCAGCTGGCCGCCTTCCGCCCAGAGCGATCCCGGCAGGTGGCCAGCCTCGTATTCGGCGCGGGTGCGCACATCCAGCACATAGAGGGTGCGCGCATCGCGCTCCGCCTCGAAGCGGGCAAGGCCCTCGCGGTCCAGCGTGCGGATGCCGAATCGCCGGGTGAGGCGGGCGACGCTGGCGCGCGCCTTCTCCAGCTCGGCGGGACCTGGGGCGGGCACTTCGGCGCGGTCGCCATGGGCGAGGTCGTAGCCCTCGAACAGCCAGGCCATGGTGCCGTTCTCCAGCGCCACCACGGTGTTGGGAATGCCGGCATTGATGAGCGCCTGCGCGCCGATGATGGAGCGGGTGCGGCCCGCGCAGTTCACCACCACCAGCGTCTCATCGGAGGGCACGAGCCCATGGACGCGGAACGGCAACTCCGCGTTGGGCACCGCATGGGCTCCGGGAATGTGGAAATTCTCGAACTCCTGGAAGGTGCGTCCGTCGAGGATCACGATGTCCTCGCCACGATCGAGCCGCTCCTTGACCTCGCGGGCCGGCAGGCGGGGCGTGCCATAGGCGTGCTCCACGAATTCGCCGAACGCCTTGGAGAGCACGTTGGAGCCGGTATAGGCGATGCCGCCCGCCCGCTCCCAGGCAGAGACGCCACCATCCAGCACGGACACGTCGGAATAGCCGAGTTCGGACAGCCGGCGGGCCGCGCGGGTGGCAAGGTCGCCGGCGCCGCCGTCCGTCACCACCACCGGGGCGCCGAAGCGCGGCAGGAGGGCGGCGGCGCGCAGCTCGATCTGGCTCAAAGGCAGTGGAACGGACTGGAGGATGTGGCCGTCGCGGGAGCGCACGCCCTCCTCGCGGGCATCCACCAGCGCGACTTCTCCGCCGCCAGCCAGACGGTTTCGCAGGTCCTCGACGGTGATGAGTTGGTAGTGCTCCGCCGGTGCGGCGGGCGGGATCTGGAGCGCGGCGGTCGCGGTCATGGGCGGTCTCCGGGAAGGGGTGGGCAGCCATCCTCCCTGTCTTTCTCCATAAATTCAATTGAATTTATTGACTAACATAAGAGGTGTTGATTTTCTGCGCTCACGCCGCCCGAACGGAACCGGAAACCGACCCATGACGCAGACGCCCGCCCCGGACAGCACCGGCCCCGCCGCCGGTTCAAAGAAGGAAATCCGCGTCAACGCCTTCGCCATGGCGACGCCGGTGCATCACTCGCCCGGCCTGTGGCGGCATCCGGAAGACCGCTCGCTCGACTACACGACGCTCGGCTACTGGACCGACCTTGCCCGCACGCTGGAGGACGGCGGCTTCGACGCGCTGTTCGTCGCCGACAGCATGGCCTCCAACGATGTCTATGGCGGCTCCTACCATGCGGCGCTGAAGGTGGGCGCACAGATCCCCAAGCTGGACCCCATCGTGGCGGTGTCGGCCATGGCCCGGGTGACGCGGCATCTCGGCTTCGGCATCACCAGCAATGCGCTCTACGAGCCGCCCTACCCCTTCGCCCGCCGCATGTCGACGCTGGACCACCTCACCAAGGGGCGCATCGGCTGGAACATCGTCACCGGCCACACCAGCTCAGGCTCCCGCGCCGTGGGCGAGAAGGCGCTGACGCCCCACGACGCGCGCTATGACATCGCCGACGAATATCTCGATGCCGTCTACGCCCTTTGGGAAGGCAGTTGGGATGACGACGCGGCGGTGCGCGACCGAGCGAACCGCGTTTTCGCCGACCCGGCGAAGGTGCGCCCCATCGTCCATCGCGGCCAGCATTTCCAGGTGGAGGGGATCCACCTCTCCGAGCCGTCTCCCCAGCGCACGCCGGTGCTGTTCCAGGCCGGCGCTTCCACCCGCGGCCGGGCCTTTGCCGCACGCCACGCCGAATGCATCTTCGTGAGCGGGCCGACGCCAAATGTCATCGCCCCGGTGGTGGCCGACACCCGCGCCCGTGCCGCGGCGCTGGGGCGCGACCCGAAGGAAATCCTGTTCTTCTCCATGGCCACCACCATCGTCGGCGCCACCGAAGAGGAGGCGCGGGAGAAGCTGGAGAGCTACCGCCGCTTCCTCAATCCTGAGGCCGCGCTGATCCTGTTCTCGGGCTGGACCGGCATCGACTTCTCCAAGCACGACCTCGACGCCCCCATCCGCTTCGACGACCGCTCGCAGGGCCTCGTCTCGGCGCTCGAAGCCTTCTCCATCGCCGATCCCAACCGGGTGTGGACGGTGCGGGAACTGGCCGAGCACAACGCCATCGGCGGGCGAGGCCCGGTCTTCATCGGCTCGGCCGCCCAGGTGGCGGACCAGATCGAGGCCTGGGTGGAGGCCACCGACGTGGACGGCCTCAATCTCAGCTACGCGGTGACGCCCGGCGGCTATGCGGATTTCGGCGCGCTGGTGGTGCCCGAGCTGCGCCGGCGCGGCCGCTGCTGCGCCTCATCGCCGGGCTTGAGCGGCCGGATGCCGGCAGCATCCTCATCGGCGGTGCGGCGGTGTCGGGGCCGGGCCTTGATCGCGGCGTGGTGTTCCAGGACTATTCGCTCTTTCCCTGGCTCACAGCAGGCGAGAACCTCGTCTTCGCCCTGGAGCAGGCCTTCCCAGACCGCCGCCGGCGGGACCACGTGGAGGACGCACGCGCGCAGCTCGGCCGCGTCCACCTGGAAGGCGCCTTCGACAAGCTGCCCTCGCAATTGTCCGGCGGCATGCGCCAGCGCGTGGCCATCGCCCGCGCCTTCGCCACCGATCCGCCCCTGCTGCTCATGGACGAGCCCTTCGGCGCCCTGGACGCGGTGACGCGGGCGCATCTGCAGGAACATCTCCTCGCCCTGTGGCAGACCCCGTCGGGCGCGGCGAAGACGGTGTTCTTTGTCACCCACGATGTGGACGAGGCGATCCTGCTCGCGAGCACTGTGGTGGTCCTCGGCGCCAATCCCGGACGGATCCGCGGCGTGTTCGATATCGACGTGGCGCGCCCCCGCTCGCGTCAGTCCATCCAGTCGAGCCCGCGCTACCTCGCACTGCGAGCCGCCATGGTCGATCTTCTCTACGAGAGAAGCGACGATGCGGGCGATGCCGGCACCCCTCAATAGCCCCTAATCCGACGAGACACGGACATGACGGACACGCCCCAGACCAATTCCTCGCCGCTTTCGGTGCTGACCGCATGGCTGCGTCGGCCGTGGGTGGACATCGCCGCCACCTCGGTATCTCTGCTGTGCCTGCTACATTGCATCGTCCCGCCTTTGCTCATCCTCCTGTTTCCGCTTCTCGCTTATGAGATCGAGCTGCCGGAATACATTCACGTCGTGCTGCTGGCGGCGGCCATCCCCCTCAGCCTCATCGCCTTGCGACAGGGCCTGAAGGATCATGGCAAGGTATTGCTCGTGGTGCTCGGCGTGCTCGGCCAAGGTATTGTGGCCTTCGGTGTCCTGAGCGAATCCGTGCCAGTGCTCGAAACCGGCCTGACCGTCATCGGCGTGAGCATTGTCGCGCTGGTACACCTGCTGAACTGGCATATCCGCCGCCGCAAGAACGCACTAAACTGATGGGCTGGGTTCCCCCTCCGGCCAGCGTCGTAGATGTCTGCGCAGCGCTTTCGCGGCGCTTGCAGGGGAGGAGCACATGCCGATGTTCATGTCCTCGCGATCGACCTGGCCAAGCGGAGCTTCCAGGTTTGCGGCACGGATCGGGGCGGGGCGGTTCTGTTCAACCGGACGGTGTCCTGCGCCAAACTGATCCAGCTATTGACTGCGCAATCGCCCTGCATCGTGGCGATGATCCTCCCCCGTTTTGGTGGACACCCATGTTAGCTTTTATGAGCTTCACAGGAGTGTTCGATGGGCTCACGGCGTCGGGTGTTTCCAGGGGCGTTCAAGCGGGAGGCGGTTGAGCGGGTGGCCTCCAGCGGCCTTTTCACCTCACAGGTGGCGCAGGAACTGGGGCCGCACGAGACGGTGCTGCGCCGGTGGGTGAGAGACCTCGCCCCCCAGGCGACGGAGCCGGCGCGGCACCCGATCCCGCAGGCGGCGGCCCCGTCGCCGGTAGACCTGGCTGCCGAGAACGCCCGGCTCAGGCGGGAGAACGAACGCCTACGGATGGAGCGCGACATCTCGAAAAAAGGGCCTTGCTCATCTTCGGAGCGGCCTCCCGATGAAGTTCGGGTTCGACGACGAGCATCGCGCTGTGTGGCCGGTCCGTGTGATGTGCGCGGCCTTGGGGCTGTCCGCCAGCGGCCATTGTGCTTGGCGTGCCCGTCCGGAGAGCTTGCGCGCACAGGCTAACCGGGCGCTCACCGATGACATCCGGCTGATCCACGCGGAGAGCAGCGGGACCTATGGTGCCCCCCGGATCCATGCAGTGCTGCGAGGGCATGGTCGGCGCGTGGGCCGTTCCCGGATCGAGCGGCTGATGCGCCGCGCCGGCACCCAGATCTACTTCTGCGATCCTCAGAGTCCGTGGCAGCATGGCACCAATGAGAACACGAATGGATTGCTGCGCCAGTACTTTCCAAAGGGTACGGATCTGAGCGCACACAGTGCAGAAACGATCGCCGCCGTTCCGGCAACCCTCAACGCAAGGCCCCAAAAAGCCCTCGGCTGGAAGAGCCCAGCCGAAGCACTTGACCAGTGATTAGAATAGGATGGAACACAACTGTTGCGTCGACCGATTGAATCCGCCCAATATGCTGCCGAGGCCTACCGCGGGGCGCTTGCTACCGCGAGCATCACCCCATCCATGAGCCGCAGGGGCGATTGCTGGGACAATGCCCCCATGGAGAGCTTCTTCCACACGCTGAAAACCGAGCGGGTCCATCATCGACTCTATGCCACGAACGCCGAGGCAAGACGGGACCTGCTCGGATAGATTGAGGGCTTCTACAATTCCCGCCGCCTGCACTCCGCGCTCGGCTACATCAGCCCGGCCCAGATGGAACGCAGAGCGGCATAACCCCGTCCACTTTTTCGGGGGAAGATCACCCGCGAATTCCTCGCTGACGGCTGGCGGGTGCGGCGCTGTGCGGCAAGGTTAAGCGGGCGCGCCGCGGCCGAGCCTCATATCAATGACTGACGGGCGGCCACCGGACGCCTTCTTTCGGAGCGACTGACACAATGGACCGACTAACTGCTCTGAAAGTGTTCAAAACAGCTGCTCAGCTGGAGAGTTTCGCCGAAGCAGGCCGGCGCCTAGGCCTGTCGCCCGCTGCGATCAGCAAGAACATCTCCGAGCTGGAAGACCATCTTAAAGCGCGCCTGTTCAACCGCACGACCCGGCGCCTCAGCCTGACCGAGGCCGGCACCGCATACTTTGACCGCATCTCGCCGCTTCTGGATGGTCTGGAAGAAGCCGATGAGATGGTTGGCGCGTTGAACACCTCGCCGACAGGTGTTCTGCGTGTGACCGCGCCCCAATCTCTCACGCTCCATTGTCTTGGCCGGCTACCCGCTCGGTTGTTGCAGACCTATCCTGGGTTATCGATGCGGCTCGACCTGGACGATGGCAAGACCAACATCGTTGAAGAGGGCTACGACCTTGCCATACGCGGCAGCAGCCAGCTTGAGGACTCCAGTCTGATGGCGCGAAAGCTGATGGACCTGCCGCATGTCGTCTGCGCGGCTCCGACCTATCTCGAAGCCTGTGGGGCGCCCGGCCGGCCGGAAGATCTAAGGCGACACGAGTGTCTCACCTATGTGTTGTCGGATCATGCGGCGGAATGGCGTTTCAGTAGGGCCGGAGAAAGTATCGGCGTGGCCGTGCCCGGTCGCTTCTTCACGAATTCCAGCCTGGCGGTTCGGGACGCAGCCCTCGGAGGGCTCGGCATCGCCCTCCTGCCACGCCTTTATGTCGACAGGGATCTAAAAGAAGACCGTCTGCGGATCGTCCTCGACGATTGGATGCTCCCCGCTGCATCCGTTTATGCAATTTATCCGTCACGACACCACATTGCGCCCAAGCTTCGGGCGATCCTCGATGTCGTAGCGGAAGAATTGGCGGCGCGCACCGAGGACAAAACCTTTTTCTGAGTTTTGTGCGGCGCGTTAGCGTGGCGGAGCGCCCAGACACGCACGCGCCCTTGAGATGATCGGCGCGTGCGTGCTTCTGATGCGGCTAACGGGTGCCGTTCTTCGCGCGCTCAAGGAGCTTCGGAGGCGCGGCTTCGAAGTCGATCCACGGATTGTCGCCCAAGCACCCCGAGGCACGTGAGCTCACATCCTCATAGCGCATGACGAATTGCTCGGGGCCGTGGGCGTAGGCGACCACGAGACCATGCTTCGCGTCGAAGTAGCCACCGTGCGGCACCAGCCCCGGGTAGCTGATCCGCCACCCCTTGTCGGCTTCGGCGACCGCGCTGAACCGAACCTTCGCCACGCTCCCGTCTTCGAGAACGAAGAACCAGGTGTAGGGCCCGCCCGAGATGATCGTCATAACCTCGTCGATACCCTGACCGGCATCCGTGCGATTCACGTGCAAGCGTCCGAACTTTTTCATCAGGAACGCCACGGTGTCGGGGCCCAGAGCCTTCATGTCGTAGATCTTCGGATAGGGCGGCACCCCTTCCTCCGACGTGGTGAGAGATCCCCCGTCCTTCACCGCTGACTGCCGTCCCGCCTGATCGATCTCCCGGAGAAGAGCCTGGCGGTCGAGCGCGAAAATGGACAGCAGACGCCCCTGCTCCTGCGCATCGAGGCTCCGCATCCTGGATGTCTCGATAAGCGATCGGGCGCTTTCCGGGATCGGCACTTCCGAGACCCGGACACCGACCTTCAAGAGATGCGCGTTAACCGCGTCGAGACCGATGGCATCCGGGCGTCCATCACTGAACGACATGCGAACATATCTCGTCCCCTCGGGCTGCGGCTCGGCTTGCGCTGAAGGCACAAAGACGGTGCCGAGAAGGGCGACGGCCATGAGGCCTTGCTTGAAGAATGTCATATCAAATCCTCGCATGGGCCCCGCTTTCACTGGGGCACGAGATCTGATTTCGGTCTCGGCCGTCGAAATATTAGAGCAAGGCCAATGAAGACACTCTTCACCGGCAGTAGCGATAGGCGGGCTGCCTGTGCGAACGGCGAGCGGCCCCTGGCGGTCCTTCCAGTCGGAGCCCGTGTCGCAAGGCGTCCGCCTGGGCGGGCCGCGGCACAACGTCATGACGACGTGCGGCCCGGCTTCTAGCCGGCGGCACCGCCCCGCCGCGCGAGAATGGCGCGGGCGCGGATGCGGACTGGTTCGTCCACCATCGAGCCATCGACGGAAACGGCGCCAGCGCCGCTTGCCAGAACCCGCTCCGCCCAGGCGATCTCCGTCGCATCCGGCGCAAAGCCGGTGCGAATGGGGGCGATCTGCCGTGGATGGATGGCGAGCTTGCCGCCGAGCCCCAGCGTGCGGGCGCGGCGCGCGTCGTCCGCAGCCGCCGCAGCATCGTCGAGAGCGGTCGTGACCCCGTCGATCGGCGCCGGCAAGCCGGAGAGACGGGATGCCAGCACCAGTTCTGAACGGGCCGCGAGCAAGGCCTCGGGCACATGGGCGCAACCGAGATCCGCGCAATAGTCCACCGAGCCGAAGGCCAGCCGCGCCACCGCCGGATGGGCGGCGAGCGCGCGTGCGACGGCAAGCCCGCGCGCTGTTTCCATCAAGGCCACCACCGGCACCGGACCCACAGCGTCGGCCACGCGGCTCACGACGTTGAAATCCTCCGCCTTGGGCAGCAGGACGGCGGCCGGCTGGAGCCGCGCCACGGCGGCGAGGTCCGCCGCATGCCACGCGGTTCCGGCCGCATTCACGCGCACCAGAACCGGCAGGTCGGTGAAGGCGCAATTCATCGCGGCCCGCGCCGCCTCCTTCGCCTCGGCCGGCACAGCGTCCTCCAGATCGAGGATCACCGCATCGGGGTGCGCGGCGGCGGCCTTCGCGAAGCGCTCGGGCCGATGCGCCGGCACGAAGAGGGGGACGATGATGTCGGCGATCACCACGCGGCCTCCGCGCTCATGGCGACGGGGCCGCCGGGCCGGGCGGTCCAGAGGCTGAGCCCTTCGGCCGTTTCCTCCGCATGGAGCATCAGCGGCGCATCGTCGAACACGGGGGAGTGGCCCCGGAACGTGAAGCGCGCCGGCGGCGTGCCGTGGATGTCGGTCGCGAACCGCAAGAGCCAGGTGGCCTGGAGCGGACCATGGACCACGAGGCCGGGATAGCCCTCCACCTGCGTCACATAGGGATGGTCGTAGTGGATGCGGTGCCCGTTGAAGGTCAGAGCGGAATAGCGGAACAGCATCGGCGCGGAGGTGTCGGCCGGCCGGCGATGTCGTCCCTCGGGCGCGGGCGCAATCCCCGGAGCGGACGTCGCCGTGCGGCCGGCCGCGCGGTAGACGATGTCCTGCACTTCGCTGATCACCAGGCGTTCCCCCGACCAGATCTCGTGCCCGACGGCCACGAAGCAGAGGGAGCCGCTGCGGCCATGCTTCACCTGCACGTCCGTGACCGTGGAGACGCGGCGCACCTCGTCCTCCACCGCGATGTCGCCGGTGAACGCGAGGCTCCCGCCCGCCCACATGCGGCGGGGCAGCGGCACTGGCGGCAGGAACCCGCCGCGGGCCGGGTGCCCATCCGACCCCAGCGCACGGGTCTGCACCGCCGGCAGGGCGAGACACCAGTGCAGCATGCGAGGGGCCGCCGCGCCTACCGCCACGTCGCCGGGGTCGTCGTCGAAGGTGGCGCGGAAGCGGCGCACGAGATCCGCCGTGGCGCGCTCCGAGGCCTCCTCGCGCCGGCCGATCCACCGGCGCAGATCATCAATGTCGAGGGTCGCCGCATCCGTCATCGCGCCTTCTCCTCTTCAGGCGTGTGGGCACCAATGGCCGGCACCGGCCCATAGCTGCGCGGCGCGTCCACAAAGATCGGCCCCGGCGCGGGCAGGCGGACCGGACCGGCCGGCGTCTCCACGCAGATCCGGCGCAGGTGCGGATGGGCCGAGAGCCCGGCCATGTCGTTGATGAAGGCGAAGGCGACGCCGGCCGCCTCCACCCGTTGCGCCGCAAGGGCCGCATCGAGCGCGGCGAAGGCGTCCGCGACGGCGGCGTCGGTCTGCGTGCGGTTCTCGCAGCGGGCGATGTTGGTGGCGAAGCGCGGGTCCTGCGCGAACTCGGGCCTTTCGAGCACATGCCGCGCGAATGCCACCCATTCGCGGTCGCTTTGCACGGAGATCAGGATCTGCGACCCGTCGCGCGTATCGAACACCCCATAGGGGGCGATGGAAGGATGGGCGAGGCCCATACGGCGCGGCGGCTTTCCGCCCTCGTGCTGCAGCAGGGGGACGGTGAGCCATTCGGCCGTCACGTCGAACATGGAGACGCGGATGTCCGCCCCCTGGCCCGTTGCAGCGCGGGAGATGAGGGCTTCGAGAATGGCGGCATGGGCGCTCGCGCCCGTGGCGATGTCCACCACCGAGAAGCCGACGCGGGCCGGTGCCTCCGGTCCCCCGGTGAGCGAGGCGAGCCCGCTTTCGGCCTGGACCAGAAGGTCATAGGCCTTGCGGTCCGCCAGCGGGCCCTCGTCGCCATAGCCGGAGATGGAGCAGATGATGAGGCGCGGGTGGGCGGCCCTGAGTTTTTCCCGACCGAGGCCGAGGCGCTCCAGCGCGCCGGGCTTCAGATTCTGCACCAGCACGTCGGCACCGGCGATGAGCGCCTCCGTTTCCGCCCGGCCCTCCGGCGAGGCGAGGTCGATGGCGAAGCTCTCCTTGCCCCGGTTGAGCCAGACGAAATAGCTCGACTGGCCATTGGCCACGTCGTCATAGCCGCGGGCGAAGTCTCCCTCCGGGCGCTCGACCTTGATGACCCGGGCGCCGGCATCGGCGAGGCGGGCGGTGCAGAAGGGGGCGGCCACCGCCTGCTCGATGGCGACAACCACGAGGCCGGCCAGCGGCAACGGCGCCGGACGATGAGGAACCTGTTCCAATTTCGGCCTCGTCAGAACGAGCGCGGCAGGCCGAGCACATGCTCGGCAACATAGCTCAGGATGAGGTTGGTGGAGATGGGCGCGACCTGGTAGAGGCGCGTCTCGCGGAACTTGCGCTCGATGTCGTATTCGCAGGCGAAGCCGAAGCCGCCGTGGAACTGGAGGCAGGCGTTGGCCGCTTCCCATGAGGCCTTGGCGGCGAGATACTTCGCCATGTTGGCCTGGGTTCCGCAGGGCTGGTGGGCGTCATAGAGCCGGCAGGCCTCGAAGCGCATGAGATTGGCCGCCTCCACCTCGATGAAGGCCTCCGCGATGGGGAATTGCACGCCCTGGTTCTGGCCGATGGGGCGGCCGAACACGACCCGCTCGTTCGCGTAGGCAGTCACCTTGTCGACGAACCAGTAGCCGTCGCCGATGCATTCGGCGGCGATCAACGTGCGCTCGGCATTGAGGCCGGTGAGGATGTATTTGAAGCCTTGGCCTTCCTCGCCGATAAGATTTTCTTCCGGAATCTCCAGACTGTCGAAGAACAGCTCATTTGTCTCGTGGTTCACCATGTTGAGGATGGGTTGGACCGTCATCCCCCTGGTCATAGCCTCCTTGATATCCACGATGAAGATGGAGAGGCCTTCAGACTTCTTCTTCACCTGGTCGAGGGGGGTGGTGCGGGCGAGCAGGATCATCAGGTCGGAATGCTGGACGCGGGAGATCCAGACCTTCTGGCCGTTGATGATGTAGCGGTCACCCTTCTTCACTGCCGTGGTCTTGATCCGTGTGGTGTCGGTGCCGGTGGTGGGCTCGGTGACGCCCATGGACTGGAGGCGTAATTCGCCGGCTGCGATCTTCGGCAGGTAGCGGTTGCGCTGTTCTTCCGAGCCGTGCCGCACCAGCGTGTTCATGTTGTACATCTGGCCGTGGCAGGCGCCGGAATTGCCGCCCGCGCGGTTGATCTCCTCCATGATCACGGACGCCTCCGTGAGGCCGAGGCCGGAGCCGCCGTACTCCTCGGGGATCAGCGCCGCCATCCAGCCGGCCCTGGTCAAGGCATCGACGAAGGCTTCCGGATAGGCCCGCGCCTCGTCCACCTTGCGGTGGTACTCGGCCGGGAAATCGGCGCACAAGGCACGCACCGCGTCCCGGATCTCCTGATACTGGCCGCTGCCAACGGTCTGCATTGTCCCTCTTTCCTCCCTCGGCCGCACCCTTTGAAACCACAGGAACCGGCCTGCGGTCGATCGGCAAGGGGCCGACGACCTAAACCCGATATAAGCGGCAGGCATAAGCGGCGGACGGGCGCTTCATGTATCGCTGGCCGGGCGGCCGCAGCCCGCGGGGAAAAAGCATGGACGCGATACGACACTTCTCAAACCACGTCTTGGATGTCCGCCTCAAGGACCTGCCTGACATCGTCGTCACGAGTGCCAAAACGTTCGTGCTCGACAGCATCGGCGTCGGCATCGCCGGGAGCACCGGCCAGTGGGCGCCGGAACTGGCGGCGTGCGCCCCCGCCTGGGGAACCGGCGAGGACGCCCGCGTCTTCGGGCGCGCCGGCCGCTACCCGGACGCGCTGGCGGCTCTCATGAACGCCTACCAGATCCACAATTGCGAGTTCGACTGCCTGCACGAAAAAGCGGTGGTCCATGCCATGACGGCCGTGCTGCCGGCGGCGCTCGCAACGGCCGAGCGCTTGGGCGGGGTGGCGGGTCCGCAATTGCTGGAGGCCGTGATCGCCGGCGTCGATATCGCCTGCGCCATCGGCCTCGGCGGGACGCGCCCTATGAAGTTCTTCCGCCCGGGTGTCGCAGGCGGCTTCGGCGCCACGGCGGCTGCCGGCAAGCTCCTCGGCTTTGATGCCGCGACGCTGCAGAACGCTTTCGGGACCACATTTGCCCAGTCGTGCGGGTCCATGCAGGCGCATGAGGAAGGCACCATGCTTCTGGCCCTGCAGGTCGGCTTCAATACGAGGAATGCGTTGCACGCCTGCGCGCTGGCGGCCAAGGGTCTGCGGGCGCCCCAAGAGGTGCTGGAAGGTCGCTTCGGCTATTACGCTTTGTTCGAGGACGGCAGCGACCTCGGCCCCGTAGTGGAGAGCTTCGGCAAGGTCTGGCGCATCGCCGAACTGGCGCAGAAGCCCTTCCCCAGCGGCCGCGCCACCCACGGCGCCCTCGAAGCCATCGCCGGCCTCATGGCGCGCCATGCCTTCGGCGCCGATGACGTCGAGACCGTGCTCATCCGCCTGACGCCGGTGGCGCGCACACTCGTCGGCCGGCTGCCACGGGACGACATGGCGGCCAATTACGCCCGTCTGTGCATGGCCTATTGCGCCGCGCGGATGCTGGGCGGCGGCCGTCTCGACATGGAGGACTTCACCGCGCAGGCGCTGGCGGACGGAAAGAGCCGGCATCTGGCGTCGCGCGTTAAGATCGAGGCGCTCGATACCGCCAGCACTGACGCCTTTGCACCGGCCGAGGTGGAAATCGCGCTGAAGGATGGTCGCACGCTATCGCAGACGGTCGCGCACATCCTCGGCCACCCGCTGAAACCGCTGCCGCGCGAGGCGCACCTGGAGAAGTTCCGGCGCAATTGCCGCTTGAGTGCGACGCCGCTTTCGCCCGTTGCGGCGGAGCAGATGATCGCGGCGGTGGATGAGCTTGAAAGGGTTCCCGACGTCGGGATTCTCATGGACCTCGCGGCCGCGTCCTCCTGAAAGCCCGGGGGCGGTCGCCAAGGCGCCGCCCCCGCCGTCGTCAGACGGTCCGCGCTTCTTCACGCGAGGCACCGGCTTCCCGTGCGATATCCAGCAGGATGCTCACGTCGGGCAGGTCCTCCAGGTGCCATACGGCATCGAGCAGGCGGCGTCCGGCGCCGTCCGGGAGAACACCATCGGTGCAGTCCCGGAACTTGTCCTCCAGCTCGCCATCGCTAAGCGGATAGGCAGGCCCGCCGCGATAGCGATGGTCCGACATGCGGGAAATCAACGCGCCAGATTTCGTCACGACCTCGATCCGCGAGAGGATGCGATCATGGCCCATGGCGTCGATCTCGGGATCGAACTGTGCGCGCACGCGCCGCTGCATGGCCTGCACCTCGGGCGAGCGCACGAAGGCATCGGTGAACTCCGCCTTTCCAGCCGTGCCCCGCAGGATGATGGCCGACAGCAGGAAGGCCATGGAAAATTTGCCTTCCAACTCCGAGGTCGCGATCTCGTAGCGGATCGGATGGAGGATGTTGTTGGCGGCGAACAGCGTCACGCTTTCGATGTCGTCGGGCGTGAGGCAGTGCTCGGCCATCAGCGCTTTCATGGCGTCCATGGAGGGATGGGTGAGCACGCCACTGGGGTAAGGCTTGATGCTGATGCCCGGCGTGACCATCGAGAAGGGCTTGCCGAAACGTCCCATCACCAGTTTCGGCTCCCCGCCTCGGCCGGCCACCGCGAGGTAGCCCCACTTCGTATCGAGCGCCTCCGTGTTGAACGTAAAGCCCTCGCGCACGAGCAGCGCTGCTGTGACGCCGTTTTCGGCGGAGCGGCCCACGTGCATCGGCTTGCCCATCGTGCCGAAATTTGCCCGGATGCCCGCCGCCATGGACGCAGCACCACCGATCGCCTGGGCCGTCGCGACCGCATCAAACTTCAGGAGCTTCGAGGCCGCCACCGCCGAGCCGAACGTGCCGATGGTGCCGCTTGTGTGGAAGCCGAGGTTGTAGTGGTCCGGGTTGATCGCCTCGGCCACCTTGCACTCCACCTCCACGCCACCGGCGAAGGCGGTGACGAAGTCACGCCCACTGACCGGCCCGGCGATTTCCGAAACGGCCAGAGCGGCCGCGAGCGGCGGCACGGTGGGATGGGTCAGAAGGCCATAGGGGCGGGCGGGACCTTCGGCGAGCTGCGTGTCATCCCAGTCCATGGCATGGCCGGCGAGGCCATTCCAGAACGCAGCCTGAGGCGCCGAAAGGCGCAAGTCCGCCCCGACGACGCGCGCCGCCGGGGGACCGGCGTGACGTTCCAGGTAGCGGCGGGCCACATGCAGCGTCTCATGGGTGGTGCCGGCCAGCATCACGCCGAGGCCATCGACGATGCAGCGCCGGGCGATCTGAACGGCGTCCGGCGGCAGGTCCGCATAAGAGAGGTCGGCGGCGAAGGCCGATGCGTCCGCGGTGAGGGTTTCCTTCATGGCATTTCCTTTCAACGGCCGGACGAGTCGTCCCATGACCGTGCGAGATCGGTGGCTGTGGCCACGATTCCAAAACGGGCCTCGACGTTGCGCAGCGTGGCGTGGTGGAGGTCCATGTCCCAGGAGGCGCAGGCATCGCCAACGGCGCTCACGTAGTAGCCGTACTCGAACGCATCCCTGAGGGTGCTTTCCACGCACACGTTGGTGGACACGCCGCACACCGCCACCGAGGCGATGCCGCGCCCGCGCAACACCATGTCGAGATCGGTGCCCTTGAACGCGCTGTAGCGATGCTTGTGGATCACCACCTCGCCGGCGGCGGGCGACAGCTCCGGCACGAAATCCGCCCCCCGGGTTTCCGCGATGGCGATCCGGTCCGAAGCGTAAGTGGACCTTCGGCGCTGGGCGAGCCACGGCCCGGAGTCCGAGAGATGGCCGGGCAGCGTCCAGAAGCCCACATGGCAGACGAGAACGCCCGCCCTGCGCGCCGCCGCACGCAGCTCCGCAATCACCGGAACGATGGCCTGCGCCGCTCCGAGCGGCCGACCGGCGGCACTTGCCGCGAATCCGTCCACGCAGAAATCCTTCTGCATGTCGATGATGACGAGCGCCGTGTGGGGCGGTGCGAAGCGCTCGGTAAAGGATGCAAGGATGAGAGGCTCAGCTGCCGTCATGAGCGCACCTGTGTCGAGAACCAGTCGGCGATTGCGGATCCCGACATGAAGCAGACGTCCGGATTCCCCGCGAGCAGATCGACAATCCGCTCCAGGTAGACGAAGCGATGGGGCACGCCGATGAGGTGAGGATGCAGTCCGATGCCGAGCACCCGCGGCGCATGGCGGCCTGCCTCACGTGCGAGGCATTCGAGCGTCAGGCTGACGCGCGAGAACATCTCCTCGGAGCGGTGCCGCTCCACCGCGTAGATCACGCTGTCGTTGAGCTCCAGCGTGTAGGGCATGGCGATGAGTTCACCGGCCCGCGTCGCCATAAGGGATGGCAGGTCGTCCACCCCCCAGTCGCAGACATAATCGAGGCCCATCTCCGCAAGGATGTCAGGCGTTTCCGCACTCTCGCGCAGCCCCGGGCTGAGCCAGCCGCGCACCTTGCGGCCGCTTACTGCCTCAAGCCGGGCCAGCGACCCGCCCACCACGTCGCGCTCGTGCTCGACACTCTGGAGGCTGGCCTGGTGGATGCCGTGGCCGATGAGTTCCCAGCCGGCCTCGAGCACGGCCTCGACACAGGCCGGATATGCATCGGCGACACTGGCATTGAGGCTAGCGGAAGCGGCGATGCCGTGCGCCCGGAACAGGCGGAGGATGCGCGACATGCCGGCACGAAGGCCGTATTCGGCCCAGCAGAAGTTTGGCACATCCGGCAATTGCTCCACCCCGTGCGGAGGCGTGAGGATTTTGCGCGGCATGGCTTTGTCGAAGGGCCAGTATTCGATATTCACCACGAAATGAACGATGATCGGCCTGCCGTTCGGCGCCGTCAGGCGCGGACGTTGGTGGGCCATCACGTAAGGGATGCGCGGGTTCGCCATGAGACCCGCTTCGGTTCGATACATCAGATCTTCCTTCGGGGAGAAGCGCTGGCGGTGAACAGCAATTTGCGTTGGCCGACGCTTCGGCTGAGGTCGCGGGAACGCGCGTCACGGTCCTTGAAAAGGCGTATCGGCCGCGACCACAGCCCGATAGAAGGATTGGCATTCAACCAGTTATACGTTTTCTTGAAGGGTGCCCGGCGCAGGGCATGGCTTAAGCGGGACGCAGCAGCGCCCCGTCCCGAACGAGCGCCTGGGGGAGACGGTGGGCAATGGAACTGCGGCAGCTGCGGTATTTCGTGACACTCGCGGAGATCGGCAGCGTCTCCCGCGCCGCCGTGCTGATGGGGGTTGCGCAACCGGCCATCAGCCGGCAAATTCGGTTGCTGGAGGATGAGTTCGGTGTCGCCCTGTTCTACCGCACCGGACGCGGCATGGAGCTGACCGAGGCGGGGCACCTGCTTGCCGCCCGCGCCCCCACCATCCTCACCGATTTGCAGCAGCTGGAGAACGATGTGCGCGACCTGCGCGGCGTCGCCGACGGACAGGTGACGCTGGGCGTGCCGCCAACCGAGAGCTACTTCCTCGTCACCCCGCTGGTCCAGCGCCTGCGCCGCAGCCACCCGGGCATCTCTCTCAAGGTGCTTGAAGCCTTCAGCGGCCATGTGAACGAATGGCTCTCCGCCGGGCGCATCGACGTGGCGCTGTTCTACCGGGCGCCGCGCACCACGCATCTGGAAGCGGACGAGCTCGTCACGGAGCGGCTCTATTTCGTCGGGGCGCGCGGATCGCTCGGTGACGGACCCGCACTCGGGCTGGCGGACGTGGTGGATCGCGACTTCATCCTGCCGAGCCGCGCCCACGGCCTGCGCCTGCTGGTGGACGGGGTCGCGCAGGCCAAGGGCCTGACGCTGACAGTGCCGCTGGAGATCGATGCCCTCCTCACCCTGAAGGGACTGACGGAGGCAGGGGTCGGCATCACGATCCTTCCCCATCACGCCGTCGCGCGGGATGTCGAGGAGGGCAAGCTCGATGCGCGGCCGGTGGCCGATGTGGAACTGTCGCGCACGCTTCTCTTGGCGACCTCCACCCAGCACCCCCTCTCGCTCTCCTCCCGGGTCGTAGTGCGGGAAATCCAGGCGCTGGTGCGCGACCTTGTATCCAGCCGGCGCTGGGTCGGAGCCATGGTGGAGTGAAGGTCCCAAAACGATATTGGCCGACCTCGCGAAGAGGTCGGCCAATAAAAGGTGAGCACCGAAGCCGGTGCGCCCGCACCTAGAAGGGGACGTTTTCGAGCATCTCCGTCCAATAGGCGTGGCTGAGCCGGCGATCGAGAACGGGATCGACGAGCTCCACCTCGAAGCGCGCGGAAGACCTTATGCCCCCGAGCGCCGGCGGCGTGCCGCACATGAACAGTCCATTCTGCGGCAGCGGCGCGACCGCCTCGGCCAGCCTGGCCAGAAGAATGTGCGGATGGAGCATCTCCGCGAGGCTGTCCTCCTGATAGACGACGCGCCGGCCGCCCTCCTCGATGAAGCTGCGCACCACCAGACGGTCCCAATGGTCCGCGACCTCCTCCAGCGGCCACAGCCCCGCGCCGATGGGCTTCTGGCAGAGCTGCTTGGACAACGGGATGTCGATGGTTTCCGCGCTGCGGTCCGTATGGTCCGAGCCGACGCCGAGCCAGATACCATCGGGCAGGGCCAGGAGCACCGGCTCCACCTCGCCGGAGGTATGCGGGCCGATCACCTGGATCGTGTCGGCCCGCGTCGCGAGATTGGCCGTCAGCTGGAAGAACACGGGTGCCCTGTTGGGGCGACGCACGCCGATGGCCTCCAATTCTTCCAAATGCCGTTTCACCGAATCCGGGGTGCCCGTCAGCCCGCCGAGCACCAGCGCACGCGGCGTCACGCGCACGTCTTCCTCGCCCGTCCGGCGGGTCTTCCTGAAGTCGAGCATGGCCGGTCAGTCCTTCAGGGGACGGCTGGCGGTTTCCCGTGCCGCGAGCACCGAGACGATGGTGATGGCCAGCGTCGCCCAGATGTAGGCTTTCAGAGGCAGCGTGCCGGGGAACTCGCGGTAAAGCGTCGTGAAGACGAGGGGAGCCAGGCCGCCGCCTACCGCACCGGCCAGCGTGTAGGCGAGCGAGCAGCCGGTATAACGCACGCGGGTGACAAACTGCTCCGCCACGAAGGACGCCTGCGGGCCGTACATGGCCGAGTGGATCACCAGCGCGACGGAGATCGCGATGATGATGAGGAGCGGATCGCGGGTCTCGAACAGCACGAACAGAACGTTGATCCACAGCGCCGACGCGATGGCCCCCGCCACATAGACCGGCCGCCGGCCGATGCGGTCGGACAGCGCCGAGAAGGCGAGACAGCCAAAGCCGTTGGCGGCGACGCCGATCATCACCGCGCTGATCGCCACCGTGCGGTTCACGCCCAGCGACTGGGTCAGGTAGGTGAGGGAAAAGGCGATCATGAAGCCGAAGACCACGTCAGAACCGATGCGCGATCCCGCCGCCACCAGAAGGTTGCGCAAATGGCCGGTGAGCACCTCGGTGATGGGGGCCGCGGAGGTTTCACCGTCCTTCGACATCTGTTCGAACGCGCCGGTTTCTGGGACGCCGCGCCGGAGCCAGATGCCGAACGCGACCACGAAGAAGCTGAGCAGGAAGGGCACGCGCCAGCCCCAGTCTACAAAGCGTTCGTCGGAAACGAAAGCCGTGAACAGGGTCAACATGGCCGTTCCGGAGAAGATGCCGACCATGGCGCCGACCTGCGCCCAGGATGCCTGGAAGCCACGGTGGCGGATGCTCGCCTGCTCGGCGGTCAGCAGCACGGCGCCGGCCCATTCGCCGCCAAGTGCGACACCCTGAATGAAGCGCAGCGCGACCAGCAGCAGCGAGGCGCCGACGCCAAGCGTCGCATAGGTGGGCAGGAGGCCGATGGCAAAGGTGCAGGCCCCCATCAGCACCAAAGTGAGCATCAGCACGTCACGGCGGCCAAGCTTGTCGCCGAGTCGGCCGAAGATGAAGCCTCCGATGGGACGCGAGAGATAGCCGACCGCATATGTGGAGAAGGCGAGAATGGTCCCCGCGATGGGGTCGAACTGCGGGAAGAACAGCTGGTTGAAGATCAGCGCCGCCATGGTGTTATAGAGCGTGAACTCGAACCATTCGAGCGCCGTCCCGACCATGCTCGCGGCTGCGAGGCGAGAACTCCATTGCGATGGCCCTGCCGCCGCTGCACTTCTTCCTTTATCGACGTCCGATATCGTGGTCATGGATGCTCGTCCCCTGGATATTGCTCCCACCTCGGCTGACCGGATCGGCGCGATGCGCGGTGCTTTCGGGAGGCTCGGGCCGGGTCGGAGTCCGCTGGAAACGGCCTCTCTTTCGGCTCACGGGAACACTGTGATGCGATCGGTAGCCACGCAACGGCTTGCACAATCAACCAGATATAACCGAACGTTATCTGGGGGCGCTAGGCGCAGTATCCCTAGCCCTACTTGGGCCGCCCCGAGTCTCCTAGACGCCCTCGGCTTTGACTTTGTGCTGCCCTTCGAACTCGATGGGTGACAGCATCCCGTTGCGTGCTTGCGGGTGGGGTTGTAGAATATTTCGATGTAATCGAACACGTCCTGGCGTGCCTCGTCGCGCGTGCGGTAGGTCTTGCGGCGGATGCGTTCGCGCTTGAGCAAGTTGAAGAAGCTCTCGGCCACGGCGTTGTCGTGGCAGTTGCCACGAGGGCTCATCGATGGAGGCTTGGTTCAGGTACTACGACGAGGATCGGCCGCATCCCTCCGATCACGCTGCAGAACTCTGGCGCCCTCCAGCCCACCGCCGTGAGCAAGGCCGGAGACTCCAACGTCCGGCGCTCCCACGTGGTCTCGGATCAGGCGCCGATGACCTGCGAACGCTGACTGCCGCCGTCGCGAGCGACGGCTGGGTACTCCACGAAATTCACCATGGCGCCGAGATCGAGGGCGGTGCGGGTCATCAGCCGCGACACCGGGAACTCTGCAATCGGGTGGTGACAAGAGCGTCGGCGCAAGCCCGGCAAGTGCCCATCAGGCCGGTGCGAGGTCCAGGGCGGGCTTTAGCAGGGAATTGCGGATTCGCGCCACCAGCGGACCGTCGGCCTCGCTTCGCCGGCGGGCTTCGATCCAGCGCGGATCGGCCGCGAACGCCGTCCATTTTTCCTCGCGTTCCGTGAGGCTGAGCCACGCCAGCATGTAATGAAGGCTCTGGTCGTTCTCGCCGACCAGGGTAGTCCAGAAGCCAACCGGCCGGATTCCCGCCTCACGCCAGAGCGGCAGCGCATCGTCCTCGAACCTCCGCAGCACACGCGGCAGGCAACCGGGCATGCAATCGTAACACCTCAGCTCGTAGATCATGCCGGCTCCTCCTGCGAATAGCGCTCCGGCTCCGGTGCGCTCGGCATGCCGGGAAGGTCCACCAATCGACCCGCAAAGCAATCGCCGATGAGCTCGATTAGAGCCCGGACCGCAGGCAGCACGCCGTGGCTGGAGGCGAGGAGTGCGCTCACCTCGAACGTGCCGCCCGTCCAGCCGGGTAGGACGCGCACCAGATCGCCCCGCTGCACCGCGTCCTGGCCGCAAGACGCCGGCAGCAACGCCACGCCCATGCCCGCGCGAACCGACGACAGGACCGCGCCGAGGTCGCTGCTCACGAGGCGTGGTCCCAGGTCTAGGCCGCTATCCGCGATGCAGGCGCCCTCAAGGATAGTGTCCTGCCGCTCCCTCGCCGGGGTCAGCAACAATCGGCCCGGGGCCTCTGCGAAGACGAACAGCGGGCAGCCCGTCAAATCGGCGGGCCTCGTCACTCCTGCGTAGGTGGCGGCATGGCCGGCGCTTGCAAAGAGGTGGCGCGGTTCCGCCTTGAGGCGCCGTCGGACCATGCTGGAATCCTCCAGCGGCCCGTCGTGGGCGACGAGATAGACATCGGCGGTGCGCGCCCCCATTTCGTCCAGCCGCGACAGCATCCGCTGCTCGACGCGCACCTGGGGAAAGCGCGCCAGGAAGCCGGGCAACACGGTGCCAAGGCAGAGCGCGGCAGCAACCGGCGAACAGGCGAGGCGCAATGTGCCGCTCGGCGGTCCGAGACGGCTTCTGACCGCGGATTCGGCCGCCTGCGCTTCGGCGAGCATGTTGCGCGCGTGGCGATAGAATTCGCGACCCAATTCGGTGACAAGGAACGTGCGCGAGGAGCGCTGTATCAATCGGACTCCCAGCCTCATCTCCAGCTCCGCGACCCTGCGGCTGAGTTTAGACTTTGGAAGATTGAGTGCCTTGCTTGCAGCAGTAATTCCTTTGCTGTCAACGACCTGGGCAAAATAGAAATAATCGTTGAAATTGATCATCCGTATTCCCCGCCGGTCGTTGACCAACCTTGATTGTGCGCGGGTCCGCCGGGAGGGCGGGGCGCGCCTCTGGTCGCAACAGACTGTCATAGGTACTCACATTATGCAACTTTATATGATTTTTTGCATCATAGCACTATATTATGCATTCGTTTCATAGGAGCAACGATACGTTCCAATTTTGCCGGCTTTCGGTCGCCGCCGCCCGGTGCGAGGCTCAAATTCGGGTCGAGCGGCGGGACGCCGGACGGCCTTGAGCACAAGCCGGCCGGATCGCCCACACGCGGACCGCGCCTTCAGGGGACCACGAGGTCCTCTCCGGAGCACACGCCGATCAGCTTGCCGTGCGATTGGTCGGATCCGATCGGAACGTGCTCCAGACGATTGGAACGAGATATGTCGAGCCCACAACCCGACGGAAACATAGATCACGTCCGCTTTTTCCGGGCGCCGGACGACAACCGTACAGTGGCGATCTTCATCGGAGGCCGGTTCAATGCCTTCGACCGCTTCCCTCCGTTCATGGAGACGCCGGAGGAGATCCGCCACGTGCAGGAGGCCTACAAGGTGGCCGACCCCACACTGGAGCGCACCACCAAGGCGCACGTCACCGACAACGGCTGGCCCCTCCAGATCATCATGCTGGAGCGCCATCCCGGAGCCACCACCCTGCCCCACTACCACGTGCCCAACGAGGCGCTGCCACCGCTTCCGACACGCCATCAGATCCTGATCTGCCAGAGCGGCAGAGCGCGCGTGGGCATCTTCACCACCTCCGGCGCCGCGCTGGGGGATGTGTATCTGGAGCCTAACGATCTGCTGCTCATGGCCGAAGGGCACGAGGTGGAATTCCTGGAGCCCCGTACGCGGCTCATCGAGATCAAGCAGGGGCCGTTTCCCGGCACCGACGCCGACGACAAGGTCGATCTTCCGAGGGTAGCACGATGAAACTCGCGACTTTCAGCATCGAAACCGCGGTCGGGCCGGCTGAACGCTTCGGCACGGTCATCACCGATACCACGCCCGGCGGGGCGATCGGCGCCGCACGCGACGGCGCAGGATGGGTGGTGGACGTGAACGCCACCTTTGCCGCTCTGTCGCAAGCGGCCGGCAGGCCAAGCCCCTCGCTCAGGGCGGATGCGTTCCTGCCATCGGACCTGCGCGCCGCCACCCTACTCTACGGGCCCGCACTCGATCCGGTGCACGAGGTCGAAGCTTTCGTCGCCCGCCGATGGGGCGAGATCACCGCCGGAGAGCTGCGCGGACCGCGCGGTGAGACCCTCGCCCACCGGCTGGATCGGGTGAAGCTGCGCCCGCCCATCAAGGTGCCGGTGCTGCGCGACTTCGCGGCGTTCGAGGACCACCTGCTCGCCACCTTCGGCAAGATGGGGCTGAAGCTGCCGCCCGAATGGTACGAGCGGCCCTTCGCGTTCAAAGCCAACTCCACCTCGCTCGTCGGCCATGACGAAGACGTGCAGTGGCCGCGCTACACTGAGCGGTTCGACTTCGAGCTCGAGATCGCCGCCGTGGTGGGTCTCGCCGCGCGCAACGTCGATGCCGCCGAGGCCGGCGCGCACATCCTCGGCTTTACCTTGTTGAACGACTTCTCCGCCCGCGACACCCAGCGCGGCGAGATGGCCAACAATACCGGTCCCTTCAAGGGCAAGGACTTCGCTTGGGGCCTCGGCCCCTGGATCGTCACCCCCGACGAGTTGCCCGACGTCCTGCACACCGACATGCGGGTGCTCGTGAACGGCGAGGTCTGGGCGAAGTCCACGCCGGGCGACATGCAGTGGAGCTTCGAGGAGATGATCTCCTACACCTCTCAGGACGAGACCCTGAACGTGGGCGACGTTCTCGGATCGGGCACCGTCAACCATGGCTGCGGCTTCGAGCTGGAGAAGTGGCTGAAGGCCGGCGACGTGGTGGAGCTGGAGGCCGCGGGCCTCGGCGTGCTGCGCAACCGCATCCTGCCGCCCCGGCCGGAGAAGGTGAACTGGCGCACCGCCCGGGCGGCGGCCTGAAGCAGAGCGGGGAGGCTGCCATGCAGATCGATGCCGTCCATCCGCGGCCCGAGGCCGCCGACGAAATGCCCTACGCCCCGGCCGTGGAGGTCCGGGACTGTGCCGGGCTGCTGTTCATCGCCGGTGCTACCGCCTCCCCGCTCTACCACCGCCATCCCCATGTGCCAGAGGAGCACGAGCTTCCGCACGACATCAAGGAGCAGACCCGCATGGCCCTCGCCAATATCAAGCTGGTACTCGACGCCCGGGGAATCTCCTGGGACAACGTGGTGAAGATCACAAAATACGTCACCGACATGCGCGACATGGACGGGATGTACCAGGTGCTGGGCGAGCATTTCGGAACATGGCGTCCCGCCGGCACGCTGGTGGCGGTGAACAATCTGAGCGCCCCCGGCGCCCGGATCGAGCTCGACATGATCGCCGTTCTGCCGTCCGCTATGTGACGCCCGCGTGCCCGTCACAACAAGATTGCGAGGGACACCACATGACGCACATGCAGGCCGACGGGGAAACCCCGCCCCTCGTCTTGGTACGCGGTGTCGGCAAATCCTATCCGGGCGTGCGCGCCCTCCGTGGCGTCGATCTCGACCTGCGTCCCGGCGAGGTCCATGCGCTGGTGGGCGAGAACGGTGCCGGCAAGTCCACCCTAATCCGCATCCTGTCCGGAGCAACGCAACCGGACGAAGGGACCATCGCCCTTCGCGGCGCGCCCGTCACCTTCGCCTCGCCGCGTGCAGCACGCGACAACGGCATCGTCACCATCTTCCAGGAGCTCGCCATCGTGCCCGGCATGACGGTGGCCGAGAACATCGTGCTGGGCAACGAGCCCGCCGGCGGTCCCGGGCGCCAGCTCTACGACCGACGCGCGGCCGAGGCACTCGCCCGTGAGACCCTCGCCGCCTTGGGCTGCGAGAATGAGATCGACCCCCGCGCGCGGGCCGGCACCCTCTCGACCGGACAGAAGCAGATCGTGGAGATCGCCCGCGCTCTCGCGCTCAAGGCCCCGGTCATCATCCTGGACGAACCCACCGCGTCACTCTCGGGCAAGGAGGCGGACGCGCTGCTCGCCATCCTGCGCCGCCTGCGGACGGACGGCACCAGCATCCTCTACGTCTCGCACCGCCTCAGCGAGGTTCTCGAACTGGCTGACCGCATTACCGTGCTGCGCGGTGGCGCGCATGTGGGCACCCGGCCGACGTCGGCCTTCGGTGACCCCATGGACCTCATCGAGATGATGGTAGGCCGCCCCCTCGACGAGCTGTTTCCGCCGCGCAACAACGAGATCGGCGCGCTGGTGCTAAAGGTGAGCGGGCTCACCCGCGCCGGCGTGTTTCAGGACATCGGCTTCGACGTGAAGGCCGGAGAGGTGCTCGGATTCGCCGGGCTCGTCGGGGCTGGCCGTACCGAGATCATGCGCGCCGTGTTCGGCGCAGACCGACGCGATGGCGGTGTGATCGAGAAGGACGGCCGGCGCCTCGACATCCGCAAGCCCGCCGATGCCATCCGCAACGGCATCGCCTACATCCCCGAGGACCGTAAGGACCAAGGCCTCGTCACCAGCCTGTCCGGGCACGAAAACCTGCTGATGGCCTCGCTCGCGGATTATTGCCGAGCGGGCGTCGTCTCCCGGGGCCGAGCGCGCCGGGCGGCCGAGGAGGTCGCCCGGCGGTTGCAATTCCGCGGCCAACTCGCGAAGCCCGCGCGCACCAACTCCGGCGGCAACCAGCAGAAGATCGTCATCGGCAAGTGGATGCTGTCCCGAGCCGACGTCTTCATCTTCGACGAACCCACCCGCGGCATCGACGTGGGCGCCAAGGCGGAGATCTACCGCCAGATCCAGAGCCTCGCCGCGCAGGGCGCCGCCATCGTGGTGGTGTCTTCCGAGACCTCTGAGCTGGTGCACCTATGCCATCGCATCCTCGTCGTCTCGGCGGGGCGAATCGAAGACGAGCTCGTCTTCGAGGCATTCGACGAGCAGCGCATCCTCGCGGCCGCCTTTCGTGGCCACACCCTCCCAACCGCGGCGCACGCCAAATAACTCGCGGCGCAATCAACAAGACCAGAGTGGAACCATGCACACATATCGCGAGACCATCGGAGGGCACATGAGCACGGGATCCTGGCGGGAAAGCCTGGCCGGCCATCTGCGGGGGCGGGGAATGGAGCTTGCGCTGCCGATTGCGACGGTGGCCATGGTCGCTTTCTTCGCGGCATCGTCAGACGTCTTTTTCACCGGCCAGAACTTTCGCAACATCGGCATCGCAGCATCCGGGCTCGCCGCGGTGGCTTTTGGGCAGACCTTCGTCATCCTCACCGCCGGCCTCGATCTCTCGGTCGGCTCCATCGTCGCACTGGTGAGCGTGGTCTGCGCCTTCGTGATGCGCGAGTACGGGATCGCGCCGGGCATCGCCGCTGCCCTCGTTTGCGGCGCCGGCGTGGGCGTGCTCAACGGCTTCGTCATCACCCGCTTTCGCGTGTCGCCCTTCATCGCCACGCTGGCCATGCTCTCGGTAATGTCGGGGCTGGCGCTCAACCTCGCGGGCGGTGTGCCCATCCCGGGCCTGCCGCCCGGCTTCGGCCTCATCGCCTATCAGTCGTTCCTCGGCATTCCCGTGCCGGTCATCATCGCCGCGGTGACGCTGCTGGTGGCCGAGCTCACGCTGCGCGCGACGAGGTTCGGCCGCCACCTGCGGGCGGTCGGCGGGAACGAGGAGGCGGCGCGGTTGTCAGGCATTCCGGTGGAGAAGATCCGCATCGCAGCCTACGCCTTCTGCGGCCTCACGGCGGCCATCGGCTCCATCATCCTGACCGCGCGCGTTTCCTCCGGTCAGCCCACCCTCGGCGCGACGCTGCCGCTGGAATCCATTGCCGCGGTCGTGCTGGGCGGGGTGTCTCTGGCGGGCGGGCGCGGCTCGGTGGTCAACGTGGCGGTGGGGGTGGCCTTCATCAGCATCCTCGCCAACGGGCTCAACCTGCTCAACATCTCATCTTACACGCAAATGATGATCATCGGCTTCGCGCTGATCGTCGCCGTGGCGCTCGACCAAGCCAATCTGCGCCGAGCGTCCGGGGGTTAACGCCACCTGCCGACTGCCATAAAATCAAGCTAGGGGTGACACATGAAACTTGACCTGCTGCTGAAAGCGCTCGCCTGCGCCGCCGTTCTGGGCGCCAGCGGAGCGGCCCTCGCCGCCGATCCCAAACCGCTGATCGGCCTGTCAAAACCCAATCTGAAGGGCCCCTATCCCACCGCCGAACTCTACGGCGTCCTCGACGAAGCGAAGAAGGAAGGCTTCACCGTCATCGTCCAGGATGCGGGCGGATACAACAATATCGACAAGCAGCTCGACCAGATCTCCAACCTCGCGATCAAGGGCGTCAAGGCCATCCTGATCGATCCCAATGACCCGGCCGCGATGACGGGCGTCGTCCAGCAGGCGCGGGCACAGGGCATCTTCTTGGTGGGCGCCGGGGTGAACGTCATCGCCCGCGGCGTGGAGCCGGACGCCGCGGTCTCCTCCAGCCACTGCAACATCGGCAAGGAATTGGCCGCGGGGGCTAAGAAGCTGCTTCCCGACGGCGGTAAGGTCGGCGTGCTCGCCGGTCCCGCCGGATCATTCTGGGCTACCGAGCGCCTGCGCTGCTTCAAAGAGGCCATCGCTGGATCGAACCTGCGCATCATCGCGGAGATCGCCAGTGAGCAAGATGCGGCCACCTCGCTGACGCGAGCGAGCGAGCTCCTCCAGCGCAATCCCGATCTCGATCTGCTCTACGGCGCGGACGACGTCTACGGCGTCGGCGCCGCGCGGGCGGCCCGCAGCGCCGGGCGCTGCGGCAAGACTAAGGTTATCTTCGCCGTGCTCGGCGACGAGGCCGAAGAGATGATGCGCGCCGGCTGCGCAGACTACGTGGTCGCCCAGCAGCCGGTGCTGATCGGTCGCACGGAGGTGCGCGTCGTGCGCGACCTTCTGAAGGGCATCCGGCCAGAGCCGAAGGTGATCAACGTCCCGCTCATTGCGGTGACGATGGAGAACCTCGACAAGGTGCAGAAGGAGAATCTCCAGCCACCGAAGGGGTGGAGGCCGTGAGGCCCATCCACGTTCAAGGGAGCCGGCCAGCGCCGACGGCTGGCCGCAACAGTGAATCGGGCGCGCGAGAGGATCGATCCGTCTCCCGCGCCGTCGCGACCGGACCGAACGAGTCGCGGACGTAGCGAAACCTGGGGCCAGAGAGCATGAAGACCGCAACACCCGTGAAGGCGCGCAAAACCGCCATCGGCAAAAGCACCGCGAACGAGAGCACCGTCAACAAGGGCCCCACCAGCAAGAGCACCGCAAACAAGGCGTCGGACGCGAAGATGAAGCGTGCCGGCTCGCCGGTCGGGCGAGACGCCAAGCATGCAACAGCCACGCCGCCCGCACCTGCGGAGAGCACCGAGGGCGGCCTTGAGGCCGTGCGCATTGGTCGCCGCCTGCAGACGATGCGGCGGGCGCGGCGGATGACGCTCGCGGATCTCGCATCACTCGGCGACTGCTCGCCCAGCCTGCTTTCGCGCATCGAGAACGGGCGCCTGCTGCCCTCCCTCTCGGTACTGCACAAGCTGGTAGCAGGGCTCGGCACCTCCATGGCTTCCTTCCTCTCGGGGTCCGAGACGGAAGGCTGCACGGTGGTGCGCGCCGGCGATCGTAAGGAGGTGGCGCTCGACTACCTGGGCCTGCCACGCAGGGGCGTGCGCATCGAGCAGATTATCCCGCATTCCCCGGAACGCATGCTGCAAGGCAACCTCCTCACCGTCGCCGCCGGCCATGGCTCGGATGGGGAATATTTCCATGTGGGGGAGGAGGCTGGCTTCGTGCTCGACGGCTTCATCGAGCTGACCATCGAGAACCAGACCCATGTGCTGGGGAAGGGGGATTCCTTCTGCTTCCGCTCTGAAATCCCGCATTCCTTCATCAATCCAGGTCCGGACGACGCCGTGCTGTTATGGATCAACACGCCGCCCACTTTCTGATCGGTTCGAGGCCGCCAGCCGTGTCGAGACGTAGATCACGATGTCGAAGATCGCCCACCCATTGCTGACGCCCCACGAGCCCCTTCGCGTACCACCGAAGGTGTGCCACGGAGTAGCCGGGCGGGAGCGTCAGCAATGGGTGGCGAGATCCTCTACGACCCCGAAGGCTTGTCCGGCTGGGCAGCGGATGCGCTCATGGCCGCCCGCTCGGTTCATCGCCGATGAAGCACGACCAAATGTGGAGCCTTCTATTTCGCCATCGCCGCATCCCTCAATCTCACCGCCGCCTCCGATGCGCCAAGAGATACGCCATCACCAGCAGGACGAGTTCATCTTCAACGCGCGCCCTGAACGCGGCTTACGCCTGTTCTTCGAGCAAGGGCTTGACCGGCCCGACCAACACACCGAGAGCGATCGTGGCCACCAGGGCGGGATCGTCAAAGCTCGCGTCGGGCGCGCTGGCCAACATGGCTGAGACCGCGGCAACTATTCGCGTGCGCATGTGGGCAGCAAGAGCGGCGCCGCCGCGCTTCTCTGCGACGGCGTACAGTGCCTTGGCTTCCTCTGGATGGCGCAGCTTCGCGGAAAGGAACGCATCGACGAACGCCGAAGCCATTTCGTGCAACCGCTTGCTCTTGTGTTCGAGGCTGGCGCGCTCGACGGCGGCGGCAATGCCCTCAAGGTGTCGTTCCAGGACAGCGGCGAGCAGCGCGTCACGGTTCGCGATAGGATTGATAGAGACTGCCGACGGACAGTCCCCCGCGCTCGGCGACCCGGGTGGTCGTGCAGCGGCTCAGTCCCTCCTGAATCAAAACCTGAATGGCCGCGAGGTGCAGCGTCTCGACGGTGATCGCGGAACGCGTCTGGACCGGAGATTTTCTGGACTTCAGCGTCGTCGCCAGATCTCCCATGGAATGCGAATTCAATAGGTGAAGGATGCTTCATATATTTGCCCTGGGCAACTTCGAACAAGCATCAGGTCGATGGCCGCAACGTTCACCCTCGGCAGTTGCGTCGTCAGGCGGCTCGGCTACGGCGTCATGCAGCTTGCCGGCCCCGGTGCGTTCGGTCCGCAGGCCGATCATGCCACCGCGCTGGCCGTGCTGCGCGAAGCGGTCGCCTTGGGGGTGAACCATATCGACACCAGCGGCTTCTACGGCCCGCATGTCACCAACCGGCTGATCCGCAAGGCGCTGCATCCCTACCCGGACGATCTCGTCATCGCCACCAAGGTGGGTGCCCAGCGCGGACCGGACAGCTCATGGCGGCGTGCCGTCTCGCGCCAAGACCTCGTTCAGGCGGTGCACAACAATCTGCGCAACCTCGGCCTCAACGTCCTCGACGTGGTCAATCTGCGGGCCATGTTCGATGGGCATGGTCCGGCCGAAGGCTCCATAGACGGGCCACTCACCGCGCTCGCAGAGCTTCAGCGGCAAGGCCTGATACGCCACATCGGCCTCAGCAATGTCACGCCGGCGCAGATCGCCGAAGGACGCAAGATCTGCCAAGTCATTTGCGTGCAAAACCCCTACAATCTGGCCCACCGTATCGATGACGCCGTGATTGACGATCTCGCCGGCAGCGGCACCGCCTATGTGCCGTGCTTCCCCTTGGGGGGTCTCCCCCTGCAGTCCTCCACCCTGTCTGACGTTGCACAGAGCCTCAGCGCCGCTCCCCTGCAAGTCGCGATCGCCTGGCTTTCGCCGCGCGCCCAATATCCTGCGCATCCCCGGCACGTCGTCCGTCGTCCATCTGCGGCAGATTCTGGCGGCGGCCGCCGTCGACCCTCCCGAACAGGCGCTCGCCGCCCTGGCCCACACGTCGGCAAAGGCCGGCGAACGGGCGGATCAGTCTGCGGTGTAGGTTTCGGTTGCCGCAGCGTCGAGGTCGTCTTTATTTGCATCGTTCGCAGCACTCGCTCCGGCAGCGAACCATCCGCTGCGTGGCGCACACAACCCGCATTGGCGAGGATGCATCGGCAGGCGCCAACGCTCGGTTTCGACCTGAGGCGTCATTCTCGACGCGTATCTCTGAAATATCCCCCGCCCAATACTATCTCCATCCGCCGCCGCCTAACCTTCAATCGGCCCAAACGCGCAGGAAGAGCAACACGTCCTGGCGGGCCGGGAGGCGACGTTGATGAGTAGTGTGGATCGCCGCGCGTTCCTGAAGCAGTCAGCCCAGGTCGTGGGCGCTGCCACGGTCTTGGCGATGGAGGGGGCCGTGCCGGCGGCAGCGCACAGCGGATTGACAGATCTCACCGCGACTGAGGCGGTCGCTGCCATGAGGCGGGGCGACATCACCGCCGAAGCCTACGCGCTGGCGCTCCTCGATCGTGCCACTGCCCTTTCGCAGCTCAACGCCTTCCGTGTCCTCGACGGCGACATCCTGCTTGAGGCGGCGCGGGATGCCGACCGCAAGCGTGCCTCCGGCGCAAGGCTCGGCGAGCTTCATGGGCTGCCCATCCCCGTTAAAGACAGCGTCAATACCCGCTCCCTGCCGACATCTTACGGCACCGCCGCGCTCCGCGACTTCAGGCCAGCTGCCGACGCCGCCGTCGTGAAGGCGCTGCTAGCCCAAGAGGGCATCCTCATGGGCAAGACCAATTTGCACGAATTGTCCTTCGGCTGGACCAGCAACAACGGAACCTTCGGCGCCGTGCGCAATCCCTATGATCTCAGCCGCATTCCAGGCGGGAGCAGCGGCGGATCGGCTGCCGCGGTGGCTGCCCGCATCGCGCCGCTCGCCGTCGCCGAGGACACCTGGGCCTCCATCCGGCTTCCGGCGGCATGCTGCGGGCTGGCCGGGCTGCGGCCGACCTACGGCCGCTATCCGGACGAGGGCATCATGCCCCTGACGACCATGTTCGATCAGGTCGGGCCGATCGCCCGGACGGTCGCGGACCTCGCGCTGTTCGACGCCGCGGTGACGGGCGACGAGCGCCCGGTCGATCCGCTGCCGCTGAAGGGCGTTCGGATCGGTGTCCCGCTGGCCTTTTTCTGGGAGGGGCTGGATGCGGAGGTGGAGCGCCTCGCCACCGAGGCGCTGCGCAAGCTCATCGATGCCGGGGCTGTGGTGGTCGAGGCGCCTCTGCCCGAGATCGTCGCCCGCGCGCCCGACATGGCCGCGACCATCATCTCCTTCGAGGCGCAGGCGAGCATCGCCGGCTTCCTCGCACGCTCCCCGGCGGGCGTCTCATTCGACGGGATGTTCGCGTCGGTCAGCGACACTGTGAAGACCTTGTTCAAAGCCCTCGCCTTGCCGCCGAACCGGCCATCGCGGGAGCAGCACGAGACGGCGCTGGCCCTGCGTGCCGCCATGACCGCACAGATGACGGATTGGTTCGTGCGCACCGGCGTGGCGGCGCTCCTGTTCCCCGCCACCATGATCCCACCTCCCCCCATCGGCGAGGAGGATGAGGTGACCATCAACGGCGCGCGCGTGCCGCTCGCCGTCGCGGTGGCGCGGAATATGGCGCTCGGGAGTTGCACAGGCTTTCCGAGCCTGATCCTGCCGGCGGGACTGACCCGTGGCGGATTGCCCGTCGGCCTCGAGCTGCTCGGCCCCGCCGGCAGCGACCGGACGCTGCTCGCCCTCGGCCTTGCCCTGGCGCCAGTGCTCGGCAGCGTGCCGCCGCCGAACCTCTAGGCGGCATGGGGGACAGACATCGGGGAGCCACGCGGATGAATCGGAGAGATGCGTTGAAGAAGATCGCCACAGCCGGCAGCACCGCCCTCGCCGGGACCGTTGCGCTCCCAGGAGCGAGCGGAGCAGAAGTCCACAAGCAGCCCGGCGGCCATACCTTCGTCCTGGTGCATGGTGCGTGGCACGGTGGCTGGTGTTGGCAACGGGTGTCGGAGCGTCTGCGGCAGGCGGGTCATTCGGTCTTCACCCCGACCCAGACGGGCCTTGGCGAGCGACGGCATCTCATGTCGCGCGATATCACCCTCGACACCTTTATCCTTGATGTTGCCAATCTGTTGGAAATGGAAGATCTGGGCGATGTCGTCCTGGTTGGCCATTCCTTCGGCGGCTGCGCGGTGAGCGGCGTGGCCGACCGCATGCCGGAGAGCCTCCGCCGCCTCGTCTATCTCGATGCGATGATCGTGGAGCCGGGGCGCAAGCCGTTTGACGCGCTGCCGCCCGAGGGCGTCTCAGCGCGGCTGAAGGCGGCGGAGGCGTCAAGCGGCGGGCTGAGCCTGCCGGCGTCCCCGGCGGCCGCATTCGGCGTCACCGACGCGGCGGACGCGGCATGGCTGGAACGCCATCTGACCGCCCAGCCGCTCAGCGCCTATTTGAGCCCGCTCAACGTCAACGGGCCGATCGGCAACGGCCTCGCAGCGACCTACATCGGCTGCGTGGAGCCGGCCTATGCGGCGCTGAACAGCTCGCGCGAATGGGCGAAGAACCGCAAGGGGTTCGATTATGTCGAACTCGCCGCCTGTCACGACGCCATGGTGAGCGCGCCGGACGCGCTCGCCGCGCGCCTCCTCGACATCGCGGCGCACTGAGCCCCGACGTCCAGCACGCAAGACATCGAAACAAGCCTTCAAGAACAGACCTTCAGAGACCCTTCACCTGCGGGCATGTCCCCGCCGGGCGGTGGAACCGTGTTCCAGGGAGCGGACAGAAATGGATGAAGCACAGACGATCCTTGCCTTTTCGGAGGTTCGCAAAAGCTTCGGCACCGGGGCGGAGGCGCTGCCAATCGTGGGCGGCGTCACGTTCGACGTCGCGCGGGGTGAATTTATCACCCTGCTGGGCCCGTCCGGCTGCGGCAAGTCCACCCTGCTCAACATGAGCGCGGGCCTCATGCGGCCGACCTCCGGATCGGTCAGCTACGACGGCGCGCCCGTGCGGGGGATCAACCTCGACGTCGGGTACATGACCCAGGCGGACCACCTGCTGCCCTGGCGCACCATCGCCGGCAACATCGCCGTCCCGCTGGAGATCAAGGGCCTCGCGAAGGCGGAGCGCGCCGCGCGCATCGAGCAGTTGCTCACGCTGGTGGGGCTGGAGCGCTTCGGCGCGCACTATCCAAGCCAGGTGTCCGGCGGCATGCGCAAGCGTGCGGCGCTGGCCCGCCTGCTCGCCGCCGACCCTGCGACGCTGCTGATGGACGAGCCGTTCAGCGCGCTCGACGCCCAGCTGCGGCTCACCATGCAGGACGAGCTGCTGCGCCTGTGTGGCCGCTTCCGCAAGACCGTTCTGTTCGTCACCCACGATCTCGACGAGGCCATCACGCTCGCCGACCGTTGTGTGGTCCTCGGCACGCGTCCAACCAAAATCCGTGCAATCGTACCCATCGACCTGCCGCGCCCGCGCGAGCCCGTGCGCCTGCGCACCAATCCACGATACCAGGCGCTCTACGCCCAATTATGGGACCTCCTCGCCGAGCCCGCGGCCGCACCGCCGCGGACCTCGGATGCGCCCTCCCCCCTCACCATGGCGGGAGCCCTCGCATGATCGCGATCTTCCGCACGCTCTTCCTCGCGGCTTTCCTCATCCTCTGGGAAGCGGTCTCGAGAGTCTTCGACGCCGGCTTCTTCATCAGTCGCCCGTCCCTTGTGGCGAAGAGCTTCCTGGCGATGATCGCGAACGGCAGCTTCTTCTACAATCTTTCCATCACCGCCACCGAGGCGGCACTGGGCTTTCTCCTAGGGGCGATGTTCGGCGTCGGCGCCGGACTGCTGCTGGGCCGGCTGAAGCTGCTCGCCGACATCCTCGACCCGTTCCTCATCACCTTCTACAGCCTGCCCAAGGTCGCGCTGGCGCCACTGTTCATTCTGTGGTTCGGCATCGGCATCGACATGAAGGTGATCCTGGCGGCCGTCACCGTCTTCTTCCTCGTCTTCCTGAACACCTACACCGGTGTGCGCAGCGTGAGCCCCGAACAGCTTGCCATCCTGCGGCTGATGGGGGCCGGCGAGCGGGCGCTGATCTCCAAGGTCATCGTGCCATCGGCGCTGACGTGGGTGTTCACCGGCCTGCGCCTGTCGGTGCCCTACGCGCTTATCGGCGCCATCGTGGGCGAGATCATCGCCGCCAACCGGGGCATCGGCTACATCCTCTCCGACGCCGCGGCGCAGTTCGACACGGCGGCCGTGTTCGCCGCCTTGATCGGCATCGTCGCCCTCAGCCTGATCTTCAACGGTATCGTCCGCTTCGCGGAGCGCCTCCTCATGCCCTGGAAGGCCGGCGAGGGAACCCGCGAGATCTCTGTCTGACATCCCCTCCGGAGGACGACCTATGCTCCACCGCCGCGCATTCATGAGCCTTGCCGCGCTGACGCCGCTGGCTCTGCGGGCCGCCACCGCCCGGGCTGACGAACCCTTCAGAATCACCATCGCCCAGCCCAGCGAAGGCTTCCTCTACCTGCCCATCTATGCCGCCCGCGGCCTCGGCTGCTTCCGCGACGAGGAGCTGGAGATGGAGGTCACCGTCTTCGGCAAGGGCGCGGCCGCCGCGCTCACCTCTGTGATCGGTGGCGAGAGCGACATCTACGTGGGCCTGCCCGCAGTGCCCCTGCAGGCCTGGGCGAAGGGGCAGAAGACGCAGCTGTTCGCTGCCCTCCTGAAGCAATGCGGCAGCGACATCGTGCTCTCCGCGGACGCCGCCCGCAGGACCGGCCTCGGCGCGCGCAGGACGCCGTCCGAGAAGGCGCAGGCGCTGCGGGGCTTGAAGATCGCGGTGGCGGGTGCCGGCAGCATCACCGATCTCGTGGTCCGCCATGTGGCCATCCACGGCGGGCTCGATCCGGATCGCGATCTCACCATCATCCCCATCGGCGGGGGCGGCAACATGATCGCCGCGTTCGCCCAGGGGCGGGTGGATGGCTATTGCCTTTCGGCACCGACCTCGACGATCGGCATCGTCAAATTCGGCGGCGCGCTGCTGTTCGATTTCGCCAAGGGGGAATATCCCCCGCTCCGGGACTTCCTCTTCACAGCCCTCTCCGCGCGACCCGAATGGCTTGAGGCCAACCGCGGCCCGGCGGTGCGGCTGGTGCGGGCTCTCGCGCGCGCCATGGAGACGATGCGGACCCATCCTGATGCCGCACGCGCGGCCATCGGGCCGTTCTACCCCGGAGTGGAGCCAGCAGTACTCGACGCCGCCTAGGCGCAGGCCATGGGGTCGTTGCCAGCCTCGCTTGGCCTCGACGGGGCGGGCGTCGTGAAGAACATCGACTTCCTCGCCGAGGTCCGAGGCGTGCGCCTCGATCTGCCGGTGGCGGAGGTCTTCACCAACGAAATCGTGGATCTCGCCGGCGCCGCGACCGCGGACCGCCGATAGCCGCAAGTACAGGCAGCAAGGAGCAAAAGGTGTCGCAAGACAAACGAATGGCCGTCATCGGGTGCGGCGCCATGGGGTGCGACGTGGCCGCGATCTTCCTGGCTCGGGGCTGGAGCGTGGAGGCGACGACCCGCGACGAGGCCACCTGAGAGTTGAGGCGCGAGCGGGTGCAGGCCTCCTTGGCCCAGATCGGCGCGCCCTTCGCGGCGGAACGGTTCCGCCTCCATCGCGCGGCTCAGGACATTGACTGGTCGCGCGTAACGTTCGGGCTTGAGTCTGTTCCGGAGGTGTTCGAGCTGAAACAGCGGGTGTTCGCCGAGCTCGACACGTTGGTGCCGCCGCACATTCCCCTCGCCACCAACACCTCCGGCTTCCGCATCAGTCTCATCGCCAGTGACCGCCAAACGGCGCACCGCATGGCGGGCCTGCACTTCTTTCTTCCGGCCCATCTCGTGCCGGCGGTGGAGGTGGTACGCGGCGAGAAGACCGCCACCGACGTGGCGGAGAGCCTTTACGCCATCATGACGGACGTCGGCCGCAAGCCCATCCGGGTGGCCCGGGACGTGCCCGGCTTCCTCGCCAACCGCATCCAGCACGCCCTGATGCGCGAGGCTTTCGCCGTGATCGACGAGGGACTAGGCACGGCCGAGGATGTCGACACAGCGGTCCGCTATGGATTCGGATTCCGCTATGTGGCTGCGGGGCCGATCCTGCAAAAGGAGTTCGCCGGTCTCGACACCCAGCTCGCCGCTGCGCGCACGATCTATCCAAGTCTCAACAACGCCGTCGCGCCCAGCAGGACGCTCACGGAGCTGGTGGCGCAGGGCCGTCGCGGCATCAAGTCGGGCCATGGCTTCTGGGATTGGACACCGGACAGCGCTCGCTCCTCCCTTCAGGCCTATGAAGAGACGCTGATGGCCGCCGCCCGTCTGCTCGATAGGAAGGCCCCCACCCCAGATGCCGACGGCCGGACGGCAGGGAGCGCCGGCCATGACCGCTGATCGCATCGGAATCGCCGAGGTTCGCGCGGCGGCGGCGCGCATCGGCGCCGACATCGTCCGCACGCCCCTCCTGACCAATCCCAAGCTCGACGCGCTTGCGCAAGGACGGGTGTTCATCAAGGCGGAGAACCTGCAGCGCACCGGCTCGTTCAAATTCCGCGGCGCGGCTAACCGCATCCGAGCACTCGATGCCGGCCAACGCGGCAGGGGCGTCGTCGCCTTCTCGTCGGGCAACCACGCCCTCGCCATCGCCGAGGCTTCCCGCCTAACCGGAGTGGCGGCGACCGTGATCATGCCGGCGGATGCACCACGCATCAAAATCGAGGGCGCGCGCCAGCGCGGTGCCCGCGTCATCCTCTATGACCGCGAGCGGGAGGACCGCGAGGAGATCGGTCGCGCTTTGGTGGCCGAACAGGGGCCGACGCTGGTGCCGCCGTTCGACGATCCGTTCGTGATCGCGGGACAGGGCACCGGCGCTTTGGAGGCGGTCGCGCAGGTCGCCGAAGAAACCACCCCCCTCATCGATCAGGCCCTGGTGTGCTGCAGCGGCGGCGGCCTCGCGGCGGGCTGGGCCATCGCCCTCGCCGAGGCCGCTCCGGCGGCGCGGGTGGTGACGGTGGAGCCGGCGGGTTTCGACGACATGGCCCGATCGCTCGCCAGCGGCGCATGGGAACGCAATCCGCGCCTCTCCGGCTCGATCTGCGACGCGCTCCTAGTCCCCGCGCCGGGGCGCCTGACACTGCCGATCCTTGCCTCTCACGGTGCGTGCGGCATTGCGGTTTCGGACGACGCGGTCCTTCAGGCCATCCGTTTTGCCGCTCAGGAGCTGAAGCTCGTTCTGGAACCGGGCGGAGCCGCTGCCCTTGCCGCCGTCCTCTCTGGGGCTGTCGAGACCGCCGAACGCACCACGCTGATCGTCGCCTCGGGCGGCAACATCGATCCGGCGCTTTTCAAGAGGGCATTGGAGCAGCCGGTCACATCCTGAAGTGAGGGCGATCCCTTTGGAATTTTGGGCGGACAAGACTCCTTCCAACTGGCCGGCGGCACTCGACGCCGCCGGCATCGTCCTTCCCGCCGCCGCGCCGCCGGCCGCCGCCTACACGCCCGTCGTGGTCCACGAGGGGCTTGCCTTCGTCAGCGGACAACTGCCCCGCGACGAGACCGGAGTGACAACGGTGGGCCGGGTCGGGGTAGAGGTCACGCTCGAAGCGGCGCAGGCGGGTGCCCGGCTCGCTCTGGTCCGCGGCCTTGCAGCGCTGCGCGACGGCCTCGGCGGCCTCGACCACCTGGACCGCGTCCTCAAGATGACGGTGTTCGTGTCGAGCGGGCCGGACTTCGTGGACCAGAGTGCGGTCGCGGATGGCGCCTCGATGCTCCTGTTCGCACTGCTGGGGGCGGAGCGAGGGCGCCATGCCCGCTCCGCCGTAGGCGTCGCCAAGCTGCCGCGCAATGCCGCCGTCGAGATCGAGCTGATCGCCTCGGTCAGGCCCGCCTCCAGCTCCTGAGCCGACGGTGGGAACCACTCAGCGCAGGATGCGCTGGTCGCGATGGGACTTCCCGCCACGCGAATGCACCACGGTGCCGCCCCGCGGCTCGTAGACCGGGAGGCCGGCGAGCGCATTAACGACATGGTCCATGGTGGGAAGGTCCGCCCAGGCGGCGGGGTGGAATTGCACCCGGCCTGTTCCAGTCTGACGATGCTCGACGGTCCTGTCGGGATCCTTGCCCGGGGTGAGCGTCACTTGGTACAGGTCCGCCTCCCCCCAGGCGCCGGTACGCGGAACGTATTTCAGCATCAGGATGTCGTCGGGCGGCGGCGCGTCCGGGGAAATGTCGCGCAGCCCCGACACCTCGATATCGAGGAAGCGGAACCCCAGCCAGCCGGCGGAGCACAGATGGGCGCCGTCCCACATGCGCGGCGGCGGGATGTCCGCATAGAGCTTGGGGTGCCCGATCTCGTCGCGCCCGGTGATGACCGGATCGGCGAGGTTCTCCCAGATGACGGCGAGGAACCGGCCAGAGGCCTTGTCCTCCCGTCCGGCGAAGCTGGCCGGCCAGCTCACCTGAACCATGGTGTAGCCCCGGCCCGCCAGCCAGTCGATTCCCGTGAGATAATGGAACTCGACGGTGACGACCGGTTCGCCGGAGAGGGTGAACCCCTCCGGCAGATGCGCCTCCAGCCGGGCGGCATCGGTCAGGAAGCGCGCGGCGACGCTGAGCCGTCGCGGGTTCGATGCTGGATCGGCGGGCATGCCGTCGGGCATTTGCCGCGGGCCGGAGGCCGGCCCGAAATGGGTCGGCATCCGACAGATGCGTCCCGCCTCAAAACGGTAGCCCATCGGGGTCACGCCTTCGGCAGGGTGTCGAGCAATGGGCGCGCCAGATGGAGGATCTCGTAGGCCGTGCCCTGCTGGTGTCCATCCGGTGCGTTGGCCGAGACGACAATGCGGGTGAAGCGCCAGACATGCGTGTCGATGCCCACCGCCGCGACCACCGTTCCGGGCTGACGCGCCGCCTGCCGGGTAGCTTCCACCTCGGCGGCGAAGGCGGCTTCGAGATCGGCGTCGAGCGGAATGTCGACCTCGTGCTTGAACACGAAGCGCGCCTCGTCGGCCTCGCCCTTGCGGGCATCCAGGACGAAACGAGTGGCAATGTCCGCCCGTCCAAAGCTGTCCGTCACCACCCGGTAGCGGCCAGCAAGGAGAAAGTCGCGGAAGGCCTCGTCCTGGCGCCAGAGGTAGAGCGAGGAATAGTTGTTGGCGATGGCCCCGTAGCGGCCGCGCTCGCGCAGCAGAAAGCCCTTGAAATAGAGGTCCGGCACGGCCGCCCAGAGGACGCCCCGCTCCGCGGCCCGGGCGCGGATGAGCCCTACGTCATAGGTGGCGGGCAGGCGGTGACCGTAATGCGCGAGGATCATTCCCAACGTTCCTTATTCCGTGATGAGCCGGGCGCCGCGCTGCCGGCAGGACCGACACGCCTTCCCGCCAGCAGGGGGAGCCCGTCTCTTGACGAGAGGACGATAAGCGCCGGTTGAACATATAAAAATGGTATGATACTCCATTTCAAACATTGAAAATTCGAATGATAGATCATGAAGGCACTCGACATCGAAGCCGTGCAGGCTTTCGTCCTCACCGCCGATCTCAAGAGCTTCACCCGTGCCGCCGAAGCGCTCGACACGGCGCAGTCTGCGGTGAGCCTGAAGGTGAAGCGGCTGGAAGAAGTCCTCGGCCGACGCCTGTTGGAGCGGACGCCGCGGCTGGTCCGCCTGTCGTCCGACGGCGCCGCCTTTCTCGACCACGCGCGAGCGCTGATCGGTGCCCACCAGTTGGCCGTCGGATGCTTCAGAAAGGAGAAACGCCGCCTCGTCGTCGGTATCAGCCACCATATCGTCGGCAGTGAGCTGCCGGTGCTGCTGAAGCGCATGGGTGGCGTTGACCCGTCGCTCATCCTGGAGGTACGGGTCACCTCTTCACGGGAGAGCCTGGAGGATTTCGAGCGTGGCGAACTCGACGCGGCCATCGTGCTGCGTCACGATAACCATCGCCGCGGCGGTGAGGTCATCCTCGATGAGGAATTTGGCTGGATGGCGGTGCCGGACTTTGAGCATAGCATCGGCGAGCCGCTGCGCCTTGCGACCCAGGCAGCGCCGTGCAGCGTTCGCAGTATGGCGACGACGGCGCTCGATGCCGCGGGCATACCCTGGACGGAAGTTTTTGTCGGCGGCGGCATCGGCACCATCGGTGCGGCGGTCTCTGCCGGCCTCGCGGTCGCTGCGTTGGGCCGGCGGGTGGCGCCGGCTGCAACGGTCGATGTTGGGCCGAGGCTTGGGCTACCGGGGCTGCCCTCGCGGGAGGTGATGCTCTATTCCAACCTCACCGACCGAACCGCGCGCGCCGCGCTACGCACGCTCAGTGCCGCGATCCGCTCGACGGCGGGAGGGGCCACGTAGGCTTTCGGTAGGGCCCTTGGAGTTTCGTCCCAGCCCGATATGGCTTGGCTTACGATTAGTCGGATCCCGCCAAAGGCTTGCGGCAATATTGGAAAGCTGGACTTCCATGTCCATCTAAATGCCCCGCTGGATAGCCATCGCGACCGCGCCAACCAGTCGATCGTCCGGGAATAGCCCCTGCTCGTGCAAGGCCCTCAGCCTTGTTTCATAATCGGCGTAGCTTGGCGTCGCGTCGGGCTCGCAAGCTAGCGTCTGAAGCTCTCGACCGATGGCCTGAATGCGCTCCATCCGAGCCAGGTCCTCCTCCGGGCTGGTCCATCCCGGCCCGTCCCGAGCTGCCTTGTCGGCGTGTGCCAGGACCCAGCGCGCAACCGCTTCCAGGGCATCGGCGGCGCTGGCGATGAGGCTGTAGCTGGTACTCCGCCCGCCGGCCGGCTCCCGGACTAGAATGCCCTTGCCGCACAGGTCCTCGATGTCGCGGGAAGCGGTGTCCTGCGAGCATTTGGCGAAGGTGGCATATTTGGACGAGGTCAGCTTGCCTTCGAAGCCGTCAAGCAGGCGGTTGACCACGAGGTGTTGCCTCGGGTTGAGGGCGCTCCTGGCATGAGCCTCCCAGAACCGCGCTTTGCGCAGAACCGTGGCAAGGACCGCCTCCGCCCCATGGAAGGCGCGGTCCAGGCATTCCAGGAACCAGGCGAGCCACACCGTAATGTCGAGGTCGCCCTTCTGGGTCTGCTCCAGCGTCTCGTAATAGGTCTTCCGTTCGATCCGGATCTGCGCGGACATACTATAGAACCGCTGCGGCGAGCCCTCCGAGCGCGCCAGGGCCATGTCGGCGATGGCCCGGGCGATGCGCCCGTTGCCATCCTCGAACGGGTGGATGGTGACGAACCACAGATGGGCCACGCCTGCGAACAGGACCGGGTCGATGCCGCTGCTCGCGTTGAACCACGCGAGGAACGCCTGCATCTCGGCCGGAAGGCGTTCCGCGCCCGGCGCCTCGAAATGCACATGCTCGCGCCCGATCGGCCCGGAAACGACCTGCATCGGCCCGCATTGTCCGGTGCGCCACCCGCCTACGGTGATCTTGGCCATGCCGCTGCGACCGGTGGGAAACAGCGCGGCATGCCAGCCGAACAGCCTCTCCTCGGTGAGGGGGACCCGGTAGTTCTGGGTCGCGTCCAGCATCATCTCCACGACCCCTTCGACATGGCGATCCACGGGGGCGAGTGCCCCGATGTCCATGCCGAGGCGCTGCGCGATTGAGGAGCGCACCTGCGCGCGGTCGAGCCGCTCGCCCTCGATATCGCTGGATTTGAGGACCTCTTCGGTCAGGGATTGCAGGACGGCTTCGCCACGAAGCTCGAAGCCCAGTCCTTCCATGCGGCCGACCAATCGCCCCTGGTGATGCCGCACCGCCGCTAGCGGCGCGGCCAGCGCCGCGTGATCCCAGCGAAACCGGGGCCAATCGGGCAGGTCATGGATATAGGTTGTCATTCTCCGCGCTCCATGCGGAGAATGTGAGGTTCAATCTCCGCAAACGCAAGAGGCTATATCCGCAATTTATGCGGAGTATACCAAATGCAATCTCCGCATCGCACACCGACCCGGCGGGTCGACGCCGATCGTGGCCGTCCGCCAACCGCTTCAGCTCGTTGGCTGATAGAGCCTGATTCCGCTCCGCCGTGTCACGATTCTGACTGCGGCACTCTCTGATCCGTCTCCTGGAATTCCTGCGACTGGCGCGCCCCACGCCGAGGAGGACGCGCAGCCGCCGCCTTGCCGTCGAGAATGTCGGCCATCTCGTCCGCGACGCGGTCCGCCGCGAGCCGCAGCGCCTCGTCGATATGGATATAGCGTTGCGTCACGCCGCGCGATGCGTGGCCGAGCAGCGCCGCGATGGTCAGCTCGGAAAAGCCAAGGTCGCTGGCGACGCTCGCGAAGGTGTGGCGTAGGGTATGCGGGGTGACGTCGACCAGTCGCGCCATTGCGCAGATGCGATCGAGCACGCGTACGATCCCGACGAAATGCCCTTCACCCCAATCGGCGGGGAAGAAGAAGCGCGATCCGGCCTGAGGCTGTGCCAGCAGCAGGTCCACGGCGGCGCGGCCGATGACCCGCGTCTGCGCGCCGCTCTTCGTGTCGGGAAATCGGATCGAGCCCTCCTCGTCATGGAGCCAGGCACGCTCCAAAGCGAGCCCCTCCATGCGGCGCAGGCCCGTCATCAGAAAGCAGCGGATCGCCGCGAGGCCGGTCGGGTGCTCGCCGTCCTGCTCCGCTATCCGCATCGCCTTGCCGAGCTTCTCGATCTCGGCGCGGCTCAGCCGTCGGTCCCGTGGCGTGCTGGCGAGGCGACGGACACCCTTTGCCGGATTGCTCGTGATTTTCCCCAGCCGCACCGCGTGCTCCAAGAGGGAGTGCAGGGTCGACATGGTACGTGCGGCGCCCCCTTCGCCGCCTGTGGTGGCACCGCCGCGGCTACCGACGCGCGCTTTGGACGTCTTACCGACCGCGATATCGGCCAGGGCACCTTCAATGTCGCCCAGCTTAAGCGTGTCAATGATCCCTTTGCCCAGCAGCGGCTTGATATGCGCATCAATTCGGCTGCGATCCATGGCAAGCGTCGACGCCTTGATAGGCCGGCGTCGCTTGCCAAGAATTCGTCCGGCCTCCGCCTCGGCCAGATACCCGTCGCAGACTCCACCGACGGTTAGATCGCCCGTTCGATCGGAATGACCGCAGCCTTAGAGGAGGTTCGCGCCGTCCACGAGAAGATGGAAGCCCGCAAGACCACGGGTACGATTGTCCGGAAGGGTTGCGGCGGCGCAGGGCCGAGAGTGCTTTTCCTGCTCGTCACGCCAGCGCCGTTCGTTCGCTTGTGCGCTGCGCGTTGAGGTCGAGGAGATTTTGAAAGCTCTGGAGCGATGCGAGATGCAGCACGACCAGCGCGAGCCAGCCCTTGCCGTGCCAGTCGTTGACGGTCTCAGCCGGCAAGGCGTGGAACGCCTGTTCGTTCGCGGCATAGAAGCCGTCGAGCTTGTGCAGCGTGCCGTCCGGCAGGCGGAAATCGGCGTGATAGGGCTCAAGTATCTTCGCCGCCAACAACGCCTTACCGAAAGCGACGGTCTTGACGTAGTCGGTGTGGAAGGTCTGGCAGAAGGCCATGGCGGTCTGCGCGACCATGGTCGGCTTGCCGGTTTCGTCGAACAGGCGCTGCGCCTCAGCGTGATCCCCTGCGGAAGCGACGAAGCGCGCGCTGGCGCGGTCGATCGACAGGAGCTGCTGTGCGCCATCGGGCGTGTCCATGCCGATGAAGGGATAGCGGCGGACATAGGCGGGCACATAGCTCTTCGCCCGCCAGCTCCCGTCGCGCTCGATGAAGAGATTCTGGTCCTTGTGGATCGCGACCAGAGCGATGGGCGACGCCTGATCGTCCATGGCGAAGGCGATGGGATAATGCCGCATCGCGGTCGGGAATTCGCCGATGGAGAGCGGAATGGCGACGGCCTCGCGGGCGAAGTTGAAATCGCTGCCGGGAATCAGGCCTACATCGCCATGCGCCTCGAAGCGGAGAAGCATGGGATCTTTATAGAAGAGCGGTAGGGGCGATGGCTGGTCCAAGACTTCGGTATCCCTGTTGGGGTCGGGGTCCGCCGACGATCAGGTCCGTGAGGACATCCCCGCCCGCGTCGCCCGTTTTGCGGCCCGCCGCCGCCGAACCGGCGAAGACGCCGACCACGATAAAGGTTTCCCGCGCCTCTGCCATGACCGAGCGTCCGGCCGCGGGCAGAAGGATGCCGGAGCGCTGGCCGAAGTCGCCGAGCGTGCGCCCGGTGCTCATGCATGGCCTCCCACGGCGCGCGGCGGTTCGTGCATGGCGTCGATCATCACGTCCGACAGGGTTGTGAAAGCCTCGATCCAGGCGTCCTTGATCTGCTGCGTGAAAGCGTCGCCCAGATGGTGCTCCAGCGTCAAGATCAGCGCCTCGCCGACGACGGGATAATGGGCTTCGGCGACACCGTATTCCCTGTGTCGGCGAGCGAGCGCCGCGACCTCGCTCTGGATGGCGGGGAGCCGGTGCAGGCCGTTCACCACCATCGCCAGCATCTGCACCAGCTTCTTGGCCTGCGGCCTGATGTCCTCGGCGAACATCGGCCGTACTTCGGGATGGGTCTCGAAGAGCCGGGCATAGAAGGTCTCACCGACCATATCGGCGATCGGGACGACATCCTTGAAGCTTCTCTGGACCAGGGTGATCGTGTCGTGATTCATCACAAGACCTCAGAACGTGACCGAGAAGTCGGCGTGCAACGTCTGGTCGGTGACGCCCGATCCGAACTGACCGCCGTAGGAGATGCCCAGCGTCGTGTTGGTGCTGAGGCGCATGTCGAGGCCGAGATCGACCACCGCGGCGTTCTCGGCGATCGGCACGCCTGCGATGCTGAAGGGCGCGCTGCCGGCGAAGGACATGACCGAGGTCGGGGTGATGTCGCCGAAAGCGTGCCGCCAGCCGACCATACCCTTCGCCGTCACGACCATGTCGTTCAGGCCGAAGCTGGTCGCGGCGCGCAGGCCGATCGTGGTGAAGGTCGTATCGGTGACGGTCGACGGGCTGGTGAGTGCGGCGACGCCGCCCGTTTCGGTGAAGCCGTCGGTGCGCAGGTTAACATAGGCGAGGTTCGCGAACGGCTCGAGCGCAACACTGCCGGCTTGCATCTTGTTGCCGAGTTCACCGAAGATTTGCGCCGTGCCGGCACTGTAATCGCCAGACAGGTTGTTGGCGAAGCCGGTGAAGTTCACGCTGCGCTTGATGGCAATGTCGGAGATCGTGTAGGCCGCGCCGGTGCGGAAGGCGAGATCGCCCCATTGCGTGCCGCCATAGAGACCGACGCTGTAATTGTCGCTGCTACCCGACGAATGGCGATCCTCCGCGTCGAAGCTGGAGCGGCTGTAGCCGGCGACCGCGCCGAAGCGCCAGGTGTCGAAGACCGAAGCGTCCGCGCCCATGAAGAAGCCGCCGATCGAGCGATCGAGCTTCGCGGCGTTGCCGTCGCTGTTCCAATGGCCCCAGGAGCCGAACGCCTGACCCCAGACGGCGCCGCCGTCCGTGGTGGGATCGACCGCGCGCGGCTTGCCGTCGTCATAGGTGACGGTGTTGCCGCCCGACGCGCCGACGCCGCCGAAGGCCGCCCGCAGGCGGTCGTTGACCGCGCTGCGCAGGAAGCGGCTGTCTTCGATCAATACCGTATTGGCGGAAGCATGAATCTCGCCCGAAAGTTGGTCGAAGGCATATTGCGCTTGAGAAGCCGAGAGGTTCAGCACAGCATTGTAGATCGTGTTGCCAAAGCCGAGGCTTTCGACGCCACCGCCAGTCGCGATCTGGTTCGGCGTAATGCCCACGCCCGCAAAGTTGATGTTGTTGCGGGTCATCGTGAGATAGACGTTGCTCGCGTCATAGCTGAGCGACGGGTCGAGGAAGGCGAGATTTGAGGTCACGCCATCGGTAAAGGTGCCGGTGCGGCCACCCGTTGCAGTGAGGATCGTGTAGGTCGTGGCCGGGGCATAGTTGCCCGAACCGGCCAGCACCTTGACTCCGCCGCCGTCGATGGTTGCGGTGCCACCCGCAACGATCTTGTCCGATTGGCCAGCAGCATTGATTTCGACCTCGTAGATCGAACCGGCATTGAACGCGATGTTGCCGGCGATGTTCAGCGTGCCGATGGAGTTGCCGGGTGCGATGATCGATCCTGCATTTGCCGCGAGGCTGCCGATCATGCCATTGCCGCCAAGTGTACCACCGTTGGACACCGTGACCTGCCCGCCGCCGAGCAGGCCGTTCACCGCCAGACGGCCGCCCGTGACGTTCACCGCGCCTGTGAAGCCACTGGAGTCTCCCGTCAGGTTTGTAGAACCAGAGAACTGGTTGATCGTGCCGGAACCCAGCATGTTCGAGGCGAAGGTGTAGTTGGTGTCGGTGTGATTGAAGTTGAGCGTTCCGGTTCCTTGGCCGAATTCGAGCGTCCCGGCATTGAGCGTGCCCGCCGTCTTTGCGGACGAGCCTGCCGCACCGCCGATATTGAGCGTACCGGTCGAACCGGCCTGTCCGGCGAGGACTACGGCGCCGCCGGCGTTGACCGTGGCGCCATTCGCAATCGACAGCGTGCCTGTTCCGTCCAGACCGACGAACAGGTTTCCACTGTTCGTCCAGCTGGACCCGGTGCCATCGACGATGACCGTACCTTGCGCCCCGGAGCCATTGCCGACAGCCGCGAAGGCGCTGCTGACGCTGCCGCCGTTCACGATGTTCAGTGCGCCGGCACCATCGACGCCCACGAGCAAGCCCGTTCCGTTGGTCCAGGTCGAACCTGCACCCGTGACCGTTACTGTGCCGGTCGAGCCGGCGTTTACGCCCAGAACGCCGAAGGAATCGCTGACCTTGCCCCCGTTCGTGACTGTCAGCGCCCCGGTTCCGTCGCCCCCGAGCGCAAGTAAGGAGGAGCTGTTCAACACCGAGCCCGCGCCGTCGACGACGAAAGCCCCGGTTGACCCGGCGAGCCCGCCCGCGAAGAGGCCGCTTGAATTCAGGACGCCGCCAGCCTTGATGCCGAGTGTGCCGCCATCGACCTGCACGACGCCGATGAACGTGCCGGAGTTGCCGGTCAGATCGATCGTGCCGGCGCCTTCCTTCAGGATCGAGCCATTGCCGGAGATCGCTCCGCTGAACGTTGATGCGTCGGAACGGTTGAAGATCAGCAGTCCATCATTGACGATATTGCCGACGACCGAACCACTGGTCCCGCCGTTGCCGAGCTGGAGCGTGCCGTTGGCGATCGTCGTGCCACCGGTATAAGTGTTGTCGGCGGTCAGGATCAGAGTACCGAGGTCAGTCTTGTTGAGGCCACCCGTTCCGGTCAGCTCCGAGCCGATGGTCGCCTTGTAGTTCGCTCCGGCCGCCGAGCCGTCGCCGACACGAATGATGGAGTTGGGATCGGCGAGCGTGATCGGATCGCCGGTGAGCAGATAGCCGTTGGTGGCGAACTGCATTCCGGTGACCGAGATCGGCCCGGCGCTGGCGTCGATCGTCACCGTACCCGCCGCGCCCTGGAAGATCGCAAAGCCCGGCTGCGGGTGCATCACACCGTTGATCGAACCGTTCATGTCGGTCCAGTTGGTGGAGGTCGCGGTCCATGTGCCCGACCCTCCGTCGACGATATTGTTGTTGGCGTTGCCCGGAGCGTCGCCGTCCCAGAACGACAGGTTCGGCAAGGCGGTGCTGACGAGGTTGACCTGGCCTGCGACGGAGGTCTGCACCCCGAAATCGCCTGCGGTCGATCCCGCCGGGGTCGTCCCTATATCGAGGCCATTATCGGTCAGCGTCCCGCCATAGGTGATCAGACTATAGACGCCGGGGCCGAACGCGCCGCCAGAGGTGATGTTGAGCGTGCCGTCGAGCGTCAGGTCGTTGGCGACGTTGAACAGCGCCGCGCCGCCGGGGGAGCTGAGCGTCACATTGACGTTCGCGCCGCCGTCGAGATTGAGGTTCTGCATGGTCAAGGTCTGGCCCTGGACGCCGCTGAGGATACCACCCGAAGCGACGGTTACGGTGCCGCCGATCGAGCCCTTGCCGCCGAGCGTGCCGCCTGACTGGACATCGACCGCGCCGCTGCCGATCTTGCCGTCGACCAGCAATGTGCCGCCCTTGATATGGGTCGCGCCGGTGAAGCCAGTGGAATCCGCCGTTAGATGCGTGACGCCTGACACTTGATTGATCGTGCCGAGGCCGGAAATCGCTGCACTGAAGTCATAGTTCGCGCTCGTATGGTCGAAGGTGATCCGGCCGGTACCCGCACCGAAACGGACCGCCGTCGCGTCGAGAATCCCCGGCACAGCGCCGCCGATGGTCAAGCCGCCCGTCGCGCCCGCATGATTGGCCAGAACCAGTTCGCCACCCACGGAAATCTTGGCGCCATCGTCGATCCTGAGCGTGCCCTGACCGTAGTCGCCGACGATCAGATCGTTGGTGACATGCCAGATCGAGCCCGCATCCGAGACAGCCACGGCGCCTTTAGAGCCGGAAAGGGCGCCAACCGTGCCGGAGAGGCTGCTCACCCTGCCGCCGTTTCCTATGTTGAGCAGGCCGATGCCGCTCTGTCCGACGGTAAGGCTTGCCGTGTCCCAGACCGAACCTGCTCCATCGACCAGTGCGCTGCTCTGGGATGCCGCATTCCATCCGATGCTGGACATGCCACTGATGACTTGCCCACCGTTCGCGATATTCAGCATGCCGATGCCGCTGTTGCCCACCCTCAGGTCGCCGCTGTTGGTATCCCATTTGGAAGCGGCCCCATTCACGTTCACAGTGCCGGTCGAGCCTGTGGCGTCGCCGATGGTTCCGCCAAGACTGCCGACTGCCCCGCCATGGGTGACGTCCAACGTGCCGGTACCTGCATCGCCGACAGTGAGATCGCCGCTGTTGGTCCATTTCGAGCCCGCGCCATCGACCGTGACCATGCCGGTTGAACCGGCAACAGCTCCGATGAAACCGTCGGTGTTTTTGACGAGACCGCCGCTCGAGATGGTCAGCGACGCCGTGCCTGCGAGGCCGATAGTCAGGCCTTGGCTGTTGTCCCAAGTCGAATTTGCGCCGTCGACGAGTACAGTCCCGCTGGCTCCCGCGACAGCGCCAACATAGGCCCAACCGCCATTACCGACCTTGCCACCATTTTGAATGGCAAGTTTACCAGTTCCGCTATCACCCACCCGAAGAGCAGAGTTGTTGGTCCACGTGGAGCCGGTACCAACCACCGTCACATCGCCGCTTGAGCCGGAAGCGACACCGATTTCACCAAGGCCGCTGGTCACCCCGGCGCCATTTGAAATCGTAAGTTTGCCCGAGCCCGCATTTCCGACGAGGAGATCCCCTGTGCCTGTCCAAGTCGAGCCCGCGCCGTCCAATGTCGCGACGCCGCTCGCACCGGCTGTGTAGCCAAGGTATCTGTCGCCGGTCGATGTGACCTTGCCGCCGTTTTTGACAGTCAGTGAAGCCGTTCCGTTGAGGCCGACAGTCATTCCTAGACTGTTGTCCCAAATCGAATTTGTACCATCGACAAGCACGATCCCGCTGGCACCGTTCGCAACACCGACGTAGCTCCAACCAGTATTGATCACCTTGCCACCGTTCTGGATGGTAAGTTGACCTGTGCCGCTATCACCGATTTGAAGAGACGATCCGTTCGTCCAGGTGGAACCGGCACCATTGATTGTTACAGTGCCGACAGACCCGATAGCGTATCCGATTTCGCCAGGCCCATTCGTGACCTTCCCACCATTGAAGACGTTCAGCGTGCCCGTGCCATGGTCGCCGACCGTCAGGGTTCCCGTATTGGTCCATGTCGCGGTCGGGCCGCTGACGCCGACGAAGCCGACGCCGCCGGCCAGCGCGCCGATGGTGCCGTCGGTGTTCTTGACCTCGCCTTTGTTGATTGCCAAGGTTCCCTCACCGGCATTGCCGATGATGAGCGCCCCGCTCACATTCCACAAAGCGGAACTACCGGCGCTGCTCACGATGGAGCTGCCGACATCGACGAGGCCTTTCGAGCCGGCGAGGTTGCCGATCACGCCCGAAGCGCTGGCCAGCGTTCCGCCATCTTCAATGTTGAGAGTGGCAGTCGAACCGTCTGTGTTGGTGTCGCCGACCGCGATTTTGTTCGCTACTCCATTCTGAAGAGGTCCTGAGATATTGGGTATAGAGCCAGGACCGGCCTCGATCGTCACATCATCGGCGGCCGTCGGGACATGACCGGGGTTCCAGTTGCCAGCATTGAACCAGCTCCCGTTCGTCGCCCCCGTCCATTCCTGCGCCTGCGCGGAGAGAGGCAGCGCGAGGCCGACAAGTGCAGTCGACGTCAGCGCAAGAATCTTGAGCGTGGCGGCCCTGCGGCCCGTATTTTTCCTGCGCATTCCTGAAAACTCCCGGCGGACCAAGCAATTGGATAGCGATTGATCCAGCTATCGCACCGGGCTTCCGGGAAATCTTGGACAGCGCCACGCGCTTTTTGGACGGTGACACGCGCTATTGATTTTTCTTCGCGGTGTGGCGCTCAAAGCAGCCCGTCGGAACGAACAAGGCCCCGCCGAGTCGCTGCGCGCGATCACGACGGGGCCTCGGATCGGTAGTTCGGCGGGGTTAGTCGACCGCGCCGTCTTCCCGCAGACGGGCGGGCGCGTCGATGCCGGCGACAGCCAGTGGAGCACCGATATCGGCGATGAGCTTGACGAGATCGGGCTGACGGTTGGTGTTCGTCTTGGCGTAGATGCGGTTGAGATGGGTTTTCAGGGTGTTCTCGCCGATCCCGAGCGACAGGGCCGTCGCCGCCGCGCCTGCGCCGCTGCCGATCTTGAGAAGAACGCGCGCCTCGGCGGGCGTCAGGTCGAAGAGGGTTGTCAGCACCGCCTCCGGGATCGGTGTCGCCGAGATCGTGGTCGAGATGAAGACGGCCGCCCGCGCCGGTCGGAAGGCGGCGCGCGCCGTGCCGGCGGTGAGCGGCAGGACATAGGCGACGGCGGGTGCTTCCCCGGCCGCCGAGATTGGCAGCCCGATTCCGCGGGCGCCGAGCGTGACATCGGCGTTGGACGCCGCGGCGATGGCGGTCAGCAAGGCGTCAGCCATGGCGGGGTTCGTCGGTTGCAACACGCTGCCGCGCGACAGGATGGGCGCCTCGGCCGTCAGCATCCGCTCGGCGCTGGCGTTGGCGTATAGGATGCGCGCCTCGGCGTCCGTGAAGAGAATGGGTGTCGTGAGCGCACCCAAGGTCTCGCGATAGAAATGCGCCATGACGCGCGCCTGGTCGAGCAAGTCGCCGATCAATGCAGCCCGGCGCAGGTGCGGCGAAAGCAATGTCAGGAAATGCTGCTCCTCGCCGGAGATCACGTCACGGTCGGCATAGATGGAGGTGCCGAGAAGGCCGATGCGATCGGAGGTGTGGACGAACTTGACCATGCAGCCTTCGCGCAGGCCCTGCGGCCCGGCCCATTCGCGATAGAATTTGGTGGCGCGCAGCTCGGGTTCGCTGAGGCAGGACAGCGTCGTCAGCGGTGTGTCGATATCGCCGACGAGGGCGGGTTTCAGGCCAGGAATGTCGTCGAAGCCGTATTCGACCTGAAGCACACGCATCTGGTCGGCCGCCCAGGCGGAATGGGCGGCGAAACGGCCATGACTATCCTGTGTGCTGGCGAGCGCAATGGTTGTGTAGGCCGCGTCGGTCGCCTGAGTTATTCGGTTCAATACGCTGACCCAACCCTCGGGGTTCAAAACGCAGTCGTAGATGTCGCCAATAATAGATGAGAGTTTCTCAGAATTACGCCTTGTCACGCTGCACTCCATCATAACATGCAGAGTCAAAGGGGTGTTCTTGTCGCCCTATAGCGCAGCACCCGCGCCCTGTCTTCGGAAAAGGAAAACAAAAGGCGATCAGGCGCCAATTCCCCGTGCGTCATACTTTGCGGTGACGACATGGACAGGTGCGCAAGATTATAGGCTTGGGCGCGGGCTTCGAGCCCGGTGGATGCCGCCGTCACCGGCCGGATGATCACGCCGAACGGTGCAGCGGTTGCCAGGAAGCGCGGGACAAGCCGTTGTGAGGGGGGCGCGGTGCAGGCGAAGACATTCACATCCGCGAGCCTGCCTGAACATCTCATCCATCAAGAACGCTTTCGCCTGTGGCGCGACATCTCCTATTCCCGTGTCGCGTCGGTCGAGGTCGGCATATCCGACCTGCCTTTCGAGGCCGGCCTGAAGGCGAACAGCATCGGGCGGCTGGGATTTGCGAAGATGTCGGCCACGATCAACCGGGCGGCGCGCATGCTGCATCATATTCGGGCCGCGCGCACAGAGGTGTATCTGTTCACAATCAATCTCGGGCCCACGCTGATCGCCAGCAATCCGGGCAAGAGCGATATCACGATGCCCACGGGCAGCGCGATCCTCCATGCAACGAAGGCGCAGGCGTTCGTGGGCAGCGACCGCAACACCTGGGCGAACCTCGCGCTGCCGCGAAAGATCGTCGACGACAAGTTTCCCGGCATGGAGGGGCGGCAAGGCGCGCTCATCCCGGCGGAGAGCGAGGCACTGACGCTGCTGCGCAACTATCTGTCGATGCTCGAAGCGATGGAGTTGCCGGAGGAGTCGGTCCTCTTCGACCACATCAGCGAGACCGTCGTGGATCTCCTCGGCCTCGCGACCGGGGCCAAGGGCTCCGAAGCCGAGCTGGCCGGGACGCGGGGTCTACGCGCCGGTCGGCTGCAAGCGGTGCTGAAGCAGATCAAGAGCAACTACCGCAACCCGGCACTCTCTGCGTCGCTGGTTGGTTTGCAACTCGGACTTTCCGGTCGCTACGTTCGGGACCTGCTCGCCGCGACAGGGGCGAGTTTCTCGGAACGCATTCTGGAACTGCGCCTGCAAGATGCGAAGGCGATGCTGACCGATCCGCGCCATCAGGACAAGAAGATCGGCGACATCGCCATGGAGGTCGGATTCGGCGACATCTCCTACTTCAACCGAAGCTTCAAGAAGCGCTTCGGATGCAGTCCCGGCGCCGCGCGCTGAAGCCGCCTGCCCCCCACTCGTTCAACCCGGCCGGCACGTTGACCAGCAATGAAGGGTGGACGTGCGCGTGAAAAAGTCGGGGACCAGACCCGGCGCCGCGCCGGGGATCATAAGTGGAAAATTGCAGCTCAGATTGGCCTAGAAATGGGGGAGCACGTCAATCCGCTCGCTCCCGATCCATCTGATCAGGCGACGAAGCGGTTCGCGAGGAGGCAAGCTGGGGATCCAGGTGATCGAAGGACAACCAGGGGCCCAGGCCTGCGAGCAGACATTGCACAAGGCGATTGTGATGGCGGAAGCGAATGGTTGAAGGGACCAGACGGCTGCCGAAGCGCAGCTTCGAGGCGTAGGCGGTCTGCCCGGTCTGCAGCTCGCTTACGGCCCGCTCCAGGCAGAACCGCACATTCGCCATCCAGCTGACCGCATAGAGGTTGTGGTTGCGCGCCAGCGGGTAGCGCATGCCCAGGAATTTGTCGATCACGCGGTCGGATTCGACGAGTAGCAGGTTAAAGGCCGCAAGCGTGTCTCCCACCCAGTAGAGGGCAAAGACGGCCCGCTCTCCGAGCGCCTCGGCGACGGCTGCGAAATAGCCCGGCGGCAGCACTTCGAGTTCGCCGTAATCGAGGCCGCTGCGCGTGCGCGTCGCCTCGTAGAGGGTTTCGATTTCGTCCTCCAGCCCGGCGATGCCGATACGATGCTCGATGCGCACCGACCCGGCCTTCGCAAGCTTGCGGCGGATGTCCTTGCGCGTCGCGCCGGAGAGCGAGGCGAGATAGCCGTCCGCATCCACGAAAGGCAGGTCTAGCGTGGCGACCGGAAGGCTGCCGAGACTGGCGAAGCCGGCACGTCGAAGCATCGGTGCCAGCTCCTCATCCTCCCGAGGCGCAAGATCCTTGAACGCGACGAGATGCGCGCCCCGCGCCCGCGCCTCCGTCTCCAGCGCGGTCAGCAGGACCGCCATCGCCCCGGCGCGGGCTGCCGCATCTAGGCGAGCGGCGAAGCCGAGGTGGCAGCGCTCCGCATAGGGCGAGCCAACGCAAAGCACCCGGATCGCCGCAAGACCGGGAACCACCCGGAAGGCAGCCTCCGCCCACCGCCGCACACGCCCCTGCAACGGCGTGTCCAGCCTGTAGGCGAAGGGAAAGACCGGCGCCACGGCAGCGACGCCGACACAATCCGTGACGATCACGGCCCTACAGCGCAGGCCGACACCGGAGGCGACCGCCGCGCTGTCGCAGGCGCTGAAATAGGCGTGATCTTCCGCCTCCCCCGGCAGGCAGGCGTCCCAGTCCGCCGCCGCGATCTCGGCGATGCTTTCGACGACGCGCGCCGCGAACCTCGTCATTGCGCCGCGGCCACGCGCGCACGGCCGGGCCGCGTTCTCCCGCCCGCGGTCGCGAGGCGGTTCGCGAGCGCGAGCGTGCGGTCCACGACGATGCCGCGCTGCTGGTCGATGGTGACGAGGTGATAGCAATCGTCGAGGATCACCGCGTCGACGAGCCCGCCGAGGCGATGCTGGATCTCGAAGACGTTGGAAAGCCCGGCGATATCGTCCTCGCGCGCATGGACGAGCAGCGCCGGGCAGGTCACGGCGGGCATCCGCGCGCGCGTCACCGCGACAAGCCGCCAGAGCTGCTGGAGCGCCCGCGCGGGCGTGCCCTCCAGCCCGGCCATTGCGGTGTCGCCGGAGGCCATCGCCTCCATGATCGTTTGGCGAGTGCGCCTGTGCTTGATGCCGTAGGGCTCGCGCTCGGGAAAGCGGTAGCGGCGACCGAGCGGCGTGTTGATCAGCCACTTCAGCAGGAAGGCGTAGCGCGGGATCGACCAGCCGTCGTAACGCAGGGTCGGCGCGTAGAGCGCGAGGCCATCCACCTGGGCCGGTCGCTCGGCGGCGACATGGATGGCCAGCACAGCGCCCATCGAAAGGCCGCCGACGATCACCTGATCGCACTCGGCATGGAGGCGCGCCAGGGCGTCGAGGGCGCTTCGCGCCCAGTCGCGCCAGCCGGTGGCGAGCAGGTCGCCCTCGCTGCCGCAATGACCGACGAGCTGCGGACAATGGACCGTGTGACCGGCGGCGTTGAGCGCCCGCGCGATGAGTTTCAGCTCGACCGGCGTGCCGCCGAGGCCGTGGAGCAGGAGGAAGCCGGTTCGCCCGCCGGCCAGCCTTATGCCGTGGTCGGCTGCGGCCACCCGGGGTGCAGGGCCGTCCTCTTCCCGCGACGGGCGCGCGTTTCCAGAAATCATCACAACACCCGGTCGAAGAGATCGATGAGTTCGGCATTCACGCGCGCATTGACGGCGAGATCGTCTGCGCTGGGGCGAAGGGGCAGCGGATGGTCGAACCTCGCCAGGGCGGCGCGGAACGGGTCTTTGAAGCGCGGCTCCGACCAGTCGCCGCAGACATCCACGCCGGCGATGTGGCGCGTGCCGGCAAGATGCTCGACCGCGGCGAGCAGATGGCCGAGCGGCAAGGCGCCTTGGTCCCAATTGGTCAGCGCGTCGCCGCGCGCGAGCACGTCCTTGTCGATGGTAATCCATATGGCGCGGGTTGGAATCTCCTCGACGAGCTCGTCGAGGAAATCCGTCCAGCTTTCCTCGGCGAGATTGCGCCAGTGCAGATGGTCGCCCTCCTGCCGGTAGCAACGCGTGTGGCCGTAGCGGCCCCAGACGCGCGACGGGGGATGCCGCCAGGGATAGAGCGCGATGCGCCCGTCGCGCACCGCCCCGAGGTTCGCGAGCTGCAATTCCGGCCGCACCAGATCACCGCTGCATGGGCCGATCGTGACCACCTTGTACACATGCCGCAGGCTGAGCGCGCGATTGACCCAGGCGCCGCAATTGTGCGTGGCGGGAAACCGCACCCAGTCGGGATGATTGTCGAAATGGACAATGGTGACGGGCTCGTCCAGCGCCGCCACCAATCCGGCCGTGAGGTGGTGGAAATCGCCCGAGCCGTAGAAGGTGACAGTCGCGCCCGCGCCGTCCTCCGCCGGCGGCAGCCGCGCGGCGAGGCGGCGCAGCGCCCCGCGGCTCGCGACGATGCGCAGGCGGCCGGCGAGGTCGACGGCATCGATGCGGGTGGCCGTTCCCGCATCCATGCGCCGGCGCAGCGGCTCCTGGACCGGCAGGCTGCCGTCCAGATCGATCACACGAAATCGCGCCATGTTCGCGCGCCGCTCAAGCCGCCGCGACACGGGCGATCAACTGGTCGAGCAGCGCGATGGCGAGATCGATCTCAGCGTAGCTCATGGTCAGCGCCGGCGCGAGGGTGATGACGTTCTTGTGGTAGCCGCCGATGTCGAGCACGAGCCCGTAGCGGCGGCCGGCGACCTCAAGATCGGCCTTCATGCCCTCGTCGCACATAAGATCCACGAGGCGCTTGGCCGGCGTATAGCTGTCGTGCGCCTCGCAGATCTCCATGCGCAGCGCCATGCCAAGGCCGTCCACGTCGCCGACGATCCTGTGGCGGCGCTGCAAGTCCCTGAGCCCCTCCAGGAAGTAGGCGCCCTTGGCCATGACCATGGGCTCGTAGTCTTCCTCGGCCATCATCTTCATCGCCTCCAGCGCGACGGCGGTGCCGAGCGGGTTGGCGTTGAAGGTCGAATGGGTGGAGCCGGCCGGGAAGACAGTGGGATTGATGAGCTCTTCCTTCGCCCAGACGCCAGACAGGGGATTGAGGCCGTTGGTGACCGCCTTGCCGAAGACGATCACGTCCGGCTGCACGCCGAAATGCTCGATCGACCAGAGCTTTCCGGTCCGGTAGAAGCCCATCTGGATCTCATCGACGACCAGCAGGATGCCGTGGTCGTCGAGTACTTTCTTCAGCCCCGTGAAGAAATTGCGCGGGGGAATGACGTATCCGCCGGTGCCCTGCAAGGGTTCCACATAGAAGGCCGCGTATTCGGCCTGGCCGAGCTTGGGGTCCCAGACGCCGTTATACTCGCTCTCGAACAGACGGGCGAACTGGGCGACGCACTGTTCCCCATACTCCTCCTTGCTCATGCCCTTCGGCCCGCGGAAATGGTAGGGAAAAGGGATGAATTGCGCGCGCTCGCCGAAATGGCCGAAACGGCGGCGATAGCGGTAGGACGAGGTGATGGCGGACGCGCCGAGGGTGCGGCCGTGGTATCCCCCCTCGAAGGCAAACATCAGGCTCTTTCCGTTGCTGGCGTTGCGCACGATCTTGAGGGAATCCTCCACCGCCTGGGCGCCGCCCACATTGAAATGCACCCTCCCCTTGGCCCCGAACTTGGCCTCGGCATCCTTCCCGATCATGGCCGCGAGCTCGATCTTTTCGCGGTGGAGATACTGGCTCGCCACCTGTGGCAGGGTATCGATCTGACGCTTCAGCGCGGCGTTGAGGCGCGGGTTGGCGTAGCCGAAGTTGACGGCCGAGTACCACATCTGCAGGTCAAGGAAGCGGTTTCCGGCCGCATCCAGCATGAAAGACCCTTCGCAGCCCGAGAAGATCTTCGGAAACTGCGTGTAGTGCACCGTATCGCCATGGGAGCAATACTCGGCCTCAAGGGCCAGCAAGCGCGCCTCCTCGGCGGCGAGGCCGGCGCGCGTCGCCCCGCTGGCGGCGGTCGAGCGGTCGTGCTGGAGAACGGCGTTATCCATTGATCTTGTCCTCGAATTGACGGGGGGCGGCCGGCAGCGGCGCGCCGGCGAGAACCGCTTCCAGACGCGCGCTGGCGTCGGTGAAATCCGCGATGGGGTGATGGGGGATGCCGGCCTGCACGCAGTGGGCGACGAGGCTGGCCTTGGCGAACACGAGGTCTGCCTCGCCCACCACGCAGAAGTCCGATCGCCCGTCGCCGACGAGCAAATTCAGCGGCCGCGCCAGCTGCGCGGCGACACGGCACTTGCAGGTGCCGCTGCCGCAGGCTCCGCCCGGCGCCGCATGCGGCGACAGCAGCCGCCAGCGGTCGCCGCCCATCCACCTGAGTTCGTTGGCGACCACCGGGATGGGACCAAGGCCGGCGCGCGCCATGACCGTGCGGATCGTCCTGTCGAGCCCGTCGGACACGATAGTGAGCGGAATGGCGTGGCGCCCGCAGAGGCGGACGAACTCCGGGAAGCCGGGATCGATCTCCAGCGTGGCGGCGAAGGTGTCGAGCGCGTCGGGCGAGACGCGCAGCAGATCGACCTGTCGGGTCATGCAGGCGCGCGAGCCGATGAGGCCGGCGTGCCATTCGGCCTCGATCGCCTCCCAGCCCGGCGCAGCGAAGCGTTCCAGGACGCGGTCGGTGGTGTCCTCCCGGGAGATCGTGCCGTCGAAATCGACGATGGCCTGCCAGAGGGATTGCGGCGAGGATGGCACAGGGGGCAAGGCGGACCTCACAGGGGCGCGTCCGGGAGCGCCTCGACGATCAGCGCGGCATTGACGCCGCCGAACGCGAAGCTGTTGCTGAGGCCGATCGCACCGGCGATGGGCTGGTTCTGATCGCTGATGGCCAGCGGATATTCGGCCTGCGCTGCCTCGAAGCCGAGGGTGCCCGGCGCGGTGCGGGACTGGAGGGCGAGGATCGTCGCGGCAAGCTCCAGGGCACCCGAGGCCCCCAGCGTATGGCCGTGGACCGGCTTGGTCGCCGAGAGCGGAATGCGCGCCGCATCGGCGCCCAGGACCGCCTGAAGGGCTTCGGCCTCGGCGGCGTCATTCAGCCGCGTGCCGGTGCCATGGGCGTTCACATGGCTGATGTCGTGCGGAGCGAGGCCGGCATCTGCGAGCGCTGCGCGGATGGCCGCCGCCGCGCCGCCGGCATCGGGGCGCACCAGATCACCCGCGTCGGAGGTCGTGCCATAGCCACGCAGGCGGGCGAGGACCGGCGCGCCACGCCGCGCCGCCGCTTCATCGCTCTCCAGCACGAACACCGCCGCGCCCTCGCCCAGCACCATGCCGTCGCGGTCCGCGCAGAAGGGCCGGCAGCGGGTCGAAGTCAGCACGCGCATGGCCTGCCAGCTCTCAAGGGCCGACGGCGTGAGCGAGGCCTCGGTTCCCCCCGCGAGCACGCGATCGGCAAGGCCCGCCCTGATGAAGCTCATGCCGAGCCCGATAGCCTGCGCGCCTGAGGCGCAAGCGCTCGATATGGCGAGGACGGTGCCGCGGCAGCCCCACCGGCGACTCAGCAGCGCGGGGGCCGCATGGGCCATAAGCCGGGGAATGGTGAGGGGATCGGGCCGGCGCTGCTCCACATAGAGCCCGTGGTGGCTGTCGTCGATGGAGGTGGCACCACCGATGCCGGTTCCAACCAGCACCGAAGTGCGATCGCCAGCCAGATCTTCCGCACCCAGGCCAGCCGCAGCAACCGCTTCCTCCGCCGCCAGCAAGGCCAGCACGCTGAAGCGGTCATACGCGCGCCGGTCGCCAGCCGTCTGTGCCACGCTGACGGGGAGATCGCCGATCTGCGCCGCCCGGAACGCGCGGCGCCCGAAGGCGCGCGGCAGCACGACGGGGCCGATGGCGCTGCGCCCCTCGAACAGCGCACGGGCGAAGGCGCGCCGGTCGGCTCCTGCAGCGGAGACGACGCCGAAACCGGTGATCGCGACGCTGCTCATGACTGCAGCGCTGGCGTCGCGCGCTTGACGGTGTCCGCGAGCAGAACCACGAGTTCGCCGAGATTGCGCACCTCGCCCCAGCGCACCTCGCTTCCGATCTCGATGTCGAAGGCCTGCTCGACGCCGTTGATCACCAGGACAGCCTCGAGCGAGTCGAAATCCAGCTCGTCGAGGGTGGCGCCGGGCTTCATCGCGGCGCGGTCCAGCATGCCTTCCCGGGCGATCAGGTCCACCAGGAGAGCGGCGAGCTCGGGCTCGACGGAAGAGGGCCAAATCTCGGTGGGCCGGTCGTCGTCGGGCAGATTGGCTGACAAAGGGGATCTCCGATCCGATTGCTTCTGAGGAGATCGATGCGGCCGGCGGATTACGCGGGCATTACGTGCGATTGCTGCGCTTCATCTTCACGGATTGTGAAAGCGTACATAGACGCGCTGACCGATGAGGAAGAGATCCGGCCGGTCGATTTCGAGGATACCGTCCGCCACGCGCACGTCGGCGCGCTCGGTCGGCCCCTCGCCCCCGCGGCGGTTGTCGAGGAAGGCGCCGACCCTCAGAACATGGCCGGGGGCGCTCGTGCGCTCGTCGCTCTCCGCGACGATCTCGGCAGTCATGCCCGGCTTCACCAGCCGCACGAAATTCTCCTGGATCTCCGCCCGCACGATCAGCGGCGCATCGGGGATGACGACGAACATCTCCGTCGCCGCGCTGGCGGACACGATGTCACCCGGTTTCACCGAGCGGCGCCCAACACGCCCGGCGAGCGGGGCGCGCACCTCGCGGCGCTCTCGCTCATAGAGGGCGCTTTCGCGGCGGGCGAGCGCGAGCGCGGATGCGGCCTCGGCGCCCTTCAACTCGCCGGTCAGCGCGGCCATCGCCGCCTCGGCCTCGTCGAGAGCCTGCGCGGAAACCGCCTGCTCCTTCGCCGCGCGGCGGGTGCGGTCGAGGCCGCGCTGCTGCATGGCGCGTCGCCGCTCCAGCGCCGCCTGCCGGGCCTTCGCCTCATCGAGCGCGGCCTCGGCGGCGGCGAGGGCGAAGGTGGCCTCGCGCGCCGCGAGCCGCGCCAGAACCGTGCCGGCCTCCACGCGCTGGCCCTCGGCCACCAGCACCTCCTGAACCTCGCCGTCCCGCGTGGCCACGATGCGCGAGAGGCCGCCCTCCACCTCCACGCGCCCGCGCGCCGCGGCGATCACCGGCGCGCCATCCGGCTGCGGCTCGGCATCCACCCGGCTGCTGTTGGTCACCATCACGATGCCGGCGGTGATGCAGACGGCGAGCGCCAGCACCACCGGGGCGATGGTGACAAAACGCATGAGCTTCATGGACAGGTCTCCGTGGCGCCGGATCTCGAAGCGCCGCGACTGTCGCGACAGAGCCGGCCGTCCTCCATCTCGATGACGCGGTCGGCGCGGGCGATCAGGCGCGGATCGTGCGAGACGCAGACGACGATGGTGCCGCTGCGGTGGGCGATCTCGCGCAAGAGGTCGGTGACGATGGCCCCGTTCACGCTGTCGAGGGCGCTGGTGGGCTCGTCGGCGAACAGCAGGCGTGGGCGCTTGACGATGGCCCGCGCGATCGCCACCCGCTGCTTCTCGCCGCCCGACAGCTCGGCCGGGCGCAGATGCTGCCTCTGGCCGAGCCCCACCATGTCGAGAACCCGGGCGGCCGCCCGCCGGCCCACGTCATGCGGGATGCCGCAATAGTCGAGCACGAGTTGCACCTGCTCCAGCGCATCAAGCGCCGGAAACAGGTTGAAGCCCTGAAAGACGAAACCGCAATGGACGAGGCGGAAGGCGTCCCGCGCGGCATCGTCGAGCGCACAGAGGTCCGTTCCGAGCGCGCGCACCTCGCCGCGATCCGGCCGCGACAGGCCGCTCAGCAGCGACAGTAGCGTGCTCTTGCCGCAGCCCGAGGGACCGCTGATGAGGGAGAGTTCGCCCGGATGGAGCGCGAGGGAGACGCCGCTCAAGGCCTGGGTCCGAATGGACTGCACGACATAGGATTTCTCCAGCCCCCACGCGCGCAACGAGACGTCCGCGGTCATCGCAGCAGAGCCGCGGGATCGGCATGGCGCAGCCGGCGCAGCGCGAGCACGCCCGCGAGCAGCGCGACCGACAGCACGAGGCCGCCGGACAGCGCCATGATGCCGGGGCCGAGCGCGAAGGGGATGCCGTTGAGATAGGCCAGCGCCGCCGCGAGCAGGCTGCCGGCGAGGCCCAGCGCCAGGCCGACGGCGCCGACCCACGCCGCCTGCTCCACCACGATGCGGCGCAGCTTGGGGAACGGCACGCCGATTGCCCGCAGGGTGGCGTATTGCGGCGTCGAGGCCGCGACGGCGGCCGTCAGGGTCTGGCTGGTGATGAGCGTGCCCACCAGCAGCGCGACGATGGTCGCGAAGATGAAGCCGACGCCGGCGCCCGATTCCAGCAGCCAGTAGCGCACCGAGCGTCCGGCCAGATCCTCCGCCGTCCAGACCTCGAAGCGCTTTCGCGTCTCGGGCTGGGAGAAGCGGGCCTTCACCGCCCGCGACGCGCCCGGGGAGCGCAGCGCCGCGAGATAGTAAGTGACGTCGCCGGCCGCCGCGAGCGACCGGTCGAGCGCCCTGACGGTGGCGAGGGAGGCGACCACGTTGACGCCGCCCATGGCGCGCATACCGTCCGTGGTGCCCACCACGCGCACCCGCTGCCCGTTGATCTCGGCGGCGCCACCGATGGTGGTTCCGAGCTTGTCGAGGTCCGCCGCGTCCACCAGCACGGTCGCCGGCTCCGTCAGCAATGCGCGCCCGGAGCGTGGCATCGCCTCGGCGAGCCCCAACCCGTCCGGCCGCGTGTCGATGCCGATGAGGGTGACGCTGACGCCGCCGCCGCGCGGGCCGCGCCAGTCCCCGGAGCCCAGCAGGAGGGGCTCGACGCGCAGGATGCGCGGATCGACCAGCAGCTCGGCGGCGGCGCCGGCATCGATGCTGCGGCCGAGATCGGCGCTCTGCGTTCCGGGAAAGCCGACCCACAGATCGGCGCGTGACTGCGTGACCGGCAGCGCGTTGGTGCCGACGATGCCGAGCAGCAGCGCGCCCTGCACGATGATGAGGACGCCGGAAAAGCCCACCGACATCACCGCCGGCAGAAAGCGGCGCCATTCGTGAACCAGCGTCTTGCGGGCGAGCGCGACCGCCATCAGCCTCGCGCCTCCTGCGCCGGAGCCGGCGCGGCCGCACCCAGCGCCTTGTAGAGCGCGACGGTCGCCAGCCCCTCGGCCTCCCGCGCCGCGGCCAGCCGGCGCTGCGCCTGGATCAGGCCGGCGTCCGCGTCCGCCCGGCCGCCGGCATCCGCAAGTCCCTCCCGGTAGAGCACGCCGAGCCGGCGGGCCTGCCGCTGGTCCGCCTCGATCACCGCCGAGAGGCGTGTCGTCGCCGCGCGCGCAGCGCGCCAGTTCGCGAGCGCCCCGGCCGCCTCCTGATAGGCGGTGAGGACGGCCTGACGATAGGCCGCCAGCGCCTCCTCCAGCAGCGCGCGCCGGGCATCGACCGCGGCTTCCCGCCGGCCATGGTCGAACAGGGGAATCTGGAGGGACGGCCCGCCGGCGAGGCCCAGCGGCAAACCGGGAGACGGCAGGCCGACGCCGATCGTGCCGCCGAGCCGCAGCTTCGGATAGAGATCCGCCTTCGCGATCCCCACATCGGCGGCGGCCTTCAGCACCCGTTGCTCGGCCGCCCGCACATCCGGCCGCGCCCGCAGGAGATCGGCCGGCCGCCCGGCCTCCGGACCGTCCGGCGGAAGCGGCTGTCGCCCCGAGGCACCGAGCGTGTCGTCGGGCATCGCGGTGCCGAGCAGCGTCGCAATCTGATGGCGCAACGCCCGCGCGCGGGCATCGAGCCGGGCGAGCTCGACCTGCGTCTCCGCGACGGCGGCACCGTCGGTATCCGCACCCGGCGGCGCAAGGCCGATCCGCTCACGGCTGCGCGCGAGGCCCGCACGCCGCTCCTGCGTCGCGAGGAGAGCAGCCAACAGCTCCCGCTGCCGCGTCGTTGAGCACAGGGAGATGTAGGCCGCGGCGACCTCCGCGGTCACCGCGATGCGGACCGCTTCCAGCTCGTCGCCGGCGATGGCGGCCGAGGCAGCCGCAGCCTGCTGGCTGCTCTCCGACAAGCCGAACAGGCCCACGTCCCAGCTGGCGTCGAATCCGGCGACCACCGGCTGCCGCAGGGGATCCTCGAACGGCTCCTCCGACGTGCCGGCCAGCGCCTGCCCGCTGCTGCCCACGCTCGGAAGGAACAAGGCGGATGCGGCGCCCGCCAGGCTTCGCCCGGCCGCCAGGCGCGCCTTCGCCTGCGCGATGGAGAGATTCTGGCGAGCCGCCTGGGCGATGAGCCGGTCCAGCGCCGGATCGCGGAAGCGGCGCCACCAGCCATCGATATCCCGCCGTGGCCCCGGCGCGGCGTCCTGCGCATAGCGCACGGGCAGCACCGGCGCCTCGGCGACGACGGGCTCCAACATCGAGCAGCCCGCCAGCAGCCAGACGCCCGCGAGTGCAAGGGCCGCGGACGGACGGCTGACCCGCGCACGACCATCGCAAGACATGGGAGAAGGTTGCAGCGGCATCGTCCGTCATGTGGCGCTGGTCGGCATCCTCGCCATCGGCGTGAGGCCGGCCAGCCAGGATGCCCGGAAGCGAGGATGCTGGCGGGTGTTGCAGTCCAGTGGCCCTCGCGAGCATCACGGCATCTTGCGCGGTGCGATTACGCGAGCATTACGCCCCGTGCACCGCGAGGGGAGCCGCAGTGGCGGCCGCCATACGCGCGCCGACGGTTTCGGTCGCGGTCACGCGCCCGCGCGCCATGTGCACGATGCGGTCGGCGGCATCGAAATATCGGTCGTCATGCGACACCGCGATCACGGTCTTGCCGGCCTGCCGCAGCTCCGGCAGGAGCTTGCGGTAGAACATGGCCCGGAAGTCCGGATCCTGGTCCGCCGCCCATTCGTCGAACATCAGGATCGGGCGATCCTCCAGCACGGCGTGGATGAAGGCCAGCCGCTTGCGCTGCCCGGTGGAGAGATCGGTGGTGGCGAGGCGCCCCTCTTCGACGGCCACCACCCCGGCGAGATCGAGCCGCTGCAGCCAGGCATTGACCCGCAGTGCGCCGCCCGGCCCGGCCAGGATCTCATCGAACAGGTGGTAATCGGCGAACACGCCGGAGAACAGCTGCCGGTAGCCTTCGAGCCCGGCGGCGAGCACGGGCCGCCCGTCCAGCAGCACGTGGCCAGTGCAGGGCCGGTACAGCCCGAGCAGGATCTTGATGAGGGTCGTCTTGCCGCTGCCGTTGCCGCCGACGATGAATGTAATCTCGCCCTGCCGAATGGTCAGGTGCGGAACATCCAGCGCGAAGCCGCCCGCGCCTCCCTCGCCGGCGAAGCTGTGACGCACGCCCTGAAGGGCGAGGCTGTCGCAGAAGGGCGGCGCAGGGTGCCTGCCCGCGACGTTCGAACCCTCTTCGGCGAGACCGGCCGTCAGGGCGCCGATGCGGCGCAGGGCGATCTGCGCCTGGCTGAACACCGGCAGCGCGCTGGCCAGTTCCTCGATCGGCCCCTTGGCGAACAGCATCACGATGATGAAGCCGGTGATGACCTCGTTGTCGATGCCGAGATGGGGCCGCAGCACCAGGACGATGCAGACGAACACGAAGATCAGCGCGATGCTGATGGTATCGACGGCCCAGAACAGGGCGTAGGCCCGGCCGTTGACGGCGGCGATGCGGTTGGTGAGGGCGCCGATGCCCTGCCGCTCCACGCGCAGCCGGCGCGGGCGATTGAGGCGCAGTTCCTTGGCGCCTTCGATGATGGCGCGATACTGCTTCTGCAACTGGTCCTCGAGACCGCGCGCCTCGTCGAACCGGACAAGCCAGGCCCGCATGGCCACCGAGTTGAGCACCCCGCCCAGCACCACCAGCACCAAGCCGAAGCACAGCATCGGCACCGACAGCACGAACAGATAGGCGAGGCAGCCCAGAACCATCGCCAGGGCGGTGGTGTAGCCCGCGAAATGGTTGCCGAACTCGGCGATCTTCTCCACGTCGCCGTTGAGCACCGCCATGAGCCGCGGGCTCTTCATCCGCTCGATCCCGGCGAGCGGCGCATCGAGGATGCGGTGGCACACCTCCTGCCGCAGCCGCGCGACGATGCGCTGCCCCAGCAGGCTGTTGCCGATGCCGGCGATGAGCTGGCCGGCGAGGCTGAGCAGGCACAGCGCGGCAAGGCCCATCAGCATCCCCGCGGAGGCGGCGGAGGCGAGCGCGCCGTTGATGAGCGAGAGCGCCCAGGCCATGGCCAGTCCGCCGGCGCCGCCCGCGAGGCTGGCCAGCAGGATGAGCCGCCAGAAGGGGCGCAGAAGGCGCAGCACCTCGCGCAGAAGGTGGGGGGGCGGTTCGGCGGGAGAGGAGGTCATCGCAGGGTCGCAATCAGATCTGGAACGGGAGATTTCGGCGCGCGGCGGGGCGGGGCCGGATCAGTGGCCCCAGTCGCCATCGTCACCGGGCTCCTCGTCGAAATCCTCGTCCCAGCCGTCCCGATGGAAATCCGGATGGTAGATCCCGATGGGCGGAGGCTGCGGCACGGGACGGGTCCAGCCGGGATAGGGGCCGTAGACATAGACCTGAGGCGGCGGCGCGGCGAAGACCTGTCCGGCCCATGCACCGGCAGCAGCGCCCGCGATGGCGCCGGCAATGATGTCGTCACTGTCCGCGGCCGCGGGACTGACGCTCAGGGCGCTCGAGACGGCAGCACCGAGAAGAAGCGTGGCGATGGTCCGCATGATGAATCCCGGAGAAATGGAAAACATGTGCCATTCTCGCCCCCAGGATTACCGACGCATTACACGGCGGGCCGGCGGAACATCATTGCGGAAAGCTCAAGGTCACCGTCGTGCCACCGCCCGGCGTTTCCTCCATGGAGAGGCCGGCGCCATGCAGCGCCGCGACCTGCGCAACGATGGCGAGGCCGAGGCCCGTGCCGGCGGAATCCTGCTTGCCGCGCGCGAACGGCTCCATGACCGTGCGCCCGCCATAGGCTGTGCTGATGCCGGGGCCGAAATCGATCACCGAGACCCGTCGGGACGCGGCCACCTCGACCACCACCCGGCCTCCGCTGCCGCCGTGCTGGATCGCGTTGCGTACGAGATTGGACAGGCCGATGCCGATGGCCTGCGACGAGCCGGAGACCATCACCGGCCCCTCGCCGCGCAGCTCGATGTCCACGCCGCTCGCCAGCGCCGTCGGCACCTCGCGGGCCGTCGCCTCGCGGACCACCGAGACGAGATCGATGGGCTGCATTTCCGTAGGCTGGGAGGTGAGCCGCGCGAGCTGCAGCAGCATGGTCACCGTCGCCGACAGCGATTGCAGCTCCCCCACCAGCTCCGCCTTGATCTCGCGATCCTCGACGCGCTCGAGGCGCGTGCGCAGGCGGGTCAGTGGCGTGCGCAGCTCGTGGGCGGCATTCGACAGGAAGCGCCGCTGCTCCGCCGTCGCGGCGTCGATCCGGTCGAGGGCGCGATTGAAGGCGAGGGCGAGCGGCTTCAGCTCCGAGGGCTGCCGATCGACCGGCAGCCGCGCGCCCTCCCGGGCGCCGATCTCCTCGGCTGCGGCCGCCGCCCGGCGCACCGGCCGCACGATCAGCGCCGGCACCACCAGAATGGTCGTGAGGATGATGATGGCCATCACCGCCGCCAGGAGCGTCGAGGGTATGTCAGGCTCCCGCAGGAGCGACAGGACGACTTCCGTGCTGGTGTAGACCGCCCCGCCGAGGGCGATGAGCATGACCGGGTCGTCCTCGGCGCGCGTCGAGCCGAGGAGCTGCATCTCGGGCCCGCTGGCGTCATAAGCGGACCGCGCCTCCGACGCATCCGGCAGGCCGAGCCCCCCGCGCACGCGCGGGGGCACCGCGCCATAGGAAAGGCTGCCGTGAGGCGTGCTGACCACATACCAGAGCTGCGGAAACTGCCGCTGAAACGCGATCAGCCGCCCCGTCGGCGTCAGCAGGGGGCGGCCCGCCTCGTCGAGCCGGACCGAGCGCTTGATCTCGGTGGCGACATCGGACTGCGCGACGTCGCCGTCGTCCCCGTAGAAGGCGATGAAGCCGACGAAGAGGCAGCACAGCAGCGCCGAGATCAGGCCTCCGAGCAGCATCGCGGCCGACGAGGCGATGGATCTCTTCAGCAACATCCTCATTCAGCCATCAGATAACCGATTCCGCGCAGGGCCTTGATTTCCGCACGGCAGCCGGCTTCCCGCAAGCGCTTGCGCAAGCGCGACAGGTGGGCGTCGATGGCATTCGACTGGATCTCGTCGTCGAAGCCGTAGACCGCGTTGTCGAGGGATTCGCGCAGCACCACCTGCCCCGCCCGGCGCATCAGCGCTTCCAGCAAGGCGAGCTCCCGGCGCGGCAGGATCAGCGGCTGATCGTCCACATAGGCGGTGCGCGCGAAGGTGTCGAAGCGCAGGTTCGACACGCTGGTGACGCCCTTCTGGTCGAGCTGGTTGCGCCTCAGCACCGCCCGCGCCCGCGCGATCAGCTCCACCGGCTCGAAGGGCTTGGCGAGATAGTCGTCGGCGCCGGCATCGAGCGCCCGCGCGATCTCGTTGGGATCGTCCAACGCGGTCAGCACCAGGATGCTCGGGCGCGGGCTGAGCATGCGCATTTTGGCGATCAGCGTCACCGCGTCGCCGTCCGGCAGCCGGCGGTCCATCACCACCAGATCGAAGGGGCGCACCTTCAGGGCGGTCTCGGCCTCGTCGAGCGTCGCCACGCGATCGGCCCCGCCGAGCGCGGCCTCCAGCGCATCCCGCAGCCAGGGGCCGAGGTCGGCATCGTCCTCTATGACGAGTATGCGCACGGATGAATGCCCTCTTCGTGTGGCGCCGCTTCCCTGCCGCCCGCTTCTTGGCCGCCATCGTTACATGAAGATTACACCCGCGCCGAGGCGGGGCCGCGCCGGTCGTCAGGGGCGGTGTAATGTCCACGCAATGAAGCCCCGATTCATGGACGGGGCGCGGCCCACCCCGCGTACGCGATGGCTTCGGATGTGCGGGGGATCAACCGTGTCCGCTGAGCGGACACGGTGCCATCCGAAGCCATCACGCCCTCTTGCGCCGCCGGCAGGGTGCCGGATCCCGCAACGGGCCGAAGGCCGGCGACCGCGCCGCATCGCCCCAAACCCTGTGCCCGGAGCGGGCCTTCAGCCGGATCATGATCTTGGATCACGATATTATGACGCTCGAGCCTGTGGCCCCCGCCGACCTGCCGCGCTACCGGCAGGATTTGCGGGAGGCCTTCGCCGTCGCCGCCATGGCGGAATTCGGCGCGCTGGCGGAGACCGCCATCCCGCCGGACGAGATCATCAGGGAGTCCTGCGAAGCCGCGGGCGCGGAGGTTCTTCACATCGTGCGGAACGGACACAGGGTCGGCGGCGCGGTCGTTGTCATCGACAGGCTGACCGGGCAGAACGCCCTCGACCTGTTCTTCGTGGCCGTGGGCCATGAAGGCCAGGGCATCGGCAGGCGCGCCTGGTCGGCGATCGAAGCCCGCTATCCGCAAACGCGGGTGTGGACGACCCACACCCCCTATTTCGAGAGGCGGAACATCCACTTCTACGTCAACACATGCGGCTTCAGGATCGTCGCCTATTATCACGCCGGCCACCCCGATCCCCATCGCGACGATCAGCCCGCCCTCCCGGGCGGCGGCGGCATGTTCAGGTTCGAGAAGGTCATGGCCGGTCGGGACTAGAGCGGCCCGCCGGGCTCGGGACGCCACCACACAGAACAGGAAAAGAGTCATGCCTCAATCGCTGCACGCCGGAGAGGGCGTCGTCTACCCGCGCTCCATGCGCATCCTGCATTGGGTGCGGGCGGTGCTGATCCTCGCGCTGATCGCAGCCGGCTGGCACATGACCCGCCTCGCCGAAGACGATCCGACCGCCGGCTTTTTCTACGTGAACCACAAGCAGTTCGGCATCCTGGTCTGGCTCGTCGCGCTGGTGCAGCTGACCTTGCGCTGGCGCTACAGCGCCGCGATTCCCGGCCTGCCTCCGGCGCTGCGGGGCTGGGAGAAGATGATGTCGCACGCCATCCACCGCCTGATGATCGCGCTCACCGTGCTCATCCCGCTGCTGGGCTATGCCATGTCCAGCAGCTTCACCCAGAGCGACGGCGTGCCCTTCTTCTTCCTGCCGCACCTGCCGGAACTCCTGCCGAAGAACGACGCGGCCTTCGCGGTGTTTCAGGCGCTCCACAAATATGCCGCCTATCTGCTCCTCGCCTGCGTCGTCCTGCACGTGGCGGGCACGCTGAAGCACCGTTTCGAGGACAGGAACGGCCCCACCGACGTTCTGCCGCGCATGTGGCGCAGCCGCGCCTGACGCCCTAACCCGGCCCGGCCGGGCCAGCCAAAGGCTCAGCCGCCGCGCCGCGCCCGACCCGCCCGGCCAACCGCTCCGCCAGCTTCGTCACGACGACGAAGAACACAGGCACGAAGAGGACCGCGAGGACGGTGGCACTGATCATGCCGCCGAAGACGCCCGTGCCGATAGACTGCTGGGTCTCGCTGCCCGCCCCGGAGGCGACCATCAGCGGCACGATGCCGAGCGTGAAGGCGAGGCTCGTCATCACGATCGGCCGCAGCCGGAGCCGCGCCGCTTCCACCGCCGCCTGCGCCGGATCGAGCCCCCGCGCGCGGGCGGCCCGGGCGAACTCGACGATCAGGATGGCGTTCTTGGCCGAAAGCCCGATGATGGTGACCAGCCCCACGGTGAAGAGCACGTCGTTCGGCATGTCCCGCAGCATCACGGCGGCAACCGCGCCGATCAGGCCGAGCGGCACCACCAGCATGACGGCGAGCGGCACCGACCAGCTTTCGTAGAGCGCGGCGAGCACCAGGAACACCACCAGCATGGAGAGGGTGAGCAGCAGCGGCGCCTGCGCGCCAGCCTCCTGCTCCTGCAGCGACTGGCCGGTCCACGTGACAGCGAAGCCCGGCGGCAGCTGGCGCGCCAGCCTCTCCATTTCCCGCATGGCCTCTCCGCTGGAACGGCCCGGCGCGGCGGCGCCGGTGATCCGCGCCGCCGGATAGCCGTTGTACCGCACGAGCTGGAGCGGGCCACTCTCCCACGCCGGCGCAGCGAGCTCCGACAGCTGCACGGAACGACCAGCGGCGTTGCGCACCTCGAGCCCCAGAATATCGTCGAGCGTCATCCGCGCCGCCGCGTCGGCCTGCACGATCACCTGCTGCACGCGGCCGAGATTGGTGAAATCGTTGACATAGGACGAGCCCATCGCCGCGCTGAGCGTGTCCGCGATGTCGGCGAAGGAGACGCCGAGGACCTGCGCCTTCAGCCGGTCGATGTGAAGCCGGATGCGGTTCCCGGGCGGCAGGCCCTCCTCATAGACGTCGGTGAGCACGGGGCTCGCGGCCGCCGCCGCCAGCAGCCGGTCCTTCGCCGCCGCGAGCGCGACCGGGCCACGGCCGGCGCGATCTTCCAGCCGCAGCGCGAAGCCGGAGGTCGTGCCGAGCCCGTCGATAGCCGGCGGCAGCATGCTGACGATACTGCCCTCGCGGACCGAGCGGGCGGCCGCGTTGGCCCGCGCCACTTCGTCGGCGGCGCTCGCACCCTGGCGCGCGCTCCAGTCCGTCAGAATGGTGTAGATCATGGCCGCGTTCGGGCCGGAGCCCGAGAAGCCGAACCCCATGATGCTCTCGGTATGCCGGACGGCCGGCCGGGTGGCGTTGTGCCGTTCCATGGTCTCGACCGCCTCGCGCGTGCGGTTGGCGGTCGCGTCCGGCGGCAGCTGGATGGAGGTCAGGAAATAGCCCTGGTCCTCCTCCGGCAGGAAGGCCGAGGGCAGCCGCGCGAAGGCGAGGCCGAGCAGCATCACGACCACCGCGAAACCCGCCATCATCCGCCAGGGCCGTCCCACCAGCCGGGCGACGCCGCGCGCGTAGCCGCGCGTCAGCCCCGCGAAGCGCCGGTCGAACCAGCCGAAGACGCCCCGCTTCTCCCCGCGCTCCCGCACCGGCCGGAGCATGGTCGCGCAGAGCGCCGGCGTGAGCGTGAGGGCAAGGAAGGCCGACAGCAGGATCGACACCGCCATCGTGAGCACGAACTGCCGATAGATGACGCCGACCGAGCCGCCCGCCAGCGCCATCGGCACGAACACCGCCGAGAGCACGAGCGTGATGCCGACCACCGCCCCGCTCATCTCGCCCATCGCCCGCAGCGTCGCCTCGCGCGGGGCGAGCCCCTCCTGCGCCATCAGCCGCTCGACGGTCTCGACCACCACGATGGCATCGTCGACGATGATGCCGATGGCCAGCACCATGCCGAACATGGTCAGCACGTTGATGGAATAGCCCGCCGCCAGCATCACCGCGAAGGTGCCGAGCAGCGCGATGGGCGCCACGATCGCCGGGATCAGCGTGCAGCGGACGTTCTGCAGGAACACGAACATCACCAGGAAGACCAGCGCCATGGCCTCCAGCAGCGTGACCAGCACCTTCTCGATGGAGACGCGCACGAAGGGCGCGGTGTCGAAGGGGATCGAGAACCCCATCCCCTCCGGCATTGCCTTGACCAGCTCCGTCATCCGCGCGGCGATGGCCGATGAGGTCGTCACCGCGTTGGCGCCGGGCGCGAGCTGGACCGCGAGCGTCGCCACCGGCTTGCCGTTGGAGCGGGTCGCGAAGGCGTAGGATTGCGCGCCGAGCTCCACCTGCGCGACCGCGCCGAGGGTGAGGGTCGATCCGTCCGGATGGGCGCGCAGCACGATGGCGCGGAACTCCTCGGGCGTCCTCAGCCGTCCATCGACCTCCAGCGGCACCGTGACCCGCTGGCCGGCGGTGGTCGGCTCGGCCCCGAGGGCGCCCGGCGCGATCTGCACGTTCTGCTGCGCGATTGCGGTGGTGACATCGCCGAAGGTGATTCCGTGGGCCGACAGTTTGACGGGATCGATCCAGATCCGCATCGCGCGCTCCGTCGCAAAGAGCTGGACACGCCCGACACCCGGCACGCGCTTGAGCTCGTCGGCGACGTTGCGCACGGCATAGTCGCCGAGGGTCACCTCGTCATACGCCCCGCCGGGGGCGATGATATCCACCAGCAGCAGGAAGCCGGAGGCCGCCGCCTCGACCGTCAGGCCAAGCTGCCGGACCGCCTGCGGCAGGCGCGGCTCCACGGTCTTCAGGCGGTTCTGCACGTCGACCTGCGCCAGATCGGGGTTCGTGCCGGGCTTGAACGTCACGGTGATCGTGGCGGTGCCGGACGTGTCCGTCGCGCTCTCGAAATACAGGAGATTGCGCACGCTCGAAAGTTCACGCTCGATCAGGCTGATGACCCCGTCGCTCATCGTCTGCGGCGAGGCGCCGGGGTAGGTCGCATAGATGCTGATGCTGGGCGGCGCGATGGCGGGATAGCGCTCGGTGGGAAGCTGCGGGATGGCGATGGCCCCGGCGAGCGCGATGACGATCGCGATGACCCAGGCGAAGACCGGCCGGTCGATGAAGAAGGCGGGCATCAGCGCTGCGGCTCCGCATCCGCCACACGCTCGCGCTGCCACGGCAAGGCGGTCACCTGGGCGCCCGGCTGGACATGGTCCTGCCCCTCCACGATCACCCGCTCGCCGGCACGCAGCCCGCGCTCGACGACGATGCGCCCGTCGATCTGCGCGCCGGTCACGATCTCGCGCCGCGCCACCCGGCCGGGGTCCTCGACGATGCTGACGTGTTCCATGCCGTTGCCATCGCGCTGCACCGCCTGCAGCGGCACCAGCAGGGCCTCGGGCCGCTTCTCCCGCAGCAGCCGCGCCCGCACGAACATGCCCGGCAGCAGCAGGCGCCCGGGATTTTCTGCCTCGACGCGCAGGATCACCTCGCCCGTGCCGGGGTCCACGCTGACCCCCGAGAACAGCAGCCGTCCGACCACAGGAAAGGCCTCGCCGTCCGCTGAGAGGATGTCCACCGCGCCCGCATCCGCGCCGTCGGCCCGCGCCAGCCGCCGCAGGGCCTCCAGGTGCCGCGCCGGCTGGCGCAGATCGACATAGACCCGGTCGATCTGCTGCACGATGGCGAGGGGCGAAGCGCTGCCGGGGGTCGCCAGCGCGCCCTCGCTCACAAGCGCGTGGTCGATGCGCCCGGCGATGGGCGCGCGGAGGGTCGCGAAGCCGAGATCGAGCGTCCGCCGCTCCAGCGCCGCCCGGCTGTGGGCGACATCTGCGGCGGCCTGAGCGCGCGCGGCGATGGCATCCTCATGCGCCTGCTGGGTGGCGGTGTTGGTCTTGAGAAGCGCCTCGACGCGCCTCACCTGCGCCTCGGCCCGGTCGAGCACCGCCTCGGCCCGGCGCAGGACCGCAGCCGCCATGTCGACTTCCGCGGCGAACGCGGCCGGGTCGATCTGGAACAGTGGCTGGCCCGCCGCGACCTCGCTCCCCTCCCGGAACAGCCGGTGCTGGACAATGCCGCCCACCTGCGGCCGGATTTCCGCGACGCGATAGGCCGCGACCCGGCCCGGCAGCACGTCATGAATCGTAACGGCCTCGGGCCTCAGCTGCACGACCGAGACATTGACGGGTTCGGGAGGAGCCGCAGGCTGGCTCTCCCCGCAGGCCGCCAAGGCGAGCGCCCCTGCTAGAATCATGGGGTAGCACCGGGACCGCACAAGGCCTCGGCGAGGAAGATCGGTTTTCATGGGCTGGGCTATTACGCAGCGTCATTGCCTAAAGATTACGATGGACAAAGAATTGTGGAATTCGCCTGCGGCAGGGTGTCATGCCGCGGGCGTGGGAGATGGAGAACGTGGCGCACGCGACGCGGCCGTTGTCCTGCGTCACGACAATCACCGCCGCGGCGGGAGGCAATCCCGCTCAATCCCAGGCGAGCGCACCGCCGTTCTGGTACTCGATGACGCGGGTCTCGAAGAAGTTCTTCTCCTTCTTCAGGTCCATGGCCTCCGACATCCACGGGAAGGGGTTCTCCGCCTCTGCGAACACCGGGGCGAGGCCGAGCTGCGCGCAGCGCCGGTTGGCGATGAAGCGCATGTACTGCTCACAGAGCGCGGCATTCAGGCCGAGCAGGCCGCGGGGCATGGTGTCCCGGCCGTACGCCGCCTCGAGGTCTGCCGCATCCTTCAGCATCCCGCGCACCTCGTCCTGGAACGCCCGGGTCCACAAGTGCGGGTTCTCGATCTTGATCTGGTTGATCACGTCGATGCCGAAGTTCAGATGGATGCTCTCGTCGCGCAGGATGTACTGATACTGCTCGGCAATGCCGACCATCTTGTTGCGGCGGCCGAGGGAGAGGATCTGCGCGAACCCCGTGTAGAACCACATGCCCTCGAACACCACGTAGAAGGCGACGAGGTCGCGCAGGAACTTCTGGTCCGCTTCCGGTGTGCCGGTGCGGAATTCCGGATCGTCGAGGCTCCGGGTGTGACTGAGGGCCCACGCCGCCTTGTCGGTGATGGAGGGCACCTCCCGATACATGTTGAACAGTTCGCCCTCATCGAGGGCGAGGCTTTCGACGATGTACTGGAAGGTATGGGTGTGGATCGCCTCTTCGAACGCCTGTCGCAGCAGATACTGCCGGCATTCGGGATTGGTGAGGTGGCGGTAGATGGCGAGCACGATGTTGTTCGCCACCAGGCTCTCGGAGGCGGCGAAGAAGCCGAGGTTGCGCTTCAGCATGCGCCGCTCGTCCTCGGTGAGGCCGTCGCGTGACTTCCACAGCGCGATATCCGCCTGCATGGACACCTCGGTGGGCATCCAGTGATTGTTGCAGCCGGACAGGTATTTCTCCCATGCCCAATGGTACTTCATCGGCAAAAGCTGGTTCACGTCGGCGCGCGCATTGATCATGCGCTTCTCGTCCACGGTGACGCGGGCGCCGTTGCGATCGATCTCCCCGAGGCCGGTGGCTTCGGAGGGACCGGCCGGAATGCCGGGCATGATGGCGGGCTGTGGCTTGGTGTCAGACCAGTCGAGCATGGTTTCTTGTCCTTGTCCGCCGGTCACTGGCAGGCTTCGCAGGTGGGGTCGTTGATGGCGCAGGCGTTGCCCCACGCTTCGCTGTCGACAGCTTCGCCGGAAATGGCTGCGGGGAAAGCCGCTACGGCGGGCGGAACCGTGGCGGCGACGGCGTTGAGCTTGCCGTCGGTGCCCTTGAGCGTGGACTTCTCCACATGTGTGGCCGAGCGCGACCTGAGGTAGTAGGTCGTCTTCAGCCCCCGCTTCCAGGCCAGACGGTAGAGCTCATCGAGCTTCTTGCCGGAAGGGCTCGCAATGTAGAGGTTGAGGGACTGGGCCTGATCGATCCATTTCTGCCGGCGCTCGGCCGCCTCCACGAGCCAGGCCGGGTCGATCTCGAAGGCCGTGGCGTAGAGGTCCTTCAGGTCGTCCGGAATCCGGGCGATTTCGCCCAGGCTCCCGTCGAAATATTTGAGGTCTGAAACCATCACCTCGTCCCAGAGTCCGCGCGCCTTCAGGTCATGGACGAGAGCGGCGTTCACCACGGTGAAGTCGCCCGACATGTTCGATTTGACATAGAGGTTCTGATACGCCGGCTCGATCGACTGGCTGACACCGCAGATGTTCGAGATGGTGGCCGTGGGCGCGATGGCCATGCAGTTGGAATTGCGCATGCCGGTGGCAACCACCCGCTGGCGCAGGCTGTCCCAGTCGAGTGTCCGGGACCGGTCGAAATCCGCACCGCCGCGCGCCTCGGCGAGCCGTTCGAGGGAGTCAATGGGCAGGATGCCCTGCGACCAGAGCGAGCCCGCAAAGCTCGGATAGCGCCCGCGCTCGGCAGCGAGATCCACCGAGGCGGAGATGGCATGGAAGGAGATTGCCTCCATGCTCTCATCCGCGAAACGCACCGCCGCGTCCGAGCCGTAGGGAAGGCGAAGCGCCTGAAGCGCATCCTGGAAGCCCATGATGCCGAGGCCGACGGGACGATGCCGGAGGTTGGATCGGCGCGCCTCGGGGATAGTGTAGAAATTGATGTCGATGACGTTGTCCAGCATCCGCATGGCGATGCGCACCGTGCGCGCCAGCTTCTCCATGTCCAGGCGGCCATCGGCGATATGGGAGAACAGGTTGACCGAGCCGAGGTTGCAGACCGCCACCTCGTCATCCGAGGTGTTCAGCGTGATTTCCGTGCAGAGATTGGAGGAATGCACCACGCCCACGTGCTGCTGGGGCGAGCGGATATTGCACGGATCCTTGAAGGTGATCCAGGGATGGCCGGTCTCGAACAGCATGGTCAGCATGCGCCGCCACAGATCGAGCGCCCGCACCTGCTTGAAGACCTTCATTTCCCCCCGCGCGGCCCGCGCTTCATAGGCGAGATAGGCGGCCTTGAATGCGGGGCCGTAAAGGTCGTGGAGATCGGGCGCCTCATCGGGGGAGAACAGGGTCCACGGGCCGTCCTCTTCCACCCGCTCCATGAACAGGTCCGGCACCCAGTTGGCGGTGTTCATGTCATGGGTGCGGCGGCGCTCGTCGCCGGTGTTCTTGCGCAGATCGAGGAAGTCCTCGATGTCCACATGCCAGGTCTCCAGATAGGCGCAGACCGCGCCCTTGCGCTTGCCGCCCTGATTCACCGCGATGGCGGTGTCATTCGCCACCTTCAGGAAAGGCACCACGCCCTGGCTCTCGCCATTGGTACCCTTGATGTGGGCTCCGAGGCCGCGCACCCGGGTCCAGTCATTGCCGAGGCCGCCGGAATATTTGGCGAGCAGCGCATTGTCCTTCACCGCCTTGAAGATGCCGTCCAGGTCATCCGCCACCGTGGTGAGGAAGCAGGAGGAGAGCTGGGCGCGCAGCGTCCCAGCATTGAACAAAGTCGGCGTGGAGGCCATGAAGTCGAAGGAGGAGAGGAGATCGTAGAATTCGATCGCCCGCGCCTCCCGGTCGATCTCGCGCAAGGCCAGGCCCATGGCGACGCGCATGAAAAAGGCCTGCGGCAGCTCGAAGCGCGTACCGCGCACATGCAGGAAATAGCGGTCGTAGAGCGTCTGAAAGCCCAGATAGTCGAAGGCGAGGTCCCGCTCCGGCTTGAGGGCGGCAGCCAGCCGGGAAAGGTTGAAGCGACCGAGCTCGGGATCGAGCAGGTCATTGGCGATGCCGGTCCTCACATAGGCGCCGAGATAATCGCCGTAGCGCTCCGCCATCTCGGCCTGCGTCGCCTGTTCCGGCCGACCGGCGACGAAGCTCAGGGCCTCGCGGCGCAGCTTGTCCAGCAGGAGGCGCGCGCTGACCTTGGAATAGTTCGGCTCGGTCTCCACCAGCGTGCGCGCCGCCAGGATGGGCGCCTGCGCCAGTTCATCCAGCGAGATGCCGTCATAGAGGTTGCGTCGCGCCTCGTTCAGCACTGCCACGGCCGAGACGCCGTCGAGCCCGGCGCAGGCCTCGCCGATGACGGTCGAAAGGCGGGCGGCATCCAGCGGCACCAATGCGCCGTCGGCGGTTCTCACATGCAGCACGGCGGCGGCATCACCGCCCGGATGCACCACGGCGAGGGCCTTCGCGCGTTCCCGCGCCCGCGCCTCGCGATAGAGCACATAGGCGCGGGCGACCTTGTGATGCTCTCCGCGCATGAGGGCCAGTTCCACCTGGTCCTGCACATCCTCGATATGGAAGGTGCGTCCGACGTCGGGACGCCGGGTGAGGTTCGCCACGATCTGGTCGGTCAGCCCCGCCACAATGTCGTGGATGCGGCGGGACGCGGCAGCCGACTGTCCCTCCACGGCCAGGAACGCCTTGGTCAGGGCCACCGCGATCTTGGCGGCATCGAACGGCGTGACCGCCCCATTGCGGCGGATGAGCTGATAGCCGGGCGCGCTGGCGACCGCTTCAACATCAGGGGCCGGCATGGAAAATCTGTAGCTGCCATTGGCATGGCGTTCGGCGGTCGCTGGCATCATCATCCCCGATGAATGTGGGGACGGAGAGCAGGCGGACGCATGCCGAAACAGGGGGAGGCGCACGCCACCCGCAGCAAGCGCCTCACCGGGACACCCCGCCCGTGGACGTACTGGTGTCGCGGCAGGTCTCCTGGCTCGCGGGTCATCATTCTTGTCCGTCTTCCCAAGGCCATGGGGCCTCAGTGACATGGGTGAACAAGAACTCGCCGCTTACAGTTGCGGGGGCAGCGCCGGCTTTGGACCGGCTTCCCTCTTAGCTCTCGATCTTGCGAGTCGAGAGACCGTGACCACCAGATTTAGTGGCTATTGCGGCGGCAATGTCAATACTTTGCGCCTGCGGAGTCCCCTCCCGCACGGACGGACCTGACGGCGGAGGTGCGACCTACGGGGATTTTCCCGCAGCCTGTTTGACCCCTCGCAATGCCCACCGGCGGCCGTCGTGCCGAAGATTGGCACGCTCTCCCACGCGATCTACTCTCGCGTGCGGCCGCAGATTTCCCGGGCGCCGTATCATGTCGCGCATGGGCTCCAGGCTGACGCGCATCGGGTGCCCGATCGGCTCATGAAATACAAGGTCACCGGCATCCATGATGCCTCGCCTCAACGGACCTTGTCCACGGGTTGGTCCCGCGAACAAAGACGTCACCGGGCCACCAGACCCCGGAGAAATTGGCGCGCGGCAGACCGCCGCCGCCGCGCGCCCGAACCCGATGGCCCTGTCAGCCTGCGATGTTTGCGCTCCATCGATGACCGATGGGGAACAGGAGCGGTCACACGCAAGGAACCCGATTCTTCAACCGGATAGGGCCCAACCATCGGTGTGATCGGGTGCTGGAGGTCAGAATATCCCTCGCCCTGTCACCCCTCGGAGTAGGGCGTGAAGACACTCCTATTCTCATCCACCGTCAGAAGGCGGCCGATCAGCGGGAAGGCACGCTGCGGGCATGACGGCCGCTCGCACACCTTGCATCCTGCACCGATGGGAATGGCCGCGCTGGGATCATCCAGAGCGAGGCCTTTGGAGTAAACCAGCCGTCCGGCGTGGCGGATGTCGCATCCGAGGCCGATGGCGAAGGTCTTCCCCGGATCACCATAGCCGCCGGCGGAGTGATGCACCGTACGAGCGATCCACAGATAGGTGCGTCCGTCGGGCATCTGCGCCACCTGGGTGAGAATCCTTCCGGGTTGGGCGAATGCCTCGTAGACGTTCCACAACGGGCAGGTGCCACCCACCCGGGAGAAATGGAAATCGGTCGCCGACTGCCGCTTCGAAATATTTCCCGCCCGATCCACCCGAATGAAGAAGAAGGGCACGCCCGTCGCTCCCGGGCGCTGCAGCGAACTAAGACGATGGCAGATCGTCTCGAAGCCGACGCCGAACCGTGCGCCGAGACGCTCGATGTCATAACGCTCCTGCTCCGCCGCGGCGACGAAGACGCGGTACGGCATCAGCAATGCGCCGGCGAAGTAATTGGCAAGGCCGATCCGTGTGAGCGCTCGGGTTTCCTTCACGCCCGCCGATGCCTCTTCGGCAAGGCGTTCAATCAGCGCGCCCTGCTCCAGGAAAGCAAGCTGGGTGGCGATCTGGAACGCCCGCTGACCATCGTCGAGCCGGCGGGATAGGCGCAGGACCCGTTCACCGGGCAGAAAGCGGCGCTGTGCCGCCTCGTCTTCGGCGCGCTCGATCCGCACGCCATGACGCATGTCCATATACCGCGCGAGGCCCTCGGCCATGTCGCCGGGGATGAGCTGTCTCGCCTGCGCCAGTCGTTCGGCCGCGTCGTCCAGCTCGGCGAAATAATTGTGACGGGCGTAGAAGAAATCACGCACCTGCTCATAAGGCATAAGAGCCGCCGGCATCGCCATGCCCCCAGAGCCGAGGCCGAGTTCTCCCGCCATGGCATCCGCCCGCTCCACCGCATGCCGCAGGCGTCGATTGAGCGCGACAACCGCACGGCCCAGAGCCGGCATGGCGGAGGCCACTTCCTTCAGTTCGGCAAGGCTCACATGCTCGCTCGTGAGCGGATCCGTGAAGACTTCGCGCAGGTCTGCCACGAGGCGCCCCTCCTCTCCCTCGGAGAAGAGCTGCACGTCCACGCCGAAGATCTCGTTGATCTTCAGCAGCACCGGCACCGTGAGCGGACGCTGGTTCTTCTCCAGCTGGTTGAGGTAGCTCGCAGAGAGCCCGAGGGCCTGGGCGAGCGCCAGCTGGGTCAGGCCCCGCTCTTCCCGCAGCCGCTTGAGCCGCACGCCGACAAAGGTCTTCTTCATCAGCTCCACCCCAATTCGCAAACTTCGCAAACCTGACCGTAAGGCCTCGCAAATCCACGCATTTTCAGTCATTCCGCACTGATCTGGCGGCAAATATTGTGAGGAAACGATCCGGTCGCAAGAAAATTCGCGACCGACAGACGGATGCCGAAACGCGAAGAGGGAGACACCCATGGGGACGTCGAGAAGCTATGCCGAACTCGCCACCGAGCTGAATGCACGGTTTCCCGACGGAACGGCACCGGGCGGCGTGAGCGTCGATGACATCATCCAGCTCCGCCTGCAGAATACGTTCGATACTCATCTCGATATCGCCCGCGCCATGGCCAAGGTGATGCGGGCGGACATGGCGGCCTACGACGCCGATCCGTCCCGTTTCACCCAGTCGCTCGGCTGCTGGTCGGGCTTCCATGCGCAGCAGATGGTCAAGTCGGTCAAGCGGCTCAATGGCACCGCGCGCGGCGCCTATGTCTACCTGTCGGGCTGGATGGTGGCGGGCCTGCGCAACCGCTTCGGCCATCTGCCCGACCAGTCCATGCACGAGAAGACCGCCGTGGCGGATCTGATCGAGGAGATCTACGTCTCCCTGCGCCAGGCCGACGAGGTGGCGATCAACGACCTGTTCAAGGCGATGAAGGCCGCGCGTGCGAAAGGCGATCGGGCTGCCGAACGGGAGGCGATCGCCGCCATCGACTGCTTCGAGACCCATGTGGTCCCGATCATCGCGGACATCGACGCCGGCTTCGGCAACGAGCACGCCACCTACCTGCTGGCCAAGGAACTCATCAAGGCTGGCGCCTGCTGCATCCAGATCGAGAACCAGGTCTCCGATGCCAAGCAGTGCGGCCACCAGGACGGAAAGGTGACGGTGCCGCGTGAAGATTTCATCGAGAAGCTGCGCGCCGTGCGGCTCGCCTTCGAGGAACTCGGGGTCGATGACGGTGTCATCGTCGCCCGCACCGACAGCCTCGGCGCTGGCCTCACCCAGAAGATCCCTGTGAGCCAGAGACCCGGCGACCTCGCAAGCGAATACACCAAGTGGCTGAAGGTGGAGCCTGTCACGTTGGAGAAGCCGCTGCACGAGGGCGAACTGGGCCTCGTGCTCAACGGCGAGCTGGTGCGTCCCGTGCGCCTGCCCAACGGGCTGTTCGCCTTCAAGGACGGCTCGGGACGCGCCCGCGTCATAGAAGACTGCATCGCTGCCCTCACCGAAGGCGGCGTCGACCTGCTCTGGATCGAGACTGACACCCCGAACGTGGACGAGATTGCCGGCATGGTGGCGGAGATCCGCCAAGTCGTCCCGAACGCCAAGCTGACCTACAACAATTCACCGTCCTTCAACTGGACGCTGAATATCCGCCGCCAGGTCCGCACCGAGTGGATCGCGGAAGGCCGTATTGCCGCCGACGCCTATCCCGACGGAGCGCTCCTGATGTCCGCCAAGCTCGATGACGACGAGCTTGGACGGGAGGCCGATGCCCGGCTCGCCCGCTTCCAGGCGGATATCGCGGCACGGGCCGGCGTGTTCCACAATCTCATTACCCTGCCGACCTTCCACCTCACCGCCCTTGCAACCGACGAACTCAGCCACGGCTATTTCGGTCCGGACCGCATGAAGGCGTATGTGAACCGCGTCCAGCGCGAGGAAATCCGGCGCGGCATCTCGGCGGTGAAGCACCAGCACGAGGTCGGGTCCGATCTCGGGGACACCTTCAAGGAAATGGTCGCCGGCGAGCGGGCCCTGAAGGCCGGGGGACACGCCAACACCATGAACCAGTTCGCGGCAGCCGAATAAGCGCCTGCAACGTCCTGTCTCCACGCCTCCCACCTCAGGTGCGGAAGAGTGGGGAAAGGGGTGAGCCGCCGGCGTGACCTCCGAGCCATTTCAATCGCTCCGGCGGCTCGATCCCCGCCCCGTCGTTCCCTAGCGACCCGTGTTGTCCCGGCAGGAGACAACCGCCCGTCCTCCACAGGAGCCGTCCCAATGAATGCCGAATTCAAGCCCGTCGCTCCGCCTGACCTGTCGGACAGGGACCGAGCCATCAACCGCGTCGCGGATGCCGTCCACCGGGTGAACGACGCGATCCAGCGGGCTGTCTCCGCCGGCGTCTCGGTGGAGCTGGTGCGGGTCTCTCGTCACCATGACGGCGCCGGCAGCTGGGGCGATCAGATGATCCCGCTGGTGCGCGAAGTCACGCGGCCCGAAGCCGCTCCGCGCGAAGGCGCCTGAGATGGCCGCCCCCGCCATTGCCGCGCCCCCGCCCGAGGAGTTCGCGGGGGTAGCCCCCGGCCCCGACGAGACCTCCTTCATCGAGATGGTCTTCCCCGATCAGGCCAACCACTACGGCACCCTGTTCGGAGGCAATGCACTGTCACTCATGGGGAAGGCGGCCTTTGTCGCCGCCACCCGCCGCGCCCGCACACCCGTCGTGATGGCGAGCGCGGAGAAGACCGAGTTCCACGTTCCGGTCCGCGTCGGTGAGATCATCGTGCTGTCCGCCCGCGTCACGCGTGTCGGTCGCACCTCCATGACCGTCGAGGTGGACATGACCGCCGAAGCCCTCCTGTCCGGCGCCCGCCGCCTCGCCGTGCGGGGCGCCTTCGAGATGGTCGCGGTCAATGCCGACGGCCGGCCCGTGCCCGTGCCATCCCCTTCAGCTTCGTCCGAGGATCACGCATCGTGAAGTCGCACACCGTACGCACCTACAAGTCCGCCGAACCGCTCTCCCGCGCCGACCAGCTCGCCTGGAAGATCGCCGAAGTCGCCACCGATCCCGTGCCGGTGGGCGATGACGTCGCGGAGATGATCGGCAACCGCATCATCGACAATGCGGCCGTGGCGGCGGCCTCTCTCACGCGCCGCCCGGTGGCGAGCGCCCGGGCCCAGGCGCTGGCCCATCCCTTCCAGCCGGGCGCCACCGTGTTCGGCCTCTCCGCGCATCGGCGTGTGTCGCCGGAATGGGCGGCTTGGGCCAACGGGGTCGCCGTCCGTGAGCTTGATTTTCACGATACGTTTCTCGCCGCCGACTATTCCCATCCCGGCGACAACATCCCGCCCATTCTGGCGGTGGCGCAGCATTGCGGGCTCGATGGCGCGGCGCTGGTGCGCGGCATCGCCACCGGCTACGAGATCCAGGTCGACCTCGTGAAAGGCATCTGCCTGCACGAGCACAAGATCGACCACATCGCCCATCTCGGCCCCTCCGCCGCCGCCGGCATCGGCGCCGCGCTGGGCCTGCCGACGGAGACTGTCTACCAGGCGGTGCAGCAGGCGCTGCATGTCACCACCACCACCCGCCAGTCCCGCAAAGGCGAGATTTCCAGCTGGAAGGCCTATGCGCCTGCCTTCGCCGGCAAGATGGCGGTGGAGGCGGTGGACCGGGTGATGCGTGGGGAAGGTGCCCCCTCCCCGGCCTGGGAGGGAGAGGATGGCTTCATCGCTTATCTGCTCGGCGGCCCCACAGCCGAATACGTGGTGCCGCTTCCCGAGAAGGGCGAGCCGAAGCGCGCCATCCTCGACACCTACACCAAGGAGCACTCGGCGGAATATCAGAGCCAGGCCCTGATCGACCTTGCCCGCCGGATGGGGCCGAAAATCGGAGACCTCTCGCAGGTGGCCTCCATCGTCATCCACACCTCCCATCACACCCATTATGTGATCGGCACCGGCGCGGGCGACCCGCAGAAGATGGATCCGAAGGCCAGCCGGGAAACCCTCGACCATTCGATCATGTACATCTTCGCCGTGGCGCTGGAGGACGGCGCCTGGCACCACGCGCGTTCCTATGCGCCGGAACGGGCTTCGCGCCCGTCCACGGTGGACCTCTGGCACAAGATCTCCACCGTCGAGGCCCCGGAATGGACGCGCCGCTACCACAGCCGCGATCCCAAGGAGAAGGCCTTTGGCGGCCGCGTGGTGGTGACGCTCAAGGATGGCCGCGTGATCGCGGACGAACTGGCGATTGCCGATGCGCACCCCCTCGGCGCGCGCCCGTTCGGCCGGCGTCAGTACATCGCCAAGTTCCGCGCGCTCGCGGAGGGCGTGGTCTCCCCGTCCGAGCAGGATCGCTTCCTCGGCACGGTGGAGCGCCTGACCCGGCTCAAGGCGGATGACCTCAGCGGCCTCACTTTCCAGGTGGACCCGGCGCTGCTGGGCGCGGTGCGCGCCACCGGCATCTTCGACTGGCGCGTCAGGTCGGCGCCCGAGCTCACAGTGATTTCCGGCTGAGGAGGCACCCATGTCCGAGCAACAGACAAACGCGGGGAAGCCCGCACCCAAGAAGTCCGTGGCGCTCTCCGGCGTGGTCGCCGGCAACACCGCCCTATGCACGGTCGGCCGCACGGGCAACGACCTGCATTATCGTGGCTACGACATCCTCGACGTGGCGGAGACCTGCACCTTCGAGGAGATCGCCCATCTCCTCGTCCATGGCGCCCTGCCCACGGCAACCGAGCTTTCCGCGTACCAGGCCAAGCTCAAGCGACTGCGCGGCCTGCCCGAGGCCGTGCGCCGGACGCTGGAGCAATTGCCCGCCGCAGCCCACCCCATGGACGTGATGCGCTCCGGCGTCTCGGCGCTCGGCTGCGTGTTGCCGGAGGCGGCGGACCACAATCCGGCAGGG